>JAWLDA010000006.1:0-283428 GCA_041686855.1 Limnochordia bacterium
CTGTCGTGAGGCCCTCCCGGTCGCCAGCATCAATCTCAGCCTGCAAAATCCAATTGCGAAGCGACTGGGGAGCAACACCGAGGTCCTCTGCGATCTGTGTCAACGGCTTTCCGCTCTCGCGCACGAGACGGACGGCTTCAGCTCGAAACTCAGGTGGGTATGGGGTTAGTTCGTGGCATGTGAACACCTCTTTCTCAGATTACACTGCTAGATCTTAGGTGTCCACGAAAACGGGTCAACTCCAGAACGATGCCGAAAGGTGGGTTGTTGCACCTCTAACGAGGACTGACTCCCCGCTAGCGAGCAAAGATAGCCCACGAGAAGTGCAACACCGGCCACGCGACGGACATCCCACGAGAGCGGTAGCACAGGCTATGCGGGGGGAAGGTAGTGCACTGAGATCGCAAAGAAATCGTCCTCTTGGAAGCGTCCTCTTGAAAGCGTCCTCTTGAAAGCGTCCTCTTGGAAGCGTCCTCTTGGAAGCATCCTCGTTACCCCGAGTGCGGAAGTTGTGTGGCGGCCGGCGGTCGCCGCTGCGCATGCCGCCAGACGACGATGGCCTCGATCGCTTCCCCAAGTGTGAAGATGAGCGCTCCGGCGACGGACGGATGGATGATCAGGAAGCTCTGCAACGGACCGAAGAGTAGGACGACGGTAGCAAAGACGGCACCGAGGTTGGCGGCCTTGGCACTTCCGATGATCCCGGTCCGCTTTTCGCGCATCAGGACTCCCCAGTACGACTCTCGCCAGGTGGCGATGATGGGGAATGTGGCGAATGCCGCGTTGGTCTGCAAGACGATTGGCGTAATGGACGGGGGAATCCCAAGGAGCGATCCAACGAGCCACGGCCCTATTGCTGTGTAGGAGACCGCGAGGAGGGCGACCGTCATTACGACGCCGACACTAAGGCAAAAGCGCCGCACAGTAACCAGCCGAGGATCGTCGAGACCCGAGACAAAAACGAGTGGAGCCTGGTGTAGCATTTGAAGGGGACCCGTTAAGATGGTCTTGAGCCCTAAGGCGACGCCGAAGGCGGCCAGAGTCTCTGTGGGTGAGGGACCTCGGGCTAGTCCGCCCTGAACGACCGGCGGCATCCACGCAGAGATGGCCATCATGGCGCCCAGGGGAGCGAAGAATTTAAAGAAGCCGAGGGGGGTGACGTTGGTCGAACCCTTTTGGGGTAGGAACCCGGCGGCGCGCAAGGGAGAGCCGAATCGGTAGGTGAGATAGGAGGCGACCAAGACCCCTTCGATACCAATTCCGACGGCCCAAGCGACGGTTCCGACGACGATTCCTTCCATGCTTTGCACGCTGACAGCCCAAGCACAAAAGAGTGTGATCGTCGCGACACGCACCGCTGTGCTGGCCGGCAAGACGCTGGTCGCCTTTAATCCGATGGCCAGCCCTTGCATGCTATTGCGCAACGTTTCGACGAGCGGTAAAAAGATTGCGATACGCAAGCCGGTGTATGCAAGAGAGAGTTGCGCCGGCTCGGTGAGACCGATGACGTTGCGCAGCACCCAGTCGCCGGCTGGCGTGAAACCTAAGGTAAACAAGCAAGCGGTAAAAAACGCGCAGACTGCCCAGATGAGCGGAGTGACGGCCTTAAAGCTGGTCCGATCTTGTATCAGCGAGACGGTCGTCTGGAGGGCCGTAAGACTTGGTGCCTTCACGGCGTTGGCCAAGCCTTGTACAACCGTGTAGACGGCCAGATTGGCTTCGGGCGCCGCCAATCTCGAGAGGGCGCCCTGGACGATCGTGTGGGTCGAGGCGAACAAGATCGGTGTGATGCCGAGTGGGAAATAAAAGCGGATTAGCTCTTTGTAACTTACTGGCTCATCGGGTTCGGTTGGATCTATTCGAGTAGACGACACATGAATTTCCTCTCCTGCAACGCTCCCTGCCACTTCGATTCGAGGGATCATTATTCCTACACATCCAAGAAAAGTGCCTCCAGTCCTTGATGTGTAACCAAAAGGTTTCGTATGATTGCATTGGAAACCAATTGGTTTCATTAGACGTACCAAAACGGGACTCTAGGGAGGCTGTTTTAACGGATGGAGAAGAGTATCGAGGGACTGCCGGCGATTCGTGAGACGACCGTAATCAATGCCCCGATTGAGAGCGTATGGAAGGCGGTGGCTACTTCAGAAGGACTGGCAGCGTGGTTCATGCCCAACGACTTCAAACCCGAGGTGGGACATGCGTTCACCGTGGACGCGGGACCGTGGGGACACTCTCCATGCAAGGTCGTGGAGGTCGACCCGCCTCAGCGGCTCTCCTTCGAGTGGGACCAGGACTGGACGGTCACCTTTGAGCTGAAAGAGGAGAATGGACAGACGCAGGTGACCCTAATCCATGGAGGTTGGAAATCGGACGGCAGCACCCGGTTTGGTCAGTCGCACTCTACAGTGCGTGATCGCATGGGCAAGGGTTGGGTCGGATTGTTGGGGGCTCTCAAAGCGTATGTTGAGGGGTAACCATGACTGAACCTGCTTGCCAGCACGACGTCTTTCAAGCGATCGCTGATCCAACCCGGCGACGTCTATTGGCACTCCTCGATGATAAAGAGATGTCAGTCTCAGCGCTCAGCGGGCACTTCTCGATGAGTCGGACTGCGGTCTCAAAGCACTTGCGCGTCCTTAGAGAGGCAGGCCTTGTCAAGGCGCGCAAGTCGGGTAGGGAGACCCGCTACCGCCTTGACCCGACTCCGCTGGTCGAGGTGAAGGATTGGCTCAGCTATTTTGAGCGTTTCTGGGCCAACAAGCTGGAGGCGCTTAAGCTGTTTGTCGAATCCGCAGACGACCGAGAAGGTCGGTAATTACATCGGCCAGAACGTGTCTACAGCAGAGGAGGCGTAGAACTGATGTCGACCCACAGCAGCCAACTCCCATGGCCTATACCTAAGCGTCTCGTCGCGACATGCCGGATGGAACCCGAACGCCAGGAGTGGCTCGGGCGAGTGCCGGATGCTCTGCGCGAACTGGAAGCTCGCTGGGAGTTGAGACTCGGAGCTCCTATCGACACCGACGAGGTGAGCTGCGCATGGGTGGCTCCTGTGATGCGAGCCGACGGGTCACCGGGAGTCCTTAAACTCGGTATGCCTCACATGGAGGCTGAGCACGAGATCGAGGGATTGCAATTTTGGGACGCCGATCCGACGGTGCGTCTTTACGATTCGGACAAGGCGCTCAATGCCATTCTCATGGAACGCTGCGTGCCCGGCACGGTGTTGCGCACTCTCCCCGAAACCGAGCAGGATGTCGTCATTGCGCGCCTGTTGCGTCGACTGTGGCGAACGCCACCTGAGCCCCATCCATTCCGTCCCTTAGCGCAGATGGTAAAACGGTGGGGTGACGAGGCCGAGGCGGATGAGGATGCATGGCGAGATCCGGGACTATTGCGGGAGGGTCTGCGCCTGTTTGACGAGTTGCCGCGCACTGCCACGCGCCAGGTACTTCTGGCCACAGACCTGCATGCGGGGAATGTACTGCGAGCGGAGCGGGAGCCCTGGCTCGTCATTGATCCCAAGCCCTTCGTCGGCGACCCGGCGTACGACGCCACGCAACACCTGCTCAATTGCAGGGAACGTTTGCGATCCAAGCCCGACGATACGATTCAGCGATTTGCCGACCTACTCAAGATCAATAGCGAACGGGTACGCTTCTGGCTCTTTGCTCGACTGGCCGCCGAGTCGGGCGAGGAATGGCGCGATGATCCCGGGGAGACGCCCCTAGCCCGTTTGGTCGCTCCTTGATGTTCGGCTTCATGTGCGACGATTTCGTCGCACGTGAAGACAGAGGCTTCAGAGCCTGGTGCGCTCGTCCTACGCCGTAGGCCACGTTTGGAGACGAAGGGATTCCCATCGGGCGTGAATCGTTTCGTGCTGAGCGGGTGAGTGCGCTTGAGTCAAGGCCTAAGAGCATCTTCTTCAAGGGAGATCGAACGCTTAAGAGAATGTGAGGATAGAATTCATTCTCACGTCATGGAGAGGTGTCGTCAACAGTGCACTCATATGGGCTCATCTTCTACAATTTCGGAGATATGACTTTAGACCAGTTCCTTGACTACGCGAGGGACCAAGGGTTTTCGCACGTCGAGCTCTTTATAAGGCATATTTGGAATGAACAAGAGAATACGACCAGGATCGACGAGGTTCGCTCGGCACTCGAGTCCAGGGGGCTGAAACTCGGGGCATTAAGTGCGCTCAATGACTTCATCGTGCTCGATTCGCAGGCCGTGGAGGCGCAGGTCAATCGGATGGGCCGTGTGGTGGAGATTGCGAAAGAGATGGGCGTCAACGTGCTGCGCACCGAAGGGGGAAGTCCCAAGCAAGAAGTGCCCGAGGAGAAGTGGGTCGATGCGATGGCGGAGTGTTTGAAGCGCTGCCGGGAGTTCATCGAGCCCGCCGGCGTTCATCTCGCAGTCGACAACCACGGCATTGTGACCAACGACGCCGATCTCCAGATCGACCTTCTTGAGCGGGTCGATTCGCCGTTTGTGGGCGCGAGTTTGGACACCATGAATTATCGCTGGATGGGCCACGATTTGGAGACGATCCGGGGCTACTACAAAAAGATTGCTCCGTACACCCGCTACACACATTTTAAAGACGGGCGGGGCGCGCGCAAAGAGTATCGCGGGATGGCACTCGGCGAAGGCGAGATTGAGTTGGATTACGCCTTTGAGTGCCTGCGTGAAGCCGGCTACTCGGGTGTTTGGAGCGTGGAGTACGAGGGACCCAATGCGATCGAAGGGTACGCCAAGGGGCTCCAGTGGCTGAAGTCCCGACTCGAAGGTTAAATTGAGCGTACTCCGATAAAATTGCTAACGCGAGAAAGACGAACATTGCATGTGTGAAACGCCCGGGAAACCGGGCGTTTCGCGTATCGTCGAAACCCTAAAACCAACGGTATCCGTTGTTGGTTATCTTGGTCGTTTAAACAAAAAGTGTTTGTAAAGTATTGACCGCCCTCCAAGAGTGAATATAGAATGGGATAAAATTCCCTAGGCACACCCTTTGTAAAACTTTCAGAATACATATAAGGAAAGCGGTGTTTTATGATCGGTGTGTTAACAAAGAAAGGAATGTATTATCGTGCGAACGAGGCATCTCGTAGCGGTCTTCACGTTGTTGTCTCTACTGTTGGTGGGACAGGTCGCGGCAGCCAAGACGACGATCACCTACTGGTACTTTGGTGTGACCGAGTTAACGGAAGCGTTTATTCAGGAGGCCGTGGCCGAGTTTAACGAGACAAATCCTGATATTCAAGTCGAGGCGATTCGCCAGAGTGGGAACATGTACGATCAAACGCTGGCAGCCATCGTTGGGGGAGCGCCGCCGGATGTCTTGTACTTTGAGCGCTCTGCGGTGGTCGAGTGGGTGGCGGGACGCGGCAACGTCTTTGAGCCCCTTGATCGGTACCTCTCGGATGACCTGAAGGGACCGGACGCATTCCTCCCGTTTGCTCAGGAGGAGATTCAATTCGAGGGTCAGACGTGGGCCGTTCCGTTCGGCACTGACGTGCGCGGTCTGGTGTGGAATATCGACCATCTCGATGCGGCGGGAATCGATTCGAGTCGGTCGCCCGGCAGCCTAGACGAACTTGAGGAGTATGCCGTGCGGCTTACCACGGAGGCGGGAGACGGACGGATACAGCAACTTGGATTCGCTCCATGGATCGGCAACTGGAATATGCAGGGATGGTTTTGGTCGTTTGGGGGAGACGTGTTTGACAGGGAGAGCAGGCGCCCGGTGGTCGACACAGAGCCAAACCGCGAGGCGGCCAACTGGATCAGCGAGTTTGCGCAGCGCCTCGGCTCGGCTGTGGTGCAGTTCCCTCGTGGGCGTGGCGAGTTTACGTCAGGGCTCCGTTCGATGGGCATTGAGGCGAACGTAACGTATGAGCAGTTCCGGCAGACCGCTCCGGAGCTTCGCCTCGGCGTAGGCGCCGTCCCTCACGCCCAGGGTGGAAAGAACGGCACGTGGTCAGGTGGGTATGCGCACGTTGTCCCCAAGGGGAGCAAGCACATCGCGGAGGCGGTCGAATTCCTCAACTTCCTCAACTCTCCCCGCATGCAGGTCCGTCAGTTTGAAGTGACGGGCGGCCTCCCGACGGGTACCGAGGCATTCTTTGAGGTGCTGGAGCAGCCGCACGATGCCGCCCGTTTGGCCTTCCTCGAACAGCTTCCGGTCTCCAACGGACGGCCACCCCTATGGCTAGCGGTTCACCTGGCCGTTGCGGCAGCGATGAATGAGATCGTAGCGGGCGACAAGTCGCCTGAGCAGGCGCTCACTGAAGTGCAACAGCACATGGAGAACCAGTTCGCCGACATCCTAGGTTGGTAGTGAAAGAGTCCAGGCTTCGCATCCATCGTGTTGCAATCCTGGACTCTCTCTTTTAGATATCTCGTTAACAGAGAGGGTTAAAAAGAGCATGAATAAGTTGAAAGCGGCGTTAGTGGGCTGTGGTGGCAGAGGGCTAGGTCACGCCCAAGGATACACGGATGTGGAGCGCGTCGAATTGGTGGCTGCGGCGGACGACAATCCCCAAAACCGCGAGCGCTTTGAGTCACGCTTTGGTCGGCCGACGTATGCGTCCGCCGAGGAGTTGCTGGAGAAGGAGAAGCCTGACATCGTCTCGTTGGTAACCAAGGAACATTTTCGCCATCCACTAGTCATGATGGCGGTCGACGCAGGCGTCAAAGCGATCATGGCCGAGAAGCCCATGGCGCGCACGCTGGCGCAGGCGTACGAGATGGTCGAGGCGTGCGAACGCAACAACGTACTTCTCACGTTCTCCCATCAAATGCGCTTCTCCCCAGAATTTGTCGCCCAGCGTGAAGCTGTATTGGCCGGAGAGGTCGGCACGCCCCTCTTTTTGCGCGCAACCTCCAATTTACCGCTCATGGACCAAGGTACCCACGTGGTGGACATGCTCCTGTGGATGACCAATGGGGCCAAAGCGGAGTGGGTGATGGGCCAGGTCGACAACGTAGAGGCTTGGAGAGAGAAGGCTGTCCATCCGGCGCCGCCCTGGACCGTGGGCTACGTCAACTTTGAGGGCGGACTGAGAGGCGTCTTTGAGACTGGGACGGAGAATGTGCCACCTCCCGTAGACTCCGATCTTCCCGGATCACTGCGCAAGCGGGTCGAGGTGACGGGGACGGACGGCTACGTCGACGCCATGGTCGCCCATTACTGCCGCGTCTATAACAAAAACGGACTGAGGGTCGTCGAGAGCTCCCGCACGCAGTGGGAGTCCGCGACGGCCGCGTTTATCGAGGAGATCTGCGATGTCTTGGAGCGCGGCGGGGAACACCGCTGCGGGGGGCGGGAGACGTTACGCGGGTATGAGATCATGCTCGCGGCGCTCGAGTCGGTGTTGCAGCAACGAGCGGTCCGCCTGCCGCTACCTCGAGAGTGCGATCCCCTCTCGACGCTCCTTCCCGGTGGCGCCGATCGGCCGTAAGAGCGTTACATCTGAAACCTGTGGTGGATCACGTTGGAGGCGATCAAATGAATGAGTTGCGCATCGGTCTGGTCGGGGGACTCGACTGGCCACACGCCCAGCAGATGGCGATTACCCTTAACGATTCCGATCCTGAGCATCCCAAGTGGCAGGAAGTGTTTGGACGCACGTGGATACCCGAAGATCGAATTCCGCGCGCCCGCATTGTGCGCGTTTGGGACGAGGATTCGGCGAAGGCGGCGGCCTTGGCCGAAATGTGCGGGATCGACGATGTTTCAGCGACCCCGGAGGCGATGGTTCCTGAGATCGACGCGGTCCTCATTCCTGATGATACGAGCTGTGTACACGGGCGCTTGGCCGGCCCCTTTTTAGACGCGGGCCTACCGACATTTATCGACAAGCCCATCGCCGGCACCTACGCCGAAGCGGTGGAGATTGTCGAGCGCGCCCGCAAGGGTGGCGCTCCCCTGATGAGCCTGTCGTGTTTGCGATACACCGATCAGATGTTGGATCTCTTCGCGGCGCGGGAGGCGCTTGGCCAGGCGAGCACCGTGGTGGCCATCGGCCCGGATAGGGCCGGACGTCCGATTCATTATTATGGGCTGCACACCGTGCAACTTTATGTGGCGATGATGGGCGTAGGGGCCCAGACCGTGCACGATGTCGGCGATCACGATCATCATGTGATAAAGCTTGAGCATTCCGATGGCCGTAAGGGGGTGATTCATCTCACTCAGGACTCGCCGGGGTATGTCATCACGGGTAAGTTTGCCCGGGGCAAGCGGACTTACGAGGCGCATTTGGGCCGTTCGTTCTTTCGCATGCTCAATGATGTGGTCCAAATGTTTCGAACAGGGGAGCCCCCTTTACCCATTGATGAGATGGTGCACATCATTGAAATCATGAGCGCTGCGGAAGAGTCGCTCGTCTTGGGGCAACCGGTCGGACTAGGTGAGAGCTCTGCTAAGAGTGCGTAAACGTTGGTAGTGGGTGTCGCGTCGTACAAGGAACAGGATCCAAATGCAGATGGAATGACTTACATCATGAGAAAGGGTGCAATCCGGCTTGAAACGATGGACCCATGTGCTTCTCACCGCACTCGTCGGCGTGTTGTTGGCGAGCCATATGTCGTACGCCCAAACGACGCTGCGAGTCCTGATGCAGTCGTACGCGAATTCCAGACCGATTTGGCAAGAGTTCCTCAACGAGTTTCAGGAGAAGAACCCCGACATTCTCTTGGATATCAGCTACGGTAACTACGATACCATGGTCGCTCAGATGGCGGCGGGAACATCCCCGGATGTCTTCCACCACCATCGCTTTATGGGCATTGAAGGGGTGTATCAAGGGCACTTCGATCCGATCGACACCTACCTTGAGTTGGCGGGTATCGACATGGAGGCTTGGTTTATCCCGCCGACGCTCAACGAATCCATCTTCCGTGGCAAGACCTACTCCGTGCCGTTCGACACGGATATTCGGGCCCTGTTTTACAACGTCGATCACCTCTTGGACTCTGGATTGGATGCCACCCGCGGTCCCCAGACCTGGGATGAATTGAACGAGTTCGCCGAGCGGCTCACGCGTCGCAACTCGAGCGGCGATCTGCAGCGCGTCGGCTTCTTGCCCTGGACGGGTAACTGGGGATGGCGGCAATGGGTGGCCGCGTTTGGCGGCGATCACTACAATCCGGAGACGCATCGTCCTACGGTCGACCTGCCGGAGAATATTGCGTCGACCGAGTGGCAGGTAGAGTACGCCCAAACCTATGGACGACCCGTGGATACCCAACAGTTCAATGGTTACACATCGAGCTTCCCCGGCGGCACTCTCTCAATGGTCGCCGCCCACGACTACATCGTGAACTCGTTCCTGGAGACGAACCCATCCCTCAACGTGTGGGCGACGCCGGTGCCGCATCCGGAGGGAGGCCGAAACGGAACAGTCATGGGCGGTTACGCATTCTACGTTCCCGTGGGCAACCACGACGGCAAAGAGGAAGCGATCAGTCGGTTCCTGCGTTATATGGCCGATCCCGAAATTCAATATCGGTATTACGAAGCAGTCGGTGCGATCCCGACGGCGCAAGCGGGCGTCACCATGCTCATGGAGACTGCGACCGACCTGCACAAGGTGTTCCTGGCGCAGATTCCTGAGGCGCTTTGGCCCCGACCCTTCGATCGCATTATGATGCCGATCGTCGGTGCCGAGATCAACAAGGCGCTCAATCTCGAGAAGCCTGCTCGAAACGCGATGGAAGACGCACAAAGGACAATTTTGGCACAGTACGAAGAGATCTGGGATATGGAGCTGTAGTCTGGGTTACTCGGGGGAAGGCCGCATTGACGGCCTTCCCCTACAACGCGCAGAAGGAGTCGATTTACGATGACATACCGATCGATGACGCGGGCCCTACTCCTCCTTGTCGTGGGTGCGTTCCTATTAATTCATCCACCCGTACTCGCTCAAACGACAGATTTGGTCGTTTGGGGCCTCTTCGCTCCCGGCTCGCCGTACGGCGACACCATGCAACGGCTGACCGAGGAGTTCAATCGCGAGAATCCAGATGTGCGAGTGACGTATGAAGCTGTCGCCGATTTACGGGATAAGTTACAAGTCTCCATTGCAGCGGGAACAGGACCGGACATGTCGATCGTAGCAGGGGGAATCCTGCCCAATCGTTCAGACCTGCCTAAGTTGCTCGCGCCACTCAGCTCGTATTACGAGCGGGATGGCGTGGCCGGCGATTTTGTGCCGGGCTCCTTGACATGGTTCAGTTGGGAAGACGAGTCTTACGCCGCTCCGCTCAGTCTCGACTTTAACTTCCCGCTCGTCATCAACAATGATTTGTTTCAGAGTGCCGGGGTCGAGTACACGAGTGTGGAGAGTGTTGAGGATATTTGGGACGTCTCCTCTAAACTGACCCGGTATACGCAGGACGGGGAGGTTGAGGTCGCGGCTATGCGACCCTGGGACCTCTACGGTTATAACCAAGGCCTCATCACGTGGGTGAGGGCGTTGGGCGGACAGCTGAGTGATGGAAAGCGCTATACGTTTGAGAATCCGGCGGTGGGCGAAGCGCTCCAGTGGCTTCTGGACTACGGAGACACCTTTGGCCGGACGCCGCTCCCCCTCGATCCGAACCGAATCGCTATGAGCCCTGCCGTATTAAGCCGCATTCAAACGTACGCCGAGTCGACCCATGTCGATACAGACTTGCGGCTCCTTCCGTTTCCTGCGAAGAAGGCGGGTGAACGAAGTATCTGGCTCGGAGGGCAATGGCTGGCCATCACGCGAAATTCTAAGCACCGTGACGAAGCTTGGAGATTCGTCAAGTGGGTGACGACAAGCGACGAGGCGGCTGAGATCTCCAACGGGGTCTTTATTTCGGGGGCGCTTGCTCCACATCGGGACGGCCTCTATATAAGGAACGAAGTGACGATGTTCGATCGACTTCGCAATGAGTATATGCGCCTCGCTGAGCACGTCGGGGTCCTGGAACACCCAACCATCTACTACTGGAACGATCTGAACCAGTTGGTCCAGCGGGTAGTCCTGGATAAGAGCCTGCCGGTGGAGTCGGCGATCATCGAGTACAACGAGACGTTGAACGCGAGGTTAAATCCCTTCTTGCAAGGTGAATAGAAAAGGAGCTGTAAACACTGATGGCACAGAAGCGAGTTCGCTTGGCGGTGGTCGGTGGACGCCGCGGCTTTGGGTACACCAAGTCGATAGACCTGCTCCAGGAGAAGGTTGAGTTGGTCGCGTTGTGCGACCAAGATTCTCAGGTGTTTGAGCGGTGGACGAGCGCTTACCCCGAGTTAAAGACGTACACGGACTTTCAAGAGATCGTGGATCACCCCGACATCGATGCCGTCTACCTTGCTACGCCGCTGTTGCTGCACGAGCAGCAATCGGTGCAGTTGTTGAACGCCGGCAAACACGTACTTTGCGAGGTCTCGTCCGCGCACACGATCGAAGGCAGTTGGGAGTTGGTCGAGACCACAGAGAAGACGGGACTCGTTTACATGCTCGCTGAGAATTTCTGCTACAGCCGCATGAACATGTTGGTCAAGAACATGGCGTTACAAGGGGCGTTTGGGGAGCTTACGCACGCCGAATGCGGATACATTCATGACGTACGAGGAGCCACACACGATGCAAACGGCAACCTGAAGTGGCGTGGAGAGTTGTTGCGGGACTTCAACGGGATCAACTATCCCACGCACTCGTTGGGGCCTGTTGCTCAATGGCTCGGTATTAATCGCACGGACTCGTTTGACTACATGGTAAGTATTGCTTCAAAACCGGCGTCACAGGCCGCATACTTTAAAGAGCTCTTCGGCGCCGATCACCCAGGCGCGCAGCAATCCTTCTGGACACAGGGCGACTCCGCTTTGACGCTCATTCGCACCAAAGAGGGGGTCGTCATCTACATGCGCAACGACTTCTCCTCACCCCGTCCGTGGAACTATCTCCACTATGGATTACAGGGAACGACAGGAGCGTTCGTCTCTGGTCGTGACATTCGCGAGGAGCCGATGGCGTGGCTGCAGACCCAAGGCTCCAAGGAGTCGTCGGGCGGTCAGGCGCGTTGGCAGCCTCTGTGGGACTTCGCCGAGAAGTACGAGCACCCGTGGTGGCAGGCGGAGCGGGAGAATGCCCTCGCGGGGAGTGCTACTTTCGGTGACTACTTCATCATGAAGGAGTTCGCGTCGGCGATTTTGGAGAATCGCGCGCCCGAGATCGATGTGTACGATTCGGTCGCGATCAGCAGCATCTTCCCGCTGTCGGTCGAGTCGATCAAGCGAAATGGGGAGCCGGTCAAATTCCCGGACTTCGCCAAAAATAAGCCGTCTGTGGCGAGCGCATCGTAAGCCAGCTCACACTCATGGGGGTTTAGAGCGCGCACATCTGGAGGGTGACACATGAGTAAACCGTTGGGATTGGCGGTGGTAGGCGGACGGCGTGGCCGGGCCTTTAATGCGTCGCTGGATCGCCTGGCCGATAAGGTGCAATTGCGGGCGCTTTGCGACCCAAGTGAGGAGGTGCAGGGTGCTTGGAAGGAGCAGTTCCCCCAGATCGCCGTGTATGGGGATTATAACCGCCTCTTGGAGGATCCGGCGATCGACGCAGTGTACGTGGCGACGCCGGTTCCGCTGCATGCGCCTCAATCGTTGCAGGCGCTACGAGCAGGAAAACATGTGCTCGCAGAGGTGTTTGCCGCGACAACCATCGACGAGTGTTGGGAGCTAGTCGAGACGGTCGAGTCGACCGGGTTGACGTACATGATGGCCGAGAACTGCTGCTATATGCGTCCCAACCTCATGGTGCTAAACATGGTGCAGCGAGGGCTCTTCGGGGAGCTCGTACACGCTGAAGGCGCCTACCTTCACGATGTCCGCAACCTGTTCGTCCAATCCGATGGCACGCTCACGTGGCGAGGCCAGATGATGCACCAGTGGAATCGCAGCTTTTACCCGACACACTCGCTTGGCCCGGTCGCCCAGTGGCTTGGGGCCGACCGGGCGGGTGACGATCGGTTCGAAGTCATGACGACGCTCATCTCTCACAGCGCGTCCATGCATCGGTACTTTCGCGACCAGTTTGGCGACGATCACCCGGGAGCGGAGCGCGAGTACTGGCGACAAGGCGACTCGCAGGTGAGTGTGATTCGCACCCAAAAGGGCGCCTTGGTCGTCTTACGGATTGATGTCTCGTCGCCTCGGCCCGTCAACGGAGCGCACCACGTGTTGCAGGGGACGCGCGGTGCGTACCTCTCCGGTCGACACCCAAAGGAGGATCCTTTGGTTTGGCTTGAGGGGCTCTCGCCCGGCTTCAGCCCGCCCAAAGAGGGGCAAGCCGCCCAGTGGGAGCCTCTGTGGCAACACGCTGACGAGTACGAACATCCACTCTGGCGCGCCGGCATGCAGGACGCGGCCAGCTCGGGGCATGGCGGCGCCGACTACTTCGTCCTGCGTGAATTCGCCGAGGCCGTCTTGGAGAGGCGCCCTCCGGCGGTCGATGTCTACGACGCCGTCACGTGGAGCTGCATCAATCCCTTATCCGAGGTATCAGCGGCTAAGAACGGCGACCCAGTTCCCATTCCAGACTTTCGGAGAGAGACTGACTAAAAGATTTTAAAGAACGATTCTAAAGTATACCAGGAACTATTGGTCGGATCTGGAACTAATACTACATTTGGTACTTTGTGAAAAGCATGCAATTCGCACCTGCTTTTCAAAAGGAAGGAGATGATCCGCATGCGAGAGTTTGATCACGTTGGCCTGCCAACGGATGACAAGCAACCGGGTGAAATGTACGTCGAGGAGACGAAAGTCTGGGTGACTGACCCTAACGCCCATCCGTACAAAGTGGAGTTTCTCCGCTACGAGCCGGACAGCCCGGTGACGGGGCCCGTTCGTGAGATGCCTCACGTCGCTTACCGGGTGAAAGACCTAGACAAGGCGATAGAAGGCGAGCAAATCCTGCTGGGACCGTTCAACGCGACGGAGACCCTGCGTGTCGTCTTCATTTACAAGGACGGCGGTGTCATCGAGTTCATGGAGAACTCGGCGGAGGGGCACTGGTTCCAAAACCAAGGGGAGTAAAGGACGGAGTAGTCTCATGTCGATTCAAGGAAGAGTGGTACTGGTAACGGGGGGCACGTCCGGCATCGGCGAAGGGTGCACGCGTTATTTCGCCAAGGTGGGCGCCCGTGTCGTGTGCGCCTCAAACCAGGAGGAGGCCGGTCGCGAGCTCGAAGCCGAGTTGCGAAGCGCGGGGCAGGACGTACGCTACATACCGGTCGACGTTACGGATGAGTCGAGCGTGCGCGCCATGGTCGAACAGGCCGTTGATCATTACGGGCAAATCGACGCCGTGCACTGCAATGCGGGAGTGTGGCGTGGGGGTAAGGTGACCGACTTCAATGAGGCGGACTGGGAGTTGGTGATGGGCGTCAACGTCAAGGGCGTCATGACCACCCTCAAGTATGTGGTGCCCGAGATGGAACGGGTAGGCAAAGGCGTGGTCGTCATCACCACCTCCGTCGCCGCGTTTATCGGGTTCCCCCAACACGCCCTGTACTGTGCCTCTAAGGCCGCACTCGAAGCCCTGGTCAAGTGTATGGCGACCGATTACGCCGGTGTGATTCGGACGGTCGGAGTCTGCCCCGGTACGATCAACACGCCAATGCTGGCTCAGACTGCGGCGGGATGGGAGGAGTCCCTCGACGAGCTGTATCGAGATATCGAGCAGAAGATCCCGGTACGTCGTATGGGAACTCCCGAGGACATCGCCAAAGCCGCTGCCTTTTTGATGAGCGACGACGCGTCCTATATCAACGGGACATCCATTGCGCTCGACGGCGGGACCATGGTTTTGCCGCCGTGGTAGAAAGCGCCACCACCACACATGCGAGAGGAGTATGACAAATGTCAAAGGTAAAGTACGCAGTCATCGGACTCGGTTGGTTTGGTGAGAAGCACCTGGAAGCCCTTTCGGGTCTTCCCAACGTTGAAATTCACGCTATCTGTACCCGCACGGAGTCTCGCCTCAATGAGCTGGCCAAGGAGTTCAACGTCAAGCACACCTACACCGATTATAACGAACTCCTCGCCAATCCAGAGGTCGAAGCCGTCAGCATCACGACCATGTGGGATCAGCACGCAGCGCCGACGATCGCAGCGCTCGAGGCCGGCAAGCACGTCTTCCTTGAGAAGCCGATGGCCTCAACGGTCGCCGACTGCCGCGCGATTGTAGACGCAGCCAACGCTTCGGATAAAGCGTTTATGGTGGGGCATATTTGCCGCTTCAACCCCCGTTACGCTGCGGCCAAGGCGGAGATCGAGTCGGGGGCTATCGGTAAAATCGTCTCGGTATATGCCCGCCGCAACATCCCGGCTGCCGTCGGCGAGCAAGTACTGCCTAAGATCGGGCCGATCATTGGCGATGGCGTCCACGATACGGACCTGCTTCTGTGGTACACCGGCGCCAACGTGGAGACAGCCTACGCCCAAACCGTGGATGTGCGCGGGCTAGGCAACCCCGACCTTGGTTGGACCATGTACAAGCTGGACTCCGGCGCCACGGCGGTGTTGGAGAATGTCTGGTTTCTGCCTGACAAGACAGCCTTCCAGATCGACGAGCGCATGGAGATCATCGGGACCGAAGGGGCCATCCACATCCACGAGACGCACCCCAACTTCTCGGTCGTTGATAAGAACGGCTGGCGCTCGCCCGACACGACCTACTGGCCCGAGCTGCACGGTGTGCGTTCCGGCGCCTTGCGGGCCGAGCTGGGCTACTTCGCCGACTGTGTCCTCAAAGGCGAGCAGCCTTCGGTGATTCGTCCGGAGGAGTCGCTCAAGGCTGTTCAGGCGTGCTTGGCTGCTGAGAAGTCGGCTGCAACCGGCCAGATCGTTCGGGTCTCCGACTTGGACGTGGAGGCAGGCGGCAAGACTGCGTAGTCCACATCGCCCTAGAGTCACATCCGTCTGGCTACTAAGTCATAGGCACAAGGGGAGACGGGGCTGCTCACATCAGCTCCCCTCCCCCTGTTATTCGTGATTGATCCCACATGTGAAAGGTAGGTGTCCCCATGAACCTGATCGACATCTCCGCGCCTTTGTCAGACGATGTAAAGTCTTACATTCCAGGTGTGACGTACACTCGCTCCAAGGCGATCTTTACCCTGGAGAAGGATGGCGTGGAGTCGCACGAGCTCGTCATTTCGACGCTGAGCGGGACTTACTTTGAGACGGGACGTCACGTACGCAGCGACGCCATCTCAATTGACGAGGTGCCGATTGAGAGCTTCATCGGTCCGGGGGTGATCGTGGACGTCGGTCAGAAAGAGCCCTCTGAGCCGATCACCTTGAGCGATTTGCATCCCTACGCGGATCGTATCCAAGCCGGTGACGCGGTCATCGTGCGCACACACTGGTCGAGGCAATGGAACGCGCCCAACTACTTTTCGGAGAGCCCCTTTTTCACGCCTGAAGCTTTTGAATGGTTGCTCGCGAAGGAGTTGCGCCTCGTTGCGGGTGATATTCCGTCGTACGATAACCCGAACGCGCCCGCGGGCTTGATCAAGCGACTCTTTGAGGACGGAAAGACGTTTTTACTCGCTCCGTTGGTCAACCTCGACCAAGTGACCGAAGTACGTGTCACCCTCTACGCATTCCCGCTCAAGGTGATAGGCGTAAGCGGCGCTCCTGCACGAGTCCTCGTGGGTCCCGCAGAAGGGCGTTCGTAAGGCGCAATGGATAGCCGTTTACTCACGCTGTCGGATGCCCGAGGTGGTAAGCTGACCGACCTCTCGCACCACAATCGACTCACGATCTTTAGTTACATCCGTCGTTACGGACCCGTCACGAAGTCGACCATTGCCGCCGCGTTGGGGCTCACGTCCGTGACGGTCGCCAACGTTATTCGGGACCTGGAAACCGAAGGCTGGGTGGTGGCCGATGGGCTAGCCGCCTCGAGCGGGGGGCGCCGGGCGGTGCTCTACCGCATCGCAGTGGAGCGCGGCGCTGTAATCGGAGTCGACGTGGCCGGCTACCAAGTCGATGTAGCCGAGATCGACCTTGCGGGACGTATCCTTCGCAAAGAGCGCACCCCGCTCGACCTCGAACGCAAGACGCCGACGCTTGCCGTTATTGAGAGCATCACAAAGATGGCTGAGGAGATCGGCTGGGACGAGGTGCTCGGTGTCGGTATCGCGGTGCCTGGTATCGTGGAGCCGTCGACGGGGACTGTGCTCTATTCGGTTCCGTTAGGATGGCGCGACGTGGCGCTTGGCACGATCGTAGAACAGACGTTCAATTGGCCTGTCGTCGTCTACAACCAGACACACGCGGCGGTGTACGGGGAGCTCGACTCGGCATGGAGCAACGACTTCGATCACATTCTCTACCTACAGGTGGGGCTAGGAATCGGCATGGGCGTGGTCGTTGCAAGCCAAGTGCACTGGGGGAGTCGCGGCAACTCAGGAGAGTTGGGCCACACCGTGGTGGACCCGGAGGGCCCGGCGTGTGAATGTGGAAACCGCGGGTGTCTCGAAAGCCTCGCCTCCGTCAAAGCGCTGGTCGACTACGCCCATGAGGGCGGAAGTGAGGTCTCGAGCGATGCAGCCGGCCTCGAAACCCTTTTTGAGCGGGCGGCCCAGCACGAGGGGCCCGAGCGGGACGCGCTGCGCACAGTCTGCCGCCACCTCGGGATCGCGTTAGTAAACGCCCACCGCCTCTTTGACCCTGACATTATCCTGGTGGCCGGCCCTCCCGAGGATCGTAACGAAGTGCTCGTTGACTTCCTGCAGGTGGAAGTCGAGCGTTATACGCCTCTCACCCCGGACTGGGAGCTTCCTATTAAAAAAGTGCGCGTCGGGCAGAACGCACGGCTCATCGGCTCGGCGACAGGGCTGCTGGAGACGGTGTTCGCAGAGGACAGCCAAAAGCGAGTGGCGCTCAGCGAAGCGTAAACGCGTCCGGAGATGGGTAACGGCATCTTTGAAGGAGAAGGGGATGAAAGCGATGGAGTTGCGCACGGCTGCAGTCTTTGGTGGAAGTGGGAAGATTGGCAGGCGGTTGATCGCGCACTTGGAAGATCAAGGTATTCGTGTGCGGGCCTTACAGCATTCGACACCGGTTGTGGGCCGGTCGGTTGAGAGTGTGACGGGAAGCATTGCGGATGCCGCGACCGTGCGCCAGGTGATCGACGGAGCGGACGTTGTCGTACAGATGGCTACAACCAAGGAGGATAGTGATCAATTCTTCGACGTCACGTTGCGGGGAACGATCAACATCCTCGAGGCCTGTCGTGACCAGGACGTGAAGCAGGTGATCTTAATCGGAGGGGACGCCGTCTTTGGCATATGGTTTTACCCCCAGCCCATCCCGATTGACGAGAATCACCGCTACGAAGCGTACCCCGGGTATTACGCCTTCACCAAGGTGATGGAGGAGACGATGGCGCGTCAATACGCGATCCAGTATGGGGTGCCAGTGACGATTCTCCGTTCCTCCTGGGTGTTCGATGCTGACGATATTCTCAACCATTTCTCCTTGCTGAAAAACGTGGACCCGGCTGAAGAGGGTCACGGATTTGGAGAGGTGACGGACGAAGTGCGGGCCCTGATCCGGGCCGGTGAGGAGCGCATCCCCATTCTGCGGGACAAAGAGGGGATTCCTCTGAAGCGACACATCGTCCACATTGACGACGTGGTCCAGGCTTTCGGCTTACTCCTTGGTAATCCCGTGGCCATCGGTGATAGCTTTAACATAGCCGCCCCCGCGCCGTTTCGCTACGACACGGTGGCCAAGTACATCTCTGAATTGACAGGAGTGCCGACGCTCGGGCTTTCAGCCCCGGAGTATCACTCCTTTGAGATCAACATTACACGAGCCCGTTCGATCCTGGGATATGCGCCACAAAACGACATCTATACCATCGTCGATCGAGCGTTGACTTATCGCCGAGGAGAACAGGCGATTTAACGCAGGGCAATCGCCTGGGTCATACCGGCAATGGCCGCCCGTGCATTATGAGCATGGCCGCGTTGGCCAACACGTTTCACCAGAGAGGCAGGGAAGACGAGTGTCAAACGAATCCACAACCTTTCGTCTAGCCATGGTTGGCGGGTTGGATAAAAACCACGCCAACACGTTCAGCAAACTGATTAACATCGACCAATACGATGAGGAGACCCAAGCGCGCGACCGTCAACAAGGTTTTCCGCAAATGCCTGTCCCCGTTCGGGTGACGGCCGCTTGGGACGAAGATTTTGCTAAAGCCCAGACACTGGCCGAGACGTACGGAATCGACCATCCGTGTCGCACCCTTGACGAAGCGCTGGGGCAAGTGGATGCGGTGATCATTCCTGACGACGTGGATATGACGCATCAACGCTGGGCTCTACCGGTGATGAAGAGTGGCCTGCCGTACTTCCACGACAAGCCTCTGGCGCCGACCTACAAAGAGGCGGAGGAGATCGTTGAGTTGGCGCGTGAACACAACGCGCTAATGTTCTCCAGTTCTGCCCTGGCCTTCACCCGCGAGCTTACGGAGCTCCAGCCCAAACTCGATGAGGAGGGCGGCGTGGAGTTGGCGATGGCCACGGGTCCCAACGGGAAGTTCCTCTTTTACGGGATTCACCCGTTCTCTGCAGTCTACTCCCTCTTTGGTCCCGGCATTGCGAGCGTGCAAAACACCGGCCTTCCGGGTCGTCATGCGGCGCGGGTTGAATGGAAGAATGGCAAGACCGGCATCTTCGTCGTCGACGCTCGGGCAAAGGGATTCTCGGTGATGTTGCACACGCAGAAAGCAGCTCACACCGTTGCGATTCGTGACGCACGCTACTTCTACTTCAATATGCTCGTACAGTTGGTGAAGATGGCGCAGACTCGAGAGATCCCCGTGCCGTGGGAAGATACGTTGGAGATCATTCGAGTGTTGGACACGGTCGAAGAGGCCGCCCAAAAGCAAGATACGTCTGTTATCGAGCTGTAGTTCGGTCGAGTAACAGGCGAAAGAGCCGGTAAAGAGTGAAGCTGGCGGCGAATCTCGTTCTCGTGCAGGAATGGGGCCATCGGTGGCCCAAAAAGAGCAAATGTAGCGATGTACTTAATCTATGAGAAGCGTGCGTCTCTTGCGGACGTACGCCGAGGGGAGAATGAATATGTCCAAAGAAGTGTTTCAACCCAGCGACAGGATTCCGCTCAGCAAGGCTGTCAGAGCCAATGGAATGATCTTTGTCTCCGGCGCCGTCGGCTACAAACCGGGGACGCGCGAGGTGGCCGGCCCGGACGTTGCGGCGCAAACCCGGCAGACCCTCGAGAACATTAAGGAAATCCTTGAAGAGATGGGCAGCTCCATGGAGAAGGTCGTCAAGACTACGGTCTTTTTGACCGACGTGGCAACGGATTTCGCCGAAATGAACGCCGTGTACGCCGAGTTCTTCCCCAACGATCCACCCGCTCGCTCGACGATCGGTGTAGCCTTGGCCGCCCCTGGGCTCAACGTTGAGATTGAGGCGATTGCGCTCGAGTAGTCTCGGCTTGACGTGACCAGTGACACAGAGCGGAGCGCCATCCGTGTGGTATCCTTGCATCAACACCCTTCGGGGATTTACTCCTTGGAA
The DNA here is from genome assembly GCA_041686855.1 of Limnochordia bacterium. Taxonomy (GTDB): domain Bacteria; phylum Bacillota; class Limnochordia; order DTU080; family RSA5; genus JAWLDA01. The sequence goes on from JAWLDA010000006.1 coordinate 20,614, forward strand.
GTGAGGTTGATCCGATGTTGCGTCTGAGACGACACACCTACTTGACCGTGGCGCTCCTGCTCGTGGCCCTCGCTTTACTTGTCTCGCCGGTGGCCGCGAACACCGAGGATTCGGGCACTTTGGTGGTGACCGGGCGTGCTGAGATCACAGCCGAACCGGACATGGCCCTCTTTAACATAGGTGTCAACGTGCTCGCCGACAGTGTTGCGGAAGCTAGGCAGGCGAACGCGGACGCGATGCAGCGAATCCGTACCCGGCTGCTGGCTTCCGGGGCGCGAGAGGCGGACCTGCAGACGAATGGATTCAATGTCCATCAGGAGTGGCAGTACAACCGCGACGATGGCTCCCGGACTCTTGTCGGGTACCGCGTAACACACACATTAGAGGTGCGAGTCTTGGAGCTCGAAAGGCTCGGAGATTGGCTAGACGCGGCCATGGCCGACGGAGCCAATGAAGTCTCCGGTCTGCGGTTTGGCGTCACGGATACCAAGCGCTTGGAAGCCGAAGCCTTGGCCGAGGCGGTCCGCCACGCTCGTAGAAAAGCGGAAGTTGTGGCCGAAGCGAGTGGCGTCTTTCTTAAAGGGGTGGCCCACATTAGTGAGCAGGTAACTCAGCCCCCAACGTTGGGTAAAGAAGTCGCGTTCTCCGCCGCCATGGCAGCGGCAGATCGTGCAGCGACGCCGATCTCCGCAGGTGAGATCTCTGTGCATGCGACGGTCACGATCACCTATCGTATTTGATAACGCGCGCAAGCAATAGCAGGTGAAAAAGGGAGGCGCCAGGCAACCGATGCTACACGTCCTCTCTCTTGCGTTTTAATAGGCGCATGGCCAATCCATCGTAAAACGCGGTAAAGATCAGTGAGAAGAGCGCGGCTTTGCGCAACGCTTGTACAAGGTGCTCGAAGTAATGACCGCCTGAGGTGAAGGTTTCGATCACTGGATATAGCAGCGCAAAGAGTGTTGCTCGAACGAACAAAATCCATACCCACTTCACGCGGAGTCCTCCTTAGGAACCCGGCCATGCAGCTTGCATCGTAATCGTAGAACTCCATTATTCGAAGGTTGGTACCGAGGATTAACAGTCCTCGGTACCAACCTTTCGAACCTTTAAGGTGAAGGCGAGAGGAGGCCGTAGACAAATCCTCCCGCTGCGCCCATCGCAGCCGACTTACTCGCATCACTTGCAACCCAATCCCTCTGTTCCCCGTCAGCGTATACGTCCCATGCCACGTCAATCGTATACGTGACCAAACCAGCAACCGCACCGACTGACGCCCCAATAACGGCGCCGGATAAGCCTTTTCCTTCTACCTGTGAAAGCTCTCTATGGGAGAGCTCGACGCCCTGAAGAACCTCGATATGCGCCTCTGAGGCCGAAACCTCGGAAACCGTTGTCGTAGAAATCATCGCGGCAATCAACAAGATGGTGACCACACGAATTACAATTGCCACACTTTTCACCTCGTATGATGGTGTGATCCTCTCACGGGCACAAGCAAAGCGTACGGTGTCAGCTGGTGGGTTGATTCTACCGTGGGCCCTTCCCCGCTGCAACTGCCGCCAAGGGGTGTATTCGGACGTGAGCCGCCAATAACGATAGGGAAATCCCCCCAGAAATCACGCTCAAACGCTGTTTTTCTTGGCCGGAGAGCTCGCCGTCGAGAGTCCATTGAAGATCAACGTAGAGTTGACCGGTCGAGCAAAGCACTGCTCCTTTGTGAAAGTTAGTTGCAAAAAGGCATTCGATAGAGAGTTGTCGAATGTTTGAATTGGAACTGATTCCTTCATTCGTCATCTATTTGGTGTTGAAAGTAACTTGCTGCACTTCGGAGGATGGTCCGTGATCGGACGAACGGCTGTGAGTGCACCCGACAACCTGCGGGCGACCATTGCGCGATCCCTAAACAGCTTGAGCCCTAGCGGTGAGCGGGTGGCCCGCTTCCTCCTCGCCGAAGGGGCGAAACGCGATGATTTCTCTCTGCGAGAGATCGCTCGCCAAAGCGGCGTTAGCGAAGCGGCTGTGGTCCGAATGTGCAAGGCCCTAGGCTTTCGAGGGTTTCGAGAATTCCGACTCGCTTGGGCACGCGAGAGAGGACTCCGTGCGGATCGTGAGCGGACCCCGGAGCTCTTTGCCGATGTGGTTGCGGCACTACGGGAGACTGAGGCGCTCATCCAGGAGGGTTTGGCTGATGCGGCAGCTGCAATTGCACGTGCCGATCGAGTTTTTCTGTATGGAAGCGGCGCGTCGGCGCTCGTTGCCGAAGTGACCGCCAAGAGCTTTATGGTCGCGGGTCATTTTGCGGTGGCCTACCGGGACGATTCGGGGGGACAGGAGGCGCTGCGGCACGTGGGGGGCTCTTCAGTCGTCCTTGTCATCTCCCACCGAGGTGAGAATGAGGCGCTCGCCGATGTGTTGCGTCACGGTAAGGAGCGGGGGGCGGTGTGCATTGTGCTTACCAGCGAGCCCAAGTCTTCGTTGGCGGGCATGGCCGACATTCTCCTTGCCACCGGCGGAGCTTTGAATACGCCAAAGAGCAGCGCGGTCGGTTCACACGGTCGGGTCGTACAACTCGCGGCGGTGCACGCCCTGATTACGGAAATCTCTTCGCAGGCTGGCGGTTGATTGGATCCACGAGGAGTGAATAACCAATGACGAATCGCATCTTTGCCCACCATGCACACGTATTCCCCGAGAACGTTCGGTCCCACGGGACGGTGAAACGCCTACTCGAGTTGATGGACGCCTGTGGCATCGAACGGGCTGTGGCTTTCGCTCCGTTTGCCTATCAGGTAGGAACACAGGGAGCAGAGAGTAGTATTTGGTTATCCAAAGAGATCAAAGACGAGGCTCGACTCGTCGGATTCGGTACGATCGACTTTGATCGACCCATCGCGGAGCAAGTCCGCGCCATTCACGACCTCGGCTTCCCTGGAATCAAACTGCATCCGGCGGCGCAGAAGTTTGACGTCCTGGGTGAACCCGCGTGGGAAGTGTACCGCGAGGCTGAACGCGTCGGCCTCTTCCTCACCTTCCACACGGGAATCCACTGGCATCGGATCAAGGATTACCAGGTGATCCACTTTGACGAGATCGCTTACCATTTCCCGAAATTGCGATTCAGCATGGAGCACGTCGGCGGGTATCATTTCCTCAACGAAGCCATGGCAGTGATCCTCAACAACATGAGGACTCAGGACGGTAAGCGTCTCTCAAATGTGTACGGCGGCCTCACTAGTGTCTTTGACCGCGACAAACAACGCCACTGGTACATGGGCCCGGAGCGCTTGAACGATGTGGTCTGGCAGGTCGGCGCCCAGCAGCTTATCTTTGGTTTGGATTTCCCGTACAACGGTATCGCCGAGACCAAGGTGGCCCTCGAGATGTTGGGCGACGTTGAGCTCAGCGACGATGAACGCCGGATGGTGCTCGGCGGCAACCTTGAACGGGTGTTGGGACTGGCGGAGGGAGGGGTGTGACGAGACGAACCGGTATTTGCACTTGCCCAACGAGAGGATACGAGGCTTCTGGAGGACGCAAAAACGTATAGGGGGGCATTAACGTGCGTGGAAAACGATTTGGACTCTGGGTGCTTTTGCTCGGCGTGTTGCTGGCGACGACGGGAAGCGCGTATGCGACGACAGTCACTCACCTCACCTATGTGGGCCACGGTCAAGCATGGATGGATTATCTGACTGATCGTGTCGAAGCGTTTAAGGAGATTGAGCCGGACATCACGATCGAGATTGCGACGGTCGCTGGGAATGAGTATAGGGATCAGATGACCGTGATGGTCGCGAGCGGTTCAGCTCCGGACGTGACGGATTTCTATCCGGCGCTTGCGGGCGACTTTATACCACAGGGGTACTTTTTGGACCTAGCCCCTTACGTTCGGCGCGCGACAGGACAAGATGCGACCGAGTTTTTTGCCGGGCCTGTGATCGACGCCGTCTCCTTTGACGGAGAGCTCTGGAGTCTGCCGGTCTACCTCAATCCCAGGGTCGCCTACTACAACGCAGATCTCTTCGCTGAGGCGGGCCTGGCCAACCCCAACGAGCTCGGCGACGGTTGGACCTGGGAGACATTCCGAGAGAGTGCACGCAGGATTGCCAGAGACGTGTCGGGCGATGGGGAGAACGACCGTTTCGGCGTTGAGAATCTTGCCTACTACATGTCCTGGCAGCAATTCATTCACGGAGCCGGCGGACAACTCTACGACCGGATCATTTCGCCGTCAGAGAGCCGCTTCAACACCGAGCCTGTGCGACAAGGTGTAGAATTCGCTCGGCAATTGCTTGTCGACGATAATGTGGTTGGTGGTGTCTTCGCTCAAGGAAACGTTGGTGTGACGACCCACCAGGGACCGGCTCTTATCTCCAACCTGACCGATCCGGGCTTTAGTTGGGATCTGGCGCTGCAGCCCCAAGGGCCCCATAGCCGGGCGGCGGCCTTTGGTATCGGCGGCTTTCAAATTGCGAGTGGCTCCCAAAACCCCGACGCCGCGTGGAAGTGGGTGCAGTTCCTCACCTTAGAGCCTGAGTCGGCCCGCACTTACGTCCGCACGAACGGGCGCATCCCGACCCTACGCTCGGTGCAGCCGGATTATCAAGAGCTAGTGCCGGCGTTGCCGTCCAACTGGATGGCTCTTACCGAGACGGTAGAGCAGTCTAACTCGTTCACACTTTACGTACTCACCAAGAATTCGGGAGCGATCAACAGTGTCGTCAACGGAACCCTTGCCGAGGTGTGGGCGGGGGAGACCGCGACCGATATCGCGCTCGATCAAATTCACGAGCAGGTTTCCGCCTTGCTCAAGGAGTAGCGCCATCGTTTGACAACGGTAAACGCCCCACGAAAGGGACGGTGTAACTGGCTCTTGACAGCCAACCACCGTCCCTTTGCGTTTTCGGGTCATACGATTTTCAAGGATTGGTGGGCTCATCAGCGAATCAGGGGTCGACGCTAATCGCGGTATTCAATGGGTGAGGAGATGAAGGTGTGCGCTACGTCAAGATTCCGAAGAGTACCCTGGAGCCGTCGGTGATTTGCCTTGGAACCGCCTCGTTGGGAACAGGAATCCCTCCGGACGAGTCCATGCGGCTCCTGGATTCATTCATCGATCACGGGGGCACGTTTATCGACACGGCCCATATTTACGGCCTGCGTGAGGGCGAGAGGCAAATCAGCGAGAAGACGATTGGTCGTTGGCTGGCCCAGCGCGGCAATCGAGAACGCGTCGTGTTGGCGACCAAGGGCGCGACTCTTGACGTAAAAACCAAGGAGCATAGGGTGACTCCTGAGTTCATCCGCTCGGATCTTCAAGACAGCTTGGCGGCGCTTGATGTCGAGAGTATCGACCTTTATTGGTTGCACCGGGATGATCCCACCAAGCCTATCGAGCCAATCCTTGCAGCCCTCGAGGAGCAGCGTGAGGCCGGGACGATTCGCTACTACGCGTGTTCCAATTGGAGCGCCGAGCGGATGCGAGAAGCGGCCTCGATCGCCAATCAAAATGGGTGGACCGGTTTTGTTGCCAGTCAGGTTCGCTGGAGTTTAGCGCGGGAGAATGCTGGCGTGGAGACGGATACGACGATGTTGGCGATGGACGAGCCCATGTTGGCATTCCATACTCAGACACAGATGGCTGCAGTGCCTTATTCGTCACAGGCCCAAGGGTTCTTTGGCGGGAAGTACGACCGCCACCTCACCCAGCCGGATCCCCCACGCAAGAGGGGCGTCATACAGCGCTACTACAACGACGCAAATTTCCGGCGGCTAGAAGCCGTGCGCACGCTGGCAGAGCGGCGAGGTTGCTCCACCAACCAGATCGCACTCGCCTACTTGACGCACCAGCCGTTCCCCGTATTTCCGATCGTCGGGTGTCGCAGCGTTGAGCAGGTCGAGGATTCGTGCCGGGCAGCTGAAGTGCGACTGACGGCCGAGGAAGTCGCATTGCTGGCCCAATAATGCACGGTATGTAGAAGACTACGGGACCCGTAGGAGTTCGAGGCACTCCGTGTAACGCTCTGCGTCCCGCTCAGCCTCGTCCGCACTCCATCCTAAGGATCGCTGTAGCGCCCGATTTACAGGTGCAGCCAGCTCTTGAGCGAGTCCGGGACGCAGCGTAAGACCTGTGCGCCGCAGAAGGAAGTCTTCACTCGAGCGGACCATCTCTTCATTGATAGCGTAGTGTACCTCCGCTTCGATGGGTGAATCGCCGTCAACGAGCGGTCGAGCCAGCTCGGGGGCGGCGCTCACCATAGAGAGGATACGCTCCGCTCGTCGTCCGTACGTTGTGGCTAAGTGCCGCAGTGTCTCGGCACGGAGGTTACACATCCCCGTGTGCGTATTCACAAGCTCATCGGTGAATTGGGCGAGGCTCTTGGAGGGTGCACCCGGATACGGTGTATGCTGTGTCGCAGATCGGGTCGACCGTTTCAAATAGCGACTGATTCGATCGACGGTCTCTTGGGCGACGAGGCGCTGATTGGTGATTTTTCCGCCCAGGACTGAGAAGAGTCCTGTGTACCCCTCGTGGGCGTGGTCGACGATTTGGTGTCGGCGAGAAGTCGATCCGGCGTCGCCTGAGCGAGCCCGCACCAATGGACGCACCCCCGCCATGGCGAGATAGACTTGGTCCGTGGGCAGCTGGGGGAAGACTCGTCGGGTCTCGGAGATGAGGTATTCGACTTCGTCCGCTTGGGCCCGTGCCGTCGCTGGATCGCCCTGAAAGTCTGTATCTGTCGTGCCGATCAGCGTATGCTCCTTCCACGGAATAGCAAAGAAGAGGCGCCCGTCGCGCTGCGCGAGGAGAACGATCGCGTGCTTTAGAAAGCCGGGCGTCAGGATGTGAATCCCCTTGGTGAGCCGCATGCGAGCGACGCTATGCTGGAGGAGGCGGCTGTTGAGACCGTCAATCCAGGGGCCGGCGGCGTTCACCACGGCTTCTGCGTGGATGGTAATCCGTTCGTTGCAATACGTATCCTCCACGACAGCTCCTTGAACGCGCCCACCGCTCCAAATGAGCTCTCGCACGGTCGCGTAGTTGGCGATCCGGGCCTCGTGCATGGATGCCTGCAAAAGGTTTTCGAGACAGAGGCGTTCCGGTAACTCCACCTGTCCATCGTAGTAGAGCATGCCGCCTCGTAAATCATTCTGATTGATGCGCGGTTCCAGTTGTCGCAGCTCGTCGGGGCGCAGAGAGCGGTGTTTAGGTAGGCTCTTGTCGTAAGAGAGGGCGTCGTACGCGACCATACCGAGTTTGAGCTTTCGCATCCCGACTCGATCTCCGGCGTAGACGGGGGTGACGAACGGCAAGGAATGTACCAAGTGCGGCGCCGTCGATAGGAGAATCTCCCGCTCTCGCAGCCCCTCTCTTACGAGTCCAAAGTCGAACGTCTCTAAGTAGCGGAGTCCGCCGTGTATGAGGCGTGTGGACCGGGCGGTCGTCCCGGCGCCAAAGTCGTGCTGCTCGACCAGCGCCACCCGAAGTCCGCGCAGGGCAGCATCTCGAGCAATTGCGGATCCGTTGATGCCGCCGCCAATGATCAGTAGGTCCAACTGCTCCCGACCCATCTCGCGCAGGTTCCGCTTCATCATCCGACTTGCTTCGCTCCTTCCCCGAGTCTACTCTCATCTCTCCACGTGGAGACACGTGACACGTAACATGCTGTCATAAGGTTAGGTTCTACTCAGGGCCGCGAACTCTTTTTCGACATTCGCATATGCCGATGTGCAGACGAAAGGGACTCTCTCAAAAGGACAGAAAAGAGGGGGGCAAATTGGTTTGGAGGAGGATGTTGCAATGCATGCGTTTCGCCCTGGGTCTCGAGTGGATCGGTTGGGGTTGTTGGTAGTTTGGGGGACAGGGCCGAGAGCCTCTCGGCCCTGTCCGATTTGCATTACCACACGGTCGCGATGCGGTTCTGGCGATCGGCGTCGTACATGCTCCAGATGGCTTCGAGCGAGTGGATCGTCTCCCGTCCCGAGGTGAGCGGCTGCCGGTTTTCGCGAATGCACGCCAAAAAGTGCGCCGTCTGCTCACGCATCGGCTTGCGTCCGCTCTCTCGCATGAGCACCTCCCGCTCACCGTCCACGTAGCCGGAGAGCTCGCCGGTGAGAAGGTCGAGCTCGAGTCGGCCGTCCCGGCAATTGACAACGACGAACAGCCCTTTGCGGCCGTGTCGCATGCCTTGGCTGGCGCTAAATGTACCGACGGTCCCGCTGGTGAACTCGCAGAGCACAGCCGCAGTCTCTTCACCCTCGAGTTGATCCATGACGAGCTTGTTGCGCATGCACGTCGCCCGACGTATGGGGCCGAACATCCAAATGAGAAGGTCGATGTAGTGACAGCCGTGACTGAAGAGGACGCCGCCGCCCCGGGTGCGCTTCCAGCGCAGCCAGTCCGAATGCGGGATATGCAGCCCCTCGTTGATCATCGTTACGGCCATTGGCCGACCATACGTCTGATCAACCACGTGACGGCGCAGTTCGGCAACGAGCGGATGGTAACGCATCACATAACCCACCATGAGGATCCGCCGGGCCTCCTCGGCCGCTTGCAGCATTCTCTCGGCGTCTTCTCGAGTCGTAGCCATCGGTTTCTCGACCAGGACATGTTTGCCGCGGTGGAGTGCCTCGATGCTCTGTTCGGCATGTAGGTGGTGTGGCGTGCAGATATCGATGGCGTCGAACTCGTCCCACAATCCGTCGAGTGAGGTTGCGGCCTGCGCACCCGTCAACTCGGCAACCTCGCGGGCCCGTTCTGCGTCGACGTCGACAGCCCATGTCACTTGGCACTCGTCGGGCAAATCGAGGAAGGCCTTCACGTGGTTGCGGTTCATGCGGCCACAACCGAGAATGGCGACGCGTATGGGCCCGTCCAGGCGGGCCGTTGATTCCACAGCGCTTGCCAACAGGATCATCCTTTCGGGTACAAATTAGCGATCGCGAATCTCCCAGTATTCGTCGAAACGGAGCTGGAGCTGCAACTCCGCAGCGGCCATGCCCTGCTGGGGATTGACTTCGCTGCGCACGACAGCCATGAGCTCGCTGTTTGCTGTGGCGAAGCTGATGGGCGGGGTGCTCTGGGTCAAGTTGGCCGCTTCCATGACGACGTTCCAATAGGGATTCTCGCGGTAGTCAGAGTGCTGGTTAAAGGGAACCACCGGACTTGGGCGTCCTTGATAACGTGAGAACCATCCGGCGCCATCCTCGTATGCAGTCACCCACCGCAGAAGTTTTAATGTGGCGTCGAGTTTCTCCGGCGGCAGATTGGCGGGCACGCCGTACGCCCAGGTACTGGTCGTCAATCCGATGGGCTGAGCGTCCTCATGCAGACCGCTGGCGGGTGCCAGGCCTGCGCCCCAATCCTCGACGAAACCAAGGTTCATCAGGTGACCAAAGGCCGAGTTGTTCCGGAAGCTAAGGCCTTGTCGCTCTTGGTAGAACGCGATGTCGTAACCGGTGCCGAGGAAGGCTGCGTAGTTAGCCCAGTTGCCGTACTGGACTTCGAGTAGATCCTGAATAAAGTCCACGGTCTCCAAGACGCGCTCATCCACGACATTCGCCGTGCGCCAGTCTTCGCTCCAGAGTTGCGCGCCGTTCCAATGGGCTGCATCGATCACCTGTGGAATATCGACACCAGACTGCACGAGACGACCCTCTCCGTCGGTGCGGGTGAGGCGAGTGGCGGCCTCCCGTAACTCGGCCCAGGTGGACGGCGGCGCGTCCGGATCGAGTCCCGCCTCTTGCAAGAGGCGACGGTTGGTAAACAACAGGTTCGTCCATGCAGTGCCGCTCATGTGGGGCAGTGCGTACGTCCGTTGATCCATTTGAAAGCTCGCCAGGTCTGCTTGGTGAAAGAGGCTCAGGTCGATGTCGGCTCGTTCGGCTTTGTCGTCTAGGACCATGAGTCCACCCATCGCCATGAGGGGAGCGGCCCAACCACTGTTGATCATCACGATCTCCGGCGCAGTCCCGGTGCTCAGCATAAGGGTGAGTCGGTCGGCCATGCCGCTGCCGGGTGTGAGAACCTGCTCAGCCTTGATGTCGGGATGCGCCTCCATAAACTCGTCGAGCATGTGCTGAATCCACTCTTCGCGCCCGGCGTCCCAACGGTGCCACAGTGTGACCGTCACCCGGTCGTCCGACTCTTGGGCCATTGCAATGCCGGTCGCAGTCACTCCGAGCACAAAGAGAAGCGCAAGTAGCGTAAGCCGGTGGTACTTGGCGGACCTCTTCATCTGGATTTCGCCTCCATGTTTTGAGATGGTACTTGGTGTGCGTCGATACAACGTTTCCGGACCAATGTTAGGCCATGCCGGTTCCTCCCTTCGTCGGTCAAACCGTTATCATTCAACACGTCAGTCTTAAGAAGCCGCGGCTCGGGGCTCGGCTGCGGTAGTCCCATCCCGCAAAAGGCAAGGGATCAAGCGGTGGATGGGGGGGCCTTCCCTGCCGGACAACCGGTCCGCGAGGAGTCGGAGTGCCTCGGCGCCTACCGCTGCCCGGTTGAGGTGTATTCCCGAAGGCTCGATACCTGCGGGCAACGTCACCCGATCGTCCGTCAGCGAGACGAGCGACATGTCGTCAGGTACGTTGATGCCACTTGTTTCAAGGTGATGTAACACGTGGGCCAGTGTCTCGTTTGAGTTGCACACGATGCTGGTGACGTGCTCCTTCTCGATGGCAGCCAGTAACGTGGAGCGATCGGAGAATGGCGACTGAGGCAGAAGCGAAAACGTCACGCTGTTGTGTGCCGCAGCCGCGTCCTTACTTCCCTCGAGGCGATCGATGTCGTAGGTGCCGCTATTGGGGCTATTGGCAATGTAACCAATGCGCGTGTGACCCAATGCGATCAGCCGCTCTGTGGCTAGGCGGGCGCCTGCGCGATAATCGGGGGCAACCCAGTCAAAGTCGCAGTCGGCAATTTCGCGCCGCCCGATAAAGACAAACGCGCGCTCCTCCTGTACGAGGCGGCGGATCTCGTCGGGGTCGGGATGTTTGCCCATGAGGACGGCGCCGTCCACCATACTCAATATGTTGCCGTCTTCCCGGTAAATCCCCCGTGAACTTTCCGTGTCGTCACCGCGGGTGAAGAGGAGGAGATGGTATCCCTCGTGTGTCGCCTGCCGCTCGATACCCAGGAGGAAGGGGTAGAAGAAATCGTCCTCCTCATAGGGGAAGAGAGTCTCGTACGTGAAGACGCCGATCACGCGATTGCTCTGCTGCACGAGCATTCGGGCGGCCCAATTGGGGTGGTAGTTAAGCTCGCGCATGGCGGTAAGGACGCGCTCGCGCGTCGCGGGCGGTATGCGTCCTTGTTCCCGTCCGTTGAGAATGAGTGAGACTGTACTGCGAGAGACTCCGGCGGCTCGTGCGACATCGACCTGGGTGGCCCGTCGTGATGTCATTAAGCGTCCCTCCAAGCTGCTAACACGTGTGACAAACGAGTCTTGCATAAATTCGGAATGCTATTTGGGAGTTCCTGCTTTTCCGGCCGTTATTCGGATGTTGGCCGGGGCTTTTGACGAGCGAACGGAACCAGGAGGACTCATTTCGAATGACGGGAATTAGTCGCGGCGTGTCTCACAATTACCGAGTGAAGAGAGTGAACGCTGATGCTTGACGTGTTGTGTGTCGGGGAGATGTTGGTTGACTTGGTCTCCTCAGAGGAACCGCGCAGCCACGGCTGGGGCTTTCAGGCCAATCCGGGAGGTGCGCCGGCGAATGTGGCGGTTGGTCTGGCTCGCTTGGGGCGACGATCCGGGTTCCTGGGTACGATCAGTCACGATTTCTTCGGCGATTGGTTGGCGGGGATTCTGGCTCGAGAGGGTGTGGACTCGCGCTTTGTGCGGCGAGTCGATCGGCCGACCACCCTTGCGTTTATCGCACTCGACAACGCCGGGGATCGCAGCTTCTCCTTTTACCGAAACGAGACCTCGGATGTATCGTTGAGCCCGACAGACGTCACCGACCATTCCCTGGCGGATACTCGTGCGATCCACCTTTGCTCGGTCTCCCTCTCAAACGAGCCTGCTCGGGCTGCAACGCTTGCAGCGGTTCGACGAGCGAAAGAGCGAGGTGTCTTTGTTTCGTTTGACGTAAACTTGAGGCCTAAGCTGTGGAGTGACCTCAAGGACGCGCAGCGTCTTATCACTGAGATCCTGGAAGTCGCCGATCTCATTAAAGTGAGCGAAGAGGAGCTCGAATTCCTACACCCCGGAGGCAACCTCGCCGGACTGCGTGCGGCAGTCGGTCGTGAAGCCCGCGACGCGGGCTTGTGGATCGAGACTCGGGGGGGCAGTAGTGCACGTTACGTATTTGGTGAGTATGCGGGCGAAGTGTCCGGTTTCACCGTAGAGGCTACCGACACCACCGGGGCAGGTGACTCCTTTGTCGCAGCGCTGTTGGCTCGACTGGCGGCCGCCAACTTCTCCTATTCTAATGAGGACGAGGTCCGAGAGGCCATTGAGTTTGCACATGCTGCCGCAGCTCTTTGTGTGCAACGCCACGGCGCGATTCCGGCCCTTCCGGTCCTCGAGTCGATTCAATCATTCCTGAACGGTCGCGGTTAGGAAAACGTTGTAGCCGATCCGTTACTTTTCCTTAACTTGGCGTCTATTGCCTGTCCAGCATGAAGCCGATAAGGTTAATGTGAGGAACGCGATCGTCGGGTGGTTCGGACGGCGTGGTCACGTGGATGCTTCGGGAGTTCCGAGAGACTGAACCACCCTTGGGGCGTTTCGAAATGGGCGGAGCGCGCGTCAAAGGAAGGAATACTACACGATATGAAATAAATAGTGAAGCAACGCTTCGTTCATTCCGGGCAATCGGACGACGCGCTGATGAGGGGAGAAGGGGGGCTTGCTATTAACCCTACACTAAAGCGGCGGCAGGAGACCATGATGGATATGAAAAGGAGGATTAAAGCAATGCTCAAGAATGCTAGGTCTCGCAGTTTAATGTTATTATCAACAGCGCTCTTGATTGCGGCGCTCTCGTTGTCGGCGTCTGCCAAGACGACGCTGACCTTTATGCAATGGTCCTTGGGAGAGACGATGGATGCATGGTGGGCCGATACGCTCGAGGCGTTCGAGCGCACCCACGACGACGTCGAAGTTGTCCGTGTCTTTGAGACTGGCTTCACCGATCGTTTGATGGCGATGATTGCCGGAGGCACGCCGCCGGACGTCTTCCTTGCTCGACTGGACACATACCCCAAATTAGCCCTCCAAGGGCAACTGATGGACATAACCGATCGGATTGAGAAGGATGCCCAGTTGCAGGCTGTGATGCTGCCGCAGGACGAGTTCCGGTCTGCAATCGACGGGCGCTGGTACGGGCTCGGATTTAAGTACGGCTTTGCCCACACGTATTACAACCGCAACTTCTTTGATGAAGCAGGCTTACCACCGATGCCGGTCAGTGGAGCCAATCCCTGGTCTTGGGATGAGTTTGTCGACGCGCTGCGCAAGCTCACGCGTCGAGGAGCAGACGGTGGGTTTGAGCGCTGGGGTGTGAGCACGGCGCTTGGTTCGTGGGCGCGCACCGGTCCCCTGTTGCAGACGATGGGCGTCGATTTTGTGACCTCCGATGGCTTTGACATCTCCAGCCCCACCGCCGTCAGGGCGATTGAGAGCCTGCGAGATCTTCACAGTGTCGGCATGGTAGCGCCGTACGCCAGTGTCGGTAACAGCCGTCGCCGTCTGCCCAATCAGCAGGCTGCCATTACGATCGATCTGGACACCGATCCCCACGGCTTGCACGCAGGTGAGGGCCGCAGCTTCGAGTGGTACGGACTGGGCGCTCTGCCTGCAGGTGAAGGCGCCGACACCTCGACGACGTATATGTTCGGAGAGAACATCACCATTCACAAAGATTCTCCGAACCCCGATCTTGCCTATGAGCTGCTGAAGTTTGCTGCGATGCGTGCATGGAATATCGACGGTGACGTCCCCTTCCTGTACAACGGACGGAGCGGCGCAGGTCTTCACCCCGACGAGCCCGCTTTGGCGGAGCAGTTTGCCTTCACGCACGCGACGATGGTCCCGCCGTTTGTAGGGTTCGAGCTACAGGCTCCGGCGATGCAGGCTGTCCGCCACGTCGTCGAAGGTAGAGAGGCTACGTCGTACCTCCACGAGACGCAGCGCATTATCGATGCGGACTTCCAGCAGCTGCGTGAGGAGATTCTGCAGGGGACCGAGTAGTGACGGGGTGTACATCGACCCACTCTTTGTGAGTGGAATATGCAATCAAACATGCCGAGGGACCGCCAACGTTGGTCGGCCCTCGGCGCACCCATTCACAAGGTGCATGTGACGAGGAAGGTGTCGATCGTGAGCAGTTTACGCCCCAACTCCGCTCGTACTGCGCTCTCGCGGGCGCACTCACTCCGCAAGTCTTTGAGTAACGCTCAGCAAAAGGCCGCTGATTACATTCTCGATCATCCCGAGGAGGTCGTCTACGCGAGCGTGAGTGACGTCGCAGAGCGGTGTGGCGCCAGTGAGGCCACCGTGATCCGAGTGTGTCGCTCCCTAGGATTCGCTGGTTTTCAAGAGCTCAAGATCCAGCTGGCTCAGTCGTTGACCACTGAGGTAGAGGTGATCCACGGCGATCTCGTCGAAGCAGATACCTCTCAGACCGTCCTCGAGAAGACCTTTCGTGCGAGCATGCGGGCGCTCGAGGACTCCCTGGCCACGATTGATCGAAAGGTCTTTAGTGACGCAGTCGATGCCATCCTCGAGGCGAATCGGCTCCTCTTTTACGGTGTTGGCACGTCCGGCGCCGTCGCCCTGGACGCGAACGATAAGTTCATGCACACGGGGATTCCCGTCAGTGCCTACAACGATGTGGTGCTTCAATTGCAGAGTGCTCTGACTACCGGGCGCTCCGACGTCGCTGTAGGTATCTCTCAAAGCGGAGCGACCCAACCTATCGTTTTGGCGCTGCGGACTGCGCGGGAGAACGGAGCGACGACGATTGCCATCACGTCCCGTAGAGGCTCGCCCATCACTCAAGTGGCCGATTTAAACCTGCTGGTGTCAGCTACGGAGGTTTCGGTGCGTGAGTACGTCTCGCATGAGCTACGCCTCGCCCACCTTTCGGTGATCGATGCGCTTTACTTGAGTGTGGCGCTGCGCAAGCGGGACACGTACCTCTTAAACAAGCAACGGTCGGACCAAATTTCAAAGAGACTGCGCATCAATTCTAAAGAGGGGTTTTGACGCCACTCTTTTTCAGACTGGTAGGAGGCGTAAGTGTGTACGATTACCATACCCATCACATCCGCTGCGGCCATGCTCAAGGAAGCCTCGAGGAGTACGTTGAGAGCGCGATCCAAAAGGGGCTTAAAAACATTGGTCTTTCCGACCACAGTCCGATATATCACCTTGGGGACGACCCACACGTTAAGCCTGACACCGCGATGGCGTGGAGCGATCTCCCGGAGTACTTGAACGAGTGCGTCGCATTAAAGGAGAAGTACGCAAACCGCATCGGCGTGCGCGTGGGCGTCGAGTCAGATTACCTGCCCGGCTGGGAGGATCACTACCGCTCCTTGTGGGAGTCGGCTCCTATGGACTACGTGATCGGCTCGGTCCACTGGGTCGGCGACTGGCACATCTTCTCCAAGAGTCTTCCGGAAGGGGAGACGCCGCAGTCGATCTTGCGCGCTTACCTCGACCGCATCGAAGGTGCGGCCACTAGTGGGATTTACAACATTATGGGACATATCGACGCGATCAAGGTGTGGGATTTTATGCCGAAAGCCGAGTTTGTCGCGGCGTACACATCGACGCTGCAAACCATTGCGGATGCGGGTGTGGCTATTGAGTTGAACACCTCTGGGTGGCGCAAAGTGTGCCGCGAGCAGTTCCCTTCCCGTGAGATACTGGCCGAGGCGAATCGCTTGGGCATCCCCGTCTGCCTTGGCTCCGACGCACACGCGCCGGACCTGGTCGCCGGGGATTTTGATCGAGCGCTAAGGGTGTTGAATGAGATTGGCTTCACTCAATTGGCAACCTTTGAAAACCGAGAGATGAGACTTATCCCGATCGCTGAAGTGGAGGTCGCGTAGTGTATGCGTGAGAGACTGACGGCTCTACAGAATGGACATCCGAAATTAACGGCGCACCGCGGAGGTGCGGCGTACGCCCCTGAGAACACCATGGCGGCCTTTGAAAACGCCTTGAAAATGGGCGCCGATCTCGTCGAGATCGACGTGCAGATTTCCAAGGACGGACACGCCGTCGTCATCCACGACGCCAAGGTGAATCGGACCACGAACGGAGAAGGATTCGTCGCTGAACTCACCCTGGACGAGCTGCGTGCGCTGGATGCGGGCTCCTGGTTTGATGAGAAGTTTGCCGGAGAGCGAATTCTCCTCTTTGACGAAATTGTACGGTGGGCCAAGGGGCGGATCGGACTGAGCATCGAGCTCAAGTACGGACCGCACCCTTACTGGTACCCGGAGATGGTCGAGAAAGTCGTCGACACGCTGAGGGCCCATGATGTACTTGACGAAGTCTTTTTGCACTCCTCCAACCATCAAGCCATCCATGAGGTTAAGCGGCGGGAGCCGCGTCTCATGGCCGCTGTCACCTATCACGTTCTGTTGATCGACCCTGTTCGCTTGGCCCGCGAAGCCGGCGCCGACATATTAAACATGCATCGCAATTTCGTTACCCCAGAGGTGGTTGCGTTGGCGCATGCGAACGGTTTGGGCACTCAGACGTTGACGAACAGTGTCGAGGAAGCCGCTGCATTTACCAAGATGGGCGTCGACTTCATCGACAGCGACTACATCGATCGCATTCAGCGTGGTGTCGAGGCGGCACACGCTGGGACGGAGTGAGGTTGATGAAAGCGGTCTGTTACGAGCGACCGTATACCGTTACGGTCAAAGATGTGCCGGTCCCCACACTGCGGCCCAACGACGTGTTGGTTCGCGTCGAGGCGGCTGGTATTTGCGGCACCGATGTACACTTGTATCAAGGTGAATTCGACCCTCGCTTCCCACTGATTCCGGGCCACGAGTTCGCCGGTGTCGTGGTCGAGGTCGGAGAGCACGTGACTCGGTGGACGGCCGGTGACCGGGTAGCGGTGGACCCCAATCTGTACTGCGACCAATGCTACTATTGCCGCCAGGACCTCCAAAACCACTGTGTGGCCTGGGAAGCCATTGGTGTGACCCTTCCCGGTGGATTTGCGGAGTTTGTCGCCGTCCCCGAGCGCAGCCTCTACTCCATCGGCGATCTCTCCTTTGCGGAAGGCGCGTTCATCGAGCCTCTCTCGTGCGTGGTCTACGGCCAAGAGCGTGCCGGCATCCCCACGGGCTCCTCGGTGCTTATCTTTGGCGCTGGCCCGATCGGCCTGCTACACCAGCAGCTGATTAAGCGGGCGGGAGCGGCAAGCGTTACCATCAGTGATCTGCGTAGCGAGCGACTGGAGTTGGCTCGGCAGTTGGGGGCGGACCACACAGTGGTGGCCCGCGACCCAAGCGAGATGCAAGAACGGCTGCGCGCCATCTCCACGTACGGCTTCGATCTGGTGATCGACGCTACCGGAGTGCCTGCGGTCGTGCAAGGTGCCGTGAAGTATGTGAAAAACGGCGGCACTTTGTTGCTCTTTGGGGTGTGTCCAAACGAGAGTGAGATCGCGCTCAACCCGTACGAAATCTATCGGCGAGATCTCTCTATTGTCGGAGCCTTTGCGTTGCGTAAGAGCTTCCATGCGGCCCGCAATCTGTTGGCAGCGAAAGCGGTCGACGTCGAGGCGCTCATCGGCGAGACAGTGAATCTGACGGATTATCCGGAAGCCCTGGCGCTCATGCAGCGCGGTGAAGCGCCCATGAAGATTCAGGTCGACCCGCAAAACCGTCAAGCGCCACTTATGCGTGCTCGATGATCTCTAGCATGTCGATGATACTCAGCCCCGTGTGATACCCGGGATCGGCGTCTGCGGTCGCCGGGATCACATGTACAGGCTGTCCGTTCTCATCGCGTGTTTGATACGCGTTATAGTAAAGCTCCGGGCGCACGAAATGGTGAGCAAACGCGTGGTGACACGCACTCAGTACGCGCAGGGCCCCTGTTCGATCAGCGTCACTCTGGGCGAAACGCCAGCAGTACGCTGCGGCGCGCATGGCTTCGGGCAAACTCCACCACGGCATGTCCGCGTTGATGGGTCTGCGACCGACAAGGTCGAAGCTCTTGCAGATCCCTTGGGGCGCCGGGCGAAACCCATTCTCGAAGTTTTGCTTGAGAATGAGCGGCATGTGGCGCACAGCATCGTGGAGCTGCCGGCGCATGGAGTTGGTGAGTTCGGGACGAGCGAACGCAGCCGAGACAAACCGGAGGGTGAGCCCGACAAACTCGAGCGCGTGACCCGGATCGGAGGGGACGGCGCCGCCGCTTTTGTAAGGCTCGCCGGTGTCGTCGATGAACTCCCAAAAGTCCCCGGCGGCAAAGGTGGAACGAGCTCCGTTGAGATTGACGTGCCTTGCCAAAATGTGCTGTATCAGCGCCAAGCCGAGCTCGAGAGGCTCTTGGTCACCCTCCCCGTCAGTGAGTAATGCGGCTGTCCCGAGGGAGAGCATGAACGGGCCTTGGCTGTGACGACCGGGCACGGGCGCAACGGGATTCTTGGGATCGAGGGGCTGTTGGTCGTGCACAAACGTGCGATCCCATAACGCTTCGGCCGTGCGCTTGCAGTATTCGAGGGCCTCTTGCCGCACTGAATCGTCGCCTAAGTATGCTGCGGCGGCGTACATACCTTTCGAACAAAAGAGATCGCTAAGAGAGTAGGGCGCCTCCGCTCCGAGAACAAAGGGGCGGCGTTGACCGTGTTCGTCGAGAGTAAAAGGTGTGCCGTCGGGAGTCATAAAGAATGCCATGTGCCCGCCGTTTTGACGTCTGAGGCGCTGGAGCGATCCGAGGGTCTCCCGCAGGATACGCTCCAACCGGGGAACAAGGCGAGCCGCATCCGGTGATTCGACTCGCCGCAACCACCGGCAGTGTCCGGCGAGCGCTTCGAGTCCCCGTCCCTGTATGTACGAGTAGACTGTGCCCCTATCACGTACAGGATCTTCCTCCCCGAACTCCTCGCCACTCATGAGATCGATTTTGGTGTCGATGAACGGGTACTCAGGGTGCCGTTCGTAGCGCTCGGCGATCCATGCCATCACCGAGATCAATAAGGTTTGGTAGTAGGGAACCAGCGCGTGAAGATCTCCGCTCTCCGGTTGATCGGGCAGTGTCGGGGGAGGGGCGCTGTTCATTGACTGCGAGTACTCTGCATCCAAGTCTCTTCCGCCTTCCATTCACAAGGGAATCCGCTCATTATCCCCGTCATGGTAGCACACCCCGGGTGAGGTGAACAGGGAGAGACGCTGTTCGTCAAAAAATCGATAGATTCAACTCCTGACTAAGTAAGATGAGCGCGTTGAAGCCTCCGATGCTGTTCCCGCGTTCGTCTAAGGAGGGTCCTATCACCCCGATCCCCATGCGCCCCGGAACGTGGGCCATGATGGCGCCGCTCACCCCGCTTTTGGCCGGAATCCCCGCTTTAATGGCGAACTCTCCGGATGCATTATACATACCGCACGTGACGAGGAACGTGTTGACGGTGCGCACCACCTCCGATGGGATGCTCAAGTCGGAGACGAGCCTGTCGGGACGTGCGAAGTGGTAGGCCATGTGGGCGAGCCCTTTGCACGTTGTTGTGAGAGAGCACATGCGATAGTAGAGCTCCAACGCTTCATCCGGGCGGCCTTGAACGATCCCTAACTCCTTAAGGAGGTAGGAGAGCGCCCGGTTGCGGTGCCCGGTCGCCCGCTCACTTTCAAACACTTCGTGATCAACCGAGAGCGGCTCGGGGTGGCAGAGTGATTGAGCGAGCCCGTAAAGGCCGTTCCAAGCTGCGTCGGTTCCCAGACACTCGACGAGGAGCGAGCAGACGGCGATTGCCCCACTGTTGATCATGGGGTTTAGGGGTTTGGCGGAGGCCTCCTCCACATCGACGAGGGAGTTAAAGGGATCGCCGGTCGGCTCCATCCCGACGCGGGCAAAGACGGCGTCTGGCCCCAGTCGCGCAAGGGCCAAGGTGAGCGAGATCACTTTGGTGACACTTTGCAGTGTAAACGGCGACTCGGTCTCTCCTTGTTTGAGCACGCCGCCGTCGCGCGTGATGACGACGAGGCCGAGGCGGGATTGCTGGGCCGTTGAGAGTTGGGGAATGTACGTGGCGACCTGGCCGCGGTGAACTGCCGCCTTACCGTGCTCAAAGGCTCGTTGAAGTGCGCCGATTAATGGGTCCACAGGGAAACTCGCCTCCTTTACTTAGTCTCTACACTGAAGGATGCCTTCAGTGGCTTTGACATAACCACGTTGGTTAGGCACGAGCTGTTGAAACAGTGGTCGGGAGGCGTGGACCGTGAGGCGTGGACCGTGAGGCGTGGACGGTGAGGCAAAACCGGGGTCGCCTGCGGGGGCGATTTCAGGGTCTCGATTCAATGGGCGTCGTCGGCTTCGCCTCGCTTCGCACTGCGCGGCCCGGCTTTGTCCGATATTCGTCCGATAAATGACCTCAGCTCGGCTAAGGCGAGCACACATTGGACTAACGTTTCACGCTCCCCCATCATGAGCAGGGATTTAGCGCGTGGGTTTCGTTTGAAAGAATGCGTTGCGGCGGCGATCGCGCATGTGCGGGTATTTCTCGGACACTCGTTGGATCGTTACACTTTGGATCGGGAGCCGTTCTCCTAGCTGTCCGGGAAATGCTTGCTATGAGCATAAATCCGCCGTCCAGTGTATTAGTTCGCGAGAGCACCCTTATTGAGCAGGCCTTTCCTTCGCGGCACTAGGGAAGGAGGCCTCTGCCGGGCCAGTATCGGGTATTTTTGGATAGCCCCCGGACATTACGGCCCCCACGATTTTCGTTCTTCCGAAGTTCTCCTTTCGTTTTCTTGTGTTATATCACCATCGGATAGGGTCGCAGGAAGGGATATGCGCGCCTTGCGAACAAGTGTTTGCTCAAACTTCTGCGGAGGTATCTGCAGCGGTTGGGTGCGTGAACGCGTGGTCATAGAGGAAACCAACGAGGAGGCAACACGGGTGGGGGGGCAGTTCCAGTTGCAGATACGGACGATCGACGTTCCGCTCGCTCTATTCCTCTCGCGTGCGTTGACACCCGCCGCGAAGTTGCTCTGGATCCGTTTGCGCTTCGATGCAACGCACAGGCGTCAGCGTTCGCACGTGCCCGAGCGTCTCGCGAAGCGTACCTGCCTGGCCCGTTCCACCGTATATGAGGCCTTGAAGAGAGCCGCGGCCTCGGGTTGGCTCGTGCCGCACCGCGATCGCTCGTCCGGGAAACGGCGATGGCGAACTCTCTTCCCTGCCCTGGATGATCGCACCATCGTGAAGATTCCGGTGGACTTAATCCGAGCGTCCCATGCGGTGCGTCCGCAGGCGCTTCTTTGTTACGGGCTACTGCAGGCGACATCTACATTCAATGGATTGGCGGGCGAATTCAAGTGGGCTGAATTCAGTAAGCTGACCGGATTGCACTTAAAGACCGTAAAGCGGGCCGTTCGCGCTCTCGCCAAGGCACGCTGGATCGCGACCGCGCAAAAGAACCGGCTAGCGCCCATTTGGTTTCGCCTCCAACACGCCGACCAAGCGTACAAAGAGGAGATGCAAAAGGGTCTGGAGGAGTCGAGATACGGTGGGGAAGGGCTTATGCGGGCGCTCCTGTCACTGAATGTCGACACACGAGAGTGTGTCGACGGCGCCAGACCGTACTTTCTTGAGAATCCCTCCACTAAAGAGCGCATGGAGCTCGATCGTTTCTATCCTGTGAATCGCGTGGCTTTCGAGTTCAACGGGCCACAACACTACGTCGCCACGGGACGCTTCTCGAAACAGGAAGTGGCCGCACAGCGCAAACGCGATGCCCTCAAGCGGCAGATCTGTAAGGAGAAAGAGATCGCCCTTGTCGTCATCCAGGCCGAAGATCTCTCGCTCAACACAATGCGGAGGAAAGTCGGCGACAAGCTGCCGCTGAGAGCTTTGCGTGGATTCAAGCAGACGATCCAATACCTCAACACCTGCAGCCAGAGCTACCGGAAAGCGGCTCGTAGCGGATGAAAGCCCCGGGTGGACGTACCATGGCCGGGTCGAACTATGTCAAGAGCTCAGGATGCCTTTATGAGAGCAGGAAGTTGCGGGTGCGTGCCGAATGGCGTGCGGCAACCTGGTGCCTGCAAAATGAGTATTCCATAACTGCAAGTTCATCGGAGGGAACTGACATGTCGTTGCTCATCAAACCGAACTCGCTCGTCCTCTTTCAAGGTGACAGCATCACCATGGCAGGACGCAACGCTGATCAACCGGCCGATCTCGGTCGAGGCTACGCGTTCATGGCTGCCAGCTGGTTTGGCTCACTCTTCCCCGAACACGGAGTACACTTTGTCAACCGCGGCATCAGCGGGAATCGTGTCAAAGATTTAGAAGCCCGATGGGAGGCGGACTGCCTCCAACTCAAGCCCAACGTCGTCACAATCATGATTGGGATCAACGATTGTTGGCGTCGGTACGACCGCAACGACCCGACTTCCGTCGAAGCGTACGAAGCGGGGTATCGCCGCCTTCTCAACCAGGTGCGTGAGCGCACACAAGCCGAGTTGATCTTGATGGAACCCTTTGTGCTGCCACACCCTGAGGACCGCGAGGAGTGGCGCGAGGATCTCGATCCCAAGATCCAAAGTGTACGCCGCCTCGCCCGTGAGTTTAACACCTATTTGGTACCGCTTGACGGTCTCTTTGCCGAGGCGTCGAGTCGGGTGGCGCCCTCGTACTGGGCAGGTGACGGAGTGCATCCCACGCCGGCTGGACATGCGCTGATTGCTCGAGCCTGGTTAAGGACGGTGGGGGCGCTTGGTTAACGTCGGACGCCCATTGAAAGCCATGGTGATGGCTTTCAATGGGCGCGGGCAGCGAGCGCACGTACCAGGAACTTTCGTCCCATCTACGAAGTGATGTGGCAAGACATCGGAACGTAACAAGGAGGGAGTCACATGACTCAATCGGGTAAGAGTGACTACTTTGTTTACGTAGGTGCAGCCCGCGGCGAGACGGGGGAAGGCATCTACATATACCGCTTGGACAGGAAATCCGGTGATTTACACCCATTGAGTGTTGTCACGGGGGTGAGCAATCCATCCTTTCTCGCCATTCACCCCAATGGGCGCTACTTGTACGCGATCGATGAGGACCGCAGTCTGTCGCCGTCAGAGGGCGGTGTGAGCGCCTTTGCGATCGATCCCGAGTCAGGGAGTCTCACGCACATCAATCGCCAAGTCTCGCACGGACAAGGCCTGTGCCATATCTTTGTCGACCGCACAGGGCGGAGTCTGTTGACCGCTCATTACGGCGGTGGAAGCATCTCGGCTCTGCGCATCCTTGAGGATGGGAGCCTCGGCGAGGCGACAGTCGTGATTCAACACGAAGGGTCGAGCGTGCATCCGCGCCAAACCGCCCCACACCCGCACTCGATCTTTCTTGACCCGGGGAATGCGTTCGCGTTCGTCCCTGACTTGGGCCTCGACAGAGTAATGATTTATCGATTTGACGCCGACACCGGGCAGTTGGCGCCCAACGAGACGCCGTGGGCCACGGTTGCACCGGCCTCGGGCCCTCGTCACTTTGCCTTTCATCCCGATGGGAAGCGCGGATACGTCATCAACGAGCTCTCATCGACGATCACTGCCTTTGATTACGACGCCGAGCGAGGCTCCCTTACCGAAATTCAGACGATCTCCACGCTCCCGGAAGGATTTGACGAGGAGAGTTGGACGGCAGAGATCCTGGTCCATCCGTCGGGCCGGTTCGTCTACGGCTCCAATCGCGGCCACGACAGCATCGCGATCTTTGCAGTAGACGGTGGGAGCGGCTGTCTGACGCTGGTAGGCTTTGAGCCGACGCAAGGCGGGCACCCGCGCAACTTTGCCATGGATCCCACGGGAACGTATCTCTACGCGGAGAATCGCGACAGTGATACGATCGTAGCTTTTGCGATTGACCAAGAGACGGGTAAGCTACAACCGACGGGGCATGTTACGCAGGTGCCCCGGCCGGTCTGCATCAAGATGATCCCCGCGCCCACGGCGTAGGGTTCGACGTGAAGCTGCGTGGCATTGGTTGAAACTTGGTTGGAACATGGTAAAAAGGAGCGGATCCTTAATGACTGAGCGAGTGCGACTCACCAATGACGAGTGGCGAGAGCGTTTGACGCCCGAGCAGTATGAGGTGACGCGCCGAGCCGGCACGGAACGCGCCTTCGCGGGCAAGTACACCGATTGTAAGGATGAAGGGGTTTACCACTGCGTCTGCTGTGGCGCGCCCCTGTACGAATCCCAAACTAAATACGACTCGGGCTCGGGATGGCCCAGCTTTTGGCAGCCGGTGGAGAAGGATGCGGTCCGATACGAAGAGGACCGGAGTCTGGGTATGCGGCGCATCGAGGTCCTGTGCTCACAATGTGACGCGCATCTAGGACATGTCTTCAATGACGGCCCACCACCGACGGGGCTACGTCACTGCATCAACTCTGTGGCGCTGCAGTTGGAGCCGCGTGAGTCGGAGTCTGAGCGTGGGAACGACTCCGAAGACGAAGGGCGCGACCGCTAAAGCGGTCGCGTCTTTTAATCCCTTGGACCTAGCGTGGGCCACTCCAACCGCACGCCGGCACGCTCCAGCAGCCGTTGGAGATCATTGAGGCGGGCCGGCTCAATGAGCGCCTCAGGGGTGAAGCCCTTCTCACAGCAGAGTGCTGCCGCGTACCCTGCGGCCTCACCCACGTTCCACTCGACCGGGTGCAGCCGGTAACATCCATTGGTGACATGCGTTACCCCGAGATTTTTGCCGGCCGCCAGCAGGTTTCGCATTCGTACCGGAATCAAGCTGCCCAAGGGGATCTGAAATGGGCATGCCGGAAAGTCGATGTAGTTGTCCCCACCGGTGCTGGGATGAAGGTCGATTTGATAGTGGCCTATGCCCACACTGTCGTCGAAAGGCTGGGCGCCGTGGTGGCCGCGCACCTCTCGACTCACATGCTGTTCGAGGATGGTAAACCTAGCTTTGATCCGGCGGGACTCTCGGACGTACGGGTAGAGCGCAAGGCCGTCCTCCGTGCCGAACGCATCGGTACGCAACCGTAGGCCCGGGTAGCCGACGCCGCCGTCGGGGCGCGGCGCTTCGGTCTGCAGCCAGTAGAGGAGGCTGAGGCTCAGTTGCTTGGCTCCCGCGAGGTGTGCCTCCCGCTCCTCCTCAGAACACTCGATGATCGGTCCCAGGAAGTAGTCGTTCTGCGGCCAGTTGATGACGACGACATCACCATTGTAGAAGCCGGGCTCAAAGTTGTGGGGGTCGATAAGCCTGCGATACCGCCACAGATCGGTCGTCCCTTGGGGCGGGCCAAGGATGCCGCCGTTGATCGGTGTGCCGGTTCGGGGCTGCGTGTAGCTCCAGCTAAGGAGCTTCCCCGGCCAGTTCGGTGTGAGGTCTGGGACGAAGGATCGCCAGAAATCGTAGGCCTCGGGCCGATCGATCGTCGCGTCCCGCCCTGCGACATAGTCGACGATGAAACAGTGTGTGATGGCCTGCATGTTGAGCGGGCGGGGAGGGCCGAGTGGCGCGTGAGGCTCACCGGTATCGGCATGACTCTCGGCGCCGGTGACGTACTCTGTCCCCGTCAGGGGTAATGCGTCGCCAAGCTCCGTTGCGTCGAGGAAGAGCTTCCCTCGTAACGTACGCAACGCTCCCGAGCGCAGATCCTGAAGGGTCATTGAGCGAATCTCGTCGCCGTCGACCTCCGCCGCAACGGGTTTGTGCTCCAGGAGCAGGCGCACCTTTCCACTGTGGATGTACGGAGCGAGCATCTCCCAAAGGACTGCCACGGCCACGCGGGGCTCGTGGGCGATCCGGCTCACCCAGGCGTTGCCGGGGTTGAGGAGCGGGTCGCGCATCGCTCGGCCGGTCATCGGGTAGTTACGCCGATAGTACGCCCGGATCCGTGTGCGAAACTCCTGATAGCTGCGTGTTCCCCCGAAACTTTCGATCCAGTGGTTCTCGTCTGGAGGCACTCCTTGACTGGAGAGTTGTCCACCGAGCCATGGGGTCTCTTCGGTGAGGACGAGACTTCGACCCATCTGAGCGGCGGCCAACGCCGCGGCGCACCCTCCTAAACCGCCTCCACAAACAACGATGTCGGCATCCAATTCAGCAACGCTCTCTGCGTTTCTCATCGACTGTAACCTCTCGTTGGCGAACTTCGGTGAATGGTGTGTCTGCGGTGTCTCGACGCCTAGTTCCAGGTACGCCTGTTATCCCGCCGGCGGCCTCCTCGCCAAACTAAACGATTGGCCGGAAGGGCCACCCCGGCCGCGGGTAGCAAGCCAGAGGGCCAACTCAGCCACTTCTTCAGGCGCTTTTACCCGCTCGCTTTGCATCCACGGTGGCGGATCGCCCAGGACAAAGCGGTCGGCGGTCGCCGGTGTGAGGACCGGACCTGGGACGATCTCGTTGACGGTGATGCCATACTCCCACACTTCTAGGGCCAACGACTTTGTAAACATCCACTGCGCCGCCTTGCCGACCCGATAGGCGACGTTGCTCTCGCCTGGCTCGTGTCCCATGCCGGAGCCCATGTTGATGATGGCGCCGCTTCTTTGCTCCATCATGTGGGGGAGAACGGCACGGCTGCACAGGTAGGTACTGTACGCGTTGACGCGCAGAGATTCAAACCAGAGCCCAGGATCGCTCTCGACCGTACTGGTGACTCGTTCAGTGACGGCGCCGGCGTTGTTGACGAGGAGGTCGACGCCGCCGAGGTGTGAGAGCGCTTCGGCGACCATCTTAGTGACCGCGTCCGAGTCACCGACGTCACACTCGATAGCCAAAGCGCGACCGCCGGACGAGTGCACGGCGTCCACGACCGCTTCGAGCTGCGCACGGGTGCGGGCCACCACAGCGACGTGCGCACCGGCGCGTGCGTATGCCTCAGCGATCGCCCTTCCGATACCGCGCCCGCCGCCTGTGACGATTGCTCGTTTGCCGGCTAGGGAGCCGCTCATTTCCTAGTCGCCTCCTACAATTAAATCGACGCGTGAGAATCCGTTGGCCCCGATTTTCACCAAACCTTTGTCGGAGAGCCGGAGCTCGGGAATGACGACGAGAGCGAGGAGTGAGAGCGTCATAAACGCGTAATTGAGGTCGCATCCGGCTTGGGAGAGCGCCCGGCTAACGGCCTTGGACATACGGGCGACCTCCTCGTATGGCTCCGGTGACATCAGTCCGGCGATCGGTAAGGGGAGTGTGACGGTATGAGTGTCAGGGGCGGCGCCAAACTTGACACAGACTCCTCCACCGGCCTGCGCTAATTCGTTGGCGGCCTCAGCCATGAGGCCGTCGGAGTTGCCCAACACCATCAAGTTGTGGCTGTCATGCGCGACGGTGGTAGCGAGGGCCGCCGGTCCGGTGAATCCGACCCCTGAGACGACTCCGACGCTGATCGCTCCAGATGCGTTGTGTCGCTCGATCACCGCCAGCTTACAGACGTCCGGGTCGCCTGGTCCATTCGGATGGGCGGCATCCGGTGAGCCGCCGTCCGTCGAGCGAGCCTCGCTCACGATGAGGCGTCCGTCCTGAACGGGGAGCCTCACGATCTCCTCGCGGGTCTCGGCGTGATTCTCGATCACGCGAATGGATCGGACCTTCACAAACCCGTCTGATTCTCCATTCAAAGTGACGGGAATCGCGAAGTCATCGGAGACGAGTTCGCGTTTGAGGCGGACGGTATTCATCACGTCCGTCGGATAAGCGTACGAGGGGGATGGAAGGCTCATCGTACGGCACTCAGCGACGACGCTTCCGGCCGCGATCGTCACGCCGACGTCGACGTCGGCCAGATTGCCGTCGAGTAGGATGACGTCCGCGTACGAGCCCGGCGTGACACTACCGATATCGCGCGCGACACCGAAGCGCTCGGCCGCGTTAAGCGTTGCCATTTGAAATGCAGTCACGGGTTTGACACCCTGTTGAATTGCGTGGCGGACCACAAAGTTCATGTGCCCCTCTTCTAAGAGGGACTCGGAGCTGCGATCGTCGGTGACGAGCACGATGCGGCGGGGATCGACTCCGCCTTCGGTGTAGACGCGCACGGTCTCAGCGACGTCGTGCCAGGCGGAGCCCCGGCGGAGCATCGCGTACATGCCGAGGCGGAGCCGCTGAAGGGCATCTTCGGCGGTGGTGATCTCGTGATCCGCGGTGATTCCGGCAGCGGCGTAGGCCACGAGACGGTCGTCGGCCGGCCAGGTGTAGTGGCCGTCGACGATCTTACCCGCCGCCAAGGTCGCTTGAATCTCCTGAATCATGCGAGGGTCCTGGTTGACCACCCCGGGAAAGTTCATTACCTCTCCGAGGGCGATGACATCGGGGCCCCAGCTCAAGGCTTCGGCCACTTCTTCGGGTCCGATGACGGCGCCGGGAGTTTCGAGCTCCAACGTGCTCGCCGGTACGCACGAAGCCACCTGGAGGTATGCCATCATGGGGGTGCTACGCGCCTCGTCAAGCATGAGGCGCAGTCCGGATAATCCCAACACGTTGGTGATCTCGTGAGCATCAAAGAATCCGGCCGTCGTACCGAGGGGCAGGACGGCCCGGGCAAATTGGGTAACGCTAAGTTGAGTGCTCTCAATATGGCAGTGACCGTCGATGAGTCCGGGGGCGATGAAGCGTCCATCGGCCTCGATCACGTGGGTGTTTTCGTCGACGGCGAATGGTTGGTTCGGTCCAACGTAAGCAATACGGGAACCTTGTGCAGCGACCGATACGTTCTCGTTGATCTCTCCGGTGCAAACGTTCACCAAGCGACCGCCACGAATCACGAGGGTCGCGGGGAGCTCGCCTCGGGCCGTCGCCACGAGGCGGGGCACCATCTCGGCAAGGGGCTCACGATGATGAGTTTGAATGTTCACGGCGGCGTTCACTCCTATTTGTGGGGCATGTTCTGCGTTGTCCAAGCGTTTCCCTGGCTCCCGCCACGATTCCCACAAGGAAGTGTATCGTGGGGAGCGAATCAAAGCACGATGTAATCGGACCTCATTTAGGGGGGATCTTCGTTGTCGACGATGCATGAATCTGCGGCCAAGGGGAGCGGACTTAACCGTCTCTTCCAGTTGCAAACCCACGGCACGACTGTTCGCCGAGAGCTGTTGGCGGGCCTGACTACGTTTCTGGCGCTTGCATACATCCTACCCACAAACGGGTTCATCCTCGCGGATGCCGGCATGCCGTTTGAGGCGGTCGTGATAGCGACGGCGCTCTCAGCATTCCTTGCAACCGCGCTGATGGCGCTGTACGCCAACTATCCGTTCGCTCTGGCTCCAGGAATGGGATTGAACGCGTACTTTGCATACTCTGTGGTGCTCGGGATGGGAGTCCCCTGGCAGACGGCGCTTGGGGCGGTCTTTATATCGGGTGTCCTCTTTCTGATCCTGTCGGTGAGTAACATCCGCGAGGCCATCATTAATGCGGTACCGCTATCGCTCAAGTATGCGATCGCGGCAGGAATCGGCCTCTTCCTGGCCTTCATTGGGCTAAAGAACGCCGGGATCGTCGTCTCAGATCCGGCGACTTTTGTCGCCCTGGGAAGCTTTGGCGATCGTTCGACACTCCTTGCCGCCCTGGGCATCCTCATCACCGCAGCCTTATTGGTACGCCGGGTACGCGGCGCCATCTTGCTGGGGATTCTCATCACGACTGCCATCGGAATTCCGATGGGCGTGACGACGATGCCCGACCGCTTCTTCGCTCTGCCCAGTTTGGGCTCGTGGACCCCGATTCTCGGCCAGCTCGACATCGCCGGCGCCCTTGGACTGGGCTTTGCCACTGTCATCTTTGCGTTCCTCTTTGTCGACCTGTTCGACACTGCGGGGACGTTGATCGGTCTTTCGGAGAAGTCCGGATACCTTGATAAAGAGGGGCGCCTGCCCAATGTTGGTCGAGCGTTGACAAGCGACTCCGTGGGAACGATCGCCGGTGCGGTCTTTGGCACCTCAACCGTTACCACCTACGTCGAGAGCTCGGCGGGAATCGCCGAAGGCGGTCGCACGGGCCTGACGGCTCTCACCGTGGCAGTCCTCTTTTTGGTCGCCCTCTTCTTTATTCCGGTGATCGGCGCAATTCCGCCCGCTGCGACTGCTCCGGCTCTGGTGTTGATCGGAGCGATGATGCTGAGCAGTATCGGTAAGATCGATTGGGATAACATGGCGACAGCAGTCCCGGCCTTCTTGGCGATGATCGCTATGCCCCTAACGTTTTCGATCGCGAACGGCATCTTTTTGGCCTTCGTGGCTTACTCGTTCATCCACTTGGTAGCGGGCAAAGCTCGGGAGGCAAGTCCTATCATTCATGCCCTCTCGGTCTTATTTGTCCTCAAGTTCATCTTCATGGGCGCCTAGACACACACTTTGGAGGGTAAAATTAATGGCACGCATTAAACAATCGGCCTGTTTCGGCCCTTTCTCGAGGAGCTTGGGCGTAGACGGTCTCATCAAGACAGCCGTAGAGCTCGGGTTCCGTTCAATCGAGATGGCTCCTGAGGAACATTGGCCCGCGATCAAGGCGGCGGGCCTTGAGATTGCTATTGTCAAAGGGCACGACTCATTGCCGGACGGGCTCAACAAGCGGGAGAATCACGATCGTATCGAACGTGAGCTGACGGAGAACATTCGCAAAGCCGAAGCGAACGGAATCCGTTCGCTCATCACGTTTAGCGGCAATCGTGAAGGCCTTGATGACGACGAGGGCATCGAGATATGTGCGGAAGGGTTACAACGCGTCATCAAACGAGCGGAGGACGCCGGAGTCCTCCTGTGTTTGGAGCTGATGAACAGCAAGGTGAATCACCCGGATTACCAAGGGGACTCGACCGAGTGGGGCGTCAAACTCTGTCAGGCGGTCGACTCACCCAGCTGTAAGCTCCTCTATGACATCTACCACATGCAAATCATGGAAGGCGACGTGATCCGCACAATCGGTGAGATCATCGAGCACATCGGTCACTTCCATACCGCCGGTAATCCGGGCCGGCAAAACCTCGACGACGAGCAGGAGATATACTACCCGGCCGTCATGCGCGCTATCGCCCAAACGGAGTACGACGGATACGTCGGACACGAGTTTCGGCCGAAGGGTGACGCCGTAGAGGCACTGCAAGAGGCGTTTGCCGCGTGTAACGTGTGATTGGTAGGAGGGTGGTGTCGGCGTTACGCCGGCACCATGCTCTTTTGTTGCTGACGTCCCCAGTGGCGGTGTTGGGTGATAGCGTTGACAAACTCGGCGGTGAAGTAACCCTCTTGAAGCTCCATCCCCAAATCACCGACGTTGCGAATGGTAACGACCCCTAAATCAGAGACGAGTTGAGCCTGTGAATCCCCAGGGGCTGTCTTGACGCCGATGACCTTTGCCGCGTTGAGGAGATCGACGCCTTCGTTTGAGGCTCCAATGGGCTTGGCGTGCTTGAAGGCCTCGTTGACGAAATGAAGGGCGTCTCCAAGTCCCAAGAGGGTGTCGACGCTTTGGCGTCCTCCGGGAATGAACACGGCGTCGAACATGATTGACCCGGTGGTTGCGTAGCTTTTATTGGCGGCGAGCTGGCGTCCATCGACACTGGTGATGGTGCCGAGTGTTTGGCTCACCACGAGGGCCGAGACTCCGGCCATGTTTAATGCGTTCATCAGCTGTTCTACATCGGGATAGTGGAACCCGTTCTCCACTAGTACGGCGACTTTGCGTGTCTTTGGGGTCATCACCGTGTTCGCTTGGCTAACGGCAGGTGATGAAGCAGGTGATGATTCGCCCACGCCGCGACCACCCGGTTTCTTTGGAGGAGCGACGCCAATCCCTTTGGCGATCTCGACGGCCAAGGCGGAGTCCACGTTGTTGAACATCTCGACGACCTGCTGCTTGATTCGCCCATCCATGACGTTACCCACTTCAAAGTGAAATGCATCGATCACATGTTGCTTCTCAGGGCCGCTGAGGCTGTTCCAAAAGAGGGTCGCCTGCGAGTAAAAATCCTGGAAGCTTTGGCTGCGCCTACGCACCTTCTGCCCGTCGACTTTCTCCTGATAATGGACGTATCCGCCGTCGTTCTCTCCTGTCGGCATCGGGTGGTTCTCCTGAAGTGAGTTAGGAGAGTAGGCGACTCGGCCGCGATCGATTGTCATCCGATGGTAACCGTCGCGCTGGTTGTTATGTACGGGGGCTACGGGCCGATTAATCGGGATCTCGTGGAAGTTGGGACCGCCCAATCGGATGAGTTGTGTGTCTAAGTACGAGAAGAGTCGCCCCTGAAGGAGCGGGTCGTTACTAAAATCGATTCCCGGCACGACGTGACCTGGGTGGAACGCGACTTGTTCCGTTTCGGCAAAGAAGTTGTCTTGGTTCCGGTTGAGAACCATACGCCCAATGAGCTTCACCGGAACCAGCTCCTCCGGCCAAAACTTCGTAGGATCGAGAATATCGAAGTCGAAAGCGAACTCGTCTTCTTCATCGATCATCTGAACACCCAACTCAAACTCAGGATACTCCCCTTGGTTGATAGCATCCCAAAGGTCTCGCCGCAAGTAATCCGGATCTTTGCCCGCGATCTTTTGCGCCTCGTCCCAAACGAGTGAGTGCACGCCCAGTTTGGGCTTCCAATGAAACTTGACGAAACGGGCCTTTCCCTGACCATTGATGAATCGGAACGTATTGACGCCGAAGCCTTCCATCATGCGGAAGCTGCGGGGGATGGCGCGATCAGAGAGCAACCACATGATCATGTGGGCCGTCTCCGGCGTGCTGACGACAAAATCCCAGAACGTGTCGTGCGCCGCCGACGCCTGAGGAATTTCGTTGTGTGGCTCCGGCTTGATCGCATGAACCACGTCGGGAAACTTGATCGCATCTTGAATAAAGAAGATTGGTATGTTGTTGGACACGAGGTCGTAATTGCCGTCCTCGGTGTAAAACTTGGTGGCGAAACCACGCACGTCCCGGACTGTGTCTGCGGAGCCGCGCGAGCCGACGACGGTCGAGAAGCGGACGAAGACAGGCGTGCGCACGGCAGGGTCTTGCAGGAACTTGGCCTTCGTATACTCGGTCATCGGTTCGTACACTTCGAAGTATCCATGCACGCCAAAACCACGCGCGTGGACGACACGCTCGGGGATTCGTTCGTGATCGAAATGCATCATCTTTTCGCGGAAATGGAAGTCTTCCATGAGCGTCGGGCCGCGCTCGCCGGCCTTAAGCGAGTCGTCCGTGTGGGAAACCCGACTGCCTTGATTCGTGGTAAGCGTCTTGTCGTCGTGCTGGACACGGAAGACGTCAAGTTGTTGATCCTTGTCGTGTTCTCCAATGCCCTCGGCTTCGTGTCTGCGCTGTTCGGGATCCATGTGTGTGTGCCTCCCCAACCTCTACGTCTCACTGCATTGAAATCGAATCGGTCCTATTGTGTACTCAAGCACAATGTTGTATGCAGTGGGAGGAGATGGAAGGGCGCTACGCACTCGGATGCAGGGAGCTTGTCGAGCGGGTTGCTCCGGCCTTGGAGAGTCGGACCAGCGTGACCGCCGCAAAGAGCAACAGTGCGACGATGACGATGTTGACGCCCATGGCGAATTGAAAACCGCTTCGATCGGCGATGGCCCCTGTCCACCAGGGGGGAATCATGGCGCCGGCCGTCATGGCAGTAGTGAGTACGCCTGTAACTGTACCGGCCTTCTCCTTAAATGTCTGAGTCGCAATGGCGAGTGCGGTGGGGTACAGGCCCGACAAAAAGAGACCGCTGCAAAAGACGGCGGGTGCGACGACGAACGGACTCTGTGAAATGATGAAGAGCGGGTATGTCACCGTGGTACCGACTGCGCAGATGAGAATTGTCGTCGGGTAGCCGATGCGCCGAGCGGCGGTACCGCAGACGAAGCGGCCCAGTGTGAGCGCCGCATAAAAGATGGAGATCATACTCGTTGATAGGAACGGATGGATACCCCCCGCCAAATCGAGGTACGTCTTGACCCACCCCAGGAGCGAGAAGGCGACGCCGTTGTACCCAAAGGCGATCAGGAAAAGCATGACGAAGGTCGGTGTGCGCAGCACGGCGCCGGCCCGCCCCGCCCGCTTCACAACCGACGGCGCCTGCTGCGGGTACGTCTGGACCGCCGCTGCGATGCCAAAGAGCACCCACAAGACGACCGGACCTGCAAAGATCCACCGCCAACTCTCGTCAAAGAGTAAGACCAACCCGATAACAAGCGGAGCGATTAACGCTCCCGAACCGTACACGCCGTGCAGATAGTTAAGGTACTTCGCAGAGTTGTCGGGATTCACTTTGGCGACCAAGGTATTAAGGCAGGTACCTAAAGCCCGTTGACCAACGCCCATGCACGCAAATCCCGCAAGGACCAGCAGCCATGTAGGACTGAGCGCCGTCACCAGAAAGCCGAGCGCCGACAGGCCGACACTGGCCATGATGACAGGTTTGGTACCGAAGCGATCGACCAGCGGACCCGCGCTCAAGCCACCGAACAACCCGCCTAGCGACATCGCCGGAAAAAGGAGGCCTGCAGTTGTGAGACTTAAGTCAAACTCCGTGATGATTTCGGGCAAAAGGGGCGCAAACAGGATGGCTGCGACGCCGACCATAAAGTAGCCCGAAAATGCGACACGAGTGAGGCGTTGGGCGTGTTGTTGCACGTGCGACACGAGCGATCACTCCGAATGTGAGGTGTGTAGTGAGGTCCCGGGTCGCTGGGCCCGGTGCAGCCGGTCGACGATCCAAGGTCCTAAACAAAGCAGCGCGAGCGATCGCATCGTCTGCATTGCCGCGACGATTGGGGCATTGGTCTGCAGGTCAACGGCGGTCGCCACAATGGCTTCGAGAGCGCCCGGTACATTTCCTAGGACGGCGCTCATTAAATCGATCCCCGTTATCCTTGCCATGAGGGCCGCCAACAGCGCACTCAGGAGAAGGAGCACCGTTAGAAGTAGGAGCTCCACAATGACGACTCGGCGCAAACTCTTGAGGATATCGCCGCTAAAGCGTAAACCCACCGAGGTCCCGATCACGGTTAGGGCGAGGTTGAAAAGCGGGGGAGGTACACTCAACTCCGACTCGACGGTCGGAAACACCGTCACGGTAGCTGTAGCAAGCATCATGGGGCCGAGAACGTAGGGGGACGGAAGGCCAAGACGCCTCCCAAGGCCCGCGCCGATCCACCCTAAGGCAACCAGGAGGAGCACGCCGATCACTGGCGAGAGCGTCTCTGGGGAGACGCTTTGCGTTATCAACGTGGGGACCGTTTGAGTGGAGCCACCGTGCGTCGGGAGGAGAGTCCACCCGGCCGCTTCCAGGTGCCGGGCCCAAGCGGAGATGGCAGGGGGAACGAGTGCGAGGATCAGTAAGATCCGTACGTATTGGAGGACGGCGACCACCAGCGCGTCGGCGCCCACCTTATCCGCGGAAGCTACCATGGCTGAAGCAGCGCCCGGGATGCACCCCAAAAGCCCAGAGGCGCGGTCAATACCCGTCCAACGCGCCAAGAGGTAGCCGTTTGCTAGACTGAGTCCCGTCGTGGTGACCAGGACGCCGATTACGATCGGGAGGTGCGCTCCGAGCCGGTGGATCGTTTCGATCGAGAACGAGAGACCGACTGTCAGGCCGATCGCAACTTGGGCGATTGAGAAGGCGAGCGGGGGAATACGGTAGTTGGCACGAAAGCCTACCGCGGCGACCAGGCCCGCCACCATGGGTCCGATCAGCCATGGGGTAGGAATGCCGAACACCGCGCCAAGAAAGCCGCCTATGGCCCCAACGATGAGGGGCGGCGCCCATTCACTGCGGAGGCGATGCATCGTCTTCCGTACCTTGCTGCGTCGACTCCTCACCCGGTGCGCCTCCCGCTGTTACGTTATTTCGAGAGGCGCTCGAAAGGTCCTCGTTCGGACCGGGCGGGGTTACTTAAGGACGAAGGTTGTGGCAGGTCTGCAGGGAAGATTCGTATGTATTGCCATCTGGGTTAAGGAAGTGACGAACGTGACACATACGCCGACCACCTCGATTCGGCGGCCGATCGAGCCGGTATGGGCCATCGGCACGTTGGAATCGGTGAACATGAGTCCAGAAAGGCATCAACCCAAACTACCCGTGAGCGAGTTGCGCCTAGTGCCGGATCACGGCGTCGAGAGCGACGCCCATGCAGGCGAATATCGCGTGCACGCCGTCAAAGAGCCGATCAAGCCCAACACTCGACAAGTCTCGTTAATGGACGCTCGACTCCTCGAGACGTGGATGCAGATGGGATACATCGTGGGACCCGGGCTGTTGGGAGAGAACCTCACGGTACGGGGCATTCCCCTCGACGACATGGCGCCGGGCGACCGTTTGTACTGCGGACCGGTGGTGCTCGAGGTGACGGAGAATCGAATACCATGTACCACCTTGCCCACCATCGATCACCAGCTCGTCAAAGAGATGATGGGATGCTCGGGGCTGATGGCACGGGTGGTGCGCGGAGGCGTCTTGCGGCCGGGGACGACTGTCGAGGCAGAGAAGGCAGAGATGCCTGCAGCCGCGCGCGACGAGCTGGTGGAGCGCGTGCTTGCCGCGGCGCAAGCCGCGTTCGGCTCTTATCTTAAGGGCGCGATCGTAAAGGGCTCTGCGTACAAAGGAGGGTTTATCCCCGGATACTCTGACTTTGACCTCCACGTGCTAGTGGATGGCACGGTGATGGAAGGGCCGCTTACGCCGCGGTTGGAGTACGCGATGGAGTTGCAAGTGGGGTTGGGGGGGATCGAGCGAGAGCCCTACCGCGTGAGCGACGTCCAAGTGTACGCAGTACAGTGTGATGCGTACCCAGAGGAGTGGCTCGCTCCCCTTCCCGGTACTTTCGTCAGCGTATACGGTGAGTACCCCAGCGAATGGGAGCGCCCGAGTAAGGCTCGGATTCTCGAGCGTTCCCATGCGTACCTCGCACAACTTCCGACGATTCGTGCGAGTTCGATTCGCTCATTTCAAGACAAAAGCGATCGCGGCCTTGCCCGCCCCGTGCGATTGCTCGGGACGACGGTGAAGCCGGCGCTCTACTGCGGCGCTGCCCTCTTTGGTTACGACCCCATCGACGTATGGACGGTGCGTCCCCTCGAACTCGTGCAGTGGGCGAGGCGGCAGGGGCTTGCCATGGAGTCGTACTGGGAGTACCTTACGAGCGCAGGTGACTGGGAGGCGATCCGGGACGACCCGGACCGCCTGCGGACCATGTGGCGGTCGGGGATTCGCGCTCTTTCGGACCTCGACGAGTGGGTAGCGCCGAAGCTGAGCTCCGGTCTTAAAGCCTGAGGGAGGAATGGCTGTGGAGTGTGATCGAGGGAGATCTTCGAGCCTATCACGTGACCTCGTGGGCGCTGTAAACGGCTATTGCAGAGAGATTGCAGACGCGTTGCTTCCCTTTCGGCGTGACCTTCATCGGTGGCCGGAACTTGGATGGACGGAGTTGCGCACGACGGCGCTCGTGATTACAACATTGCTTGAGTTGGGCTTTGAGGTTCGTTACGGTCGCGAGCTGTACGGAGTAGCCGAGCGTGTTGGGTTACCCGACGCCGACGTCATGGATGAGGCGTGGGCGGCTGCTCAAGCAGCGGCGGATCGAGGAGAGATCGACGCAGAGATTCTTGGGCCCATGAAAGGGGGGTACACGGGATGCGTGGCTACGTGGCGCACAGGTAGACCGGGACCCACCCTGGCTTTCCGCGTGGACATTGACGCGCTTCCCGTCATGGAGTCAACGAATCCTGCGCACCGACCTGCTGCCGAGGGGTGGGCGTCGGCGCGCCGTGGTACAATGCACGCTTGCGGACACGACGTACACACGGCAATCGGTGTGGGGCTTGCCCAGCTAGTCGCAAGGCTCAGTCCCGAACTCTGCGGGGAAGTGCGCCTTCTCTTTCAACCAGCCGAGGAGGGCGGCCGGGGGGCGGCCGCCCTCGTGGATGCGGGAGGCTTGGAAGGCGTCGACCGGTTTGTCGCGCTTCATGTAGGTCTCGGTGCGCCCGAAGGCACGGTGGCAACATCCGTCGAGGGACTGTTGGCGACGAGTAAGTTTGAGGTCACCTTTCAAGGAGTGCCGGCACACGCGGGGCGCGCTCCAGAAAAGGGGAGGAACGCGCTCCTGGCTGCCGCCGGCGCCGCACTCAACTTGCACACGCACACACAGTTTAGCATGGGTCAGGCAAGGCTGAACGTCGGTATGTTGAACGCAGGTACCGCGCTCAACATCGTACCTGATCGGGCAGTACTCGCGTTTGAGGTGCGCGGCGAGAACAAGGCGGTGCACCAAGCCGTTGAGGAACGGGCACTGCGCACGGTACGGGGAGCGGGTGCCATGCACGACGTTGAAGTCTTGGTTCGCCCTCTCGGACGCGCCTTGGCGACTCCGTGTGACATGCCGTTTGCGGAAGAGATCGCCACTGTATTACAGAGTCTGGCGCCAAAGGTTGAGGTGTCTCAAGGGCACACCTTTGGAGCCAGTGAGGACGCGTCGCTGATGATGGACTGTGTGCAGCGACAAGGAGGAGTGGCGACCCTGGGGGTGATCGGCGCGGCGCTCCAGGGGGATCACCACCAGCCCAATTTTGACGTCGCGGACAGCGCCCTCGCCCACGGACTCTTGTTCTTCGCCGCTGCCTTACTCGCTTACGCGACGGGCTCGGGCAGCTCTCGTTTGATTTCGTCGACGCGGTAGCCGAATCCGGGCCCAGAGATACTGGCGAGATCGAGCCGGCCGTCTCGGCGGCGATACAAACCGGGATGCACGAGGCTTTCGGGCCGCGAGGCCTCGGGGTAAAACTGCATAGCATTGGTCTCGACGCCCATGATGGTGCCTGCGTGCGCGGCGAGGAGGACGTGGGGGATTTGCGCCAGCATTGGATTGGTCAGGTCCTGCACCATCAGCGTCATCCCTTTGGCCTTCGCGTAGCAGAGACTGAGAAGGGCGCCAGTCTGTGTCTTGCAAGTCTTTAGGGCGACGCCGGTCCATCCGAGCTCGCGGCCTCGCCGCACCAACTTCCAATCGTGCGCACTCTCGTCCATAAAGAGCGGCTTGCGGGCCGAGACGGCGTGAACGTCGATCGGATGCTCTTCGAGCTCGTAGGGGAACGGCTGCTCGACGTAGAGGATCATGCCGTAGATACGAGGTTGTTCGTCGACGAGACGATCAAGGATCTCCACCACGTAAGTAGGATCCATGACCGTGCAGTTAAAGTCACACGTCAACCACGGCACACCCGTCTCAATGGCAGTCTTGCCGACACGAACGATGCGCTCGTAATCCCAGGCGGCGTCGGTGCCCGTCAATTTGATCTTGAGGCATTTGAGTCCGTCTGTCTCAATCCAATCCTTAAGGAGCACGGGATACCCGTCGTTTAATGGCTCTGCCACTTCATCGGGATCGATCGCATCTCGACCGCCGACCAAGTGCCACGCGACTAACCTCTCGGGAACCGGGCGCGCAAAGAAGTCTGCCGGATACAGTCCTACGAAACTCCGGTCGTCAGCC
Organism: Limnochordia bacterium; assembly: GCA_041686855.1. Taxonomy (GTDB): domain Bacteria; phylum Bacillota; class Limnochordia; order DTU080; family RSA5; genus JAWLDA01. Next base: position 60,269 of record JAWLDA010000006.1, read on the forward strand.
TCTGGCTCCGTAAAGTAATGGGAGAGATCGTTGTTCATAAACTCGGACGTGTACGTCTCGTACACGGGGCGATCGTTGAGGTTGCCGTAGGCGTCGTGAACAGCAATATCAAAGGGCGAGCAGCAAATGAGAGCGGCCAGCCACGGCATGGGAGCGTCGTGGTCGGCGTTATGGGCTCGCCAAAGCTCCGGCAATCTCTCTTCAAGGAAGGCGTGGCCGATCTCCATGGCGTGGCCGCTCACATCAAAGGAGGACCAAGCTGTAGTGAGCGCTTGGCAAAACGCCACCATGTCCTCGTAGCGAACCTCATACGACAGGGAGGCGGGCCAGGCCCACTGCACGCTGAGCGGAGTCTCCCCCCAACCTGTGGCTTTCCGTCCCTGAGCGTCCTCTACCTTGACGTGGACTCGGGCGCAGGTGACGTGGGTAAGGGTCTCGCTTCCAAACTTGAGCGGGACGCGGGTCTTCACCGGCAGTAGGTACAGCTTCGCTTCAATTACGTGCATGTCGTGTGCGTTCACGTTGTGGCTCCTCCCAGTTCTGTTACACCCATCATATCGCACATCCCCTCGATTTCAACCGCATAGAATGGTCGTCGAGGTGTTGCCCAGTGAGAATTCGGCCGCGTCTGGACAGGAAGACGACGCTTATGGCGGGGGGGGTGATCGTCGTCGCGCTGGCGGCGCTCCTCACCGTAGTCGGCGCTGAACGAGGCGCACTGTACGGCTACACCATTGTGATCGACCCCGGTCACGGTGACCATGACCGGGGCGTCTGTCACTTCCCAAAGGATCTCATCGAGAAAGAGATCAACTTGGATATGGCCCACCGGCTCCAGAGGATGTTGCGGGCCCAAGGGGCTCTGGTCGCGCTCACTCGGACTGACGACACCTTTCTCAGCCTCGACGAGCGGGCGGAGATCGCAAACGACTTAAAGGCCGATTTCCTGATCAGTATCCACACCAATCGCATTCCCAAGCACCCTGAGTGTTTCGGCGCTCAGACGTTTTACCACCCAAGCTCGGACGAATCGAAGATGCTGGCCATCACCGTGCAGGAGGCGCTGCGCGAGGTTGACCCGGAGAATTACCGTCAAGCGCTCCCGGGTGACTACCGCGTGCTCAGGCGCAGTGCGATGCCGAGTATCCTCGTCGAGGTCGGCTTCCTCACCAATGCGCGTGACCGCAGTCTCATCGCGACCTCCAAGTATCGCGACGACATCGCACTGGGTGTGGTAGCAGGCCTCGTACGCTACTTGGAAGCAGATCGAGCGGAACCCTGACGGCGTCCGGGTTTGAGGCGATTGCTCAAGGAGCAATCTCTCGCCAAACCTCGACTCGCGTCGCGGTAATGGCGAGGCGGATCGGACGGTCGATCAGGGTGCGCACGGCGCGCCGAAAGTCTTCGATGCGTTCGGTGCTCGGGCGCTCGGGCACCTGCACTTGGAGGTGGACGAGAGGGGGATCTGCGCGAGCGTCGACGACGACTCCGCTCACGCCCCATCCGTACTCAGCGACCACGTCGTGCACCAATCGGTCGACTTGCGCCCGCAGGCGCAGCTCTCCCACAGTAGTGAGCGTCACCCGCGTCATCGGTACGGCCGTGAGGAGTAGGACCGTTGCGATGATGAGTGTGACGGCTCGCACGCTCCCTTTCGCGGCCAGCACCTGTCTCCAGTTGTCGGGGTGAAGTCGCTTGTAGCGGAACGCAAGGCTGGCTGCAATGATGACGCCCATGAGGTTGGCGAGGAGAAGGAGTGTGGCGCCCGTGATCGTCGAAGGATTGGCGGAGGCGATGCCGACTCCGACGACGTTGGCGGGGACGAGGAGCGCGACGGCGACCATCACACCTACAAGCGTCGAACTGGCACCGCCGGTGAGCGACAGCGCTCCCGCAAAACCAGAGCCCAGCGCGAGGACGAGGTGAAAAATGTTGGGTGTCGTCCTCGCTTGGATCTGCGCCGACATCTCCGGGTCGTAACCGGGTAGAGCTGCGGCGACCGCATAGCCCACACCGATTGCGAGGAGGAGGCCCATTCCTTCGGCGACGGCTCCCTCTTTTAGCAGCTTGATGTCGGAAAGGACGACGCCGAGGCTGAGTGAGAGCGCCGGTCCGAGGAGCGGCGAGATCACCATGGCGCCGATCACTACAGTGGCGTCATCCGCCAGAAGGCCTAGCGTGGCGATGATGCTGGAGAGTATGACAAAGAGGATAAAGTTGCGGTCGAGCCTTGCGAGCGCTGACACGTCCTCGACCAGCTCTTCGCGGGCGGTGCGCTGGGAGTCCCCTTGGGAAGGCTCTTGCAGGCGAGGCACACTGGCTTCGACAGGTAGGACCGCCACGAAGTAGGTCTCCTCTTCGGGCGGTCCCAGTCGACGGGTGAGCTCGCTTAAAATATGTCCCGTTTGGCCGCTTGGCACCGTCATGAGGCAGAGGCACTGATCGGTGTGAGCGTCTATACTGATGCGGGCCCGGTCCACGTTGAACTTATCGCAGACAGCCTGGAGCTCCCCGTGTCGAGAGCGCTCGGCCTGCACCTGGATCTGTCTAAGACTCATCGCTCGTGCACCACGTCTGTTACCACGCCCCAGTTTGACTTAGGCGCCGTCGCGGACCTGCTTGGCTGCGTCAAAGTACGTACAGGCCGGATGATGAAAGACCAGTGCGCTCACAGAAGCTTCGGGCTCCATCATGTACTCCTCGGTCAGCTCGACCCCGATCGTTTCGGGACGCAGCAGCTCAAAGAGGGGCTGCTGCAGGGCAAGGTCCGGACAGGCTGGATATCCAAAGGAGTAACGTCTGCCACGGTAACGGGTCTGGAAGCGGTCCTTCATGGTGGTCTCAGGAGCATCCGGGAAGCCCCACCAGCCGCGGATCCGTGTGTGTAACCACTCTGCGCACCCTTCGGCAGTCTCGAGCGCCAAGGCTTGAATCGCGTGGCTCTTGAGGTATTCACCCGCATCCTTGTACCGCTCGTAGAGCTCCCGGATACCTCGCCCTGCGGTTACGACAAAGAGGCAGACGTTGTCGCGCGCGCCCTCTCCCTTGGGGTTGGTATAGTCGGCAAGACAGAGTCCGCCTTTACCCGGCTGGCGTGGGAACTCAAAGCTCTGCAGCACCTTTTCAGTGCCCGGTTCGAGCAGACTGAGTCGATTGCCTTCGCTCCACGCTTCGTAAAATTGCCACACCGCATGAATCTCCATCGCGCCCGCGCGACACTCGGCCTTTAACTCGTCGATGACCTCTTTGAGCATCAACGCCTTTGGATCTCCCTCTTTTAAAAGGGTCTCCGCCCGGCCCCCTCTCAATCCCAAATGACGCGAGTAAAGCATCGAGGGATTGATGTACGACCACACTTCGTCGTGCTTGATATGGCGTAGAACGTGTCGCTTGGTGTCGGGTGGCTCCGGGACCTCTGCGCTGATTGGAATGGCTGGGGAGCGTTGGGTCTCTACGGGCACCGCCACCTTGCGTTTGTCGTCGCCTTCCCCAAGCTTAAGGGTCTCTTCGTCCAATCGGGCAACCAATTCGGCGCGCCGGTCAGCGTTCATGATCTGGTTGGCCAAATCCAATCCTTTCATAGCGTCTAATGCGTAGGCGACCAAACCTCCGTAGGCCGGCGCGATCTTGCGCCGGGTAAAGCCGTTGCTGAGGGCCGCCCCTCCAACCATGAGGGGGAGCTCGACACCAGCCGCGTGCAACTCTTCGGCCGTCACCACCATTTGTTGCGCCGATTTTACCAACAAGCCGGAGAGGCCAATGATGTCGGGCTCGTGCTCGCGCACCGCACGCAGCAGGTCCGCAGGGGGAACTTTAATTCCGAGGTTGATGACGTCGAAGCCGTTGTTGCCGAGCACGATCTCGACAAGGTTCTTGCCGATGTCGTGCACGTCCCCCTTAACCGTCGCCAAGATGATTCTTCCTTTGCCGGCGCTGTCGGACTTATCCATATGCGGTTCGAGGTGGCTCACGGCTGCCTTCATCGCTTCGGCGCTCTGCAGCACTTCCGCGACGATTAATTCGTTGGCGTTAAAGAGGCGACCCACTTCGTCCATCCCGGCCATCAGAGGACCGTTGATGATGTCGAGGGGCTGTGCTTCCTTAAGTTTGAGGTCGAGGTCTTCGATGAGACCGTCTTTACTCCCGTCGATGATGTAGCGTGCGAGGCGTTCGTCGAGCGGTAAGTCGCTCTTTTTCACCTTCGTTCGGCTGTTGGCGCCGCGGAAGTGATCGGCGAAAGCCGCTATGGTCTCGTCCGACGTATCGAAGAGGAGTGCGTCGGCGAGTCGCTTCTCCTCTTCGGGGATCGCGGCGTACCGCTCCAGCTTTTCGGAGTTGACAATCGCCATATCCAAGCCGGCTTGGATACAGTGGTACAGAAAGACCGAGTTGAGCACTTCCCGGCCCGCCGCGGGTAAACCGAACGATATGTTGCTGATCCCTAAGACGGTCTTGGTCTTGGGCATCGCTTCTTTTATGAGTCGAATTCCCTCGATGGTCTCCTTGGCCGAGCCGAGGTACTGCGAGTCTCCGGTCGCGCACGGAAAGACCAGGGGGTCAAAGATGATGTCCTCAGGTGGCACGCCGTACTTCGTCGTCAGCAGATCGTAGGAGCGCTGGGCCACTTCGAGTTTGCGTTGGCGGGTGAGCGCCATGCCCCGGGCCTTGTCCTCGTCGATCGTACCGACGATCAATGCTGCGCCGAACTGACGCGCCATGGGGACGACTTGCTCAAAGCGTTCTTCGCCGTCCTCTAAGTTAATCGAGTTGATGATCGCTTTCCCTTGGCAATAGGTGAGAGCCACCTCGATCACCTCTGGATCGGTGGAGTCGATCATCAACGGCACTTTCACTTTCTTGATCACCTCGGCGAGGAAACGCTCAGTGTCGCCGAGTTCGTCGCGATCGGGGTTGGCCAGACAGACGTCGATGATGTGCGCGCCGTTCCTCACTTGCCGTCGGGCAATCTCCGAGGCCTCTTCAAACTTATCCTCGATGATTAGGTTCTTAAAGAGGCGGGACCCGATCACGTTGGTCCGCTCGCCGACGATGATGGGACGCTTGGAATCCTCGATCTCGAGGTTGTCGATCCCTGAGACAAAGGTCCCGGACCGCTCAGCCGGTTGGCGTGGCGCTTTACCCTCGGCCAACTCCACAAAGGCCCGGATGTGCTCAGGCGTTGTCCCGCAACATCCACCCAAAAGATTCACCCAACCCTGCTCGACAAAGCGGCCGAGGACTCGGGTCATCATCGCGGGCGTTTCGAGGTAACGGCCCTCTTCGTCGGGGAGGCCGGCGTTAGGGACACAGGCGACAGGGAAGGGCGCGCCTTCGGCGAGGGCGCGAATGTGGTCGGTCATAAACTCAGGACCCGTGGCACAGTTGAGGCCTATGTAAAGCAGATCGGCGTGTTCGATACTGGTGAGGAGTGCCTCGGCGCTCTGTCCGGCCAGCATAGTCCCCATCGGTTCGATCGTGCCTGAGACGGCAATCGGCACCTCTTTCTTTAGAGCTTTGAAAGCGCGGCGGGCTCCGATGATGGCAGCTTTAACATTGCGCGTATCCTGGGCGGTCTCGATCAGCAAATAGTCGGCGCCGCCGTCGATGAGGGCGCGCGCCTGCTCTTGAAAGTGGTGGATCAACTCGTCAAAGGTGATACCACCTGTGACGGAGATTGCTTTGGTCGTCGGCCCGATCGCTCCCGCCACAAAGCGAGGCTTCAGGGGTGTGCTGGCCGCATCTGCAGCTTGACGGGCGATCTCGGCGCCGGCTTTGGTGATCTCGTACGCCTGCTCGTGGAGCGGAGGATACTCCGCCAGTACGAGCGCCGTCGAGCCGAAGGTGTTGGACTCAATGATGTCTGCTCCGGCGTCAAGGTGAGCATCGTGGATCCTTCTGACAACGTCGGGGCGGGTTAGGTTGAGGTGCTCGTTGCAACCGTCGAAGGCTTCGCCGCCAAAGTCGTCGGGAGTGAGGTCGGCTTCCTGCAGAGCCGTACCCATTGCTCCATCAATGATTAGGATACGCTCGCTAAGCAGTCGTCTTAACGTGTTTGTTCGATCCATGGATTCAAGATCGCTCCTAACAGTGGCGTCGATCCCTCACGTGAGTGGGGGTCGAAGTATTCGGGAGGCTCCGGCACGCCTAACCGGGTAAACAATCGGTTTTGCTCGGGCGTCATTTCGGTACGTCGATAAACCGTTCCCTCAGAGTTGCGGAAGACACCGAGTTGAATGGCGCCCAGGTCACGGTCGATTTGGCTCCAACGCTGCTCGGCGCGCACCTCAACGTAACGAATGAGGAAGAGCGCCATCCAGCAGAGGAAGATGTGTGCCTCGTGGTAGTGCTGGGGGCGGTGCGTAAAGCGGTGAATCACTGTCGAATGCGCCAGGGCGTTAAGCGTCTCAACGGTCTCAAGGAGACCCGTGTAACCGCGTACCAGCGCTGCCGTCGAGAGTCGTCGGTCGCAGGTGGTGAGTACAAATTTCCCGTCGCGTCGTCCCTCGTGGAGCGCTTGGCTCCAGCGAATTCGGAATGTCTGGCCCGACTCCGCCAGGTAGGGCGCGTAGACGGGATCGTTCTTTAGCGATTGTAGGAGAAGCGCGCGCTGCTCGGACGGCAACAATTCAGCCGCGGCGATCTGATCCTCCAATTCGGAGAGAATACGTCGACGGGCCCGCTCTCGCTGCTCTTTGAGAAGGAGATTGCGCACAAGTATACGCCGCTCCTGCTGGTCGGGGTCTCTCGGAGCAATCTCTTTCGCTTCTATATAGGGAAGCACTTTGCGATACCGTCCGGGATGGGAGAGGCGATCGAGCTCGAGTGGGTCGTCCCGATCGACGGAGAGAATCCGATGAACCTCCGGCGCATCGTGTGAATGCGGCCAACAGTGCACGGGAAGGCCGCCTTCATTTACGCTCACGCCGATCGCTTCGAGGCGACTGGGCGTCGGCGGGTGGAGAGACGCCGCGGATGCCTGAGTCGTACCGGCGAAGAGAGGCCCTTCCGAAAGGTGAAGATCAGGTGCACGGCGCTGTACGATCTCAAGACGAAGTTGCTCCCCCATGCTGTTGAGGAACGAGAGTGTACGAGTCACCTGGCTGAGCGGCACGTCCTCGAGGAATCGTCCGGACCCGCTGTCGTCCGCAGAGGAAGCCGGTGTTGATATGCCATCCGGGTGAATGTACTCGCATACAAGGGCGAATAGTGTCTGCTCAATGGTAGAGAAGAAGGGGATCTCCCGGGCGAGGGACCCGAAAGCCTGATCAACCTGAAGAGTGTGCCAGAGGCGGTCGAAGAGCCAGGTGCGACCGACAACTTTTGTGCCGAGGAACCTGGTTGACTCCGGGAGTGGCTGCGCCTGTGTCGCCGGCGCCCCGGGCATCGCTTGATCTCCCTCGCCAACAATTTTAATGAGGGTATCGGCGAGCCGGCGCAGCGCGCGCCGGTCGAGTTTGTCTTCTCGCCCCAAGGAGTGGATCACTTTGGCCTTGGCGTGGCGCGCTTGGGGGTCCCAAACATTATGCGCCAGTTGAACGTATCGGACAACCGATCCATCCTTGTTCTTGCGAGCGATCCTCCGAATGTACATGCCTATACGGTAGCACACGGAATGCGATTATACAAGGGAATAGGATGGGTCATATGCCTAGGGGACTATAGTCCTATATTGGAGGCGTTTTAATTGAGCAGTATCGTTTTGAATCATAAATTCCTTTACAATTCCCTGTTCCCGTGATAGTATGCTCGCATGGGTAGGAAAGCTATTCCAGTCGAGTTAACATTTGCTGAGCGCGAGACGCTGGAGAGGGCCAGTGCCGACCCGACGGCACCGCGCAAGGCCCGTCGGGCGCAAATTGTCTTGGCGGCAGCCGAGGGTCTCAGTAATATGGAGATCGCCCTACGTCTTGGGTGTTCGCTGCCGACTGTCGGCAAGTGGCGGCGCCGGTTTGTCGAGCGGAGATTGCCCGGCCTAGCTGACGAAGCCCGTCCGGGGCGCCCTGCGCTCATCGGTGAGGCGAGCGCACAGCAAATTCTCGAGTGGACACTCTCCCCGTCGCCCCAAGAGGGACGGTGGACTGCCCAACACGTCGCTCGTGTGCTGGGCGTGAGCCGGGCCACTCTCTATCGGGTGCGCAAGCGATTACACCTACACCACCAACGCCGGATAATGCGCACCGGGCCTCGCTCGGCGCAGCCCTATAAGCCCCGAGAGAGGCTGGTGGGGCTCCACCTTCACCCACCCCAAGCCATCGCTGCATTCGCCACCTTGCCTTCGAGCGGCTCCGGTGCCATACAGCCTACGGCGGACCCGCAAGCTGAGACTGTCTCGGCTCTTTGTGTCGACCCTTTGCCCAGAGTGCGCGAGCATCTGTATGCAGCGTGCAGTAGCGACTATCGGCACCCTGTAAAAGGGCGCGTGCGGGAAGCGATTGCGTTCCTTCGCCAGCTCGAAGGGGAGTGCCGAGTAGGGGAGATACGGCTCATCGCACATAACGCGGCACTCCTCGATCACGAGGATGTGCGCCGTTGGTTGGACCGGCGCCCGCGATTTACGGTGGAGCGCGTCTCCACCAAGAGTGAATGGGTAAAGCACGTGGTCGCTGTGCTCTTTCACCATCGTGACATACAAGAGCGCCTGGCCCAGGCGCTGCTGCGTTTCCATACCCACACCACCACGACGACCAAGGGCTTCAACTGGGTGAGTTCACCCTTATCCAAATGCCTTAAGCAAATGGAGGGAACCCCATGCCAGAAAGCGATCGGTTTTTGTTCACATCCGAATCAGTGACAGAAGGGCACCCCGACAAGATGTGCGACCAAATCTCCGATGCGGTGTTGGACGCCATCTTTGCTCAGGATCCCCAAGCTCGGGTCGCATGCGAGACGGCGATCACCACGGGAATGGTGATTGTGATGGGCGAAGTGACGACAAACGCCCAACTCGATGTGCAAAGTGTTGTACGCGAGACGATCCGCGACATTGGCTACGACCGTGCGAAGTACGGATTCGATTGCGACACCTGCAGTGTGATGGTCTCCCTAGACAAGCAATCTGGAGATATCGCCATGGGAGTCGACACGGCTTTGGAGGCCAAGGAAGGAGAAGAGGGCGTCGACCTCGACGAGTTGGGCGCAGGCGATCAGGGATTGATGTTTGGGTACGCGACCAACGAGACCTCTGATCTGATGCCCCTTCCCATCAACCTCGCTCACGAGCTGGCGCAGCGCTTGGCCACGGTCCGAAAGGACGGAACCTTGGAGTACCTGCGGCCTGACGGCAAGTCGCAGGTGACCGTAGAGTATGTCGATGGCAAACCCGTACACTTGGATACGATTCTGATCTCCACGCAGCACGCTCCTGAAGTAGACCGGGAGCAGATTTACGCCGACCTTGTGCGCCACGTCATCGATCCCGTAGCGCCTAAGGAGCTCTATGACGGGCGGACGCGGGTGATTGTCAACCCGACCGGGCGCTTCGTCACGGGAGGTCCCCTGGGCGACGCCGGACTTACCGGACGCAAAATCATTGTCGACACGTACGGCGGCATGGGGCGCCATGGCGGCGGGGCGTTCTCCGGCAAGGATCCGACAAAAGTCGATCGGTCGGCAGCGTACGCCGCGCGACATGTGGCCAAAAACATCGTTGCGGCCGACCTCGCCGAGCGGTGTGAAGTGCAGTTAGCCTATGCTATCGGTGTGGCGCAACCCGTCTCGCTGATGGTGGACACCTTCGGCACGGCGCGAATCCCTGAATCTCACATCGAGACGCTCGTCCGCGAACACTTTGACTTGAGGCCTGCCGCCATCATCCGCTCCTTTGACCTGCGTCGACCGATCTATCGCCAGACTGCAGCGTACGGGCACTTTGGGCGCAGTGACGTCGACCTCCCCTGGGAGAGGACCGACAAGGCTGAGGCGCTGCGGGAAGCGGCGCTCGGTATGGCTGCGAAGCGAGCACTCTAAAGCGAATACGTACAAAGGGAGAGTTTAGATGTTAGGTGATTGCAAAGATCGAAGCTTAGCAGGGAAGGGACGCCAACGCATCGAGTGGGCCGACGCAGGGATGCCGGTCTTGCGCCAGATTCGCGAAGACTGGGAGAAGGAACGGCCACTAGCAGGCGTGCGTATCGGCGCCTGCCTCCACGTGACGACGGAGACGGCCAACCTGATGCGCACGCTCAAGGCGGGAGGAGCCGACGTGCGCCTGTGTGCCTCAAATCCCTTGAGTACACAGGACGAGACGGCCGCAGCCCTCAACGAGGAGTACGGGATTGCGACTTATGCCATTCGCGGCGAGGACTCCGACACTTATTACCGACACATTCACAGTGTCCTCGACGTCGAACCCCAAATCACCATGGACGATGGGGCCGACTTGGTTAACGTGCTGCACGGTGAGCGCAAGGCGCTGGTCCCAAACATCTTGGGCGGCACCGAGGAGACGACCACCGGTGTGATTCGACTTAAGGCCATGGAGGAGAAGGAGTACCTCCGGTTTCCCGTCATCGCGGTGAACGATGCAATGACGAAGCATATGTTTGACAACCGGTATGGGACCGGTCAGTCCACCATGGACGGAATCCTGCGGGCAACCAACTTCCTCATCGCGGGGACTGTTTTCGTGACCGTCGGGTACGGGTGGTGCGGCCGAGGTCTTGCCAGCCGGGCTCGCGGTCTTGGCGCTCGGGTGATCGTCGTGGAGACGGATCCGCTGCGGGCCCTCGAGGCCGTAATGGACGGTTTTCAGGTGACGACAATCGAAGAGGCAGCACCCGTTGGCGACATTTTTGTCACAGTGACCGGCAACCGTCACGTCATCGACACACAGCACTTTGAAGCGATGAAGGACGGCGCGATTGTGGCGAATTCGGGTCACTTTGACATTGAGTTGAATGTTGCCGGACTCAAAGAGGTCGCCACCGATGTGCGAGAAGTCCGCCCCGAGGTGGACGAATTCCGGCTGCCCTCGGGACGACGAGTGCGTGTCCTGGCTGAGGGTCGCTTGGTCAACCTCGCATCAGCGGAGGGGCATCCCGCGCAGGTGATGGATATGAGCTTTGCCAATCAGGCGCTCTCGGCCCACTGGCTTGCCGTCACCCGCCCAAACTTGGAAAAGAGAGTGTACAGCGTCCCTGCCGAAATTGATAAAGAGATTGCACGCCGCAAACTCGAGTCGATGGGGATCAACATCGGAGCGTTGACCCAGGCCCAACAGGAGTACTTGGCCAGTTTCGACATCGGCACATGAGTGAGATCGGCAAGGAGGAGACTTCTGTGTCATTAGTGGTACTGGGGTCCATTGCGTTGGACACCATCGAGACAGAGCGAGGGATGGAGCAAGAGTGCTTGGGCGGTTCGGCCTCTCACGCCTCGCTTGCTGCCTCCTACTTCACCCGGCCCAGATTAGTCGGGGTCGTGGGCGACGACTTTCCCCAAGAGTACCAAGCGTTTCTCGCGAACCGCATGGACATCTCGGAGCTCGAGGTGTTGACCGGAAAAACGTTTCGTTGGCACGGGGCTCACAATTTGGCGACCGGTCATACGGAACATAAGGCGACGCACCTCAACACATACGAGTCGTTTAAGCCGCTGTTGGGTGAGGCCTCCTCTGCCTCTACCCACGTCCTGTTGGGTAATATCGATCCCAACCTGCAATTGCACGTGCTCGATCAATTGCGGGCGACCCAACTTGTCGCGTGTGACACCATGTCTCTTTGGATCGAGATTGCCAAGGAGAAGGTGATCGACGTGATGCGTCGGGTCGACCTCTTCTTGATCAACGAGACTGAGAGTTACGAGCTCACTGAGCGTAGCGATGTGAAGGCCGCGGGTGAGCAGATGCTGCAGTGGGGGGCACGGCGAGTCATCATCAAGTGCGGAGGACGTCCTGCCCACCTCTACGGCGATGGCGTTCACCGGGAGATTCCCACGGTGGCTGGCGTGGATGTGACCGACCCCACCGGAGCGGGGGACAACTTCGCCGGCGCAATGATGGGCTATATGGCCCAAAACGGCGCTCGCGCCGACGACCTCGAGCGACTAACCCGGGCGATGAGTTATGGCTCAGCCGTCGCATCGTATGCGATTGAGAGCTTTGGTACACGGGCGCACGAGCGCCTATCGCTAGAGATGATCGAGAGGAGATCCGGTTCACTCTCGCCGGCCGGCTAAACAGGCCCAGAGAGGAGGTTTGGCTCACATGTCCACTGAGAGCATGCTCTCTATCGAACTCGTTCCAAGAGATCTCGACGGCCTCGTCGCGCAGGCCGATGAAGTGCGCACCCGCTTTGCGCAATTTGAGTGGCTGAATATCCCGGATATCCGGCGCGTCGAGCACCGCAGTCACGATGCAGCCCTCGCAGCGGCTCATCTACCTTTAAGAGTGATCCCACACATTCGGGCGCGCGATCGCTCGCCCGAAGAGACGGTGGAGATCCTGTACCGGCTGGCTGAAGGTGGGGTGAACGACGCACTGATCGTGACGGGGGACCGCTTCGACCAACAGGCCGACGCGGGTCACCCCACGGCGCTCGATGCGCTCGAGGCGGCCCGCGACGCCAAGGTACCGATCGCTCTGTGGGCCGCCTTCGACCCGTACCGAGGGGAGCTCAAAGCCGAATTTGAGTACGCCTATGCCAAGGTTGAGGCGGGCGCTCAGGGGCTGTTCACTCAGCCATTCTTTGACGTTCGGCTGGCAGAGATCTGCCTCGACCAGCTGGACGGCCTCGACACATTCCTCGGCATCTCACCGGTCACCAGCGCCAAGAGCTGCGCGTACTGGGAGCGGACGAATCGCGTGGTCTTCCCACCCCACTTTGAGGCGACATTGGAGTACTGCGCTCGCCTCACCGCGGATCTTATCAACCTCGTTCAGTCTTACGGCCAACACGCATACCTCATGCCGATCCGGGTTGATCCAATGGCTTACCTCGCGGCATCGTTTGATCACCTTGAGTCGGTTGAGTCAGTGACACAAAGCGTGTGACGTCGTCATCAAAAACCATCAGGAGGCGATCGTGATCAAATCCTCAACAGCTTCTTCGGACACGTACCTAGACGAGTATAAAAAGCCATTTGTTGAAAAATGGGATGAACTCATCGATTGGGAGAAACGGGCCGAGAGCGAGGATGGATTCTTTCAAAAGATACTGCGAGAGCACGAATGCACGTCGGTGTTAGATGCGGCGGCCGGCACTGGATTCCACAGCATCATGCTGGCCAAGGACGGCTTTAATGTCACGGCGGCCGACGGAGCCGAAAACATGTTGACCAAAACGAAAGAGAACGCCCGTGAGTGGAAAGTGGACCTAGACACCGTTCGCGTCGATTGGCGTTGGCTCACCGAATCCGTCCCCGCTGAGAGCTTCGACTCGGTGTTGTGCCTCGGAAACGCCTTCACCCACCTTTACGACGCCGAGGCCCGCCGCCGCACCCTGCGGGAGTTCTACAACGTGCTCGACGATGGTGGGCTCTGCATCATTGATCAGCGCAACTACGACGCAATTCTAAAGGAAGGCTACTCATCCAAGCATCAGTATTACTATTGCGGTGAGACAGTCGACGTCTACCCGGAGTCGATCTCCGAGGAGATGGTCCGGTTCCGCTACGCATTTGCAGACGGTTCGGTGCACCATCTCTCGCTCTACCCCGTGCTACAGGACGAGCTCACAGAAGGCCTCTTAGAGGCCGGCTTTAAGAAGGTGTGGCGCTACGGTGACTTTGAGGCTGAATACGACAAGTTCGAGCCGGATTTCATCGTTCAGGTCGCGCTCAAGTAAGAGGCGCGCTAAACGAGTGTACGACAAGGACCTTACAAGGACGTGAGCACCCTGTGAGTAGTGCGGAGATCGTACGAGTGACCAAAGAGTATTACGACGGCCCTGCGGATGTAATCTATAAACACATTTGGCAAGATAATATCCACATGGGCACCTGGGACGCACCGGACGTCTCCTTTGCCCAGGCGATGGAGCGGACCAATCAGATCATGGCCGAGAAGGGCTCGATAGCACGCGGGGAGTACGTCCTCGACTCCGGGTGCGGCTACGGCGCTACGGCCCGCTACCTCGCTCGACAGGTGGGCTGTCGAGTCGTCGGAATCAACATCAGTGCGAAAGAGTTGCAGCTGGCCGCGGCACGAGCGCAGGAGGCCGGACTCGACGAGGAGTGCACCTTTGAGTACGGTGACTTCCATCGACTGGATTACGCAGACCAAACGTTCGACGTGGTCTTTAGCCAGGAGGCATTCCTGCACGGCGCCGACAAAGAGCAGATCGTGCGCGAAGCGTACCGAGTGCTAAAACCCAAAGGGCGTTTTGTCTTCAGTGACCTCATTGTGCGGGAGAAAACCCCGGCCGACGTGCGGCGGCGCATCTACGAACGCCTGCACACCCCGCAAATGTGGGATGCGCCGGAGTATGCCGCCGCGCTGCGAGACGCCGGCTTCGTCGTCACCGTGGAAGAGGATTGGCATGCAAACGTCGCGCCCACGTATGCAAGCGTCCTACAAGGACTCCGACAACGGCGTGCCGAGATTGAACCACAGGTCGGCACGGACACCTATGAAAAGACGACTGCCGCACTCGACTTCTGGGTGCGACAAGCTGAAGCCAACGCGATTAGTCAAGCGTTCTTTGTCGCTGTGAAACGTTAGACGTTATGGCGCCGAGTCCCCTCCGAATGGTCCACGTCGGCTTCGGGCGGGGCCGGTCGGGGGGACCGGCGCAACCGGCGCACCGAGCCGGAGCGAGCGGTATGGAGGAATCTCCAGGACGTTTCCCGTACTTGTGCGTGGTTGGTAGAGTCGGTGTAGGCGGCGGGATGTCTTGACAGCCCGTCTGTCTATTAAGGAGCGTCCTGACATGTCGCAGACTGCCCCGGTTCCAGACGGGTTGTCCAATCTCTCTTTAGAGGTGCGCAGGAATATTCGCTTCGCAACGGTCGAGGGCTCCTTGAGCAACGTGATGGGGACCCTCGTTGGCGGTGCGTTTTTGACCGGTTTCGCGCTCTTGTTGGGGGCCCAGGAGAGCCACATTGGGCTCTTGGCCGCCATCCCGCCACTCCTCAATCTCACTCAGCTTTTCGGATCGCTCTTGATCCGTCGCTTCGGCAGTCGCCGCCGCCTTTGTCTCTTGGCGATCGGGGCGAGTCGCGCGACGTGGTTAGGAATTCTTGCGATCCCCTTCTTGTTCCTCGGCAATGGGTTCTCAGACTTACGAGTGTGGTTGTTGATGGCCGGGATTGCGCTTGTTTCATTCTTTTCGGCTGCGGCCGGCGCGGCGTGGCTCTCGTGGCTCACAGATTTGGTTCCATCAAGCTTGCGAGGGCGCTTCAACGGTCGTCGAAGCATGTACGCAGGCGTCGCCGCGATGATAGCAGGCCTGGCAGGCGGTCGACTCATCGAGTTGTTGGGCGGTCGCGAGTCGATGGGCGCCTTCTCGGCGCTCTTTGGCATTGGCGTCGCCTTCGGCTTCCTGGGCCTTTTGGCCATGGCTCGTATCTCGGAACCACCGGCAGAGTCCGTGCGACAGCCGTCGCAATTCCTTTCTGAAATAAAAGAGCCCTTTACCCAAAAACGATTCTTGGCCTTTAGCGGCTTCGTGGTCGCCTGGTCTTTCGCCGTCAGTATCGCCAGCCCGTTTTTTAGCGTGTACATGATCCGCGGGCTGGGCATCTCCTTCTCCGTGATTGCAGCCCTTGGTGTGGTGAGCAGCCTCTCTACAATCCTAGGCATGCGCTTGTGGGGCGGGGTTATGGATCGCATCGGCCCCAAGCCCCTCCTATTGCTTTGTGCTGCTCTCCAAGCTACGGTGCCGCTGTGGTGGCTGACTGCCTCTCCCGAGAATTTGACGCCGTTGTGGTTGGCCCACGCTCTCGCGGGCTTCGTCTCCGCTGGAACGGGGCTGGCGAACACCGGTCTCCTCGTACAAGTGACCCCCGACACCAACACCGCTCCCTTTTTTGGCGTGCACGCGGCCATGGTCGGCGCAGCCGGAGCGGCGGCTCCCTTGATCGCCGGTGCAGCAGGCATCTGGTTGGCGGAGAGTCGGATCTTGCTCGGGCCTCTGCAATTGGAAGGGCTTCGGATTATCTTTTTTGTCAGCGCCCTGTTGCGAGGTCTCTCCCTGTTTGCGCTCGGACGCGTCGACGCAGGGCGTCCCCTCGAGTCCAATGAGCTTGCCGCGGTGCTCCGCCGGGTCCAGTCGTTGGTACCAGCGTTCGGAGCCAATCAGGCAGTCGGTGTTGGGTTAGCCGCGGTCGAGAATGTGAACCTGTCGATCGCCCGGGGAAGCACAGTCATGGAGCGGGCGGTGGAACGCCAAATGCAAAAGGGATGGGAGACGTGGAAACGGGCGCAAGGCGCAGCCAAGAGGGTCGACGATGAGATTGACACTCGCCTCATGCGGCATGAAGACAGACTCGACCAGCTCATCGATCGGGCCGCTTCGTGGTGGCAGCGACTTCGAAGCCGCTGGACGCGGCGTCGATGACGCAATCTAAGGTCGTCACCTGCGCTTTCGTCGAGCAGGTGACGGCGCCGACCCTAAAGGGGGCAACGTACGCGAATGGACGTAGGTCAAGGAGGCGTAGGTGGGTTG
This sequence comes from Limnochordia bacterium, assembly GCA_041686855.1. Classification (GTDB taxonomy): domain Bacteria; phylum Bacillota; class Limnochordia; order DTU080; family RSA5; genus JAWLDA01. Next base: position 76,870 of record JAWLDA010000006.1, read on the forward strand.
ATTGATGAGGCGATTGTCCAGCCGTTAATGCGACTGATGGATGGGCTTGTTCAGGCGATCCCGAGTATTCTGTACGCCTTGGCTGTGGTACTGTTGGGACACCTCGCCGCGGCACTCTTGCGGCGACTCAGCGCTCATGCCGTGCGGGCGATCGGTATGGACGTCGTGTATCGGCGTCTCATCCAGCGCAGCAACCTATCCTCATCGGATGACGGAGTGAGCACGCCGTCGGAGATCGCGGGCTTTGTGGTCTATTGGACGATCATGCTCAGCGTCGTGCTGTACGCTCTAAAGCTCCTCGGATTGAGCGAGGCGGCGATCCTTCTCGAACGGCTCATCGGGTATCTGCCGATGCTCTTTGTCGCGATTGGGCTGGTCACGATTGGACTATACGCGGCCGAACTCTTCGGTCGGATTGTCACGGCGACGGCTGCCTCCGCCCAATTGCCCATGCCCCGGTGGTGGGGTGTGGGCGTCCAGTACGCCACCGTCGGCTTCACGGCATTGGCCGTTCTCGACTACCTGCAAATTGCTACGGGCAGTGTCTGGTTGATCACGGGCATCCTGGTCAGTGTCGTCCCTGTCGCGGCGATGATCGCGTTTGGGCTCGGCGGAAGGCGACAGGCCGAAGAGGTGATCGCGGGACGAGCGCTTAAGCCTCACATTTCTGTGGGCGATGCGGTCTCGTTCCGCTACCGAGATCAAGTTCTCGAAGGTGAGGTTGAGGAACTGAGCGTGACGATGGCCAGGGTGCGCGTCGGCGAATGTAGCTACCTCGTGCCCTACACGGTGCTCGGAGGAGCGGCCATTGCTGTCCGAGCGTCACGGCGTGACGCATCGAGCGCCCCGGGAGTGGCTGAGTTGACGGAGGAGCCCCAGGCATCGCCGGCACCGGAGGCACAGGCATCCGAGGGATAGCCGGGCAGGGTCCAGGAGAGACTCTGGCACATGGACGTGTGTGTGAATGGCAAATAAATCGCTGATGAGAGATGACACTGGACGATTGTCCACCTTGAGGATTGCAGGACTCTACATAGGTACGGTCGTCGGAGCGGGCTTCGCTTCGGGCCAGGAGGTTCTGCAGTTCTTCGGGTTTTACGGTGTAAGCGGTATACTCGGCATCGGTCTCGCCGCTCTTCTCTTCGCCGCTTACGGCACGATCATCCTCGTGTTGGGGCATCGGCTACAGGCGCGTTCTCACCTTGAAGTGGTGGGCGCGAGCGGTATCCCAGGCGTGAAATGGGTGGTCGACGCCGTCGTCACCCTCTTTCTGCTCGGCGCCTTTTCGGCAATGGCGGCTGGCTCGGGTGCGGTCTTTGCCGAAGAGTTTGGGGTACCGGCGTTATGGGGGAACCTCGGCATGGTGGCTATCAGTGTCGCGACGGTCTTGATGGGGATTCGCGGCGTCGTCACTGCCATCAGCCTCATCGCGCCCTTCCTGGTTGGTGCGGTTCTGTTGGTGAGCATCCTCACCGTTGTCAATAATCCGATCGATTGGTCGTGGGCGCAACCGGCCTCGGCCGCGGTTGGGGGATGGCCGCTCTCGGCGATCACGTATGCGTCGTACAACCTTGTCTTTGCGATCGCTATCCTCGCGCCGGCGGGGAGATTGGCCGATGAGGGCGTTCTGCGCAAAGGTGCACTGTTGGGTGGAGGAGCGTTGGGGCTCACGGCGCTTGCGATTCATTTGGCCCTCTTGGCCGGGATTCCCGAGACGGCGCAGTTGGAAGTGCCGATGGTCTACCTTGCCAAGGGCGTCCTCGGGCCGCTGTCCACGGTGTATGGAGCGATCTTGCTGATGGAGGTGTATTCGACGGCGATCGCCAGTCTCTACGGATTCGTCGCTCGTATCACCGATCCTGAAGGAAGTCGCTTTACGCTCATGGTGATCGCCGCGGGCGCTGTAGGCTTTGTAGGAAGCCTCATTGGTTTCTCCGAGATCGTCTCCAAGGTGTATGCGGCCGTCGGCTTCGCCGGGTACGCACTCCTTGTGACGATGCTCATCGCTTACGTTCGCTCCAATCGATGACTGCCGTGCTCAGCCCGTCTGCCGTCCCTCGTCCTGGCGGCGAGTCGCAGCGATCTCCTCTGACAAGTTGTGTGCGCTTTGGGCGGCTGCACGCAAAAAATCGGTCTGGGTTGCGTGCAACTCGTCGTCCCAGCGCACCTCGAGTTGGATCGGTTTCGCGTAGGGGCTCAATGCGATGGCCTGCGTCACACAGTCCCAATCGACGCTGCCGCCCTCTTGTCCCGGGAGCCAGTGTCGATCTTGGACGACATCGTTGTCGTTGAGGTGGAGGATGTGCAGTCTCTGCATGCAATTAGCGAGGAGCCATTCGAAGTTGTCGGCGCGGTTGGCGTGGCCGGGATCGAGCGTAAAGGCGATGTACTCGTCCGAGAAGCGTTCGAACGCCGCCGAGAGGGCCCGCTTGTCGTTCTCTGCAACGAAGTGATTCTCCAAGGCCACTTTGATGCCGAGGTTGCGCGCAGTCTCCTCCATGCGCGCCAGACCGTCCACAAACCGGTCGATGACGGCTGGTGTGGGTTGGACGCGGGTTGGGACGTGGTACACCATGGCGTCACCGCCCAGCGCGTGAGTCACTTCGAGTCGGTGTCGAAAGAGTTCGAGCGCCGCCGTACGCGCCTCAGGGTCCTCTTCCCATAGATTGATGCCTTCCGGATGGCAGCCGTGCACATCCAAGACCGAGACTCCGGTCGCCTCCAGGTCCGCCTGCATGGACTCAATTTGCTCCGGCGTCATGGCTTCGGGTGCGCGCCAAAAGAGACTGAAGTGCATATGCGTGAACCCGTGCTCACGGAATGCTTGGAGGTTTGCCCGCACGGATCCTTCGCCAAATGCCTTGTCGGAGATTGATGACGTGAGATGGGATGCGTCCATCAATGGTCGTCCTCTCTATCGATAAGCACTCTTTCCACTGAAATTCTTCGCTCCATACTCTTCCGCTGCCGATCCGCACGATCCTTCTCGCGCCCAACCTAAAGGAATCCTCGGCCCTTTGCCGCAATCCTTGCAGGGAGGGGAGGTTTTAGGGAGTGGATCGTGGAGAGATGTACGATCTGATACTCGCTAACGGCACGGTGATCGATCCCGCGCAGGGTATCGCCAAAGTGGCCGATGTCGGCATCCGCGGGCGCCGTATTGCAGCTGTCGGTGAGGGACTGCCGCGCAGCAAAAAGAGCAGAGTCGTCGAATGTCGCGGACTCGTCGTGACACCCGGCCTCATTGACTTGCACGTACATGTAAGCCCCGGGATCGCTCAGTTGAGCATCGACCCGGAACGGGTGATGATCGAAGGCGGAGTGACCACCATGGTCGACACAGGGAGCGCGGGCTCAGCTACCTGGCCGGTGTTGCACCGACAGATGAGCGAGACGAGAGCGCACGTCCTTGCTCTCATTCATATCTGCAGCACCGGGTTGGGCGCCAGCCACCTCGGCGAGCTGCTTAGTTCTCACCTGAGCGACCCCGAGGGGGCCGTCGACGTAATCCGTGCGCATCCCACGCGTGTCGTGGGGGTGAAGATTCGGGCCGGCACCCATATCATCGGCGACGGCGTGCAGGGGTGGCGCCATCTGCGCCAAGCCGTGTGGGCCGCCCGCGAGAGCGATACCTTTTTGATGGTGCACATCGGGAGCACGCCCATGAGCCTCGTCGAGCTGGTGCGCGAGTTGCAGCCGGGCGACGTCATTACGCACACATTCAAGGGTGGTCCGTACGGCCACCGGGTCCTCGACGAGAACGGAAGGCTCTTTAAAGAGTTGAGAGAGGCGGCAGAGTCCGGCATCATCTTTGATGTGGGACACGGGCAGGGGAGTTTCGATTGGGACGTCGCGCAGCGGGCGATCGATCAGGGGCTCGTGCCGACGACGATCAGCACCGATCTGCACCGTGGATGCATCAAGGGGCCCGTCTTTGATTTGCCGCTAACGATGACCAAGATGATGCTCCTGGGGCTCTCCTTGAGCGATGTCGTGGAGAGAGCTACCTACAGGCCGGCGCAAGTGCTTGGGCTGGACGGCGAGATCGGCTCCCTGCGAGTCGGGAGCACAGCGGACGTGACGTTGCTGCGATGGGAGGAAGGCGATTGGGAGCTGGTTGACAGTTACGGCAACGTGCGCCGAACCGATCGGGCACTGCGGGCGAGTGGGGTCGTACGCGACGGCGAAGTCGTGGGGGAGCATGCCCCATGACTACGACTAGAAAGCGGCGAGCCTTGGTGACGGGGGCCGCGGGAGGCATCGGCTCCGCATTGGCGGAGGCGTTCGTGCGCGATGGGTACGACGTCATTCTGCACGATGTCAACGAAGAAGGCGGGGAGAGGGCGCGTCACCTCGGTGCGTACTTCATTAAGGCCGATCTCGCGAACCCAAATGCCGTGGAGTATCTGGCCCGGGAAGCGTTGTCAGGCGGAGGCGTTGACGTCCTGGTAAACAACGCCGGGTTTCAGCATGTGGCGACGGTGGAAGAGTTCCCGACCGACGTGTGGCAACGGATGATTCAGGTGATGCTTACGGCTCCCTTTCAACTGACGAAGGCCTGTCTGCCTGGAATGCGGGCCGGGGGGTGGGGGCGCATTATCAACGTTGCGTCGATTCACGGTCTGGTCGCCAGTCCCAACAAAGCGGCTTACGTCAGTGCCAAACACGGATTGATCGGACTCACCAAGACGACCGCTCTCGAGGTAGGCGCAGACGGCGTCACTGTGAATGCCATTTGTCCAGCTTACGTGCGTACACCATTAGTCGAAGGACAAGTCGCCGCTCAGGCAGAGACGCTTGGGCTGCCCCGAGACGAGGTAGTGGAGCGGGTGATGCTCGAGCCGGTACCGATCAAACGCTTGATTGAACCGCACGAGGTGGCATCGGTGGCGCTCTTTTTGGCTTCTGAGGCCGGCGCCGCGATCACGGGCGCCCAATATACCATTGATTTGGGGTGGACCGCGCGCTAACTGCGGTTACGAGGTTTGGAAAGGGGAAGTGCGTTGAAGGACCCAGAATCCGTGGCCGAAGGGACACGCCTTTGGTCACCCTCACCGGCTCGGCGCGAGCGGGCCAACATCACACATTATATGAAATGGTTGCAGGACACACGGGGACTCGCGTTTCGTGATTATGACGGACTCTGGAACTGGTCGGTCTCTGATCTGGATGGTTTCTGGGGGTCCATTTGGGAGTACTTCAACGTCCGGTCGAGTCGCCCGGGGAGTCACGTGTTGACAAACGAGCGCATGCCCGGCGCCGAGTGGTTTGCAGGGGCGCGACTCAACTACGCGGAGCACGCGCTTAGGCGACGAGACGAGCACCCAGCGATCCTCTTTCAACAGGAGGGTGGCGAGCTCAAATCTCTCTCTTACCAAGCCTTGCACGATAACGTGGCGGCTGCCGCGGCCGGATTACGACGTATGGGCGTCGGACCGGGAGATCGGGTCGTCGCCTACGTGCCCAACACACCGGAGACGGTCATCGCGTTTTTGGCGGTAGCGAGTCTCGGGGCCGTCTGGTCGAGTTGCGCTCCTGAGTTTGGCACGCAGAGTGTCGTCGATCGCTTTCAACAGTTGGAGCCCACCCTCTTCCTGGCAGTCGACGCGTATAGCTACAACGGAAAACTGTACGACCGCCGGGACGCCGTTCGTGAGATTAAGGAGAGCCTACCGAGTCTCACAGGGTGCGTCATGATGCCTGGGAGTGATCTGGGGGAATGGCGCCTCGAAGGCGCCGTAACGTGGACCGAACTTACCCGTGAGCATGAGCCGCTCACCTTCGCGCAGGTGCCTTTCGATCACCCCTTGTGGATTCTCTTCTCCTCGGGTACGACAGGGCTGCCCAAAGCGATCGTGCACGGCCATGGAGGCATGTTGTTGGAGCATCTGAAAGCCCTCTCGCTCCACCTGGATCTCGGCCCTGACGATCACTTCTTTTGGCAGACGACGACCGGCTGGATGATGTGGAACTTCCTCGTCGGCGGGCTGCTGCTCGGCGCCACCATTCTCCTCTATGAGGGGAGCCCTGCTCTTGACGGGATGAACGCCTTATGGCGGTTCGCCGACACGGCGCGGGCGACCTACTTTGGTACAAGCGCGCCGTTCATTGAGGCATGTATGAAAAGAGGCGTAACACCGGGAGCCACATTCGATCTCAGCCCGTTGCGCGGGGTCGGTTCGACCGGGGCGCCACTCACTCCCGAAGGTTTTCGCTGGGTGTACGAGTACGTGCACCCAGACGTCGTGCTCGGTTCGCTCAGTGGGGGAACTGACGTCTGTACGGCTTTTGTCTTGCCGTGTCCGACTCTGCCGGTGCACGCCGGGGAGATTCAGTGTCGCGGTCTGGGCGCACGCGTTGAGTCCTTCGACGAGAGCGGACTCCACCGCGTCGGTGCCGTTGGAGAACTGGTGGTCACTCGACCGTTGCCGTCTATGCCGGTCGGATTCTGGAACGATCCCGAGGGTACGCGTTACTCGGAGAGCTACTTTGAAACGTATCCGGGGGTCTGGCGTCACGGGGATTGGATTAAAGTGACAGAACGCGGCAGTTGCGTGATTTACGGACGCTCTGACTCAACGCTTAATCGCAGTGGGATTCGTACGGGAACGAGCGAGTACTATCGAGTGGTGGAGCGCATTCCGGGAATCGTGGACAGCCTCGTGATCGATACGGGCAGCCTTGGGCGCACGGGCCGGCTGCTGCTCTTTGTGGTCTTGGACGGGACCCGGGCACTCGACGAGGCGTTCAGGCGACACATCGGCGATCAACTGCGCCGCGAGATCTCCCCGCGGCATGTGCCGGACGAGATCGTTGCAGTCGAGGCGGTGCCGCGCACCCTTAACGGCAAAAAGCTGGAGGTGCCCATTCGCCGACTCTTCTTGGGCGCCTCGGTCGACGAGGTGGTGAATGAGGGGGCGGTGGCGAATCCCGCCGCTCTCCAACTCTTTGCTGAGCTTGCGCGCGAGCGTAGCGCGTGACGCCCATGGCGCGCGCGTGTAATTGTCCAGCGATTGGAACATCCTAGGCGTGGTCCATGCGACCGGACAATTTGACGCGGAGGTGCAAGGTATGCACACGATTACACAGCACGAAGCCGCTGAACTGTGGGAGCTCGCTCGCGATCATCACGTGGCGGCAGGGAAGCTTGAGCACTTCTCCAACGAAGTGAGCGACACACAGCTCCGCTCCACGCTCGATCAGCATGCACGGCGTTTTCGCCAAGCTGCGCAGCAGATCGAAGGGTTTATGCAAGGCAGCGGTAGTAGCAGCTCCTTTGCAGGCGCCCCCAGCAACTTCGGACAGCAGCGGTTTGGTGGCACGGGCAACGGCGGGACGTCGTACGGCATGAGCAGTGGATTTCAACAAGGTGGACAACAAGGCAGTTTCGGACAGGGGCAGTCCCTCGACATCACAGTCGTGGCCGATTGCCTCGCTGCCTGCAAGTGCATGGCTACCGGGGCAATGAGAGGGGCGCTTGAGGCATCGCAGCCAGCGCGCAACTTCTTGTATCAGTTGGCCGGCGAGCATTTGAATATGGCTGAGCAGCATTACCACTGGCTCGAGCAGCATGGTGCGTACGCGTCGCCCAAGACCGATCAGCAGGCGATTCAGCAGTACACTCAGAAGCTGGGTCAAATTTCGCAGAGCGGCCAGGCGATCCGCAGCCAAGGCATGGGTCAGTCGATGCAACACGGTCAGCATTATGGGTACGGGCAGCATATGCAGACCGGGCAACAGACTCATCAATACGGACAGTCGGGTCAGTACAGCCAGACGAGTCAGTTCGGGCAATCTGGCCAGTTTGCGCAGTCCAACCCGTCCAGCCACACCAGTCAGTTTAACCAGCAATAACGAGTACCGGAGCGTCTTTGTGTGTAGGCTCCCCCCTGAGGGGGAGCCTACGCGCGTTCAATGACAAGTGAAAAGCCTTGACCCCCACCCACACACAAGGTGACGAGTCCGTAGCGCCCATTCCGGCGCCGCAACTCATAAGCGAGCTTAGTGATGAGGATGGCTCCGGTTGCGCCGAGAGGATGACCGAGGGCGATGGCGCCGCCGTTCACATTCACTCGAGAGCGCACATCGGCTGGCCATGCTGCCAAAACGGCGAGGGCCTGTGCGGCGAAGGCTTCATTGAGCTCGACGAGGTCGATGTCATCCCACGTAAGCCCCATGCGTTCAAGGAGTTGGGCAGTCGACGGGACCGGTCCGTAACCCATCACGTCGGGCTCTACGCCTGCGACGCCCGCACCGACGATGCGGGCGAGAGGAGCGATGTCGGACCGCTTAACAGCCTCCTCCGACATCAGGAGACCGGCGGCGGCTCCGTCGTTGAGTGGCGAGGCGTTGCCGGCGGTGACGCTCCCGTCACTCTTAAACACCGGCCGCAGTCGGGCGAGAGCATCGATGGACGTGTCGCTGCGCGGCTGTTCATCCCGGGAGAACGCAAGAGGCTCCCCGCGGCGCTGCGGCACCTGGACCGGTGTGATCTCTTGGTCAAAGAGGCCTGACTCAACTGCTCGCACGGCGTTCATGTGACTGGTGTAGGCGAACTCATCCTGCGTCTCGCGCGAGATCGCGTACATAGTGGCGAGGCGTTCGGCGGTCGTTCCCATGTGGTAACCGCCCAGAGGGTCGGTGAGCGCGACGACGACCCCGTCCTCCACGGTGTCGTGGCCCAGTCGATAGCCCCAACGGGCGCCGCGCAGATAGTAGGGGAGACGGCTAAGACTCTCCACACCGCCCGCGATGACACGCTCGGCGCCGCCTGTTTGTATCGCCTGCACGCCGCTCCAAAAAGCCTGGGCACCCGAGCTGCAAATCCGATTCACCGCATACGCCGTGCACGTACTGGGAAGGCCGGCTGTGAGCGCCGCGGAACGCGCGACGTAGGCGTCTTCGGCTACCTGGTTGACGCATCCTAGGATCACTTCGTCGATCTCGGCCGGGTCGACCCCGCTACGCGCCAGCGATGCCTTGATCGCCGTTGCGGCCAATTCGTGGGTTGGGATATCCTTAAGGCTGCCACCATAGGCGCCAATGGCGGTGCGGGCGGCGGAGACGATATAGACGCGAGGTGTGGTTGTCACGTTGGCCCACCTTCTCGACGGTTGGAGTCACTTTGAAGCGCAGACAGGAGTCGGATGAGACGCTTATCTCGCCACTCGGCAAGCTCCTCGATCGAGCGTTCGCCCACGGCATGGGCGAGCCCCTCTTCCAATTGCGCCAGCGCGCCGGGGGAGAGGGTCGTGGAGTCGTCTAGGTCGGCAAAGTACGTCTCAAAAGCCGGGCCGAGGTGCTCCCAAAAGTGGCGAATCCCGCCTGTGCCTCCACCCAGGTGATAGGTGAGGTGGGCGCCCATGATGCTCCAACGGAGTCCAGGGCCGGCTGCGAGGGCGCGATCGACGTCGGCGACTGAGGCGACGCCGTTGGCGACCAATGCAATCGCTTCCCGCCACAGGGCGGCGGCTAAGCGGTTGGCGACGTGACCGGGCACCTCTTTGTTAAGCGTGATCGGCGTCTTCCCCCAACGGGAGAAAGCCTCCCGTACACGGGAGAGGATCTGCGGATCCGTTTGCGGTCCGGGGACCAGCTCGACGAGGGGGACGAGGTGAGGCGGATTAAAGGGATGTGCTATCAAATAACGTTGGGGGTAGCGACACCCGGATTGTAGGCGAGAGATGAGGAGCCCCGACGAGCTCGAGCAGACCGGCACATCCGGAGGAATCACCTCGTCGAGCTGAGCGAAAATCTCTGCTTTGGCGTCGTAGCGCTCCGGCCCGCTCTCTTGCACGAAGTGTGCCTTGCGGCCTGAGGTCACCTCGTCCGCCAGCGTCAGCGCCGCTCTGAGGACGTCCTGTGGGTCCGGTGAATCGTTCTCTCCTTGGTAGAGACCGTGCGCGACGAGCTGTTGCAACTGCGCTTCGATCCGGGAACGGGCCGCGTGCAGGGCGTCTATTTTGGGATCGTAGAGCGTGACGTGCAGCCCCCGACTCAAAAAGAAGGTGGCCCAACTGCTACCGATGGTGCCTCCGCCGACAAGGAATACGGAGTGCACTCGCCTCACTCCTTTCGCGGTGAACTCTTGGCTCGCTCTACGTCTTGGCGAAAGGTTTTCCCTGCCAATGCACGCAACAAAAAAAGCGACCGGGCTGTAGAGCCCGATCGCTTTGGTTTACGAAGGGATTGCAAAAGATGACAAGCGCCGTGAAGTTGTTACCAACTAACGGAAACGTTTGTTGCTTGCGGCCCCTTCTGGCCCTGGGTAACCTCGAACGTAACACGTTGCCCCTCTTCGAGGGTCTTGAAGCCTTCGCCGCTAATGGCGGAGTAATGAACGAACACGTCACCTGCGCCGGCTTCTCGCTCGATAAATCCGTACCCTTTTTCGTTGTTGAACCACTTCACGGTACCTTGCTCTTTGGTGCTAATGGGAACTGCCTCCTATTGCTGGCTATGTACCAGCCTTTGTGTGTCAAAGATATCACGGGGGGGAACTAGAGTCAAGAGAAATTTCTTAAAATCGGGGCATTATTTTTTTCCACGCAGAAGGCTTCCGTTCTCGTCGAAGCGCATCTCTTGGAGCGGACCCAAGGCCTCAAAGGCGCCAGAATCACGTGTCTCGTTCCAGAGGGTTTCCGAGATATGGATGTGCTCGAGCTCTTTGGTGCTCTCGATGAACGCGAGGTGAGCCGCGGTCGTGGGGTGACGGTTACAGGTACGCAAGGCCAGTCCGATCGCGTCGCGATCTGTCTTGGCACAGACGGGCAGCTTGGCGCCGGTAAAGACCGTCGACGTGACGACGTTGAGGTAGAGGGCGGCGAGATCCGTCTTCTGCAGCACTCGCTCGGTGACGAGATCGGCCAGGCCCATTCCCAATGAGTTTCCGTGGGATTCGTCGGTGACGTCGAGGACAGCCAGCTTGTTCACGTGTAACTGCCCGGTGAGGTTCGGCACCGAGTAGCGTCCGATCACGTTGGGGTCCATTCCCATTCCGCTTACGTTTTTGCCAATGGCGCCTACGACGAGGACGTCCACCGAGTCGAGCATCATCCGGCCCATGAGCTCCCAGGCACGCTGTAAGAGTTTGGGCTCGTGTTCAAAGAGTTCGTCCCCCAAAACCGCTTCGAGATGGGCAGTCTCGTCTCGGGCGTTCTCGAGGCTACAGACGGCGAACGGGATATAGTGGCGCTCGCCAATGAGGCGTGCAGCGCCAAGCAGACGCTGAGCAAATCCGGTGAAGCCCTTGGCGTGCAACGCCTCAGCTCCTCTCTGTTTCCCCATGCCGATGGCGATCATCTTGGTTGGACCACTCTCGATCGGACCGCGAAAGGAAGTGTGGGGCTTAACTCGACAGATGGGGATGATAGCGTCTGCCTCGCTCGCGTACGCGTCGAAATAGACGGGGGTCCCATCCGTGAGCTCGCCGAGGCGCACGACATCCATCGTGGCTCGAATGGGGACCCCGGTGGCCGCTTCACTCACACCGAGTCCGTTAAGGTACTCGGCCTGGCCGGCTGCAGTGGCGGCCCCATGACTGCCCATGGCGGGTACAATAAACGGTTGAGCGCCCCAGCTTACCAGGATCCTTGCCACCTCTGCCGCGATCGTGCCGATGTTGGCGACGCCACGGCTGCCGACGGCTAGGGCCACTTTGGCGCCGGGAGAGATCCTGCTACGTATTTGGGGGGCCGAAAGTTGCCTGTGAATCTCTGCTTGGAGGTTATCGAGCTTCGGCATCGGATACCGCTGGCGGACGGGGAGCCAACGAGGGAAAGGGACGTCGGCGAACTCGCGCAACCGGTCCCATGCTTCGTTCCAAATCGCGTGGTAACCCTGCATTAACCTGACACCTCACTTGGGTTAAAGGAGTATGGCACAGTATGCCAAGGAGTTAACCTGTGCGGAGTGAATGACCTTCTGACGAGGCCCCCTTTCATCGGCGATCGATCGGAGTGCGGCACGGGTACCGGCGCCGAAAGGGAAAGTGTGCCGCGGTCGCCAAGAGTGTATAACCCTGGGCATTACGTTGGATAGCTAAGTGTACGAGGAGTGGGATGAGTGACGGAGGCAACTGAGCGTCCGAGTAATTTTATACAGGATATCATTGATGAAGATACACGGAAGGGTCGGTACGGAGGTCGTGTGCATACCCGTTTTCCGCCCGAGCCCAACGGTTACTTACACATCGGCCACGCCAAGGCGATCTGCGTCGACTTCGGGCTGGCGGAGGCGAACAACGGCCTTTGCAACCTGCGTATGGACGACACCAACCCGAGTAAGGAAGGGGAGGAGTTTGTCGAAGCGATCAAAGCCGACGTACGTTGGCTCGGTTTCGACTGGGGCGATCGCTTCTTTTACGCGTCCGACTACTTTGAGCAGCTCTACGAGTATGCGGTCAAACTGATTCAACAAGGCCAAGCGTATGTGTGCGACCTAAGCCCTGAAGAGATTCGCGCGTACCGCGGCACGTTGACTGAGCCCGGCAAGGAGAGTCCGTACAGGAATCGATCGGTCGAAGAGAACCTCGACCTCTTTGGGCGCATGCGGGCAGGAGAGTTCCCTGACGGCTCCCGCGTGTTGCGGGCCAAGATTGACATGGCGTCGGGCAACATCAATATGCGCGACCCGGTGATCTATCGAATTCAGCGCGCCCACCATCACCACACAGGGGATACGTGGTGCATCTATCCGATGTACGACTTTGCGCACCCTCTTTCCGACGCCATTGAGGGGATCACGCATTCATTTTGCGATCTCTACTTTGAGGATCATCGGCCACTTTACGACTGGTTCCTCGAGGTTCTTCAGTTTGAGCAGCCACCGAGACAGATTGAGTTCGGTCGCTTTAGCCTCACACACACGATCACGAGCAAGCGCAAGCTGCGCCAACTCGTTGAACAGGGGCATGTAAGCGGATGGGATGACCCACGGATGCCCACCCTCTCTGGGCTGAGGCGGCGCGGTTACACGCCGGAGTCGATTCGCGCCTTTTGCAACGGACTCGGGGTCTCACGCGTGAACAGTCGCATCAGTGTGGCTCAACTCGAGCACTCGATTCGCGAGGAACTCAATCGGACGGCGCCGAGGGTGATGGCGGTCCTCGATCCACTTAAAGTGGTGATCACCAATTACCCCGAAGGCGAGACCGAGTACTTTGAGACGGAGAATAATCCCGAGGATCCCGAAGCGGGGACGCGTCAGGTTCCCTTTACTCGGGAGGTGTACATTGAGCGCGGCGACTTTATGGAGGAGCCTCCCAAAAAGTTCTTCCGCCTCGCTCCGGGCCGTGAGGTGCGTCTCAAGAGCGCCTACTACATTACGTGTGAAGAGGTCGTAAAAGATCCGCAGACCGGTGAAATCGTCGAACTCCGCTGTGTCTACGATCCTGAGAGCCGTGGCGGCGGCACGCCGGACGGCAGACGTGTGCGCGGCACGCTCCACTGGGTGTCGGCCACCCATGGAGTGCCGGCGGATGTGCGACTTTACGAGCCGCTTTTCCTGAGCGAAGAGCCCGAGAAGGCAGACGACTTCATCACGGACTTAAACCCTAACTCGATGACGACTCTCACCCAAGTCCTTGTGGAGCCCACTCTCAAGTCGGCCGGGGTGGGGGATCGCTTTCAGTTCCTGCGGCACGGGTACTTCTGCGTCGACCAGGACTCTAGCTCCGAGCGGTTGGTCTTTAACCGTACGGTGCAACTGCGCGACTCATGGGGTAAAATCAGCTCCCGCTCGTAGTTGCCGGGTTCGAGGGGCATGCAAATGGGGCTCGAGTTTGCAGTCTACTCGAGCCCCATTTGCATCCTTGCCGCTCCACTCTTACGGCGCAGCCGGCGCCGCGGGCGTCAACACAATCGGATCTCCATCATTTAGACGAGTCTCCTGACCAGAGACGACGGAGACGTCTGCAAAGTTCTGACCCTCATAGGCCAACTCTGCCCCTTCGTTATCTGCAGTGACGACGACTGTGTACACTCCTGCTGGCACCGCATTCACCTGGAAGAGGCCGTCTTCTTCCCCAAGCGCGAGCGTTTGGGCGACCACTACATCAGCGCCGTCTCGCACTGTAACGGTCACTTGGCGGTCGGTGATCGGCGCGGGATCCTCTTCGTCACTGTTCTGCCCCAACACTTGCCCTGTGATGATGCCGGCCGTGTTGCGGTCGACGACCCGGATAGCGGTCGGATTCATAATGTACTTGCCGGATGCTCCTGCTTTGTGAATGAATTCTAGGACGTTTGCGTCCATGACGAGCTCCACGCTTCCGCCGGCAGGAACGACGAAATTGTGGTGAATCTTTAGCCCTGTCTGCGCGCCACTGGGCACCTTGAGGTACGTAATCGAGTCGTCCTTATGGACCACGTACGACTTGGCCGACGTCGAGTCGTCGACGATGAGGCGGAGCTCTGAGTATGCGCCGGCGGGTAGAAGCGATTCGCCCAGCAACGCGTGGTCAAAGCGGAGCTGCAGCAAGTCGACTTCGATCGGGGAGTCGGACAGGTCGCGCACGACGTGCCACTTGCCGTCCCGGTGGGCGTGTACGCCGGTGATGGTCACCCACACTTCCTTGATCTCGTCGGATGGGGCGTCCGTCAGGTAGACGGCGAGTGAACCCGTACCTGAAGTTGAGGATTTGGCGCCGAACGATCCGGCGCACCCCGCCGCGACGAGCGGCAGGATCAAGAGGAGCGCAATGAGTGTGTAACGTCGGTGCACCATGATAATCCCTCCAAGATGAGTCCCCCGACCCCTTAGAGCGCTAACTACATGGTGACTTAGGACGATTATACAGAAACAGCAACCGCGCGCAAAGTGACCCAGGTCCTAGTTTGGGAGCCGTGCCCGTTTGGTCAGGGAGGAAACCCGGCCTTTGTTGGGTAGTTTTCCTCTAGAGATGAGCACGAAAAGTGGTATGCGTAACAAACAGATAGAGAACCAAGCGTGTGAGGGGAGGGGTGATGGTGGCATCTCGCAGCGAGCATCCGCTAAAAGGGCGGCGGCTCACGTACCCTATGCTCCGCCGGAACGGCCGTCTGGTCCGAGCGTCGTGGGAGGAGGCGCTCGACGCCGCGGCGACGGGCCTAGAGCGTGTACGCTCGGCACACGGCGGTGATGCGTTCGCACTGTTTAGTTCCTCAAAGGCGACGAACGAGCTCAACTTTCTGGCCGGCAAATTCGCCCGCCAAGTGATGGGCTCCAACAACATCGATAGTTGTAACCGTACGTGACACGCTCCGAGCGTCGTCAGTTTGGCGACGGTCTTTGGCGCCGGTGGCGCCACGAGTTCGTACAAAGAGCTCCAGGAGACTGACATCATCTTGTTGTGGGGCTCCAACGCCCGCGAGACCCATCCGATCATGTTTCACCACATGCTTCAAGGCGTCCGCAACGGGGCACGCATGGTGGTGATCGATCCGCGTCGCACGCCGAGCGCGGGCTTCGCGCATCGCTGGTTGCCGGTACGGGTGGGCAGTGACATTGCCCTGGCTAACGCGATGGGACGTGTCATCATTCACGAAGGGCTGCTCGATCGGGAGTTTGTTGAAGAGGCCACGGAGGGCTTTGAGACCTACGCCGCGGCGGTCGAAGCGTACACGCTCGAGTGGGCCGAGTCGATCACCGGCGTTCCACGCGATTGGATCGCGCAGACGGCCCGAGAGTACGCTCAGGCGCCTACCGGAGTCATCTGTTGGACCTTGGGGATCACGGAACACCACACGGCCGTCGACAATGCCCTCAGCCTCATCAATCTCGCACTACTGACGGGGAAGATCGGCCGTTACGGGTGTGGTCTCAACCCTTTGCGCGGCCAAAACAACGTGCAAGGCGGCGGCGACATGGGGGCGCTCCCCAACAAGTTCGTCGGGTTTCAGGATGTGACGGACGACGCGATCAGGCGCCGCTTTGAAGGGGCCTGGACGTGCGAGATTCCCGGCCGACCGGGAAGGAATCAGACGCAAATCCTCGAGGGAATGGAGAGCGGGGAAGTGCGTGCGGCGTACATCATCGGGGAGAATCCGATTCGCTCCGACGCGAACGCGAGTCGCGTGGAGGTGGCCTTTGATCGGCTCGATTTTTTGGTCGTCCAGGATATCTTCCTCACGGCGACCGGAAGGCGGGCGGATGTGCTCTTACCCGCCGCTGTCGGGTGGTGCGAGACGGACGGCACCGTGACCAACAGTGAGCGGCGCGTACTGCGCTGTCGCAAAGCTCTCGAGCCCCCGGGCGAGGCCGAGGATGACATCTGGATTGTAAGCGCCCTTGCCGAACGATTGGGGCGACGGTGGGAATATGCGAATGCTGAGGCCGTCTGGGAAGAGGTGCGCCGACTCTCGCCCATGCATCGGGGGATGAGTTACCTCCGGATCGAAGCGGAGGGAGGGGTGCAGTGGCCCTGTCCCGAGGAGGATCGAGCGGGTGAGCTTTTCTTGCACGGCCGCCTTTGGGAAAGGCCAGTGAGCGGGGAGCGGGCCCCGTTCTCCGCGGTGGAGTGGTCGCCACCGGCAGAGCGCCCGGACGCAGAGTACCCGATGATGTTGACGACGGGGCGTCGGCTCGAAGCGTATAATACCGGCGTGCAAACCTCGCTTTATAAGTCGCCCAAGCTACAGGATGAGCGGGTGGTGTTGCATCCCGACGACGCTTTGAGCTTGGGTGTCGCAACCGAGGACCGGGTGCGTGTCACGTCGCGACGGGGTTCGCTGATCGTCCGGGTCGCTATCGAGCGCAGTGTGGCGCCGGGGCTTTGCTTTATGACGCTCCACTTCCCTGAGCGTGTCAACACCAACCTATTGACGGGTGATACGACAGATCCAAAATCGGGTACGGCGGAGTTTAAGGCGACGGCGGTTAGGATCGAGCGAGTCGAGTCGGTCGACGCTGGATCCAGAGGTCCCGAGGAGGCGAGTGTATCGTGATGGAGTTGCCGATGGCGCCTCAACCGGGGCGAGGCGTAGAGATGGCCCACCTGGAAGCGTTTAGCCCACCGACAGAGGCCGAGGCGGCGGCGCTTGCCGCGCTTTGGAACGAAGTGGCGCCGGATGCGTCTGCGCGGGCGGGCCGGCGCGATCTTCTCCTTCCGGCGTTGCGGGCGTTGCAGGCGGCCCGCGGTTGGGTCTCGCCCGAAGGGATAGCCGCGGTGTGTCGGGAGCTGACGGTCGCGTTCGCGGATGCGTACGGCGTGGCCAGCTTCTACCACCTCTTGGAGACCGAGCCGGGGCCTCGGAGGGTGCTCCACGTTTGCGACGATCTCGCCTGCCGCCGTAAGGGCGCCGAGGCATTGATAGAAGCCTTGAAAGCCCACCTGGACGACGAAGAGGGCGCATCGAAAGAGATCGGGTGGTCGGTCTCGCCGTGCTTGGGCCAATGTGACCGAGCTCCGGCAGCACTCGTAGATGAAGAGACGTGGGTGCTTCTCACGCCGGACGAGGTGACGCTGCGCGTGCGTGCGCTGCAGGAGTGCGAGACTGATGGACGACGCTCCGCGACGACGAGCGGCCCAGCGCCCGCACCACCGCGATGGGCCGCGCCTCCGACCACATACGTGGGTAGCGTAGGGACAGGGAGTCCGCTCTTGTTACGTCGCTGTAGTGGAACCCGTACCGGATTGAGCGCTTACCTCCGCGCCGCAGGGTATACCGGTCTCAGGAAGGCCCTGGACGCAGGCGCCAACGGCGTGTTGCGGGAGATCGAAGCGTCCCGCCTCGTCGGGCGCGGCGGCGCCGCGTTCCCGACGGCGCTCAAGTGGCGAGCGGTCGCCGACGAGCCCGGCGGGACGGCGCGGGCTCCGAAATACGTCGTCTGTAACGCAGACGAGAGTGAGCCCGGAACCTTTAAGGATCGCATCCTCCTCGAACAAGACCCCTTTGCGATCATCGAAGGGATGACGATCGCCGGTTTCGCGGTCGGCGCATCCCGGGGGTATTTGTACATTCGAGGCGAGTATCCCGAGGCTTACCGGTCGGTCGTGAGGGCTGTCGAGGAGGCTCGCGCGCACGGCTACCTCGGCGACGCATTGATGGGAGAGACACCCTTCACATTCGATATTGAGGTTCGTCGCGGCGCGGGCGCCTACGTTTGCGGCGAAGAGACGGCGCTCATCAACTCCATCGAGGGGCGGCGCGGTGAACCGCGGGCGCGCCCCCCATTCCCCACCCGTGTCGGCCTCTTTGGCTGCCCTACCCTGGTGAATAACGTGGAGACACTCGCCTGCGTCCCGCACATCCTGGCTCAGGGCGGCGAGTGGTACGCCGGACTCGGGACGGAGGGTTCGCGGGGAACCAAACTGGTATGTATCAGCGGCGACGTGAGCCGGCCCGGCGTGTACGAGGCGCCCTTTGGCGTGCCGATCCAGGCATTGATCGATGAGGCGGGCGGAGGTGTTCCTGGGAAACGGCAGATCCAAGCGGTGCTATGTGGCGGGGCGGCAGGCACGTTCCTCACCCCGGAACAACTCGACCTGCCCTACTCGATCGAGGCGCTACGAGGAGTTGGCGCCACCGTCGGGTCGGGTGCGATCATCGTCTACGACGAGACGGCCGACCTCGGCGATGCGCTCGAGCGGATTGCCCGATTCTTTATGGATGAATCGTGCGGGCAGTGTGTCCCGTGCCGGGTGGGGACTCGGCGACAGTGGGAGTTGGTGCGCGCGCTCCGGAGTCGGCAGGTGGAGGATGTGGCGGCAGCACGGAGACTCCTGGACGACTTGTCCACCGTCATGCGCGATGCGTCGATTTGCGGTTTGGGACAATTGGCGTCGAATGCTCTCCTCAGCCTGGAGGATCGTCTCTACTCGTGAATCTGGCTTGATCGGAGAGGGCGAGGCACGCAGTTGCGAATACGGGCGTAGCGACGGCGTGCGCGGCGTCGCGAGAGGCGCGGGATGCGGGATGTGGCGAAACGAGGCGCGGCACGCGCCGTGGGGACGTAGACGACGAAAGGGGCGCCGGAGATGGTAGTGGCAGCGGAGGAGAACACTGTAGAGTTTCTGTTGAACGGCAAGCCCGTGCGGGCGCCGCTGGGATCGACGATCCTCCAGGCGGCGCGGACAGCGGGCGTTGAGATTCCGACCTTGTGTTACCACGAGGCGCTGGAGCCCAAAGGCGCCTGTCGCATGTGCGTCGTCGAACTCGAAGGGTCGCGCACACTCGTGCCAGGGTGTCAACGGCGGGTCGAGGCCGAGATGTCGGTGCGTACGGATACCCCGCGCGTCCGTAAGTCGCAGCAGATGGTCGTCGAGTTGTTGCAGACGGAGACCGATACGAGCCGAGCGCCTCAGATCACGGCGTACGCCGATACGTACGGCGCGGCGCCAGAGCGTTGGCGTGACGTTCAAGCGAAGTCGCAGGAGTCGGGTCCCTTTGATTCGAGTGAACGACCGCGTTTAAAAATTGACAACGAGCTGTACGTGCGCGACCTCGATCGTTGTATCCTTTGTTACCGATGCGTCGACGCTTGTGGGGAACAGGTCCAGAATACGTTTGCCATCAGCGTTGCGGGCCGTGGCGCCGCGGCGCGTATCGACCCCGGATTCGACCTCGACCTAACTGAGTCGGCCTGTGTCTACTGCGGCAACTGCGTGGCCGTCTGTCCTACCGACGCGCTGATCGTTAAGGGCGAGTATGAAATGAAAGAGAGAGGGAGCTGGCGGCCTGACGAGCAACAGGTGACGCAGAGCACCTGCCCATACTGCGGAGTCGGTTGTCAGGTTGAGGTGCACGTACAGGATAACCGGATCGTGAAGGTGACTGCGCCCTTTGACGACCCAACGAC
The DNA here is from genome assembly GCA_041686855.1 of Limnochordia bacterium. Classification (GTDB taxonomy): domain Bacteria; phylum Bacillota; class Limnochordia; order DTU080; family RSA5; genus JAWLDA01. Next base: position 96,646 of record JAWLDA010000006.1, read on the forward strand.
GCACGGCTTTCTCTGTGTCAAAGGCCGCTTTGGCTGGGAGTACGTGCACGCCGGGCTGGAGGAAAGCTGACGAGGGGCCTGGAATACTTCCGGTTATGAAAGCAGCATGGCTCGCGGCGCCTGGCCGCATTCAACTCTTAGATGTTCCTGTGCCTGTTCCCCAAGGTGGCGATGTCCTCGTTCGCGTCGAGAGCGCGCTGACGTGCGGTACGGACCTCAAGGCATTTCGGCGCGGTCACGCGCTCATACCCATGCCCGGCCCCTTTGGACATGAGTACGCGGGGATCGTGGAGGCGGTGGGGCCGCAGGTGCGTGCCTTTTCGCCGGGCGATCCGGTCATGGGCGTCCATTCCGCCCCGTGTGAGAGGTGCTACTGGTGTGGGCGCGGCCAAGGGAACTTGTGTCCCCACATCATGGAGAGCAAGGTGCTCGGGGCGTATGCCCAGTATCTGTTGGTGCCTGAACACATCGCACGGATCAATCTCTTTCCAAAGCCGGATCATCTCTCGTTTGGGCAGGCGGCGCTTCTCGAGCCCCTGAGTTGTGTCGTTTATGGACTCGGTCGAGTCGAGGTCGGCCCCGACGATACCGCGCTCATCGTAGGACCGGGACCGATCGGACTCCTTCACGTCGCACTCTTGCGTTCCCGTGGGTGTGAACGCATCCTTGTGGCCGGCCGGAGTCCCTTTCGCTTGGAGTGTGCCCGTGCATTAGGCGCGGCGTTGACGGTCGACGTGCGTACGAGCGATCTCTTAAGTGAGGTCCGCCGGGTGACGGACGGGCGGGGCGCCGATCTCATCGTTGAGTGCACCGGTCGTCAGAACGTGTGGGAAGAGTCGGTCGACCTTTGCCGACGGGGTGGGGACGTGGTTCTCTTTGGGGGGCTGCCCGGGGGAGCGCGTGTCTCGTTCGACGCGGCGAGGTTGCATTACGATCAGATTACGTTGCACAGCCCGTTCCACTTCACCCCGGACGCCGTGGCCGAAGCTCGAGACGTGTTGGTGAGGGGACTGCATGGGGCCTCCCGACTCATCACGGACGCGTATCCATTGAGTCGCGTTCACGAGGCGTTTGCGCGTCTCGAGGAAGGGGAGGCTCTCAAATTGGCGATCCACCCCTGGTCGGCGGCGGATTAGACCGTTGGAGGCTTTGAGCGCATGAGAGTAGCTCAGTACGACACGGGCAACCAGATTCGCATCCAGGAGGCGCCGGCGCCGACATGTGGCCCCCGCGACGTTGTCGTGCAAACCAAAGCGTGTGGCATCTGCTCAGGCGAGCTGATGGAGTGGTACATGGCCTCAAAAGCGCCGTTTGTCTTTGGCCATGAGCCGAGCGGCGTCATCGCAGAGGTGGGGGGCGAGGTCGAAGGATGGCGCGTCGGCGACCGGGTCTTTGTTCATCACCACGCGCCGTGTTTTCAATGCCGCCACTGTCGGCGCGGCGTCTACGTGATGTGTGAGACGTGGAAGGGATCCCGGCTTGATCCAGGGGGAATGGCGGAGTACTTTCGCGTCCCGCCCGTCAACCAGTCGGATATGCTACGCCTCCCTGCCCACGTCGGCTGGGACGGTGGCGCATTGGTGGAACCCCTCGCATGCGTCGTACAGGCGCTCGATCGGGCTTGCATCCGGCCGGGGGATACGGTGCTCGTCATCGGTCTGGGCGTCATGGGGCAACTTTTGACGCAGACGGCGTGGAGTTACGGCGCCGGCAAGGTGGTTGCCGCTGACTACGATGCGGATCGGCGGGCGATGGCAAAGCGCTTGGGAGCGTCGGCGCTCTTGGACCCCGCCGCCGCGCCGCTCGAGCAGCAAGTGCGTAACCTTACCGACGGGGAGATGGCAGATGCGGTGATGGTAGGTCCGCCAGCGGTCCGGGCGATGCAAGATGGACTCGCGTGCGCAGGGCGCGGTGCGACGCTCGTCATGTTTAGCCCCGCTCCGCCCGGTGACGTGTGGGAGATCGAGCCGCACGATCTCTACTTTCGCGACGTGGCGATCGTTCCGAGTTATTCGTGTGGACCTACTGAGACCCGCAAGGCGCTGGGGCTGATCGCCGGCGGCAGCGTACGTCCGCAGGAGATCATCACGCACCGGTTCCCTTTTGAGCGCGTGGCCGAGGGGTTCGCTGCCGCCAAATCGAGTGGCCCGTGCGTCAAAGTATTGATTGAATTCTAGTGGTTGAGCGTGACGGCATTGATGGGGAGTGAGAATCGATGAGTGCGGACGAACGGCCTTCGGAAGTGTATGCGTTCCGGCCCGACTTCACCTGGTCAAACGTGGAAGTGCGGCGGTACAAGCCCGAGGCCGGCGACTGGGAGGGGATCATGCGCCAGGTGATCACCGGTTGGGGACACGAGACTCAGTTTCAGGTGCGTTACTTTGAGATCTCACCGGGCGGGCATTCGAGTCTGGAGAAGCATGAGCATGCCCATGTTGTCATCTGTGTGCGCGGCCAGGGTGACGCTGTCGTTGGGGCAGAGCAGGTCTGCCTGCGCCCATTCGACGTCCTTTACCTCAAGCCTTGGGAGCCTCATCAGTTCGTCAATCGATCCGACGCCCCCTTCGGATTCCTCTGTATTGTGAACAGTGAGCGTGATCGACCCCAATCGCTGGACGCCGAGGAGATCGCCGCCGTCAAAGCCGGCCCGGCGGGCACCATCGCCCGGATGGAGGCGCCTCAACTCAAACGTTTAGAGAGTGAGCAATAATCGATTGATATCAGCCTTCCCGGTTACCATACATTAATCGGGGGAGGCGAAGAGTGTGAGTCGGCGGCAGCAAGATCTCCTTCTCGAAGTGAACGACCTACACGTGTGTTTCGGCGCAACCAAGGGTCTCTTTAAGCGGGCCAAGGGCGTGGTACGGGCGGTGGACGGCGTCACGTTTGCTGTACGCCGTCGTGAGACGCTCGGACTCGTAGGCGAGAGCGGTTGCGGCAAGAGCACCGTCGGCAGGGCAATCATCGGCTTGGTCAAGCCAGAGCGCGGTCAAATTCTCTTGCATCCAAGTTCGGTGAGTCGACGCGAGATTCAGATGGTCTTTCAAGATCCAAACTCATCGTTAAATCCAAGTATGCGCGTGCGTGACATCTTGCGCGAACCCTTTTGGTATCAACCGCGCCGAGCTCGATCCGCCCCCACGGATGCCCACATCGAACAGTTGGCTGAGCAAGTGGGTTTGCGTCCGCAGATGCTCGAGCGTCTACCACACCAGCTCTCCGGCGGTCAACGACAGCGCGTCGGGATTGCCCGGGCCCTGGCCCTGGGCCCCAAGCTCGTCATCGCGGACGAGCCGGTGTCGGCTCTTGACGTCTCGATCCAAGGTCAAATCCTCAACCTCCTCAGCGACCTGCAACACGAGCTCGGCCTCACCTACCTCTTCATCGCCCACGATCTCTCAGTTGTTCGGCACATCAGCGATCGCGTCGCTGTCATGTACTTGGGCAGAATCGTCGAGCTTGCGCCGACTGACGCCCTGTATCGAATGCCTAAACACCCGTATACGGAAGCGTTGCTTTCGGCTGTACCGATCCCGCAACCTCGGGCGCGGCGTCGGCGCATTCCCCTGCAAGGGAGCCCACCCTCACCGCTGAATCCACCGACGGGGTGTCGGTTTCATCCCCGTTGTCCGTACGCGCGCGAACGAGGGCGCCGCCTGCGTTGTTCTACAGAGGCGCCCTCGTTGAAAGACGTTGGAGGAGGGCGAATGGTTGCGTGCCACTTCGCCTCCGAACTCCGGTTGCGCGGCGTGACGCCGCCGCCTTCACCCTTTTACATAAAGGGCCTGAGTAAGTCGTCGCGATCGCGGCCCGGCTGACTTAGATCTTGATTGACGAGGGGATTGGGATCGTAATTGGGCAACTCCTGCTGGTAGTCGTTGCGCTCTTGTTGGAAGATGATCCCCTTGACCAGGCCGTCAGTCTCTGACACCTTTTGGAAAGCCTTGGCTCGATCGGTCGGATCGTATGACTCATCCTCAGATAGGTCGATCAAGGTCTCTCGCCAGAAGTCGTACGTCTGATCCTTGTTAAAGGTGACACAGGGACTAAAGACGTTGACCAGCGAGAAGCCCTTGTGCTGAATCGCTGCTTCGAACAGTTTTTGCAAGCCCTTCGCATCACCCGAGAAGCCTTGCGCTATAAAGCCACATCCGCTGGATAGGGCCAGGGGAAGCGGACGAATCGGGTACTCGGCCGCCCCGTATGGGGTCGTCTTAGTCTTGAACCCTTTCTCGCTTGTCGGCGACGTCTGGCCTGTCGTCAGTCCGTAGATGTGATTGTCCATGACGACGTACGTGATGTCGATGTTGCGACGGCAGGCGTGAACAAAGTGACCAACGCCAATGCCGTAGCCGTCTCCGTCGCCACCGGCGGCAATGACGACCAAGTCTTTGTTGGCGATCTTGATCGATTGGGCTACCGGTAAGGAGCGCCCGTGCATTGAGTTAAAGGCGTATGAGCCAAAGTAGTAATTGAATTTTCCGGAGCAACCGATGCCGGTCACTGCCACCACTTCGTGGGGTTTAAGTTCTAACGAGACCATTGCGCGCTGCATCGCCGCCACGACGGCGAAGTCGCCGCACCCGGGGCACCAGGTGCTCGGTTGCGCATTGGCTCGATACTCTTTCATCGATACGGCAGTCGCCATGCTATCCTACCTCCTGTACACTCTCGCTCTGCGCCAAAACCTCGCGCGACCGCGCTTCGATCTCGTACACGCGGAACGGTTCACCACTGTACTTCCGGTGAGAGTACAAGTGGTCGAAGTGGCCCACATTGAGTTTTATAAGTTGCTCAAGCTGGCCGAAGGCGTTGCTCTCCACAACCAGCACTCGCTTGGCGCTTTCGATCGCAGCCCGCACGGCGTCCGTGGGGAACGGATGAAGGACGCTTACGTGGAGATGACCGACGGAGATGCCGTCTTGCGCGAGGAGCTCGCGGGCCTCGTCGATCGGTCCAATTGTTGACCCCCAGCTTACGAAGAGGAGATCCGGGTTTGAAACGCCCGTCGTCGTCACCCCGAATTCGGCTGGGTCAAAGGTGGACATCTTACGAATTCGCTTATCTGTTTGAGCGACGCGGTTGATCGGATACTCGTCCTCGTGACCCTCTTCGTTGTGCTCGTAGCTAATAGCGATGTGAATGCCGCCCTCTTGACCGGGAAGGGCACGCGGCGAGATGCCGGACTCCGTTAAGGCGTACCGCTTGTATCCACTGTTGGCGACAATCGCGTTGAGTTTCTCCTGATCGAGGATTTCGCCTCGGTCGATGGCAATTTGCTCAAAGTCGAGATCGTCAATGTCGACAGTTTGCTTTGAGAGTCCCAATACCAGGTCGGTCAAGACAATGACCGGACACTGGTACTTGTCGGCCAGGTTGAAGGCCCGTTGAATGTCGTAGAAGCAATCTTCCACCGTGGCCGGGGTGAGAACGATCCGCTGAATCTCACCGTGAGCGCTGAAGATCGCTTGAAAGGCGTCGGCTTGCTCGTTTTTGGTCGGCATTCCGGTACTCGGACCGGCCCGCTGCACGTCGACGATGACAAGTGGGGTCTCGGAGACACCGGAGAGACCCATGGTCTCGGTCATTAGGGAGAAGCCGGGGCCGGACGTGCTGGTCATCGCGCGCACGCCGGTAAAGTTGCAACCGACAGCCATTTGGCAGGCGGCCATCTCATCCTCCGCCTGCAACACGACGCCGCCGTATTTGGGCAACAGCTTGAGCAGGCTGTAAAGGATGTCTGTCGCCGGCGTGATCGGGTAGGCGGCCACGACGCGGCACCCTGCGACCACGGCTCCGAGCGCCAAAGCGTCGTTGCCGTGCAGGAAGAGGCGCTTTTTGCCTTTCTCAGAAGCGGGCAGTTCAGGAAGGGTCGCCCGCCATTCGGTCGCATCGAGCGCTTGCTGGTACCCTGCTCGCACAACCTCGCGGTTGTTGGCGACGACCTCGTCGCCGTGCTTGCCGTAACGCTCGGCAATAAAGCCGTCAAATGAAGACGGATCGAGTCCGGTCAAAGCGGCGCAGGCGCCCATGGCGGCCATATTGGTCATGACAATGCTGCCGTGATCCTTTGCAATTTGTTGCATAGGAACGGCGATCGGCACGACGTCGGCGTCGCCGGGGAAGGTGGGCTCGAAAGCGCCCGCATTGTAGAGGACCGCGCCTCCCGAACGCATCTCGTATAGGTTTTCGTCAATAGTGCGCTGATCGAAAGCGACGAGGAGGTCAAGTTGATCCCCCCGGTGGCGGCGCTTCTCGGTGGAGACACGAATCTTATAATTGGTGTGTCCGCCTTTGATCAGCGACATAAAATGGCGGTATGCATATAGGTAATATCCCATTCGGTGCAGCGTTAATGCGAAAATCTCGCCGGCGCTGTCGATCCCCTCGCCTTGGGCGCCGCCGATCTTCCAGGTGAAGTCCATGTTGGTCATGGATTAGCCTCCTACATTCTCCGCAGAGTCCCGCGAGTTCAACCGAAACGTCGACTCGTAACGTTTCGGGCGAGTCACATTGGACAAAGTCTCATTTTACCGCCTTCGATTATACCAGACGTGGAACCTTCCAAAAAGGCCGATATGCTCCGTATATCCTATTGGTTATTATTCTCGCGGCTGGATCTTTCCTGCTACCCGACTCGGTCAGACCAAGGAAGGTATCTAACAATCACCTTACAGGAGCCGTTTTCATACGATAGGAGAACGGAAAAATGTGGCTAATACATTACGGATGTACCGGATATTTGATCAAAATCCTGAGACGATTTGACAGAGGAGGAGACGAATGTCTCGATCATACCGAGCCGACAAGTGGAACGTGATGCCCGATCCGCCTTACATTGAGGCGCTCTTCAGCTCCACACGCTTTGCTTGGTTGTGGACGCTCGTCCGGCTCTACGTGGGTTGGACGTGGTTAAAGTCCGGTCTGGGCAAGTTAAGTAACCCCGCCTGGATGGACGGGGGCGCGGCTCTGCGAGGGTTTTGGATGAACGTGACCGCCGTGCCCGAAGGGGGACGTCCCGCCATCACATACGGTTGGTATCGCAACTTCTTGACCACGCTTCTTGAGAGTGATGCCTATTCCTGGATGGCTCCAATCATCGTCTGGGGTGAAATCCTAATTGGAGCTGGCCTTTTACTCGGAGCACTCACGGGGTTTGCCGCCTTCTTTGGAGCGTTTCTAAACTTCAACTTTATGCTGGCCGGTACCGCGAGCACAAACCCTGTCCTCTTTGTCCTAGCTATCTTGCTGCTCCTTGCATGGAAGACCGCAGGGTGGTACGGCCTTGACCGTTGGCTGCTGCCCTTTTTGGGCACTCCCTGGGGTGGCGGAGCGCTGCGCAATCGGCGTCTACTTTAAGCGCAGCATACGCCTTGATGCGCAACGTACCCCAGATGCGCAGCGTGCCACAGAAGCGCTCGATCGTCGCTCACCGCCCCGGAAGCTCCCGGCTATCGATAGGCGCTGACGCTTCGTCTACGACTCGTGAGATTCGCGGCGATGCACGATCTCACGAATGTCGTCGGCGAAGCGGATCTCCGCATCGTCCTTGGGCTCGTAGCCGACCACCTGGCGCGCGTTGGTAATGCTCCAAAACGTGCGGGCGTTGTTGGAGACTCCATAAAATATATGAAACGGCACGCCGTGTTCGTCGTCGATGTCAGGCGTCTCGATGCACTTATGTACGAGTTGTTCGAGGTCCCTGGGGCTCAGATATCCGGTGATGTCCCGCAGGTAGCGGTGTAACGGTAGCTTGTCGTAACGCTGCGATTCGATCTCTCTGGGCGCGACGATGCGAATGTGAATGTTTTCGAGCTTTCGGCCATACGTGCCGCTGGCGTAGACGAAGCCTAGGCTTTCAAAGGCCGCTTTTGCCCATCCGTAAAAGCGCTCTGCCCGCGGGTATTCATACGGTGTCACCCGATCTCGCTTCCCTGCAAAGTACGGTCGCTCATACCATTTGGCTGCTTGGTTTGTGCTCATGGCCACGACACGTCGCACACCGGCCTCCAACGAGAGTTGAAGGATTCGATACGCAAGGTCGACATTCTGGCGCTCGTAGGCGTACTCGGAGCGCATATCGGCCTGTGCAGGTGGACGGACATAAGCGCTGTGCACCACGGTGTCGATTCCCTCGAAATAGGTGAGGAGTTCGTCCATCTCGGTCTCCAACAGGTCGACGATCTCAACACCCTCGACGCTTTCTCCATTGCGGTTGCTCGGGCGCGAGTCGATCAGCCGGAGGTCGTATCGGTTTCGAAAGGCATCAAGGAAATGGGAGACGATGTAACCGGTTGCACCTATGATGAGCACTCTGCGCTTCGACATCAGGGCACCTCGCTTGCTAAAGAGTTGGGAATGGAAGTTCGTAAGTGGAGACGTAACTTCGCCCGTGCCACGCTGAAACCTCCGTATACACCTCAACAGATGGGGACCAAGAGGAAGGTCCCCCAAAAGCGGTGTACAACTCTAACATCAACTCTGTTTCATGGGACGGGAGGGGAGAATAGCAGTGTCGACATGGACGCGTCTCCTCCTAGTTGCGCTCTTCTTGGCCCTCTTCTTTCAGGGGAAGGTCGTCTACCTCACCCTTTACTCCCTGTTTGCGATCTATTTCGGTTTTCGCCGGTTGGTGCGGAACGCGCTGCAACGGTTGACAGTCACACGCGACCTGAGACGGCTGCGGCTATTTCCCGGTGAACAGCAAGAGGTGACGGTGAGGGTGGAGCACCCCGGCCGGGTCCCACTCACCTGGGTGCTCATCGAGGAGCGGGTCGAGGCTGATCTCCAGGCTCGTCCCGAGTATCGCTTCGCCATCTCACTCAAAGGGCGAGATGCCTCTTCAATCCGGATTCCCGTGGAGGCGAAGCGGCGCGGCGTGTACCGCGTGGGACCCATGACGTTGCAGACGGGGGATCCGTTTGGGATCGACCGCTTCACGGTGGAAGCCGGGGGCGAAGTCGAGGTGATCGTCTACCCAAACGTTCACCCCATCGGGAGCCTCGGTGTGCCGGGTTCCATCGTAAGCGGCTCGTACCGGGCGCCTCGCCAAAGCTTGACCGACCCGTCACGCGTCTCTGGTGTGCGCGAGTACGTGCCGGGTGACCCCATTCGTCACATTCACTGGCGTGCGACGGCGCACACCGGTGATCTCAAGGTGAAGCGCTTCGAGCCGGTGAAGCACCTCGATCTGGCCGTCCTTCTCGACCTGGCGGAGGAGCGTTACAAGTCGTGGAATCGTTCACACATGGCGGAACTGGCAATCGAGGTGACGGCGTCACTCCTCTGGGCAGCGTCCGAGCGGCGCCAGGCCTTTGGTTACTACGCGCTCGCTCGTTCTCAGAGCGACGCACGCGGCCCGATTTTACGAACCGGGGTGCGCAAAGGGGAGGTGCACTTGCGTGCGTGTTTGGAGGGGCTGGCGCGCATGGGGATGGACGCTGGCGGTACGGCGTTTGAACATCTTGTCTCAACGGCCTCACGGGAGGTTACCCGGGATACGACGCTCTTTGTCATCACGCCGGAGTTGAGCGTCGGTGGAGGCGTCGCGGTCGCTCGTCTGATCGCTTCAGGGTTTCGCGTCAGTTTAGTGGAAGTGCGGGACGATGAGCGGAGTAGACCACTCCCACGCGGTCTGCGGTACTCTCGCGTGACGCACAGGTCGGAGATCTCCCGTTTGGGTGGGGAGGCACGGCAGGCGCTCGTCTAGGCTTTTTTAATGCTTTTCCAAACCACGCTTTAAAGTAAACGCTGTTACGGAATAGACAGGGGGAATGAGGATGATGGAAGCGGCCTCGACCCATCACCCAAACGTTGAGAGTGTCCAGGCGATCGCTTCTAAGATCGTTGAGAGTATCGGCCGTGTGCTCGTCGGCAAGGAGCGCGCTGTCGAGGAGGCACTCTGCACACTCTTGTGCGACGGACACATTCTCGCAGAAGATGTGCCGGGCGTCGGAAAGACGATGCTGGCTCGGGCTCTGGCCGGCTCTTTGGGCGTCTCGTTTCGTCGGATTCAGTTTACGCCGGATCTTCTCCCTTCGGACGTCCTTGGTGTGACGGTTTGGGACCAACGAACGGGGGAGTTTGAGTACAAAAAGGGTCCCGTCTTCTCCCACGTCGTCTTAGCTGACGAGATCAATCGTGGCACGCCGCGAACGCAGGCGTCGCTCCTTGAGTGTATGGAGGAGCGTCAAGTGACTGTCGACGGGTTGAACCACCCCTTTGAACGGCCTTTTATCGTCATCGCCACGCAAAATCCCGTTGAGTTCGAAGGGACATTTCCGCTCCCCGAGGCGCAGCTCGACCGCTTCTTTGCACGTGTTACGCTCGGCTACCCTGATCCGGCATCTGAGGTGGCGATGTTGGAGCGATTAAGGTCTGGTCATCCGATCGAAAACGTGCAGCAGGTAGTGACGTCGGAAGAGATTTTGCACGTTCAGGAGATTGTGCGCAGCGTGCACGTGGCCCGTTCGGTGAGTGAGTACATTGTGGAATTGGCACGTCAAACGCGCAGCCACAGCGATGTCGAGCTTGGCGTGAGCCCGCGGGGATCGATGGCTTTGTTCCGGGCGGCCCAAGCGCAGGCGGCGCTGGCCGGCCGTGGCTACGCGCTCCCGGACGATGTGAAGCGCATGGCCGTTCCCGTGCTCAGTCACCGTCTCGTTCTCAAGGCTGAAGCGGCACTGCACGGCATTGGAGCCGTTCAGGTGATCGAGGACGTCTTGGAGAAGACGCCCTTAGAGCTTCCGGCGGAGAAGTAGGTGGGAGCTTTGCAGTATGTACCTTGGATCGCGCTCATTGTGGCGACAGGCTTTTCGTGGTCCCTCATGGCCAGCGTTGCAGCCATTGCCGAGCAAACGCTCGGTCTCCACGCTGTCTCCACTCTGTGGGGAACTCTTCTGTCGCTCGTTGGAGCTTTCTTCGGCGCATTCGGGACGGTTTGGATTGTGCAGAAGGGATGGGACCCCCGTTTGCGGGTGCTGGAGTGGCTCTTCTTCTGTGGTGTCTTGGCGGTACGGATCGTTTGGGGGAGCGGTCTGAGTGCGGGTTGGTCGCCGTCCGTCTCGTTCAATCTCATTTGGGCGTCCATGCCCGTCGTTGAAGGCGCGCTCGCTTGGATCGTCGGTGAGCGGATCACTCGAGCGTGGGTACACGTGGCGGGGGGCGGACGGGCGAGCGAGGCCCACACGCTTACATTCAGGTACGCGTCTGTATTGATCCTGTCGCTTTGCGGCACTTGGGCGGCAGCCTCCTTCATCATGCCCAGCGGGGCGCTGATCGAGCGCCCCATAGCAATACTCGGCGGCGTCCTCTGTGTGGCCGGAGCCTTAGTCTTAATAACAGCGCTACATCACGCGAGTGTGACCGAAAGGTTGGTCAGCGAAGGCGTGCACGTGGCGCCGGACTTCCACCCGGCTGTTCCCTCTGGGCTCGTGGGGCTCGTCGTTGCAGTCGTCGTCCTCGGCACGATGTTGCCGGCGAATCTTTCTCCGTTTCAACTGCGTGACTTCAATCAGTGGATGGTGATCCTGACCGAGCGGTTCATCGGTCCGCTGCTCGTCCCTTCGCAGGGGCCGGCCCGAGGAATTGGTGAGGGGCTGCGAGGACTCTCGATGCAATCAGCCCTTGAGGGTCTTGAGGCCGGTGGGTCGAGCAACCCGGCGCAGGATCTTCTTTCACTCAGTCTCCAAATCGTGCTCTTTGTAGGCGTCGCCTACTTTGCCTGGCGGATCTTCCGGTCGGTGCGCAACGCACCGCAGGGTACACCGGGCTTTGGGTCGCTCTCGTGGGGATTGCGTTGGCTGTATCAAGAAGTGCGGAGTTGGGTCATTGACTACTTGACCCGCATCGGTATTTTGGGCGGGAAGGGCGGCTCACGACTCCTGCGGCCAAAGAATGTTACGGTCGCCGAGACCGATCGCTCTAAGCGTACGAGACCCACACTCAACTCTGTGGGCGCACTCTACCGCTACGTGCTTTCACGTCTAGCTGATCGAGGAGTGGCTCGACGTACCTCGGAGACACCTTACGAGTATTTGCGTCGGTGCCAGACCGAGGCGCCCAGCCTTGACGAGAAGGGGCTGCCATACTTGACGCAGCTTTATGTCGCGGTCTACTATCAGGAGCGGCTGTCGGATGCGGCGGGGCTCCGTGAAGCTCGTGGCGCCGCGGCACGAGCCCTGCGCGGGTGGACTCGTGCTGCCATTCGATCCCGCCTCTTTGGGTGGATGAAACGAAGGTAGCGACGGATGGTTTAAGCGCCCAGGGTTCGGTAGTGGTACGGATACGCCACGGTGAAACCGGCTTTTTCGTACAGGGCGATGGCGGGGCGATTCTCTGCCTCGACCTGTAAAAAGACGTGATCGGCTCCGTTGATGGCTCCACGTTCCGCGAGGGCCCGAATCAAGGTTGATGCCACCCCACGCCGGGTGAAGCTAGGATGGGTCGCGATGGAGAAGAGGCCGAGCCAGTCGTCGTGCACGCCCAATCCGATCCCGATCAACTCGTTAGCGGGGGAGAGGACGCCGGCAAACATCGGCTCTCCTTGAATCCGAAAGAGCAAGTCCTTAGCCGATTGGGCGTTCATCGTTCGACCGGTGCCGTACTGCAGGTAAAAGGCGAACCATTCCGGCGACGGGCGCCGGGTGATCAATACCTGACAGTCGCTGCGTCGTTTGAGCGTGCCGACGACCGAGCTGATCGGCGCCGACATTGCTAGACTCGCCCCCTCTTTAACGAAACCACGCGCCGCGAGAATCTCGTCCAGCCCGTATGGGCTGGCGGCCGGAGAGAGTTGAAAGCGCACCGGGAGTCCTCGTTCGATGTAGAATCGACGACACTCTTCCAACGCTTCATCTATAGGCGGCGCGGTCGTCCTGCCGGCGATCGTCCCACCAGATGAAGTCCTGCCCGCGATAGCCTCATTAGGTGTCGTCCCACCTGGAGGCAGACCAGATGTCGACTCACCTGCGGTCATCTCACCAGATGCCGCCCCACCATGAGGCAGACTCCGTTTGGCCCCGTCGCTTGGTAACGTTGCGCCCGCGGTCGAGAGCCTCGGAGGCATGAACGTGAGCGGTAATACGCTGTTGGCACGGCGCGAGCCGACCCCGGGCGTATGGCGCAGAAGCCACCCGCTCGAAACGTGGACAAAGGCGGCCGGAAATGCCTTGGCGGCGATCAACTCAATGGACTGAGGCGTGACGACTTCGAGCACCGGAGCTCCTCCGTACAAGCGTATAATTATACGGTAATGCGAATAGTGTCGCGCGTGCCTGCGGCGTTGTCAAGAGTGTGCGGCGACCCTTTTGGGACCGGAAGAGGCAACTCGACTGATCCAATCTCTCCCTTTCGGGCGTACTAGGTGTGACGTTACACCGATTGACGAAAGGGGCCTGTTGAAATGGTGAAACTCAAAGCGGCGAATCGGAGTGGATTCCTTCGACGAGGTGTGCTCTTGCTGGGGGTGTTTCTCGTGATCGCGTCTGCTGGTTTGGCGTTTGCTGCGACTCAGAAAGGCGACGGGGACATTCAAGAAGTGGTTGTTACGATGGAGAACTTCGCCTTTAAGCCTGAGTCGTACGTGGTGACAGCCGGTGAGAAGATTCGTTTCGTCGTGAAAAACCCGAGTCGCGGTTTCCACACCTTTACAGTAATGCGCTCCGCGGAGGATAGAGAGTCCCCGCTCGTAGACTTAGACGCCCCTCCGGGACAGGATCAAGTCGTCGAGTTAGAGATGCCGAGTGAGGAGACCACGCTCTTTTTGGTGTGTGTGCCTCACGAGTTTCTCGGAATGGTCGGCGAAATCGTCGTCTCTGCAAAGCCTTAACGAGCGAGCGGCTTGTGGCGCGGACCGGTCCATCGACCGGTCCTGCTCTCACTGGACGCTCTGGAGTGTGGTTTAGTCTTAGCGGCCTGCATTTAGCCTCGAGGTCTATTCACCTGGTTGTCGAAATCAGTGACCGCTGCCATCAGTGAGGCGCATGTTCAAACGTAGGCGCCTTACACCCTGAACCCAGCTTAGTACCCACCCGCCGATGAGAACCAACCCAGCGAAAAGCATCATCTGTGCAGCTTCGATGCCGACCTGCCCGGCAGGCACCTGCTCCGCGGGTCCAACAGTGCGAAAAAAGATGATGGCGGAGTAGACCACTGAGGCCAAAAAGAGCGTAATGAGACCCGTAAAGATGATATCGATCACCTGGCCCTGTGGCTTTTGCGCGGGGTCGTTTTTCAAGCCGTGCAGCCTAATCGTCTGGAAACCTGCCAGTATCCAGCCGACCAGGCCGGCGAAGAACAGCGGATTGACGCCGGCAAAACCAAAAGCACTTAATGAGAACAATGCACAAAGTGCGAGAAGAATGTTGCGTTCTATCGTTCCGACTGACGACACGTTCTACGCATGCCCCTTTTAACGAGTTGCTGAAACGTGGCACACCCCGCTTTGGAACCTTATACTTGGTACTTCGATCGCGGGGTACCTTGGCACCAGGATGCACCCCCGTGGTGCCGTGCCACTCGGTCCCTGTCACTCGCCGAAGTGCGTTTGCGGGACTCGACCTGCCTTGGCCGGCGCTCGATGGTAGCCCTGTGCCTGGGTACCTTCGTCGTAGACGAGCGTTCATTCCTGCAATCCCTGTCTCATCGCGGTGGGTTTGCTTTGCCACGGTATAGCCACGTTCTCACTGCAAGATATCGAGTCGCGATCTCGCGCCACGATCTCCGCATTGATCGTACCTTGTATTAGATGCCGGCTGTCTAATCTTACAAACGTTTCGCGCCCGACCCTAAGACGGAATCATCCATAGGGCCCGCCCCAGCAAGCTTAACAACCACGTCACAAGGTGGCGACTTAGGATATTCACGCGGCGATTACTTTAATCCCGGCCGAGGGTCTGGAGGTGGAGTGCTGCTCCGTTAGAATGTTCCCATCTAGAGTATTGCCCCGCTGTCGTGTTGCCCCGCTGTCGTGTTGCCCCGTTGGCGAGGTGTCATTGCTCACGAGGGAGCAAGTGCACCTCATAAAAGGGGTTTCAGGCCCAATTTCCGGACCGTTTTGGAAGAATGTGGTGTCCGTCGGCGCGCCTCGTCGGAAAAGTGAAGGTGTTAGGGAAAGCGCAACTCCTAAATCCCCAGCTAGCGGCATTGGTCATTTTCGAGATGATTGAGTCGATCCCGGTCGAGGCGCCGAGTCGGAGTTTGTTGCACCGATGTCGGGGAGTATTTGCTCGCGAGGGAGGAGGTGCACCTCATAAAAGGGGTTTCAGGCCCAATTTTCGGACCGTTTTGGAAGAATATGGTGTCCGTCCGCGCGCCTCGTCGGAAAAGTGAAGGTGTTAGGGACAGCGCAACTCCTAAATCCCCAGCTAGCGGCATTGGTCATTTTCGAGATGATTGAGTCGATCCCGGCCGAGGCGCCGAACCGGAGTTTGTTGCACCGATGTCGGGGAGTATTTGCTCACGAGGGAGCAAGTGCACCTCATAAAAGGGGTTTCAGGCCCAATTTCCGGACCGTCTTGGAAGAATGTGGTGTCAATCCGCGCGCCTCGTCGGAAAAGTGAAGGTGTTAGGGAAAGCGCAACTCCTAAATCCCCAGCTAGCGACGTTGGTCAATTTCGAGATGAGTGAGTCGATCCCGACCGAGGCGTCGAGTCGGAGGTTGTTGCACCGCTGGCTAGGAGGCGTTGCCTGCTGATGAGCAATCAATACTCGCGGACGAGTAGTCGAGTGTTCAGCAAAGCGGGGATATCCGGCAGACTCTCGACAATCCTCTGCAACAATCGGCCCATCCCCACATCCGAAGTACCGCAGGATTCTATCGCCTCTTCTGGAATGAACAACAACCTAGTCCCACGTGCGTGGTCCTGAGAAGGGTGCGCCGTCCTGCGTAGAGTGCGTGGTCCTGAGATGGGTGCGCCGTCCGGAGAAGGGCGCGTCTCCTTGCGTTAGGTACGCCGACCTGCGCGTTTGTGCGCGGTCGTGCTTCATTGGTAACAGTTTACGTGCATTTACGGAGTAGTGGTTAGAATCGAGGGGTTCGTGTTGATTCGCTGGGGAATCATCGGTTGTGGAAATGTAACCGAAGTAAAGAGTGGCCCGGGCTTTCAAAAGGCGAATGGATCGCAACTCGTCGCGGTAATGCGCCGCAATGGGGAGCTTGCAAAGGATTACGCAGATCGTCATGGGGTACCCCGGTGGTACGACGACGCTCATGCGCTCATCAACGATCCGGATGTGGACGCCGTCTCGATCGCTACGCCGCCGGGCACTCACATGGAATACGCTCTCAAGGTGTGCGCAGCGGGGAAGCCTGCCTACGTCGAGAAGCCCATGGCCCGCACCGCTGCCGAGTGTGAGACCATGGTAAAGGCGTTTGCCCGCGCCGGTCTCCCGTTGTACGTTGCGTACTACCGGCGCGGACTGAAGCGGTTCATCCGGGTAAAGGAGCTCGTGGAGAGTGGTCGGATCGGCGATGTCACGCACGTGTGCGTCCGGTACTCCGGCCATGGCGATCAGAGGATGGATGAGGCAAACCTTCCTTGGCGCCTGAATGCGAAAGAGTCGGGAGGCGGGCTCTTTTTCGACTTGGGCAGCCATACCCTCGATATCCTGGACTACATTTTGGGACCCCTTTGCAACGTGCGAGGCAGTGCCGCTAACGCCCGGGGGCGCTACGATGTTGAAGAGCTCGTGACGATGAGCTTTCAAACCGAGAGCGGAGCCGTGGGGACTGGGGTGTGGAACTTTACAACGTCAGTACGAACTGACGTCATCGAGGTGGTAGGCGAGGGTGGCTCGATCACGCTCTCGACCTTTGGTGAGGGCCCGATCCGATTGACGACCTCTGAAGGCGTGGAGGAGTTTGACGGAAGCCATCCACTCCACGTGCAGCAACCTCTCATTCAAAGTATTGTTGACGAGTTGCACGGACGGGGAGAGTGCCCGAGCACAGGCGAGTCGGCGCTCCGTACCGCTCGAGTCATGGATACGGTGGTTGATGAGTATTATGCTGGTCGACACGATGCGTTCTGGAGCCGCCCCCACACGTGGCGGCGCAAGGGAGGTTTCTTGGCTTGACGGTATGGGAAGCAGTGGTCCTTGGAATTGTCCAAGGCGTGACAGAATTCTTGCCGATTAGCAGCTCAGGACACTTGGTCATCGTACAGCAATGGCTCGGCGTCCATCAAGGCGCGCTCTCGTTTGACGCCATCATCCACGCAGGTAGCCTGCTCGCCGTCATCACAATCTTTCGCGGCGAGCTGCTCCTCATGACTAAAGGGATCGTAAGCCCTCAGCAAGACAAGGAAGGGCGACGACTGCTAGTCTGGCTCATTTTGGCCACCGTGCCCTTGGTCGTCGTCGGTCTCACCTTGAGAGACACCGTTGAAACGGCCTTCACTTCGATCTATGTCACAGTCATCATGCTAACTGTGACGGGAGGGCTGCTCTGGCTGGCGGAATCTCGTCATGGCAAGTCGCAGGGCGAGTCGCCGACAAAGAGGCATGCGCTCTGGATGGGACTTGCGCAGGCCGGGGCCGTCATGCCGGGTTTATCGCGTTCCGGGTCGACCATCGCTTTGGGAATGCTTGCCGGCCTCAACCGAGAGACGGCGGCCAGATACTCCTTTATGATGTCGATTCCAGCGCTCTTAGGGGCGATGGCGCTTGAGCTGAAGAGTCTCCTTGACGGGACCGAGGTTGGAATGGGAGGCACTCTCGAACCGATCGTTCTGATTGCAGGTGTGGTTGCATCGACGATCACGAGCTACGCCGCGATTGCTATCCTCTTGCGCTTCTTGCGGAACGGACGCCTCATCTTTTTTGCTTATTACGCTTGGGCGTTCGCTTTGCTGACGTTACTCCTGGAATTGAACGGATCATAGAGGAATGCCGGTGTTCATCGCGCCATTCGTTGGCCCACCCAGATCCCGAATACTGTTCCCGTCAGCCCGAGTGCGAGGCTGGCGACGACGTAAAGGAGAGCTGCGCGTGCTTCTCCGCTTCGAAACAAAGTGATAGCTTCCCATGAGAGGGTCGAGAACGTTGTAAACGAACCCAGGAAGCCCACGCTCGCTGCCGCAACCCACGCCGATTCGGCCGGCCTGACAGGGAAGAGACTTAGGACGAGACCCAAGAGGAATGCGCCTGCCACGTTGACGGCAAGAGTACCAATGGGTACCGGCGCGAAGGAGTTGTGCTGATGGAGCCAGTTTGTCGTGGCGAAACGGGCGAGGGCCCCCAACGCACCGCCCATTGCAATCGCGATCATGGTGGCCAAGCTTCGCCGGCCTCCTTTCACCGTCAGTACGAGTAACCCGTCAGTACGAGTAACCCGTCTATGCGAGTCAACGTCTGAGTGAGTTACTGTCTATACGAGTTAAAACCTGCACCACCTTGTTCGGACTTCATGTACCACATTCCTACCCACTTTGTCTGGAGGAGGCCCCTTATGGATTCCCTAAAATTGAGACGCTTCCCGCAAGCTTATGACGTTGTGCAACACGGTATCGAGGAGGGGCTTCATCCTGGGTGGCAAGTGTGCGTATGGCGGGACGGAGAGGTGTTGGTCGACGACGCCTTTGGAGAGGCGAGACCGGGGCGGTCAATGACATCGCAATCGATCAATATGTGGATGTCGGCGACGAAGCCTCTCGTCGCGGTGGCTTTCGCGCAGCTCTGGGAACGGGGCGCGGTCAACCTCGAGGAACCGGTTGCGCAGATCATACCGGAGTTCGCCCAGGGTGGAAAGGAAGGCATCACCTTCCACCACCTTTTGACTCACACAGGGTGTTTCCCCCAGTTTAGCGAGCGCGACGAGACGTGGGAGGAGACGATTGCTCGAGTGTGCGCTCTCCCTCTTGAGACGGAGTGTCGTCCCGGTGAGACTGCGGCCTACCATATGAGCAGTAGTTGGTATGTTCTTGGAGAAGCGATCCGACGGTTAGATGGACGCCCGGTCGAAGAGTATTTGCACGATGAGATCTTCGTTCCCTTGGGGATGGAGAGTTGGAGTCTGGGTCTTCCCGAGGAACGGATGTCGACGGTTGCAGACCGGCTCGCTTGGACTTACCGCCGGTCCCCGGCGGACGGCGAGCTCTCTCCAATCACCGAGCTAAACACCGGCTGGGGGCTACACAGCCCAAGGCCTGCAAGCAACGGCCGTGGCACCGCCCGGGATCTTACCCGTTTTTACCGAATGATGATGCAAGGAGGGCTTTGGCGGGGCCACCGACTCCTTGAGGCGCGGACGGTCAAACGGCTGACCGCGCCCACTCGGATCGGGCTGTACGACGAAACCTTTCGCCACACCATCGATTGGGGCCTTGGGTTTATGGTTGAGTCGAGTCGTTACGGCGTAGAGAGTGTGCCGTACGGTTTTGGCTCTCATGCGTCGCCGTCCGCCTACGGTCACGGAGGTCGGGAGTCGTCTGTCGGCTTCGCAGATCCCACGCATCGACTAGTTGTCGCCGCAGTCTTTAACGGCATGCCCGGCGAAGCGCGCCATCAGCGGCGCATGCGCACCTTCCTCACGAATCTCTACGCTGACCTCGGCATCGGACGAGCCCGCTAAAACCGAATTCCCTGGCGCTTGGCAATGGGATGACGCAGGGAACTCCCATTAAAGTTAGAAATTAGGGTAATCACCCAATCATTTCGTCTCGGGCGACCGAACCAGCCTTGTTGCTGGTCGAGCTAGCCCGAATCTACACACTGTTGACAAAGCAGCTATCAACAGCTTTGCAAAGGAGCGAAGATTCGATGTCTACGATCAAGACGGCTGTGGTCGGCCTTCGGATGGGTGCCGGTCACGCAAAAGCGTATTATGAGGCTGAGCGGTCTGAACTGCGATGGGTGTGCGACATTGACGAGGCCCGTGCCGAGGAGATTGCCGGCGAACTCGATTGTCAGTACACCACCGACTGGGAGGCAATCCTTGACGACGTAGATGCTGTAAGCATCTGCACGCCGCACCATCTGCACGCGCCGATGACCATTCGGGCGTTGGAGGCCGGAAAGCACGTCCTCGTTGAGAAGCCAATGGCCAACACCGAGGCCGATTGCCAGGCCATGATCGCCGCGGCCGAGCGCGGCGGGTTGAAACTGATGGTGGCCTACCCCTTGCGACACTTGCCGTCGTATCGTCGGATCCAAGAGGCGATTGAGAACGACGAGTTCGGCACGGTGATCAGTCTCAACGGATTTGTGCATGCCAACCTCCAACCGCGACCCAATAGCTGGTTCTCCAATAAAGAGCAGTTGGGCGGGGGCGTCTTGTTTAGCCATGGCTCCCATGACATCGACATCATGGTATCGTTGATGGGCGAGCCTACTCAGGTCGGTTGTGTCTCGACTCGCAACGGCACGGATTGGATGGAGGGCGAGGGGACTGCTTCGTGCATCATGAAGTTTGCGAATGGCGCACTGGGCAACCTGAGCGTGAGCTGGGGGATTCCATTCAAAAAGCAGGCCCACCGCCTGCAGATCCACACCACCGAGGCCATGTTGGCGCCGGCGGGCAACGGCATGCTCGTTATCGATAAGAATGGCGAGCGGGTGCTTACGTCGCCCAGCGCGAAAGAGGGCGTCACCAACACCGTCCTCTACGAAGTAGAACACTTCCTCTCGTGCATTGATAACGACACTCAACCCGAAACCGACGGGCACGATGCTCTCAAGGCTCTGCGCGTCATCTGGGAGATGTACCGTTTACAAGAGTCCGGGGACGCCCAAGCAGCCAGCTGAGGCGCGCTCGCGGAGTACGCCTAAGAGATTACGAGAGTATCGGAGTACGGGAGTATGGGAGACGGGAGTACGCTACTGCGTGCTCCCGTGCCACGTTAAAGCAGCGCCGCGGCCACGGCGTTGTGAAAGAGTGGTCGTAGGTCGAGATGAGCCGGGTTATCCCGCGATGGGTGTACCCGGTTGGTCAACAGCACTACAAAGAGATCGCGGTCGGGATCGAGCCATAGGGAGGTTCCCGTAAAGCCTGTGTGGCCGAAGCTGCGTGGGCCAAACAAGTCGCCTCCTGGGCTCCCGGATCCTGAGTGCAGGAGCCACCCGAGGCCACGAGGCTCATCGTCGAGGTGAGACGTGTGATTCCGGGTCGCCGAAGCGATGGCCGACGAGCTGAGTAACCGCGGCCCCTCCCCTGGGCGCTGCAAGATCATCTGTGCAAATCGGGCTAAGTCCGGCGCCGTCGAGAAGAGACCGGCGTTTCCACTCACCCCACCCATTGCTCGCGCATTCTCGTCGTGAACGACTCCATGAATGAGGCTCTCGCCCACCTTCTCCGTCGGAGCGATGCGATCATGACGCTCCAAAGCGGGGGTGAAGCCGCTATCAACCATCTGCAAGGGTGAGAAGACCCGCTCGTGGGCGAGTGCGTCGAGGCGCGTGCCGCTCAACCGTTCCAGCAGCACTCCTAAGAGAATGAATCCAAGACAACTGTAAGAAACGGTGCTTCCTGGGAGAGACTCTAGAGGGGAACGACAGAGCGCCGCAAGGATCCCTTCCGGGCCGGGCTCAGGGTATTTGTACAGCGGTCGCCACGCCGACAGTCCTGCAGTGTGCGTTAACAGGTGGCGGACGGTGATGTGTGTCCGCGCCTCTCGGGATTGACTCTCTGCTGCCCAGCGAGGGCTGGAACAGGTGCGCTCTTGATATTGGCCTGTGAGGCGCTGAACGGTATCAGAGAAGTGTGGGTCGACGGCGGCCTCTGCCACAAACTCGGGGATAACCCGCCCCACCGGCAGGTCGAGGTGGAGGTGGCCATCGTCAATCATCATGAGGGTCAAGGTGGTCGTAACCACCACTTTGGTCAGGGAGGCGCAGTCGTAGATGGTCTCTTCGTGGAGCTCCTTGTGGACTGGTTCCCAAGCCGCGGCGCCATAAGCGAACGGAGGAAGCGTCACGTCGGACGTTCCGATGACGGCTACGGCCCCAGGGATTTGTCCGTCATCCACGAAACGGCGAATGACGTCGTACGCTGGTTGGAGCCGCGTTGAATTAAGATTTGGTCGGGCGCCGGGCGCGCCGGATGCGTTGGTTGTCATTGGCGTTGTTCCACCTCACGAAGTGCCGTCGGTGCTCGGCATACTTCTTATATACGGCGCCACATCTCCTCTTAGTAAGACTAAGCGTTTTAGGCGGAAAATTCCTAGTGAAGGAGGCCCATACGTGAGCGAGCGGCTGAGTGAACTGGTGACGGAGGGGCGATCGCGTTATACGGAGCTGGACACACTTTCGACACGCGAAATCTTAACGGTGATCAACGATGAGGACCGACGGGTGCCTGAAGCGGTTGGCCGCGTGATTCCTGAAATCGAGGCTGCGGTCGACCGCATCGTGGCGTCGATGCGAGCGGGGGGGCGCCTTTTTTATGTGGGGGCCGGAACCAGTGGACGGTTGGGCGTGTTGGATGCGTCAGAGTGCCCGCCGACGTTTGGCGTTGAATCCGGACTCGTTCAGGGCATTATCGCCGGGGGGGAGGTTGCGCTGCGCCACCCCGTCGAACAAGTGGAGGATCGGAAGGAGGATGGTGCGCAGGCGCTCGCAGAGCGTGGCGTACGTTCGGTGGACGTGGTGGTCGGCATCGCGGCAAGCGGCCGGACCCCATATGTGCTGGGAGCGCTCACTGAGGCTCGGCGGATCGGGGCGACGGCGGTCGCCTTAGTCTGTAACCCCGAGTCGCCGATGGCCGAGCTGGCCGAGGTGACGATCGCCCCCGTCGTCGGTAGTGAGGTGCTCATGGGATCGACACGGATGAAAGCAGGGACTGCGCAAAAGCTGGTCCTCAACATGCTCACGACGACCGCGATGATTCGACTTGGCAAGGTGTACAGCAACCTCATGGTCGATGTACAGGCCTCCAATGCGAAGCTGATCGATCGGGCGAAGCGCATCGTTCACCTGGCTACGGGCTGCTCCTTTGAGGAGGCCCAAGCGGCGTTGCAAAGGGCGGACGGAAAGGCCAAGCTCGCTATCGTCATGTTGCTCACCGGAGGCGACAAGACGACGGCAGAGCGACACTTAGACGACGCTGGAGGCTTTGTGCGCGAGGCGCTGCGCCGGGCCTAAGCGCCCGGCACCAGCGCGGCAATGTTGGCGGCATGGTCCGCGACTCGTTCGAGATTGCTGGCCAGATCGAGAAAGACCACGCCCGACGCCGGCACGCATTCGCCGCGGTTGATTCGATCAATGTGACCTTCGCGCACCTCTTTCTCCATGCGGTCCACTTTGCGCTCCAGTTCAAAGACGGCTTTAGCTTTCTCCACATCCGCCTCGCTCCACGCCTCCAGCGCCAAATCAAAGGCCTCCACGACCGTCGCGGCCATGGCCCGTACTTCGGTCACTGCCTTCTCAGAGAATGTGAGCTTCTGTTCGCTGCTGTAGACGCACAACTCAGCGATGTTCTCTCCGTGGTCGCCGACACGTTCAATGTCGGCGATGATGTTGTGCAGCTCTCGCAACGTGCGCCGTTGCTCTTCTGAGAGTGTCCGGCGGCTCAGGTGGGACAGGTAATGGGAAATCTCATGATTCACCCGGTTGACCTGCTTCTCCATGTCAAAGAGCGCATCGAAGTTGCCACCTTCTCCGTCCAGGAGGCGATCGACTGAGTCGGCAACCACTTTCCGGGCCACGCCGGCCATCTCCAGTGATTCCTTGTGTGCCAGGTCAAGGGCGACGGAGGGCGTCCCCAAGAGACGCTCGTCGAGGTGCTGGGCGCCGTCCGGGATCTCTACCTCGCCCTTCTTGCTGGGGAGGAGGCGCAGCACAACCCAGACGATGAGTCCTGCGAGGGGGAGTTGCACGATTGTATTGCCCACGTTAAAGATTGTGTGGGCGTTGGCGATTTGGCGTACGACGTCGTCCGACGTTGCGATGACAATCGGCAGCACGAGCGGGAGTACAAGTAAGAAGAGCAGGGTACCGACCAAGTTAAAGATGACGTGTACGGCCGCTGCTCGCCTCGCGGCTAGGCTGGCGCCGATGGCGGAGAGGACGGCGGTGATGGTCGTGCCGATGTTGTCGCCGAAGAGGACTGGTAAAGCCGACTGTATTGGAATGAGCCCCTCACTGGCGAGGGACTGGAGCAGACCGATCGATGCGGAGCTGCTTTGGACGGCGACGGTGAGTACCGTGCCGGCGATCACGCCTAGGATTGGATTCTGACCAAACGAGATAAGCATCTCGCGGAAGTACTCCCACTCGCGCAAAGGGCGTAAGGCGTCCTTCATGATCTCAAGACCGAGGAAAAGAATACCGAATCCCATCAAGACTTGCCCAAAAAAACGGGCCTTTTCGGCCCGACTAAAGAGAAAGAATGCTGCGCCAATCCCGATGGCGGGCAAGGAATATTGATCAAGCTCAAACGCGATCAATTGTGCCGTTGCAGTCGTTCCGATGTTGGCGCCCATAATGACGCCGACGGCTTGAGCCAACGTCATCAATCGAGCGTTGACAAAGCCGACGACCATGACGGTGGTCGTGCTGCTGCTTTGGACGAGCACGGTGACGATGGCTCCCATGATGACGCCCATCAATCGGTTGGTCGTCAACACTTCGAGGAGACGCTTTAATCGCTCTCCCGCCGCCTTCTGCAGGCCTTCCGACATGTTGCGCATGCCAAACAAAAAGAGTCCGAGCCCGCCTATCAGACCAAAGAGAATCTCCACGCAGCGTCCAGCCCCCAACATTTCATTCTAACCTGCTCCTTTTCGCACCCAGTATCGTGGATCCTGTCGTGGAAAGGCACGAATTAGTAAAGGTAGAACGTACGGGCGACGTCTTTAAACCGCTCCAAATCATCCGACCATACACGCAACAACTCGTCAGGATCGCACCCGGCGTCGAGCTGCAACCGCAATTCGTCCGTACCTGCCAGCAGGTCAATGTGTCGGGGCGCGTTGCTCGCCTGCAGCCACTCAAAGACGTGCGGTCCCTCCTGCATCAGGGCGTGCAGCAGGTGAATTCCGACCCGTACAGCGTGCACCTCATCCCGGTTCACTATGTGAATCTGTACACCGCCGCACACTTGACCTTTGTGTTTGCTAAACGAGGGTGTGAAGTACGTGGGGCGCACCATGATACCCGGGAGCGCTCGTTCGCGCAATCGGTCGGCGAGACGGCGCGGCTTGATCCACGGCGCTCCGACCACTTCAAAGGGGCGAGTGGTACCGCGGCCCTCCGAGAGATTGGTCCCTTCGATGAGGCACGTACCCGGGTACAACGTCAACATATCGAGCGTGGGGGAGTTGGGTGATGGGGGGACAAAAGGCAGACCTGTTTCATCGTACCACATGGCCCGTTCCCACCCGGCGCACCGAACCACCTCGAGGTCGGCATGGATGCCGAAATGCTCATTAAAGAGGCGGGCGGACTCGCCGAACGTTAGACCTGTCCGCATCGGTATCGGGTAAAGACCGACAAACGAGGAGAACTCGGGATCGAGAATATTCCCTTCGACGTGTTCACCCGTGATCGGGTTGGGTCGATCCAAGATGAGTACGCGCACCCCGGCGGCTTTGCACGCCTCGAGGCAGTACGCCATCGAGTACGGAAACGTCCAGTAACGACAGCCGACGTCGACGAGGTCAATGACGAGAAAGTCGAGACCTGCGAGAGAGTTGGCGCTGGGTCGCTTATCGTGAGTGTAGAGGCTGTAGACGGAGACACCGCTCTCCTCGTGAACCGAATCTCCCACTTCAACGCCCGCTTGAGCTTCACCGTACAAGCCGTGCTCAGGTCCAAACAGAGCGGTGACTTCGACATTCTCCAGCTCCAGTAGGCGATCGACAACACTGACGAGTTCGGAGTCGACACTCGCCGCGGCTGCCAC
The DNA here is from genome assembly GCA_041686855.1 of Limnochordia bacterium. Classification (GTDB taxonomy): domain Bacteria; phylum Bacillota; class Limnochordia; order DTU080; family RSA5; genus JAWLDA01. Next base: position 122,483 of record JAWLDA010000006.1, read on the forward strand.
AATCCCGATGCGGGCTCCTTGAATGATCTCGCGCTTTTCATGTAGCACAACGTCGATTCCGAGTCGCACCTGTCCCCGCGTTGGTGTTCTCAAGGGAGAGAAGCCTCCTTTAGCGCCGGTCGGCTACCGTTTCCGTCTGCATTATCTCCATCCCTCTGCTTGAACATGAATCTTACCTATGGCTGTGTCGCCAGAGGTCACGAGGTCACCGTTTTGTATGGCAGTGACAGAACTAGCGGAAGAATAGCGTTGATGCCATGTGCGCTGTGCTCGGTCGGCTCCCGGGACGATCAGTAGGAATGAGGTGTCTTGCGTCTTGAATCGCCCAAACTCATGCAGTCCCCAGTGGTACGCCGGAATCGATGCCGGAGGCACAGCGACGAAAGCGTGGCTGTACCAGCGGGGCGGTGATCGATTCGGACACGGGGTGGGACCGGCTGGCAACGTATTGGCTGTCACAAGCGAAGGTGTCGTGCACGCAAGTCTAGTGGCCCTGCGCGCGGCCGCAACGGCGACAGGTCTGAGTGACGTCCCTCGTTTGCACGCCTTGGCAGCTTGTGTCGCCGGGGCCCGCGGAGTAAAGGCGTGGGAGGAGATAGAGGGGCGCTTTACAAATGCGCTCGCCGGCGTGCAGGCGAGCGTGCATCCCGATACCGCCGCCGGTCTTGCCGCAGGGACACTGGGAGCGCCCGGTGTGGTCGTCATAGCAGGGACAGGCTCAACGGCTTGGGGCCTTACCCGCGACGGCAGTTGGGTGCGCAAAGGCGGCTGGGGCTACCTCTTGGGCGATGAGGGGAGCGGGTTTCATCTAGGGCTCTCGGCGCTTAAGGCGTCGGTCCGGGCGGCGGATGGAATCGGGCGACCGACTGAGCTCGCACGTCGCGTCAAAGAGGAGCTCGAAATTAGAGCCTGGGGCGATCTCATTGGATTTGTCTACGGTTCTAAGGTGCCCAAAGAACGCATTGCGGCGCTCGCGCCTACAGTCGTCCAATGTGCCCAGGACGGGGACGCGGTGGCCGGTGAGATTCTTGATGCGTGTGTTCGAGAGCTTGTGACGCTCGCCGTGGCCACCGTGGATGCAAGCGAGTTAGACCCACCCACCCCCCTGGTGACGACTGGGGGACTTTTCAAGGTCCCCCTCATCTTGGCGCCCTTTGAGCACGAAGTGAGCCGACTGCGGCGTGTCCGAGTCGTTCGCCCCCGTGTCACTCCCGCTGCAGGCGCTTGTATCCTGGCGTTGCAGGATGCGGGCGCATGGGATGTAACGGAGCGGGAGGCATTTTTGCGGGCCCACGATCACTGGGCGAGCGCCTAAAACCTGTCTGAACAACCAGATAACAACGGAATGAGACCTAAAGACTCAGGAAGAACCAATCCACTGGAGGCGACCAGAATGTCCAGCAGAGAACAGCACATCATGGTTGTCAGCGCTCACTGTGGCGACGCCGAAGTGATGGCTGGCGGTATCATCGCGAAGTACACGGCGCACGGCCACAAGGCGTCGATCGTACACGTAACGCCCGGAGAGAAGGCGCACCGTTCCAAACCTCCCGAAGAGTTTGCCATGCAGAAGCGGGAGGAGGCCCGGGCGGCTGCTGAGGTACTCGGCGCTGACGTCTATTTTCTGCCGTACAAAGATGGCGAGCTCCCGGTGAACGATGAGGTGAAGTTTGCGCTGTGCGATATCATTCGTAAAGCGAAACCCACCGTCATCCTGACGCACTGGAAAGAGAGCATTCATAAAGATCACGAGTCGACCAGCCTCATCGCTGAAGACGCGCGCTTCTACGCCGCCATCCCCGCCTTTCAGCGAGAGGAGCCGGCGCACGGAGCCTGGGGCTTCCTTTACTGTGAGAACTGGGAGGATCCCTTTGGCTTTCAGCCCGAGGTGTACGTTGATATCTCCGAGGTCTTCGATACCTATGTAAAGGGGATGGAGCAGTACGAGCTCTTTCGCGGCGGGATCTCGTCTTTTCGCTACATCGACTACTATAAGGCTTTAGCCGTGACACGCGGTTGTCTCTCAAACTGTCAGTATGCACAGACTTTGATGCGTCCCCGCGAGACACTGCAGACGAGCCATGCGGCCATTCCGGGGTTTGGTCTGTAACGATGAGGGTGAAGACGTCCTTGAGTCATAGCCTGCAGGAGATGGGTATTATCGTCAGGAGCTATCGCGGTGGAGACGAGCGTGGGATTCTCTCAGTTTGGAACCGATCCCTTGCGGTCGATCCCATCGACATGGATCGGTTTGTCCGCCAAGTCCTCTGCGACGTAAACTTTCGTCCCGAAGGCCTCATGGTTGCATGTGACGGCGATGAGGTGGTCGGTTTTGCCCTCGCCATTGCGCGGCGCGTACCGATCCTGGGCACCGATCTCGAGCCCGAGACGGGTTGGATCACCGCTTTGGGCGTCCACCCAAGTCGTCAAGGGCGCGGCATCGGTAGCGCTCTCCTCGATGCGGCAGAAGAGTTCCTCCGCAACGAAGGGAAAGAGCGCATCGACGTCTCGCCGTATGCGCCCAACTACTTTTGGCCGGGTGTCGACACGGAGGCGTACGCGCGGGCGTTCGCTCTGTTGGAAGCTCGCGGGTACCAGGCCCGTTACGTTGCGGCGGCCATGGATCGCAACCTCGTCGGATTCTCCATCCCCGACGACGTGCTCGCCGTTGAGGATCAACGCATTGCCGAAGGGTACACGTTCGCTTCGCTCGATCCGGCGTCGCTTTACGACGTGAGCGCCTTTGCCGAAGCCGAGTTTAGTCCGGACTGGGGCCGAGCGGTGCGAGAGGCTATCGCTGATGGAGTCCCCTGGGAGCAGATTATCTACGCGCGCGATCCACATGGCGCCGTCGTCGGCTTTGCAATGTACGGCTCATACTCGGGCACGATGGAACGGTTTGGACCCTTTGGCGTAGCTGGTTCGCAGAGAGGGAAGGGACTCGGAAAGATCCTTCTCTACCGATCGATGGAGGCTATGTCCGCCCGGGGGCTGCACGGCGCGTGGTTTTTGTGGACGGGTGAGAAGACCGCAGCCGGAGGGCTCTACCTTCGGGCGGGATTCGACGTGACACGACGCTTTCACGTGATGCAAAAGCGACTCACTTAAGACGCCTTTTTAGAAAATGGGGGTGGCACACGTTATGAATATCACCATTCAAAAAGTATGGCGCTCGTTTGCCATACTCATCGCCGCCTTGATGATCAGCTTAGTCACAGCGATGGGAGGCGTAGCCGCGGCCGGTACCGAGTCGGCGCCGACTAAGATCGTCGTTGGGCTGCCCGGAGGGAGCGCAGCGCACGCTCAAGATATTCTGGAGCGCTTCCGCGAACAAAACCCTGACATTGTCGTGGAGCCTCTGATCTTAGGGTGGACGAGCTTCTTTGAAAAGTTGCCGCTCATGTTGGTTTCAGGCGTCGCGCCAGACGTGTGGTACGGCGAATCGGGACGTGCGCTTGGTTGGTACGAATACGGTTTTACGGAAGATCTAAAACCGTATGTCGAGCGGGACTTGGATACGGATGAGTTCTTTTTCCTCGATGCTGCCGAAGATCCCAATAGCGGAGCATGGACCGGGATCCCAAGCGACTTTCAAGTCACTTCGTTATTTTACAACACGGCTCACTTCGACGCGAGCGGACTTCCGTTCCCCGATGAAACGTGGTCCATCGACCACATGAACGATGCGGCCAAAAAACTCACGGTTCCCGGGGATCTCGAGACGATGCGCTGGGGTTTTAACATGCAGCCCGAGTACATTACGGCCGGGTGGATGATGTGGATGAAGATGTTGGGAGGGAGTATTCTCGATGAAACCCGTACTCAGTCCCGACTTGATTCACCACAGAATACTGAGGCGCTCGACTCGATGTTGAGCATGATCTACGAGCAGCGGATTTCGCCCGCACCCGGATTATACGGCTTTGCGCCGTGGGAGGCGGCGGTCAGCTTTCAAGAGGGCCGCTCTTCGATGATGTTCAATATCTATTCGTGGAATCGGAGCCTGCGTGAAGTGGGCATGGAGACGTACAATGTCGCGATTCCCCCAGTCGGTACGACGGGGCAGCACTTCACGACGGCAGTACCCAACGTGTGGGTGATCAACGCGGACTCGTCCGACGCCAAGAGAGAGGCCGCCTGGCGATGGGTGAAGTTCCAAATCGGTGAGGAGGCCCAACGCATCCGGATGGCTTCGGGCTCGGGCGTTCCGGTGAGTCGAGCGGTTGCTTTCGAGTTTGCAGAGCTACCGGGTCCGCCGACCAATCGGCGCGTCTACCTCGACAGTTACGCCTTTGCCGGCACATTGGAGGAGAATGCGGTCTGGGAGGAGTATCGCATGGCGATTGAGGCAGAGCTCCTGCCCGTCTGGGCGGAAGAGATCACGCCGGAGGCCGGTTTGCAAAACGCCGACCGCGAGGTCCGCCAGATCCTCCAGGAGCTACAGGAAGGGCTCTCCTAGCGCTGGGCAAAAAGTTGATCGATTTCGATCTGCGTAAGGCGGCTGTACCTGCCGGGAGGGAGCTCTTCCGGCAGGCGCAGTGCGCCGATGCGCACGCGCTTAAGGGCCGTCACCTGCAGGCCGCACGCAGCAAACATCCGCTTCACTTGATGATATTTCCCCTCTGTTAACGTGACACTCGCCACGCCCGGCGGACCTGGCTCGACCGTCTCCAGCCGGGCGGGACGGGTCGTGTATCCATCACCAAGTACGATTCCCTCAGCAAAGCGCACATGGATGCCGGGTTGGAGGGCGCCGTCGAGCGTCACGAGGTACTCTTTTTCTACGGAATGATTGGGTGAAATGAGGCGATGGCACAGCTCGCCGTCGTCTGTCAGGATCAACAGCCCTTCCGTATCTTTGTCGAGCCGACCGGCTGGGAAAATCCGCCGGGCCAGCGCTGGAGGGAAGAGATCAAGGACGGTGCGTTGCTTTGGATCCCGCGTGGCGGTGATCAATCCACTCGGCTTGTTGAGCAGCATCGTGACCGAGCCGACTTGGACGGGCTGGCCGTCTACGGCGAGGCTTTCGTCTGCGGCATCGACAGCGTACGCAGGATCGCGGGTGACAACGTCCGCCACACTGACGCGGCCGTCTCGGATGATTTGACGCACCTCTTTGCGGCTGCCAACCCCCGCTTGGGCCAACACTTTGTCCAGCCTCTCTGCACGTCGCTTCACGTCTCCAACATCCTCCTCGTCCTGTGGTTTCTGCCCTCATTCAACGTCACTAGGGAGAATACCCTTTGCAAGCGAGGAGTTTGCAAAGGGGCCGGAGGAGGGCGCCTTGGAGAGCGTGGGCTCCCCCCGGCGACGCCCGCCCGGCCCAACAAGACTACGCGGTGACTTTATCGATCGAATCTGGTGCCAAGGCGTCAACGTGAAACGGCTGGGAGAACGAAGGAAGGTTGAGTTGGGTCTTCGCCTCTGGCCGCTCTTGCGTCGTTCGCCGCATTTGAGGGCTCTGGGAGAGGACCTCGTTGACGGTCTCGACGAGGAGGCTCTGCGCCTGTCGTCGGATCCGTTCGATGGGCGCCTCATAGGTGTTGACTGGCTCTTCTCCAATCCAGCGCTTTACCGCCTGGCGCATGCGGTTGGCAACTTCATTGCGGTCAATGCTCCCGGTCGTCAAAAAGAGGATGAGCGCCCGCTCCGTGAAGAGGATGTCTTCGACGAGTGCCGCATCTTCATGCGCGACGGCTGCTTCATGCACGCGATCGAGAGCCGCTGGGGCCGCTTGCCAATCGGATGAGAGGATGTGCTCGATTGCAATGAGGTACTCCATCCGATACGGTTTATCGATCACCTGAGCCACGCTCTCCAAGAGCGGGATCAGCTGATGTCCTTCGCGAATCTCGACGAGAATTTGCGCGATGCGGTACAGTTGAGGTGAGTGTGTTTCGCTGTGATTGACCGCTTCGGTCAGAAACGTAAAGGCGACGTCTTTCCGACCCACCTCGACGCACACCTCAGCGATCTTCATGTCAGTCGCCGCCGATGGTTCGGCTTGTTGAGCCCGTCGAAAGTACTCGTGTGCCTCTTTCTCACGGCTGGCCATAAGGTAGCATCCGCCGATCTGCACCAGTGGATCAGCCGTCTGGGATGAGAACGATAGGGCCTGGTCAAAGCAGACACCGGCGCGTTCTACGTCCCCTCGCTGCAGATGAATCGTGCCGCACCAAATCCAACCGTCGGGCTCCGAGCGATTGTCCAGCAAAAGGCTGGCGAAGACGTCCATCGCTTTGTCGAGATCGCCCGATTGCCACTTTTGGCGCCCCAGTTCAAGCGTCCGCAAGCGCCACGCATCCCTTACCCAGTCCTCGTCGGATCTGACGAGTGCGGCCCGCCAGCGGGCGATTTTGTCTTCAAGGGGAGCGTCGCTGGCATCGTACACGGCCGCCAACGTCGTCAGCATTTCAGCATCATCCGGCGCCGTCGTAAGGGCTCGTTCGAGGACCTGCGCCGCTTCATTGGGCGGGTCCGCCAACAGTGAGAGAGTTACACGCAGTCGGGGCGCCCAGGGCTCTTCGCCATCAGTGGACGGAGCTCGATGAACGAGGGCGCGCGCCCCGGCGTTCTCGCCGAGCTGCACCTGTAGGCACGCGGCCCGAATCGCAGCCGTGCGGCCTTGCGCGACTTTCATCGACTCGGCGATGTCTAGGACGTGAGTCCACGCGGTAACCGCTTGTTCGAGGTCGTTCGCCAACTCCGAGGCGACGGCGACGTTCCAACTCGCGTCAAGTGCATTGTGGCCCTCCATCAAATCTCGCCACACGCCGATCGCTTTGGCGCTGTCGCCTTGGTCCCAGTGCACCTCGGCGGTGTGGAGTTGGAGGAGTTCGTGGAGGCGTTTGAGGTTGGGCTCGTCGGGAGTCGTCTCCAATCCGATGCGGCACCAGCGGAACGCGGCCTCCAAATCGCGGGCTTCCAGCGCTTCGAGCGCTCTGCGTTCGCAGGTCGCGCAGATCTTTTGGGCTTCATCTTGGCCGCCTTGAAGCTCCGCTGTCCGCCGCCACCACGCGATAGCGTCATCGTCGTTACCGAGGATTGCCTGCATATCCCCAAGGAGCCGTTGTAACTTGGCAGTGGCGGCGGTGGAGACTCCTTCTGAGGCTTCGCAAGCTTGCACGACGGTGGACAGGTGGGTGCACAACTCTTCGCTGGGTTGCGCGCTCACCGCGAGTTTGAGAATGTGTCCGATCCACGTGTTGTCAGGCTCTTTGGCGGCCTGTTCCATCAGGTGTACGAGCGCGGCGTTGGGAGTGGAAGAGGCTCCGATGGCACACGCTTCGAGCAAGACCCAGTCGTGCCTGCGCCTTTGCCACTCTTTTCCGGACGGCCTTTTCGAGAGGGTTTTGAGCGCCTTTTTCGGCTCCCCGCTTCTCAGTTGGGCGACAGCCGTATAGTAGCGCATTTCAGGAGTAGCGCCCGGGCAAAGAAGGGCCATCTCAAAGAGCAACAACGCGCGCTCCCTGGCCTCGAGCCGCCAGTGGCAGCGGGCCGTCTCAAAGGTGTAGAGGGCGTTTTGGGGGTTCCACCGCACGGCCTCTTCCAGACGCTCCAGTCCGCGCTTCAACGACTTCTTGGAGGCGCGGGACCCGATCGAGAGTTGGCTACGGGCGAAGTACGCGCTCGCGATGCGATCGTGGAGCTCGGCTCGCTCGGCCTCGTTCAGCTTGGCTCCGTCTTGACCGCCCTCGAGCGCAGCGCTCCACGTTTGAATTGCCGCCCGGTAGCGCTGTTTTGCGAAGTGGGCGTCGCCTTGTTCGAGCGCCCGACGCACTTCCTCGGAGAGTGCGTTCGAACGGTCGCCGGCGGCGCCAGATACGGGGTCGTGATCAGCCATCTTCGTCACCTACCTCAAGAATCAGTAAGTAGGACCACTGCATGCTATGAACTGTCACGTCAAATGGTGGTAGGAGCGTGAGGGCATTGCGGATACTAGAGCCCAATCGCCATCCCGTACTCGGCTCCGACGAGGCGGACAATGCGCCACGCGTACTCTTTGCGTAGGCGCAAGGGGTCGCCCACGTTTCGACCAGCCAGCTCCGCGAGAATCCCCGGAACGTTGAGATCGCGGCCAACCTTTCTCACGAGGCTGCCGCTGATCGGCTCAGTGTGGGCGGCCCAGCGCGGTCCCGTAGCGCCCGAGGGGCGTACTTGGTTGAGATTGTCACGAATCCGTCGGGCGACGGCGCCTGCCTCCGACTGGCGGGTGTGAAGGAGTGTGTTCGCCAAGCTGTTGACGAACCCGTCGTGGAAGTCGACGACAAAGGCCAGGTTTGGCTGGGATTCGATTAGATCCCAAAGCTCTTGGGCGATGTAGTAAGCAGGCCGCTTGCCTACGGGGAACATCCGGTTAAAGTCCTTCCCGCTAAGGACGGAGCCGGAGCGACTGAGGGTGCGCCGGTCACTTTCACACGCGAGCTTATTCAACTCCGGCACAACGATGATCCGGCCGCGCGACAGCGTAATACCTCGATCGATCGCCTCCCGCAACGCGCGGTGGCCCGACTGCTCGTTCCCGTGAATGCAACCGACAAAGACCAACGTCGGTCCGGGGTTGGGAGAGTCGTACTGAATCACTTCGGTCTCAAACGGTGTGCCCGGTCGCAGCGCGCTGGTGGAGACGAAGGTCTCGCCGGCGTTTGGCTTCTCATCGGCGCTGCCGCAGAGGTAGTAGCCGCCGTCGTCAGCGAGGCGCTCGTCAAGCGTCGCGAGACTCTTGGGGCCGAATTCACCGTCGACGTAGAGGTTGTAATCCTCCTGAAAGCGCCGAACGGCTCGCTCTGTGATGGGACCGTAGTCGCCGTCAATGCGACCGGCGGAGTATCCGAGGTGGTTGAGGCTCTCTTGTACCGCCATTACCTGCTCACCCTGCATTCCCAGAGTGAGGTAACGGCACTGCGCGTACGAAAAGTGTGGGATGCCGGGGGGGACAGGGTCGGGAGTCGGACCGGGGGACGGTTCGTCGGAAGGCGTGATCTCGCACGCGCTCTCCGTCACCGTCACCTCTGTGACGATCCAGGAGCTTCCTTGTTGCGTGAAGGTGGCGTTTCCGGTGCCCACGCACTCCGCTTGATTCCCGACGGAATCCGCGAAACGAAGGGTGAACGAACCCTTTGTGAGCGCGTCGCCGCCCCGCAAGGAGACGTCAGTGAGTTGAATCCCGATGTGGTTGGTCGACATGTCTGCCCACATCGTCTGAAGCCGCTCCATGACGGCGGCCCTTCCTTGAGTCGATTCTCCTTGAAGTCCGTCGCCGTTTAGCACTTGGGCGACGACGGTTGAAGCGAGATACTCTTCGAGGGCACGTTCGTTCTGCGCTTCGCCGGCTTGGGCGATCTTGTCAATCGTCGCTTCGATTTGTGTCTTTTCGTTGAGTTGATAGTCAAGTCCGAAGAGTTGACACCCGGCTCCCACGAGTACAACTGTGAGCAGGAGCGCTCCGAGTGTAACCTTGCGTGCCATGTCGTTCTCCTTTCGTCGATAAGGGCGCGATGAATCGGCGATTGAGGTGTACGCACCGGCGCTAGGACCGGCACGCACACCTTGTTTGACGCTGGTGTCGCCTTCTAGAAAGCGATCTCCATGCCGAATTCAGAGCCTAACCGCTTGATGATGTGCGAGGCGTACTCCTTGCGCAGCGAGAGGGGATCTGGATTCGTGCGTCCCGCCAACTCGACTTCGAGCGCGGGCACTCCGAGATCTCGCCCTGTCTTACGTGTCAGACTGCCGCCGATCGGTTCAGTGAACGATCGCCACCTGGGCCCGCGGGCGTTCGATGGACGGATCCCGTTCAACTCGTTGCGAATCTTGGCGGCGGCGCTCTTAATCTTGGACTGTTGGGTCGTGATGAGGGTGTTGGCCAGACTGTGGTTAAACCCGTCGTGAAAGTCGACGACGAGGGCTAAATCCGGCTGAGACCTGACCAGCTCCCACATCTCTTTGCCGATCGTGAGCTTGGGTGTTCCTCCGACTGGGAAGAGACGGTTAAAGTCATGACCTCTATACGTACGGTTGCCGCTCTCGCACGCGTTGCGGTTGAACTCCGGCACAATGACGAGCCGACCTCGAGAGATCGAGATGCCTTGTTCGATGGCATCAGAGAGCGCGTAGTGGCCGGAGCGCTCGTTGCCGTGAATGCAGCCGAGGAATACGAGCGTCGGACCGGCTTCCGGCGATTGGTAGGTGTACACCGGTGTTTCGTAGGAGGTGCCGGAGGCTAGACTCGAAACCACTAATTGTGTTGATCCAAAGTTGGGGACTGACCGGTTAGTGCCGCACTCGAAGCGCCCGCCGTTCGCTTTGAGAAGATCGTTGACGACGGTAAGCGTCTTGGGTCCTGCTTCACCGTCGACGTACAATCCGTTCTTGGATTGAAACTCCCGTACGGTGGCGTAGGTCTTGGGACCGAAGTCGCCATCGATGAGTCCGGGAGAGTATCCCAGACTGGTGAGCGCTTGTTGCAGGGCGCGCACCTGATTGCCGGAGCTTCCCAGGACCATGTACTCGCAGACTTCAAAGTCGACGCTCGGCGCTTGGGATACGGCTTGAAGGGCGAACGCACCTTCGTCATCCGTAGCACCATTTCCCTCGCTCACTTCACAGGTGTAGTTCGTGACCGTCACTCCTGATAGAGCCCACTCTCCGGAGGAGCGGTCGAGCGACGCTTCGCCGTTGCCGACACAGTAAGCTCGGCTCCCCGCGGCGTCAGTCACATCCACTACAAAGGAGCCGTTCGCCGAAGCGCCGTTTCCGCGCACGTTGACGTCCCCGACGGTGACGTTCACTTGATTCATGCTCATATCGGACCAGATTGCACGGACCCGTTCGATCACTTCGTCTTTGCTCTCCTGGGACGGGGCCTCGAATCCTTCACCGCTGAGTACTTGGGTGATCAGTGTCGACGCGAGGTAGCGTTTGAGTCTCTCTTCATCTTTGGCTTCACCGGCGCTTGCCAACGCATCAAGGGTCGCTTCGATCTCGGTTGTACTCTGTAACTGAGTGTCGAATCCCATCAACCCACAACCCGCTCCAACCACGAGCACGAGCACCAAGGCCAGCAGCATCGTAAACCGTTTTGTCATCCTCTTCCCCCTCTTTCGTAAGGATTTGTGAAATGTGGGACTGAATGTAACCACTTCAAGGACCTGGAAAAAGTGGCTGTGATTGCGATTTCTAGTGATAAGTAGGGGATTCCCTGGAGCAAATTTTGGAAGGATTTTGAGGAGGAAGCGCCGCAAATGTAGGCGTACAGGGGATTTCTTAGCGGATCGAGTCTAATTCTTACTTGGCTGTGAATATATGGAGATCCCGCTGGGAGTTGTAGGGAGTCGAAGCGAGTTAAAGGGGGCGCGTTAGAGATGGCCGATCAGCAGCTGGAGTTACGGTTGGGACATGCCCGTATCGATGTGACACCTCCCTTGGGGATTCCGATGGGCGGGTACGCCGCCCGTGATCACGGGTGTGAGGAGATCGAAGAGCGTCTCTTTGCGGACGCGATCTACCTAGAACAAGGCGACGTCAAAACAGTCTGGTTGACGCTGGATCTCATCTCCGTGCATGAGACGTGGGGACGGAAGGTGCGCGAGGGCATCGAGGGTCGTCTCGGCGTGCCGTGGGGTCAGATCCTCCTCCTGCCGTCGCACACGCATTTCGGACCAGCGACGGGGATTTACGAGACCATCGAGGAGGAGTCACATCGCGCTTACGTTGACGACCTAGTGCAAAGGTTGATCGACGCCGCCGTACAAGCGGCTGCCGATCCCGTAGCGGTGACGGCTTCATTTGGGCGCGCGGACGTGAGTCCAATGGTGTACAATCGCAGGTTGCGCCGCCCCGATGGAAGTTGCTGTATGGTGCTGCGGTTGCCGTTGCCGGAAGGTGAGGAGGGGCTCGAGTTTGGCCCCATCGAGCCGAATTTGACGGTGTTGCGTTTTGATAAGGGGGACGGAACCCCGGTCATGGCGCTTTATTCGGTGGCGATTCACCCCGTGATCGGCGGTGGCAATTACTATGGAATCTCCCCTGATTACCCCGGTGTCGTCCGCCGCATCCTCGAGCCGGCGTTGGGCGCTCCCGTCGCCTTTGCATTGGGCACGGCAGGCAATCTCGTGCCAATTCAGCGCGGCGAGGGGCAGCGAGAGCGAATCGGTCGGTTCCTGGCGGGCGCGGCCCTAGAGGCCTTTTCAACTTCGATGCCGCTCGCGTCGGATCTACGAATTACGCACGAACGGGTGGAGCTGCCTGCGGCGGAGCGACTCAGCCCAGACGAGATGCAGCGCCAGGTTGACGAAGCCGGATCGACCGCCGCGTCGCTGCGCCAATCCGGGGATGCCCGCGCCCGCCGGCAGGCTGATGAACGGCACCGCCGTTTGCAATCCGTGGCGGAGTACGCCAAGCTCGTCGGACCCGGCAACACGATACCGTTTGAGGTGTCAGCGATTGGTCTCGGTGAGTTTGGCATCGTTACCATGCCGGGAGAGATCTTTGTTGAGACCGGACTCCATCTCCAGGCCCGTTCACCGTTCCCCCACACACTAGCGCTGTCGCTGGCAAACCAGGCGACCGGATATCTACCAACGCGGACGGCCTTTTGGGAGGGCGGTTATGAGACGAGTGTCTCGCGCATGAGTGAGGAGAGCGAGGCAGCCGCGTGTGAGGTGGCAAATCGCCTTCTCGTCGAGGTGTGGGATCGGCAGAACGCGCCTGGGATTAAAGAGAGCGCCGCTTCGTAAGCGAGGTGTTCGAATGATCGTGTGCCGGCGCCGCCATTCGGCGGCGCCGCACGCGTCACCCTCTCAATTCGGAAGCGAAGGCGTCGCGAAACTTAGCCACCTTCGGCGCGATTACTAGGCGGCAGTACGGTTGGTACGGGTTGCGCGCGAAGTAGTCATCGTGGACCTCCTCCGCCGGGTAAAAGCGAGGAGCGGGGGTCAGTTCCGTGACGACCGGGTCGTCCCACGTCCCGGCGGACTCCAACTCGTCGATGTATGCACGCGCGATGCTTTGCTGTTCGGGTGTGTGATAAAAGATGACGGAACGGTACTGGGTGCCGACGTCGTTTCCTTGCCGATTAAGGGTGGTCGGATCGTGAATCGAAAAGAAGATCTCTAAGAGGCGACGGTATGAGATGCGTGCCGGATCGTACGTGATCTCCACGACCTCCGCGTGCCCTGTCGTGCCGGAGCACACGTCCCGATACGTAGGATTCTCGGTCGTTCCGCCGGCGTAGCCGGAGGCGACCTCGCAGACACCGTCAACTTCCTTATAGACGGCTTCGAGGCACCAAAAGCAGCCTCCGCCGAGGGTGGCTTTCTCAGTCAGTTCTTGTTCCTCAGACATGGTGTACACCTCCCAGGAGTCTGATCTCGTCGCCATCGATCGTACGACCGAGCGATCACGCCAAGGCCGCTTCGATGTGTGGGACGGGATCCTGGTCGACAATGTGACGTCCGTGTGCGGGCAAACAGGCATCCATCTCATACGAGAGAAGTCTGCGGGCGTCCTCTTTAACTTGCGACGGCGGCGCACCTTTATGCGGTCCGGGAAGACAAAACGGGCGACTCTCTGAATCGCCCAGTCCCATCACGGTATCTCCCGCCAGCATGACACGTCCGGGGTGCCAGTAAAAGGCGACGTTTCCAGGGGCGTGGCCGGGCGCGTCGATCACCTCGAGTAGACCACCGATTCGCTCGCCAGGGTGAAAGTGCCGGTCGATCTCGACCCCGAGCCGAGCGCACAGGGGAGCGCTCTCGGGATGGGCCCACACCGTGGCGCCGAAGGCTTCGGCCAGCGCCTGGGCGTTTGCGGTGTGCGTCTCGTGATGATGTGTAAGGAGAATGTGATCGACTCTCAACTCTCGTTCTCTAAATCGGGCGATCATACTCTGCGCGTGACCTTGGGTGCCTGTGTCGATGACGTAGAGACTCTGGTCGATTCGAACAGCAAAGGCCCAGTTATCAAAGGGTGGCGCTGCAAACCACAGGCGCATCACCGAACCGACCGGAGCCTCCCAACGCACGAACTCCCCGTTTGGCATTCTACATTCACCTGCTTTCCAAAATCTTCAACCCATAAACAGGTTCCTTCGAACCACCGCGGAAGCCTGCTCGCCAGAGTCTTTAGCGGAGGTAAATACGAAATGCGCCTGTCCGCGTCCACGCCTCCAGGCGGGAGCGCAGCCACCGTTTGAGCGCGGCTCGGGTTGACGGTAGTGCGAGGCCTATGCCGACGAGATCCGTGAGGATACCCGGCGTTACCAAGAATAAGCCGCCGATGAGGATTAGGACGCCGTCGACCAGGCCGTCCGCCGGCACCTGACCTTGGTGGAGTTGGGCCTGCGTCCGGCGGAGCACGGCAAGTCCTTGGGTTCTGGCGAGGTATGCGCCCAAAAGACCTGTGGCGACGACCAGCAGGAGCGTAGCGCCTGTGCCGATGCGTTGCCCTACTTCGATGAGGAGCGCCAGTTCGACGATGGGAATCAACGTAAAGAGCAGAAAGAGTCGGAACATGGAGAGTCGGCTCCTTTGCGAATGTCGCTTGTTGTAATTATATCCGTAGAAAAACGCCTTGAACTACCTATTGCGCGTTCCTAGCTTCCGATTTGGGGTTTGCAATGTGCTGGAAGGAGCCAACGGGGCGTCGCGGAAAATGTGACCACAAGTGGATGGTACGCCTTAGGAGGTTACTGGAGCATGGCAACATTCGTCGTTTGTCACGGAGCCTTTGGGGGAGGGTGGTCTTGGGCCGGGGTCGCTGAGCGGCTGCGAGGGTTGGGGCACACCGTTTATACACCAACGCTCACCGGTTTGGGTGAACGGGTTCATTTGGCCCATCGGGACGTGAATCTAAGCCTGCACGCGCAAGATGTCTGCAACGTCCTCCGCTTTGAAGAGCTCGACGATGTGGTACTTATCGGTCACAGCTACGGCGGTGCCGTCGCCGCTGGGGTCGCACAGCGGATGCCCGAGCGAATCAGGCAGATCGTGTACATCGACGCATTCGTTCCCGAACCGGGGAGCTCAGTAGCCGATTTGTACGACGCTGAGACTGTCGAACAATTTAAGGAGGCCGCCGAGGTGTGGGGGGACGGTTGGTTGGTGCCAGCTCCCGATGCCGACAGCAACGACCGGGCAGTCTCCCAGCCGCTGGCCACCTTCACCGAGCCCCTCGCACGCGGGAGCGCGGTGCTTGAAGCGATTCCTACGACCTACGTAGCTTGCACTCGGCGCTCGGGTTTGTTCGCCTCGCTGTCTGGTGCTCTGGCGGAAGTCGCCTCTAGGCTTAGAGAGCAGGGGAGCGCGTATGTGGAGATTGCTGCCGATCACTCGCCGCAGCGAGAGTCGCCTGATGTGGTCGTGGAAACATTGATTGCATCGCTAAAATGAGTAGGTGATCGTTGTTGAGTGAACTCTTAATGATCTTATCGTTGCTCTTTTTCTTCCTCGCGGTGGGGATCAGCCGCAGTCTCTTTGATGGCGGCAAAGCCGGGGATAAAAAGGGCAAGCCGACTGAGGATCCGTCGGTGAAACGCCAGTTGCGTATCTCGTGGCTGCTGGCCGGGCTGGGCGGCGTCTTACTTTTAATTTCGAGGGTGATGGAGTGATGAATCGAGTCTCCTTGCTCTTAATACTGGTGGGCCTCCTCACGGTCTCATCGACGGTGCCCATACTCTCGTACCCGGCTGAGTACGGGGCCGAGGTGAACCCGACCGGGAGTCCCATCGGGGGCGGTGAAGGGTACATCGACATCATCACCGAGGGTGACTTTGAGGTGAACACGGCAGAGGAGTTGGTTGCGGCGCTCGGGAGCGCCAAGCCTACCGAAGTCGTGTACGTCTCACCCGGTGCCGTCATCGACCTTACGGGGTATCAAAACATCGCGATCCCTCAGGGAGTGACGCTGGCGGGCAACCGGGGCGAGGACGGCGCTCCCGGTCCCCTGATCTACACGGACGATTTGGCGACGCGTCCGCTTTTTGCCGTCCCCGCCCCCGGGGTGCGTATCACAGGATTAAGAATCAAGGGGCCCGACGGCGCGACGCGCGAGAGCGCTTATGAGGCGCCTAACTCTGAGGCGATCCGCCTGAATGCTCCCGCCGAAATTGACAACTCGGAGATCTACAATTGGTCGTACGGCGGCATTCACGTGATGAGCGAGGGTGCGTACATTCACCACAATTCCATTCATCACGTGCAACGAGCCGGCCTAGGGTATCCGGTCTCGGTAAACGGCGGTACGGCGCTCATCGAAGCAAACCACTTCGACTGGTACCGCCACGCGATCGCGTCTTCCGGTGCGATCGGCTCGGGATATGAGGCTCGCTACAACATCGTCGGACCCAACGCCACGAGTCACGCCTTTGACATGCACGGCGGCGGCGATTACTGCCCCAAGCGCTCGACACCGTGTTCGCCGAGTGAGCGGTATATGGCCGGTGAGTGGCTTCGTATTCACCACAACACCTTCCTCGTCACCAAGCAACGGGGCATTCGCGTGCGGGGCGTTCCGCTCCAAGGGGCGGAGGTGTACCGCAATCGCTTTAGCGACCCCGATCCCGCCCGAGCGTACTCACACGTCTATTTCTTTGGTAACGCGTCAGTATACGACAACCTCTACGGACCCACGTACACGCTCATCGAGCGTTGGTTGGAGCCGACACCTTTGGTGAGGCCGTGCCGGCGCAATCCGTGTACGCATCCAGGCGACCTCGGACCCGTCACCACGATTCATGGTCCAGAGGCAACGTTTGGTATCGCTCGACCCAGCGGCAAGAATGAACAAGGTGTCTTCCCGATTGAGTTAGAGTGGAATGGTGCGGAGGCGTTCGCCACCGATCGCGTCGAGGTGCGCCTCGACGAGACGCTTCTTTACGAGGGCGTGCAAGTCCCCGCGCCCGGCGAGCTTACCGTCGATACGACTCTACTTGACGACGGTGTACACGCTGTGGAATTCTCCGTGACCGATGAACGCCACGGTACGATTACGGCGAGCGTTACATTTACTGTCGACAATCTTTACGAACTGACGGACCGGATGCTGCCACCCTACCAAGGTGGCTGGTTCGGCACCATCGATCGCTCCCGAACCAGCGCAATGTCGGACGGTTGGGTCTACGACACCGAGAATCCCGAGCGGTTCGCAGGGGACAGCGACCGGTTGCGTCCTGCAAGCGACGCGACGCGGGGATATGAGTTCCTGCAGTGGGAGACGCCCCAGTTGCGGTCGTACCACGTGCTCCTCTTTGCACGAGGAGACGCAGTTGACGAAGGGGAGTCCCAGGCTCTAGCCCGCCGAGTACGTCTCCTGGGTTCAATCGACGGCGAAGTCTGGGAACCTCTTCCTTACGACGCGCTCCATACGGCGATGGACGAGAGCGAATGGACGCGTATAGAACTCTCAGCCAAACTCCCTGACGAGGGGCGAGGGGACGCGTCACTTGCTCATGTGCGTCTCGTCATTGAGCGGGATGAAGCGGACCAGGTGGAGATACAGGTCGGTGAAGCGCGTTTTGTAGGATGGAACTCACGACGATGAGTTGCGTCACTGCTGTCATTGACCGGATCGTCGACGGCGCCCACGCGGTGCTCCTCATTGGTGAGGAAGAGGTGGAGCGGGTTGTGCCGGTCGCATCGCTCCCAATGGGAAGCAAGGCAGGGAGTTGGCTGACCCTCTCCTTTCGAGATGGTGACGTTGCCAACGGTCACATCGAGGGGATCGCTTTAAACGACGACGCCACGAACGCCGCTCGAGAGCGGATTCAGGCTAAGATGGAGAAGCTGCGCAGGCGCGCTCGCCCCGAGGAGCGTTAGTGGGTCCGACGCATTCGGGTCCTGAGTAACTCCAATTTCTCAGAGATCCGGGAGCGTACGGTTTGGGTTGTGGAGGCATCAGGCTTAAAGCTCGTGCCCTCTTGATAGAGCCATGTGCCTGGCGTCACTGGGGGGACGATGGCGTCGCGGGGGACGATACGCTCCTCTTCTGTCGGGCCGATCAGTAGAACGGCAAAGGCCCCATCCACGTACCGGTCAAGGACGATCGACACCGGGTGTACCGGGGCGCGGCTCGTTGCGGGAACTTGAGCGAGGAGCAGAGTCGTGCCGATGACGGCGGCCGCGAGGCTCACGGAACTGAGCGGCCGTAGTGAGAGAAACGGTGTGTTTCGCATCATACCCTTTGGATTAAGGGGAGAGCGATGGAGTCCTGGTTGGCTTCATTCTGTAACGCAAAACACTTTGCAACTACCGGTGAAATTCTGAAAGGGGAACGTTTATGACTTGGTTTCGGACCTACGCGGGAGGAGCGTCTCGGCTGAAGGTGCACTCGCTTTTGGCGCTCTTTACCCTGCTTTTGGCGGTCGCTATCTTCGGCGTGGCGACTCAACCACTAGGTTCGGCCGCACCGCTCGATGCAGAGCTCGTGGTGCATTACTTCGACGTGGGCCAGGGCGATGCCACGCTCTTGCAGGGGCCGGACTTCACAATCCTCATTGACGCAGGGAGACACGACCGTCAGGACGTCGTGCCTCTCTTGCAAGCGAGCGGGGTCGATCGGATCGACTTATTGATCGGAACACACCCGCACTCTGACCACATCGGGCAGTTCGACAAGGTGATGGAGAGCTTCCCGGTGGGGGAGGTGTGGTTTCCGGGAACACTTCACACCACTCGCACCTTTGAACGGGCGATTGACGCAATCCTCGCATCCGATGCGGCCTACCACGAACCGCGGGCGGGAGAGACGTTTCAGTTTGGCTCGGCCCGACTCGAAGTGCTCAATCCTCACGAGCTTACTCAAGATTTTAACGGAGACTCGATCGCTCTCCGGATCCTCTACGGCAGTGTCGCGTTCATGTTTACGGGTGACGCGGAGGCTGAGACGGAAGCGGAGATCCTTACACGCGGCCACAACCTTGTGAGTCAGGTGTTGCAGTTGGGCCATCACGGTTCGCGCACGTCGTCGACGCCGGCGTTCCTCAAAGCGACACAGCCGGAGGTAGCGATCTACTCTGCGGCTACAGACAACAGCTACGGTCATCCCCATCCGGAGATCCTCACTCGGCTGATGGATATGGAGGTTCCCGTGTACGGCACCGATGTGCACGGAACGATTCGAGTGATCACCGACGGCGCCGAATACGAGGTGATTCCCGAGAAGAACGGCACTCTGACGATGTGCGGCCCGAATCAAGTAAACATCAACGCGGCGCCCGTGGAGCGGTTGGTTATGATTCGGCACATCGGCCCGGCACGAGCGGACGAGTTGATTGACCTGCGACCCTTTAACACGCTGCAGGAGTTGACCCGGATCTCCGGAATCGGGGCGTCTCGAGTGGATGAGATCATTGATGAAGGCGTCGCGTGCGTCGGCGCGTCCGCACGATGATCTTTGGTCCGCTCGCCGAAAGGATGAAGAACGGGATCGGGCGCGAGGGCGCCCCTGGCGCCCGACCAACCACTCTGTTACGGTGAACCTCCAACGCTCTTAGCGCAGAGCCGAGTCGCCCGCCACTTGGAGGATGTAATCGCGCACTCTTTCGTACAGGGGAGCGATCGCATCGAAGTCCATGTAAGGGATGTAGTACATCTCTAGCTCATCGTGGAGACTCTTCGCTTCGGAGAGGGCAGCGATCGCGGTATCAAAGAGCGTCTGATACAGTTCCTGGGCTCGGGCGAGTCTGCTGTCGTGGCGCTGGACGACACGCTCTTCCAATGCGTCGTCGGTGTCGATCAACATGTCGGCAGGGCCGGTCCAAACATGAGGGGCAACCGACGTGACGATGCCGGTGTCGAGCTCAGGGATGAGAATGTGCTGCGTCTTCTCCGGATCGAAGGGGCAATGAAAACACTCGACGTCGTACCCGCGCTCGATCGCGTGGGCTGCGACCTTCTCGACGAGTGTCGCTTTGCCGGTACCTGGGCGGCCTTTGATCACGACTTTGCGTCCCATGGGTCCGATAAGCGTGTCGAGGTGGTTGCGTGGGCCGTCAGGAGTGATCGCACTGCCGAAGAGGTGGCGTGTGCGGCCCGGAGTGTGCGACACCCAGCGGTCGCTTAGCAACTCCTCAACCAACGTTGCCGCCATTTGGTTGAGTGCACCTCGATGGACGGCCTCTCGATGAACGATTTCGATGTCACCGTAGATGCTGCGCGCCGCCTTTAGATAACGAAATCCACGTTGAAACGTGGCAGAGAGGCGGGCTGACACATCCACAATCTGATCTCGGTGGGCGCGGATTCCCGCGTCGTCCCAAAACTCACCGAAGTTGATAATCTCATCGATCGCCCCTGGGTGAATGGGATCCGTTACATGGGGAGCGGTGCCGTCCAAAAGGGCGATTCCAAGTTGGGGGAAGACGACGCCGTCCAACGAGTTGTTGTCGGCCGAGCAATGGTGGTATTCGACGTTGAACCCTTCGGAGTTCATCGTGTTGCCGAGGCGCTTAAGGAACGTCGATTTGCCTGTGCCGGGCCCACCCTTGATTACAAAGATATGGTTGGCCCGGTCTTGTTCGAGGAGGTACTGGTAGTAGGAGTAGAAGCCCTGCGGAGTGTTACTGCCGGGGAAGACTCGCCGGACGTCGGCCTGTGCTGTCACCAAAATCACTCCAATCTGTGAGACTAGGAGTTGCGTCCTGGTCGTTCGCCTGCCAGAATATGCGGACGGTGACAAATGCGTTAAACGTGTCCATTAAAAGCGACAGGACACCCGGTGTTCGGGGGGAAGTGGTTTGGTGGTGACACGTTGTATCGATTTGGAAGAGGGGAACTCCATGATCATTGACCTCAATGCATGGCTTGGGAGCTGGCCGTTTCGTAGTCTGCGCGACAACACCCCGGACTCAATGGTGGCCCGGCTTGACCGCTGCGGCATCGATCGAGCGGCCGTCAGCTCCATCGAGGGCATCCTGCACCGTAACGTGCAGCCGGCAAACGAACGTCTAGCGGCCGATGTTGCCGAGTATTCAGACCGGCTGATCCCTGTCGCGACGATCAATCCGGCGTACGTTAAGTGGGAAGACGACTTGGCGCGTTGCCACGAGGCGTTGGGCATGCGCGGTGTACGCTTGCTGCCGTGCTACCACGGATACCCTGTCAACTCGCCGCTTGCTCGTCGCGTTCTTAAAGCGTGCGCCGAGCGGGACTTAGCAGTCTTTATTCCGCAGCGCATCGAGGATCATCGGCAACGCCATTGGATGGACGCCGCAGCGAATCCACTCGCGTGGCCGGAGATTGCCGCGCTGATTACAGCAGTACCCGAGGCCACGGTGGTGATCACCAACGCACGGGGGATCGCCGGGTCAGGGCTGCTCGGTTCAACGTTGGGGAGCGGATCATGGTACGTCGACATTTCGCTGGCGGAGGTCCACTATGTGTTGCACCATAGCACTAGGCGGATGACGGAGCTTGCGCAGTTTATTGAGGAGGGCGGAGCGGACCATCTCGTCTTTGGCACACACCTCCCCTTCTCGTACGCTGGCGCAGCGATGGTGAAACGCTCGGTGCTCCCCGTCGACGAGGAGACACTAGCGGAGATTAGCTATCGCAGGGCCCTAAGAATCCTCAAGATAGCCTCGTAGCAAATTGTCGTGTGATTATCGAGGAGAGCGCGTGACACCGGACTGCTACGCTCTCAGGACCCGCGCGTGGTACCCTTCGGCACCGTCGGGGAGGGGGGGGACCCTGTTAGGAGATTGCGTGACGCCCCCTCCGTCGGTCGCCCTTACCTGCACGGTGTGTCTCCCGGGGCCGGGCGGCGCCCACCGATGCGCCCACAACCGCCAGGCGTACGGTCCCAGCGGCTCTTTGAGAGAGGCCTCATTCCAGGTGCGTCCACCGTCGAAGCTCACCTCGACCCGGTCGACACCGCGCACCCCGGCGTACGCTACGCCGCCAACGATCACGTCACTACCTCTAGCGACTCGGGTCGAGCCAGGTGCGTCGATTCGGGACCACGTCTTGATATGGGCTACGTCGTCCCAGTCTCTGCGGGCCCAAAACCCTAAGTAGTCGTAGTCCACGATTTCGAGACGGCGCAGCCATTTAACGCTCTTCATCCCGTAGATCCCGGGGACGATGAGGCGGACCGGAAAGCCGTGCTTGTGCGTGAGCGGAGCGCCGTTCATCTCCCAGACCAGCATCGTATCCGGATGCATGGCCTTTTCGATCGGGATGCTGTCCGTGTACTCGTCGTGAGCCTCCATCACTAAGTCGACGGCTCCCTCTTTCACGCCGGCGCTCTGCAGGAGATCTCGCAGGCGCAATCCGCGCCACACGGCATTACCGGCGAGATCTCCACCGATCTCGTTACTGATACACGTGAGTGTGACATACTGCTGAAAGGTGGGGCCACCCCCGCGGGTGAGGCGATCGTAATCTAGTGTGAGCGGCCGTTCAACTAACCCTTCGACCTTAAGACTCCAGTTGCGTACGTCGACGGTCGGGTCCCATAGATTCTTGGAGATGTTGTAGAACTCGCCGACCGGCGTCACCTCAGCCTCCATACCGGGAGCGGACCACAGAGAGCCTTGTGCCAGTGCGAAGCGTGCGAGGCGGTCCCACAGGGGTACGGCCGCCAGGGTGCCAAGGACCCGAGCTCCCTTAGCAAGAAAGGCACGACGACTTAAAGGCTGCGTGAACCCTGGGCGAAACGGCGTAGTATCGCTTCCATCCAATTCGTAATATCCTCGTTCTCGCAGCAACGTCGTACGACTTACAATACCTTCATTCGTCAGGACGAAGTCAGTCTCGCGTGCACGAGGAGCGTTTTCGGCGGGTTTCATGCTGTTCGACCTCCTGTCGATGTTGCTACTCGATGCGTTCACAGGTACCCTGGCGACTCCCGAGGGTGAGTTGCTCTCTCCGACCGCGCGTGGTGCCACCAGGCCGCGAAGAGATACGCACCCATGAGTGGAATCATTCCGGCGAGCATCGCCCACACGTGAGGTTCAGGGCGTACCGGAGGAGACGAGCCGGCCCACGCCCCTTCAATGAGGAGAAAGGAGAGCGCCGCGGTCGCGACGATCTCTCGCCATGACGAGCTCGTCTTGCGGCCGTTCCAACGACGACTCTGGAGCACCGTGCGCACCAAACGGTGTGTGACGAACATCGCCGCGCCGACGAACAAACTCCAAAGAGCGATCATTGCGGCCAACGTGTACCACTTGGCCGACTCTCCAAAGAGCCCGATGCCCAGTGAGAAGAGGCGCATGGGGAGGACGGAGAAGAACCACTGCGAGAGAGTTTCCGGAGGGAAGGGGAGACCGGTGTGCAGCCCTGTCCAGCCAAAGCGGCCGACGGCCTCACCCAATGTGATCCATGTACCTGGAAGGCTCACACGAAGCAGCCAAGCAGATGTGCGCTTCACTTGGGCTCACCTCACTTATCGGACGGCGTCGTATACTATATTGTACGCCAAGGAAAACGTGGGGGATCAACGTAGGTTGCAAGGGAGCGCACTGCGCCACCAATCCGAGCCATGACAAAGGGAGTTGGCGAGCATGATCGTGCAGTGGTACGGCACGCAGCGGGCAAAGTTCTTCGTGCGTACGATGTTTCATGTCAGGCCGAGTCTCGACGTGCCTCTCCACGATACCTTGGTGCAACATGGACCGTGGACTCGCGTCTTGGCCGCTGGCTTCATCGGGGGTGTATTCATATGGTCGGTCCCCTTGGGCCTTTACCTCCTCAATCTCGCGTTCAACGTACTGTTTGTGTGGATCGGTGGCGCATCTTATCGACTGTCGACCGTATTGGGTGGCGTGCTGCCGACTCTCACTACTCCTCTCCCTTACGTCGTGGCAACCGGGGCGCTCGGTGTCGGGTTGGCGTGGATGCGACGTGTATCGGTGAAGCGTAGAATCTTCGTGGATGTGCTCGGCATGCGCCTGGGTCTTAGTACGCTCGTCGCCACCTTCGCCGGGTTTCTTCTCTCTTTCGTGTATTTTGAATATGCGCTCTTTGCCGGCCCGTTCCTCTTCTTATTTGGTTTTATTGTAGAGGGGATATGGGAGGTGTTTCACGATCGCGCAGTTGTGTGGTTGTGCGGACGCAATCATAGCTCACTGCTTGCGAGCGAAATTCGAGAGTACCTGCTCAGGCACCCACATTTAAGGGGCATACAACTTCACGACGTCCGCGTGGAGAACGGACGAGCGACGCTCTTTGGCGTGTGGCCGGACAGAAAGGTCCGAACGGAGGTCGAAGAGGCTCTGCGGCAAGTTGAGGGCGTTTCGAGTGTCGCGTTTGCGCGGGGGGATGAAGCGCCGGCAACGGTGTAAAGGAATGAAGCGCCAATCACCTTTAAGGGGCCGCAAGAGGGCCGCGTCCTGGTCGACCTGGACGCGGCCTCTACGTTTGTTCGGCACGGTCGCACCCCGATGGGCCGCTCACCGGATTAGACAATACTACTCAAGCCTACGGCTGAACGCTGGCACCCTCCAAGTACTTAAAGAGATCCGAATCCGCGCCAAGGACGAACGTCGTTCCTGCCGGTACGATCTTTTCGTACGCGTCCATCCTGCGGAGGAAGCCGTAGAAATCCGGGTCTTCTCCGTAGGCCTCTGCGTACACCCGCACCGCCTCGGCGTCGCCTTCACCACGCAGGATCTCGGCCCGTTGCTCGGCCGTGGCCAGGATGATCTGCCGCTCTTTGTCCGCTTCGGCGCGAATGTTGCGGGCCGCCTCTTCGCCTTCGGCGCGGTAGCGAAGAGCGATTCGCTCGCGCTCAGCCTCCATGCGGTCAAAGACACTCTCCTGTACTTCGTCGGGCAAGTCGAGGCGCTTGATGCGCACATCTAAGAGCTCGATTCCATACCTCTGTGCCAGCGGTTTGGAGTCGATCGAGACGTTCGACATAATCTCCTCGCGCTGCTCGCGAATTACTGTAATAAACTCGTGACGGGCAATCTCCTGGCGCAAGCGAGAGCCGATCACTTGGTTGAGGCGGGCGAGTCCCCCTTGTTCGGTCCGAACCGTCTGGTAAAAGAGGAGAGGGTCAATGATCCGCCAGCGGGAGATATGATCGACCATCACGCGCTTTTTATCGAGCGTAAGGTACTCGTCAGCTGAGCCGTCCGCCAAAAGAATGCGGCTATCAAAGAAGATCACGTTTTGGATAAACGGAATCTTAAGCTTCAATCCCGGCTCCTGTACCGTGCGGACGTGATCGCCAAATTGAAGGACGATCGCCTGCTCGCTCTCGTTGACGACGAAGGTTGCCTGCATCGCGACGGCCAACCCAATGACGATGAGGAGGAGAGCAATGGGCACGAAGTACTTCATCGGTCACTCCTCCTTTCCACGATTGAAGACTCCCCAGGGATGGAACGTCCTCCAATGGAGAGAAGGGGGAGTACATCGGCGCCCTCCGACGTCAGAATGTACTTTTGTGTATCGGGTAAGACTCGCTCCATCGTCTCAAGGTAGATCCGGTCGCGCGTAACGTCTGGTGCCTTGCGGTACTCTGAGAGAATGGAGACGAATCGAGTCGCTTCACCGTCGGCTCGTAGTATGCGTTGCTCCCTGTAGCCCTCGGCTCTACGAATGATCTCTTGGGCTTCGCCGCGGGCACGCGGAATAATGTCCTCGCGGTACCCCTCTGCTTCCTGGGTGAGCCGCTCGCGATCCTCCCAAGCCCGCACGACGTCGTGGAACGCGTTGCGGACTTGATCCGGAGCGTCAACCGTCAATAAACGTGTCTCTGTAGCCAAAAGTCCGGTCTCGTACTCGTCGAGCAACCCTTGGAGATACTCTTCGACCGCAGCCTGCACCTCGACGCGACCGTCGGTCATCGTGTGATCAATTGTGTTTCGTCCAACGATACTGCGAAGCGCCACTTCGGCTGCCGCCGCAAGGGTGGATTCCGGATCCCGTGCCCGAAATAGAAACTTGGATGGATCTTGCACCACGTATTGGACGAAGAGATGTACTTCTACGATGTTCTCGTCTCCGGTGAGCATGAGGGCTTCCTCGGGGACTCGCTGGTTTCGTTGTCCATCGAAACCGGGCCGAGAGACCGTGCGAAAGCCGATTTCGACGCTGCGAACGGACCGGACATCTACGACATTATGCGTTTGGATAGGCCAGGGCAACCGGAACCGGAGACCAGGCTGTGTCTGAGCGATCTCCCGGCCGAACTGACGGACGACGGCCACCTCCCCCGGCCCCACCATATAAATGCCTGTCGCAATCCAAATAGCTGCGATCAGCCCTGCCAACGGTATCATGAGCCGACGGGAGAAAATCCTTTTCAACTGGGCGAAGAGCTGATCGAGCTGCACTTGTGGATCAGGTCTTCGGTCACCAAAGTCGCCGCCAAATGAGAGCATGACACTCCCCCTTCAAAGGTATGGTCCTTCTGTCTATTCTACGCCGTTCATACAAGCCGCACCTCTAATAGGCGAAGGGACCTCGTTTGTGGGAGTGATGGTTTGTTATAACAAAAGGCGCTGTGCGATGGGTATCCGTCGCACAGCGCTGGTACGTTCATTGACGGATGTTACTTTTTGACCGAACGCTCCTTGCCTGCGCTTGGGCTCTGGCCGTTTTAACGTCGAGAGCCGCCTGTTCGCGGTCGATGCGAATCCCCCAGACCGTAAGCGCGAGAAACCCTACAATAATCACGCCGACAACGATGTTTTCCAACACAGCGCGCCTCCTATTCATCGATGGAAAGGGCAGCAGAGTAACTGTGCCCGCACGATTAATGGGTTAGGAAGCGCGTCCGCTTTTGTATTTACTGTTGTGTCGAGGGAGAAGGTACAGGTCGCGCCAGCGCGTGTCTGGCTCAACGTGTGAGACGGTCGGATGCCGCCGAACAGGGGGATCAGCCAAAAACATTGACGCTCCAGGAGCTGGGCTCAAAGGGGCGTCGAACGATGAAGAGAGAGGGCGCTCCACTTCCCGGAAAGTGTCAAACTCCTCGACTGCAAGCAGATCGCTCAGTGTCAAGAAGGTAGGAAGGTCGTGGCGGACCTGAGTCAGCGGCACGAATGGGATGGCGAGGAGGAGAATGAGTGCCCATAGGAGGCCACGACTGTATACTTGCACCGGGATTGCCTCAGCTCTTCATTCCGACGTTATGAACCCCCATAGTTACGTCACAATCATACCACACCGTTCGGCTCCGGAACAAAGTCGCCCGCTGAGATCCATTGCAACAGGGAGGTCGACTGGTCTCCCGTAAACAAAGAGACGACGGCGACCGCGGGTTGAGCGCCGCTTTGCCCTTCGACAAATCCATTCGTCTCCAGGGTGACGTCGACTTCGATGATCTGCCCCTCGACAAGGTCGCTGCCGAGCTCCACAATGTGCTGGCCGTTTCCCGGCACTTCGACTGCCTGGGAAAGGATTTCACGCTTGCTCCCAAAGGCCAGGCGGCTGGCCCTCACGTGGGCCGAGGCGGGCTCGCTCTCAAGATTTGTCAGGTAGACACGGGCGGTCACAATTTGGGCAGCTGGTAGCTGCGCCACCTGAAAGAGACCCGTCGTCAAGGTAACTGGCATGGTCAACTCCTCCTTTCAAACGCGAACGAAATCGGCAGGCGAGCGATACACCTGCACAACGATGCCTCCATCGGCGATGAAGTAGTACGAGACATCGGCGCTCGGCAACACGTCGTCGGCCGCCCAGACGCGCACCTCAAGACTCTCACCTGCAACGTCCTCGACGTTTAAATGGCGCCCCTCCCCGCCGGGGATGGTCAGCGAGCGTGAGAAGATGCTTTCGCCGACCCCGTTCACCAGCCGGTTCACCGCGACTCTGACCTGGCGGGGGGCGTCTGCAAAGTTGCTTAGATAGATGTTGAGGTTTGTCGGGATCCCCTCGTCCGGGGGGGCTGCGAAGTAACCGGTGGTGCGCACGTCATGAAAGACGGGGCCTCTGCCTCTGTCGGGCCCCGATCCGGGACGCTGCAGGACACTGTCGCTGATACTCCAACTTTTAATGCTACTCATTCGTGTAGTTCCTCCCTCCTAGTGGCGAGGTATTATACTCAGGCGCACAAAGGGACGTCACAGGGGAGAGGCCAAATTTCACGTATACGACACTATCTCCCGTCGACAAAGGAGGCAAAGAGCTCGATGCTCAGTTTAGAGCGGTTCGAACAAATGGCGAACCGCCTCTTCGATCGAATTCCACCTCGACTCATGGAGGGTTTGCACGGTGGCATCATCATTTCGGAGGAGTCCGAACAGCGCGATCCGGATCTTCCGGACGTCTACGTACTTGGAGAGTACGTGGAAGACCCGTATGGTCTAGGGTGTTACATCGTCATCTATTACGGTTCGTTTAAAGCGGTGTTAACTGGGAGCGAACCAGCAGTGTGGGAGGAGGAGTTGTGGGAGACGATGGTGCACGAGTTGCGCCATCACATCGAGGCGCAGGCCGGCGTTGAGGATCTCGACCTCGAGGACTTGCGGGAGATGGAGGCGTTTCGCCGAGCGCAGAAAGGCGATGACATGGGGTGAGGGGCGCCCGACGAGTTGATTAAGCCCCAGCGATCGTTGGAGTTCGTAGCGGGCTAGAGGCTGTCAAGCTCGACCTGAAGGGAGTTCAGCCGCTCTCCACTATGGGCTTCGACCGAGAGGCGTACGATGAGAGTATCACGATAATGGAGTCCTAGATCGAACTGGATGGGCCGGTCTGGACGCCAGGGCCACGTGCCCAACCGGAGTAGGCGGCGGTCTACTTGGATTACGTCGTCTCCCGACAGAATCGACGTGATCAGCCGAGCCGACTCATGAGGTCCGTTCTCTGCATCCGGGTTCTCGATCGGCGACGTCAAAGCGAGGTAGGGAGCCACTTCGACTAGCGTGGCATAACCGTACGTGACAGTCTCCTCACGTCGAGATACGGCATCGAGTCCTATTGTCACTGGGGCGACGGCATTTTCCGTGTGAGGGTCGACGGTGGTTGCGCCAATACTGGAATGACCCTGCGACGCCTCTCCCTCCTCTAGGTAAAAGCGCAAAGGTTTCCAGACGTCGCCCCCTTTAATCAAAGACGCGGTCCGGGTGATCCGGGGGAGGAGCGCACTTGGGCGAAAACTATAAAGGCGACCGTCTGTGCTATTCGGTGCGCTTCCTGCACGCTGCCGGATGACGCGCCGGTCGCCTTCGACCCGGAGGTTCACGGCGTCGATTCGCTCCTCGATGAGCGGGATCAGCTTTATAAGATGATCAAGGCTTTGGAGCGCGGCGTCGTCCAGTCCAGCTTGCGCGAGCTCTACCGCCCGTTTAATGGTCGCCTCAATCGTTGACTTGGCTGCGGCCAGGTGGACCATGTGATAGAGGTAGAGCGCACATTGATACCCCAGCGAATCGGCCGGAGATGGGTGGGCATCGGTCGATTGGATCTCCTGGCCCCGGCTCTCGACGGCATCGAGGGCTTGAACATACTCGCTCAGGTCTTCGCTCGCCTTGGTGAGCGCGTCGGCCTGCTCCTGGAGGTACTCGTACGGATTTCGGAGTGCCTCACCATCGTTTAACCGATTGCTCACCCACAATGGGTTGGCGGCGTAGGCGAGGGAGAGATTCTGCTCGAAGAGCGAACGAAAGGAGCCCCACTTCGTACCCCACATGCGCCGCAAAACCCGGGGTATGAGCGATTCGCTTTGAAACGCGCTGGGACGTCGGCCACTCCCATCGTACGAGCGGGCCGAGAGCGTAAACTGCGTCGAAGAGTCGGGAACGCGCGTGTTCCAGGCGTACTCTGCGCACGCTGCAGCGCGCAACTCAGGGAGATTCCCCGAGTACGCGAGCCCCGCGTGGAAGAGGCAGTCTTTAGGGTGGCCTCGATACCACGTGCGGACGTACCGTTGTTGTGGCTCCCACAAGCCTTGCCAGCCGTGATTGTGGCTAAAGTACACCCAGGGTGTGATCGGATGCTTGTGCCAGATCGCCGTCGCGGCCTCTATCTCGTCGAGCCCGGCTTCGCGAAAGGTGATCAAGATGTCGTCGGGCAAACGCCGGGCGAGCTCACGTTGAAATGCCCAGAGGCGCTCGTGGACTAAGCGGCGGTCCCCGGGGGTTTGAACTCCGGCCAGGAAGCCCTCACTGGGCACTTGGATGTCGCCAAAGCGGGTCTGCGATCCGGCGAAGTCGGGGACGGCCCACTGGTAGTGGTAAGGGTAGACGACGGCTTCAAATTCACACTCCGGGGCCTCCTCCTTGAGCGCAGTGTAATAGGTGAGGAAGAGGTCGGCGCAGGCGCCTACATAATCGTCACCGTACACTGCCCGGCAACGGGAGCAACGCGCGCTCCAGCATTCGGGATCTGCCAACCCTCCGGCGTCGATTACATGGAGACAAAAGAGGCCAAGATCCGTGTAGGCCGCCGTGCGGGCAAGCCTCCTCGCCCGTCTGCGGTGTTCATCGTGGGCGCTCCAGCAAAACTTGGCGTTGCCGCGGGTGACGCATTCGGTCCACTCCTGAGGAGATAACTCGTCATTGATGCTCGTGCCAAAGGTCTGCCTCGTGCGAATCCCGTACTCACCGGCCATCCTCGCCACGGCACGCCGCGACTCCAAGGGGTCGACGCGGCTGCTCGGCGTGCCGGCGACGACGGTGTAGTTGATTTTGTTCCGTGCCAACCATTCCACCTGTGGGCGTAACTCAGAAAGGTAGCCCGAAAGAGGATCATCCGCCTGCGTCCACCTAGGTGTGCCGCCACCTCCTCCGAGAGCCCCAATGCAACGTCGCTTGTAATCGGGCCAGTCTGTCACTGTGGCCTCGAGCAGCATCGGGCCCGCCCCGGACGCATCCGTTTGAATGAGGCGCGCACACGTTTCGGCCGCGTAGAGCGTGCCAAGCGGATCGGCGCCCACCAAGAGCGCGAAAACCTGACCCTGGCGAGCGATGAAGCGTATCACGTACCCCTGCTCACCAAGGGAATCGGGTGAGCAATTCAGCGCGCCGATAAAGGGGCGAATCGCTTCGTGCCCCCATGGGACCACGACGATCAGTCCGCTCTCGCCGTCGGCGTCGCCGGAGTGGGGGAGAGCCCGACCACCAAGCTCCACAATGCGCCGGTTAATCACCTCGAGGCCCTTCGTCGGCAGCCCGTGGGCGGCCATCACGCGCCATCCTGATAGAGCGTAAAAATTGCCGGTGAGTGCGATGTGTTGTGGGGTCGGGATGAGGTCGAGTTGGGTTGCAATCTGCCAGGGGGCCGGTGTGTTCATGAAGCCGATCGCCCTTTCACGTGAAGTCCATGATCTATCAGAGCCGGGGGGGTGCAGCCTTGTAGTGGGGCGCTGCAGGGACTCCCCACACGGGGTGGAAAGTATCGCAATCGAGTCGATCTGCCAAGTCAATTAATTCTTAGGGGAGTTGAGAGACACCGTGAGCGCTACGCCACGTCCAGTCACACTCAATGCCGAGACTAAACGCCTGTTACAGTACGTTTCAACGGCGACGCTAACGTCCCAGTTACTGAAGCGCGGGTATCGAAATACGTTTATCCGGGGCCTGACGCCGGCCCGACCGACGATGCGAATGGTCGGATCCGCGTTGACGCTTCGCTACGTGCCCAGCCGGGAAGACGTAGGGTTCGAAGTCGATTACGACAACAGCAAAAACGTACAACGTCTCGCCATTGAAGCCGTGCAGCCTGACGATGTCCTCGTCATCGATGCCCGGGGGGATGTTCGAGCCGCATCGCTGGGCCACATTCTTGCGACCCGTATCAAAGCACGCGGAGGCGCAGGTTTAGTCACGGACGGAGCTCTGCGCGACAGTCCAGCCTTTGCCGATCTGGAGCTGCCCGTCTACTTTCGAGGCGCACACGCGACCACCTCCTCGGTGCTGCACCACCCGGTTGACATGAACGTTCCCATTGGGTGCGGTGAGGTGCTGGTGATGCCTGGCGATATTGTTGTGGGTGATGCAGAGGGCGTCGTCATTATCCCGGCGGCGCTGGTGGATGAAGTGGCCCGTGACGCCTACGAGCAGGACATCAAGGAAGAGTTCATCCTCGAACAGGTAGAGAAGGGCGCCGCCATCGTCGACTTGTACCCGATGCAGGAGAAGCACCTCCCGGCCTTTGAAGCGTGGCGCCGTGAGCGCGGGAAGTGACGATCTCCCGCGATAGGTGCTCGGGTGGCCGTCGCCCTGGACGGCTGGATTATGTGGTCGTGCTCATCCGGTCGCCTGCTCCTCTGAGACAGGTGGGAGACTCTCCACACGGCTCTACTTCATGGCGACATCAGCCCTAAACCCGATCAAGTGTCCACTGATCGAATCGTCGATGCTCGTGTAGGAGATCGAGGGCGACGCACCCTTGATCACGTCGCAAAAATCCTGAATGAGCCGAAGGTCGCCACCGCCGTGTCCCCCGAAGGCGCCGTGCATATCCCCTTCGATCCTCAGATCGATCACTCGCTCTTTGTACTCTTGGCCGCCCGGCGAAGGATCGATGTGGCGAACCGTGATGGTACTCTCCTCGAGATGGCCTTGGATTTCGCCTTTGGTGCCGACCAAGTGGATCGAGCGGGCCGCCTTGGCGGCGCCGCCGACGAGGTTGTGGGTGGCGGTGCTTCCATCGGCGAACTCGATGATCACCGATTGGTGGTCGACGACGTCATTCTCTGACCGCCAGACGCAGCGACCGTAGGGGCTCGTCTTGAGGAGTTCGATCTTCTCCTCGATCGTCGGATTCTCCACGTTTTCGAGTTCGGACCAGACGTAAAACTTCCAACGGTTGGGGTGGTCGATGTAATGCTTGCGTGCCGAATAGAGGCACTCGCTCTCTATGGGGCAATCGACGAGGCAACGCTCTCCGGCACCGGCCGGCGCCCGCTCCGGCCTAAAGTACATAAGGCTGCCCATGCTGCTGACGCTCACCGGTGGAATGCCACTCTTCATCCAAGCGATGAGATCGAGGTCGTGACAGCACTTGGCCATCAGGATGGGCGAACCACAGACCGCCTCACTCGCCCACTTGCCGCGAATGAACCCTACGGCCATGTGGTGGTAACTGACGTGTTCGGTCGTCTGGATGTTGAGGATTTCTCCGATTTCTCCCGCGGCAACCAGCTCTCGGATGCGAGTGTAGAACGGGGCGTACCGCAATACGTGGCAGATCATCACGATGCGGCGATGCCGCCGCGCAGCCTGCACCAGCGTCCACATCTCCTCTTCGTTGACGGCGAAGGGCTTCTCGAGGAGCACGTGGTATCCGGCGCCAATCAAGGGGAGAGAGGTGGGGACGTGGTGTTGATCCATCGTGCCGTTAATGACGGCATCGGCAAACTTGGGGACGGACGCTAAGGCTTCGGCCGTTTCAAAGGTCCGCTCTTTGGAAATGTTAAACTGCTGTGCCGTACGCTCTCGGCGTGCCGGATCGGGGTCCGCAACGCCTACGATTTGGAGAGCATCCGGTCGCCTCTTGGCAAGGGATGCATACGTCAGCGCTCGATGACCCGCGCCGACGATCACTGCTGTGACGGGAGTTCCCATGGGCTCTCCTCCAGTTGGGGGATTTATCGCAGCCCGGCTCTGTGCACCGGGTTGGCCGTGTCGTGTGCAAGGATTCGTCTCCGGGGGAGCGCACACCTACTTGACGCGGGTCCTTCGATGTGTGCTATGCTGATGTGGAACGGTTACCATAATGTTCTAAAGGAGTGAATGACACGTGCAAAGCAAAGCGCGCGCCACGTGGGAAGGCGAGCTGTTTAAGGGGGCCGGCAAGACGTCGCTGGTCTCTTCGGGCGCAGCCACCGATTTGCCCGTAAGCTGGGCGTCTCGCACGGAGGCGGCCGCCGGTAAGACAAGCCCCGAGGAGCTCATTGCAGCCGCTCACGCGAGCTGTTACTGCATGGCTCTCTCCAACACACTGGCCAACGCTGGACATCCTCCGACCAAGCTCGAGACCGAGGCTGTGGCCACGTTCGCCAAGGTGGAGGCGGGTTTCCGCATCACCGGGATCGCTCTCAACGTGCGTGGAGAGGTGCCCGGCATCGATCAAGCCGGCTTTCAACAGGCAGCCGAGGCGGCCAAGGTAGGTTGCCCGGTGTCGCAGGCGCTTCAGGGGAACGTCGAGATCAGCCTCGAAGCCACCCTGGCTTAAGCCCAACTGCACATATCTTGTATTGTAAGAGGCAGTCGTGAACCGTCACGGCTGCCTTTTGCCATCGGGCCAGGGGTGAACTCGTCGTAGATGAAGTGTGGTGGGAGCCCGACAAGAAGCTCCCCGCACACTTTGAAGCGGCGGTCGAGCGACTTGCCGGGTTTGTCGGCGCTCAGCGATGGTCGGTGGTGCAGCCTTAGGCGCCCGAAATGCGGGGCATGTACAGAGGCTCTTTGCCCATCTCCGCAAAGAGGAGTCTCTTGATTAACTCCGCTTTGAGAGTTTGGCTTTCGGGGTCGTTCCAAAGATTCTTAAACTCTCCCGGATCGTTCTTGAGATCGAAGAGCTCACCGTAGGGTTGGTTGTAGTACACTGTAAGCTTAAAGCGAGAGTCCACATACGTCTTCACGTGGATGGTTGTGGGCTCGTGGCGGTTTTCGATCACCACGTGATCGCGCGCTTGCTCCTGGTTGCCCAACCATACACCCTTTTGATCCACCCCCGACATGCGGGGGGGAATCGGGAGGTCGGCAAAGGAGAGGAACGTCGGCGCCAAGTCGACGAGCGACTGGAGGGCGTTGCTGCTCCGACCGGAGGGTACCCGCCCGGGATAACGTACGATGAAGGGGAGTTTCACGAGGTCTTCGTAGTGAAAGGGCCCCTTGCGAGAGAGCCCGTGTTGTCCCAGAAGCATTCCGTGATCCGTGGTAAAGACGACCACCGTCTCCTCGGCTAGGCCCAACGCCTCCAAATGCCGCAGGAGGCGTCCCACCGCGTCGTCCGTATAACTCATCATGCCGTAATAGACCGCCAAGTCTTTAGCCAACTCGCTAAGGGACCGCGTGTGGGAGTGCATCCCGTGGATCCCGTAGCCGCTCTCCTTCCACGCTGAGAAGTCGGGCTTATCCTCCTGCGTCAACTGGAAGTGCGGCGGGTTGTTGGCGTGTTCGCCCGGTACGCCTTGGGGTACGGTCAGAGTGTTCGGATCGTACATGCTCGCCCAGGGTTCGGGTACAAGGTAGGGGCAATGGGGATCGGGGAAGCTGGCCCAGAGAAAGAAGGGCTCGTCACTCTCGGCGTACTCCTCCAACTTGGCTGCACTCCGCTCAACGATAAACTCGTTGTAATGAAACTCCTGCGGGAGGAGCCAGGTGCGCCCACCATCCCCCGTCTTTTTTGCCTCGTTGTCGGGTCGGAAATAATCTCGCCAATCGCCGAGCCCCTTCTCCTCCATCCAAATCCCGTAGTGCTCGCCTGCATGCGCTTCGTCGGCGTGATTCCGGCAGAGTTGAACGTACTCGAATCCGTAGTAGGGACCGGTAAACCTGCGCCAAAAGGGCAGGTCGTGCAGAGTCGGGTACGATTCGAGTGAGCGGTACCCTTCGGCCTCTTGGAGCGGTTGAAAGTGAGCTTTTCCGATCAAGGCGGTGCGGTATCCACTTGGTCCAAGCACGTCGTTAAGGGTAGGCGCCTCGGGATCCAGCATCGTTCCGAGGGTCCACGCTCCGTGCTGGCTTGGGTACTGTCCGGTGATAATGGAGGCCCGAGTCGGAGTGCACGTTGGGTTCGGACAGTACGCGCGCTCAAAGAGTGTGCCCTCCTCGGCGAGGGCGTCAAGACTGGGCGTTTGAATCTCGGGATTCCGACATCCAAGGGTGTCCCAGTGCTGTTGATCGGTGGTTATCAAGAGAATGTTGGGTCGCCTACTCATAATGGCTCAACTCCTTGCCACCGCGACCTCGGCCGCTTGGACAGTCTGGCGCAGCAGGGTAGCGATGGTGACAGGGCCGACACCGCCCGGCACAGGGGTGATCGCCCCAGCACGTTTGAGCGCAGAGTCGTAATCGACGTCTCCGACGTTGCCCGGATTGTAACCGGCATCGAGCACGACGGCGCCGGGCTTGACCCAATCGCCTTGGACGAAGCGAGGGCGTCCCACTGCCGCGACGAGAATATCGGCCGATCGGACGTGTGACTCAAGGTCGGTCGTCTTGGAGTGACAGATGGTGACGGTGGCGTCCTGGTTAAGGAGTAATTGTGCCACCGGACGGCCTAAGATAGGACTTCGACCGATCACGACGGCGTGCTTTCCGGATGGAGAGATGTCGTAATGCGCCAAGATGCCCATGATCGCCTGCGGTGTACAAGCCGGAAAACCGGGCATGCCCAATGCAGTGCGACCGAAGCTGCTGGACGTGACACCGTCGACGTCTTTGTCGACGGCGATCGCCTCAAAGGCGGCTCGCTCGTCCACCTGCTCGGGAGAAGGGTGCTGAAGCAGAATGCCCCAAACCTGTGGATCCTGATTGAGCGCTTCGATCGCGGCGATCACGTCGTCCGTCGTGCTGCGGGCGTCAAGGTGCACCTGTCGCGACGCGATGCCAATCGCCTGACAAGCCTTCGCTTTCATGCGTACGTACGTGGCCGAGGCCGGGTCGTCCCCGACGAGGACGGTCGCTAGGCAGGGCGTGATGCCCATCGCTTTCAAGGACTGGACCTCTTCGGCGGTCTGCGCTTTGATGGTCTCAGCGACGGGCCGGCCATCAAGGATCAATGGATCAGCTGTCATGGGTCCACCTCCGTCTTACGTGTTTTGCGGTGTAAGAATGGCCTCAACGGCTTCGCACTCGTCGGGGGCCAGCGTCCAATCTGCGGCGCGGGCGTTCTGCTCCAGTTGTTCACTTGAGGTCGCGCCCGAGATGACGGAGCACACCTGCGGGCGTGCAAGCAACCACGCGATCGCCAACTCGACCAACGTGTGCCCGCGCTCACGAGCGAATGCCTCGAGCCTTTCGACCGTGTCAAAGTGGGAGTCTGTAAAAAACTTCTGTACGTAGGCGTTCGACTCGCCCCGGGAGCCTTTGGGGGGCGCCTCGCCTCGGCGGTATTTGCCTGTCAGGAATCCGCCGGCGAGCGGGAAGTAGGGGATTACACCCACGTTAAAGGCTTGGGCGTATGGCAAGAGCTCCGCCTCGATACTGCGTTCGAACATGTGATAGTGTGGTTGAATCGTGACAAACTGAGACCAGCCCCAACGCTCGGCTACGTCGTTGGCGCGGCAGAGCTGCCAGGCAGCGTAGTTGGAGGCGCCGATGTAGCGCACCTTTCCGCTCTTTACGAGATCGTTGAGGGCACTCATGGTCTCTTCCGCCGGTGTGAGGGGGTCCACCCGGTGGATCTGATAAAGGTCGATGTAATCGGTATTGAGACGTCGAAGGCTCTCGTTAACCGCCGCCATGATGTGGCCGCGGGAGGAGCCGCCGTCGTTGGGACCGTCACCAACCTTGGATCCGACCTTGGTCGCTAATACGACTTCGGTGCGGCGTGAGGCGATCGCTTTGCCGATCGCTCGCTCTGAGTTGCCTTGCGTGTAGATGTCGGCGGTATCAATGAAGTTGATTCCAGTGTCGAGTGCTTGATGAATGATGGTCGCAGCGCCTGCTTCGTCGACCTTCCCACCAAACTGGTTGGTGCCGAGTCCAACTGCGGAGACCTTGAGTCCGGAGTTGCCAAGAGTGCGGTACTGCATGCGCTAACCTCCGAGTCGTTTGGTTGGTGCCTATCCGGGAACGCCCGTTCCCGGATAGGATGGCGATTCATGGTACTCGTACGACTCGGAGGTTACTCTGTCCTGCTCCGCTCCTCAAGAGCGCGTGCAACGGCCCCGTCGACAGCTTCCCATGAAGAGGTGGGGAGGAGCTCCCCGTCGACGACAAAGGAGGGGGTGCCGCGAAGGCCAAGCTCGACGGCACGATTATGCCACGCCTCCACGTAGGCGAGCGAATCCTCCCCTTCGAGACATTGGGTGAACTCACTGACGTTCAGCCCCACGGCTTCCGCGTCGTTGAGGAGTTGCGTTGCAGAGTAGGCACCCCTATTCCCGGTCCCGCGCCGCTTGATGAGGCGTTCGTAAAACGGCCAGAACTTATCGTCGAGCGCCGCACAGTACGAGGCTTGCGCGGCTCTGACCGACTCCGGACCTAGGATTGGGAACATGCGGTAAGAGAAGCGCACCTCCCCTCGTGCAACGTACTTCTCGATCAAGGGTTTGACGACAGTATCCGCCGCTGTGTGACAATGGGGACATTGGTAGTCAAAGTACTCTTCAACCAGTACCAAAGCGTTGGGCTCACCAATGCTGGTCCCTTGCGTGGGCAGCTCGGTGTAGTACGCTGTATCGGTGCCGGGCTGCTTGGAGTCGCCTCGGGTACTCGCCATCTGTACAAGCGCCAGCGCTCCGCCGAGCGCGATGACGACGGCGACGGCAAGGAGTGCGGTACGACGCCGCATTTTGGGTCACATCCTTCCTGTCCCCGGTAGTATACCGCTAACTTAGACTCCTCGAGTACCCATCAAACGGGCTATCTAATGTCCTTTTCTCACGTAGTCGTTGGGGAACGCCGCTCTGTCCGCCGCAGTCGTCCGGTGACGATCCCTTGCGTCGGCGCGAACAAAAAGGCGAGGAAGAAGAGGAGGACACTCACTAAGACGATAGCGGCGCCGGAGGCGATGTCGAGGTAATAGGAGAGGAAAAGACCGATAAGGGAGGCGAAGACGCCCCAAAAGAGGCTCAACCACATCATGGTAGTCACTCGGATGGAGAACAAGCGGGCGGTGGCCGGAGGCGTCACAACCATCGCGAGGATCAAGAGAACCCCAACCGTCTGCATCGCCGTCACAATGGCGAGTGAAAGGAGGATCATCAAGGCGTAGTGCAGTGGTCCGACCGGAAGCCCGACCGCCGAGGCGTACGTATGATCGAAGGCCTGAACCGTCCACTGCCGGTGCAAGAGGAGGACGGCAGCCAGGACGATGAGAGCGACAATTGCCATCGAACGAATGTCGCTGGTCGACACGGCGAGTACGTCGCCGAAGAGGAATCCAGTGAGATCGATACTGTACGAACGAATGGAGCTCATGATCGCCACCCCAAGGGCGAACGCGCCGGCGAGCAGAATGCCGATCGCCGTATCCTCTTTTAACTTTTGGTGACGACTCACTGCTCCGATGCCTAACGAGGTGACCACACCGGCGATAAAGCCACCGATGAGGATACTCTTCCCAAGAATGTGAGCGATGGCGACCCCGGGAAGGACTGCGTGTGAGAGCGCTCCGCCGATGAACGTCATCCCCCTCAGGACGATGTGAGTGCCTACGAGCGCACAAACGCCGCCGGCCAAGACGGCCGCAATGACAGCGTTACGAAAGAAGGTGAATTGAA
Source organism: Limnochordia bacterium (assembly GCA_041686855.1). Taxonomy (GTDB): domain Bacteria; phylum Bacillota; class Limnochordia; order DTU080; family RSA5; genus JAWLDA01. Next base: position 161,771 of record JAWLDA010000006.1, read on the forward strand.
ACGGTTCGACGAGCCATTCCATCAGTGATTGTGGGAGAAGGTATGGGCATCGACAATCGAGCTCAGAGCGTCACCCTCGTCCCACTTCACCACCTGTTTCGTGTACGTCTTCTCCAACGTCTCGGGCGTAAACACCTCATCGGGGCTGCCAAACCCTTTCACCGAGCGATTGAGGAAGAGGAGCGCCGGGAAACGACGCCGTGCCAACGCCAAATCGTGTGTTGCCACGAGAAGCGTCCGTCCGGCAGTCGCCAATTCGTCAAATAGATCGAGGAGGAGCTCTTGCGTTGAGGCGTCCACCTCATTAAAAGGCTCGTCGAGCAAAAAGAGTGGGGCCTCTTGCGCGAGCGCCCGCGCAATGATGAGGCGCTGTTGTTGGCCACCCGAAAGCTCTGCAATTGGTGTAGCGCGCATCTTCCACATGTCGACTCGCTCTAGAGCGGACTGGGCTGCAGCGTAATCGGCGGCCCTCGGCTTGAGTCGCCAGCCGATGTGCGTCACTCGACCCATAAGTGCAATGTCCAGCGCAGTGAGCGGGAACTGCCAGTCGACCTGATCGCGCTGTGGGATGTAGGCGATCCGAGCGCGTGCACGTTGAGGAGACAGGCCAAAGAGGCGGATCCGGCCGCCGGCAAGAGGCACAAGGCCGAGGAGCGCGTTGAAGAGTGTCGACTTCCCGGCGCCGTTCGGTCCGATGACGGCGACGTGACTCCCCGATGGCAGCATGAGTGAGACGTCCTCGAGGGCCGGGCGTCGGCCTGCGTAGGTGACGCTGACATGCTCAAGTTGGATGGCGGCCGAAGCGTTCTGTGCGGCTGAATGACCCGGCATACGTTGCGCTCACTCCCTTTAGTTGCTAATGCGTGGACGACGCTCGATCCTTCTCGCTGTTGCGGCAGTTTGGGCAGATACCGTAAATATCGAAGGTGTGATCCTCCGCCACGAATCCGTGTCGATCCGCCACGCCTTTTACAAATTGCTCGATGCCGCACTCCGACATCTCTAGAATGTCATCACAGCGTTTGCAAATGAGGTGGTGATGATGCGTGTGCGAGTGTCCGGTGACGTACACATCCTGGCCGTCCTCAAGGCGGACACGCTCGACGAGAGCGAGTTCGCACAGGAGTTGCAACGTTCGAAAGACGGTGGCGCGTCCCACCGTCGGATCCGCCTGCTCCACGGCGTCCAGGAGCTCCCCGGCGGAGAAAGGTCTGCCCAACTCGTCGATGACGTTCATAACCTGTCGTCGAGGGGTCGCCAAGCGAACACCACGTCGGGCCGCCCGTCTAATTAAATCAGGTTTCTCAGGATTCGACACGTAAGAGCACCTCGTGTTGATACGAAGTATCACTTAGGATTTTAGGCGATTCGTGCGACGTTCGTCAAGTGGGGATTCACAGATGATGGCCCGTTCGGGTCTTGTCCCCAGCGGCAAGCGCCGGTACGATAAAGAGGATTAACGTCTCGAGTCACTTTGGAGGAGGTTTGTGCGATGATTCGGCGTGCGTTGAGCAGTGCCATGGTGACGCTCGTACTGTTGGGGGCTCTGGCGGGGACCGCCTTAGGGCATGCCTCGATGACTGGTGGGACACCCGCGGCTGACGCAACGTTGACGACTCCGCCGTCCGAGGTCCGGTTGCGATTTAGTGAGCGGATTGAGGTTGCGTTCAGCCATGTGAAGGTGTATCGCTTGGATGTGGCGGAGGAAGAGCAGGTTCCTGCAGCCGCGAGCGACTTGGTGAAGGCAGTGCTTGAGCGTCGGGACGACACGGATGAAGCGGGTCGTGTCGATACCGGGGTGCTCGAGCCGGCACGGGGGGGATCTGAGATCGTCATCCAATTGGAGGAGTCGTTGGCGCCCGGTCGCTACGTTGTCATGTGGAAAGTGCTCTCGGTCGACTCACATACCACTGAAGGGCACTACGTCTTCACCTACAAACCGATCGAGTCGTAAACGTAGCACGTGGCCACAGGTTCGTGCATAACGTCAAAGAGGATGCGGTGGGGTGTCACCCCTTGCCGCATCCTCTTGTTATTTCGCGTCCGCTAATTGGCTTTCTTTCTCCACATGGTGTCGCCAATGATTCCGACCCCGATGAGGAGCGCCGGCACCACCCCGAGGAACGTTATCATCAACAGCGACTTCACTGCCATCGGGAAGTTTTTCTCATCAAACCAGTCGACGATGGGACCAATGTCAAAGGCGCCGATCGCAAGGATCACAACAGCAAGAATCACATACATCATGTTGCGTCACCCCCTGTCGTTCATTGTATTATGATTTGGCGCAAAAGGAGTCCACACCTTCTTTTTGATACCTACACTTCGGGATTGACATGGGCCGGGATCGGACAGACGTAGGGGGTCGCTGCCGTGCGCGCTTGAAACTCCTTGCGGGCTTGAACGACGAGGTCGGGGTCGACTAGCGCGTCCAGACCAGTCAAGGCCATCGCCTTGGCGGCCACCACCATCCCTTTCGTACCGATCGTCGTACCGGCTGCTGCCGTGTTTTGCCACGAGTGTCCGGCGTTGCCCACGGGCCAACACGCGGTACGGATCTCGGCCGTCGGCACATTCCAACTGACATCGCCGACATCGGTAGAGCCGCTCGATACGCCGCGGAGGCCGGTGTCGGGTAGAATCTCCTCACTCAAGAACTCTCCGTCGAGAAGGGTGAGGCCCGCTCTCTTCACGATCCGTTCGTGGGTGCCGGGCGGATGGGTGTTCGCAAGTTGGCGGGCGAACGCTCGCTCCTGCTCGTCGAATGAGGGGCCGCCGACTCGCTCGAGGTTTGCTTGGCTCACTTCGAGGAGCGTCTCGAGGCGGAGGGTGTCGTAACATCCGGCGACGAACTCGACATCGTGCGTCACCCCGGCCATCAGCGCGGCGCCCTTTGCGATCTCGAGGACGCGCCCGTATATCTCTTCCACTTCGTGACGGTGTGGGGCACGAACGTAATACCACACTTGGCTAAAAGACGGGACGACGTTGGGTTGGAGGCCGCCGTCCGTGATGACGTAGTGAATGCGGGCTTGGGATGTGACGTGCTCACGAAGGTAGTTCACTCCGACGTTCATCAGTTCGACGGCATCGAGAGCGGAGCGCCCCGCCTCCGGTGAGACGGCCGCGTGGGCGCTCACTCCGTGAAAGTTGAACCTGGCCGAGTTCATCGCGAGGTTCTGATCTGCCGAGATCTGATTCGTCGCGGCCGGATGCCAGGTGATGGCGAGGTCGCAATCGGCGAAGAGGCCGTCTCGGACCATGAACACTTTGCCCACGAGGATCTCTTCAGCCGGACACCCGTAGAAGCGGACGGTGCCACTCGCTTTGCCGGCTTCGAGCGCGGCCTTCGTCGCCAGCGCTGCGCCCAAGGCCCCGGTGCCGAGGAGGTTGTGTCCGCATCCGTGGCCGTAACCGCCCGGCTCGATAGGGCTGCGCTCCGGCACTGCCGCCTGGCTGAGCTCCGGTAGCGCATCGTACTCGCCGAGGTAGGCGACCACCGGCCCTGTGCCGCGTGAGTAACTCGCTACAAAGGCCGTAGGCATGCCGGCCACGCCTCGTTGGACATCGAAGCCGTGATGTTGGAGTAGGTCCGCGAGGTGTGCGGCCGCCTTAACCTCTTTCAGACTTGGTTCGGGGTTGTGCCAAAGGGTCTGGCTGGTCTCGTGCAATAAGTTGAAGTTGGAATCGATCCAGTCTAGCGCTGTCTGGTGAGGCACCAGTACCATCCTTTCCGACGCGTGAATCGCAGGCGTTGGCCTGTCCATTCAACGCTAAACAGTTGGATCCTTTACAAGCGAGGTCCTCAACGCCTCCATATCTGGCGGCGGATCGCTGACGAGTGTGATCTCCTCGTCGTGTACCGGATGGATAAATGTGAGCCGGAACGCATGCAGCGCCTGACGGTCGATCGGCGCCCACGGGTCGGCACGGCCGTACATGAGATCCCCGACGATGGGGTGCCCTGAATGAGCGAGGTGGACCCGGATTTGGTGGGTCCGGCCAGTTTCAAGCCAAAGCTCCAAGCGCGTGACTCCGCCTGGTGGACCTTGCGTTGCGGGGCCAACGAATCGGTAGCGCTCAACTGTGCGATAGTGTGTGCGAGCGGGTTGCCCGTCGTCGGAGACGATTCGTCGAGTGAGGCCGTCGTCTGCCCGGCGGATGGGGGCATCGATCACACCGGAAGGCGGTTGTATTTCACCGTGCACGAACGCCGTATACTCTCGGCGCACTTTGCCCGCTCCGAGGGCAACGCCTAACCGGTGATGGGCGTGCGGATGCTTGGCAAAGAGGACGAGCCCGGACGTGTCTCGGTCGAGCCGGGTCACAGGACCCGGTGTGTGCGTCACCCCTTGCTTCTGCGTGTGGTGTGCCAGTGCGTTGACGAGGGTGCCTGACCCGTCCACTCCAGATGGGTGGACGAGCATGTCGGCCGGCTTATCGACGACGAGAACGTCCGCGTCCTCATAAATGATGGAGAGGGGAAGGGATTCAGGGCGCACCGAACTCGCACTCGTTGGAGGCACGAACAATTCGACGCGCTGTCCAGAGGCAACCGGGTCGCGCACCTTGTGCGGACGGTTGTCCACGAGCACACATCCTGGCCGTTTGAGACGACGAATGAGACCGCGCGCTACGTCAAAGCGAGTGCGCAGCACCGCTTCAAGGCGGCGTTGGTCGTCGGTGGCACATACGGTAAAGGTGAGAAAGGGCTTTGGGTGTGTTCGGTCGCGTCCTGAGGCAGTGATCGGTGAACACTCCCCTCGAAATGAGATGCGCGCGCTGGGTCCAGCGTGGTAGGAAGGGCTTCGGTCGCCCGTTTGCGAAATCCTTTCCAAGGCGAATCTTCCTCCAAATCCGCACGGGAACCGGAAGGGAGAACGAGCCGTATAGTGAAGGGACGCACGATAATCCGTGTGCGTCGACGGAAAGGATGGTGGGCTGATGGGTGGTCAACCTGCGCTGTGGCGTCGCCTAGTGGTCGGAAATGGGCGACTGATCGTAGTACTCACACTCCTCGCATACGTGTGGCATGCTCTCCTGTTTGTGCTTGGGGGTCGAATTGCCCCTGGTGGCCTGGTGATTCTGGCGCTGGCGCCACTCCTTATCGCGCCGTTGGACGCTATGTGGACGTCGGTTCGACTCATGCGACGGACGCGTGAGCGCCACGTCTCGCTTCAAGGCGGCGCATTCGCTGCTTGGCGGCTTGTAATACGGGATCTGGTCGGTGTAGTGGTGCGGGTCCTCGTCTTCTCGGCGCTCGTCTTGGTGGGAGTCGTTCTCCTATTCCGGGCTTCTTTAGGCCCAGCCGGACTGGTCGATTTGCTGCCGATCCCGGCTCTCGATTGGATCTTCGGCTTCGTGGCGCGCGTCTACGCCGTTGGCCTCTTATTCACTCTCCTCGCTGCCGCCAACTCGCAGTTCTCTTATCTCTTTAGCCGCTTAGGGGAGCAATATCGCTGGCTGATGGGTGCGTGGGTCTTCGTGATCGTCACTTGGATTGGGTTGAGGGTCATTCCGATCTTTGCCGACATTTTGGGTGGTCTACCCGACTTTGTCTTTGACGAAGTGTACGCGGTCGGTGACGTCTATGAGTTTCGCACCATTATGGTGGACAGCGGACCGTTTTGGGCAGTTCTACTCTTTACGATCGCACTCACCGTCGCCTCTGCATACATGTTTGCCGCCGCTCCAGAAAGGGAGCGCGAGCTCTTAGCGCCGGGCGGAGCGTCCTCATAAGGAGAGAGAGTATGGAGATTCGCAATCGACTATTGCTCGTGCTTATGGCGTTGAGTCTTATGTTTGTGTACGATTTTTTTGCGAATGGTCGCACCGTGACAGGGACGTTCACGAGCGGAATTGTGCGTTCGATCCCCGCCGACACAGACGGGTGGGGCATTACTGACGGGGCCCCCTTCTTGCGCAAGGAAGGCTCGGAGCAATACTCAGCTCAGGAGATTACCAGTCTGGTTGTGAGTGGGACCGGTGACTTCGAGGTGGCTCCGAGCGGCTCTCGAGAGATTACGCTCGACTACGATATTCGGACATACGGTATCAGCAGTATGCACGTTCAGGAGTTCCACGACGCGGTCGAGGTGTCGGTGGTGCGCCGGGGCGAGCGCTTGGAGATCTCGCTCGAGACGCCTGAGCCGAGCGACGACGTCGACGGTGCCCGCGTCCACTACGAGTTACAGGTTCCGGATGGGTTGGCAATCCGACTTGTGAGCGAGTTTGGGGACATTAACGTTCACGACGTCGTCGGGGAGCTCGATGCCCAAGTGCGCCGGGGCTCGGTGCGCGTCGGCGATCACCGGGGGGCGGTCACTGCCAAGGTGGAACGAGGCGACGTTTGGCTGACAGAGATTGACGGTGACGTAACGTTGGAGCACCGGCGCGGACGGGTCGAGGCTGTCGAAATTGGCGGCATTTTTGATTTCGATGGAAGTCGATCGACACTAACTCTGGACCGGGCGCAGGGAGAGGTCCGCACACATATCGATCGTGGAGCAGCCGCATTTTACAGTAGTGCAGGTCCTTTGCACGTATCGGCCAGCATGGCACGGGTCAGCGTCAATAGCTCTACGGGCGCCGTCAAGATCGGCGGTAGCCTGAGTCCTATCGAAGTTGAGGACCACCGGGGACCGATCGACGTGACGAGTGATCGCGGCCACGTGGCATTGAGCCTTGCGGACTCCTTTGCTTGGGAGTTCGACTTTGACGTCCGCAACGGCTCTATCCAAAACGAGTTTCCTCAATCGAGCGCATCCCGCAACGGGCGAGGGGGGAGAGAGTCGGCGGAGACGGCTTCTGAAGAAGACGGAAGTCTGCCCGTAATAGTCCGAGTGACGGGCGGCAACGTGCGGGCGGAGCCGTTGTAACGAGTGAGTATCGTTACACTCCCAACGCGTGGCGCAGGAAGTTTGAGCCCGCGTCCATTCCCTGAGCGCCGGCGAGGAGGACGACGTCATCTGGGGTGACGACCGTAGCGACGCCCGCGCATGCCTCCGCGAGGAATGGTGTGTACTCAAAGGGGACGTTGGCGTCGGCAAGAACGTCGATGAAGGCGCGCTCCTCCTCGGGAGTGACGCGGTCCTTCTCCATGGTGGCGTCTAAGCCGGCCGTAATCCACACGGAGCGTATGGGAAGCCTCCGGTACCAGTGCGCGTACCTCTGGGCGTTGGCAGCGTTAATGGGCGTGCCGCGTCCCCCGCGAATCGCCGCGACGAGGATGAGCGATCGGCATCCGAGTCCTTCTATGCATCCGAAGAGTCGATCAATGCTGTATGGGTGCCCGACCGTATCGTCGATCGCTCGGACCTCTCCGAACCTGAGCGGCTCCATCCGGCGGGCGAAAGGGCGCAACGCTCTCACCGCACGCTGAATCGCACGCAGCTCTGCTCCGAACGGGAGTGCTGCGGCGACCGCAGCCAATGTGTTGCCGACGTTGTGCATCCCCAGAAGGGGCAGGTCAAGAGTGATCGAGGAGGAACGAGCGGATGAACGCACCGATCCCCCTACTTCCACGTTAAAGGTCGAGCCATCTACGCCGGTGCGCGGTTGAACGGCCCGCACGTCTGCGCTTGGGTGAAAGCCAAAGGAGATCGATTCTCCCATCCAGGACTGCGCGAGCCTACAAACGTTGGGATCGTCGGCGTTGTACACCACGACGCCGTCGGGCCTCACTTGGTCCAAAAGTTTGGCTTTGGTTCGAACGTAATGATCAAAGGTTGGGTGGAAGTCGGAGTGCTCCAACGGCAGGAGATTGGTAAAGAGAGCAGCGTCGAAGAGGAGGCCGTGCGTGCGTTCTTGCGCCAACGCGTGCGACGAGACTTCCATGACGACGCGCCCGATTTGGTGCGAGCGCATCTCGTGCAACGCGGCTTGCAGAGCTAGGGCGTCCGGTGTCGTGAAGAGGCTCTCCCGGCGGGAGTCACCTGTGAAGATGCCCAGCGAGCCGATCACCCCTACGCTCACTTCACCTTCTTCGAGGATGCGCTTGAGAATGAGGCTCGTCGAGGTCTTGCCGACACTCCCGGTCACCCCGACCAACTGCAGAGCTCCAGCCGGATCTGCGTAGAATTGCGAGGCTACCTGTGCGAGGGCCCGGCGAGAGTCTTGTACCTTTATGACAGGTACATCGACGTCCGGGCACGTGCGCTCGACAATGATTGCTCGTGCGCCTCGAGAGACGGCGTCTGTAATGTAATCATGCCCGTCTTGTACCTCCCCGGGGATGGCGATAAAGAGCGACCCTTCTCCCGCTTGGCGAGAGTCGGCTGTGACACTCGAGATCGGGGGATCGACTGGGGGGCCGAGGCGCGCGACAGGATTGATTGTTTCTGTAAGTTGTGAGAGTTGCATTGTACGCCTTATCATTCCCACTTCACCAGGAGCTTCATCGCTTCGCTCCGAAATCATATTTAGTTCATACAAGGGAGAGTTACCCGTGAAGATAGCGCGTGTCGATATCATTCCCGTTGCGTTCCCAGAGCCTCCTCTCCGGAACTCTTGGGGTATTCACGAACCTTACGCCGCTCGGACGGTCCTGCGTTTGGAGACTGACGACGGCATTGTCGGATACGGAGAGACGTACGGCGACCAGGAGGTTAGAGGCGCTCTTGAGCGGGCCAAAGAGACCGTAATCGGAGAGGATCCCTACAATCTCGAACGCCTCAGTCTTCTCCTCGGCGGGGGCGGCCCTGGAGCCGAACCTGGCGTGACCGGCAGTGTGGCTGCGTTTTCGGCGTATGAGACGGCCTGCTTGGACGTGGTGGGCCAAGCTCTGGGCCGTCCCCTCTGCCACTTACTTGGCGGTCAGGTGCGAGAGCGCGCTGAATTCTCTGCCTACATATTCTTCCACGAAGAGCACCCTACGTACGGTCGGTGTATGGATATTCCTTCCCTGATCGAGCAAGGACGACGCTTCATCGCCGACTACGGCTTTCGGACCTTTAAGATCAAGGGGGGAGTCCTGCCGCCCGACGAAGAGGTCGAGCTCATCGCGGAGTTTCGCCGACAGTTTGGTCGGGAGGTCGAATTGCGGCTCGATCCAAATGGCATCTGGTCGACGGGGACAGCGATGCGCGTAGCCAAGGCTCTCGAACCGTACGACCTCGAGTACCTGGAGGACCCAGCTTCAGGGATCGAAGGGATGGCCCAGGTTGCCCGGAGCACATCGACCCCACTCGCGACCAACATGTGCGTCGTCGAGTTCTCACATATTCCGCCGGCCGTCAAGGCCGACGCCGTGCACGTCATCTTGTCTGACCACCATTTTTGGGGTGGTTTGCGAGCCTCAAAACACTTGGCCGCAATGTGCAAGACGTTCCGCCTTGGACTTTCCATGCACAGCAACAGCCACCTCGACATCTCGATGGCGGCCATGGCCCATCTGATCGCATCAGAGCCCTACTATACCTATGCATGTGACACCCACTATCCATGGGCCGGTGATACCCTTTTAAAGGGCGGCAAGCTACAGTTTCACGACGGCATGATCGAGGTGCCACAGGGTGGGGGCTTGGGCATCGGCGTCGATGAGGAGAAACTGGCTGAGATGCACGAGCTTTACAAGGAGCATGTGCGGGGATCGCGTGACGACGCGGGTGAAATGCAAAAGCGGGACGCGTCATGGTTGCCGATCAAACCGCGTTGGTAGGATGGTAGGTTGGTCAGCAAGCGAGAAGGGGATGTTTTTCTTTTGCGTATCGATTGGGAAGACGGATTGAGTCGGCCAAAGATCGACATGCATTGCCATGTCTGGCCAATGGAGGATTGGGAGCGCTCGAGTGATCAACTCGTATACGCCGGCTCGATGCTCGGTATCACGGAGTACTGGTGCTCGGCTCCGATCACGGGGGGGCGGTGGGCGTCGCCGGACGAAGTGCGGAGCTCCAATGACGTGATTCTCAGGGCGATGGAGCGTCACCCTGACCGCATTCGCGGGATGTGCTTTCTCATGCCTGGCTTTGGGCAAGAGGCGATTGCTGAGGCCGAGCGGTGTTTGGCCGCCGGCATGATCGGCATCAAGCTCTACAATCAGTACAAGCTTCACGATCCGGTCGTGCGCCCCATTCTGGAGTATGTCGCGGAGCGCCACGTGCCGCTGTTGGAGCACGCAGGCTACCTCACCGATCCCGCTGGCAAGGCCCAACAGCCGCTCACCTCGCATGGCGCCGATTTCGCTGCCGCGAGTCAGGCCGTCCCCGAGGCGATTCTCATTCATGCTCACATTGGCGGTGGCGGCGATTGGGAGTGGACCGTCCGGGCCTTACGGGACGCGTCGCCCAACGTTTACGTCGACATAAGTGGGAGCAATTTGGATGACGGGCAAGTTGAGTTTGCAGTGGCGGAGTTGGGCGCGACTCGCGTCCTATTTGGCACTGACGGCACGATGACGGGGAGTGTCGGCAAGGTGCTCGACGCAACATTGAGCGACGAGGAGAAGGAGCTTATCTTTTGGGGAAACGCTGAGCGCATTTTGGCTGCCCAGGGAGCCCGTCCGCTTCAGCCACTAAATCGAGTGTGAAGATTGAGCGGACGGGACTGACGGAGCCGCACTCTCGTCACGAGGCAGCTTGAGCGAGACCAAGACACCGAGACCCGCGAGGACGGCGATGGAGAACATCGCCGTCGTCAGGCCCAGGTGATCGGCGATGAAGCCGAGCGCAGTCACTCCCAGCCCGCCGGTACCGACGGAGAAGCCGAGTGTGAGGCCCGAAGCGAGTCCCACGCGAGAGGGTAAGAGGACCTGCCCTAAGACGGTCGTGACGGCGAAGGACGAGACGAGGGTCAACCCGGCGAGGATGGCGATAACGAAAGGCGCCATCCCGGTCGTGACCAGCGGCAGTACGATGAGGATGGGAGCGCTGGTAAGGAAGGACCACACAATGACGCGGCGAGCGCCCAGCCGATCCGAAGCGGGGCCTCCTAGCGCCGTGCCGATCGCTCCCGCTACCAAGAAGAGGGTGAGCAGCGCGCTGCTGTATGAGGCTGGATTCCCGTGTAGAGTGCTGTAGTAAAGCGGGATGAACGTTATAAGCGCGGTGTGGGCGCAGGAGCGCAGGGTAATGGCGAGCAGGAGGGTGGAGAGTGTACGAAAGGTTGCCGCTCGCTTGCGCGTCGGGGGCGACGGCTCGGTCTTTGCGACTGAGGCCTCGGAGGGGCGCACATCCGCCTTCCTCTCGTCATTGTTACGATCCCAGCCCGCGTACAGCTTTGGGAGTGACGCCTGGAAGAGGAGTGCGACGATGGCGGTGAGGGGGACGTAAATGAGCGCGCCCCGCAGGCCGGCCAGGGAGAGGCCAACGGCCATCACTAAGGGGCCGAGGGCTAACCCCACGTTGCCACCCAGCGCAAAGACGGACATGGCGCTCCCTTTACGGTGCCCACCGACAAAATGGGCCACCTTAGAGGCTTCCGGGTGGTACGCCGCGAGGCCCAGTCCCATCACGACAACCCCGACGACCACCATGGCGTACTGATTTGCCAGGCCGACCGCGGCTAAGCCCAGCGTGGAGATGCCGAGACTGATGGGCATGATCCAGCGTACGTTGAGGCGGTCGCTAAAGAGACCAAAGAGCGGCTGGATGATGGACGAAGTGATCTGCGACAGGAGGACGAGACCGCCGATTTGCGTGTACGTGAGAGCGTACGACTCTTTGAGCACCGGCAGGAGCACGGGAAGGCCACCTGCGTGCATGTCGACAATCAGGTGGCCGAGCGCTAAGAGGATGAGAAGCGTGAAATGACTCATTGGGCGCTCGATATTAGAGCCAGTTCAGCTAGGGTCCGCACCGAAACACCGCTCGCGCCTTTGGGCAGATAGCCCCTTGCATGGCTTCGGGAGGCCGTAGCGGCGATGTCCAGATGAGCCCAAGGGGTTCCGCCTACAAACTCGCCGATGATCATGCCACCGATGATGGCTCCGCCGAGGCGTCCGCCGACGTTTTTGAGGTCTGCGATGTCGCTGGTGAAGCGTCGCTTATACTCCGGCGGACTGGGAAGCTGCCAGTACCGTTCGCCGCACCGATCGCCCGCAACTATGACTCGCTCGATCAAGGCTTCATCGTTGCCGATCACTCCAGTGTACTCTTCTCCCAGAGCGACACCCACCGCTCCGGTGAGTGTGGCGACGTCGACGATCTCATCGACACCCTGGCTGTGGGCGTAGGCGACCGCGTCGGCTAAGATGAGCCTCCCTTCGGCGTCGGTGTTATGGATCTCGATCGTCTTTCCATTACAGGCTCGCACCACATCGCCCGGACGGACGGCGTGTCCGGAGGGCATGTTCTCCACACAGGGGACCGCGGCGAGGACCTCACCGGCTGGCCTTAATTGAGCGATGATGCGCATGGCGCCCAGGACGGCCGCGGCCCCTGCCATGTCGTCCTTCATGGAGATCATTCCCTCAGACGTCTTGAGGGAGAGCCCACCGCTGTCAAAGGTGACACCTTTACCGACCAACGCCAGTCTGTTCCGAGTCGAGCCATCACCCCGGTAGCGAAGCGTGATGAGTTTGGGGGGCGCGCTACTGCCGCGGGCCACTGCCAAAAGCGAACCCATGCCCAGCCGCTCCATGTCGGGGATCTCCAAGATTTCGCAGGTGAGCGCGGACCGGGCCGCCATCTCCTGGGCCGCCTGGGCTAAGTGAGTCGGTGTCATGTCGTTAGGCGGAGTGTTCACGAGGTCACGGGCCCAGTTGGTCGATTCAGCGTAGAGCGTTCCTCGCCGCGCGCCTGCCTCGACGCGTGCGAGCTTGGTTGCCTCGTGTTCGACCACGATCAGTTCCTTTGGTCCGTTGTGACCGTCGTTCTCTTCGGGGGTCTCGACAGCCTCGCCGCCCTTGTAGGGGGCGTATCGATAGGCGGCTAGGAGTGTGCCCTCCGCAACGGCCTGAGCTGCGGGCTCGACGTCGAGTCCACCGATCCCTGCCCCATGCACAATCGTGGCGAGCCTACGGGTGTTGGCAGCACGCGCCGCTTTCAGTGCTGCCGCCGATGCCAGGCGAACGCTCTCTAAGTTAAACGATGCGCGCTCTCCGAGCCCAACGACGATCACCTTGGTCAACGTCGAAGCCTCTGTGAGCGCATCGGTGTAAAACGTGAGACACGATCCCAAGGCGGCATTAAACCTCTCGCGTTGAATCAATCGGCGAATCATCCCGCCGAGCGCCTGGTCGAGCGCGCCTGTAGCGCCACCGGGCTCCGTCACTCCGGCGAACAAATTGACAACGACTGCATCGGCTTGGACATGGGTGATGCTCCCCTTAACCACCTGGACGTGCATGACCGGACCTCCTCATTGCTGTGGGGTCACACTTAGCCCGTGACCTGCGAAATCCCTGCTAATCACGGTACATCGCTTTGTAGTACGGCTCCTCTTCCTGTCTGTCGCGCAGAGCGTCGATAAACTCTTGGGATGGTAACACGGTCGTCTCGCTTTGGACATGGTTGGGTAGTCGATACTCCTCGGGCGTCTGGGGCGCGCAGGAGTAGTGATCGGCTTCCCACTCTTTGCGTACAGCTTCATCCCGCAGATTGGGTACTTTGATCCACCCGCCGCCTTGCAGAATGGAGCGCCATGCTAGGTTGCCACACAACGTCATATCCAACGCCAGGTACACGTCAATCTCCGGGGTACAGCCCCTGCGTACGGCTGAGACGAACGCCTCAAGGGTAAAGAGATCGGCGCCCCAGTGCTGCGTCTGCGCAGCCTCCTGTTGCATCGTTGGGAACGTGGCGAGATACCGGCTCGCTTTGCGCTCTTTGTCGAGGTAGAGCGTGACTTCGTTGGGATCTGGCCACCGGTTGTTCTCCACGCAGCCTTGGTCCCCTGCGATAAGGTACCACGGCTGCCACGGTTCCCGTGGGAATGGCCCGCCGTGAAGTGACTTCACGAGCGCGCCGTTCTCTAGACGGACGAGCTCGATTGCGGGCGCTTGCCTTGGCAGAGCGCCTGGTTGGCCCGCTCCGAGGAGCCCGGTCGCCGCCTGCACCGCGACCGGTCGCAACCCGCTGACATGGAGGATCGGACCCAAGGAGTGAGTGTTGTAAAAGGTGGGCGGTATCCACGTGCGCCAGTGATTGGGGATGTCGACGTCAATCAGTTGATGGAGAACGTCCCGGGCGAAATGGACATACTCCCCTTCAGCGTAACAGAGTTCACCGAGGGCACCCTCCGCGTAAAGGCGACGCATCTCTTGGACGAACGCCAGGTAACAGAAGTTCTCACCTAACATGTACACCTTGCCGGTCGCCTCGACCGTCCGTGCCAACTCTACGCCCTCGGCGATCGTGGCGAAAGCGGGAACCTCGCTGAGAACGTGCTTTCCGGCTCGCATGGCGGCACAGGCCGCGGGAGCGTGCTCCGGGGCGTAGTTGGCGATGATGACAGCATCAATCGTATCGTCTGAAAGCATCGCCTCAAGCGTTGGAAAACTTTGAGCGCCAGGGAACATCTCTTCGACAATCTGCAGCCTCCGTTTGTCCCGACCACAGAAGCCGCCAATCTCTACGCCGGGCAGGAGGAGGGCCGCCTCGGCAAACGCGATCCCTCGCCGGGTGCCGAGGATCCCGAGTCGCACGGTGGAGTGATCCGACTTACTCTCGCTTCGCTTTGCGCCCATACTCGTCGTGCCTCCCTATCATTATGTTTTTCGTGTCATCCTGACGAAACGTTCCGGCGCGCCGCACCGTTTCCTTCTGAAGTTGAGCAGGGCAGGGTTGACTGTGCAGCTTCCCATCCGGCATAATAGATCAAACGCATCACTCACGGCCACAAGCGATGAGCGGGAAGAGTACTCGGAGTGTGCGCTCTCTTGGATCAGCGACGGGGGATGGTGAAAGCCCCGGAGTAGCGCTCTGACGAAGACACCCACGAGCTGCCGACGGCGAACGCGTCCACACCTACGCTTGGGGAGTGGTACGCCGGTAGTCGCGGACGTCCCCCTTACGTTACCAAGGGAGCGGTTGACCCGGTGGAAGTCCGGAAGACCGTGTTCAAGCGAACGCGCTCAAAGCGGGGTCCACGTGTCCCCAATGGGTGCGTTAACGCGGGTGGCACCGCGGAAGCGCTCTTCGTCAGTCGAAGGCCCTTTCGTCCCGATGTTCGGGATGAGAGGGCCTTTTTTTGTTGGCGGGGCTGGGCGTGGCGAGGCGGAGAATCTAAGTAACTGGAGTGGATCACTCGTGAAGCATAAAGAGCAGCTGGTAGGACGCACCACATCGGCGCAGCTACCTGCAATGGCGGGCCGGCAGGCGCTTGTCATGGGCTGGCTGCAGTCCAGGCGGTCCATGGGCGGCGTCACGTTTTACGTCCTTCGGGATGGCTGGGGAACGATGCAGGTGGTTGGCGACGCCCAAGTCGGTCTCGCCGACGCCTCGCTCGAGAGCGCCGTTTCCGTGATTGGGGACGTAGTCGCTGAGGACCGAGCGCCCGGAGGCGTTGAGATTCGCGCCCTTGAGATGCAGGTGATCGCCGGGGCGGAGACCCTTCCCTTCGTCCTCAGCAAACGAACGCTCAACCTCTCCCTTCCCATGATGCTCGATCACGCTGCCCTATCTCTGAGGCACCCACAGCGGCGCGTCGTCTTTCGCTTGGCCGACCGCTTGATGGCAGCCTTTCGCGAGGTGATGAGGGCGTCGGGATTCACCGAGATTCAGACGCCCAAGTTGACCGGCGGTGCGGCTGAGGGAGGAGCCAACCTCTTCTCCGTCGACTACTTCGGTCGAGAAGCCTACTTGGCACAGAGTCCGCAGTTGTACAAACAGATGATGGTAGGCGTTTACGAACGCGTCTTTGAAGTCGGGCCCGTCTTTCGCGCCGAACCCCATGACACGGCCCGCCACCTCAACCAGTACACGAGTTTGGACGCCGAGATGGGATTCATCCGTGACCACACTGACGTTATGGGTTTGGTTGAGGGCGTCGTGTCGGCGATGGTTCGGTTCGCCCAGGCGGTCCCCGTGGAGTTGGACGAGGTGAGTAAGGAGATCCGAGGCGTGCGCGCTCCCAAGCGCTTCCCTGTCATTCAATTCTCCGACGCATTGCAAATCTTGGGGCAGACGAACGGTCCCGCGGCCGAGGATTTGGCACCCCATGACGAGATGGAGATTGCACGCTGGGCGCGGGAGGAGCACGGCAGCGACTTTGTTTTCGTTACCGGATTTCCGCTAAAGAAACGTCCTTTTTACACGCACCCCGACCCGGAGTGCGAAGGAGTCTCGCGCAGTTTTGACCTGCTCTTTCGGGGCCTTGAAATCGTGACCGGTGGACAGCGATTACATCGGTACCCTGACTACCTGCGCGCTCTTGGCGAACGGGGACTCTCATCCGCTGCGTTTGTGGGGTACCTAGAGTCGTTTCGATGGGGGATGCCGCCACATGGAGGCTTTGGAATGGGGCTCGAACGATTCGTCATGAAACTACTGGGCCTGGGGAATGTGCGAGAGGCGGCGCTCTTTCCGCGCACCCTCACGAGACTTGACCCTTAGAGAGACGTGGCGAGCGGGCGAAGCGGTGATACCGCAATGCCCGCGCCATCGTCGCTGTCTACTACTTAGCTGCGGCGTAACGATTGGCGACGTTATTCCAGTCGACAACGTTCCAGAAGGCCGCAATGTAGTCAGGGCGTCGATTTTGGTAGTTGAGGTAGTACGCGTGCTCCCAAACGTCCAGACCGAGGATAGGGGTGTTCCCCTCCATAAGCGGGCTGTCCTGATTAGGCGTGCTGGTGACGGCGAGTTTGCCGCTCTGGTCGACGATCAACCAAGCCCAACCGCTACCAAATCGAGTCGTAGCGGCCTTGGCGAACTCCTCTTTGAACGCGTCAAAGCTACCGAAGGCGCTGTCGATGGCCTGGGCCAGCTCGCCGCTGGGGGTCCCGCCGCCATTGGGTCCGAGGATCTCCCAAAAGAGAGAGTGGTTGGCGTGTCCGCCGCCGTTGTTGCGCACAGCCGTGCGGATATCCTCAGGGACAGCGTTGAGATCGCTGATGAGCTCCTCGACGCTCTTGTTTTGCAGATCTGCGTGACCCTCCAACGCAGCATTGACGTTGTTGACGTATGTACCATGATGCTTGTCATGGTGAATGGTCATGGTTTGCTTGTCAATGTGAGGCTCTAGAGCGTCGTACGCGTAAGGCAACGGGGGCAATTCGTAGGCCATAGAGCATATCCTCCTTGATCGGTTGGTGTAGTAGTCGATCCAACATTAGGTTACATCGAAATGGGGCGTTTTGCAAATATCCCCTGCAAGTTTGTGCCCAAAGGGCGTGCGGGATGCTTGGAAAGAGATGACAGCCCTTCCCTCAATTAAAAGTGTTGGAGCGCGTCGACGGGTGCGTAGTCGTCAGTGAGTACCGGGACGTCTGCCGTGGGAATGGGTTCCCCGACGAGCGAATCGACAAACGGTCGCACGTCGATGCTCATTGCGCCCGACTGGAGACTTTGCTCGGCCAACGCAGCGATCTGTTCCCGCGACAGCCGCTCACCGCCTTGTGTTGCTATCACGATGATGTTGCGTACCGTGTCGTTGGGGAGCTTTCCGGAGGCGCCGACCAAAAAGACATACACCTGCGGGAACACCTCGTCATACGTCGCAAGCATCGAGCGGAAGAGGCGGCTTTGGGGGCCGGAGACTGCTCCAATGACATTGGCGACGACGACGCCGTCTGCGGTCAGGCGACTTTGCACTTCACGCAAGAATTCGACGGTGGTCAGATGAAACGGAATTGACTCTGCGAAGTACGCGTCAAGTACGGCCAGGTCGTAGCGAGCATCTGTCTGCTTGGTAAAGAGCCGACCATCGCGAGCCCAGACTCGAAGCCTCTCGTCTGTCTCCAGTCCGAAATAACGCTCTGCGACGGCTACCACCTCAGGATCGATCTCGACCACATCGATGGTCATTTCAGGGTAATCCCGATGGAAGCGTCTCGGTGCGGAGCCGGCGCCGAGGCCGACGAAGATGGAGTTTTGAGCGTCAGGGGCAAAGAGTCGTCCCAGGTGGAGATACCTTGTGTACATAAAGACCTGTTCGTCAGGATCGTCCAAGTTGATCGCGCTTTGAAATGAGTTGTCAAAGTGCAGAATGCGCAGGCGGCCTGCGTCCCGTACTTTTATGTGATGGTAAAGGCTCTCCTTGGTATAGACAAACTCCGAGGACTCGCCTTCCCACGGCGTTAGCGCACCGAGTAACACAAGACCGACAGCCAATAGGAGAACGAGGGTGTTGGCACGGCCGCGCTGACGTGGCTGCGTCCTTTGCGTTCTGCTCTTGTTGCTTGTCGCCCCGAACTCTTTCGTGTGCGGCCTTTTTGTGCCCTGACGCACGCCCATCAGCAGGCTACCGGCGGCGATGATGAGGAGCAACAGACCGAGTGTGTGAAGGATGTTGCGCACGCCCATCATGGGGATGAGAAAGAACGAGGCAGCGAGCGTTCCGACGATGCTGCCCGCTGTGGAGAGCGCGTAGAGGCTCCCCGCCGTGTTGCCTGCGGTTTCGACACTTTGAATTTCGAGCCGGATGGCGTACGGAGAAATGGTTCCTAGAAAGATGCTGGGCACCGCGAAGAGGAGCGTTGAGGTAAGGAGCGGACTAAAGCGCGGCCCCAAATCCATGGCCGCCACCCACTCGTTCACGATGGGAAAATAGAAGGGCAAGAGCCATATGAGTGCGCCCGGAATGGCTACCAACGCGCCCAACACTTTTAGGTTTGGACGCCGATCGGCCAAGCGACCTCCCCAATAGTATCCCACGCTCAACGCGGTGAGAAAGATGCTGATCAAGCTGCCCCACACAAAAATAGAACTGCCGAAATAAGGGGAAAGGACCCTACTGCCGACGATTTCCAGCGCCATCAAGATGGCGCCGCCAAGAAAGACCACAAGACGCAGCACGGGCGCGCCTCCTCCTTTTGTACCCGCCGGCCCGACGCGCCGAGCCAGCGAATCATTTTGGGTGTTGTACGTTCATCAATCCGATGCAAACTCCTTCTCCTCCAGAGCATGGCTTCATGGTTCACAAGGATGTAACCGCGGGGAACGGGAATTGTGAAACGAAAGCGACCATTTGGAGCGAGGAGCGGAGCGCTTGAGAATGCGTGCGATCGTCTTCGATTTCGACGGAACCATGATGGATACCGAATTGGCCTGCTACAAGTCGTGGCAGAGCGTGTATAAGGAGCACGAGTGTGAACTGCCATTGGATAAGTGGGCCCATGTCGTGGGAACGGCGTACGGCGCGTTTAATCCGTGGGAGTACCTCGAAGAGCAGATCGGCCGACCTGTGGACCGCGCTCAGATCGAAGCGCGGCGGCGAGCACAGGAGTTGGCGATGATCGAGGTGCAAGATCTCAAGCCGGGCGTCGTCGAATTGATGCGCGCCGCGAATGAAGCCGGAGTCAGACTCGGATTGGCTACGAGCTCGCATCGTGATTGGGTCGAACGTCACCTAGGACGATTCGGTCTCCTCGATGCGTTTGAGAGTATTGCCACCGCCGATGACGTCGAGCGGGTGAAGCCCGACCCCGCCTTGTATACACTGGCAGTCCGCCAACTCGGAGTGGAGCCGCGCGAGGCGATCGCGATCGAAGACTCGCCAAACGGCGCGTTGGGGGCGAAAGGGGCTGGCCTTGCCTGTATCGTGGTCCCGAACGATGTGACGGAGAGTTATCCGTTTCCCATGGCGGACGCCCGCTGGAGTACTCTATTAGGTGCGAGCCTCGACGATGTACGCTCCGTGTGGGCGAACACCACCAAGCCTTCGACGCCACCATCGCCGAGAAATGTCTGATCCGCCAACGAGAA
Organism: Limnochordia bacterium; assembly: GCA_041686855.1. GTDB lineage: Bacteria > Bacillota > Limnochordia > DTU080 > RSA5 > JAWLDA01. The sequence continues at coordinate 181,576 of JAWLDA010000006.1, forward strand.
GAGGATTCGGGAGGAGAGTCCCTATGCCAAAGAGTGTGCTGTTGCTGATCGCCGACGATTGGTCCCCCATCGCCGGAGTGTACGGGAATCGAGTGATACAGACGCCGAATGTCGACGCTCTGGCTGCATCCGGTACGACGTTCACGTCGGCTTTTTGCACGACGCCTTCATGTGCAGCGAGTCGAGCGTCGCTGCTGACCGGACATTACAGTCACACCCACGGGCAATACGGGCACACGCACGCATTTCACAACTTCCGTACGCTTCCGTCGATACCCTCGATCCCGCGCACGCTGCGGGAATGCGGCTACGTGAGCGGTGTGATCGGGAAGCAGCACGTCGAGCCGTTCGACGTGTACCCCTGGGATTTTGAGGCGGAGGGGAACGCACGCGATGTACAGCAAATGGCGGCAGAGGCACGCCGGTTCTTTGAGGAGGTTGGTGATCGCGGCTTCTATCTTCACGTCGGCTTCTCGGATCCGCATCGGGATTTCGGCAACCGGCGCACGTATCCGGGAGTGAATGAAGTGCGGTATCGCCCAGAAGAGGTGATCGTCCCCGACTTTCTCCCCGATCATCCCGCGGTGCGGGTAGAGTTGGCGGAGTACTATCAGTCGATCTCGCGTCTGGACCAAGGGATCGGCATGATGCTACAGGCGCTGGAAGCTTCGGGACGGGCCCACGAGACGCTGGTCATCTGTATGAGCGACCACGGGATGCCGTTCCCCGGAGCCAAGGCGTCGTCGTTCGATTCCGGCCACCACTGCCCACTCATTGTGCGTCGTCCTGATCAGGATAGCCGTGGGCTAGAGAACGACGCGCTCGTCAACTGGTGCAACATAGCTCCGACGGTGTACGAATGGTGCGGAGTTGAGTCTCCTGCGGGACTGCCCGAACGCTCGATCTTGCCAATATTAGAGGCGGAGCATCCCGAAGGGTGGGATGAGACGTACTACTCTCATACATTTCACGAAGTGACGACGTACTACCCGTACCGAGTGCTGAGGGGGCGACGTTTCAAGTACGTCCGCAATCTTTTCCCCGAGCTGACGGTGCCTTTGCCCAGTGACTTGTGGGCTTCACCGACGTGGCAGGCTGTGCGGGCCGAGGGGATGAGCGCGATGGGCGGGCGCCCGACGGAGCGTTTTCTGCATCGAGACGCGGAGGAGCTTTTTGACCTCGAAGCCGATCCGCTGGAGAGCCGTAATGTGATCGACCAACCGGAGATGCAGGAGATCGCCGCGGAGATGCGCCGAAAGGTAAAATCCTTTCGACGGCGCACCTCCGATCCATGGATTCGGGCGTCCATTCAAGGCGGCGAGGAGGGACTCGAAGAGTCGTAGCGAGTTCTACCAGTCGGCGATGAGGTTCCCCTCTGCGTCAAATGCAAGCTCTCGAGCCGGGATGAGCACCTCGATATCGGGGTGCTCTTGGGCCTCGGTGAGCAGCGCCTCTGAGATCTCGATCTCCCCAAGGTGCAGTGTATCCTTGATGCGAACGAGGCGCACTTGGGTATAGTCGAGGATGTTGCACGTCTTGACGGCCGCTTTGAGTGCATATCGATCGTTGGGTAAAGTCGTAGGAATCTTGGTCGGCGCGACAACGGTCGATGTGAGGCCGTTGGCGTACGTGGCGACTCGGTCCATCTTGTCGACAATCCGCTGGCTTGCGAAGTCGGCGGTACCGATGCCGTTGGCATTGCCGTGGCTATGTGGGGTCACGTCACACACGACCATCTTGTTGACGTCGGGGCCACCGTGGGCGTACGGAGTGGGGAACCTCCCGGTGATGTTGGGGTCCATACCATCTCCGCTGATATTCTTACCGATCCAATCGATGACGAGGACGTCGATCTGGTCGAAGAGGAGGCGTGGCATGCGCGCTTTGGCCTCCTGGAGCAGCTCCGGCTCGCGGGCCCGCATCTCTTCGGCCGGGACCACTTCGATGCGGCACACCTGATCAAAGGCGTTCTCGACCGTAGCGACACCAAAGATAATCGGGAGTTTGGACATCATCATTTCGGCCATGGCGGGCACATTCTCACCCATGAGCCCAAAGCCGAGTTGGTGAGTCGCCTCCGCGCCCTTCTGTTTTCCTAGGCCGATACTGATCATCTTGAGGAGGCCGCTTTCGATCGGCGCCCGAAACGCCGTGTGAGGCTTGACGCGGTTGATCACGATGATGGCGTCTGCCTCTTCGGTAGCGATGCGGTCGGCGTACACCGGCAGTCCGTTGGGGAGGGCGCCCAACTGGACGACATCCATCGAAGACCGGATCGGCGCCCCGACCGTCTCCTCGGTTACGCCGAGCTGTGCGAGCACTTCGGCCTGGCCCTCGGCCGTAGCGCCACCGTGACTCCCCATCGAAGGGACGATGAAAGGCTCTCCTCCGACGCGTTTCACCTCGGCGACGGTCACTCTCGTTAACTCCGCAATCTGGTCGACACCCCGACTGCCTACGGCGATGGCGACGCGATTGCCGGGGCGGATGCGGTCGACCCCGCCGGGTTGTCGCAGCTTGTCGGTGAGCTCGGCCGCAACATCCTCGATGCGCGTCGCGTCAAACCGCTGTCGAATCCGAGCTGTTTTGGGTAAAGGAATGTTTTCAATCATTGCTTCGAGAACGCCCATCGCACTCGTCGCCTCCTGATATACGCTGTGGTGCGGCGCACCTGTCAGTCCACTATACGCTCTGGTAAATCCTGTTTTGCCAAGAGAGAGGAGACTTCCTGCCCGCGTGGAACTGCGCCGGGAACAGGTTTGAAATCTGTGCCACGGAGGAGATTCTCGTGTCCGTTAAACCAGCATACCCGATCGTCAACTTTGAGCCTCATCACCTGGAACGAATTGTCGAAATTACCCTCGAAGGTTTTGAGGGAGTGAGTATCGACTACTGGATCGAAGAGGAGTTCGGCGTCCTTCCGCCAGGTTGGAAGGAGCGCAAAGCTTCGGATGTGCGTCGCAGCGCAGAGCGCGAGCCCCAAGGTATCTTTGTCGCGCTGGACGGCGACGAAGTGATTGGCTACGTCACCGTCGAGACGTCTCACGCGAAGTCAGTTGGACGCATCGCGGACCTGGCCGTCGACCTTCGCTACCGCAGACAGGGAGTGGGCTCGATCCTTATCGATCGAGCCCTACGCTACATCAAAGAGAGCGGAGTCCGGGTGGCCAAAATTGAGACGTTGGCCAACAACGAGGCTGGACAAGCGACCTATCCAAAATTGGGATTCGTCGAAGTAGCTCGCCAAATCCACTACGCCATGCCCACCGAATCCATCGTGTTGCGCGAGTCGACGGATTAGGCGGGAAGGAGCCGCTCTGCATTCTCCCGCCCGATTTTGTCCCAGACCTCTTGCGGCAGGTCGAGCGTCGCAAGAAAGTCCGCCAAGTCGCTTCCGTAAAAGTCCCGGCCAAAGAGGAAGCGGTCCGGTCGAGTGGCGAGGAGTTCGCGTGCGACTTTCGGATCTGCCTGGAGGGCACGAAGCGCGCTGCCCGCTGAAAGGTCGGCGTAGAGATTGGGATACCGATCGAACATGCCGGGCAGGCGTCCTCCCGGCTGTAAAGGCGGTTTGAGGTAGGCCGCATCGATTTCGTCGGCGTTGCCGGCCATCTCGCGCCAGAAACCGGGGGCGTGACCAATGAAGTTAGTTCCGGGGCAGGCTTGTAGGGCCCGTTCCAGGTTGTCGATGGTGCCGCCCTTCCACAAGCCGTTGCCGACGTATTTACCGCCCTTTGGCGGCAAGTACGGAACGTCCAAGTGCAAGACCACCGGCAACCCGAGCTCGCCGGCCTTGCGGAAGAGCTGGAGGCAACGGGCGTCGTCGAAGGGGAGGCAGAACTTCCACTCGCCGCACACTTTGACGGAGAAGATCTCCGCCGCCGCCTCGAGCTTGCCGCAGGCATCCGGATCGAGTGGGTGCGGGCAGTAGCCGGCAATGAAGCGATCGGGATAGCGTCGAGCCGCTTCGATCACTCCCTCCAGTGGGAGCGCGACGCCCTCACCGAATCGCTTGTGTCGGGGGTCCAACTTGGAGGCCCAATTACCGCGCAGGTCGCCGATCGACTCTTCCCACGTCAGAATCCACGCCTTCTCGATTCCGTGGGCGTCCATGTCCGCAATGAGCCCGGCATCGTCGCGGCCGTGCCAAAAGACGTGCTGATGACTATCAATGAGTCCTGCAGGTCGTGCCACAGCTAACGTGCACCTCGCTTCCCGATTAGCGCATCGCCTCGGCGACCTTGCGCAGAGCGTTGCCGACGTCCTCAATGTCCGATTCACTCATATTCTCATGCAGTCCAAAGACGGCTACGGTGTCGAGCGCTTGACACGCTTGGGGGACCAAGTCTTTGGTGTACTCTATGTGGCGTGCTCCCACGTTGCAGCTCCAGGGGCATTGGGAGGTGCCGTAGGTGATCTTTTTGGTGAGAAAATCTCCTCGCAAGAAGATGGGATCGCCAATGTAGTGGGGACTGACGGGTATCCCTTCGGCTCGCACGTTGGCGCAGAATTCCTTAGGATTAAATCCGGTGATGTGGAAGATGAAGTTCCACCACGAGACCTCTGTGCCTTCGGCCGCGGGTACCGCTTCGAGCCCGTCAATCTCGCTAATCATCTCGCAGAGTTGAGCGCCGAGCTCATGACGACGAAGGCAGACGTTTCTCACTTTCTCGAGCTGGGCAATGCCGACGGCGCCTTGCATCTCCGTCATGCGGTAGTTGGGTGCCAAAAAGGCGTGGTCCCGCTCACCCATGTACTTGTAGTCCCAGCCTTTGTCGCTGAAGAGCTTGAGCCGTGCGTAGAGTTCGGGGTCGTTGGTGGTGGCGATACCCCCGTCACCGGTCGTCATCTGCTTGGACTGCTGAAAGCTATAGCAGGCGATGTCGCCGTGGGTGCCCGCAAACTTCCCGTGGCGCTGCGTGGCGTGGCACTGGCTACAGTCCTCGATGAGGATGAGGTTGTGCCGGTCCGCAATCTCGCGCACCCGCTCTACCTCGGCCGGGCGGCCAAAGAGATGGACGAGGATGATGGCCCGAGTGCGCTCCGTGATGTTGGCTTCGATACTCTCCGGGGTCATGTTCATCGTCTTGGGATCGACGTCCGCAAAGACGGGGATCGCATTTTGTTGCAAAATCGGCATGACGCTTCCGGGGTCGGTGATCGGGGCGGTAATGATCTCATCGCCCGGGTCAGGATTGACCGCGCCGACAGCGATGTGGATGGAAGCGGTGCCGCTGGTGCACGATTGCGCGTAACCGCGTCCGTAGAGGGCCGCAAACTCCTTCTCGAGTTGAGGGACGAACGTTCCACTCTTGCCGAACAGATTTTGGCTTCGAATCGCTTGAACCAGGAGATCCTCTTCGCGCTGACCGAACGGTTGTCGCTTGGGGAATGGTGATGTGCGCACGGGTGTGCCACCCTGTGCCGCTAATTTCTCTGCCATGTAATCAGGTCACTCCTTTAATGATACCGATACGCTTCTAGCCCCACCTGGCCGGGCCGACAACCTCCGACCGCCAAGTAGAGACTCCTAAAGTGTGAAAGCGTTTGTGCTGTTCTCACTACAATTCAATTTGTCCTCTCGGAAGCCTGCGTCATTTTTTGCGCGACGGTAGATACTAAACCTTCGAAAAAGTACGCGGAGGCCTGACAAAAGCAGATAGGGAATCTAAAGGGCGAACTCCAGTTGATGTCCAATAAAATAGAGAGGAAAAGGCAGCATTAGCAGGACCCGGACGTAAGAGAGTGAGAGTTGTTAACTTTGGGACGAACGAGAGAGGGGCATGAGAACGTTGGCCATTGATCAATCGGACGTGTTTTCGGATCCGCGCCTGCTGGCGCTCGAAGCGGTGACAAAAGAGACTTTCGAGCTCTGGAATGAGAAGCGCGTCGGATTCTCTTGGAGAAATTATTACATGAATCATACTCTGCGCGTGCGGGCCAACGCACTTTCGATCGGTGCGGCGGAGGGCGCCGATCCAGAGGTGCTTGCGTACGCGGCGACGATGCACGATATCACCAAACGGTACGATGGACCCTACAAAGTGGATGAGAATGGGAAGCGCGCCGTCAACCAAGACGGTCTTTGGGTGAACGAGCCGATGCGTCCCGCACGTACAAACGAAGTAACGCAGTTGTATCACGAGATGGATCTTTATTTCCAAGTGCACCACGATTCGGGAGCCCGCATCGCTGAGGCGTTACTGACCAAAGAGCGTTTCTCACGTTCGTTTGCTGAACAGGTGGCGCACGTGATACGCGGACATTTGCGGCCGTTCAATACGCCATGGGTCTTAGGAAGCGCTGACGATCCATATGGAGACCCAGAGAGTTGCTCGCTCTTTGATGCCGATACAATCGATGCCAATCTGGGTGCCGTCGCTTTCTACCGGTTCGTGCAGATTCACGGACATCGGACCCTTCAAGAGAACGGGGCCTTTGAGGTCCAGCCGTTTATTGATGCAATGGGCAATTGGGTCGAACGAAAAAGAGAGTTTGTCGACAGCCGACTGACCAAGACCGGAAAAGAGGTTGCGGCTGCTCGGTACGAGAGTGATCGTCTGATCCACCAATGGTTGGAAGAGGAGCGGGGGAGCGAAGGCGCTCTTACCCTCAACAAGGAGTTTGGCTTGATCGGCCTCCTTGACTTTTTCCTCAAGCACGCCGACGATCCCAACATGCACCGGGAGCTCGACGAGGTGGAAGAGCGCTGGCTACCGGAGCGTCGCCAACGGATCGCCGATCGTCAAGCGCCTGGCGGTGCTGAGGAAGGGCTCGAGCGCGTGGAGGGTTTCGTCCGAATGCTGCGGGACGAGATCAACGGATGCATTGACGGGGGTCCTACGTCGTGACCTTCGACGAGCACCTCGCTCAGTCCGACTCGACCTACCTCGAACAGCTTAAAGAGATTTTGGCGATTCCGAGCATCAGTGGGATCTCGGAGCATCGTGACGATGTTCAACGGGCGGCATCCTGGTTGCGCGATTATATGGAAGCCATTGGCCTCGAGCGTGCCACTGTACGGCCAACGGCCAAAAATCCGGTAGTGACGGCGGAGTGGCTGCAGCGTCGGGGAGCGCCCACGGCGCTGATTTACGGACATTACGACGTGCAACCCGTCGATCCCCTCGCGCTGTGGACGACCCCACCTTTTCAAGCCACCGAGCGCGACGGCAGGCTGTACGCCCGAGGATCGTCCGATGACAAGGGGCAGGTCATCGCACACCTCCAGGCGATCGCGTCGTTGATAGCCGTCGAGGGTGGGTTGCCGGTGAATATCAAGGTGCTCATCGAGGGCGAAGAAGAGATCGGTTCTCCTAGCCTGGAGCAGTTTATTAAAGATAACAAGGATTGGACGCAGGCCGACGTGGTCGTCATCTCGGACACCAGTATGATGGAGCACGGCCTACCGACGATCTGTTGTGGCCTGCGCGGACTGTGTGAGATGGAAGTGCACCTGGAGACGGCCAACACCGATCTGCACTCCGGCCTTTACGGAGGCGCGGCCCCGAATGCACTACACGTCCTCGTGCAACTCCTCGCGTCCGTACGGGATGGGCAGGGCCGCATCACCATCCCCGGCTTCTACGACGGCGTGGTGGAGCCGACGTCCGAGGAGCGCAAGCAGATGGCGGCTTTACCTTTTGATGAGGAGGAGTTCGCTCAGCGCTTAGGCGTTGACCAGCTGGTCGGTGAGCCTGAGTTCACCGCGCTCGAGCGCATTTCGATACGGCCGACACTCGAGTTGAACGGCCTGTGGGGAGGGTTTCAAGGCGAGGGTCCCAAGACGGTTATTCCCAACGAAGCGCACGCCAAGATCACCTGCCGGTTGGTACCTGAGCAAGAGCCCGAGAGGGTTGCAGCGGTTGTTGCCGAGTATTTGACGCAAGCTGTCCCGGCTGGAGCGCGCGTGCGTGTGGACTTAGGTCACGTCGCGAGACCATGGCGGTGCGACCCCGCCTCAGCACCTGTGCAGGCCGCGGTGCAGGCCCTCGAGCAGAGCTTTGGCCGCTCAGCCGCGCTCGCGCGCATGGGCGGCTCCATCCCCGTCGTCGAAGTGTTTGATCGCCTCCTTGGCGCACCATGTGTCCTCATGGGCTTCGCCGCGCCCGACAGCAATGCGCACGCGCCAAACGAGAGCCTTCCGTTGGAGTCGCTCCGAATCGCCCGCAGGGCGCTGGGGCGTTTCTGGCACGAACTGGGAGAAAGAGGGGTGTAGTCGATATGGATTACCATGCGTTGCGAAATCGACTCGAAGGAGTCGCTGTCACCCACATCACGCCATACACGAGTGACGGTAAGGTTGACGAGATTCAATTGCGTCGGCACGTACGCTTCCTCGTTGACAACGGCATCGAAATTTTGGTCACCAATGGAAATACCGGGGAGTTTTACTCACTCACTTTGGACGAGGCACGTCGAGCCTTGGAGGCAGTCGCGGACGAAATCGGATCGGACGCGCTCTTGGTTGCCGGTGTCGCGCACGACCCACAGACAGCGACCTCGCTGGCCAACCATGCCGAGGGCTGTGGGGCTGCAGCAGTGATGGTGCACAATCCGGTGCACCCCTATATGACGGCGGCTGGACTCAAAGACTACTATGACGGGATCGCCGAGTCGGTCTCCCTTGGAATCATCCCGTACGTACGAAACGGATTGATCGACATCGACGTGTTGACGCACATCGCTCGCCACGAGAACGTGGTTGCCTGCAAATACGCGGTCAACGATTTGCAGCTCTTCGGCGATGTAGTGCGCGCGCTCCCGACGGAGGAGTCGGGAGTGGCCTGGCTGTGTGGCACGGCGGAAGCTTGGTCCCCCTTCTTCTTTGCCATCGGCGCTCGCGGGTTCACATCAGGACTTGCCAACCTTGCGCCGCAGATGCCCTTGGAGATGTTGGCGGCGCTGCGAGGCGGGGAGAGTGATCGGGTGATGCGACTTTGGCAAAAGATCCGGCCCTTCGAGGAACTACGAGCGCGCAAGAGTTCTGGACTGAACGTCTCGGTCGTCAAAGAAGGAATGGAGATGCTGGGAATGTCGGCCGGCGGCGTGCGTCCACCGATCGCTCCTCTTACTGGAGAAGAGAGGGCAGAGCTGCGACGCATCCTCCAGTCGTGGGGGTTGTTGGCCGCAGCCTAACACCGCGGCCAACAGCGTTTTCGCTCGGCCGCTAAAGCGTGGTCGAAAGATTGAGTGCCGGCGACGCAGCCCGGGCGACGTGATCGGGGAGCTCACTTTCGGCGCACATTAAAATATAGGGAATCTCTCGTCCCTCGCTTAAGCGTTGGAGCGTTTGACAACTCTCTTGGGGAAGGCCGTACACGATGAGTGTTCGGCCTTTCTCTTTGAGTGTGGAGTGGAGGCGTTGCAGCATGAGAGCACCGGTTGCATCCGTCAAGGAGACGTGACGCATGTCTAAGATGAGGATGTCGCGCTCGCTCCGCTCGAGCTGCTCCAGAAGATGCTCAGCTACACCGAAAAAGAGCGGCCCACTCAACGTGTGAACGCTCGCCTGAGCGGCCAGGGTTTCGGGGAGCGCCAGCGAGGAGGGCTTCAGTGGTTCGCGAGAGATGCGCAGCGCAAAGAGGATCGTCGCGACGGCGAAGCCGACGACCACCGCAATTGTCAAGTCCGCTAATACCGTGAGGAGGAGCGTCACAACGAAAACAACGGTGTAATGCGCGGGCGCACTGGGCACCAGTTTGACGCTCTCCCACTCCACCATGTACACCGACGTCACCATGAGGACGGCCGCCAAGGCGGCCAGAGGCACCGCTTGAGCCAGTGGGGCGAATGCCAAGACTACCGCCATTAGGATGAGCGAGTGAATGATGGCCGTCCATGGAGTCCGCGCGCCACTCTTGACCGCGACAGATGTCCGGGCAATAGCCCCTGTAATCGGAACGCCGCCGACGAGCGCTGAGGCGAGGTTGCCCACACCTTGGCCGACGAGCTCTTTGTCCGAGTTGTGGCGTCTGCCTTTCACCATGTTGTCTGCGACAGTGGCCGAGAGGAGCCCTTCGATCGAACCGAGCAGACAGATCGTCACGCCGGCGCCCACCAGCGAGACGATGGTACCGGCGTCGGCGAGAGGCAATTGCACGTGAGGTAGACTCTGTGGAATTCCCGAGACCGTGGGGCCAGCGACGAAGGCGTTGGTAGTGACACCGGCCAAAAGGCCGGCGAGAGCGGCGGGACCGTTGGGCCAAAGGCGCTTGACGGCGATCATGACGGCCGCGGTCACCGCGCCGACGAGGGGCGCGTGGGAGAAGGTCGAGACTTGACCCATGAAAATCACCACGGCGATACCGGTCGTAAAGCCCGCAATCAGGCAGTGGGGCAGGTATTTGATGAGTCGGCCTGCCCGTAACAATCCGAGGCCGATCTGCAACAGCCCGGCAATCACACCCGCGATCACCATGCCCTCCAACCCGTGACGAGCGGTCACCTCAATGAGGACCACGGACATCGCACCAGTTGGCCCCGAAATGTTGACTTTGGAGCCTCCGAAGATCGCCGCAGCTAGGCCTCCAAAGATGGCTGCATAGATGCCTGCTGCCGCTGTCGCGCCCGAAGCGATCCCAAAGGCGAGGGCCAAGGGCAGAGCAACTACGGCCACGGTGATGCCTGCGGTGACGTCCTGGAGTGTCGGCTTTCCGATATCAACGAGTGGGTAGGGAAGGAGAGAGCGCCGAACCTTCCGGCGCCATGTGCGAAAAGAGAAAACCGGCACGCAGGTCATCTCCTGTATGTAGTTCGAATGGGAACATCATACACCCAGAAGTAGGGGAGTGTAAAGCCTAAAGCAATGCCGCGACGGATTATGCGTCACTGACACATCGGAAGCCCATGTTCCCAGTCGAGCTGTCGGGCGTGTTCGCCGTGCGAGCCGCGACGCGATACCGATTACAGTACGACTTATGACACAGGTAAGAACCGCCCCGCATCACTCTGGCTTCGCCGGTTGGGGGTCCCTTAGGGTTCTCCCGTTCACCGGTGACGTGATACGTCGCACTAAACCAGTCTGAACACCACTCCCATACGTTTCCAGAGACGTTGTACAGGCCGAATCCGTTGGCGCCGAAGGCGTGGACAGGAGCGGTACCGGCGTAGCCGTCTTCAGCTGTGTTCACATCAGGAAATCGACCTTGCCAGGTGTTGCAGTAAAACTCGTCGTTGGGGGTGAATTCGTCACCCCACGGATACTTAGCCTGTTCCAAACCGCCTCGAGCCGCAAACTCCCACTCCGCCTCTGTGGGCAGACGTTTGCCGGCCCACTCGCAGTAGGCACGTGCGTCGTTCCAGGAGATGTGGACGACGGGATGATCCTTGCGATTACGAATACCGGTGTAGGGTCCCTCGGGGTGTCGCCAGTACGCCCCGTTGATCGGCCACCACCACGGAGTCTGTTGGGCGGCGCTCTGAACAGTCGAGGCAATGCGCGCCGGCACGAACGTGTGAAACACAAACGACCAACCAAAGCGCTCGGCTTCGGTCACATAACCCGTCTCGCGCACAAAGAGCGCGAATTGCTCGTTGGTGACACAGTACTTATCGATGTAAAAAGGGTCGACGCGCACGGAGCGGATCGGGCCCTCTCCGTCGGCAGGAAATCCCTCGTGATCGTCAGTCCCCATGAGGAACTCGCCGCCCTCGATGTACACCATATCGGAGGTAGGCGCCGTGGAGCTGCGCTTTTGAATGGCGTTGGGCGCTTGCACCGAGTTGCTAGACCGGTCGCTCCCGACCCGCCTTGCCGAACAGCACGGGGAGGCGCTGGGCGACTCCAGTTTCGATTTGCTTGCAGTCAACTCACTCTTAGCAGGCTCACTCGCGGTTGCCACGCCGGGTCACCTCCAACTTTCGCTTGCGTCAGCTCACTTGCGTTTCCAAGGCAGAAGTCGACTGAGTAGCGATCTCTGGGCGCCGGACGAGCCGGTGGCCGCAGATGAATCGGACGCGCCTCCCTCTTCCTCTCGGAGCTCTTCCGCGGTCGGTCGCCGCAAGTACTTGCCGGCCATTACGGTTTCGTACGGCGCGACGTCAATCTTTAATGGCCATAGGGTTTGGGGCGTGCCGCCTTTGCGGGCGGGGCCGGAGATTATCCCACGCATCCCTTGAAAGTATTTTGAATGAAAATCTTCTCGAACGATGACGGTCTCACCGACCTCGAAAGTCGGCTCCTCTTCAACGGCCTTCTCATTCTCGTCGAGCTTCTCGTTCTCGTCCGCCATGACCTCACCTCGACTATGAGTATAGCATTGATTGTCCATTTGCGAAAAGTGTTGGGTCGGGTTCCAAAGCAAGCGTCCTCCGAGTCGACCGGGCGTATCAAGCACGGGCGTGTTTGCGTGCGGAGTGACGCTTGTTTCGATCAAGGATGGCCTTGCGCAGACGTATGTGGTTCGGGGTCACCTCAACCAGCTCGTCCTCTGCGATGTAAGCGAGCGCCTGCTCGACGGTGAAGGTGCGAGGAGCATCCAACTTGACGGCGATCTCAGCGGTACTCGAGCGCATGTTGGTAACGTGCTTCTTTTTGCACACGTTGACATCGAGGTCTTGGGGACGACTGTTGGCGCCGACGATCATGCCCTCGTAAACCGTATCGCCGGGGCCGACAAAGAGTTGGCCTCGCTCTTGAATCCCTTCGATGGCATGGGAGGTTACCGTGCCGCTCTCCCACGAGACGAGGCTGCCGTTTGTCCGCCCTGGGAGGCTCCCGCGAAAGGGGCCGTACCCGTGAAATGTGTTGTAGGCGACGGCGTACCCTTTTGTCTCCGTCAAGAGCTGGCTGTGAAATCCGATCAGACCGCGGGCAGGCACAACGAACTCGACCTTGACGGTCTCATCATCGATTTGGGTCATGTTTGTCAGGTCGCCCTTGCGCGCGCCGACCATCTCCATTACCGTACCCAAGTGAGATCGCGGCACTTCAACGGTGAGCTCTTCTAGGGGTTCGTGCGGTGGACCGCTCTCCATCTCTTTGAGGACCACTTGCGGTTGCGAGACGGCGAACTCGTACCCATCCCGACGCATTGTCTCAATGAGGATTCCCAAATGCAACTCGCCTCGGCCGGCAACATCAAAGGCGTCGGGCGAATCTGTCTCGCTGACGCGCAGCGCCACATTATTGCGCGCCTCGCGCATCAGGCGATCGCGCAGATGGCGAGAGGTTAGGTAGTCGCCCTCTTGGCCGGCAAGGGGGCTGTCGTTCACTCGAAAGATGACGGTGAGCGTCGGCTCGTCGACAGTAAGAGGTGGAAGGAACCGAGGCGTCTCGGGATCGGTGACGGTATCCCCGACTCCGAGTGATTCCATACCGGTCACAGCGACGATCTCCCCGGCGTTCGCTACGTCGGCCGGGACTCGTTGCAGGCGCTCGAAGGTGAACAATCCGGCGATGCTCCCGTGTTTGGACGAGTCGCCAGGCCGTCCGTAAACCACACGCTGACCGCGACTGATCGAGCCCCGATGAATCCGTCCGATCGCAACACGCCCGACGTAGTCGTCGTGGTCGAGCATAGTTACCATGAGTTGCAACGGTTCGCTGGCGCCATCGGCCTCACCGGCCAAAGGAGGGGGAATGTGTTTCACGATTGCGTCCAAAAGTGGTAAGATGGTACCAGTTCCCATCTTAAGGTGATGAAGCGCCTGGTCGAGGTCCTCCTCGGCAACTCCGGAGCGCGCCGCTGCGTAGAGCAATGGGAAGTCTATTTGTGAATCGTCCGCTCCGAGCGAGATAAAGAGCTCGAGGATCTCGTCGACGACTTCGTATGGCCGCGCATCGCGCCGATCGATTTTGTTGACGACGACAACCGGCTTCAGCCGTTGGGACAAGGCCTTTTGCAGTACATAACGGGTTTGCGGCAGCGGCCCTTCGGCCGCGTCAACTACCAATAAACACCCGTCGACCATACTCAAAATCCTCTCAACCTCGCCGCCAAAGTCCGCGTGACCCGGTGTGTCGACCACATTGATCTTGACGGGGTGTTCCGATTGATCCTGAGTGTAGTAGATCGCTGTGTTCTTAGCGAGGATGGTGATGCCGCGTTCCCGCTCCAAGGGATTGGAGTCGAGGACACGCTCGTCCACCTGTTCGCCGGTGCGAAAGACGCCGGACTGCTTGAGCAGCGCGTCGACCAGCGTGGTCTTGCCATGATCAACGTGGGCGATAATAGCGACATTGCGCAAAGAGAGAGGCGATTGTTTCATGAGAACGAGAGTATCAGGCCTCCCAAAGGGTGTCAAGACTAACAGTTGAGGAGGATGTTCGCTTTATCGGCGGGCATTCATGGAAAGGCGGGTTGGTAACGATGAGTGACCGGAGGAAAGAGGAATTGGAGCTGGGTCCGCTCGATATCGAATTGCGAGAGTGGATCGAGTCGCTGGACTACGTGATCGAACAGGGCGACCCCGAGCGAGTCCGCACCCTGCTGCGGCGGTTGCAAGTCCGGGCGCAACAAGCCGGTGTTCGCACGTTGTCTGCGGTGACCACGCCGTACATCAACACGATTCCCGCTCACGAACAGCCGCCCTACCCAGGGAGCCGAGAGATCGAGCGGCGCATCAAGAGTATCATTCGCTGGAACGCGATGGCCATGGTCGTGCGGGCGAATCGCGATGAAGAGGGGCTTGGCGGGCACATCTCAACGTACGCTTCGGCCGCGACTCTCTTTGAAGTCGGATTCAACCATTTTTTCCGCGCCCGCTCCGACGATCAAGAGGCGGACATGGTCTACTTTCAGGGCCATGCAGCACCCGGCATCTACGCCCGCGCCTTTATCGAAGGGCGGATCGATGAGACACATATGGAGAATTTTCGTAGAGAGTTGCACCCCAAGGGCGGGCTCTCGTCGTACCCCCACCCGTGGCTGATGCCGGAGTTTTGGCAGTTCCCGACGGTTTCGATGGGTCTAGGGCCGATCATGTCGATCTATCAAGCCAAGTTTAATCGGTACTTGGAGAATCGAGGACTCAAGTCGGCGTCAGACGCGAAAGTGTGGGCGTTCTTGGGCGACGGTGAAGTCGACGAACCAGAGACGCTCGGCGCCATCTCTTTGGCTTCTCGGGAACGGCTCGACAACCTTATTTGGGTGATCAACTGTAATCTGCAACGGCTCGACGGACCGGTCCGAGGCAACCAAAAGGTGATCCAAGAGCTCGAGGCAGTCTTTCGTGGCGCCGGCTGGAATGTGATCAAGGTGATTTGGGGCAGCGACTGGGATCCCTTATTGGAGCGCGACAGCGACGGGCTTCTCGTGAAACGAATGAATGAGGTCGTGGACGGCCAGTTCCAACGGTACACTGTAGCCGAAGGTGAGTATATCCGTCAGGACTTTTTTGGCGCTGATCCCCGGCTCGAACAACTAGTGGCACACCTTTCGGATGAACAGTTGAGTCGATTGAGCCGTGGTGGCCATGACCCCGAGAAGGTGTATGCAGCGTACAAGGCGGCGACCGAGTACACGGATGGTCCCACTGTGATATTGGCCAAGACGATCAAGGGGTACGGACTCGGAGAAGCGGGCGAAGGGAAGAACATTACACACCAGCAAAAGAAGTTGAATGATGACGAACTGCGTGCCTTCCGGTCGCGCTTTGGCATCTCGATCTCCGATGAGAAGGTGACGGAGGCCCCCTTTTACCGACCAGCTGACGAGAGCCGTGAGATGCTTTACCTGAAGGAGCGCCGCGAGGCGCTGGGCGGGTACTTGCCTGAGCGAAAGATCTTGGCGCCGCCGCTCAAGACCCCTGAGGAGTCGGTTTTCAGCGAGTTTTACGAAGGCTCGGAGCGGTCGGTCTCGACCACCATGGCCTTAGTGCGGATCATGGTGAATCTTTTAAGGGACGCCGACCTCGGTAAGTTGATCGTTCCCATCATTCCCGACGAGGCGCGCACTTTCGGGATGGAAGCGCTCTTTCGACAGTACGGCATCTACTCATCGATCGGTCAGCTCTACGATCCCGTCGACAAGGCGACCCTTCTGCCGTACCGAGAGGCTCAAGACGGTCAGATCCTGGAGGAAGGGATCACCGAGGCAGGCGCGATGTCCTCTTTCATCGCCGCAGGGACCGCTCCGGCCAACCACGGCGTGAACACGATTCCTTTCTTCATCTACTATTCAATGTTTGGGTTTCAACGGATTGGCGATCTCATATGGGCCGCCGGTGATATGCAGGCGCGTGGCTTCATGGTCGGCGCGACTGCCGGGCGCACGACACTCTCCGGTGAGGGCCTTCAGCACCAAGACGGTAACAGCCACTTGCTCGCAATGACGGTGCCGAACCTGATTACCTACGACCCAGCCTACGCCTATGAATTGGCAGTCATTGTGCGTGAAGGGATTCGAAGGATGTACCAAGAGCAGGAGCCGATCTATTATTACATCACGGTGGGTAATGAGCCGTACGCACAGCCGCGCATCCCTGCGGGCGATGATGTCAAGGAGAAGATCCTCAAGGGGATGTACCGGTTTAAGCGAACGGACAAACCTGATCCCAAGCGGCACGTACAGTTGTTGGGGAGCGGCGCCATCCTCAACGAGGTGGTCGAAGCGGCACGGCGCCTCGCCGACTACGGTGTGAGCGCCGATGTCTGGAGTGTCACGAGTTATAAAGAGCTATACAAGGACGGAGTCGATGCCGACCATTGGAACATGCTCCATCCAACGGCCCGCAAGCGGCGGACGCCTTATGTGACTGAGGCCCTCGGTGAGGCTCCGGGTGTGGTTGTCGCTGCGTCGGATTACGTCAAAGCTCTGGGATACTCGATCAGTCGCTGGGTACCCCAGCCCTACTTTGTGCTGGGCACCGATGGTTTCGGGCGCAGCGATTCGAGACGGCGGCTCAGAGACTTCTTTGAAGTTGACGCTCGCTACATTACAGTGGCGGCATTGTCGGCGCTCGCCCAAGAGGGAGCGATACCGGCCAAGAGTGTGAAACAGGCAATCACGGATTTTGAGATCGACCCCGAGAAGCCAAATCCCTTCTTTGTATAGGCGCGCCGGGGCGCTCGGATCGAGAAAGGAGCGGTCACAATGTCTACGGAATTTAAACTGCCGCCCCTAGGCGATGGTGTGAGTGAAGGCGTCATAGTGAAGGTGCTGGTGAAAGAGGGGGAGACGGTTGCCGAGGATCAGTCGGTCCTTGAAATCGAGACCAACAAAGCAGTAGCCGAGGTGCCCTCCAGTGTGAGCGGCGTCATCGAAGAGGTGCACGTTCGCGAAGGCGATGAGGTGGGGCCCGGAGCTGTTGTCTTCACTGTGAAAGCCGATGACGGAGCGGCGGCCGACGAGCCAGAAGCCTCGGGCGACGAAACAGAGGCTGCGGGCGACGTCGAAGATGCAGCGGACGAGGTCGAGACGGCCGAAGTCAAGGTGGAGGAGACCAAAGCTGAGGCGGAGGCCACCGAACGGTCAGGAGACGGCGAAGTCCGCGAGCCGGAGAAGGCCGAAAGCGAATCCCTTCGGGCCGCGCTTACAAGAACAGATGCCCAGAGCACCGACGAAACTCGAGAATCCCGCAGCCACATCCCTGCTGCGCCGTCGACTCGGCGTTTCGCGCGAGAGATCGGCGTCGACATCGGCGCTGTGCAGGGAAGCGGTCCCGGTGGGCGCATTTCGATAGATGATGTTAAAGCGTACGCCAAATCTCTCAATTCCCGGGCACAGACAGCGCCGTCGCCTGGAACGGTGGGCGTGCCTCTGCCGGACTTTGCCCACTGGGGTGAGGTCGAACGAGTGCCTTTGCGCGGCATCCGCAAGCAGACGGCCGATCACCTGAGTACGGCGTGGACAAGTATCCCTCATGTAACGCATTTCGACAAGGCGGACGTCACCGAGCTCGAGGAGACGCGCAAGCGCTTCGGTCCACGTGTTGAGAAGGCGGGCGGCAAGCTGACCCCAACGGCGATCATTCTCAAGGTGGTCGCAGGAGCTTTGCGCCGCTTCCCTCAGTTTAATTCCAGCATTGACATACAACGTGGCGAACTGATCATGAAGAAGTACTGCCACATCGGGGTAGCGGTCGACACAGAACACGGGCTGATGGTTCCGGTCATCAGGGACGTGGACGAGAAGAGCGTGACGGAGATCTCGGTCGAACTCACCGAGGTGGCCGAGAAGACGCGCGAACGGAAGTTGACGCTTGAGGAGATGCAAGGTGGCTGTTTTACCGTCTCTAATCTCGGAGGGATCGGTGGCACCGGGTTCACGCCGATTGTGAATGCGCCGGAAGTGGCGATCTTGGGTGTAGCTCGATCCCAGACTGAGCCCGTCTTTATGGACGACGCCTTTGTACCCCGCACAGTCATGCCTTTGTCGCTCTCCTACGATCACCGAGTGATCGACGGGGCAGACGCGGCCCGCTTCCTCAGGTGGGTCGCCGAGGCGTTGGAGAATCCTTTCTTGCTTTCCCTGGAGGGCTGATAGCACATGGCACGTGAACAACGAAGTACGAGCGTAGTGGTGATCGGTGGCGGACCCGGGGGGTATGCGGCGGCGTTTGCCGCGGCGGACCTGGGCTTGGAGGTTACCTTGGTTGACGACGCTCCAAATCCGGGCGGCGTCTGTCTTTATCGCGGTTGTATCCCGTCAAAGGCCCTACTCAACGTGGCGCACGTCCTGGATCAAGCCAGGCAGGCAGCTGACTGGGGCGTAACTTTTAGCGAGCCCAAGGTGGATCTCGAACGACTGCGAACGTGGAAAGACGAGGTCGTTCGAAAGATGACGGAGGGCCTTGGCGACCTGTCCAAAAAGCGCGGTATCACCTTTGTGCAGGGAAGAGCTACGTTCGCTGGTCCCAAGCGAGTCACCGTAAGTGCGGAGAGCGGGGACGAGCTTGAGCTTTCCTTTGAACACGCCATCTTGGCGACCGGTTCCCAACCGGTAAGGATTCCTGCGCTCTCGATCGATTCGTCTCGCGTGATGGATTCGACCGACGCCCTCCGTCTCGAAGATATTCCCGGCTCGCTCCTGGTCGTGGGTGGAGGGTACATAGGTTTGGAGTTAGCCACCGTCTACCACGCGCTTGGAACTCAGGTGAGCGTCGTCGAGTTGACATCCGAGTTGCTACCCGGCGCTGACCGGGACTTGGTCCGTCCCCTGGCGGCCAAGGTGAAACGGGTGTTGCACGCTGTTCACCTTAAGACCCAAGTGCTTTCACTTGAGGAGCGGGGGGAGCAGATCCTTGCCCGACTCAAGGGGGAGGATGGCGAGGAGCGGGAGGAGAGCTTCGACCGAGTCCTGGTCGCGGTGGGGCGTCGCCCAAACTCGGCTAACCTAGGTCTCGAGACGACCAAGGTCGAGGTGACGGAGCGCGGCTTTGTTCGTGTGGATTCGCAGAGGCGTACGGCGGAGCCCACCATCTTCGCCATCGGCGATGTGGCCGGGGAGCCGATGCTGGCCCACAAGGCGTCGCACGAGGGACGTGTCGCCGCCGAGGTGATCTCCGGACGGAGGGTCGCGTTCGAGCCGCAGGCGATTCCAGCCGTTGTCTTTACCGATCCGGAAGTAGCGTGGTGCGGATTGACCGAAGCGGCTGCGAAAGAGCAAGGCCGCCAGGTGAAAGTGGTCCGCTTTCCTTGGGGAGCGTCAGGAAGGGCCGCCACCCTGGGACGTTCCGACGGTGTGACGAAGCTGATCGTCGATCCCGAGAGCGAACAGGTGCTGGGTGTGGGTATTTGCGGTCCGGGTGCAGGGGAGCTGATCGCTGAGGGTGTGTTGGCTGTCGAGATGGCCGCGCTGGCCTCAGACGTCATGTTGAGCATTCACCCTCATCCGACCCTCTCAGAGACCATCATGGAGGCAGCCGAGTCGGTATACGGTTCCAGCACGCACTTTTACCGTAAGTGAGATTGTTTGGCTCGGATTCGTTGTCAGCCGACTGCCGATAAGGCAGAAGCGAGGCATTTCTAGGCATCATGTCGAACTGGGGCGTATCCCGAGCCCATAGGAGCTGAAGCCCGAGTGAGCATGGATGACCAGAACCAGGTGACTGAGCAAATCGTCCTCGCCTTTATCGAGCTGATTCACGAGCGGAAGCTGGCCGGTAAGGAAGTGCTGGCGGCGACGATGGAGACGATCGCACAGTGGTTGACCGAGCGAACGGGACTGGCTGTCACGCCCCGACACATTCAAGAGATGACCAAAGCCATGCGTGAGGGTGGGTTGATCACCGTGGGTGGGGGTGGCATCGGTTACCCGAATACCTACGACACCTGCGAGCGTGAGATGGGCGAAGAGGCCTTTTGGAGTCAAGTCGACGCATTCCTGCTGGTCTGGCAACATCCGGGGCGCAAGGCGATGCTCAAGGGTTCACAGGAAGCCTTACGGTAAAGCGAGCGCCGCCTTCTGCCCGATTTTCGGCTTCAACGCTGCCGTTGTGCATTTGAACCAACTCTTTCACGATCACCAGACCCAGTCCCGTTCCAACCCCGTGCTGGTAGCGGCGTGACTTGTCAACCTTATAAAATCGTTCCCAGATATAGGGGAGGTCCTCCTGCGGAATGCCCTCCCCCTCGTCTTCAATTTGGACCTGTACATAAGGCGCATTCACTCCTGAGGAGTCTGGGTGTTCGCAAGTGTTGCCAAAGACGCTGACGCGCTTTCCCTTGGGTGAGTGCCGGACCGCATTCTCCAGCAAGTTCAAAAAGATCTGCGCCATCCAGTCACGATCGGCCTGTACCGGAGGGAGGCGATCCAATTCGACGTGAATCTGGATGTCCCGGTCTTTGCAGATCGGCTCTAGGGACTCCACCGTGTCATCGATAATCTCGCCGAGGTCGAGTCGTTCGAGATCCATCTCGATGGCGTTCGACTCGATGCGGGAGAGATCCAAGATCGTGTTGACCAACCGGGAGAGGCGCAGGCTCTCGTCCATGATGACATGGAGGTAACGCCGGGTCTGCTCTTCGTTTACAACCATGCCTTCCAGGATGGCCTGAACGAATCCGCGAATCGACGTCAGGGGCGTGCGTAGCTCGTGCGAGACGTTGGCCAAGAAGTCTCGGCGGATCCTTTCGAGTTGGTATCGCTCGGTCACGTCATGCAGGATTGCCACGGCACCTTGGACATCTCCGTCGTCGTCTCGCAACGGGGTGGAGTGAAGGACCAACACCTTCTCGTCGAGGCGAACCTCGGTTTGGTCGGTCAAATGTCCTGAGAGGGTCGATTCAATGTGAGGCCAAATCACTTTCAGCCGATGCTGCTCCTGGAGCGGCTCGGCGACAACATCCCCCTCAATCTTAAAGAGGTTCACCAGTGCCGGATTTACGAGGAGGACTCGACCCTCGGAGTCAACTGCAATCACTCCTTCGCTCATACTCGCCAAGATGGAACCCGTCTTCTGCTTCTCCTGCGTGAGCTCCCGAATCGTCTGACCCAAACGGTGGGCCAACTCGTTGAATGCATTGCCCAAAGCGCCAACCTCGCCTTTCTCCTGAGTGGAGACCCGGCGGTCAAAGTTGCCTTGGGCCATTTCAAGACTGGCCGAAGTCATTTGGCGAATTGGCTCGGTGATGCGGCGCGAAAGAACGTAGCTGACGCCGACGCCGGCTCCCGCCGCTAAGAGCGTCGCGACAAGGAGGAGGCGCCGCCCTCCCTCGATTGTGTCGGCCGTATCCTGGATCGGCGCGTGAAGGACGACCGCGCCGGCAATACCGTTAGGGCTACGGATAGGGACGAGAGCGGTGACAACGGCTTCCTGGACTGCTTCTTCGAAGCCACGCCGCGTGACGGAGGCCCCTTCTTCGAGGACGAGATGGACGTCACTGGGGCTAAGCCGGAGTGCCTTCTCCCGCGAGGGGGAGAAGGTCGTCAGTGTGACGAGGCCTTCCCGATTGGCAAAGGTGATGCCCGCGTTGAGCGTCTGGGCGATCGCTTCGACTCTGGCGCGCAGCAGGACGGTTGGTGTGCCCACTTCGACCAGGCGAGCGAGACGGACGCCATTCTCCACCAGTTCGCGCTCCTTGGACTCGTAGACACTCTCTGTGTAGAGGTAAGCGAGAGCGGCCCCAGTCACCGCGATGGTCGTTAGCAGCACAACGACGTACGAGCGAAGGAGGCGGGCAAAGAGTGAATTCACAGCGGATCCTCATCCACTTGGAACTTGTACCCAACGCCCCAGACGGTGTGGATGTAGCGAACGCTGTGTCCTGGAGGCTCGATTTTGCGCCGCAGACGTTTCACGTGGACGTCGACCGTCCGCTCATCACCGTAGTAATCGTAGCCCCACACCGATTCGAGGAGCTCCGGGCGCGTGAAAGTCCGGCCCGAGTGGGCGGCCAAGTGCCAGAGGAGGTCAAACTCCTTTGGGGTTAACGAAATCTCTTCTTTGTCCATCCGGACCACTCGACCCATGGGATCAAGCGTGAGGCCCTTAAATTGAAGGGGACGTTGATCCTCTTGACGTGTCTCATTCCCGCCGCGGCTGCGGCGCAAGACCGCCTTCACGCGTGCGACCAGCTCGCGGGGGTTAAACGGCTTGGGCACATAGTCGTCGGCACCGAGCTCCAACCCCAAGATGCGGTCGACATCGTCGCCGCGTGCGGTCAACATGATAATGGGCGTCTCACCCGCCTTACGCACGCGCCGACACACTTCCAGGCCATCGACGCCTGGAAGCATCAAGTCGAGTACGATGAGGTCGGGACTCGTCCGCTCTAAGGTGTCCAGCGCCGCTTGACCGTCATTGACACACTCGATCGCAAAGCCCTCTCGCTCAAGGTATAAACTGACCAGTTCGCAAACGTTGGAGTCGTCGTCGACGACCAACACTCGCTGCATCTCCACGCAGGTGATCCCTCCACCTACCATTATTGCAGAAAATCACGGCTAACGGTGTGACAAAACTGTGACACTCTTGGGCCAAACTTTCATCGTTTTGACACCCTTCAGTCACGCTGCGATCATATTTGTCCTCCATAATGAGAGCGATCCGGTGGTGATCAATTTTGGGCGATCAACTTTTGCACCGCCGGCAACAGAGAACACCAATCAACACCAAGGAGTGAAGCGAATGTTTGCACAGCGAGTAAGATCCAGCAGAGGATTCTTGACCACGACGGCATTGGTGGCGGTCTTTGCGGTGACGTTCGTCTCACCGACGTTTGCAGCCAGTCCGACAGGTGGGGAATTGCAGACGCTTTGGCAGGAGAACCGGTTGGCCCAAAAACTCGTCGACCTGAACTTAACGCCGGAGCAAGTCGAGGCGTTTAAAGTTGCTGTCCAAGATCTCCAAGCGATGAGGGAAGAGGTGCACACACAGATCGCGACGTTGCTCGCCGAACGACGAGACGCCCTACTTGAAGGCGCCGAAGAGACGTTAAGCGAGCTGGACGAAGAGCTGCGTGCGACGATTCAAGAGGCTATGACGGTTGGGACATCTGCCTTAAAGGATTTTATGGAGGGGCTCACTGAGCGTCAGGAGCAGATTGTGCACCAGCTTGTCGGACATGTAGGGGCGGTCGTGCTCCATCGCTCAGAAGGGCATGCAAGCCCGATGATGCTCCATCGCCGTGAAGGTGCGCCGCAGGATCGAAGCCGCGATGCGCGACTTGAGCGCCGCCAACACATGCCCGACCGCTGGGAGCCCCGAGAAGCGCCCCGGGTTGAACGCGAGCAGGGGCCTCGCGGCCTCGTGATGAGGCGTCATGCGAGCGGAGCCTTCCTTCACCCCGCCAACTCCCTTGATCTCGAGGTATTGTTGAGCCTGCTTGACAAAATGAGCGAGTAATCCCCCTCAGGTTTCACTCGCCAACTCAATCGATGCGCTGGGGCGGGCCGTGGATCTCCATTGCCCGCCCCGCGTTATCGGGTGGCTCTTGCCGATTCGCATGGAGAGAGCTCACTCCAGTTTGGGACGGAGCGAAATGCTGTAGCTCGATCGGGAAGGAGGATGGCCAAGATCCTCCGGGCGTCGGCGCGAAATCGGAGATGCCACAGCTGATTGCGGATGGGAGGCCGGGGCGACAACGTTCGGTAGGTGACCAGGGGCCGCCCAAAGCGGTCAAACGATGTGACGATCGACGAGTGTCCCAGCCGGCCGGTGCCTCGCCAATCGTAATAGATGATATCCCCCAAGCGGAGCCGTTGGACCTCCTCAGGACGGCGCTTTAGATCGACGGCTTCGCCAAAGTTGATACTGAGGTAATGGAACTGGTTCTCCGGAAGGGACCACGTGCAGGACCACCAGTCGTCCTCCTGCGCATCGTAGCGATCAGGGCCGATCCGCCGGTACCACCACTCCGTGTCGTAACCAGTAGCGCGGTAGTCCATGGGCCACCCACCGGCAAACAGACATTGGGAGGTGAAGTTGGTGCAATCTCCACCGGCCCCAAAAGCATCCATATTTGCGAAGCGGGGGTTGGGCACATCCCAATACCTCCCGGCGTAATCGACCGCCGCCTGCCGATCGTAGCGAACCAGTACTCTCTCCACCCTCATCTATGTGCTCCCCCCTTCGGCGCTGCGCACTGACACAAAAACACCACGTCACCGGCTAATACACTGTATGTCGGCGTCGTCATGTCGTAAGACTCTTGTGAGCACGAAAGTGGTCAGACCTCGGATTCCGCTGCGACTTGCCGATTGATCAGGGTTGCCGTGCGGAGGAAAGGTCGGAGTCGCCTCTAAACCATAGGTGAGCGATAGAAGGAGGAGGGAGAAAACGTGGCGCAAGCGGTTGAGAAGCCCAACATCCTCTTTTTGTTCACCGATCAACAACGTTTGGACTCTTTAGGGTGTTACGGCAATCCAGTCGTGCAGACGCCGAATATTGATCGGATTGCCGCCCACGGTGTTCGCTTCGATCAGGCCTACACGTGCACGGCGATTTGCACGGCGGCGCGGGCCTCGGTGGTCACTGGTGTGATGCCGCATAAACACGGATTGTTGGCCAATTTTGAGCGGAACGTCGGTTACCCCACTGAGCTGCGTGAGGGGACGCGCAGTTTTGCTCATTACCTGCGCGGCGCAGGATACCATGTCGGCACCGTCGGCAAGTGGCATGTGGGTGTCGAGCGTGGTCCGGATTGGTACGACTTTGACGGAGTGCACTACCCAGGGTGGGGCCAGCCGGTCGAGCACGAGGATTACCGCCGCTACCTCACTCAGCACGGATACCCTCCCTTTGAGGTGCGTGACGTAGTGAATGCGGCCTGCCCCAACCCGAGCAGCACCATTCCGATTGCGGGCGTTCACGAGGCGCCGGTGGAGGCTTCGTTCCCCTACTTCCTCGCCCAGCGGTGCATCGAGCGCTTGCGGCGTTATGCCGAGGGCGCACGCGAGGGAACCCCGTTCTTTTTGGCGTGCCAGTGGTTTGGACCGCACCTACCGTACTTCCTGCCGGAACGGTATTACAACATGTACGATCCCGAACTCGTGGAGTTTCCGCCAGGTTGGGGCGAAAGTTTTAGAGGTAAGCCTAGAGTCCATAAGCACTACTCCGAGCACTGGGGCGCCGACGGCTTTAGCGCCGACAAGTGGCGCAAGCTGATCGCCGTCTACTGGGGCTTCGTCACGTTAATCGATGAGCAGGTCGGGCGCATCCTCGCTGAGCTGGAGGCTCTGGGGCTTAGCCAAAACACTGCCATCGTTTACTCGACCGATCACGGTGCGTTCGTCGGAAGTCATCGCATGCAAGACAAGGGACCGGCGATGTACGACGACATCTACAGAATTCCCTTGGTGGCTCGTCTGCCGCAAGGCGCGCGTGCCTCTGTTGACACGCGCTTTGTATCGTTGGTCGATCTTCCGGCAACCTTCCTCGATCTCGCCGGGGTCGAGATTCCGGAGGAGTACGACGGTGTCAGCCTTGTCCCGGCACTCAAGGGAGAGGAGGTTCGACGTTGGCGTGAGCACATCACGGCCGAGTTTCACGGCCACCACTTTCCGTATCCCCAACGAATGATTCGCACCGAGCGGCACAAACTGGTCATCAATCCCCCAGATATCAACGAGTTGTACGACCTCTCCCAAGACCCGGGCGAGCTTGTCAACCGCATCGATGACGAGGCGTATCGTGATGTAAAGAGGGAGTTGATGGCCCGTCTTTATCAGGAACTTCGGGCCCGGGGCGATAACTTTTACCATTGGATGACAACTAAGTTTGAGATTGGCGATTCGAGCGATGATCCATTACTGCGTTAAGGGTGAACCTAAACCTAACGTAGACGACAATCCCTACTTGTGCGCTAGGGTAGGGGAGGGGGACATCGCAAGGTGCGTAAGGCATGGTTATGGGTCGCATTGGGGGCAGTCGTGTTTGTCATTGCAGGGGCCGCGTTTTCGGTTGGTCGCATGGCAGCGATGCCGCAACAGTCCCCGAAAGTGGAGGTGAAGCCGCCGACCAAAGAGGAACGCGAGCTTCAGAAATTAAAGATCGCGGCATCCGAAGGGAAGCTGGTGGAGGCGACACCAACCCCACAGGGTTGGGTGGTCCGCTTTGAGCAAGAGGCCGAAGAGCTCAGTAAGAAGTCCTTGGCTGAACAGGCGCAAAAGTTCTTTAGCGACCTTGCTCGCAGCGAAGTTGAGGTTGCACGCACGTCCTTTGAAGCAAAGAGCAGTTCGCTCAAGGATGTTTGGGGCAATACGCTCAAGGACGTCCCCGTGGCTCGAGTCGAGTTAAGTCAGGAGACGTTTAAACGCATTAATTGGAAAGGCTTCTCGCCCGACAACTTCTCCCGAGTGGCGGATGAGCTGTGGGTGCACGAGATCATTGAGCGCATCGAAGAGCAGAAAAAGCAACAATCCCAGCAGCAAGGAGGTCAGGGGGGCTCACAGCAGGGCGGCGGCTCTGGGCAGGGTCAAGGGTAATTCTGGCGAATGATTCGTCAATCGTTCGATTCTTAAAGCCCGACCCAAGAAGGCTGGTGTCTTGAAAAAGTGCTCGAGAATGAGAGGAATCTTTGGGACCAGGGGATCGCCAGGCGGCGTTCCGTTCCGGTTAGGGTGGGTGACGTTTGGATCGGTGGC
This sequence comes from Limnochordia bacterium, assembly GCA_041686855.1. Classification (GTDB taxonomy): domain Bacteria; phylum Bacillota; class Limnochordia; order DTU080; family RSA5; genus JAWLDA01. Next base: position 208,542 of record JAWLDA010000006.1, read on the forward strand.
GATCACCCGATCGTCGTTCAATCAATGACCAACACCGACACGGCGGACGCGCAAGCAACGGCGGAGCAAGTGAAAGAGCTGGCGGACGCCGGCAGCGAGATCGTACGCGTCACCGTCAATCACGAGGAGGCGGCCGCGGCTGTTCCCGCGATGGTCGCGCAACTGCGCGACTGGGGTGTGCGCACTCCGATTGTCGGCGACTTTCACTACAATGGGCACATCCTGTTGGAACGTTTTCCCGAGTGTGCCAAGGCGTTGGACAAGTACCGCATCAACCCGGGAAACGTCGGCGCAAAAAGGCGGGACGAGAACTTTCAATCTATAGTCCAGCAGGCTATAAAATGGGAGAAGCCGGTCCGTATCGGGGTGAATTGGGGCTCCCTCGATCAACAGCTTTTGACCGAGTTGATGGATGCAAATGCGAAGCGGACCGCGCCGAAAACGGCAAAGGAAGTGACGTTGGAGGCGATGGTGCAAAGCGCGCTCCGTTCGGCCGAATTTGCTGAAGAGTGCGGCCTCCCGCACGATCGAATCGTCATTAGCGCCAAGGTCTCCGGTGTCCAAGATTTGATCGCGGTCTACCGCAACTTGGCAGCGCGATGCGATTATCCGCTCCACCTCGGGTTAACCGAGGCGGGCATGGGCGTCAAAGGGATCGTATCCAGCACGGCAGGCCTCTCTGTGCTGCTACAGGAGGGGATTGGAGATACGATACGCGTCTCGCTCACCCCGACTCCCGGCGGACCCCGCACCGAAGAGGTACACGTCGCTCAGCAAATACTGCAATCCCTCGAGATTCGCAGTTTCACACCACAGGTGACTTCGTGTCCAGGATGCGGCCGGACAACGAGTACTTTTTTTCAACAGATGGCGGAGGATATTCAACGTCACATACAGCAGCAGATGCCGCAATGGCGTAGGGCGTATCCTGGGGTCGAGTCTCTTAAGGTTGCCGTGATGGGATGTGTCGTTAACGGCCCTGGCGAAAGCAAGCACGCGCACATCGGGATCTCCCTGCCGGGGACCTTTGAAGAGCCCAAGGCGCCGGTGTTCGTCGACGGCGAGCTGCACACGACGTTGCGCGGCGAGGGTATTGTTGAAGAGTTTACTCGCATCCTCGATAATTATGTCGCTACTCGATTCACCCCGGTCGCCTAAGGGAGGTCGGAAACTCACACGCGTTCGCCCTGCTCTGCTGGGACTTCGTGCCAACCATACAATGGTATCATTCATCTCCCGAACGGTGGAACACTAAGGGTCGAAGGGAGGTGAGTTCATGGCTGAAGGACAGCAGAGTAATCAGCCGCTCCTGCCCCAGGCAGGTCAGGCCCTTGATCGCTTCAAGTATGAAGTGGCTCAGGAGGTTGCCACCACCTCCAATGACCCCCAGGCCCAGTTGCTCCAGCAGTGGTACGCCGGGCAGACCGGGGGATACGGCGGTGACATCCCCTCTCGCGTTTGGGGTGCGGTTGGAGGACATATGGTTCGTCGCATGATCGCCGCGGCCGAGCAGTCCCTCGTCGGTCAGGCAACCCAGGGTGTGCAGCAGGGATTCCGTCAGGCTATCAACACGGGGTTCCAGCAGCAGAACCAGCAGCATCTGCAACCCCGGGACGTGTAATCTAGCGATACATTCAAGGCGGGGGCTCCGAGTTTCGGGGGTCCCTGCCTTTGACCGATAAAGGTGTGTGAGCGACAATCGTGCGTGATGGGGCTCACTCCCATTGGTTCCCACTCGCCCCGCTCGGACTGACGGCCCGCCATATGAGCTGGGTGCTCCCTCAAACCGACCGTGCGCTTGACGGCTGGCGCACGCGTGCGCGCGCCATTCCAGATCCCACATTGAGACGACAAGCACTCTCAAGCATCGACACCAAACGCTTTCATTGCCAAGGGGGAACGGTCTTTGCTGCATGGCATCCCCAGTCCGCCGAGGCGCTCCTTCGCTTTATCGTCGCCTTCCAAACAGTGAGTGATTACCTCGACAACCTATGTGACAGGACAGACCACTTAGACGCTTTCACATTTCGTACTCTGCACCGGTCGATGATGGACGCTGTGAGCCCGTTTACATCGGCGAGGGGAGGGTATTACAGCCATTATCCGCACAAAGAGGATGGAGGCTACCTTGAGGCTCTCGTCGACGTGTGCCGAACCACCCTTGCTCAGTTTCCGCGATACTCGCAGTTTGAGGTGAAGGTGAAGCACCTGGTCTCCCTCTATATTGATCTCCAGGTTTATAAGCACGTGGAGTACAATGAGCGCGTGCCAAACTTGGAGGCTTGGTTCGGCAGACACCAATCAGCGACGCCCCAGTTATATTGGTGGGAGTTTGCGGCAGCCGCCGGATCGACGTTGGGTATCTTTGCCCTTGTGACTGAAGGGGCTCGTCACGAGCCGGTTGAGGCGCTCGAAAGCCTCTTTGGCGCCTACTTCCCCTGGATTGCGGCGCTCCACATCCTCCTCGATTACCTGATCGATCAGGAGGAAGATCGACGCGAGCGGGACCTGAACTTTGTCAGCTTCTACACGTCGCGCCAAGAGGCACGGGAGCGCTTGGTGTGGATTCTCGAAGAAGCTGTGCGCAGCGCTCGCGGTTTGGCGGCGGCTCCTTTTCACCTCTGCGTGATCGAAGGACTCTTGGGCCTCTACCTGACGGATCCAAAGGTGGTTACTGACGGTCACGAAGATGTGGCTGACGCGCTGATTAGCCGGGCCGGTTGGCGGGCACGGCTGGTCAGGTCAGCTTGTCGGGTTTGGCGGTGCACGCGCAGTTTGAAAGCGGCAGATTAAAGCGAGGGAATGACGTCGTAACCCAGAGCGCGAAGCATGCGGGTCCACCTTGGGCGTCGCTCGGCTTTGAGGAGCTCTTCTTGATCCTCAAAGTAGCGGTGAATCGCCTCCATTTGATCGGGAAGCAACTCGCTGTAGAAGAAGCGCAGGGGTGTCGGCGTAATGAGGCGTCCGTCGACGGTAAACTGGTAGGCTCCCACAGGCGCATTGCCGACACGTGATTGCTGCGCAAGGAGCATCTCCCAAAAGACCGGGACTTCGTGCATGTTGTCGAGCACGCCTTCTTCAAGCACAAAGTCGAGCGTTCCCGGGTCACCCTTCTCATCGTATCCGACCACGAAGGACTCGTAGCGAATCACCCGATCGACTTGATCGAGGTAGACCCAGACGAAGACATCGTCGGCGTAGGATATGACGTTTTTAACCTTTTCTCCAAACGGTCGGCCGTTTTGGTTCAATCCCGTCACAACTCCCCGAAGACTTTCTCGTTGGTAGATCGCTACGCCATTGGTCTACCCCGGCACCCTTTATGCTATGTACAACGGCCCCCAACGGATGTCCTTCTGCGAGGTTGACGCGTTACATGTTGCCGCTCGACCAAGGGTATCTTAGGAGCGAAAAGAGATTACGGACGAGAGGATGGAGGCTTGTGTCGCAGATTACTGAGAAGGAGCTTGCACTCCTTGAAGAGCTCATGCGGTACGAGGAAGCACTCTACGAGAAGTTTCATCACTTCGCCGAGTGCGCGTCTGAAGAGGCCACCCGCAAGTTGTGCCTTCAATTGGGCGACCGCAGTCGCGAGCACTACGCTGCGTTGGCCGCAACACTATCGAGCAGCGGCCCGGTCCATTAAGCCCAATACACTCTTTCCAGAGAGGATGTTCGCGGTGAAGATGAAGGATTCCTCGATTCTTACTGACGCCTTGGGATCGTTGAAGCACGCAGCCTCGTGTTACCAAATGGGCGTTTTGGAATCAGACAGTGATAACGTGCGTGAGGCGCTTCAAGGGATCATGGTTGACCGGTGCGACCAACAGCGAGCCGTCTTTAACCTGATGCATCAAATGGGAATGTACAAGACAGCGCCGGCGCAGTCGGGCGATGTCGAGCGACTTATTCAGAGTGTGCAGCAGAGCAAAGCTGAGATGGACGCGAAGCATTCCCACGCGGAGCCCGTCTCTCCACACGAGGGCTAAGGGGATATCGCAGATTGGAGGAGTCCTTCAACCTATTGTGGAAGGGAAGCTTCACTCATGAAAGACTTCCACTTACTTCCATGATGAGGGAGGAGCCCTCTAATGCGGAACATTGATTGGAACCAACTGGCATCCGAAAACGTGCAGGAGTACGAAGAATGGTTGCGGGAGTTCTGTCGAATTCCGGGCGTTAGCGCTACTGGCCAAGGCGTGGACGCGTCGGTGGAGTTTCTGACGTCGCGCTTTAAGAGCCTCGGCGCCGACGTAGAGATCTTACGGCTCGACGTCGCTAATCCGGCCATTTTGGTCACCTTTGCAGCATCGAGGGAGGAGGGCGGCAATCACACCCTCCTCTTTTATGACCATTACGACGTCCAGCCGCCGGAGCCACTGTCCGAGTGGCAGAGCGATCCATTTGAACCTAGCGTTAGAGAGGGTCGGATGTACGCGCGAGGTGTGAGCGATAACAAGGGGGACCTGATCTCCCGCATGGCCGCGGTGCATTTGGTCCAGCAGGCCGGCGGCCTCCCATGCACGGTGAAGTTTTTCCTCGAAGGCGAAGAGGAGATCGGCAGTCCGAACCTCTCGCGCTTCGTTGACGCTTACGCACCGAAGCTACAGGCCGACGCCTGTATTTGGGAGAGCGGTTCCCGCGATCCTAACGAGCGACTCCACCTCTTCTTGGGCCTTAAGGGGATTGCGTACGTTGAGCTTTCCGCCCGGGTGGCTGACGTTGATCTGCACTCCAGCTACGGCGCGATCGTAGACGCTGCTTCCAACCGCCTGGCTCGAGCGGTTGCCTCGCTCCGCGATGAGCAGGGCAAGGTGCTTATCCCCGGGTTTTACGATCAGGTGATCCCACCGAGCGCCGAAGTGCGCCGAGCGGTACAAGCGATTCCGTTTGAGAGCGCCAAGTACCGACAGACCTTCGGTGTCAGCCGGTTTGTACGGGGAAAAGAGGGTGCCGGAGCGCTGGCGGCCCTCCTACTCGAACCGTCGTGCACGGTATGTGGTTTTGAGGCGGGGTATACGGGCGAAGGGGCCAAGACCGTGTTGCCCAAAGAGGCTCGAGCCAAAGTGGACTTCCGACTCGTACCCAACCAATCGCCGGAGCGTGTAGTCGAGAGACTTCGCCATCACTTGGAGATGGAGGGGTACGGTGACGTGCAGGTTCGCCTGTTGGCCGGAGAGGAGCCCCATCGGACGAGGCTCGACGATCCCTTCGTACAGCGCGTCTCCCAAGTCGCACACGATTTGACCGGTCGGGAAATCTGCCTGTACCCGACGCATTACGGTTCGGGTCCGATGCATCCGATCGCCGATCGATTGGGTGTCCCCATTGTAAGCCTAGGCGTCAGTTACTGGGACTCCAAGGCGCATGCGCCCAACGAGAATATCCGCTTAAGTGATTTTAAGGAGACGGTCGCGTTGATGGCCGGTCTCATCGCGTCATTTGCGGACAGCTCCGGAGAGTAACGGGGCTTGTTCAGCCGGGGGAAGAGGGGGCTCCTCTTCCCCGATCAGCTCCACCGTTTCAACCCCTTTGACTCGCATCGCCACTTGAGTCACCCGCTTCTCCGCTTCCCTAGAAGGAAACTCCCCGATCAAGACGGCGCACTTGGAGCGACTGTCGAAACGGACTTTGTTGACCTGCCAGCGCACAGCTGTCTCGTCCTGAGCGAACGCCTCTTTCAAGTCAAACTCGACGACGGCCTTCTCCTTCTCCCTCGGCGACAGAAAGAATGTCAAGAGTGCGTCGTGGATAGACTCCCAGATCACGATCGCTATCAAGCTCCCAATCGACATCATGAGGTAACTAAGGGACGTCGGCATCGATGCAAAGCTCTGGTTGAAGGTAAGTGTAAGCACCGCCGTTACGGCGACCCCGACCGGTACGTGCCAGCCGGCGCGCAACTGTGCAATGGGTCCGACTTGAATCACCAGAAAGCGACCCTTTCGAATTGACCATCTTCGGATGAGCGCCAAGGCTGCGCCCGCAACCAAGACGAATGCCGTGACCAACTCACCGTAGACAAACAGCTCGAAGGGTGGGGGTGGACCGGCGTCGAGGGTACGGTTGCCGATCCAGCGAAGCCCGAAGGCGAAGAGTGCGTTAATTGCGTACCAGTAGTACTTGCCATACGTGAAAAGCAAGGCTGCAATGGCTCCGGAGAGCGCCGCCCGGTATGAGGGCATGTACCCTAAGCCGAGTTCACGCAGGCGAACGAGTCGACCTGACCGGGCAAGAGACTCGATGGCGGACTCCAGCATGAAGCATACCTCCTACACGCTTCTTTCTGATATGTGATTCAAATCGCTGCGCCTGCGTTCCTGCGCCGCAACTCACTTTTTGCGTGGTAGGCGTCACTCAGCCGGTTCGTTATCCCCATTCTTTGCGTCGGCCTCGCCGTCGGTCTCGTCCTCCGTCTCGTCCTCTTCGGGTTCAAAAAGGGCCAACGGATCGCCGTCTAAGACGATCACTACTTGGTAACCTTTCCGTTTGGCGCGGTTAAAGAGAGTGGCGACCGTGCCGGCGGAGATCTTAAGGCGCTTGGCAATCGTCGAGTTGCCGTATCCGGATTCCCGCAATACGACGACTTGGCGCTCGCGAAACGAGAGCCGTTCCGCACCGCGAATTTCGATTTGCACGTACGCACCCCTCCGGCCGGACTGGTTATCCACAATGTGTGGACAAAATGTGGACAAACCATATACAAATCAAGTACATAATTGAGCCTCAAGTAGATTCCTCAACGACCGGCGTGATCCTGCTCGCGAATTGGTGACGTTTTGCAAGTGGGAGGTCCACAAAGCGAGTACAAAGTATGTATACGGGCAACGAGACGGGCGTATGGGCGCTCGTCGGAAGGAAGTGAATTGGAGTGGAAGCGTTAAACGGGCGGCGCGTCTTACTGGGAGTGACCGGGGGCATTTCGGCTTACAAGGCGATCGAAGCGCTGCGACTCTTAACAAAGGCGGGGGCGTTTGTCGATGTAGTGATGACACCGAGCGCTACCCAATTTGTAACACCCGCGACGTTTCGCGGTCTCTCGGGACGTCCTGTGATCGTCGATCTGCACCAACCACCGGCAGAGCTCTCCGGCGACCGCCGCACGATGCCTCACTTGGATATCGCCGAGGGCGCCGAGATCGCGCTCATCGTCCCGGCGACGGCGAACACCCTGGCGAAAATGGCATGGGGCTTTGCAGACAATGCACTCACGACGACACTCCTGTCAGTCCGGGCCCCGGTGATCGTTGCTCCGGCCATGGATACGGACATGTGGTTGCATCCTGCGACACAAGAGAATGTGGAGAGGTTGCGACGCCGCGGCGTCGTCTTTGTGGGTCCCGAAGAAGGCGCGCTCGCTCGCCTAAACGTGGGAGCGGGCCGTTTGGCGGCGCCTGAGGCGGTGGTGCAGCGTGCGGCGGAGATCCTTTCAGAGGCCGTGTCGATTCCCGACGACGCAGGCCAGGACGCGGTGCCTGAAGTTCCAGGGCTCCAGGGTCGGCGACTCTTGGTAACCGCCGGCGGAACCCGAGAACCCCTTGACCCCGTCCGCTACCTTGGGAACCGCTCCTCCGGAAAAATGGGGTATGCGATCGCCGCCCGTGCTTTGGCCCGCGGGGCGAAGGTGACCCTCGTGACCGCACCGAGTGCCCTGACTCCACCCGTTGGGTGCGACGTGGTACGGATCGAGACGGCCCTCGAGATGAAAGCGGCCGTTGAGGAACGTCTTGAATCGAGTGAGGTGGTGGTGATGGCCGCGGCCGTGGCTGACTTTCGTCCCGAAGTACAGGCGGAGCAGAAAGTGAAGAAGGGCGCTCGTGAGAGCTGGGAGGTACGACTTGTGCGCAACCCGGACATCGCAGCAACTGTAGGAGCGGGCAAGCGCCCCGATCAACTCCTCGTCGCATTCGCCGCCGAGACAGAGAACTTACTGGCCAACGCTGTCAAGAAACTCGAATCGAAGAACGCGGATATCATCGTCGCCAACGATGTGAGTGAAGAGGGTTCCGGGTTTGAGGTGGACACCAATGCGGTCACCTTCTTACATAAGGGAGGAAGGCAGGAGCGCTTTCCGCAGTTGCCCAAGGAGCGTGTGGCTGATTTGTTGTTGGACAGAATCGCAAATACGCTTATTTCACGCTCGCGTGCGCAATGACGTAACGCCCTTGGGGCATTCTACACCGAAGGTACCGCCACCGGTCTTGGGTGGGCCGCGCTTACAAGGGAAATCAGCGCTATTGGCCGAACGTCGGCCCGAGTCGCGTTCCGCGACGCGACAATGTCGTACTCAACAGCAAACTTAAGGAGGAGAACGCGACAAGATGGTCTCTCCTGTCACGCAAACTTACGAAGCCCTTGGCCAGGAAGTCGTTTCGACGACCCTTCCCAATGGGCTCAAAGTGGTCCTTTTGCGCAAGCCGGGATATCAACGCAAGTACCTCACTTTCTCGACGCATTATGGCGGTATGGACTCCGTCTTTATTCGACCGGGGGAGTCCCAGCCTACACACGTCCCCGACGGCATCGCTCACTTCTTGGAGCATAAGCTCTTTGAGGAGCCTGACGGAACGAACGTGCTCGACAAGTACTCGCGAATGGGAGCGAGTCCCAACGCCTATACAGGGCAGAACTACACGGTTTATTTGTGTTCACTTGTCGAGCAGTTTGATGAAGGTTTCGATCTCCTTTTGGACTACGTGCAAAATCCGCATTTCACGGATGAAAACGTCCATAAAGAGCAGGGGATCATCGAACAGGAGATTCAGATGGGCCTCGACTCTCCGATTCGCATGGTTTACTACAATCTCATCGATTCGTTGTACCAAGTGCATCCGGCTCGCATTCGCGTCATCGGTTCCGTTGAGTCGATTCATCAGATCACTAAGGAGCTGCTCTATGCCTGTCACGACACCTTCTATCACCCGAGCAACATGGTGGTAGCCGTCGCCGGCGACGTTGACTTTGACGACGTCCTTCGCCTGACGGCTCGTGACATGGAGGCCCGGAATTACCAACCCCGAGGATCGATTGAGCGGGTGATTCCTGAAGAGCCCTTGGAGGTGCGCCAAGCGGAGGTGCGCCACAAGATGCAGGTCTCCCGGCCCAACGTCCTGATGGGTTTCAAGGGACGGTTAATGGCCGACGGTGGGGACCAACGGGAGTACCATCGCCGGCTCATCGGCGCGGAGTTGGCGCTCGACGCAGTTTTGGGACGCTCAACGGACGAGTATTGGAACCTGTACGAGCGGAGCGTCATTGCCAGTCGGTACGGGTACAGCCTGACGACGTACCCCGGCGTCTCGCATTTCTACGTCGGCTGTGAGACGGAAGAGCCGGAGGCGTTTCGTGACCGCATCACCGACGCGTTGGTCAAGGCGCGCGATCGCGGCATCGACGCCGAGCGCTTCGAAGAGGCGCGCAAACGGGCGATCGGCGACGTGCTGAGCGCGATGGACGACTTGCAACTGCTGGTACACCTGTATGTGACGCACCACTTCGACGGTCTCGATCTCTTCGAACGCCGGGAACTGCTCAACGAAGTGAGTCTCGACGAGGCGCAGAGATTTTTAGGAGAGTTCGTTCAGGAGAATCGGCGGGCGTACTCAGTCATTGAACCTCTGTCGTAGCGGTAGTCGAAAGGTCGCAAGTGGCCCGTTGAAGCGCAGCAACATTTCGGAGGAGTGATGCAGGAGTGGCGACCAGTCCGGTGGAGACAAGTGTATTTCAAGAGTTTCCCCTGGCGACAGGGATGCGATTGATGGTGGCGCCGACCCAAAAGTTTAAACGGACCCGCGTGATGGTGATTCTCCACGACCAACTCGACGCCGAGCGAGCCTCAAAGGGGGCTCTCCTGCCGTTTATTCAAAAGCGCGGCACGGAGCGTTATCCGTCGGGAATGGATCTGGAGAGAGCGGCCGGAGCGTTGTACGACGCAGACCTTTCAGGTGGAGTGTATAAGGTTGGTGACCGCCAGCTCATCACGTACTCCCTCGACATGGTGAATGATCAGTACGTGGACGGCGAACTCTTTGGGTCGGGCCTCGACTTATTGGCGGAGATGCTATATCGACCAGTTACGGAAGGCGACGGACTCAAGGAGGAGTACGTAGAGCAGGAGAAACGTTTTCAGATCGGTCGGCTGAGGGCCTTAGTGAACAACAAGATTGCTCTGGCAAGGCATCGTTGCCTCGAGGAGATGTACCAAGGCCAGCCGTTTGCTCAGCACGAGCTCGGCTCAGAAGAGGGGATCATGGCGGCCGACGCCCGCTCGTTACTTGATCATCACCGACTCATTCTCAATACGCGCCCCATGGACGTATATATCGTAGGGGACGTCGATCCGGAGCGTGCCTATGAAGAGGTGCGCAAGCGGTTCGTCGGCGACAGAGGAGCGCTTTCGACGGTTGAAACGACGCGCGTTAACAAAGGTGTGGGTGAGCCTCGAGAGGTCGTTCAAGAGGAGCGGATGAACCAAGGATGGCTAGTCCTGGGGCTCAAGACGGATATCCCCCGCAAAGACCCAGATCGTTACGGCATGATGTTCCTCAACGGAGTCCTTGGCGGTTTTGTGCACTCGAAACTATTTGCCAACGTGCGCGAGAAGGCGAGCCTCGCGTACACGGCTTCCTCATCGTACGACGCAAACAAGGGACTCTTGATGGCAATAGCGGGGATCGATGTAAACAAGTACGACCAGGCCCTCGAGATTATGCGCAAACAGATCGACGACACCGTGGCGGGGGACTTCTCCGATGAAGTGTTGGAGGCGACTCGACGCGGGTTACGCTCCCAATACCGAATGCGCTTGGACACCGCCGATGGCCGCATTCTCTTTCACGCCGGCGGTACAGCCGAAGGAGCGCCGGAGTCGATCGAAGAGGCGACCGCTGCGATTGAGCGAATCGGGCGTGAGGATATCGTGCGCGTCGGCGAGCGGCTCCGTCTGGACATGGTCTTTTTTCTTAAAGGGAGCGGGATGAGTAGCGAGTGATCGAACTTCATTGTCATACAACGGCTTCGGACGGCACCTTCACTCCGCAGGAGCTCGTCGCCCACGCCGTAGAACTGGGCATGACGCATCTGGCGATCACCGATCACGATTCGGTCGCAGGAGTGATCGCTGCGCAGCCCCTATGCAGGGCTGCATCGATTCGTCTCATCCCGGCCATCGAGCTCAGCACTCGATATCAGGAGCAACCCGTCGATGTGTTGGGGTATGGAATCGATCCGGACTCTAAGGCGTTACGCTCGACGCTCCAGCGAACGGTGACGGCTCGCAATGAACGGATGCCGCGCATGGTCGAGCGTTTGCGCGCCGCCGGCGTGGCGATCGAGTTAGAGGATGTGCTACGCCAGGCGCCGGGCGGTGTGGTAGGCAGGCCCCACGTCGCCCACGCATTGGTTGAGAAGGGCATTGTCGCCGACGTCCAGGAGGCATTCACGAAGTACCTCGCTCGCGGCAAAGCGGGGTACGTCCCTAAGGAGGTCCTCTCCCCCGAGGAGGCCGTAGGTGTGATTCAATCGGCCGGAGGAATCGCTGTCTTGGCGCACCCCTGCTACCTCAAGTTGGCGACCGAAGAGTTTGGCCATTTTCTCGACCGACTGATAGCCGCTGGTTTGACGGGCCTAGAAGTGTATTACAGTCAGCATACCTCCGCCGACGTCGATCGGTTCTCGCAATGGGCGCGCCAACGGAGCCTGGTGTCGACCGGAGGTAGTGACTTTCACGGGACCAATAAGCCCCACATCAAGCTCGGGCTGGGTCCGGAGGGGGAACCTTTGTCGGATCGCTTGGCAGAGGAACTCTTGGACGCGATTGGTCAATAAGAAAGGGGCGGTTCGTTAGAACCGCCCCTGAGCTTGTCCATAGGACCCGCTACTTGTTATACGCCTACTTGTAATGGTCTGCGTTCTTTTGAATGTACGACTGCCACTTCTCGGGAACTTCGTCCTCGGGGAAGATGGCCTCGACGGGGCACTCCGGCTCACAGGCGCCGCAGTCGATGCACTCGTCCGGATCGATATAAAGCTGGTCAATCTCCTCGTATCCATCCTCATCCGTCATGGGATGGATGCACTCAACCGGACATACCTCGACGCACGACGCGTCTTTGGTGCCGATACACGGCTCGGTAATTACAAACGCCACGTTGATCCCTCCGCTCTTGTACGACACTTCGCATGCTGGTTGTACACCTATAATTTGGCACGGTGTTTTCCGTGACCATTTTATCAGATGACGTGCAGCCCACCAACCCCTTTCCTGGATAATTTTCGTGTTGGTTGGCCGTAGCTATTTTTTTCGGCAACCCTTCGGAGCATACTACTTGCGTGGCACGAATTGCCCCCTGCATCTGCTAAGAGAGTGAAGGTTGCGAAGGAGGAGATCCGTATGGGACCTGAAGAGAACGATCGGGATTCATCGGCAACGCGCTCGGAAGTCGGCACGTCCGCGATCAAATGGAGCGCCATCGTCATCATTGTCGGGGCGGTTCTTTACTTCCTCGCACAATACGTCATGCCGCTCTTTCGATAGTTTAGCTCGTCTCTTTTAGCCCGCGCCCGCCGGTCCTCCCTGTTTGACAGGGAGTTTGTGCCATCGTGCCGAAGAGACCTGGTGAAAGCGTCTATAAGGTGAGGTGAGCGCCGTGAGTGAGGCGCATCGAACACTCGAAGGTTGGTATGCCCTGCACGACGTGCGAAGCATTGACTGGAGGGCTTGGAAAGCGTTCGCTCCCAAGGAGCAAGAGGAGGCTGTAGCTGAAGCCGAGGCTTTCTTTCGGCGCGCGGCTTCGGTCGACGACGCGCCCGAAGGGAGTTCGGGCGTGTACGCGCTCCTCGGTCACAAAGGGGATCTGATGATCCTGCACCTGCGGCCAAAGATGGACGATTTGCTCCGCTTGGAGGTCGAGTTTGCGCAAACTGCACTGGCCCAAGTGACGAAACGGACGTACTCTTACGTCTCTGTGACTGAGCTGGGTCAGTATACGTCGGAGGAAGAGAAAGCGCGGACGCCCCAGGAGGAGGCGTTTATCGCACGCCGCCTTAAACCTGTTATTCCAGATATGCCGTACGTCTCGTTTTACCCTATGAGCAAAAAAAGGGATGGCGACGACAACTGGTACTCGCTTCCAATGGAAGAGCGGCGCACGCTCATGTACGCGCACGGCGCGATCGGGCGCGCGTACCGCGGTGAAGTACAGCAAATGATCACAGGTTCCATGGGGTATGACGATTGGGAGTGGGGCGTCACACTTTACGCCGTCGATGCCCTGCCTATCAAAAAAATTGTTCAGGAGATGCGGTTTGACGAAGCGAGCGCGCGCTACGGCCTCTTTGGGTCATTTTACTTTGGTCTTCGCATCGAGCCCGAGACTCTCTCGGATATGATGGCCGGTCGCCTTCGGTAGGGAGGCACGGTTGTTTGACACCTCAGACAACTGTCCAAGGAAGGGGTATTGATGGTGCAAACACACGGAGTGTTATTTCCACCACCGATTCCACAGGGCCCTCCGCTCAACGGTCCGGTTCTCCTCAGGGATGGCCGTCCGGCCTATCTCAGGGAGGCTGGACCCGACGATATCCAGGAGTTGACTGAGCTTGTCCGGCGAACGTCGGGCCACTCATTGTACTATCGGTTCTTTGGGGGAGTGGCGCGCACGCAGGAGATCGCCGAACGGTTGTTGGCGCCGCCGTCACCGCCCGACACGCCACCTGGGCTTGCCCTCGTTGTCACGGTGGGAGATGGAGAACGCTTTGAAATCGTCGGGGTGGGCAGCTACCTGCCACGCTCCGCTCGAGAGGCGGAAGTTGCCTTCTTGGTCCAGGATGACCATCACGGAAAGGGAATCGGCACCCTTCTACTCGAGCGATTGTCCTTAGCCGCAGAAGCAGAAGGCTTTGAACGCCTCATTGCCCACGTGCTGCCGGAGAACGAAAAAATGGTACGGGTCTTCTCCGACAGCGGCTACGAAGTGGTGCGTCAACTCGACGAAGGCGAACTCCTCATCTCGCTCGATATCGAGCATACGGCTCGGAGTGTGGAACTCTTCGAAGAGAGGGATCGCACTGCGACTGTCGCTTCCCTCCAATCCTTTTTTCGTCCGCGTTCGGTGGCTGTGGTAGGAGCCTCCCGCGACCCGAGTAGTATCGGGCATCGAGTCCTCAAAAACCTGATTGCCGCCGGGTTTAACGGACCTGTTTACCCAGTGAATCCCCGAGCCGATGTAGTCGCCTCGATTCCGGCGTACGCGTCGGTCGTCGACATTCCGCGCCCTGTCGATCTGGCGATTATTGCGGTCCCGCAACCGGCAGTCCTCTCAGTGGTGGAGGAGTGCGCCCAAAAAGGTGTGCGCGGCCTCGTGGTTTTGACGGCCGGTTTTGCGGAGACGGGCGAGGAAGGGCGCGCGCTGCAGCAGGAGCTCTTGCGACGGGTGCGGGGCCACGGAATGCGCATGGTAGGACCCAACTGCCTCGGACTTTTGAATCTCTCCTCCGACGTTCGGCTCAACGCGACCTTCTCTCCTACAGCTCCGCCGCCGGGACGGGTTGCGATGTCATCACAGAGTGGCGCTCTAGGCATCGCCATCATGGAGTACGCCAGGGAGTTGGGTCTTGGGCTCTCGTCCTTTGTGAGTGTCGGCAACAAGGCTGACGTCTCCGGTAACGATCTCCTACAATACTGGGAAGAGGATCCAGAGACGAATCTGATCCTGCTGTACCTTGAGTCCTTTGGTAATCCCCGGCGCTTTGCACGTCTCGCGCGTCGCATCTCGCACCAGAAACCCATTTTGGCGGTGAAGAGCGGGCGCACTTCGGCCGGTCGCAAGGCGGCAGGCTCGCATACGGCCGCCCTCGCAGCGAGTGATGTCGGCGTCGAAGCCCTGTTCCGACAGGCGGGGGTGATCCGGGTGGACACGCTCGAGGAGATGTTTGATGTGGCATCACTCCTCGCGCACCAGCCCATTCCGCAAGGCAGCCGGGTAGCCATTTTGACGAACGCCGGCGGGCCCGGAATCATGTGTGCGGATACGTGCGAGGCGGAAGGCCTGCAGCTGCCGGAGCTGACCGAAGCGACGCGTGAAGCTCTTCAAGCGTTTTTGCCGTCGGCGGCGAGTGTAACCAACCCTGTCGACATGGTCGCCTCGGCCACGGCGGACGATTACCGCCGATCGATCACCTTGCTCCTGGATGACGAGAACGTAGACGCGGTCATCGTCATCTTTATCCCGACCGGGAGCGTAGACATCGACGCGGTCGCGCAAAGCATTCGCCGGGGCCGTTCGGAGGCTCAGACAGGTCGCCAAAAGCCACTCCTCGCATCGTTTATGGGCGCGCGCGGGATGTTGACGTCACTCGCCGATCAGCACGAAGGGGTTCCGTCGTATCGCTTTCCGGAGTCTGCGGCTCGGGCGCTGGCCAAAGCTGCGGCCCACGGCGCGTGGCGGCTCCGTCCCCGAGGGGTGATTCCCGCATTGGACGGGATCGACGTTCAGCGGGTTAAAGCGGTGTGTGAAAGGGCACACCGGCGCGGCAATGAGAGCTGGCTCCTTCCTGACGAGGTCGACGAGGTCCTACGTGCCGTAGGGATTCCTGTTGCCGAAACCGTGTTTTGCAGAAACGTCGATGAGGCGGTGGCAGCCGCAGATCGCCTCGGATATCCGGTGGTCGTCAAACTCGCTTCGGCCACGTTGGTACACAAGACTGAGTGGGATGGTGTCCGTCTCAACATCGACTCACCGCAAGCCGTCGTGGAGGCCTACTCCGGGATCCGCGAACGTCTGCGTCAAGCGGGCAGAGAAGACGAGATGGCTGGAGTGAGCATCCAGCCGATGGTAAAGGGAGGCACGGAGGTGATGATTGGGGTGACTGAGGATCCCAGCTTTGGCCCTCTCATCGCCTTCGGACTCGGCGGAGTCACGGTTGAGTTGCTGGGCGACGTCGTCTTCCGCATCACCCCGCTAACCGACCAGGACGCCGCCGAAATGGTCCGTGGCATTCGCGGTGCGCGCCTACTCGAGGGGTACCGTGGCGCTCCGCCGTCTGACTTGGAGAGCTTAGAGGATATGTTGCTGCGCCTTTCACAGCTCGTCGAGGAAGTTCCCCTGGTTGCGGATATTGAGTTCAATCCGGTTCGCGTCTTCTCCGAGGGCCAGGGCGCGCTCGTTCTCGACGCCCGCATACTCGTCCGCCACGATGGATAGGACGAGCTCAAAGGCGGGCGATAATGGCGTCGGCCACCTCCTGAGTCGTGGCCTTGCCGCCTAGATCGGGAGTGAGGGCTTTCCCTTCGTCCAGCACCTCTTCGATAACCCTCATCAATGTGGCGGCGGCGTCTTGATGACCCAAGTGTTCCAGCATCATGGCGCCGCTCCAAATCTGCCCGATGGGGTTGGCGATGCCCTGCCCTGCGATGTCCGGCGCGGAGCCGTGAACGGGCTCGAACATCGAAGGATAGCGCCTCTCGGGGTTGAGGTTTGCCGACGGGGCGATCCCGATGCTTCCCGCAATGGCCGCCCCTAAGTCCGTAAGAATGTCTCCAAAGAGGTTTGAGGCCACGACGACGTCAAAACGTTCAGGTTTGAGGACGAACATAGCAGCGAGCGCATCGATGTGGATCAGTTCGTGCTGAATGCCAGAGTGCTCGCCTGCGATCTCGTTAAAGACATCGTCCCAAAACGGCATGGTGTAGTTGATGCCATTTGATTTGGTCGCGCCGCAGACTCGAGTGCGACCCTCGCGCTCGGCGAGCGCAAACGCGTATCGAATCACCCGCTCGGTTCCGTGGCGTGTAAAGAGAGTGTTTTGGACAACCACTTCGTGTTCAGTGTTCTGGTGTAGGCGGCCACCCATGTTGGAGTACTCACCTTCGGTATTCTCACGTACCACGAGCATGTCGATGTCGGCCGGCTCCTTGCCCGCCAGAGGAGGGGCGATGCCCGGCAAGAGCTTGACAGGCCGCAGGTTGATGTACTGTTGAAAGGTGCGGCGGATGGGCAACAACAGACCCCAAAGGGAGACGTGATCGGGGACTCCGGGGTATCCGACGGCGCCAAGAAAGATCCCTTCGAAATCGGCGAGGGTTGTGAGAAAATCATCGGGTGCCATTCTCCCGTGTTCAAGGTAGTAGGCGCAGCTCCACGGGAAGGATTGGTACTCCAAGCTCCAACCTCCGTCCGCGCGGCTGAGCGCGTCGAGGACGCGCGTAGCCTGAGAGACGACCTCTTGGCCAATGCCATCCCCAGGTATGAGGGCAATGCGGTGAGTATCCATGTAAGTGCCTCCTTTATCCGAGTCGCATTCTCGCCGTCCACCCGGCAGCCCTGCCATCTGTTGTGCACAATATCGTTTTGGGGGAGAGTGTGTTGAGTAGACTGGGAGTCATCTTTGACCTCGATAACACGTTAGTGCAGTCCAAAATCGACTTTCGCGGCATGGCACAGGCACTCGAAGATCGGTTGCGGGAACGCCTCGGGCCTGCCGTGGTGCCGGAGGGTCTTGCGCAGAATCCAATCTCACAAATCATTGAATCGGCTAAAAGCCTCTCCACGGACAAAGCGCTCATCGACGAACTGTGGCAGATTGTCTCCCTCCACGAAGCAATGGGAATGGAGGGCCTCGAGCTAGAACCGGGGGCGCTGAGCGTCGTGGAGACGTTGACACGTACCGGCCACACCCTCGCGATCTGCACCAACAATGCTCGCCCGGCGACGTTAAAGGCGATTCTCCCGTTTGGGGATCCGCCACCTTTTACGCCGGTTGTGACTCGAGACGAAGTCCATGCTCTGAAACCCTCTCCGGAAGGGGTCCAGATGATTCTCAAAGCGTGGCAAGGAATGGACGTCCACGAGGTTATTATGGTGGGGGATTCATGGCTCGACGGAAAGGCGGCAGCAGATGCGGGCGTGCCCTTTGTCGAGTACCAAGGTCGGCCATCCCGCTTCCGTAGGGAGCCCGTTCCCGTTTGGCATCGAATCGAACGTCTAAGTGATCTCCTTGCCATCATCGACCAACGGGAATTGGGAGCGTGGACACCGAAAGAGTCCTTCTAGCCTCACCTGCGCTGTGGGGCTGAGGTTGGGCAATTTATTGGAGGTGTGAGCATGTCTAGACGGCAGCCAAAGTTTCAACGGTACGTTGCTCTGGTGGCGCTGGCCGTGTTTGCGTTGGTCGCGCTGGGAGTCTCTGAAAGGCCAGTGGTTCAGGCGAGGAACGACGAGGATGGAGGCTTGCTCGTACAGGTTGTAGGCGTCGGCTCGGTGACGAGCGACCCCGACTTTGCGACCGTCGGCTCGGCCATCGAAGGGGTGGGCGAGACACCTCAAGAGGCCCGGGATGCCGGTGATCGACTCTTTGAAAGTGTGAACGCCGCCATGGGAGAGCTTGGTGTGAAGCTGATACCAGGCGGTTATAGCGTACACCCTCGTTACGAGTACTCCGAGGTACGACGTGCATCGGAGATTGTGGGTTATTCGGCCTCCCGATCCCTCGAGGTGCGAGTTGATGATCTTACACGTGTCGGCGATGTGTTGGCAGCACTGCTGGAAGCTGGTGTCGGCTCCATCCATGGCGTGACTTTTGATACGACCGAGGCCGAAGAGCTGCGACGCCAGGCGATAAAGGAAGCGATCGCCGACGCTGCTCATCAAGCAGACGCGGTGGCGGAGGCCATGGGCGCCCGCGTGATTCGTGTCGAGGAGATCACAGTGGACGGGGCGAATCATGGTCCCATTTTGTATGCGTCTCGCGAGGGCGGCTCGAACGCGTTCGAACCCTCGCCGGTCGAAGTGAACTCACGCGTCACGGTGCGGTACCTCCTGAATTACTAAGCGAAACCAACGTCACTTGGATCAGTATAACTAGGGCAACGAGAGCATACGCAGGCGTCCAGGGATTAGCCCCTGGACGCTTTTTGCGTTGAGCGCGGCAGCGCCGCAAAGGAGTAGGGACCATTCTCCTGTAGGACTGGGCCCTTTGGGTAAAGCGCGTGAGGAATGTCACATAAGTTGCGGAGTGCCAGCGCGGGATTGTTCTACCATGATGGGGAATCACGACCATTCCCCTATGGAAATTGGGGAAATAGGAGGCGAACCGATTCATGGTGTTTCACTTTCGTAATATCAGCGCGAGCGTCATAGTGTTGCTCGCCGCTCTCATTGTCGTTGCGGGAATTGCCCTGGCTGCGCCGGAGCCGCCCGTCATCACGCATGCCGGGGACGTTCAAGCGGAGATCCCTTTGGCTGTGCCGTTCGATCCCGTGGCGCCGCCCCGACCGCCACAGGGCGAGATTGTACACTTCACGTTGGAGGCGAAGCTCGCTCGTTTGGAAGTAGCTCCTGGCGAGTTTAAGGAAGTTTGGACGTTCAATGAATCAGTTCCTGGACCGACCCTCAGAGTGAATCAGGGGGACACGGTCCGCTTCACCCTCATCAACAAAGATCCCAACATGGAGCATGGACTTGACTTTCACGCAGGGCAGATGGATCCGGGCACGTATCACCGATCCATCCAGCCGGGTGAGAGCATCACCTTCGACTTTGTCGCTAGATATCCCGGGGTCTTCTTTTATCACTGTAGCGCCGATCCGGTGATCATGCACATCGCCAACGGCATGTTCGGTGCAGTGATCGTCGATCCACCGGGATACGTGCCGACCGGCAAAGAGTATGTACTCGTCCAACACGAGTGGTACGAGGATCCGACCGATCTCGACCAACTTCTAAACGCTAACCCGGTCAGTTTGGCGTTCAACGGGGTCCCCTTCCAATACATGGACGCACCCTTGACTGCCGAGCCCGGTGAGCAGATTCGATTCTACGTGGTGAATGCCGGTCCCAATCGATTCTCTGCGTTCCATGTGATTGGCGGCATCTTTGACAAGGTACTGTTTGACGGGAATCCCGCAAACGCTCATTACGGTTCCCAAACGGTGACGGTACCGCCGGGGGGAGCGCTGGTTGCAGACCTCGTGGCCGACACTGGGACCTATCCTGTGTTGACTCACGCAATGAACGACGCCAACAAGGGTGCTCTGGGTCTGCTCCGAGTGGGAGAACCCGAGGTGTCGCATGGGGAGTCGACCGCTTCAAGCTCCCGACACGAGACGGCCACTCCCTCTACCGATGTGAGTGCCGCCCTTGACCCGTCCGCTGCAGGGACCCCGCCGTCGCCAAGCGATTCGGTTGCAACTGCGACAGGCTCCGCGGGTGAGCAGGTGCTCATCTCGGGATACGCGTTTAAGCCCAAGCGGCTGACGATCAAAGTCGGCACGACGGTAACCTGGCTCAACCAGGATCGAACGGGCCACGCAGTGGTTCACAAAATGTCTCATCCGTCGGAGCGTCTCTTTGACTCGACGGGTGAGAGAGACGGTGGCGAGAAGCGACTCTTTAACCGAGGAGAAAGTTACAGTTTCACCTTTACCGAACCGGGCATTTACGAGTACACGTGTTCCCCGCACCCCTATATGAGCGGAACCATCATTGTGGAGGAGTGACCGCCCGTGTTGCGCATGCATCGTATGACAAGATTGGTCGTCGTGACGCTAGCGTGTATCGGACTCCTTATCACCCCGGTGTCGGCACATAAACTGCTCGAACCCGATTGGAGTATGGACGAACTGGTTCAAGAGGTACACGAAACCTTCCTTGGGGGAACAGTTCCCGCTGAGAAGATGACGGGGAACGTGCGTGAGTTTCACATGTACATCGCAGAGATCGAGCACGAAATCACCGAGGGCGTGACGGTGACAGCTTGGGCCTACGGCTTGGAAGGGGAAGAGGCGACTGTTCCAGGACCCACGCTTAGGGTTAAAAAAGGCGATCTCGTTCGTATTTACCTATCCAACCGGCACGACCAACCGCACTCCTTGCATCCCCATGGGATTACGACTGTGGATGTCCTCAACGACGGAGTGCCGCACACCTCGGGTGCCTACATCATGCCTGGTGAGACGCTCATGTACGAGTTTGTAGCTCAGGAGTCAGGCACGCACGCCTATCACTGCCACGTGCAAACCTCAGTGCACCAGGATATGGGCATGTACGGCGGCCTCATCGTCGAAGAGGATGAGCCGGTCGTATGGGATCGGGAGTATGTCGCTATCATCGATGAATGGGATACCCGGCGGGACCCTACCAACGCAGCCGAGATTCCAGAGTACAACTACTACGTCGTGAACGGCAAATCCGGCACCTCGGTGCCCGACTTCCTCATCTTGGACGGTGAGGTGGGCCGAATTCGGCTGATCAACATGGGATTTCAGTCGCACGCCCTTCACTTGCACGGCACGGCGTTTGTCGTGACGCACAAAGACGGGTATCAACTGCCGGCGCCTTACCGAGGTGACACCATTAATATCGCCCCGGGGGAGACGTACGACGTCCTCGTTCAGGGAAGGGATGGAGTCTTCCCCTGGCATGACCACAACTCGCTGGCAGCGACAGACGACGGCGTCTACCCCGGTGGCATGCTGATGCATACCGTCGGATCCCCTGAAGTGCGCTTTAACCCGGCCTACGATCCACCTCGCTACGCCATTGAAGGTCACGTACACGACGGAGATGCAACACGCGCGCAATATGGCATCGTGGATCTTGACGAGGAGGGGGCGTCAGACCACGAGCATGAGATGGAGGATCGTGGAACGACTCCACAACCGATCGAGGCGAGCAGCTCTGATGGGGAGACGGCCCTTATTTCGGAGACGTCGGGGCGCACAGCCCCGGCGGTTGCGAGGGTTCCTATGGCACCGATGGAGCCTCCGGAGATCGTAAAAGGCGCTGCGGATGTCAAGTCAGGTATCGGTCCGGCTCAACCCTTTGATCCAGTGGCACCATCGCCTACCATTCAAGGTGAAGTGGTCGAATTCACGCTGGAAGCCACACGGGCCACCCTTGAAGTGGCCCCTGGAGATGTCCGGGAGGTATGGACCTTTAACGGGTCGGTTCCAGGGCCGACGTTGCGCGTAAATCAAGGGGATACTGTTCGTTTCACGCTCATCAATAAGGATCCCGAAATGGCGCACGGGCTCGACTTTCATGCTGGACAGATGGATCCTGGTATCTATCATCAAGCAATCGAGCCCGGCGAGAGCATCACGTTTGATTGGGTTGCCCGATATCCCGGGGTCTTCTATTACCATTGCAGTGCCGATCCAGTGATCATTCACATTGCTAATGGGATGTTCGGCACCGTGATCGTCGACCCGCCGGGGTATCAACCGGCCGACAAAGAGTACGTCCTCGTGCAGAATGAGTGGTATCGGTCAAACAACGATCTCGATGTGTTACTGGAGGAGAAACCTGTTGCTGCAGCGTTCAACGGAGTACCGGCGCAATACGTCGACAATCCACTGACGGCCGTTGCCGGTGAAAGCCTGCGCTTTTACGTCGTCAACGCAGGCCCGAGCGATTTCGCTGCCTTTCACGTCATTGGCGGGATCTTTGACAGAGTACTCTTTGATGGGAATCCGCGGAATCCACAGTTTGGCGTGCAAACCGTGACGGTACCCCCCGGTGGCGCCGTCGTAGCGGATATGATCGTGCCAGATCCGGGCGATTATCCGGTGTTGAGTCATCTGATGAGCTCAGCGACGAAGGGGGCGCTGGGGATCCTACACGTCACCGGCGACTAGGGAAGCGTCGACGATACAATAGGGTAGGAGGCGGGGGTAATCCAGTCATCCAGCCTTCTGCCCGATCCAATTTCAATAGGTTGCTTCTTATCTTCGGCAACGCCCGGCTTTTGGAGTGCAACATAGAGATGGCCCTCGCTATCTAGCTCCGCGTAGAATACGTCTTTCACGGAAGAGATCCCAAGCCGTTGGAGCTCCTCCTCCAGCCACGCACCATTGAGGTCGAGCCGCTCCAGCATTTCGAAATCCGCCTTGCCGTCATAGATGACCGTCGTGGCTAATCCTCGATAGGGTGTGCTAATACCCAAGTCACGTGCCCGTACCGGTTCTTCTTGTGACTTGCGCAGGATCGAAATCTCTCCGTTCGCTTCGACGAGAGCGAATTCCACCTCAGCTAGGTTAAAGACACCGTTAAGGCGAAGCAACTCGAGTACTTGATCGAGAGAGTAACGGATTTTACGAAGATTATGTTTGAGGAGCTTGCCGTTTTGCACGATGATGGTGGGTTCAAATCTCATGATGTGGCGAAACCGTCGGCTCTTGAGGATCCCATAGGAACTCCCGATTTGTAGGAGGACCAGCAGCACGATGGCCAAGACGGTGGGGCCATGCTCAATACTGGGATCTGCGATATCGGCTCCAACTACGGCTCCCAAGACGATGGCGATGACGAAATCAAAGACAGGTAACTCTCCAACTTGCCGCTTCCCCATGAGTAAGGTCATGCAAAAGACCAAAGGAATGATCGTAACGATTCGACCGGCAGTGATCAGGTACGCCTCCACCTACGTCGCTCCTTGAGTGAGCTGGATCCGGTTTCAAAATTGAACGTTTCTGGGGGGATGGGTGTACCATAGTCTTGGCACTACATCAAAGGGGTATGCGCCGTTGGATATACAGAAATAGAACCGGGGGAGTGTGCCGCGGTTCTATTTCGTAGGGGAAAGCTGCATTCGAGAATGAAGTTGGCGGAGGAGGAGGGATTCGAACCCTCGTCACCCGTTAGGGTGGCACGATTTCCAGGCACATGGAACGGGAACACAGTCCAAACAATCCACTATATATAGGCTTTTGGCAGAATGTGTCTCTCCCGTTTAGTACGATTTTGGATTGGCATTGTAGTCAGGATTGTAGTCATTTCCGAGCCCTATCTATTACCTCTCGAATTCTTTTGCCGACATGCGGGGCTGCATGTCCGCCTGTTTGGCCTTGAGTATCCCTGTCCCACTGGAAACCAGACATCGCACCCTTCTGTTTCGCAGATACGCCACTCAACCCCTCCTGTAACCACTTGCGCAAACTGTAGCCATATAGCACCTTTAAGGGACTTGACAAAGACTTTCATATGGAGGCTTGGCCCTCTCGTCGTTGCTCGCCCTCTTGGTGCGTATTCCGGGGAGTAATAGGTCTCGTTGAATAGCTCAGTGGATATCCTGTTTTCGAGTAGTGCAAGCGCTGCGCCGTAATAGTTCCCTTCACCGATGGCATTAAAGAGCCATGGCTGCGAGGGCTTTTGTATGGTTGAAAGGATTTCCACGGCAGTATACTGCTCCCCTGGTACGTACACGATGCGGTCTCGAAGAGAAGGTATATCCATCGGTGGCTCCTCAGCAAACCGTTGTGCTTCATTGATCGCTTCCCAAATTCTCCAAGCGCCCCGCAAAAAATCGATCTGCGTCGCAAATTCATCAGCCCAGAACCCTTTACGACCCGTCCTTAGAGGATGATCAACGGATTCGAAAGTCCCGTATTGTGAGGCAAAATCGTACGCAGCGTCAATTGTTGGATTCAACTTTCGAAGACGGTGGAATAGATCAGGTGTTTCACTCAGTGGTTGATAAGTTCGGTCGATTATTTGTTCACAATGAATGAATATGCCGCTCTTCTCCGAGCGTGTGTCATTGTTAATATTCTCTGCTACGAAGCCTCCTTTAGGAATGAACCACTCAAAGGCAAAGCCTCCCTCAGTGGGTTGGATCGGCCTCATACCGTTGTCACTCCCTGCCGTCACAGAATTGATACGCAAAAAGTGTGGTTGGTCACATAAACATTGCACTTAAAGTGTTCCATTCCTGGCGTGAGTGAACCAAAATAGGAGAAAACGTGATAGGGGGTGCCAACCGAGGTGAATACAGCGATAGACAGTCGGGTGGCGCAAAGTGCTGGGAGACGGTTGTTTACCGTATCGGAGGCCGCCAAGTACGGTGGATGGAGCACGAGCTTCGTTTACAAGGCTGTTGCGAGAGGAATCTTCCCTTCCGTTCGTATTGAAGGGACTCGGAGCGTGAGAATTGACCGGCAGGACCTCGACGCCCTTATCGAGCGCAATAAGGTCGGTAGCTTAGGGTAACGTCGCTACAACACCCGATAGCAGGTCGGCATTCGGGAGGTGGTCGGACTTGCAGTCATTGGACGGGAATGGCATGGCGAATGGATTCAGGACGAGTCCGAGAGTGACATGGGAGGACCGCACAGCCTTCCCATTATCTGTGGATGCTGACTGGCTAGCGCCTCGCCTGTCGAAAGGTAAGGCGAAAGTGCGCCTCCGGCGTCATTGGATATGGGGGCGGTTCGGGTGAGCAGTTTGCCCAAAGTTGACCTTCGTAAGTACAAGGCGTTAAGGGAAAATGGTGTACCCGATGACGAGGCCGAGCGCATTGTTATGGATGGAATCTGGCCGCCTCCCGTACCGTTTTATCAGGCCGAATTGCCATCCTTCCCTACACAAACTCTCCCCAAGTGGCAGCGAGACTTTGTAGAAGCGGAGGCGGAGGCGACGCAGACTCCGCCGGACCTCGCAGCCATGCAGACCCTGTGCGTCGTTGCCGCGGCTATTCAGCGAAAGGTGGTCGTACGCGTTCGGGAGGGGTGGACTGAGCCTGTCAACCTTTTTACCGTGGTTGTACAGGAGTCCGGTACACGAAAGAGCCGGGTTACCAAGGATACAACGGCTCCGGTGGAAGATTGGGAAGAACGAGAAGGAAGCTACATTGAGCCTGCAATCCACGAGGCGTCCAATGCTTATCGAATCAAGGAAACGCGGTTGCAACGGCTACAACGCCAAGCTGCACAGGCCGATGAGGTCAGGGATCAACGGCGACTTGCTGACGAGGCATTGGACTTGGCTTGGGAACTTGCCGAGTTGGAGATTCCTGTTCCCCCTCGAATAATAGCCGACGATACGACGCCTGAAAAGCTGCAAACGCTAATTCGAGACCACGAAGGCCGGATGGCTGTAGTGTCGCCTGAGGGTGATGTCTTCGACATAATGTCGGGACGGTATTCCACCACTGGTGAGTCCAATTTCGGGGTTTATCTCAAAGGGCATGCGGGTGATACCTTGCGAGTGGATCGAGTGGGTCGCCCGCCCGAGTATGTCCGCAATCCCGCGTTGACGGTGTCCTTGGCAATCCAGCCGGAAGTGCTACGGGGACTGCATAGTAAGTCCGGTTTTCGCGGGAGGGGATTGTTGGCACGGTTTCTCTATTCCCTGCCACCCAGTTTGGTGGGAAAGCGGAAGATTGATGCCCCGCCGGTACCTCGAACGATACGCACCACGTACGAGACGTACGTTGATGAACTCCTATCACTTCCATGGACGACCGGTAGTGAGGGAGAGAAGATTGCCCACGAACTCCATTTTTCTGACGGGGCTCGGGTACGTTTTTTGGAGTTCATGAAACGACTAGAGCCGGCACTTGCTCGCACCGGTGAACTTGGCACCATTGCTGACTGGGGCGGGAAATTAGCCGGTACGGTGGCTCGAATCGCCGGATTGTTGCACGTGGGCAATCAGGTTATGGCATCCATGCGGTGGGAAGCACCCATTGGCCAGGAGGTCGTGGAACGTGCCATCATCATCGGTGAAAAGTATCTTATTCCACATGCTAAGGCCGCTTTCGGGGAGATGGGTGCGGACCCTTCGGTCGATGACGCCCGCTACATCCTTGAGATTATCTCCGAAAAGATCTTGGAGGGATTTAAGAAGCAAGATATGTGGCAACTAACCAAAGGGCGATTCAAAAAGGTTGAGGGTCTTAATGAGGGACTAAGGCTATTAGTCGAGCATGGATACCTACGGGAGAACGTCCCAGAAACGGAGCCCGGTAGACGTGGACGAAAACCTGCACCGACTTACGACGTGAATCCGTTGCTGTGGTCCTACAATTCCTACGATTCCTAAGGTCGAATGAGGTCGGACGGCGCGTCGGTATTCGCTAATATAGGGAAATTAGGAATTGCAGGATGAAGCAGGTTTTTGTAGTTTCGACACGGAGCGTGAGGTGGTTTCAGTGGCATACAGCAAGAAGGCGAGAATGGTTCGACAATGCATGGGGCGACGGGCCGATGGGCGACGATGCCGAGCCTGGGCGGTCTGGGACGACTCAAAACAACTCTGTGTGGCCCATCTGGGCCGACACCACCGTGGTCCAATGCCTCCGCGGTGGGCAAGCCGTCCGAGGCGACGGCGGGCAAAGGCTGTGCCTTGCACGTGTCGGGCGTACGCTTGGCCGCATCGTCCCGGAGGTGGACTGTGCAAGTGGCCGGATCCGCCCCATTACCGTTGTACAACCCCGGCTGGAACGAGGCGAGAGTGACTGTTGTGACTTGTGTGAGAAGGAAAGCAACAGCTTGTTCTTGCCGGACACCGTCAGGGAGAGATCGAGATCAGTGGTAAATCGGTCCAATCCTAGAACGCCCAAACGTTTCTCACCTGTCAATAGCTATCAGGTGTGAGTTATGCGACAAAGCGATTGATCGGGAGACACGAGTTTCGTGAGGTAGCATCTCTCTCAAGGGGCATGAACGAAATGGAGGACTGCATTTTGATGAAAACGGAGAGGGCAGACGTTGAAGAAAATCAGACCTTGATTGAGCAGGCGCAGGCGGCGTACCGCAAGGCAGCAGAGCAAGAGCGGGAGATAAAGGGGCGGTTGTGCGAGACGTTCGCTGAGCTGGACGCTAAAGCCTCGAAGATTAAGGCCGTACAGAGAGAGATCCTCACGAGTGACTTCGATAAAGCGGTCGTATCCCAAGCGGATGTTGAATGGCTTGAGCGCGAGCACAAGGTTTTGACTCAGCACCGTATTGCACGAGAAAAGGAACTGAAAGAGGCCGAAGCCAAGACACGGGCGGCAAAGGCTGAGATTGAACGGCTGCGCCATCGGGCGTACAATCTGCGGACAATTATTATTCCGAAGCAGAGTGGCGTCGTGGAGGCGAAGGAACGGGACGTATGTGAGGCTGAGAGGGCGCTCTCGAATTTTCGGATGGCGCTTGCCGAGTCTCGTCGTGTGACCGAGGATCTGGAGGGCGAACTACGTATGATTGGTGATTAACTTGGTGGGACGGCGCTTGGGATCGTGGAAAGGGATCGCGTTATGCACCTTAATCCGCCCTTCGCAGGGTCGGTCCATTTGATTCCGTACTCCCCTATCGAAGTGCCTGCTAAAGATGGTGATTATGACAATATAGTTCCGTTTTCGTGTTAAGGGGAAGGGGATCGCTACGGTCGGGCAGAAATCCGCAAATAGAGTTCCGAGAATATGCAGAAGCGGAACAATAGCATTTGGAGTGATATTGATGGCTAAGACCCGACGAAAGAAACTGCCGAAGACCTTAACCACTGAAGAGCGCCTTGCGTTGCTGGCCGCACCGAACGCGAAGTGCCCAACCGGCCTTCGAAATCTCTGCATGTTGCACCTCATGGCAAACTGCGGTTTGAGAGTCGCCGAGGTGATTGGATTAAAGGTGCACCAAATCGACTGGCAGAGTGGCAGGATTATGGTGCACGGCAAAGGGGCAAAGGACCGGGTCGTCTGGATGAACGAGGGGACATTGGAGTTGATTCGCTCTTGGCGTGAAAAGCGTCCGCATCCATCTGGCGAGCTATTTACGACCATGAAGGGTGACCCGGTGAGCGATCGCTACGTGCGTTACATGGTCAAGCGGATGGGGACGCGGGCTGGGATCGAGAAGGGTGACGACGGCGTACACCCGCATATGCTGCGCCATACGGCCGCGACAGACCTATACAGGGAGACAAAAAACATCCGGTTGGTCCAAAAATTCCTCGGCCACGCCGACCTTTCGACCACAATGGTTTACACCGAAATCGTCGACGACGAGTTGGAAGATGCGTTGCGGAATTTCAGACGGAATGAGGCGGTTTAAACTCTGGTGACCGAGCGCCGTCTGACGGGACATTGATTTGAAGACTGACAGCGTCATTTTATCATTGAATTCCTCTGGCTGTGGTGACCTTGGGGTTTATCGCCTTTACGTTTTCGGCGGCTCCTCTACCTATCGGTCAAAGACGGGTTTCGTTAAACACGTACCAAGCGGGTGCCCCTTCCGTGAATGGTGCAAAGGAGGCTGGTATTCCCCCGGGGAAAGACGTAAAATCATCGGTGCCCGTTACGATATGGAGGGCCGGACGTTTGAAAGCGAAGTTGTTATGGGTTCTCATTGCAATCGTGTTGGGCATTACCGGGTTATCTGTCGTAGATGATCCGGTGTTGCTCGATCTCCCTGAGCGGATATTGCCCCTTGATAGCCTGGATCAGATTGACGAAATACGGGCGAGGGTAGATAGCAGCAGCTATGAATCCGCCCATCAGGCCAGGATGATTGCTTCTTTTTTCTACGGGCCTGAGATTCCCCTTACGGAGTGGGTTCTGCGAACCGATCGAGTACCTTCGAACACCGGCTGGCGAATGACCTTCCTCATCAGCCGTTACAATAGCAAGTACAAAGACCTGGGCGCGATCCTCTAATTCATCGAGCCAGTGGGGGTACCTCTTGTTCCCCCACCGATGTCGTCAAAGGAGGCGCCATAGGTGCTGGAAAATATTACTGTGGGCGCAATGTTTGTCGGATTTTTGATATTTGCGGTCTGGGCCTTGCGGGTTGGAGAAAAGCAAGCGCAAAAAGATGCCGAAGAAGCCAGAACACAGCGTGAGGCCAGACAGGACTCTAAAGGCAACAAAAAGAATTAGGCCGATGGACACCGCCTGGAGACTCGTTCTCGTGGCGGTTTTCCTTTTCAGGTAAACGGGGTATGCTCCGTCGGGGTGGCGCGATGAATGTCCCCATACCCCTTCCTCCATAGAAATAGATGGCACTTCAGGTCTACGTGATTTGGCGGCGAATATATGTTAGGATGGGCGCACAAGAAGGCGTTTCGACTCGGCAGTGCCATGGACGTCTCTTCGAACAGGGGGAAAGGCGATGCCAAGGGTTTTGCTTGGATGGGGAATAGGTATAGCGGTCGCCCGTATCCTGGTCATCTACCATTACTATGTGACAGGAATTAAGCTCATTCCTGAGGCCCTCCTCGTCTTCGGGTTTATCGTGCAGACGATTCTTATTGCAATAGGCGGAGGACTCATTGGCGCGCAACGCATGAAGCGAAAGCAGAAGGTCAACCTTAGTAGGATTTGATGGGGCAAAATGAGCGGACATCAACCTAAAGATATTCGTGTCGCATACTTGGTTTTACTTTTTCTGGGGTTGGTAGGCGGACACCACTTTTACCTCGGGAATCTGGTCCGTGGTGTCTTACACCTCCTAATTGGCATGACTGGCCTCGTCCTATTTGTGTACGGATTTGTTCCCGCGACGGGTGGTGGTGAACTGAAGCCATACGTGGCGATTTTCGGGTTCATCACTTTGTGTGCGTCCGGGGGACTAATGGTCTGGGATGCCATCATGCTTTCCAGCAGAATACCGCGGTAACAACGTGCGTGGGTGAACCGTAGATGGCCGAGGCCATGCGGCGTAAAGCCATCGAGGCACTGACCTCGGAGAATTGCTTCAAGAAATGTGATGGTCTAAGGATCCACTGCTTTTACTGCTGGAGAAGGTGCGCGATACCGACGACCTTTTTAAGTTCGACCACAAAGCCGATACCGTGCCCCGGCCTATCGAGGCCAACCTTCTGACGGATAGCCTCGAGGACCTCGTCTGTCTTCTCCTGGGGCGTGATGGTCAGCACAATATCTTTGGCCGGTTCGACGGGTATCCCCAAGATCTTGGCCTTCTCGTGGATTCCGATGCCTCTTCCCAACACGCAGGTTCCACCCTCAGCTCCAGCTTCGCGTGACGCGGAAATAACGTCTTCTGCGCCACCGCGATTCACGATAGTCACGATCAAATCAAACTCCTGGCTCTGTGGATTCTTGGGATTCTCCACTTGAGGCCCTCCCTTTGCGAGCGTAAAACACGCCGACTGCCAGCACACATAGTATTGGCGCTAACGCAACCAATGAAACGAGACCAAAACCGTGGAGTAGTGGATCGCGGCCTGGGAACGCCGAAGCCGCCCCCAGACCAAGTGCCACGATGAAGGTGACGGTCATTGGCCCTGTTGCAGCGCCGCCTGCATCGAACGCGATGGCGACGAAATCAGCGCGGGCGTAGCGTATTGTCAACAGAGCAATTGTATACCCCGGCACCAGAATGGTCCACAACGGTATCCCGACAATCGTTCGCACAATCGCCAGAGCCACCGAAAGTCCGACACCAAAGGCCAAGGTCCACAAGAGTAGGCTTGTGGGTATCGCGCCTGCTGATGTTTCGTACACTTCGTCGTTCAAAAGACGAACCGCTGGTTCCGCGACGGTTGCCATAAAACCGAGCACAAACCCTATAGGGACCAACCACCACGGCGATGAGCTCGTGGTCAACGTACGGCCCAGCTCCTCGCCGACGGGGAGGAACGCGACGTGGACACCCTGCAAGAATAGGAGGAGTCCTACCGCGCCCAGTCCAAAGCCTGTGAGAAGGCGGCTAAACTCCCGCGCGCTCATGCGCAGAAAAAGCAGTTGGCAGATCACAAGAATCGCCACGAGCGGCCCGATCGCAGCGGCCACTTCGAAAAGCACATCGTCCATCCCATGAAAGAGTCCATGTATGATCTCCATATTATCCGCCGCTCCCTAGCAAAAGCCCAAGCAGCAATACGGCAGCCACAGGTCCAATCGAAGCGAGAGCCACGATGCCAAAAGAGTCGCTGACACCGTCCCGCTTTCCCAGAACGGATGCCACACCGACATTAAAGGCCAGAATGAAAGGGACAGTAAGTGGGCCGGTCGTCACACCACCCGAGTCAAACGCGACAGCCAAGTATTCGGGCCGTGCAAGAAAGGCGAGGAGAAACAAGAGGAGGTAGCTGGGAACGAGGAACGTCACGAGGCGTGCCTGTAAGGCGGTCCTGAGGAGGCTTAAGCCGACAAAGAGAGCCACCCCTATCGCGATCGCGAGGATGAGTGAACCCGGAGGGAAAAACCCTGGTGATACCAGGTCCACCTGCCGCGCCATCACTCTCACGTCAGGCTCTGCTATCGTGATGGCAAAGCCGAGAATGACACCGAACCCAAGGAGTAGGGCAACCGACCCGAATTGTGGCATTTTACCTCCGAGTCGTTCACCGAATGGCAAAATCCCCAGGCGGGCACCAACCAAGAACAAGACCAGACCAATGATGGCCATTATACTGCCAAGCAACACGAGAGCGATGCTCGTTGCATCGGAATCGAGCAGAGTAAGTTTCAGCACCACGATCATACCCACAATGGGTGCCGTAGATTTAACGACCTCGAAAAACGACTCGCGCCAGTGTCCCATGGTTCAAATATATTCTTCAGGGCGTGTTTGATCCCTTGAGGCCAGTTGGGTATCGAGAAAATGTCTAGAACTGCTCGACTTGTTGGAAAGTGAGCCGGATTCTTACCCCGGTGAAATATGGTGGGAGCACTCGGGTACTCGCGGCTGTATTGATGTGTTATAATGCGGTGGTTCGTTCTTTAACGTGGCCGAATCATGCCTTGTTTTCATTAAATGGTAAACACTTATTCGAAAAAGACAGGAGGTGAGGTGTATATGGATTCGATTACGTCAGTGCTTGATTTCTTTGCACACCTGGGATTTGATCTCCGCCAAGGACTTTCGGCACAGTGGTTGGGCATCACGTTGTGGCAATACCTGTTAGCCTTCATCTTGATCATACTCGCCCTTTTCGCCCGTCGGATGGCGACTCTCTTCTTAAACCGCTTCGTGCTGCCGTGGACCAGTCGATTAGGGGGTATCTATACAGGCCGGATCATCAGCGCCTTGGTGCAGCCCCTCTCCGCACTCTTAGGGTTGTTTGGCATTTTCTTGGCGATTAAAGTGCTGACGTTCCCCCTGGACGGTGCCCCGGAGGCGGTGGTTTCGCCAGAGCTGGTGAATCAAAGCTTTCAAGTCGCGATTGCGGGTATCGTGGTCTGGGCGCTTACCCGCCTTATCGACGTACTAGGACTGTTTTTGCGTGAACGTGCGGAGGAAAACGACCTTCCGGTAGATGTTCCCGTCATCCCCTTACTCCAAAAGTCGCTTAAGATTTTCGTGGCCGTCGTCGGCGGGCTCCTCGTCATTCAACACATGGGGTATCCCATTGCAAGCCTCCTAGGAGGTCTGGGTATCGGTGGGTTGGCCGTCGCTTTAGCGGCGCAGGACACCTTGGCCAACGTTTTTGGTTCCATTATTGTATTTACGGACAAGCCCTTTAAGGTTGGCGATTGGGTGGAGATCGGCGATGTCGAAGGGTTTGTGGAATCGATTGGTTTCCGTTCAACCCGAATCCGTACCTGGGCGAAGTCGTTGGTCACACTTCCAAATAAGACGATCGCCAATAGCCGAATAGAAAATTGGTCAGCAATGCCATTGAGGCGGGTGAGCTATACCCTGTGCGTCGCCTATGAGGCCTCTTCAGAGCAGGTGAAACAACTTGTAGATAAGATTGAACAGGCCGTGACCCACCACCCTGGAGTCGATCAGACGTTCCATTTGGTAAGCTTTAAAGGCTTTGGGGAAAGTGGACTTGAGATCATGCTCTATTACTTTACGCGTTCCACGGCGTGGACGGAGCACATGCGAGTACGTCAAGAAGTGAACCTTGAGATCATGCAGTTGTTAGACGAACTCGGTCTATCCGTGGCGGTGCCGAGTCGAAGGATTTATTTTTCTCCTTCCGGCAACGAACTGAGAATGGCCAACGTCGAGTTCAATCAGGGACGCAAAGACGCGTAAAGGGGGTGGTGTCCGGTGAGCGTGTAGAGAAGGTGGTACTAGGTCTTTGAACTACGGAGACGTGCTGTAACGTTGTGTCGGGAGAATTCGGAATTCGGCGTGCAAATTCTAGCAGTATGGGAAGTTTATAACAAAAGGAGAGTGTGTCCATGGAAACATACGTCGATGTCGCCCAATCGCTTTGGAACACCGTCGTAACGCAGCTGCCATCCATTCTGTTGGCCGTCCTTGTCCTCTTCGTCGGGTGGGTGATCGCCCGCTACTTTTCCCGAGTCATTGGCCGGTTGGTCTTCAAACTTACTCATAACCCTCAGGTCCAAGAACTTGTCGAGGATCAGGGCCGTTATCGGGTCGACCAAGTTGCCGCGCGGGTTGCGTATTATGTGCTGATGGTCTTCGTCCTGGTGCAGTTCTTCGACATCCTCGGGGTAACCGCCGTAACAGGGCCTTTCCTTTCGGTGGCCAACGAATTCGCCCTGGCAGTTCCCAACTTGGTCAAGACGGTGCTTATTCTCCTTTCCGCGTGGGTATTGGCGACGCTGCTGCGCGGGATTGCTGTTCGGGCACTGGCATCTCAACCGGTGGGCCGGATTTTGGAACGGTTAGACGTCGTCGAAGGCGAGTCGGGGCGCGCTGCACTGATTAAAACGGCCGGGAACGTCGTCTATTATCTCGTGCTTGTCATGTTCCTGCCTGCCGTCTTTGGCGCTTTACAACTGGAAGGACTACAGGGTCCGTTTGAACAGGTGGTCGCGCAAGGTCTTGGATTTCTACCGAGGCTGGTCGCCGCCTCCATCACGGTGCTTGTCGGGTACATTGCCGCCAGGATCGTGAAGGGCATTGTAACCCAGCTCTTCGCCAATGTGGGCGTGGATCAACTTCCAGGTAAGGTCGGCATGGGACAGGTCTTTCAGTCCGTTCCGCTTTCCCGCTCGCTCGGAACGATCGCTTTTGTACTGGTCTTTCTACCGATCGTGATTTCCGGTTTGGAGTCCCTGGGGGTTGAAGCGATCTCAGGACCGGCCATCAGCATGCTCACCGTGGTATTGAACATGGTGCCCAATGTGGCCGTGGCGGTATTGCTTTTCGCAGCAGGCGTGGCCCTGGCCCGTTGGGTCGGCCAATTCACGGCCTCACTCTTGGAAAACGTCAACTTGGTCGGGTTCCTCGCCAAATGGGGCCTGCTTCGAAATGAGAAAACCGAACCGACCGTATACTCGGTGGTGGGCAAAGCGGTCACCGGGATCATTGTGCTGTTGGTCCTGGTTGAGGTCTTCGAAGTGTTGCGCCTGGTG
Organism: Limnochordia bacterium; assembly: GCA_041686855.1. GTDB lineage: Bacteria > Bacillota > Limnochordia > DTU080 > RSA5 > JAWLDA01. Next base: position 243,540 of record JAWLDA010000006.1, read on the forward strand.
GAACTGAGCAACATCCTGGGGAGCATCCTCGCGTACTTGCCTCATGTGGTTATGGCCGTCGCTATTCTCGCGGTGGGTTATGCCGTGAGCCAGTTCACCAATCGCAGCCTACGTTCGGTGTTGGAGCAGACTCCGTACCCCGATTGGTTGAGCGGTGTCGCCCGGTACGCTGTACTGGTTCTGGCGACTATGATGGCCTTAGAACAACTCGGTGTGGCTAGGTCGATTGTGGTGAATGCCTTTACCATTCTGCTAGGATCGTTGGGGCTGGCAGCTGCCATTGCCATTGGGCTGGGCGGTAAAGATGCGGTCCAAAGGTGGCTAGATGAAAATACATCCGCTAAGACGCAGGGCGAGCCTGGGGATGCAGAAGATGGTGACATGACGGCGTAGATTGAAGCCGAGATCTTGCCGAAGTCCTGCCGGTGAATGGGTTGAAAAGGTATGTGAAACGACGCGAAACCATAGTTCTCCAGTCCTTTGAAACGTGTACTGTATGGGGCTTTCCGTGAATCGGTGTGTCTAGCTGCGAAAGCTACGTCGCAACTACGGATCAGAAAGCCAGGAGTTCGAATCTTCGCGCGCGCACCACTCAAGACCCGCATTGCCATTGGCTTTGCGGGTTTTGGGTTTGTATGGACTTTGCATCGTGAGGTGCCACTCCAAACAGCAAAGCAGAGAAAAGCACGTCCCGACCGGACGCCAGTGGCATCGAGGCTTTACGTGCTCGGGTTCAAGATCTTACGGACCAAAACGCCAGGGTTTTCGGTGCGAGTGGCATAATTGAAACCTGCTTCAGAAGATGGGGGCGAAATGACTGTCGCCCGTGGCGCAACGTCCAACAGGGCATTTAACGGAAACGAAGCGGATAGTTGCGAAGGCCCACGGAGTCTTAAAGATGATGCCCCCCCGACAACCAGTGCCTCAAATGGTTCGAGCCACGGCTGATGCCCCCTTGCACCGAGAATGACGGTTTTAGGATCTCCCGTTCTTTTGAACCGAAGCTCCTGTGGAAACGCCTAAACTAAATGAAGTGAGGCAGATAACCGCCTCCCTCTCAGCATCGCTCGCGCTTGGGCCAAATATCCCTCAATAGGTAAAGGCTGATGGTAATTGTGGGTTTGATGGGCCAGGGCATACATGTTAACATGTATGCAAAGGAGGAAGGCGAGGTGAAGAAAGAAGTGATGCTCGCCGTGCGGGTTCCGGAGGATATGCGACGGGCCATCAAGGCCATGGCCGCACAGGAGGGTACAACAGTACAGATTCTGGTCCGTGAGGCAATATCAGATCTGCTTAAACATCACAAGAGTGGAGGGAACAACGGTGGCTAAGAAACCTAAGCGAGGGGCCGGTGACGGCAGTATCTATCAACGCAAAGACGGTCGTTGGATGGGCTCAATCATGTTGGGATACAAACCAGATGGCAAACCAAACCGGCGCGTTGTCTACGGAAAGACCCGTCGGGAAGTTGTGGACAAGCTAGACGCCCTGAAGTCGGACTATAAGAGGGGCACCCTAACGGCACCGACGAAACGGACAGTTGGAGAATACTTGGTTGGTGACGTGAAGGCCTTCGTGACCGGCGAGGCTGTAGGCGGCTGGCTGGAGACTCACAAGCGATTCGGCGGGAAGAAGGGCAAGGGACTGCGTCCGAACACCTACCGGGGCTATGCGAGCATTCTAAAGAACCATGTGCTCCCCGAAATTGGCCGGGTGCAACTCCAGAAACTGACGCCGGACCATCTGGAGAGACTTTACAAGGCCATCCTCAACAAGAAACGCCGGGACGGAAAGAACCTATCGATGCGCCAAGCGCACCTTGCCCACCAGGTCTTGAGGATCGCGCTGCAAGCGGCTGTGGAGAAGGACATCGTTAAGCGCAATCCTTGTGACCGGGTACCAGAGAAGCCGCGTACGAGCTATAGGGCGGAGGATAGGCCCAGGCTCGACCGGGCCGACGTTTCGCGGGTGCTTGAGGAGGTAAGAGGGAGCAGGTATTACATTCCCTTTCTCCTTGCCATGTCGGCGGGCCTGCGCCGTGGTGAGATCATCGGTCTTCGTTGGCCTAATGTAGATCTTGATGAAGGCATTATCTACGTGCGAGAGCAGCTTCAACTCGACGAGGACAACAAGCCCGCTCTGGAAGACGTGAAGACTCCGGCTGCAATACGAGACATCCCCATTCCGGCCGATGTGGTGCAGGTCCTAAAGAAGCACCGGGCTTCACAAAAAGTGGTAGACCTGGATGGGTTCGTTGTTACTAATAGCCGTGGAGGTCACCTGCGACTGTGGGATCTTGACCACAAGTGGGGAGAGATTCGCGAAAAGCTGGGTCTACCAAAGAAAATGGTACTCCATGATTTGCGAGGCTCATGGGCGACTTGGATGGCTGCGGCAAAGGTTGACGTGAAGGCAACGAGTCAACTTCTCGGACATTCCGACGAGCGGGTAACGCTCCGCATCTATCAGACGGTAACCAAGGAGATGAAAAGAGAGGCCGCCCGAGCGATGGAAGGCATCACACGGGCGGCATCCGACGAGTAGGCAACGTCTTCACAACTAAGAGCGTCACCCTCGCGCCGGAGCTGCAACTCCGGCGCTTTCTTTGTCGCTCGCACCTGTTGCGAGAGACTCGTGAGCGCATTGTAGTCAACTATTGTAGTCATTCGACTTGTCGTTGCGCTACAAAACGCTTGAAACTGGCGGAGGAGGAGGGATTCGAACCCTCGTCACCCGTTAGGGTGGCACGATTTCCAGTCGTGTGCGCTAGGCCAACTACGCGACTCCTCCAAAAGAAAAAAGTGGCGGAAGGGGAGGGATTTGAACCCTCGAGGCGCCTTGCGACGCCTAACGGTTTTCGAGACCGCCTCTTTCGGCCGCTCAGACACCCTTCCGCGCAAAAATCTGCTCTCTTGCGAAACTACCTTTTGGGCTTGCTTCGCAGTCGACGAAAAAAAGCCTGCATCAGCGCCGCGCATTCACTTTGCAGCACTCCTGCAGTCACGTCGATCCGATGGTTGAGCCGAGGATCCCGCACGAGATCAAAAAGCGTGTCGATGGCACCCGCCTTGGGGTCCGTAGCACCGTAAACGAGACGATCCACACGCGCCATCACTAGTGCGCCAGCACACATCGGACAGGGCTCAATTGTAGCATAGAGCGTGCACTCTGTCAAACGCCACGATCCGATCTGAGCTGCCGCTTCACGAATCGCAACCACCTCGGCGTGCGCAGTCGGATCATTATCCCGCTCCCGCAAGTTGTGGCCTCGCCCAATGACGCCATCGTTGCAAACGACGACAGCGCCAATCGGGACTTCCCCGATGGCGCCGGCGCGCTCCGCCTCCATGATGGCTTCCTTCATAAACAACGCGTCGCGTTCTGCCTCGGACATAGCGTCCTCAGCATACTCCGGCCTCCCGAACGTGTCAAGGTGATCGCCGAAAAGGCCGCAGAGGTGGGCGCGGGCACCCCATTCATTTTTCGCGTTCCTTCGCGGTGCCCTGGCGTTGGCGCTGCTTAGAGGAGTCGGACTTTCCGGCGAAATCAGCGGCGTCTCCAGTTTCGAAGCGCTCCGCGTCGTCCGGGCTGTCCGTGACCACTAGCGTCAGAGAGTCCTTGCGCTTTGGGATACCTTTCTCTTTTGAAGGCATATCCTCGTCCTCCAGTGTGATGGTATACGAAATTGTGTGCTAATCTCGTTCAGGAGCCGTTTCGAGCCGGCCTTCCGTTTGATCGTCATAGTTCTCGATGGTCTCGAGCATACTATCGATCTTTTGATGTGCGGTCTCAGTGTCACGCCGGTCGACGGCTACGATCAGACCGTCCATTGCGGCTTGAAAGTCCCTCATGACATCCGTTGTCCACATACGTCGACCTGCGCTGGCTTGCATCGGGGTGCGATAGGAGAGCCACTTCTCTTTCGCATTCATTGCCCTCTCTTTAGCCTCTGTCCATGCTCCAGCGCTTACGGCTTGCTCCGTTTTCTCAATCGCTGAACGAAGCTCGCCGAGTGTCGCTGGTTGGGGTGTCGCGCTCTCGCTGTCCCTCGCCCGATGGGGTGTGGGCCCAGGAGCGTCTTGATTGGCCAACGTGCCTGTAACGAGGAGGAACAGCACGAGTAGCACGCCGTAGATCGTCCAATATGCGTATTTGCGTCCTTGATTGCGACCCAATGGCAAACACCTCTGGGAGTAGCGTCTGCACGGGACGCACCGCGTACGCATCCTTTTTGTGTCACGATAGGGAGCGTGCCTTTCTTGACACCTTAGTGACGCCCCCGATATAATTGGACGTGCACTTCGCATTTGCGTTTCATTCTTACTCGTGTTTCGCTTTGCCGTGCTAGGCGGGGAGGTAGCGGTGCCCTGCACCCGCAATCCGCTATAGCGGGGCCGAATTCCCACTCGAGGTCGTTTTCGTCTAAAGGTCAAGGGGCTTGCAAGCGGTGTTGAGGATCGGGTCTCGTGCAATGGGACCTTGTGAACCCCGTCAGGTCCGGAAGGAAGCAGCGGTAAGCAGGTGCTCCCATGTGCCGCGAGCTCGCCTGGTCTGAGCCGCATGCAGGCAATCCGCTTTGGACGGACGATCGACAGCGGGTGCACGGCATTTTTTAGATAGGGCCAGTGTACCAAAGAGAGTCGCACTCGGGATCTCATCGGGTGCGACTCTTCTGTTACCTCAGGTTCACCGTATCGTTCGGTTGTGCGTGCCGGTATGGACGACAGGGAATGACCCGCAGCTTGCCGAAAGCTCGGAGAGGGTGATCCGATTGGCTTACCTTTCACTTTACCGCAAATGGCGTCCTCAAGCATTTTCGCATGTGGTTGGACAAGAGCACGTTGTGCGTACGCTGCGAAACGCTCTGGATATGGGACGCTGCGCGCACGCCTATATCTTTGCCGGACCGCGTGGGACCGGCAAGACCACATTGGCACGCCTTCTTGCCAAAGGGCTCAACTGCGTCAACGGTCCCACCGGATCTTGGTGTAATGAGTGCGACAACTGCCGGCGCATCTCCAAGGGTCAGTCAGTCGACGTGATCGAGATTGACGGCGCATCCAACCGCGGCATTGATGAGATTCGCGACGTTCGTGAGAAGGTGAAGTTCGCCCCCGCACAGGGACGGTACAAGGTTTACATCATCGACGAAGTGCATATGCTTACGCCGGAGGCATTTAATGCCTTGTTAAAAGTATTGGAGGAGCCTCCGGAGCACGTCGTCTTTGTCTTTGCAACCACCGAAGCGTACCGGATTCCGGCGACGATTCTCTCCCGATGTCAAAAGTTTGATTTTCGGGCCTTCACACCAGCCCAAATTGCCGAACAAGTTCGGCATGTAGCCATGCAAGAAGGCGTGGACGTTGAGGAGGGGGCGTTGCGCCTTATTGCGCGACATTCGGCCGGTGGCATGCGAGATGCGCTGGGCTTCCTCGACCAGTGTATTGCGTTTACCGATGAGGGTATCACGGAGACGCTGGTCGCCCAAGTGCTCGGCGTGGTGGAACGGGAGAGCCTCGAGGCGCTGGCAAAAGCGGTTGCGACCAAAAATCTTGGCGACGCGCTGACGCTCGTGAAGAGTGTGGTCGATTCGGGGCGTGATCTGCGCCAGTTTGCACGTGATGCGGTGCAGTTTTTCAGGGATCTCATGTTGCTCAAGGCTGCGCCGAGCCCAAAGGGGCTCGTCGTCTTGTGGGGGGAAGATCTCGAGCGGGCGCAACAGATCGCTGAACCTTTCGACGTACCGCGTCTGCTGCGTCTTGTCGAGCGCTTAGGGCGAAGCGAAGCGGACATGCGCTGGGCACAAACGGCACAGTTCCCCCTCGAGATGGCAATAATCGAACTTTTGCGCGAAGAGGAGGAGCCGGTCGGGCAACTCTCTGATCTGCTTCGACGGGTGGAAGCGCTTGAAGCCAAGCTGGCCTCACACCCGACGCAGCCCGCGCCCACGACAACGCCGCACGTGAGCCGTCCCGAGGTAGAGCGTAGATCTAGCGAATCGCCCGCGGCTCGTGGGCCGGTAAGCTCTCGCAGTCCCGACGACCAACAGAAGGCCTCGGCGCCCGGTGTCTCATCACGGGAAAGGACACCCTTACCGCAGGGAGAGGAGACCGCAAAATCCGCTGCGAGCAGAGGTTCGGCCGCCGCCGAGGGCGCCGCTGCCGGCACGAGCCCAACTCCGAGTCCCGAGGCTACTGGCACCTCCGCCGCCGCAGGTCCAGATGGGTCGTTGCTGGCACGCATTCGGGAGGAGTGGCCTCGATTGCTGGAGTCGCTGCGGACTTCAAAGAACGTGCAACAAGAGGCGTTCTTGCGGGAAGGCTCACCCGGATCAATCCATGACGGTGTCCTGACTGTGTACTTTTCGCCCAATCACCGATTCCACCAGGCAAACATTGCCCAGGAGAAGAACACGAGTATTGTCGAAAAGGCGATTGCAAAGCTCTTAGGTGAAGAGATCAAGCTCGAAGCAGTCGTCGGCGAGCCTCCACCCGTGCCAACTCCTGCTCCTACGCCTGATGTTAACCCTGAGTCTGATCGTAGGTCTGGCCATGTGTCGGACTCGGTCCAGGAACCTCCTGAGCCGCCCCGTAGCACGTCTCCCGAGGGCGGCGGGACCGCGGCGCCGGTATCGACCAAGCAAGAGAGCTCAGTAGAGGGAGACGAGCGGCCACAAGCTACCCAGGGGCAACACTCGCCTGCGGCGCCTGTGGGTGGTGCGACGGAGCCAATCGATCCCGAGGAGATCGACGAACCAATACTCAAAGAGGCGCTCAAACTTTTCGGAGGCACCATCACGCGCTTAGAGCGCGAAGGAGGGTAACCCCTATGAAAAACATGCAGAAGATGATGAAGCAGGTGCAAAAGATGCAGGCCGAGATGGCCAAGACGCAAGAAGCGCTGGCGGACCAGGTCGTCGAAGCGTCCTCTGGTGGCGGTGTGGTGACCGTGAGCGTAAACGGACACCAAGAAGTGAAGAGTATCAAGATCGACCCGGCCGCGATCGACCCTGAAGATGCCGAGATGCTTGAGGACCTGGTGCTCGCCGCCGTCAACGAGGGGCTGCGCAAGTCACAGGAGATGGCCCAAGAAGAGATGGCCAAGGTGACGGGCGGTCTCAACATACCCGGCCTTCCGGGCTTCTAAGCGAGCGCACCTATGGCCACATTTGCTCGCCCCATTGCTCGTCTGGTTGAGGAGCTCACAAAACTGCCTGGCATCGGTCCAAAGACCGCCCAGCGTCTGGCTCTTCACATTGTGGGAACCTCCCTTGAGGATGTCCGGTCCTTGGCCGACGCCGTCGTCCAAGCTAAGGAGAAGACGCGCTACTGCTCCGTTTGCTGTAATTTGACCGACGTGGACCCCTGCCGGATTTGCTCGCACCAAGGACGGGACCGATCGCTCCTGTGCGTCGTCGAGGATCCCAAAGACGTCATTGCTATGGAGCGCACTCGGGAGTTTAAGGGGCTCTACCACGTGTTGCAGGGTGCCATTTCTCCGATGGATGGCATCGGCCCCGGCGATCTCACGATGGAGGAGCTCTTACATCGTCTCCGCGGCGACGATGTGAAGGAGATCATCCTCGCGACGGATCCCAATCCAGAGGGTGAAGCGACGGCGATGTATCTGGCGCGCCTGCTCAAACCGCTGGGCTTGCGCGTCACCCGGATGGCCCACGGCATGCCCGTCGGTGGAGACCTTGAGTACATCGATGAAGTCACCCTCACCAAAGCACTGGAAGGGCGACGGGAAATTTAAGAACTATTTCCTGGTATACCGGCATAAACCCCTAGGTTCGAGCCTATACTTTAACGGCGAAAGACCTGGAAGGGGGAGGCGGTGTGCCGGTGAATCGGTGGTTTTCCGGTATCTTTGAGAGAGTGTGGGACTACCTCGCTCCTGATGAGACCGTAAAGGTTACAGAAGATCGGAGCGAGGCGAAGCCCGAAGTGATTCGAGCGGTCGATGCGGCGCGCCTTGAGTGGGAACGAGCCCGGGCCTACTTTGATAATGTTACCGATCCTGATCTGGTCGATCACGCGACGTACGAGATTAAGGCTGCCGAGCGAAAGTACGTGTACTTATTACGTCGGGCGCAAGAACTCGGTTACCGCATCGAGGATGCGACGGGACTAAGCGAACCGGTGGAAGTTGAGGCGTGAGTTGGCCGAGTCGATTCCCAACTGTCGACTTCACACTCGACTGGCAGACGCTTGTCGCCTACGGCTTCGGTCTCGTCTTGCTCTACCTCCTTGCCAGACTCCTCTTTGTGCCGATGAAATGGGCGCTCCCTATCATCGTCAACAGTTTTGTCGGCATCGCTTTCATTCTCATCTTTAATCTCGTAGGCGGCCTCTTTGACCTGAGGCTCGCGTTAAATCCAATCACCGTGTTGATTGCCGGATTCCTCGGTCTCCCCGGTGTGGGGTTGTTGCTGGCCCTGGAGTACGTCGTACAGTCGACCTAACATTCAGTCTAACGCATGCCCAGCCGTTCTAGGGCTGCGTTCACCATCGTCGTGTGTTGGTCCACTCGGACGTGGAGCGGTTGTTTCCTAGAGGTCTCAAGGATCATCGCCTTGGTTTGAGTGAACATGCCACTCGCCCGTGCCAGACTCCCTTTCACAGGATACTTTATGAGGGAGAATTCGTGCGACGATCGAGAGATGTCGGCATTGACCCGCGCTTGCATGGCCCGTGCCATACTCACGGTATCGCCTTTAGGGTAGTAGATGATGCTTTGGCCGACCGACTCCGAGTTAATCTTATGAAAGTCATACCCTTCGTGTAGATCAAACAGATAATCCGGCCGACTACCCGTGACGAGCGACCAGACGCTTTGGGCCAAGGTGGTATCCGCTTTCTCGGAGCGCTTCCGTGGGAAATCACGATTGAGATCGCCGGGATGTCCCCCGATGCGGGCGTCGGCTTGGACCCCGAGGCGATTAGCTTCGGGGATCACAATGATCGTTCCCCGTTTAGGTCGGAACGTAACGAACTGGCGTGCCGCCATATACCCGGCAGGTTCATCCCCGTGCATACCGCCGACAATCATAACGGTAGGCCCACGCACGCCGCTTTCGTTCACGTAGTACGGAGTCGCAAAGCGCGTCCTCGCCGCGAGCTGGTTGGCTCCCGATTCGCCAGTCACGTGTTCCGTCCGGGATGCCCCGGGGTTAATGGTGGTGAAGGAGCCGTTTGTCGCCGACAGGGTTTGCGCATGGCCCAAACTGGCGAAGATAAGGACGAGCGAGGCGAGGATGAGTGCGAGATGAATTTGCCGCATTTGCATGGAAGAGCTCCCTTCTCCTTTTTGGACCGTATTGGGGTGGTGTTGGAGTTCCCTCCACTCTGTGGGAATCCTACAAGGAATCAGTCCCTGTACTGGCAGCATCCGCCACACTGGAGAACGGTAGGTGAGTCGCATGGCCACGATTGACCTCATTGGGGTGCCGATGGATCTGGGAGCCGGACGCCGAGGTGTGGATATGGGACCAAGTGCTCTCCGGTACTCGGGGTTACAGGCTGCATTAGAGCAGTTGGGCCACGTGGTGAACGACACGGGCGACCTACCCGTGGCCGGGCCTGAGCAACAGCCTGTCCGGGACGACCGTGCCAAGTATCTCGAGGAGATCGCGCAGACGTGCAGGCGTTTGGCTGATCGTGTCGCCGCAAGCAAAAGCGCGTCGCGCACGCCTCTGGTAATAGGCGGTGACCATTCGATCGCTATGGGAACCGGTCTGGGTATGGCAATGGCCAAACCTGGTTTTGGCGTTCTGTGGATTGATACTCACTCCGACATCAACACGCCAGATACTTCCCCCAGTGGAAACGTCCATGGCATGCCCATCGCCGCCCTCTTAGGCTTGGAGCCGGCGGGGAGGATGACGCGGGCGATGGGATGGGAGCAGCCCCTGCTCACCCCTGAGCGCTTGGTTATGCTGGGCGTACGAGACGTCGATCAGGGTGAAAGGCGCCTACTAAAGCAGTGTGGCATCAAACTCTTTACCATGTCCGACGTCGATCGAATGGGAGTGGCGGCCGTAATTGACACCGCCCTCGAGTATTTGAGCGATCAGTGCGACGGTCTTTATGTGAGCTTTGACATGGATGTCCTCGATCCAAATGTGGCGCCGGGCGTCGGGACCCCCAAGGAGGGCGGGCTCACCTACCGGGAAGGCCATCTCATTATGGAGACGATTGCCGAGAGCGGCCGATTGTGGGCCCTTGAGGTCGTGGAGATCAATCCCATCCTTGACGTTGGGAATAAAACGGCGAGGGTTGCCCGGGACCTGATTGCGTCGGCCTTTGGCGCGAGTGTGGTTTAAGGTTTGTCGCATGTGTGGTTTGGGGACAAAATGATACGGGGTGGTCACGATGGGATCGATCGTGCGGAAGACTAAACTGCCGGGTCCAAACTCAAAGGCCGGGCTTGAACGACTTCGGCGCGCCGTGCCGCGGTCACTATGGCCGACGCTCCCGATCCTCACGGCGCGAGCAAACGGCGCGGTCCTAGAGGATGTTGACGGCAACTGTTTTCTCGACTTCGCCGGTGGGTTGGGAGCCTTAAACACGGGCCACTCCCATCCGACTGTGGTAACGAGTCTTAAAGAGCAAGCGAGCGCGTTCTTGCACACGGACTTTAGCCTCGTTCCCTACGCATCGTACGTCGAGTTGGCGGACGGTTTGGCGGCTCGTACGCCGGTTCGCGGTGAGCGACGCGTGGCTTTCTTTAACTCGGGGGCAGAGGCTGTCGAGAACGCCGTCAAAATTGCACGCAAAGCGACAGGTCGTCCCGGCATCGTCTGCTTTGAAGGAGCGTTTCACGGACGGACTTTAATGGCACTCTCGCTCACCAGCCGGGTGGATCCCTACAAATGCGGATTTGGCCCGTTCGCCCCGGAAGTGTATCGTGTCCCGTACGCCAATCCGTACCGGCACAGCGGTCCACTCGATGCCGCACAATGGGCGTTGCAGCAGTTGGAGCGCGCATTCTCAACACGGGTCTGCGCGGATGATGTGGCGGCAATCATCGTCGAACCGATTCAAGGTGAGGGGGGGTTCGTAGTCCCTCCAACGGCCTTCTTGAAAGGTTTGCGTGACATTGCGGACCGTCACGGAATCGTGCTGATCGTAGACGAGATTCAAACGGGGTATGGGCGAACCGGTCGCTTCTTCGCACTCGAACACTTTGGCATCGAGGCTGACTTAATGACGGTGGGTAAATCGCTGGCATCAGGATTGCCGTTGAGCGCCGTCGTCGGCACGCAAGCGCTCATGGATGCGGTGGGCCCGGGTGGCCTGGGCGGTACCACCATTGGCAACCCTCTCGCCTGTCAAGCGGGACTTGCCGTCTTGCACGTGATGGATAACGAGGGGTTAGTCGCTCGGGCGAACGTGATCGGCGAGGCGCTGCGCTCATGCCTTACGGATTTAGGGGCTGAGTATCCACAAATTGGGGACGTGCGCGGGCTAGGTGCAATGATCGGGGCAGAGTTTGTAGAGAGTTCGGAGACAGGGGCTCCGGCCGGGTCGTTGGCCAAGCAAACTCTCGGGGAGATCTTTGAGCGGGGGCTCATCGCTGCCGTCGCCGGTATTCACGGTCACGTGCTGCGGTTTTTGCCCCCTCTCGTCACGACGGACGACCAATTAGGGGAGGCGGGGGAAGTACTACGCCAAGGAGTCGCAGCGGCCCTTCGTCCCCAGCCTCAACCTTAATCGGTGTGATGCGTCAATTGAGCGTCGTCCACCCTTTGACGATCTCCTTCCAAGTCAAGGCGACGGAGGGGTGCTCCTTTTTGGGTGCAGCCGACGTAGCTCGTATCAGCATGGGAACCCGCAGAAGTTCGCCGGGTCCAAGTTTATCGCTTTCTGAGAGGCGGTTGGCACGTAAGACTGAGGTGAGGTCGACCGTCATGTCGCGGGCGATGTTGCCGGGCGTGTCGCCCTTTTCGACCCTCACCCCCATCACAGGGGCCTGCGCGTAAGAGACATCCTCCCAGACGATCCTCCATCCAGGCATTCCAAGATCTTCAGCTGCCATGAGCGGTCTATTAACCGGCTGGGCGTTACTGTCAATCCGTCGATGGCCGAGGTCGAGCGTTAGAACAGGGGGGAGTAATTCGGAGTCGCCGTTGCTCCTCTCTTCCAGGAGAGAGATCACTCCGAGAACGTCTGAATCCGTCAGCGCGTCGTTCACCCGGATCTGGCAGCGCGCCCACACTGCGAGAGGCTGGTGCACCCAGTCAGCCCCCGCGTCGTTGGCTCCGTCTGGCTGTTGATAGAGGTTGACGGCCACCCCTCCAAAATGTTGCTCCTCGGGCGTCCCCGGCACCACCTCGTCGGCACGTATCTCGACACGTCGGCCGAGCGTATCAAAGAACGAGGCGCGCAACCACACGGAGTCCTGGGTCGGGCGTTGCCAATCAAGCGGTGTGTTATCGAGGGCAAGCACGTCGAGTTCCGTCTCGACCTCATCCTCTAGTGTGTACTGGTGGGATGTGCCTGCGTCGGCCCTTAGATCGTAAGGTGCAAGTAAGGCGCTTCCGGTCTGAGTCACTTTGACCGCGAGCGGTACTCCTTGGTTGGGCAGGAAGGCGAGTCGATGGGCCAATTGCATTCCCTCCTCGTGCTTAGTGTTTCATTAGCACAGTATGAGGTAGCCCACCCATCGTGCGCTAGTGCGGTTCTCCTGTTTGCTCCACCCGTTCAATCTTTCCTGGTATGTGATGGCCCAAATCCGCCCCATCATAAGAGAGGAATTCTGCTGGGAGAGGTGAGGGTGAAACGTGGTCGTAGACGTGGAGGCCGTGCGCAGCGAGTACAATCGAATTGAAGACCGCCTCTATCGCCTCCGATGCAACTTTGGGTACTCATCGGTGCGCAACAACGCCTTTAAGCGGCTGGAACAGAGGGCCCAGAAGCTCAACCGCTTGATGCGTCAAATGGAGTCGACATGGGGAACACGACGTTCTTAAAGGACGCTCGACCTATGGTAGTATCAGCAAGGGTGAATACTTTGGAGAACTTCGGGATATTCTACTCTTGCGCGGAGTGACCTGTCACTCCGCTTAAAGGGCAGCTCCATGGTGATGTGCGCTCAAGACAAGCGCCGTTGCCGGAGCTGCTTTTCTTATATAACGTTCGGGGGTTAGGGGATGCGCTACTTTCGGCCGGCGCGCGTGTACGTGAAGGAAGAGGCACTCAAATACGAGCTGACGGACGAGATGGTGGCACGCTTTAACGAATCCGGTATACCGGTTGAGATGGTTAAGCGGGTTCGCTCTACATTTGACGGGACGCCGCGGGAGCAGTTCTTTGAAGCTAAGCGGACGCTGGTTCTTGGGGTGCGCAAGAAGACCCCGCTCCAAGGGTGTCGTCCCTCTGCAAATTGGCAGTTGCCGTTTGTGAGTGGTTGTCCTGGCCATTGCCATTACTGTTACCTCAACACCTCCTTTGGACCTCGCCCATACGTTCGAGTCTATGTAAACGTCGACGAGATACTTGCTCACGCGGAAGAGTACATCGAGGTCCGCCGCCCCATGGTCACTATCTTTGAAGGCTCGTCGACGTCGGACCCCGTTCCTCTGGAGCATTGGACTGGATCACTTTCACGCGCTATTGAGCACTTCGCTAAGCATCCCTACGGACGGTTCCGAATCGCAACCAAATACGACAACGTCGAACCGTTTTTAGGTCTGGACCACCGCGGTCACACTCGGATTCGGTTTACGGTAAACAGCAAACGTGTGGTCGGAAGCTGGGACAAAGCGACAGCGAGTCTATCTCGACGCCTAGCTGCCGCAAAGAAAATCGCGCAAGCCGGTTATCCGTTTGGGTTTCTTCTCGGGCCAATCGTAATGTATGAGGGTTGGGAGAACGAATACGTTGACTTGGTTACGTCGATCGCCGATACCTTTACGAGCGAGGAGCGCTCGAGAATGAGCCTGGAACTGATCACCCATCGATTCACGCCTAAGGCAAAGAGCATCATTGAAAGTGTCTACTCCGACACGGACCTGCCGATGGACGAGGGTGAGCGCGTGTGGCGGTATGGACAATTCGGCTACGGAAAGTGGATGTACCCGCGGGATGCTTACGACGCGGTGAAACAAGTCGTGCAAGGGGCCATAGGGCGTATGCTGCCGCAAGCGAAGGTGATGTACCTTGTCTAAAAGGGCTGCTGTCGATGAGAAGGAGTTGGGCGAGCGCAAGCCCCCTGTTGAGCAAGGAGTCGCCCGGGTCGAGGCTCGCGTCCGGGACAAGGAGTACGCGTTTGATGTTCCGCTTGGAGGCAACTTGCTTAGCGCCGCCCTGAGAAACAAGGTGCCCGTGGACCACCTTTGTAGGGTGGGCTTGTGTGGCATCTGCCAAGTTCGAGTGGCTTGGGGTGACGACTCCTTAAGTGAGCCTAGTGACGCTGAGACGCTGCTCTTGGACGAGATGCCGCTCTCCGAAGGGGTCCGGCTGGCTTGCCAGGCCAAAGTCCTCGACGATCTCGGCATTGAGCAAAGCGATGCTAAACGACAGGCTCCTCGATGATTGCCCCCTGTAAATGCGCCTCGAGTTTGGGGACGCGCAAGAAACGTCCGTGCGCCTGCGCCAGGACGCTCCCTTCCGGATCGAGTAGGGTTGCGTGCGCGAGGTAGTATCGACGCTCTTGTCCGTCATAGAACGCCTCCACACGGACGGGCACACCCGGTTGAGCGCTCTTGCGTAATGTCGTCGAGAGATGTACGGTCATGGTCGTTTGGCCCGTCGCGTAAATCGCGTAAAACATCGCCTCGTCCAAGAGTGTCGTGACGAGACCGCCGTGTACGACGCCACCGAATCCGCGGGTATGCGGCGGTGGCGTGAGCTCGGCCCACACGAGTTCTCCATTTGCAATAAAAGACGTTTGAAAGCCGGCTTTATTCTCCTTGCCACAAACAAAACAGTGGTCGGAGGAGTATCGAACGACGCCCTTGCCGATCGGACTCCACTCCTTCTTTGCGCTGTTTCTCTAGGTCTCTTTATTATCTCATCGATGAGACGAATCCTTGCGCTGATGGTTTTGCCTGCAGGAGACACCCCCCGATAGCCCTAACCTAAGTGCTAATCGCCATCGTAGAGGACAGAGAGCCATGGTTTCCGCACGGAAAAGTCTGGATATGAATTGGGCGCAGCTCGTCGAGTGTGAGCTTGCGCAACGCAAGGCCGAGGGATACGACGTAGAGGCGGGCGCCTTTTCTCGCGTTTCGGATTGGGATTCGTGGCGGGAATTTGTGCTCGCTCTTGACGCGCTCCCGCGGCAGGGGAACGAAGAGGAGTCGCCGGAGTCGTTGGGGGCGATCCGGACGGCGCGGCGTTCGGCGGAGCATCGGTACTCACTCGCTCTGATCAACGGGCTGGAGGAACGGCTCCGCGGGGGCTGGCACGGACTGTGCTCCGCTATGTCGCACGAGAACCTAGACCTGACTCTAGCCTCTCTTTGCGTCTTGGAAAGACGGGGCGCGCAATTTGACGCGCCGGCCATCGGAGAGGTTTGGCTAGAGCGCCTGGCTGATGTTTCGTTGACAGGCGCCAATGCGTTTACCCGGGCCGGCCTTGTCATGGGGGGAATCTCGCCCGACGAGCTGGGGCGGCTCAACCCATACCGTGAGGGAGCCGACATCATGGTGCGCTCCGTCCTGTACGGGCTGGTGCTGCCCGGTTGCCCTTCATTTGCAGCCGAATTAGCATGGAGGGAAGCATGTCTCTCCCGTAGAGGGAACGGACTTTACATTGCGATGTTCGTGGCTGCCACCTGCGCCGCGGCCTATGTGGCTGAAGATGTGGAGGAGGCACTCTTGGTAGGAGTAAGCGAGACGCCCGATTCCAGCCTGCTCAACAACGCCGTCCGTTCTGTCCTAGGCAATTATCGGCGAGGCGTCAACGCCGAATCGGCGCTCGAAGCTGCCTTAACGTCTAATGGATTGAGTGCTATCGACAGCGCGGTGGACGCGGCGGCCCTCCTTTCCCTCGCGCTCCTGTACGGCGAGGGTCACCTTCAGGATACGCTCGGTTGGGTAGCCCAGTGGAGTGCGCAACGTACTCGTCTAAACGAATGTGTAAGCGCGGTCGCCGCCGCTATCCTGGGCGTCATGTCTCCCAAAGCGCGGACGGCGTTAGACGCCGCCTTCTCGCTTGATCAGACGCTGCAGAGCGCTGTTGCGAGACGAGACGGCGTCACGTTTGCCGATCTTGGCCTTCGAATCCAGAGGGTGGCTGCGGCACTCACCACGTCATTGGAGCAGTGACGGCAGGTCGGCGATCGAGTCGATGACGCGCCATGGTTTTGGCTCCGCCTGCTCGGCTTCGCTTGCGGTCACGTTTCCGGTCAAAACGAGGATAGAGCGCATCTGGGCGGCATGGGCGGCGCAGATATCGCTGTCGATCGTGTCGCCGACCATCACGCACTCGGACGTCGCCAATCCCGCGCTCTGAGCGGCCGCGAGCAACAGATCCGCCTTGGGCTTTCCGATCATGACCTCCGGCTCCTTCAACGTCATCGCCGTGAGTGCCGCGACGATCGCTCCTGTCCCCGGCACGAGACCGTCCTCTTTCGGATAGGTGCGATCGACATTTGGCGCGGCCAGGATTGCCCCTTTTTGAAGACAGCGCAGGGCGCGGGTTAACTTGGTGTAATTAAAGGACGGATCCCCGCCGGCCACGACGAAATCCGTAAGGTAGTCGATCTCCTCGGGTTCATCGATGACTCGCAACCCCTGCTCTTCGAGGTCGCGTCGGAAGCCTTCGGAGCCTATCAAATACACTGTAGCTCGGCTTTGTCTTCGGGCCAGGGCGCGAGCCAGCACTTCTGTGGCGAGAACGATCTCATCGGATTCGGCGGGGATGCCAAGGCGCGAGAACTGCTCTTGCATCTTCGCACTACCTAAAACAGAGTTGTTGGAGACAAAGCGCACTTGAAGGCCCTTCTCCTTGAGCCAAGTGACGGTTTGAGGGGCGCGGTCGACGGGTTGACTCCCGCGCCACAACACGCCGTCGAGGTCAAGGAAGACCCCTTTAATCGCTTGCTGGTCATCAGACAAATGTGGTCACCTCAAGAGATCTTTAGCGTCCGCTAGACACCTCCTCCGTATTCTGAGCCACCTACCGTTTCCCTGCATCCACACGCTAGGAGCGAGTGAAGGTGTGCAGGCCACACTCGGTCTTTGCTGATCCCTTCCAGCGGCCCGCACGCTCGTCGGTCCCGGTCGCCCGGGCAGTGCAGTGGGTGCAGCCGAGGCTGGTGAAGCCCTCATCCAGAAGGCGATTGTAAGGAACATGGTGCTCGTGGATGTACGCCCACACATCCTTCCGGGTCCAGGCAACGAGGGGGTTCACCTTGAGTATTTCCCGTCCGTCCTCGAGGGTGTGCGCTTCGAGCAATTGGGTGTTGGCTCGAGTCGCCGATTGGTCCCGGCGTAGCCCGGTCACCCAGCAATCGACACCCTGCAACAACGCCTTCATCGGTTCAACTTTGCGTAAATGACAACATAGGTCGGGCTGCCGTTCCCAGAGTCGTGGTCCATGACGTTCGGACTGCTCCTGAGGTGACAGAGCTGCACGACGGGTGCGAACGACAAGACCCCAGTCTCGCTTTACCTCCTTCATGAGTGTATATGTCTCAGGGAAGAGGAAGTCCGTGTCGATGAATAGGACTGGAATCTTTGGCTCACACAGAGAGGCCATGTGTGCGAGGATCATTCCGCCAGGTCCGCCGAAGCTGCATGAAAGACCGGCCCGATTGCCGAAACGCTCCGCGACCCACTGCATGACCTCTTGAGTATGCATGTTCTCCAGGAGGGGAGCGTATGCTGTGGCGACGGCACGAGGCTGCATGTCGTTAGAGAGCTCCGGATTACTGGGCATCTGCGCCACCACCGGATTGCGCCGCTGCGACCTCAGTGTTGGCGTGGGCTCGAATGAGTATATCGGCCACTTCAGGTCGAGTGAATTCGGGGGGAGGAGCGAATCCACTGCGTACCATTTGGCGGACCTTGGTTCCACTCAAGAAGACGTGGTGAGAAGATTCATGCGGGCAAGTCTTGGAGCTTGCCATCCCCGCACAGACTGTGCAGTAAAAGGCGTGTTCGAACTTTAAGGGGAGAATGCCTATCTCGTTGGGCTCGAAAGCGTCGAAGATTGCTTGGGCGTCGTAGGTACCGTAATAGTCGCCTACCCCGGCGTGGTCGCGCCCGACGATGAAATGGGTGCAGCCGTAGTTTTTCCGGCACAGGGCATGGAAGACGGCTTCCCGTGGGCCGGCGTATCGCATACTCGCAGGAAACGCCGCGAGGAGGATTCGATTGCTTGGATAGTAATCCGAAAGAATCCGCTCGTAACATGCGAACCGGGTGGCAGCGTCAAGATCGTCGGACTTGGTCTCACCGGCGAGCGGATGAACGATGAGGCCGTCAACCATTTCAAGCGCACACTTTTGCAAGTACTCGTGCGCCCTGTGGATGGGATTGCGGGTTTGGAAGGCGACGACACTCTTCCAACCACGCTCGTGAAACGCTTGACGAGTCTGCCTTGGGCTCAACTGATACTCGCTGAGTTCTAGGTGATCGTAAGCCGTCTTAAAGACCGTTATCGGACCGCCGAGGTAATACTCGCCCGCTTGGAACAGTACATTGACGCCCGGATGTGCGGGGTCATCGGTGCGGTACACGTGAACTGCCTCATGTGCTTTGTTGGGTTGGTAAATGTCGTGAACGTCTAACGTTGCGACGATTTCGTCCTGATAAACCAGCGCTACCTGTCGAGCGTGGCGCAAGGAACGGTAGGCGATGGGATCCACTGATAAGGTGATCGGTATCGTCCAAGGTAGGCCGTCCTCGAGGCGCATCTCGTTGACGACGTGGTGGTAACGCTCTTCTGTCATGAAGCCGTCCAACGGACTGAGTGCGCCCGTGCCCAATAAGCGAATGTCAGAGAGCTCACGCGCCCCGATCTGAATTTGAGCGAGGCTGCGCGCAGCCTCGAGTTGAGCGTCGTGAGTCGAAGGCTCCGCTAATCGCTCCACGAGCGATCCACCGTGAGGAGCGATCAGTGAAGCCGGTGAAGTGGTCATCTTGCCGCGACCTCCTATGAGGGAATTGGGGAATTCCTCTCATAATATGGAGGCCGCGGCATTTCGGTGAGATGAAATTAGGAGTGATGGCGACCGACCAAGAGGCGCAGGCTGTTGGCGATGACGAGTAATGTGCTACCTTCGTGTCCGACAACGCCCAAGGCCAACACGACATCGGTAGTCAGCACGGCGATACTCAGTGCACCGATGACCGCCAATGCGAAGATGAGATTTTGCCAGATAATGCCTCGGGTGCGGCGAGAGAGCGTGAGCGCGTAAGCCATCTTGTCGAGGTCGTTGCTCATCAACACGACGTCGGCCGTTTCGAGAGCGACGTCGGTTCCGGCAGCGCCCATCGCCACGCCAAGCGAGGCCCGTGCTAATGCTGGTGCATCGTTCACCCCATCGCCGACCATGGCGATGCGACCGTACTTTTCACGCAAGCCGGCGATCTTCTCGGCCTTTTCGTGGGGGAGAAGCGCGGCGTGAAACTCGTCGACGCCAACCTGGCCGGCAACCGCGGCGGCGACACGCTCGTTGTCTCCCGTAAGCATCACAATATGTTTCACACCGGCTTGCTTAAGTCGGCGTATCGCTTCCGCAGCGCCAGGGCGGAGTTGATCCACCACGGCAATGAGCCCTCGCAGTGTGTCAGTTCCCACGTACATAACTGTTTTGCCCTCACGTTCAAGGGCCTCCACTCGATCGGTTACTTCTTGCGGAATATCGGAGAGCTTGGAGGCGGCCAGGCGATAGTTGCCGATCCACACATGCTCCTCGTTGACTGTGGAGACGATCCCTTGTCCGGGAACGGCATCGGCGTCTTGAGCCTCGATAGGTTCAGTTTGTGCGTCGACCGCTGCCTGCACGATGGCCGCGGCAAGAGGGTGCTCCGAACGTTTCTCGATCCCGGCGCTTATTCCAAGGAGGTACGATTCGTTCCATTCACCCAGGGGAATGACGTCGGTGACCTTTGGCGCCCCTTCCGTTAAGGTACCGGTCTTGTCAAAGGCGATGGCGTTTATTTCAGCCATGTTCTCGATGTGAATTCCACCCTTGAAGAGAATTCCGGAGCGTGCGCCGTTGGCGATAGCTGCCACGATGGGTGCAGGGGCCGCCATGGCCACAGCGCACGGCGAGGCGACGACCATGAGGGTGATGGCCCGGTAGATTGTCTCCGGCCATGGGTGTCCGAGAAGCACCGGTATGCCAGCAGCTGCAATCGTGAGTAAGATCACTCCTGCGGCATACCGTTGCTCAATGGTATCGATGACGCGCTGGGTGGGTGCCTCCTCGCTCTGCGCCTCTTCGACCATGCGTATGATACGGGCTAGGACGGTATCGTCCACGTGCTTGGTGACACGGACTTCGATCGAGCCGTTGTGGTTGATGGTTCCGCCAAACACCTCGTCGCCGGGCTCCTTTTCCACGGGGATGGATTCACCGGTAATTGAAGATTCGTCGAGAGATGTATTCCCCGTTCGAATGACGCCGTCGATCGGGATTAATTCACCTGGTCGCACGAGGATGATCGATCCAACCTCCAACGCGTCGAGCGGCACCATACGCGTCTCACCATCTGGCTCCAACAAGAGTGCTTCGCGTGGACGCAGCGACATCAACGACTTA
The DNA here is from genome assembly GCA_041686855.1 of Limnochordia bacterium. Classification (GTDB taxonomy): domain Bacteria; phylum Bacillota; class Limnochordia; order DTU080; family RSA5; genus JAWLDA01. Next base: position 264,267 of record JAWLDA010000006.1, read on the forward strand.
ATGGCTCGGCGAGTCCGATCCATGGCGTACGCCTGTAAGGCGTTGCTCAAGGAGAAGAGAAAGAGGAGAATGCCACCCTCTAGCCACTCGCCGATCGAGGCAGCCGCAACGGCGGCGAGGACCATCAGGAGGTCGACGTCGATGCGGCGCTCTTTGATGAGTGCTTCGAGGCCATCTCGTGTGCTGTACGTGCCGCCGGAGAGGTATGCCAAGACGTAGAGGAATGTGACAGTGAAGCCGCTCGCTCCGACCGCTGATGCTACCCCGCCAAAGATGAGAAAGAGTGCGCAACCTAGTGTGGCCGCGGCCAGCTTGTGTTGTTCCCACAATGCCGCGATGTTTAATCGAGTGGGGGTAGAAACGTGAGTGTCCGTAAATGACATCGCGGTTGCCTCCTCGCATCCTGATTCCCTGTTGTCAGGCCCAGTCTAACATTAGCGTAGGAGGCGGACCAGATGAAAAGGGGTTCAAGGCCGCCCTGATCCTGTCGACAAGGGGGCGTGCCGAGATCCCACAAGGAAGAGCGATGTACTGGAATTAAGGATTGCGCAACGAACGATAAAGTGAGACCGATTGGCTGAAGTGATGGTTGGCACGATTGGGATCGTTTAGCTTTGTATACAGATCCCCTAGGTGCGAGTGGAGCTCTGCCAGCCCCTTTGTGTTGTGGTTCCACTCTTGAGCCGCCTGCTCAAATTGGGCTATGATCTCTGGGTCGATGTCTGCTTGGCCGGCACATCGGACGACGGTCTCCGCCCATTGTGGAAGGTTCTCGTGGGACGGTGATATGCGTAGCGCCGTCGCTACCTCGCCGAGGGCGCCTGTTGCGTTGCCGTCATCGAGAAGAAGGAGGGCCAGTTCGGCGTGGGCGTGGGCTCGTTCAAATCTCAATTCGCTAATTTCAGAGGTTCCTAATACCTCGTTAATCAGGCCTTTGGCTTGGGAAATCTCACCTAACTTTCTTAAGTGTGATGCGAGATTCAATTGGGAATGGATCTGTAGCTGTTTGTTTTCAACCAACTTATAGAAACTCATGGCTCGAGTCGTGGTTTGGACGGCCTCTGAAAGCATTCCCATCTCGTCGTAGCAGTAACCGAGGATCTGATTGAGTTTCCCGAACAGGTAATACTCCCCGCTGGATTTCGATGTTGTTAAAGCACTCTCGAGGACCTTAACAGCTTTAGGATAGTCGCCCAGCCTAGAGAGCGTGTTTCCAAAATTGCATTCGATCATTAAACGTAGTTGAGGGTTTTCGACCCCGAAGCGGTCGCAAGACTCAGAGGCATCTTGCAGCGTTTGACAGGCACGTTTGTAATCTTTCATTTGGTAGTAGGTTGACGCAAGATCGTTTAAACATTTTATATAAGCCTCTGGTAAGTGACTATTTTCGAGTGCGTTCACCGCAGCCTCGAATTCCTCTGACGCACTTGGGTAGTTCCCGTGCTTGAACTCGATCCGCCCAAGTGTTGCGTGAATTTCTCCAATTGTGGCGTAGTCGTTAGGCATACAGTAGGGGAGAGCTTTACGAAATGCGTTAAGTGACTCTTGAGTTCGATTGTTTGAAAGGTGGTTACGCGCCAGAGAAAGTTGATGATCAAGATTCGGGGGTCTGGTAGAAGTTGCTTCCGCCTCGTCAGAGAGAAAATAGCTCACTGGCCTTCCTAGACGCTGGGCGATAATTTGAAGGCTACGGAGCGAAGGTCTTGTTTGGCCTTTTTCGATTTGGCTGATAAAACTCTTGGTAAAATCGTTGCCTGCTAGCTCCGATTGCGTCATTTGGAGGCGTTTGCGAAGGGATCGGATCTTTTCGCCCATTATGCTCGACATTGACACCCCTCCAGCCTGCAATCGAAAATGATTTCTTGTGCGCCGTGCCTTACTCCTTTTTAGAAATATTGTGCGCAAAAGGTTTCTTTGTGTGAACAATCAGGTTAAACCATGGTATACTAAAAACAAGCAATTTCTGGGGGGGTGTTATTTGTTATGGCCAACAGCTTTGGGGGACCCCAAATGCCACCGACCGAACCTGATTGACTAAGATGAAGACAGGCGGCCAAATGGCCGCCCTCTTTTATATTGCACTTTTTCACTCCCTTAGGAGGGATGGAGTCAGGGGTATCGGGAATGATAATCAACAAAGGCTATCTAAGCCCTTTGGTCCGTGCAGTGTCCGTAACGCACCATTATCTCGTTGCGGCATAAACTGTACTCACTGCGCGGGAAGGTGGTTGTGATGAGGCCCAACGAAACCAAACACCGATGTATGGTTTGCGAGCGTACTGTTGCCAATGTGATTACTTTCGCCGGGCACCATTTGTGCTCCGATTGCGAGGAAATGATCGTCGGCGTTAAACCCGTTGACCCTGAATACGCGCTGGTCGTCGAGCGCATGCGGTCGTTTTGGGGCGGGATCGCTGAGGCGGCAGCCTCGCGCGAGTAGGATTGCGTTTACCGCTCGACGAAATACATGTGCTCGCATTCCGTGCTAGGCGGAGCAGGGAGGAATCCCCCTCTTGGCGTCGGCGAACTCATGCAGTCCCCCCAATCCCCGGGACGAAACAAGCTGCACGGTCTTTCTGGACGGGTTGTGTCGTTATGCCGCGAAAGAAATTGTGCGCTTCCACACCCCCGGTCACAGAGGGGGGCGCTGGTTGCCTAAATCGATGTCGGCCGCCATTGGGAGCTTGGTGGGTCCGCTTGACGTCTCCGATGTCTTAGAGGGCGCCGGTTCCGTCACATCGTGGGTAGAAGCGATCGAAGTAGCTCAGCAAAAGACTGCTGAGCTATTTGGCGCGTCCGCGAGCCGGTTTTTGGTGAATGGCACCTCCGGTGGCATCCATGCGGCGGTGATGTCTCTCGCCCCAGGTGGCACGGCGCTGTGTAATCGGGCTGCGCACCTCTCCGTCTACGCCGCCGGCATACTCGGCCGATGCACGATTCACAACGTCCTTCCCGATTATGATCCGGAATGGGATATACCGGGCCCACCTTCCCCATTGGCAATCCTCAACGCACTTGGTGAGGTCCGACCTGATCTCTTCATTGAGACCTACCCAAACTACTACGGGATCGCCCCGCGACTCGACCTCGTCGTGGAGGGCGTTCCGGGCACAGCTGTTTTGGCGGACGAGGCTCACGGGAGCCACTTTCTTTATTGTGAGGGGGCGCCAGAGACCGCTCTAGAATGTGGCGCACATGTAAGCATTCAAAGTTTCCACAAGACGTTGGGTGCGTTAACCCAGGCTTCCGTTCTCCACGTGGCTAGAGGTCATGAGGACTTGCTCCCTCGGATAGATAGGAGCCTCTTCCTTCTACAGACCACGAGCGCCTCCCCAATTTTGTTGGGATCACTGGAGGCCGCCACACAACAAGCGGGGCACTCGGCCAAGGAAGATTGGCGACGAGCCGAGGAGTTGACAACATATTTACGTCAACGAGTGAACCGGAACGTCGGGTGTCGGGTGCTGCACGTCGACGACGTTGTGACCCGCTGGGGAGCGACAATGGACCCGACTCGGGCCGTGATTCGAGTCGCCGATATTGGCTGGAGTGGATTGGACGCGGCCGAGAGTCTGCGGGTGGATTACGACATTCAAGTAGAGATGGCTAATCAACACTGCATCATTCTCCTGATAAGCCCAGGAAATGAGGAGTGGGAGATCGACCAAGTTGTCGCCGCACTCCAGGGATTAAAGGAGCGTGGCTCGGGCGGTGAACCCGCAGTCGTGCTCGACGCTCCACCGCTCCCGCGTCGGGCGATGCCCCCTTGGGATGCGGTGGACGCAGGAATCGCGTCTGTTCCTCTTGGCAAAAGTAAGGGGCGGATCAGTGCGGAGATGGTGTGTCCATATCCTCCCGGCATTCCGGTGATTCTTCCGGGCGAGGAGATCACCCCCGACGTCGTCGATTACCTAGCGAGAGTGCGTGACCTAGGCGTCGAGGTCCGAGGCGCCGCCCGTGCTGATTTAAGTGAGATCAGTGTAGTCCGATAAATATCTGCCATTCCCTGGGGGCATGAGACTTGACGCAGCGTGAAATCGTGGACGACATTCCGCAGCTCCTCGAGATCTTGCCGCCTTACCTCAAGGATCGGTTACTCTCCCACCCTGAGCTTAACGCCCTCATCGAAGTGGTGATGGACTTGGGGCGCCGTCCCGAGGCCCGTTTTGTTGCATCGATTACGGACCTGTCAGACGACGCAATCTCCATCGCCGATATTGAGCACGTGCTGGAGCGAGTGGGAGAGTTTGGACCTGACAATCGCGCCGGAGTAGAGCGCACGCTTCATCGGATCTCAGGCATACGCAATCGCAACGGAGAGATTATCGGTATCACATGTCGCGTCGGTCGAGCCGTCTTTGGTACCCTTGAGATCATTCAGGATGTGGTCGAGGGGGAGAAGAGTGTCCTCTTTCTCGGGCGGCCGGGTGTGGGCAAGACGACAATGCTTCGAGAGTTCGCCCGTGTCCTTGCAGACGACCTAAGGAAGCGGGTCGTGATTGTCGATACGTCGAACGAGATTGCTGGGGACGGCAACATTCCTCATCCGGCAATTGGAAGGGCCCGCAGAATGCAAGTTCCCTTTGGAGTACGGCAGGCGGATGTGATGATCGAGGCGGTGGAGAATCACATGCCTGAGGTGATCGTGATCGACGAGATCGGCACCGAAGCCGAGGCGGAAGCGGCCCGAACCATTGCAGAGCGCGGTGTCCGTCTCATCGGCACAGCCCACGGAAACACACTCGAGAACCTTAGCTTAAATCCGACTTTGTCGGATCTCATTGGCGGCATCCAGGCCGTAACATTAGGTGACGAAGAGGCGCGCAAGCGAGGTACGCAAAAGACGGTGCTGGAGCGTAAGGCTCCGCCCACCTTTGACGTTCTCATACAAATTGAGGAGAAGGACCGCCTTGTGATTTGTCAGGACGTTGCCAAGGCTGTAGACCTCATGTTGCGTGGAGGGAGCTCGCGCTCGGAGGTGCGTCGACGGGACGGGAAAGGGCAAATCCACGTCGAACAAGTACCAGAGCCGGAGAGAGGAAACGGTGCCGCCGCGTCTATCGAGACGGGCACCTGGGATTCAGGTGACACACGTTTGTTGACCAACGGCGCGAAAAGCTCGCGTTCGGTACGCATCTTTCCGTACGCCGTGAGTCGCAATCGTCTAGAACGAGCGATCCGTGAGAATCGGTCACCGGCTCAAATCGTTAAGAACTTGCACGAGGCAGACGTAGTCGTTACCCTTAAAGGACAGTACCGTAAGATGCCTAAGCGGTTGCGCGAAGCTGAGGAGCGGGGATTGCCCATCCGAGTGGTGCGTTCGAACACGCTTCACCAGATTCAGGGGTTTCTTGACGATTTTGTCGGCGGGGACTCCGCGCTCGATGCCATGTTGGAGGCGGAGCGAGCGGTGTATCAGGCAAGGACGGAGCTCCGCCCGGTGCACCTTTCACCCCAGTCGAGTCCGATTCGCAAGTCACAACACGAGCTCGTCGAGCGGCACCAGCTGCGTTCCAAGAGCGTCGGGTCAGGCGACGAGCGGCGCGTCGTGGTATTGCCCCGAGCAACACAGGACGTGTCGAGTGAGATGTAGGAGGAGAATGTGTGGCGGGCCTGTTCATCACGTTGGAAGGGATAGACGGGTGTGGTAAGTCGACACAGGCTTCGTTGCTTTGCGCCTACTTTCGCAAAATGGGCCGTACCGTCGTACACACGCGAGAGCCGGGGGGAACCCCGTTGGGGAGTGCATTGCGCAAGATTTTCCTGGATCGAAAAGGGACCGATCTGACGCCTCGGACTGAGGTGCTGATGATGGGCGCTGACCGCGCTGACCATGTCGCTACCGTGATCCGCCCCGCTTTAGAGCGAGGGGAAACGGTTGTTTGCGAACGGTATATCGATTCAACCCTGGCGTATCAGGGGTTTGGTCGGTCGGAAGGGGAGGCGTTTTTGCGCACGATTAGGGCGATCAACGCGTTCGCGACAGAGGGGCTCCTCCCTGATGTGACGATTCTCCTAGATATCGATCCTAATCTCGCACAGTCCAGACGAAGACGGAATCCGGACCGGATTGAGGCTAAGACCCGTTCGTATCATCGTAGGGTGCGCTCTGGGTACTTGAGTATCGCCAAAGCTCATCCCGAACGGGTGAGCATTGTGGACGCCAGGAAGAATCCACGCCGGGTCCATGCAACAATCGTTGAGCTTCTTACTCGCTTCGAGCGGGGAAGGGAGCCTCAGGGTTCCGGTCGCAAACATCATCAGTAGTCGCTGAGTTAGGCGCCAACAGGAGAGGAGGTAGCGAACCGTTGCAGTGGCACGAGATTGAGGGGCACGAATTCCCTGTTGGATTCCTCAAGAAAGTACTGGAACGCAACCGTACTGCCCATGCTTACTTGTTCGTCGGGCCCTCCGGTATTGGGAAAGCGACGATTGCGCGCCTCTTTGTGCAGTCGCTCCTGTGCGAGCGCGCAGTACACGGTATCGCCTGTGGGGAGTGTCGTACGTGTCGGCGGATCGAGCGCAAACTACATCCGGATGTTCATTGGACGCAGCCCGATGGCGGCGTCGTGCGTATCGAACAGATCCGGGAGCTGCAAAGCAATCTCTCTCTCAAGCCCTTTGAGGCGACCCACAAAGGGGCCGTCGTCGACGGTGCCGACTTGATGACGCCCGCAGCTCAGAACGCTCTTCTCAAAGTGCTTGAGGAGCCGCCGGGAGAGACCGTAATCATTCTGGTGGCGGCAAACGGGTCTGCACTCCTTCCGACGATCTGGTCTCGTTGCCAAGTCTTGCGCTTTCACTCGTTGCCTCGAAATGTCGTCGAAGGGGCCTTGGTCGGACGCGGTGTGGATCCGCCAAAGGCTCGACTCTTGGCTGCCTTATCGGACGGTCGGTTGGGTGCGGCGTTGGCTGCCGCCGATCGGGATGTCGTTGCGGAGCGGGATCGCATTGCCGCGTGGATCGGGGATCTCGCTCATCCTGAATACGGACTGCGATCCGTCTTACGGATCGGACAAGCGTTAGAAGACGAACGCGAAGGCATCGATTACACTCTCAATCTTTTCCTTTTATGGTTGCGAGATCTGGTACTCCTCAAGGAAGGCGTCCCGGAGACGCTAGCGAACAAGGATGTACAAGATCAACTGAGTGAGATGGCAGCGGGTGTCAATGTTAAAGGATTATCGGCGTCGATGAGTGCTGTAGACCATGCCAGACGCCGCCTGGAAGCCAACGCGAATTTTCGCCTTACGATCGACGTGATGCTTGCCGAGTTGCAAAGGGGTCTTGTCGCATGATTAGAGTCGTCGGGGTACGCTTCAAAAAGGTTGGGAAGGTATACTATTTTGATCCCGGTACCCAGAAGTTATCGGTCGGTGATCGTGTGATCGTGGAGACGGCTCGTGGCATCGAGGTAGGAGAGGTCGCAGTACGGCCAAAAGAGGTACCAGAGTCGGACATTGCCAATCCGCTACGTAAAGTGTTGCGCCCGGCCTCGAAAGCCGACCGTTCCAAGCAGCGGGAGAACTCAACCAAAGAGAAAGATGCTTTTAAGATCGGCCTTGATCGGATTGCCCATCACAACCTGCCGATGAAGTTGATTGAGGTGGAGTATACGTTTGACCAGAGCAAGGCGATCTTTTACTTCACGGCCGAGAAGCGCGTCGACTTCCGCGAGTTGGTAAAAGACCTCGCCTCCATCTTTCGAATGCGGATTGAAATGCGCCAAATCGGCGTACGGGACGAAGCCAAAATGATCGGCGGATACGGTATCTGCGGTCAGCCCCTGTGCTGTTCCACATGGATCACGGACTTTGAGCCGGTCTCCATACGCCATGCCAAGGAGCAAAACCTCTCACTCAACCCGACCAAGATCTCCGGTGCCTGTGGACGCCTAAAATGCTGTCTCCGGTTTGAGGTGGACACCTACCGAGAGCTGCGCAAGACTTTGCCCAAAATCGGAGACGTCGTTGTGACGTCCAAGGGTCCAGGTAAAGTCGTGGACGTGTATATCATCAAAGAAGCGGTGCTCGTGCGCCTTGAAGATTCGGGTGAGCGCGTCGAGTTAAACCGAGCTCAGCTTCAAGAGGCAGGTTATCAACCCGTTGGAGCGTAGCGCGGCGAGCCTTTACCTTTGTTCGACGCCGATCGGAAACCTCGACGATATTACACTTCGGGCGCTTGACGTCCTTCGTGATGTCGACTGGATAGCTGCGGAAGATACCCGCCACTCACGCACACTCCTGCGTCGCTACGATATTAGCACTCCCTTAACCAGTCTGCACGAACACAACGAGCGTACAAAGAGTCCACAATTGATTGAGCGTCTCCTTGCCGGTGAGAGCGGAGCTGTCGTGAGCGATGCCGGTACCCCGATGTTGAGCGATCCAGGGTTTGAGCTGGTGCGGGCAGCTTTGGAAGCCGGAGTGAACGTCGTGCCGATTCCTGGTGCTTCCGCCCTCTTGGCGGCTTTGGTCGCGTCGGGATTGCCGCCGTACCCCTTCTACTTTGGGGGATTCTTGCCACGCAAGCGGGGAGAGTTGCGAGCTCGCCTCGAGAGCCTCCGATCCCTTCAGGCAACGCTCATCTTTTATGAAGTACCCCATCGACTGCGGACTACGCTTGCCTTAGCGGCCTCGTTATTTCCAGATCGGGACGCCGCTGTCGCGCGGGAACTGACCAAACTACATGAAGAGTATACCCGAGGACCGGTTCATGAGGTGAGTGATCACTTTGCCCGCGTCGAGCCTCGAGGTGAGTGTGTCTTTCTCATTGCCGGCGCTTCCGACGACGTCGCGCGGGGCGAGGTGAACGACGCGCAGATTGAGGCGGCCTTAAAGGGTGCTATGGAAGCAGGGAAGAGCAAAAAAGAGGCCATCAAAGACGTGGCCTCTTTCTTGAACATTGAACGGAAACGAGTGTATCGGATCTCGATTAATCTCAGTGCGAAGGGGTAGGATGCCGCTCGCCCGAGCGCTCGTCGGAGTGCCTAAGAGACGTCGCGCATCTCCTCGAGACAGCTGCAGCAGATGTTTTTGTCTCGGTAGATGCGAACGTTGTCCGCATTCCCGCAAAAAATACACGCCGGCTCGTACTTTTTAAGGATGATCTTCTCCCCGTCGACGTAGATTTCGAGCGCATCCTTCTCGGCGATCTGCAGGGTGCGGCGCAACTCTATAGGAATCACGACGCGTCCCAGTTCGTCCACTTTACGGACGATACCTGTGGACTTCATACGATCCCTTCTTTCGACAAAATTCGACATTATTTTCAAGGGGATTATACTAAAATTTCCATCCCGCGTCAAGGACATCAGGAAAAAGTTGTCTAGATGGGGCTTGGGGCAGAGGGCATGGTCAGGTGGGAAAAGAGGAAGAATAGGGGCGAGTGGTTGCGCTAAAACCGGAGCAATCTGAAGATAAAGGCGCTTAAGCCCGCGGCCACGAGCGGCCCGACGGGAATCCCGCCAAAGAATGAGACGCCGAGAATCGAGCCAATCACGAGGCCCACCATCACTTCGGGATGCACGACGAGGAGTTTGATGCCATCCGCGGCCAGGTATGACGACGCAATTCCGATGATGATGGAGACAACCCCGGTTGGGCTCATTAAGGTCTGAGAGAGCGCTGCCAATCCCAGTTTCCCCGTTGAGAACGGCAGGAGGAGTCCGACCGTCAGGAAGACGACTCCGATGGGAACACCGAGTCGATCGAGTGTGTCAAAGACGCCCGGTGGCGCGAAGAAGTTGAGGAGAAGCAGGCCTCCTGCCGAGATGGCGATGAGGTCATTCCCGGCGATGACGCTCACTAACGTGACGATGAAGAGCACGAGCACTCCGTCAGACAAGGGGGTCACCTCGGCGTTACTTGATCATTATGACGGTGGAGCGGCGGTCATCCCTTGACTTGGATGAATTGATCCGCTATATTGTTGGGAAAACCAGGGCAACTACAATGTTATAGGTGATGACAGGGAGGAGTAGACCTCCTGCACCGACTAAAAGAGAGCCGGGCGTGATACACCTTCGAAAGGTGTATCCGATAAGGTGAAAGCCGGCGTCGGACGCGGTTGGTCGAATATGGCCCTAGAGCCTTGCGCCTAAAGCCTGAGTGCACGTCAACTCGATTTGACGCACGGGTGAGTAAGCGGCAACGGGGCTCCAGCGTGGCGAGTGTCAATCGAGCGCGGGAGCATGAGGCGCCCGTTATCGCGCCGGAGTATAAATCGGTACGTGTAGCTGCTGTGTTTTATACGTGCTGTGAGTACTCAGTAGAGGCCGTTCGTCGCGAGGCGACGGTGAAGTAGGGTGGTACAGCGGACCTTCGCCCCTAGAGTATTAGGGCGAGGGTTTTTTCATTTTCTCCCCGCACCTTACGGTGAGCGAGCACGTTACGAAAGGAGCGACGTTTGTGCAGCTAGCAAAGTACTACATTACGACCCCGATCTACTATCCTAGCGACCGATTGCACATCGGGCATGCATACACCACGGTGTACTGCGACGCTGTGGCGAGGTGGCGCCGATTTTGCGGCGAGGATGTCTATTTCGTCACCGGATCGGATGATCACGGACAAAAGGTACAACGAGCGGCTGAAGCCAAAGGGAAGACACCCAAAGAGTACGTTGATGAGATCGTTCCCACCTTTCAGGAGCTCTGGCGTCGTCTCGACATCTCTTACGACGATTTCATACGTACCACCGAAGAGCGCCATGCCAAAGTGGTCCAGGAGATCTTTCAACGCCTCTACGATAAGGGGGACATCTACAAGGGCACCTACGACGGTTGGTATTGCACGCCGTGCGAGACCTTTTGGATAGAGAGCAAACTGGATGACGGGAACTGCCCGGATTGTGGTCGCCCGGTGGAGTGGGTACAGGAGGAGAGTTACTTCTTTCGGATCTCCAAGTACGCCCCCACATTGCTAAAGCATATCGAGGAGAACCCCGACTTCATTCAACCTGAGACCCGGCGCAACGAGATGGTGAGCTTCATCAAAAGCGGGCTCGAGGAGCTGTCCGTCTCTCGGACCACGTTTGACTGGGGCATACCGGTACCCTTCGATCCCAAACACGTCACGTACGTCTGGATCGACGCTCTGACCAATTACATTACGGCCGCGGGTTACCTCCAAGACGACGAGAAATTTAACCATTGGTGGCCGGCAGACTGCCACGTGGTGGGTAAGGATATCCTGCGCTTCCACACCATCATCTGGCCGTCGATCCTGTTGGCTGCTGGGGTTCCCCTCCCAAAATCGGTGTATGGGCACGGGTGGCTTTTGACTGACACCGGGAAGATGTCCAAGTCGAAAGGGAACGTGGTGGAGCCCAACCGATTGATCGATCACTTCGGCAGTGATGCCATCCGTTACTTTCTCCTTCGTGAAGTCTCTTACGGCCAAGACGCTCGGTACAATACGCAAGCACTCGTCGAGCGGATTAATTCGGACTTGGCCAACGACCTCGGCAACTCGCTTCACCGGAGTGCCGCAATGCTGGCTAAGTTCTGTGACAGTGTCATTCCCGCTCCCGGGGCTGACACCGATTTAGAGCGCGCACTGCGCGAGCTTGCAGAACAGACACGGGCGGCCGTCGACAGCGGGGTGCGCTCGATGCGACTCAACACTGCGCTGGCCGATCTGTGGCGACTCGTGGGCGCTGTCAACAAGTACATTGACGAGGCGGAGCCGTGGAGCCTAGCCAAGAAGGAAGAGCACGAACGGTTAGGTACGGTTATGTATCACGTCTTTGAAGCATTGCGAGTGGTCGGCCTTTTGGTCACGCCTTTCCTTCCCCGTATCGGCGGGCGCATACTGGAGCAACTCGGTGTGGATGCGTCGACTCAAACCTACGAGAACACCGGTTGGGGCGGTCTACGACCGGGTACTCGGGTTGAGCCACGGGAGCCTGTCTTTCCTCGTCTGGACGTGGAGGCGGTCCTGGAGGAGCTCGAGAGCGAGAACGCGGCGCTCGAAGCCGAAGGAGATCAAACGAGCTCGGAGGCCGACTCCCGAGGAAGGCACGGAGAAGGCGAAGCCCTCAATGACGATGGAGGAGATTCTATGATTACGATTGACGATTTTGCAAAGGTGCAATTAAAGCTTGCCAAAGTGGTAGCCGCTGAGAAGGTTGCTGGCGCTGACCGGCTTCTCAAATTGCAGGTAGATCTCGGGGATGAGAAACGCCAGATCGTTTCGGGCATTGCTCAGCACTACGAGCCTGAGGCACTGGTTGGCAAACAGGTTGTCGTGGTGGCCAACCTCAAGCCCGTAAAGTTGCGCGGTGAACTCTCAGAGGGAATGCTCTTGGCCGCTGTTGATGGGGAGGCCGGACTCGGGCTCGTCACCGTTGATAAAGATTTGCCGCTAGGGAGCTCCGTACAGTAATGAACGTCTCTTTGGTGGACACCCACGCCCATCTCGTCTCGGAGGCTTTTGCCGGCGATTGTGATGAAACGATTGACCGGGCAAAAGGAGCAGGGGTTAGCGCTGTGGTGTGTGTCGCGGATGGCGTCGAGTCGTCCGAATCCTCCATAGCGCTGGCCGCCCGGCGCGAAGAAGTGTGGGCCACCGTCGGCATCCACCCCCATCAGGCAGGGAGTGCGCCCGACGATGTGACGACGGCGCTTTCCCGATTGTGCACTGAGCCGCGCGTCGTAGCGCTTGGAGAGATGGGCTTGGATTATCACTACGATTTCGCCCCAGTCGCCGATCAAGAGCGTGTGTTTAGGGAGCAACTTCGCCTTGCCGGGGAGCTCAACCTACCAGTGGTGATCCACAATCGAGAAGCGGATCACGACGTGATTCGGATTCTAAGGGATGAACGCGCTGAACGGTTTGGGGGCGTGTTGCACTGCTTCTGGTCGGATTGGAAGACCGCCGAGGCCGCGCTCGAGTTGGGCTTTTATTTGGGTGTCGGCGGTCCCGTGACGTTTAAACGCTCCCAAGATCTGCGAAAAATCCTTGAACGGGTGCCTCTGGACCGACTCGTTGTCGAGACGGACTCGCCGTACCTGGCGCCTGTGCCCAACCGCGGTAAACGAAACGAGCCCGCGTATGTGGCAGAGAGCGCCCGTGCGTTGGCGGAGGTCAAGGGCGTCGCTTTTGAGGAGTTAGCTGCTATAACGACGGCAAACGCGACGAAGTTGTTCAATCTGACCTTGAATCAAGCGGGTTTGTAATGATATCCTAAAGATCGATGCTCCGGATTCATCCACGCTTGGTCACCAGCCGGCCCCCAGTGTGGCGCGCCAAAGTAGGCGCGCGGTACACGAGGGCTGGCTTTTTTGTTGCATAAAAACGATCATGCTGGAGGCGAATCGTAGATGGATCAACACACCGTGGCTGAAGTGCTCGACCGTACCGCAGGCGCGCTGATCGACCTAGCCTACGAATTGCGGGAGTTGTGTCCGGATCGGGCAGGCGTTGCTGAGCGAGCGACAGACGCCCAGCGTTTGGAGATTGTCAAGCGGATATCTGCGTTTTGGAATGGTGTGAAGCTTTCGCCCGTCCTTGATGTCGAGGATGTCACCGTAGATCTCACAAGCGCACAGGGACGTTGGGAGCTCTTGGTGCTCGCGCTGCTGAGGGCCGCGAGGGTCAACGAGGCCGTGGCCAACCGGACGTTTGCAACATTAAAACGTGAGGAGTTGCTTTGCCTTAGGGAGTTGTCCGCCGAATCCACGGCACTTCGAATGCGTATAGACGCCGTGTTCGAAAGTAGGTATCGCGCCCTAGGTCGACGCGAAGATAAGGTTAATGCGCTTTTCAAGAATGCAAAACTCCTAGTGGATCGGTGGGACGGTGATCTGAGCAATCTTTACGTTGCGGCAGGCGATGATCGCGAGTTGATTCGCCTCCTGCAGGAGTTCCATCAGGTGAAGCGGATTGCATTATGGGTCGTACGTACTTTAAGAGTGCACGGCGTATGGGTTGACGCGGGAGTGAGTGCGTCCGCATATATGGATCGCTGGGTGCGACTACCCGAGAGTCGACTTGGATTGAGCGACGCTCCTCATGGTGGGGACGAGCGTAGTGCCCCCATCCAGACGGAGTTAACGGCGGCTATGGTTAACGAGTTATTTAACGGTGATGTTCTGCCCGTCTTTCTCCAGGGGTACTCCCTATGTGCGCAGAATGACCCGGAGGTTTGTCTAGCCGAGTGTCCCGTCGCGTCGTGGTGCTCGTTTCCGCGCATCGATTCACAATCGGAGGCCGAGCTCAAATAAACGAACGATAAACCGCGTGGTATGCCGGAATGTTCGCCTTTTGGTTTGACAGAGAGAGGTGGCTCTGCTATCATTTAACCGGTTGTGTGCCAGTAGTCACGATTGGATTGGAGGGCGTTACATGCCCAGTGTTGCGGTTGTAGGGTCTCAGTGGGGCGATGAAGGCAAGGGAAAGATCACCGATTACCTTGCTGAGGCGGCGCAGGTTGTAGTCCGGTATCAAGGCGGAAACAATGCAGGCCATACAGTTATCGTCGGCGACGAGATCTTTAAGTTGCATCTGATTCCGTCGGGTGCAATTCATCCAAACACCGACTGTGTCATCGGAAACGGAGTTGTCGTCGATCCGCAAGTCCTCGTGACCGAGATCGACAGCCTTGCCGAGCGAGGCATCACGGGGTTGCGTCTCCATGTAAGTGACAGGGCACACGTCATCCTGAGCTACCATAAGATTCAAGACGAGCTCGAAGAGAGTCAGCGGGGCGACGAGAAGATCGGCACGACGGGTCGAGGCATCGGCCCCGCTTACGCCGACAAGATTTCGCGATACGGCATCAGGATGAATGACTTCATTGATCCCGATCGATTTAGAGCTCGTTTAGCCGCAGTGCTCCCCCGGAAGAATCTCATCTTGCAGCGGCTCTACGACCACCCGGGTGTCGAGTTGGACGAGTTGGTGGAGTCGTACCGAGCCTCGGCTGAGCGATTGAAGGGTTACGTCACCGACACGTCGCTACTCGTCTCGGACGCTCTCAAACAAGGGAAGCGAGTCCTTTTTGAGGGCGCCCAGGGCAGCATGCTCGACATCGATCATGGGACGTATCCGTTCGTCACCTCATCGTCGCCGACTGCGGGGGGCGTCGCTCCCGGCGTCGGGATCAGCCCTCGCCTCCTTGACCGCATCCTCGGGGTTGCGAAGGCCTATACGACTCGTGTCGGGACGGGACCATTCCCATCCGAACTGCACGATTCGGCGGGAGACCGGATTCGCGAACGGGGCAAAGAGTATGGCACGACGACCGGACGTCCGCGTCGATGCGGATGGTTCGATGCTGTTGTCGTCCGTTATGCGGCTCGAGTGAACGGCATGACCGACTTGGCTTTGATGAGCGTTGACACGCTTGGCGGATTCGACGAGGTAAAGGTGTGCGTGGCGTACCAGTACCGCGGGGAGCGTTTAGAGTCCCTGCCCGCCCGCCCCGATATTCTCGAAGAGTGCGAACCGATCTATGAGACCTTCCCGGGCTGGCCCGAGGATTTATCCGGTGTGACGGATTGGGAAGGGTTGCCTGAAGCTGCGAAGGGGTATGTGCGGGGCATCGAGGAAGCGGTAGGAGTACCCGTCTCTACCGTCTCGATCGGTAGGCCGCGCAGCGCGACCATTTTGCGTACGCCCTTGTTTTAGGAGAGCGCTGGGCCGGCGTGATGGTTTGTCAATTCTTTCGCGCCGGCTCGGTGTTGACTTTTGGCTCCAAAATCGATTATAGTAAGTAAACGAGGTCAAACAATGGCTTTGGGCAGATAGCTCAGCCGGTTAGAGCGCTACGCTCACATCGTAGAGGCCGGGGGTTCGAGTCCCTCTCTGCCCACCATAATGAAAGCCCCATCGGGAGCGGGTTTCCGACGGGGCTTTTTTGTGTGCTTAAGTGTGTTTGACGGAAAATGTGTGCCTAAGTGTGCCTAAATGAGCCTGCCGCCCGCCTCCAGGGTACCCATGATTCGATCGATGGCGTCGGCGGCTCGTTCGTCCGAACTTGGGAGAAGGTGCCCGTACGTGTCGTAGGCGAAGGTGACGCTCTCGTGCCCGAGACGAGCCGACACGGTCTTGATGTCGACACCTTGGAAGATGAGCTTCGAGGCGTGCGTGTGACGGAAGGTGTGGAGGGTGACGGGCTGCATGATGTCGTTTTGCTCGACGATGTAGCTGTCGCCGTTTGGGAGAGGGAGCTCTTCGCCTTGGGTAAGAGGCTATCACCGATTTTGAAAGGTCTACGGCATCCCAAGGAAGCCCCAGGGCTTCGCCCGGACGAAGCATGGAAGGGGGCGAACGAGCGATCTTTTTTGTAAGGTTAAGCACGGTGGGGGCGGGTTCCCTATGGGAAGGAATTCAGGAGAACGTGTTTCTGGGAGTTACATACTGATTGCTGGGTAAGGGGTTAGGAGGTACTGAGGTATACGGAGCGTGAACGTGCAGGCCGAGTTTTTGGGGGTTCGATGGATTCGTCATCGGCCGGCCCTGATGTCGGGTTTCACTGTGAAAGTAGCAGAATGGATAACCGGTAACAGCGTTTTAGTGTAACTGCGGCTTTGAGCGTGCCACGAGACGTTCGGCGACCCATTCGGCCAATGCGCGGCGGGGTAGGCGCCGGACGCCGCCGATGCGAACGTACGGAAGATCCTCAGATTGCATTAACTCGTAGAGTTTAGATTTGCCGATACTGAGAAAGCGGCATGCCTCCGTTATGGTGACCAATCCATTGGAAACCATCTCAATTCGATTCATCCCGACCATCCTTTGAATGTGTAAAGATTTTCAGTCGCAGTAAGAAACGGTTTTGCCGTACCCGATGAGAATACAATTGAAGCTGACTTGGAAATCTCTTGACCCTAATCCCATGGGCATCCTGCGAGAAAGGAGGTACGCATTGGCCTTTCCGGAGTTATGTGACCGACGGACCGTCTGCGTGGTAACGCGGTGATGGTCTAGGGAGATGAGTAGGGGGTACTTTGCAATTTGTACAAGATTCCTAAATGAGTATGCTAAGCGCATTATACTTGCAGATGTTGCCTGTCTACGGATTTCCGGACGTTCCCATCCCGGGTGGAACCTGTCGAAACCTACTGAGCGAGGGATTCTGCAGGTATACCTCGCGAGTAGTATGTGAATCGCAATCAGTGTCAGTAAGGCGCGTTCTACGCAATGCGAAACTATTCCCGCCGGATCTAATTCCATATTGGTGTCTTGGCTGAAAGAATTACAAAGGGATGGTTAATTTGGGATGGTTAATTTGCGTCTAAGGTTCACTGTATCGATGCCTCCCCTTACGTGGTGGTTGCGCGGACGTGCCGAGGTTCAAAAGGTTCTACTTGCGTCGGAGGCTTGCCGCGGCGACCGGATGGTGCCCGTTGTGGCCAACGGATCGCCCGCCTTCGGACAGTACCGGTTGGATGGCCCTGAAGGTGCGCACGCACCGTTTGCCCTCGTGATCGTCACTGACACCGATGAGTTTCGACGCGTTTAACCGTCTTTATAAGTAGAGGGACACATTCCAGGTTAAAGGAGAGAGATTTAATGGACAAGGTGCATTCTCGTGACAGGACGCGTATCGCGTAGGAGCGGCGCGGGCAAGGGCCACCGCTCATTCTGGTGGGCGGCGCGTTCAACGATCGAAATTCGCCGGTGGCGGGCTCTCCGCTGGCTGAGCTGTTGGCGCCGGAATTTACCATTTCACATACGATCGCAGGGGTCGAGGTGATAGCGGAGACAACCAGACGTACGCCATCGAGCGCGAGGTGGAGGACCTTGAAGCCCTCATCACCGAAGCCGGTGGTTCGGCGTTTTTGTATGGCCACTCATCCGGCGCGGTCCTTGCTCTCGAGGCAGCGGAACACGGGCTCCATATTTCGAAGCTGGCGCTGTACGAGCCGCCACTCGGGCTCGAAGAGAACGAATCGCGGCCGCCGGGCGATCTCGTGACGCAGATCGCCGATCTGATATCGTCAGGTCGCCGAGGCGATGCCGTCGAGGCCTTTATGACGAAGGCGGTGGGCATGCCGGTCGATGCCGTTGCCAAGATGCGACACGCGCCTTTCTGGCCGGGACTTGAAAGTGTTGCTCATACGCTGGTCTATGACTTGAGCATCACGGGAGATTTCGTGTTGACTGGTGATCGGGGGGCGTCCATCGCGGTGCCGACGCTGGTGATCGATGGCGAAAAGAGTTCCCCTACACTGCGACGTGCGTCAAAGGCGCTCGCCGACACGCTCCCAGACACGCAGTATCGCACTCTGACTGGCCAGACTCACGATGTCGACATCAAAGCGCTTGCCCCGATACTGAAAGATTGGTTCCGATGATCATTTTCGTTCATCTGCCGCCGAAGACGATAGCAGGATCACGAACAGATAGAATAAGGACATAGTGGTGCATGCAGCACTCGTGAAGTTATCAATTGAACCCTCGAGCGCGCCGACCGCAGCGTCAAGTATTCACAGATGAGATCCTCCCGCCTATCCGGTGGATAATAGCGACCGTAATCGGACACCGACGGAATGGGTCATAGAGAAACGACCACTGGGAGCGGTTTTTCGGTGGGTGTCGTTTGTTTTGTGGTTTTATTTGATGCGTCCGTACAGCCATTCTACGAGTTCCTCAAATTGCGGAGGGTTAAGTCCTTACGCGAATTTTTTAGGACCCCCTTAGACCTGGCTCAAGGCACAAATGGCACCCTCGGGATACTCAATCACTGCGTAACTCCCGCGCTCCTTACTTTGCGGCTCGGAGAGTATTTTGCCGCCGAGCTGTCGGCATTTGTCCAAACTTGCCCTTAAATCGCTCACGGCAAAGTAAACGAGCCATACTGGCGGTAGATCGGCATTATCGCCTGCCCGGTGGCAAATTCCTGCTACCGGCCGACCGTCCTTTGTCGTCATCAGATAGTCGTCGTACCCGCCCATGTCGATATCGCTATGATCCCAACCGATGACCTGCTTGTAGAATTCGCGTACCTTTTCTCCCTGGTTGACTGTGACGTCAGCTGAAAGAATCGTGCCGGGCTGACCGTAATCGGAATTGCATGATGTGTCTTCCAACGTTTCACCTCTTCTCGATGTTAGAGCTCTCTTTCCGCACCCAATCCCAACAGGAAACCGCACATTTTAACGCCAATATTATAATAGGTCGTTTCTTCTGTCAGACAATTAGCGCGGATCGCG
>JAWLDA010000007.1:0-131322 GCA_041686855.1 Limnochordia bacterium
AATCGGCCTCCGGCTGAGTATCACGAAGCAATCACACGAAAACTTGAGAAACCTACCCCGATCAAGCTATGAGTGTCCAAGAATCGGGGGCTGGACCGCCAGACACACTCTTCTTTAAGGCTGCGAAAGAATCGCTCTACAATGGCGTTTCCCTGGGGCGACCGGTACGGTGTGTAGGTCAACTCCATCCCAAGTCGGTCGACTTCATTCAGGAATGCTCGGGCGCCGAATTGCGACCCGTTGTCGGCTCGAATTTGCAGATCATACGGCACTGTTTGCGGCGATCGAAACCGGGTCGCTACAGCCTCATCCAGTGCTTCGCGGGCTCGCTCGGCTTTGGCATTACGACTGAATCGAAAGCCGACACACTCGCGGTCACAGTGATCGAGGATCGCAAACAGGCTTGCCCAGCCGTCCCGACCGCACCAAATCTTCGTCATGTCGATGCCCCAAAGCAGGTTGGAGTCGTTCACTTCGACTCGACCCATGTGGGGCCGGCGGGCAGCGTGGTACCGTTTGACCTTGACCTGAAGACCGTGAAGTTGCATGAGCCGTTGAACCCGTTTGCGGTTAACGACAACAGGATCAGCGCCGAACCGCAGCAACGCCCAGATCCGACGATACCCGTAGTCCGGGAAACGCTTGGCGAGCGCTTTAATCCGTTCTACGAGTTGCAATTCATCTTGATCTGGCTCACGCGGCTCAGTATCGTCAACGCGACCTAGAGCCTTATAGAAAGCACTCCGCGAGATCCCCATTACGTGGCAGACGAGCACCACAGGGTATTGGCTCGCCTCACGCCGGTAGAACGCTACGACTTCTTCTGCCGTTTGGCGATCCAGTCGCGTTTTTTTTGGTATAGTTCGTTCTCCATAGTGAGGCGCCCGATGGCCCGCTGAGCTTGTCGCAGCTCCTTCTCGAGCTCTGCTTCACGGGCCGTGCGACCACCGTGAGTGAGGCCTTCCTCACCGGCCTGGAGCATGGCTTCTTGCCATTCATAAAACATGGACTGGGTGATTCCATGGCGACGACAAATCTCAGCGACGGATTCTTGGCCCTTAAGGCCTTCGAGGACGACCTCGAGCTTGGCCTTCGCTGTCCATCTACGCCGTTTCTCAGAGGGTTGCTGTTTCTCACTCATCAATCGTCACTCCCGTGAGGTGATTATTCGACGAGTGAGGCCGTCCTCCGTTACGCCACTGGCAACCACTTGATGGGGTCATCATAGATCGGCGAGAAGATCCCAATGCTCCTTCGCAACGTGGCTTAAGTCCTCGTGTTTGGGAGTCGTCCGGTAGAGATAGTTGCGAATCCGATGCGTGATGCTCGACCAGATCTGACTACAGTGGTGCTCATCCGCCACGCGAATAATGGTTTGGTGAAATTCCATATCGAGATCCACGACACTCTTGACGTCGTTTTTCTCGCAGGCGACCTGCATGGATTCCACCAACTCTTGTAAGGCCTCAAAGTCTTTCTCGTCAAGTTTGGGGAGGGCTTTCTTGAAGGCGTACTGTTCCACAGCAAAACGGACCGGGAACAACAGCTCCTTCACCTCGTCCGGTGTGATGGCGAGTACGACGGTCTCCCGGTGCGGGTACGAAATGACCAAACCGTCCTGCTCGAGCATCCGTAGCGACTCGCGGACCGTGCCGCGGCTAATATTCATCTCACTGGCGATGTCGCTCTCCACCAGTCGTTCGTTCGGCGCCAACTCACCTGAAAGAATTGCGTCCCGAATCACATCCGCTGCCCGGTGCCGCAACGAGCGCACATCGTCGAGTACAAGCTTTCGTTCTTTGGTCATCGCATGTCCAACTTTCCAACGCTCATTTTGATCCACGTGTTTCGAACTCTAATCCTTCGCGTGCTCCACGACAACCTTCATCACACCCTCCGGACGACTCGCCGCTATGTCCAAAGCTTCAGGCAACGCTTCGTAAGGGACGATATTGGTGATCAATTCTCCTACAGGGACTTGGCCGGAGGCTATCAATTGAATCGCCCATTGCCAAACCGTAGACGCATTCGTCGAACCGAAGAGTTGCAAGTTCTTGAGAATCACCTGGTGAATGTCAATCGGTAGCCGCGGGGCGCCGCCAGCTCGATGCTTTGCGCGATCGTTTGAGGCGTGCCGGCAGCTTCAATCACGATGTCGAAGGAACGCCCAGCGAGCGCCTCCGGGGTGGTGCGCACATTCACCGTCTCTGTGGCGCCAAACGCATCCGCCTTCGCCAATCGGAACGCCTGCGTGCCGGAGACGACCACCTCTCGCGCACCCTCAAGCCTGAGTAGACAAGCGAAGATCATGCCTACGGGTCCATCGCCGATCACCAGGGCCGCTGCCCCTGAGACCGTGCCGAGCTTTTCCATGCCCCCCAGGCAGCAGTGAAGGGTTTCGATTTGCGTCGCTTCGATCAGACTGACGCTGTCCGGTAACGGGTAGCAACTGGCGTCAGGCACCGTTAGGTAGGGCTTTCAGGCGCACGGCAACGTGAAGCCCAGTTCGTCTCCGTGCCGACACAGGTGCTTGCCGTCACTCATGCAGTACTCACACATGCCACATCCGATCACAGGATCCAGCGCACCGGTCTCCCACTCGGAGGCTCGTCACCTCTGAACCGATCCCCACGACAGTGCCCGCTGCCTCGTGTCCCAAGGGGAGCGGCGGCACGGCAACCTCGAGATCGCCCCGCACAATCGCCACGTCGGTGCCGCAGACGCCCACCGCCCCCACCTTCACCATCACTTCCCGCGGTCCCGGATCATCCACGTGAACATCGCGGCGTTGAATGGTGTTCTTTCCGGTCCACATCCATGTCTTCGTCGACGTTTCCTCCTATGCGTAGCCCTGATTCGCCTTAGCCTCGAAGTATTGAAACATCATAGCGATCATGCGGCCGTTCGCGCTGCCGTTGGGTTGCCACGGGCAAAAGGTCGGATCGTTGTCCGCATACCGCTCCACCATGTAGAACTCCGCGGACATGGCGTACTGGACCATCGCGCGAAAGGTCTCCTCAGCCTTGGCAAACTCACCTCGTTCCAGCCACGCAGCGAACCAAATGGAATCCCCGATAGAAAGGTACCACGTATGACCGCCCAGGGATCCGATGCTCGTTGTTCAGGCGTGACCTCGTCCGCATTGATCCCACCAACCCGTTTTGCATCCGTCCTCGGTTGCGCATGTACGCCTCCACCTGCTCAAACATCGTACTCTTCGGCTCAATCACCTTGGATCGAATGAGTCTGGGGGCGGCGTGAAAGTCCACCCAATAATTCGGCGGGTTGGTCGGCGCAACTCCGAGGATCGACGGAATGGCCAGCTCGTCGTCCGACTCGCTATTGCGGATCACCTCAGCCAACACGCTTTCCATCGCGCCCTTGTACTCCTCGTAACTCTGCCTCACGCGGCCCTTCTCCGGATCGTCAAACAGCTCGAGCAGATGGGTGAGTTCCTCGTACGCCATCACGTTCCAGGCATCGGTCATCACCCACACCCGGGAAATGTCCCGGCTATTATCATTCGCAACCATGGCGGGAAAGAGCCCTTTGCCCACCTCAGGGTACTCCTCCGTCAGGGTCCGCCGGCGGGTGCGCTCGATCCACGCATGGGCATCGAGTAACATTTGGCGGTAGTAGGCAAAGCGCTCAGCGTCTTGGCGAACCCTCAAGTGCTTCGAGAGTCCCCACACGATCGTCCCCGTATTGGCGGCCCAGTCCGCCGCACGGCCGTGCACTTCTCCCCTTCGTGCGAGACGATCATCTGCAGGATCTGGGAGACAAGGTGCAGGTACATCGTGCGGTAGGTCGGAGAGTCCGTCTTAGGATAGCGCGTGGTCGCAGAGAGTTCGCTCCTCCAGGCTGCCTCCCTCCGCGTTCTCTCAGCTTCATACTCAAACGGCGCCCCGCCCCGCGTCCGAACGCCAGGTCGAGCGTAATCTCACTCTCAGCAGGCACGTCAAACTCAATGGTGCAGGCGTGGCAAAGGTGGTTGGGCAGCGCCTTCTCCTCGCCGATCCACGAACACGTCACCGCATCGCCCGTCTGGATGGCGATGGAGTACACTCCGTTGCTCATGGTACGCCCCGACATGGACCAATTTGAGGGCAACATGCCCCACGTCTCGGGCATCGGGAGTAGGTCATTCATCGAATTGATCCTGTACTTTTCACGACCGCGCTCATCGTCCGCTCCGCTTCTTCCTCAAGACGTTAAAGAGCCTAGATATTCATGCGTACCACCAAAGTACGTTATCCATGGCTGGCATCTGTGCTTTGAACGTTTTTAGTTTGGACATGGGTTCTCAGGTCCAACGAGGGATCAGTGCCGTAATACTATCGGTCATCGCCGGTCTAGTGGGATCGATGTTTCGTGGAATAGTTCCAAGCTTACATTCCGTGGAGGACAGGCAGGGCGCCGAAGACTTAGCCCCAAATCTACTTGGGATTCTATTTGCAACGGTTCTCATGTGCCTCGTGTCGGTGAATGCGTGGATATTCGATCGATAGAGGGGTCGTTCATAACCTTCTCTCAATCCCTAAGTGGGAGGCATCATGGCCAACGGCCACTTACCTCCCCTTACGTGCCTTTACGTGGGGCTTTTAACAATATCTTGACACAACGCCTTTCCTCAGTGCCCTGAGTCTTGCTATCATGTCGGGGCACGCCCGCTCCACTTACCGCTGTCGACTCTGCTCCGCAATCACTGCATTCTTAAAGTTGAGCGCCCACTCCAGGGGTGTCTGTGTCCCGTCCAGGACGGCGCTCCACTGGCTCCTTGCCTCTGCGTACCCTTCCGTGATCCCCGGCACCCACCACGGCACGGTCAGGAGCTCGCCGACGTCGGCGTACGGCCTCAGAATCTCTTGGCTGTTGAGCGGATCCGGAAATGTGAGAAGCTCGCCCACCGCTGCCATCCCGGAGTTGGTCATGGGATAGAGGAAATTGGTCGCCAAGAGCCGCTGGGCTTCGTCACTGTAGTAAAACTTGAGGAACTCCCACGCAGCGTCGTGGTGCTTCGAATCCATCATGATTCCGATGATATGCCCTTGCCCGTAGGAGACTGTCTCGGAGCCGCCGCCTCGCGGGGACCAAGTGACCGACCAGTTAAAGCCGGGATCCCAGTCGAGCAAACGGGCGACGTAACTGTCCCATTGGTACGTCATGGCCACGCTCTGTCCGGGGAACGCCTCGACGCCGCCGGCCGAGCTGGTCACGTTTTGGTTGACGACGAGGTCACGCACCCACTCCAGTGCGTCGACGAACTCCGGCCGGTCCATCGTGAGCTCGCCCGTCTCGGGATCCGCCATATTCCCCCCAAAGATGAACGGCCACTGATTGTACGACGGACTCGGCGGCGACGAACCGTACACTTCCGGGATGCCATCGCCGTTGGAGTCTCTCGTCAGGTGGCGGAGCGCCTCGTTGTATTCTCCTGTCGTCCAGCCCTTGTACGGCTCAGACACGCCGCTCTCAGCGAAGAGGTCCTTGTTGTAGAAGATATTGAGCAGGCCGAGACCCCAGGGGAGTCCGTACACCTTGCCCTCCCACGCAGAGTCCGGGCCGGTCGTGAGCTGCCACCCCGGGCGGAAGCGATCCATGTTGAACTGATCGCGCTCGATAAAGGGCCGCAGATCGAGGAGAGCGCCACTCTGCCGTGCCGGTAGACCGACGGCGAGGCTCACGGCGACGACGTCCGGCGGGGTGCCCCCGGCCGCCATCACGCTCGCCTTCTCCCACACCGAGGCGGCGCCGGATTGACCCAGCTTCTCGACCTTGATATTGGGGTGCTTCGCTTCAAACAAGTCGATGATACGCTGCTCCACATCGGCCGACGTTCCATCCGCAAACCAGTTAAAGTAGGTGATCGTCACCTGGGCAGAGCCGACCTGGACCGCGCCTAGCAGAGATGCCAAGAGGATGGCAAGCGTGATCGCAATAGGAGCTCGGGGCCTCGACATGGTTCATTCCCTCCAATTTGGGTGTATTTTCTCTATATTCCCTACCCCCAATCGCCACGCGCAACCTCTCTAGGTTTGCCAGGATCTTGCGCTCTATTAGGAAGATGTTGCCATCATACGGCGTCGGTACGAGGAGATCCGTCGGCGGGCAGGCAAAAGTACACCAACTTTTCGTACACAGACTCGAGGTTTACCGAAACGACTTACGAGGGGTGTACCGACGAAGGATGTACTGGACCCTCGAGTCGACTGCGCCGATACGCCGTTGGCGTGCACCCGACCACCTTGTTAAAGCACGACGCGAAGTACGAGCTGTCCGAGAAGCCGACGCGTCCGGCGATCTCGGTCACCGTCAGATCCGTCTGCTCGAGGAGCTCCCGAGCCCGGGCGACCCGGCACGCATTGATGTATTGCGGGATGGAGTACCCGGTGATTTGGCTGAAGCGCCGGGAGAGATGGTACCGGCTCCAGTGAGCCATCTTGGTAAGTTGATCGAGGCTGATCCGCTCGCAGGCATGCTCTTCGATGAACTTCACCAGGCGCTGTACTTCACGGTTGAGGGAGGCTGGCTCACTCGAATGGGACGCACCCTCGCGCCAACGCGAGGCGACCAGCGCCGAGAGGAGTTGGTAGACGATTTGACCGGCGCGCGGCTCAAAGTCGTCCGTGGGTCGCCGCATCGTGTGAAGGAGGTTGGAGAGCCCGCTCTTCACCGCGTCGAAGACGGCGGCATCGAGGGAGAAGACCGGCTGCGCCTCGGCTCGTGCCGCCGTAAAGAGTTGGGCCACCGGAGCTCCGCCCACCCTCGCCCAGGTGACGGTGCTCCCGCCCCCGTCCGTGCCGTAGGCGTGCGGTTGCCCGAGGTCAAACCAGGCCACCTGCCCACGTCGGAGATCAAACCGATGCCGACCCACCTCCAGCCACATCCGACCTCGGGTGACACACAGGACGAGGTGGCCGGTGTGAAAGGAACGCCGGACACGGGTGCGGGAGCCATACTCATTGTGGCCGCAGGCGTACACATTGGCGAGCGTGCGTAATGCGAGGGGCGTAGGGACGTGAAAGTGGGATTCACCCGTACCGTCCACCACCACCTCGAGCGTCTCGGAACTCTCGTGTGTAGGCATGTCGATGAATGCACCTCCCGACCTGAAGTTTCAGTCTTCTGTTTGCATTTCCTTGAAACGTTGAAGGGAGCCCATCCATGAGACCGTTCGACCCGTTTGTGAATGGATACCACGACACGGCAGACCAACTCCGGGAACACCTACGGCGCCGCGCCGACCGGGCATTCGCCAGAGCCGATCGGGAGAAGGCCTCCCTCGCCTCCGTCACCGAATTCAACCGTCGCTGCCAACGCCTGCGCGAGGAGGCGCTCCTCTCCCTGGGCGGACTTCCGGAGCTCCCCGCTGAAGTTGGCGGCTCCGTCACCGGTACCATCGACTGCGGCCCCTTTACCATTGAAAAGCTCCTGCTCGAGACGCTCCCCGGGGTGTACGCCAGCGCCAATCTGTATCGACCCACGTCGGTGGAGCGCCCCTTGCCCGGCGTCCTCTTTTTGTGCGGTCACGCCCGTGAGGCCAAGGCGTACCCGGAGTATCAGCACGTCTGCCGGGCCCTCGTGCGGGACGGGATGGTCGTCCTCGCCCTCGACCCGATCGGACAAGGCGAGCGCCTGCAGTACGTCGACCCCGACACCGGTGAAGAGTTGGTCGGGTGGGGCACGACCGAACACTCCCACACCGGCTTTCAGTGCCATGTGGCGGGCTTCAACGTCGCTCGGTACTTGATCGCCGATGCCAAGCAGGCCCTCACCTACCTCGCCGCCCGCCCTGAGGTGGACGAGACGATGCTCGGGGTGACCGGCAACTCAGGCGGGGGCACGCAATCGAGCTACCTAACGTTCTTTGACGATCGGCTGCACTGCAGCGCTCCTTTCACGTATCTCACCAGTCGCGCATCGTACATGGCCACAGGGCAGGCCCACGACTCCGAACAGAACCTCTTCCGCGCCGTCGCCATGGGACTCGACTACGATGACCTGGTCGCCCCTCACGCGCCCAAACCCCTCATGATCGGGGCCGTAGCAAGCGACTTCTTTTGCATCGAGGGGACGCTCCAGTGTTACGAGCGCCTGAGGCGGGTATACGAGCTCCATGGCCCCGCGGAAAACCTTACCTGCGTCGTCTCCGGCGGCACCCACCTCTACTCCGACGTCCTCCGTGACCAGGTGAGGCGCTTTTTCCGCCGCCACCTGCACGGTGACGAGACGCCGATCGTCTCTGGACTCGTCTCGTATGCTGATTCCCTTGAGTCGCCTCTTGAGCCGCTCGAGCCTCTGGAGCCGACCTTAGAAAAAGCGCTCCCCCCGGACTCCCTCTGGGTGACCCCCCACGGGAATGTGGCGCTGGCTCGTCCTGAAGCCAGGAGCGTCTACGATTTGACCATGGAGGCGTGGGCAGCCCGTCGAGCCCGACGGAATCAGAGCGGAGGCAAGGAGCGCAGAGCCGCGCAACGCGAACGCCTGCGGACACTCGTCCTGGGTCCGCGCCCCCGCCCGCCGCTTTGGGTGCGTGAGATTCGCTCCGGCGTGGACGAGGCGACCGGCGCGGCGTGGTTTCACCGGTTCACCTTCTCCGAGCCGGGGATCGTCCTGCCGATGATCGAGGTACGTGCTCGAGGTATCGGCCCTAACGCGCCCCTCACGGTCGTGGCGCTCGCGGAAGGGACTGAGACGCTTCGCACGGACAGGGAGCGCTTCATCGAGCTGCTTAGGGCGCACCCGCGAATCCTCCTCTTCGACCCCAGAGGCGTCGGCGCCACCAAACAACGGCCTGTCAACGGGCGACGAGGTGACGGGATCTACAGCACGCTGTACAAACTCAACTACGACGCCATGATGTTGGGCGACTCGCTCTTCGCCATGCGCGCCTTTGACGCCCTGCGGGCGCTCGAGTACGCGCACCGGATCGCCCCGTCTGTGCGTGTGACAGGCGAAGGCTCATCGGGCCTCGTTCTGCTTGCAGCCGCCGTGCTGGACGGCGACATCGCCGGCGGCGAGTTTACCGGTCTCCTCCGCTCTTTTGAAGAGATCGTCACCGAACGGCTCTTCCGTGCCGACCTCGTCCTCGAGGTGTTCAACCTCCTCGATCTGCCCGATGTGGCCGACCTGATCGCCGCACTTCCCCACGTGCACGCGCGTGAGTTCGTCGATGGTCGCGGGGTGGCCGTAGCGCCGGACGATCCAGCGGGCTCTCCCCAATCTTTGGAGTCCGCCGGGCCCCAGGCAACCGCTGCCGGGGCGTAGGTTCAACACGGTCGTAAGTGAGTGCGGGCGTAGTCGCCACGCCGGTCCCGGAAGAGCAACGAAGTCACGAGACAGCGCAACATTCTCATGGGCGGCGACGCCCCGGCGCGGTACGGTGTTTTTACCTGTAGTAGGGTGCGACAGCGCTCGATTTAACAACGTTTGACACACCAACGGTGAACGCACCAATGATTGATTCAACCAAAGGCCGAGGAGGCAGTCTCATGAGACGTCTGAGTGAACATGAGTTGAAAGCGTACCACGAGCAGGGGTACGTCGTCGTCCCCGATCTCATCTCCCGAGCGGAGGTCGAGCGCCTGGTGAACCGGGTGCGGGAGTATACACACGAGGGCCGCCCGGCGCAGGATCCCATCAAGATACAGGTGGAGCCCCGCATCGAGCGCGGGGAGCTCACCGTCGCCCACCCCGGCGACGGGATTCGCAAGATCGATGGCCTCGTGCAAGGGGACGACCTCTTTAGAGGCCTCGGATTGCATCCCAAGATTGTGGGGATCGTCGAGCAGATTCTCGGTCCCGACATCAAGATGTTTCGCAACTCGCTCTTGTTAAAGCCGCCTCACGTCGGCAGTCAAAAGGGCGCGCACCAGGATTCGCCGTACTGGCCCATCGAGCCGATGGCGCTCTGCTCCTGCTGGTTTGCGTTGGATGACGCAACGCCGGAGAACGGCTGCATGGCCGTCGAGCCGGGTGGCCACAAGCGGGGCGCCCTTCCCCATGTGCGCGTCACGGACGATTACGTCATCGAGGAGCGCTTCTGCAACCCCGACGAACTCACCCTCTGCCCCATGCCCGCTGGAAGCGGCCTCTTCTTTCACTCGCTGTTACCCCATTACACGGCGCCGAACACCTCCGATCGCTGGCGGCGCGCCATCGCGCTCACCTACATGGACGCGCATTCCCGTTACACGGGGAAAGGGGAGTCGCCCCATTACTTTCACGTACAGGGACAGAGCTTTGCTGGGTGCGTTGCGTAGATCGCTCCTCTGTTCCACGCCATGAAGGAGGTAAGCCTCATCGAGACGGACATCAAGCGCGTGCTCCTCTTGGGTGTCGGCGGGTACGGAGCCACGTGGGTGCGGCTGTTTGCAACGGCGCCTGAGTACACCGTCGTCAGCATCGTCGATATCAACAAGAACGTCGCCCGCCAGGCCCAGGAGGCCTTGGCGCTCTCACCCGATCAGGTGCACCGCAACCTTGACCGGGCACTCCGAGAGACGCAGCCGGACGTGGTGGTCGACACCACGCCGCCGAGGTTTCGACAGCAGTGGGCCCGCTCGATCCTGGCCAGTGGCGCCCACCTCATCGTCGCCAAGCCGCTCGCAGAGAGCCTCGAGGATGCCCGTGGGTTGGTTGACCTGTCCGAACGGTACGGGCGGCGGATCGCCGTCAACCAGCAGCAGCGATTCCATCCCCTCGCCATCGAGTTGGCCCGCCTGGTCCACACCGGAACGATCGGTCGCCACGTGTGCACTTACTTCTCCTTCTTTCAGCGCCGGGAGTGGCAGGACCGGCTGATCCACGTGCCGAGCCCCCTCTTTATCGAGTCGTCCATTCACCACTTCGACCTCTTCCACGCCGTGCTGGGCGAGAGGATCGTCCGAGTGAACGCCCACGGCTGGACCCCGCCCGACATCACTGCCGTCGGCGTCACCGCTGGCACGGCGTGGCTTGAGCTGGCCGGCGGTGGTTACATCACCTACCAAGCGAGTCGCAGCAGCCGCAACGACCTCGACGCCGAGTA
Source organism: Limnochordia bacterium (assembly GCA_041686855.1). Taxonomy (GTDB): domain Bacteria; phylum Bacillota; class Limnochordia; order DTU080; family RSA5; genus JAWLDA01. The sequence continues at coordinate 11,030 of JAWLDA010000007.1, forward strand.
TAAGACTGGGTGGCACGGCCCGTGGATCATCGAAGGAACCGATGGTGTCCTGCGCGCCGACGAACGCGAGGGAATCTTCCTCAACGGCGAGTGCGTCATGGACCCACCTGCGCTCGAGCAGGCCAGGTCCAAGAGGAGTATGGACCGCATGTTCTTTGACGCCTTTGTGGATGCGATCCGAAGCGGGGCGCCGTTTGCGTTGGACGCCCGGGAGAATTTGCGCACCCTCGCCGTCGCCCATGCAGCAGAGCTCTCGCTTACCAGAGGCACGTGGGTAGACGTGGACGAATTATTGGCTGAGGCACGGGCTGAGAAGGGGTCGTTCGGGGCGTGATTCGTTGTCATCGGAAAGCCAGGGGATACCGCTCACAAGGCGCGAGGTAAACGGAGATAAAACCACATCGACAGAGGTAGGAGAGTGTATCGTGTTTCCGCCACGTCGATATTGTGGCTTCGGACGAGCTCAAGTAAGGCCGTCTTCCACTCTTGACTCGAGTCGACGCAGTCTAGAATCCAGAGCATCATGACCAAGGTGTTGTAGAGCCTGCGATCCGCTCCAAGATGGAAATTCGCGGCCAAACCTTCTGGCTTCGTTTGAGGCAATTTCATAGTGATCGTGAATCGACGGTTCCATAGCCGACTGTGATGCGCGCAAACATTCCGAACATGCGTCAAATGGTGAATAAATGTTGCCAGAACGCCGTGATCTAATTTGTAGGTCCGCGCGATGGCCGCTCTGGTCTTCGTTGGCTTGAGGTTAGCAAACCATCGGGAGAGCGTACCAAGAGACATTACCTCACAGGCTACCCAAACAGGCGGAAGATCCGGAACGGTGTACGTACGGCGATAGTGCTTAACAAATATTTCGCTGGAGCGTTCGATCTCAACTCGCAGACTATCCAGATTCGATTGCCAGTGATCCTGATTGCGCGCCAAACGTGCGTCCAGATAGGCGTGTGGTCCGTGTTGGTGTGCGAGGTGATAGGCCCATTGAGTGCGGAAGGATATCTCGACACGCTCGATCGCGTCCAACATAAGAAGACGCAACTCTCGATCAAATGTGTACAAGCGGAGAACATCTTCAAACTGAGTCCCCGGCTTAAACATGTGTGTCGCGTGATCAGTCTCGAAGGGAAGCCAATAGGCTGTTAATCGGTAGTAATTTCTGTGGCTTAGATGCCGGTACGCTAAAGCGGTGTCATGAATCTCCATGCCGCGCTCTTGAAGCAGCGCTATTTGCTCATCAATAGACCTCGCCAGTTTATCAAATCGCATGGAACACCTCCATGCACCGCCTTAAAAAAGAGTAACCCACCAGTTTGAGGATGCTCCCGAGAGCATAGCCTTGGCGGGTTTTGTTGACTCTAGTATACACGGTCCACCACCGTAAACACAAGCACGAATTGGTAGGTCTGTCAATCGGCTCCCTACCACGGCCTGGTCACTTTCAACTTGCCCGGTTGGTATGGTGGAGCGCGCCCCACTGCCTCGTCGCATACGCGTAGCCTGTTGTGATCCCATGCACCCACCAAGGCACGGTAAGGAACTCCCCGCCATCGGCGTACAGCCTCAGGATTTCCTCGCTGTTGAAGCGGATCTGGGAAGGTGACCAGCTCACCCACCGCCGCCATCCCCCGGGAGACCAGGTTACGGACCTGTTTAAGTCGGGAACCCGCTCGAGCAGGCCAGGACCAAGAGGAGTATGGACCGCATGTTCTTTGACGCCTTTGTGGATGCGATCCGAAGCGGGGCGCCATTTGCACTAGATGCCCAGGAGAATCTACGCACCCTCGCCGTCGCCCATGCCGCCGAGCTCTCATTGCGCCGAGGTACGTGGGTAAGCGTGGACGAACTCCTGGCCGAGGCAGGGGCTGCGAAAGGGCCCTTTGGGGCGTGAACGGCCGCTTCGCTGGACATACATGGCATCAATAGGGTACCCTCAAAGTACATCAGTGCCGATAGTCTTGACACGATGGAGGGACCGCCTGCGATGAATCGTAGTGAGAGCTCCCGGCCGAACGAGACACTCAAAGTCCTCGCTGAAATCCTTGCCCCGGACGAGCGCATTCTGTTCGCCTATTTGTTTGGTTCGATGGCGAAAGGCCGGGCCCACCCGACGAGCGATCTGGATGTAGCCGTGTTCCTTGCCTCATTCCCCCCTGGCTCAGCGGGCGATCTAGAGGCGGTCGACGTACAGATTGACCTGGCGCGCCGCATCGCGCGCACATTCGATCGCGATGTGGATGTCGTCGTACTCAATCGAGCCCCGGGTGATCTTTGCTACACTGTCCTCACTACGGGAATCCTCGTCATGTGCCGCGATCACGCGAGACGGCGCAGCTTTCAAGTCGAGCAACTCAGGCTATTTGAGGACCGACGCGTGATGAGTCGAATCTTCGACCATTATCGCCGGCTTCGGATCAAGGAGGGAACCTTTGGTGGTGGAGTCGGTCACGGTTCGCAGACTTCTCGACGTGATTGAGACACGCCTCACTCGTTTACAGGAGTTTGCCGGGATCGCGCTCGAGACGTACAGTTCTGATCACGGGATTCAAGATCGAGTCGAGCGCAATTTTGAAGTGTGCATTCAAGCGTGTATTGATTTGGGATCCCACATTCTTGCGGATCTCGTTCACCCTATGCCTCAGACGTACCGCGAGGTATTTGTCCGTATGGCCGAAGAAGCCCTCATCCCCGCCGACCTCGGCGAGCGCTTACAACAGATGGCAGCGTTTCGTAATCTACTGGTGCACGGTTACACGGAGATCGTTGCGGCAAAGGTACATCATAACTTGAATCACCTTTCGGACATACGGCAGTACGTGGACTCTATTTCGGTCTACGTATCGCAGCACGAGGAGCCGTGATCGCCAAACCCTCCCATACCTCGGAAGGGGTCATGTTTTACTCATTCCGGACAATGGGACACCAAGGGGGTCTGTTACCGGGCGTCTATGCCTCGTTAGCCACGTACGGTCCGGTTTGAAACGCATGAGAATTGTCATATAATGAAAGGCGAAAGACATTGTCCAAGAACCGCTTCGTTGCCGAGGTGACGCCCGCCCATGATAGCAGAGGCAGAACGAATGCTTGCCCGTGTATTGCCGCACTTTCCCAACGTTGTTTTATCGAACATGTGAGCAGAGTGAGCGCTGAGCTGTATCCTCGTTATCGTCGTGCCTTGGAGGAAGTGCTCGAGGAGGTACGGCGTTGAAAATCGACCGGGAGCGAGTAGAGCGACGAAGCCGCCCGAGCTCGTGCCGGGGCGGCCTCATCGTTTTGATGGTTCTCTAACGTTCCGCCAGGATGGCGTTGGCAATGCGCTCCGCCTCGGCAAGGGCTTCGCTGATACCAAGGCCTTCGGTAAAGACACGCCGGATTTGCGCGCCCGCTTCGCCGCGAAAATCGACGTAACCGGCGTTGAGGGGCCCGGCGGAGATGATGGGATCCAGCAAGTGCGCGATCTCCTCGTAGACAGGGAACCCTTCCACGAGATCCGGATGGAACATGAGACTGCGCCGGACCGGGTACACCCCTTGGTACGCCCTCAGGTAGCCCAGGTAATTCTCCGGCTCCAAAAAGGCCTCCATCACACGCCACGCCGCGTCAGGCGCTTTCGTGTGCGGATGCATGACCAAAATCGCGCCGTTATACTCGGTCACCCCTTCTCCTGGGTTGGGACCGACCATTTGGCGATACTCCCAATCAACGAGCTGGGAAGCACCGACCTGACCACTGGTCATGAGCAGGCGCCCGGCCAGGCCGTGTTGAACGGCAGCCCGCCCCGCCGCAATCTCGTCGATGCGTCGCTGGGTGCGGATCCCCTGATTGGTGACGCCAGGCATCCCCGCGTCCCAGAGATCAACGAGCGCACCAAGCGCCTCCCGGGCGACCTCATTCTGCAGGTCGAGTCGTGTGTCGTCGGGACCGATCAAGGGGCGCCCCAGTTGCGTCATCATGCGATGAAGCGCAATCATGGAGTTCCACGGGTGATTGTCGGCTTGGTAGCCGTAGACCTCGATCTCTCCCTCTGCGTTCACACGCGTCAGTTGACGCGCCACCGTCGTGAGCGACTCCCAATCACTCGGCAAATCGAGCCCTGACTCGGTGAACATGGCCCGATTGTACACGTCCACGTAACCGTCCAAGTTAATCGGAAGGGCGTACCGTTGGCCGCCGTACTCCGTATCCCGTACCAACTGGGCGTTTAAGTCATCATACTCAGCGTATCGATCGTAGAACTCGTCAAGCGGGTGCGCAAGGCCGTTCTGCGCCACCGATCCAAGCACATTGAGCGCCTCGGTGTAGATATCCGGCGCCAGACCCGACGCTGTTGCGACGACTAGACGGTCACGTCGAAGGCCCAGCTCGGAGTCGACCTGGAGTTGGATGTCGGGATTCTCGCGGTTAAAGCGCGCCTCGAACACTTCCGCCCACTCCGTCACCTCGGGTGTCCGAGCGTCGAGCCACAGCGTGATCGGTGTCTGAGCGCTCATTCCGCTCGTCATCAGCAGCAGTCCGGCGATCAAGGCAACAACGTTTAGTGAAACGCTCTTAATTACAGACATGCCTCTCCTCCTTCTCATACTCATAATTGGCGAGGGCGATCGTAACCAAGCACTCTGTCGAGCTAGTAGCGGTGCCCTCCGTACTTGCGCTCACCTCGCCCAAGGCGAAGGTACGGCTCCTCGACGGATGCGAGCTTATCGACACTGCGATACCCCACTGTCAAATTCATGCGAGAGCCGCCCGAGCGGTTGGAGCCCACCCCGTGAATGATCGTGCTGTTGATCGCCAGCATCCCTCCGACCGGCATCGGCACCGGAACGACCTGGCGTTCGAATCGTTCCCAACTCCCGTCGGGGATCGCAGCATCGGGGAACACGTGCGTACCCGGAATCACCTGCGTGCAGCCATTCTCCACGGTGGATTCCTCAAGGTAAAAAAGGACGGTCAAGATGGTGCGAGACCAGTGATCCATGTCTCGATGTAACTTGCCGACCCCGCTGTCGGTTGCGCGACGCAGCGTGGCATGGTTGTGTCCATTCTTGATCACTTCAATATTGGGTCCGAGGAGTGATTCGAGGGGGTCGAGGACCAAGGGGCTCGTCATGGTCTCCCAAAAGATCGGCTCCCGATCCATAATGTTTGAGATACGACCTACGGTGCCCTGGTTGTCACGGACGACCGGTTCGATCTCGTTCTCCATGTTGTACGTAACGGTTTCCCTTAACTTTTCGACATGCTCTGCGGGCAAGACGTTGGGGAGTTTGATAAAACCGTTGTGACTAAAAAACCATACCTCTTCCGGCGACAGCTTCTGGACATGCGACACGTTGTGGAAACTCCTTTCGCTCGTTGGGCCATCAAAAGTGTGTTGATTGGTTTGATTGGTATTTTAGTGCCTGCCCAACGAGATTGCATGTCAATTACGATCAATCTCTTGTCACCTTGCGTCAATGTGGAAGGAAACACCGAAAGCCGACGCGATGAGGACGGGAGGCATTCCGTTGGAAGGTGGAGGATTGGTGAGACGTTGAGAACCGGAGGATTGGTGAGAACCGGCGGATTGTTGAAAGGTGGAGGGTTCTGGCAAAGCGGAGGATTCAAGCCGGAGGATTCAAACCGGTGGATTATAGAACGTTAACCTTGTGAGCCTACCGACGCACTCTGTACTCCGAAGGGGAGATCCCCTTCCACCGCCTGAACGCCTTGGAGAAGGTCGGCGTATCATTGTAACCCACTTCGTGAGCGACCTCGGTCACCGATCGTTCTGTATAACGCAGCAGGTCAGCGGCGGAGGTCAAGCGCTGAGCGACTAACCACTTTCCAGGCGAAACCCCCATGGCCTTGCGAAATCGCCGATTGAGCTGCGGGACCGACACATGTACCGAGCGGGCCATATCCTCAACGGTGATTCCCTCGCTTAATCGTTCGCCGGCGTAGGCTTTGGCATCCCTCACCAAAGGGTCCTCCACCGCAATCTCCCGTCCCGCCCCTGCGTCCATCAGTCGGAGGAGCGAGCCAAGGAGGCCAATGGACATGGGGTGAGGGAAGGATGCTCGGGGCGAAAACACCTCTTCGGCAAGTGTACTGGTGACCTGGCCTTCGACGGGTACCAAGAAGGCGCGATCGACCGGCAACGAGAACGGCATCCGGAATTTGACCGCTCGAATCACCAGGCCGCTCGACCAAACGGGATAGTGCGTCACCCCGGGCCCGATAAACACAATTTTGGAGTTCCCAACAAAGATCGGCCGGCCACCGAGGTTGTACTCAAGATGGCCATCAAAGATCCAGTCGGCCTGCCACTCATGGGCATGTTGGTGCTCCCGGCTTGACACGGCAGCTCCAAGGGCGGCGCTTCCGAAATGGGTTAAGTAGGCATGAGGAACCAGGTCGCTCTTGGGTGGAATCACATCAGGAATCATCGAGTTACCGGTCTCCCCCATCGCTGAACTCCCCTCTTGGAAATGTCACCGTTGGCTTGCCACTAAGTTGCAATTCAACCACTTCGCCTCTGAGGTCCTCACCCCTCTAGCGGCGGGGTGTGCCTAGGGGGCGATATCGTGTGCTCCCCTTGAGTCATGTCATACAGCTTCATGGCGTACCACTGCATGTCATTACGAAATCCATACTCCAAACCCCTCACAACTCGTGCGCTCAGAAGGCCACCGTGAAGCTCTGCCGCGGAACCACCGGGCGACTACGACCCTCTTCGCGGACTTGGCAGTTGTGGTACAGCGCCTCCAGGATCGTGATGTTTCATTAATGCCAACTTGGTGAGAATCCACTGGGTTCCCCGACCTGGAATCCAGATTTCACGCCATCAGACGGGTCAAATCGCTCCAACCCAAGCCCCTTTGGCCTACAAGACATATCGATGAAATGATCCAATTGAAGCTCAGGGGGTGACCCCGAAGCTCAGGCCGAGGAGGTCCGGGCTGGGCTCGACGGGCTTGTCGAAGAGCCCAACGCAAAGCTGTTGGTAATCAACGGAAATCGCATTTCTTGACGAGACTACAATGGTCACATTATTGTTGGGTTTAGAATAACCACAAGGAGGTGCCACCCGATGACGCAGAGGACGATTGGGATCCGAGACGCCAAAGCGCAGCTAAGCAAAGTGTTGAACGACATCAAGCAGGGCGGCGAATGGATTATTACCGACAGAGGCAGGCCTGTTGCAAAGCTTATCCCGGTGCCTACGGAGGAATTGTCCCCGGGAGACCGTATTCGCCGGCTCGAAGAACAAGGTTGGATTGAACCACTTAGCGATTCAAGTGGCGCTCTCCCCACACCCCTGCCCTTAGAAGGTGAGCCGGCCCAAGCATGGCTTAAAGAGGACCGAGATCGTGGCACCGTTTAGATGTGACGAAGGAGGATTAAACGCCCCTGACCCTAAGGTCGTCATCTACTGGGATGCATCAGCAGTCCTTTCTGCATTGTTTCTTGATATGCACAGCAAGGAGGCAATCGCCTGGTTACAGAAACCCGGTTTCCACCTGCTCTCCAGCTTGGCTTGGGCGGAGGTGCAGGCGGTCATCGCTCGCGTTCAGCGTGAGAAGGCTCTCGCTGGCATTCTTATAGAGGCTGCACGAAAGAGCGTGGACTCGGGACCATGGCGGCAACTCAATATGGTTCCCACGCGGGAGATGACACGAAACCTCGCTACCAAGTGGTCCTTACGAGGCGCCGATCTTTGGCATCTTGCCACTGCTAACACCGTCAAAAGTGAGCTTCCCGAGCTAACGTTGCTCACGTTTGACCAACGGCTTAAGGACGCTGCAATAGGCGAAGGACTGGGGTAGCGTTTCTCCACTTGATCACAGCCGTCCATTCGCCGCTCTCTTGAGCTTTGTAGCGCATAAGACCGTTGTAGGCAGTAACCTCGGGTTCACCCTCAACATCGTGAATAACTGTTTCCGTCGCAAGATCGACGGCCCCGTCCAAGGTGACGACCTCTTCCCGACATGACGATGTTTCGCAACTCGAGAGCGTTTCGGGCGACGACGCGTTGACGATTTTGCGCCGACTTGCGGCTGAAGATTCGAGCCTTAAGGAGCGCATCGACGAGATGGCGGACATCATGATCGAAGAGGCGCTGAGACCCTTAGTCACGGATTCCGAGAAGTACCGATGTCTCGGCTTTTCGCTAGACGCCCGCCATTCGTGCCTGGGCATTGTCCTCGGCCTTTACCACTTTGACCAGGAGCGCGAGACTGGGCGCCCAATAACTCGGTTGAACGGGCCGGGCGATTAATCCGCGACTACGTCAAGAAGGCGCCCGACATCCGAGGTGAGCTCACGGCGATCACGAACTTTCTCAGGGACTACACGCCGAAGTGGAAACACCTTGCCGATATGCATGCCGCAAACCTACGTGCGTAGGCATAGGCAGAAGTTGCTGGGACGCCGACGAACGCCCCCCGGTTTGCGCACCTTCAATCCGACCTATTCCGCGCGCGAATGACGAGAAACCCCTTCCTCAGCCCGAGCGTCGAAGCACCAACGCTTCTGGGGCGCGGGCCGATCGGTAACTTGCCTGCGTCGGTCGCCAGTGGTCCACGACGTCCTCAACAAAGGCCGATGGCGACGCGGCGCCATATCGCACGTCGCAGGCTCTCGGAGCGATCAGGCCGAGAAGTTGTGGAATATCGCCGACGTCGCTAATCAGGTTGGGCACGAGCGTAAACAGTCTCGCGGGATCGGCCGAGTCTGACGGCGGAATGAGCGTCATTGGAAGCTCGTCGAGCACAACCCGACTAATCCCATCGTCAAGGACAGCAGCCATAAGGCAAACGAGAGCTCCCAAGTGTCGACCCACGACCTCTACCCTCGTCACCGCCACGTGGCCGGCCGCCCATTCGCAGCTCGCCAACAGGTCTGCGACGCGCAGGCCCATCAGAGGCACATCGTACCCAAGTCCCTTCTGCACCGCCACCCGCTCATCCAGCGAGCCGTCCGCCGCGAGCTCCATAGGCGTCAACGCTCCCCAGCCACGTAGGTCGATCGCGAACGCGGTGTACCCCGCCGCCAACGCATCCTTGACCGCCTGCCGAGCCCATGCAGACGCCGTCCCGGCATCATCCACGACGATTCGTACCCCTCTGCTCGGCTGGCTCGGTTGCGCGATCACACCTTGGACCGGCGTCCAAGGATCCGTCCACAGGGTAACCCGCGTCACGTCACCCTCCTCCGAAACCGACGCTCCCCGAGGATCTATCAGGTCATCCCTTTGATCCATGGAACGTAAAAGGAGTGATCGCAAACGACGAGCGTACTGGGAACGAAAGACCGTCCATTCCGCGGGCGACTCAGGTGGCGTCCAATTTGCGAGCATGCGCTCGGCGTCACGCGTCACATACCATTGCAGCTCTCGACTCAACTCGGGCGGGATCTGCGGGAAGCAAACTAGCGCGGGATCATTGGGATCGAGCGGTTGCACGGATGTTGGCTCGGTCGCGTCCCGCTCGGAGTCGTTTGGCCGCAGGTGGTGTAGGAAGAAGCGATAGTAAGCCTCACGTTTACCTTGAGACATCTCGTGCCCCTCGGGAGTTACAACGTGTTGGATCGCGTCGTCTTCCCCAAAGAGGCGGTAAAAACGTCGGGCCCGGCGGACCGTTTCGCGCTGGAGATCCCACGGGATCATATTATCTTGTCGACCTTCGACAAACGCAAACGGACGAGGCGCGATCAACCCGAGCACATGGTGCATCTCGGTGTGCGGGAGGATTCCGGCGTTTACGTTACAGAGGCAAAAGTCTCGCTCCTTGCTATGGTGATACGCAAGCGACGTGGCAGCGCCCCCCGCGACAGCGACCGAGATCCTCGGGTCAAGGGCAGCAGTCCAAATGGTCTGAGCGCCACCGCCAGAGTAGCCCGCACATCCAATCCGGTTCGGGTCGACTTCCTTGCGGTTACAGAGCACGTCGATGCCCTTGATGTTGTCCCAGATCTGCATCCCCATCAGCGACGACCCGATCAGCCAGGCGGAGCCGGGCCCGATCCGTCCTTGGCCGTGACCCAGGGCCCGGCGCTCCCCCTTCCCGATTCCGTCCGGCGCAAGGACCACAAAGCCCAACTTCGCCAAGCCGATATACAGCGCCTGATAATTCGAGAACGCCTTCCCGTCATCGGAGTGACCGTGAGGACACACGATACCCGGCGCAGGAGCTTCGAGATCATTGGGGAGGTAGAGGTTTGCCGTTACGGGGAAGTCGGGCAGGGAGTCGTATACGACACGCTCCACGCTGTAACCCTCAAACTCCGTAACCCCCAGCGTCTTCGCTACGACAGGCGCCGGGAATCGGGGAACAACCCCCATCTTCTCAAAGAGCAGGGACCGCAACTCCTCAGCCTTGGATTGCCAGTCGTCTAGACGAGTTGGCGTGGGCGGCACATCGCATGCCGCCACCACCGCATCGTAGACATCCCAGATTGAACGTTCCCCTTGAACTCGCGCGCACCCATGTCGCTCCATCATACCGCGCCCTTTCCATGCATCACATAGACCTTTGCTCAATCCTCACGCAGTACGGGTTCGAGTTGAAACGCAATCTGATCAAGCGCCGTTTGAGCAGCACGATCCCCTTTGAGTACGGGGTCCAATTCTGCCCGGAAGATACGAATCACGTCGTCGAAGTTCACAAGCGGCGCTTCTGGCTGAACGTCGCCGAGGAGTCCAGCAAGGAACGACTCCAGGTGCAACCCTTGGAGCAAGGGACCTGGATCCGCGAAAAATCGCTGGACCGTATCAACTCGAGTTGGCAACACCGACGCCGTTGTCGCCCAGTAGTACTGGACATCGTCCCGTGAGAGGAACTTGAGAAGTTCCCAGGTCTCCTTTGGATGCTCTGTGCTGGAAAACATCACGTAGGTACCCGCTACTGAGCGGTTCAACCGCCCTCCGGATCCAGCGGGCAACACGCCCAAGTTCCATTCAAAATTCTCCAGTTCCGCATACGGCGCCACACGCGACGAGATGTCGACGTTCATAGCCACTTGCCCGTTGGGGAACGACCCGCTGCCGACAAAACCATTCACATAAAGGTCGGTCACGTACTCAAGCGCTTCTACGGTTCCTTGGTTAAATTCGACGGCGCCGCTCTCTGGATTGATGAGGCTTCCACCCAGGGAACGAAGCACCGGGAAGAGCGTGTGAGGTATGGAGTTGAGACCCGCGCCTCCGTATCGGAGGATCTCCCCGTCATTCCCTCTTAAGGTGAGCCGGCGCGCATACTCCTCGTACGATTCCCAGTTCCATGTGAGTTCAGGATCAGTCGCCGGTACGAATGGGAGGCCTGCCGAGCCGAGCGCCGATTCGTTGTAGTACACGGCGATAGGCGACGAGTGTCGCGGCATGGCAAAGATCTGCCCTGAGGATGTCTCACTTGGCTGGAATTTCACAATCTCCCGCATGAGAGGCATAAAGACGTCGAAATCGAACTCGTCCCGCGCGATAAACTCGTCGAGCGGCCGAATCATCCCCTGCTCGGCGAAGGACGGAATATACCAGTTTTCCAAGAATCCCGCGTCCGGGGCTTGTCCGGCCGCGTACAACACGGTGTACTCCTCAACGTGCCTCGGCATGGATTTGAGCCGCAGCTCGACGTTGATGTTTGGATACTCCTCCATGAATTCATTGAGCAAATGCTGAAGTGCCGTCGTTTGAGGGTTCCCTGCCGCGTTGTGGTAGTAAAACGAGATCGTGGCCGGTGCGTCTTGCCCTGTTACGGCTGCAACCCCAGCAATTAAGAGAACAGCGACTAATAGCAGTCTAACAGTATACTGATTCATCGACCCAACTCCCCGTGTTTCGAATTTTCAAACTCCGCGCTATTGTATCGGCTCGCTGGGTGAATTGCTTGTCCGGTGTTGATCGTATTCTTTAGCGAAACGCGCATGGCCACGCTTGAGCTCACTCAGAGTTTGGCGCGGGCAGGACGTTACGTGTGAATCAGAACCATCCCATCCCGAACCATCACGGGGAATACCTTGATCCGCTCGCTGATTGGGACTAACGCCTTTCCGCTTTCGAGGTCGAACTCCCAGTGATGCCATGGACACCGCAGCGTCTTCGCTTCATGATCGTATGTCACACGCTGTTCAGCGTCGCAAACGACGCGTCCCACCACTCGTCCCCGGCAAATCGGCGCCCCTTTGTGGGGGCAGTGGTTGAGGACGGCGTAGTATTTGCCCTCTTCATTGAAGATGCCTACCTCTCTTCCACCGAGGTCGACCATATGGACGCGCCCGGGCGGGCACTCGTCGATCGTCGCAACCTCAACCCAAGCCACGAGTTAGAACCCTCCCTGGTTTACCGCGCCAAGACGTGAGCTGTCGAGACCGAAAAACTCCATGGCGTTCGTGTAGTGGATTCGCTTAAGCGCATCCTCCCCGAGGCGTTTGGGGAGCACGTTCGGCGGATCGAAGTCCCAATGAGGGAAATCTGACGCGTACATTAACATCTCGGGCCCGCCCATCATGTCTATGAGTTCGATCAAGTGCCGAGCCTTATGCGGCTCCTCGATGGGCTGCGTCGTCAGTTTGACATGATCGCGTACGTACTCACTGGGAAGCCGACGCAGAACCGGCGCTTGTTGGCGCAACCCCTTATATTCTTTATCCATCCGCCATACCACGTGGGGAACCCAGCCAAAACCGCCTTCGACAAAGGCGAAGCGCAACTCGGGGAATCGTTCAAAGACACCTTCCAACACGAGCGAGATGAGGTGCGCCTGATAAAACTGCGGAAGACAAACGTGCATTTGCAAATAGTTGGTCACTTGACCGGCAGCGCTCGTCGCGCCACTAGCAATCGTCGCGGTGGTCGCCGGATGAACATGAATCGGAAGCTGGTGACGGCAAGCCGCTTCGTAGATCGGCCAGTAGTAGCGCTGGCCAAAAGGGATTCGCTCCGCGCCGCCCCAAAATGAGACGGCCTTAACTTGTGGATGTCCTGCCCACCGTTCGATCTCGGCAGCGGCAAACTGCGAATCTTGCATCGGCACCTTGATGGCCATGAGATACCTTGAATCCGCGGTCAGCCAATGTTCGGCGGTGTAGGCGTTGTACGCACGGCAAATCGCCGCCGCGTACTCAGGGTCTGGGATTCCCGCGATAGGTCCGTAACTCCCCGTCAGCAAAGCGTATTGGTGGCCATAACGATCGAGGAGCTGCTCCCTCACGGCCTTAGGTGAACTCGCTGATGCATCCCAGCGGTTGCCGCCGTCCTCAAAACGAGAGCCGCTTCTAAGCACTCGTAGTCCTCTCTCCGCTACTTCGCTGCGGTACGGCTCTTCCAAGTGCTCGACAAACTGATCCTTACTCGGGCCGCCGTGGTGAACATCGCAGTCGACCAATTGCATGATTGGACCTCCTCTGGTAATGCTGTCGACTCACTCATGAAACGAATGTGAATCAACGCCAGACTGTGGTGGTACGAGAATTATACTCATCGCCTGCCACGACGGTCTTGCGACAGAATGATCATTCGTTTGACACTGAGTGATAACTACGCGTGCCCAAGGAGTTTCCGATAGGCAACCGGACTGGATCCCACGTGCTGGTGAAAGGTTCTACTAAAGTGGGAGAGGGATTGAAAACCAACATTCAACGAAATATCAGTAATCGTCATATCCCGTTGAGTAGCGATCAACCGTTTGGCTTCTGACAGACGCTCTGCCGTCAGATATTCGTGGACCGTGACTCCGAGTTCCTGGCGAAACGTTCGTGCCAAATGACCACGGCTCACGCAAAACGTCTCGGCAAGGGTGGAGAGGGAGATCGGCTCGCTCAAGTTCGCACGAACGTAATCTCGACACGCCTGAACCAGGTCCCTACTTCCCCAAACCGGAGGCTCCCTCTGCATCGAAAGCACTCCGCTTGTTGCGCTCCTTCGAAGGGCGGCGAAGATTTGCATCAGGATACCCGTGGCCGCAGACTCCCACTCCACCTGTTTTCTTTTCATCTCCATATCGAGGGCGACGCAATGCCTTTCGATCTCAATATACTCATTCGGGTCTAACCTCCACGACAAGCCGGTGGATGAAACTAACTTCATCAATGTCGAATGTCCGCAGTCCAAGCGTGAAGGCTCGACACAAATCACGGTCCGGCGGTACGATTTGGATTTGTCCGCGATGAATTGATGAGGTGAGCTGCCTGGAAAAATCGACACCTGCCGCGGAATCTGAATCTCATTCACGTGCCCAATCAAGAAGTCCCCCCGGCCCTCATGAGTAATATCGATCTCGATCCCCGGCTGAACGTGGTAGCTCGTTTTGGATATGCACTCCCTGTGCTGTATGAAGAAAGGAAAACGTTCGAGCCCAACAGTGACATGCACGCTCATTCGATATTCGTCCCGATTTCCGAGCAACTTAGAATGCTCCGCCGAAGTCAACGTCGTCCCTCTCCCCATCTCGAGAATCTCCCATCGCCCAACGAAACAGAGGCACACCCCTGTGCGGCCGCCGCCTCTGCGGAGTGGGCGAGGGTGCGGTACGCGGTCGCCGACTCGCCCGTTACGGCACGAAAGGTGCGGCAAAATCGTGATAGGTCAGTGATTCCCACGGCGACCGCTACGTCGGTAATTGGCATGGCCGAACCCACAAGAAGCTCTTTGGCGCGCGCCACCCGCCTCTCCATGAGGTAGCGAGATAACGATGTCCCTGTCTCTTCGCGGATCAAACGATAGGTATGAGATTTGCTGTAACCCAGGACTCGGGCCACATCATCGACAGTCCAATCTCGTTTCGGATTGGCCGCAATATGGGCCAGGACGTTGCTCATCGATGGATGAGGAATACTGGATCGATGTTTGCATAGGTCTGCTTCCCTTACCTTGTGGCACAGGAGCATGATTTCAGCCAGCTTCAACGCCACGAGGTGACGCGAAACGGGCGACCACTCATACACCTCGGACATGATCGCTTGAAAGATGGTATCGAACCACGCCACATACTGCTGAGGAATCGAAATGACAGCCACACCGTCAAGGTTTCCCACAAACGTCCTCGGAGGGTTGATGGCGCCGAGGTTCAACTTGCACTTCGTGAAAAAGTCGAAGTCAAATACGATGTTGTAGCGATCATAGTCACCCGTCACCTCAACTCGGTGGTGTACCGTGGGTTCGAAGTAAATGATTGCGGGCGCCTCGAACGAACTCGCATGCGCACCGCTGATGAATACCCCTTGGCCACTGCGAATATACAGCAGCTCAAGGCCGGGATGCCGATGACCCTTAAAGACGTAACTCATCATGTTAATTACTCGTCGAAAATGAAGTTCAAAATTTCCGCGATGGTCAAGACGGTAGATGTTTTTGCAGGTGGGCTGTATTGGGTCCGGGTCTGCGGTTGAACCAATCATACGCATGCACTCCTTCCATGATCATTTGGGGCCACACCAAGACCTGGGCGCGAGGCGCTGCCAATCCCCAAACTGGCGTGGAGGGCCCCACCTACCTTAAATGGCAAAGTGTCCTGGTGCCACCGACCGGGTACCGCAAGGAGGGGTGTCAGCGTGATAGTATGGGCAAAGTCGGATGCTACCCCACGACAAATGAAAACCAGAGAATTAATAGAATTAATTATAACACATGGATTCGTCCCACTTAAGAGGCGCTGGTAACGACTTGACGTGGAGAGGATTGAAGGATGGTGATAAAGACGCGGACGGTCAGCGAAGCGATGGGATGTCAGTCTGGAAACTCAGAGATGGACGTATGAAAGCATCACCAGAAATGAGGTGTACCATTGAGCCGCCCCAACATAGTGCTCATCCTCTCCGACCAACACAACCCAGGTGTGCTGCGACACGCCGGTGATCCCGTGGTCCGCACGCCCAATCTTGACGCAATGGCCCGCCAAGGGATTCGCTTTGACTCTGCGTATTGCGGTGCCCCCCTATGTGTGCCCTCTCGGATGACGTTTTTGGCATCACGCCACGCGTCAAAGATCCAAGTATGGAGCAATTCATGTGTCCTGCGATCGGACATACCGACCTTCGCACATGCGCTGGGAGCCGCTGGGTACGAGACGGTGCTCTGCGGTCGAATGCACTTTGAAGGGCCCGATCAACGCCACGGCTTTGAGCGGCGGATCGTGGGTGATTTCACACGTAATTACCCCGGCGCCCGAGGCGGTACCCGGCACACAGGCCAGAGTAGGGCCGTGTTATCTAACGCCGGCCCCGGCGCCAGTGCCGTGCAAGCGTACGATGAACGTGTCACAGAGGCCGCTTGCCGCTTCATTGAGGAGCGGAGTTCCAAGTCTCGTCCTTGGTGCCTCGTCATCGGATACTACTTGCCGCACTGCCCCTTCCTTGCACCCCAAGAGCTCTTTGATGCCTATTATGACCACGTCTCCATTCCCCCGATTCCCGAGCAATCGCATCCGGCGATTCACGCGTGGCGCACCCGGCGCGGCGTAACGGATGTCTCAGTCGATGAGATTCGCAGGGCGCGGGCGGCGTATTACGGCATGGTCACGCTCCTCGACCACAACGTGGGACGGGTTCTGGCGGCGGTTGACCGATCGCCTCAAAGCCAAGACACCGTCCGCGTGTACCTCTCCGACCATGGGGAGATGGCCGGCGAACACGGTATGTGGTGGAAGAGCTGCTTTTACGAGGGCTCTGTGCGGGTGCCGATGATTTGGTCTTGGCCGGGAAAGATTCCCCAGGGCAAGGCTTGCAAACACGTGGTGAGCCTACTCGACGTCGGGCCCACACTGACCGAGTTGGCCGAGGGTCCGCGCTCTGCTGACCTGGATGGGCGTAGCCTCCTCCCCCTGCTCATGTGGGAGAATGGCGGGGAGTCCCCGGCGTGGTCCGACGAGGCGTACTCCGAATTCTCCGGCATGGCCGGGGCAGATCCACCCGCCCGCATGGTGCGCCGCGGTCCGTGGAAGATGACGGTGTATCATGGATTTCACGAACCGATGCTCTTCAATGTCGAGGAGGACCCGGATGAGCTGAACGATCGAGCGACGGATCCGACCTGCGCAGACGTGCGTGCCGATCTTTGGTCAAGCATCATGGACGGTTGGGATCCAGAGGAGATCGTACAACGGCTCCGGGTACGGCAGCGGGACGATACCATTCTCTCAGCCTGGTACAAGAACGTGCGACCCCCTCAAGATGACCTTTGGCAGTCCACGACGGATAAAGGACGTTGAAGCGAACAGGTCGTTGAAGCGACCAGCAAATTGAAATCGACGTTTCAGAAGTGCCATTCGTACAAGGCGATTTAAGGGATCGAGGAGGCATTAACGTTGATCAACGAATCGATAGCACGTAAAGCCGCAGTCGTGCTTGTCGTCACCGCGATGGTCCTACTCAGTCTCGTTGGAGCGACAGCGCTGGCACAGAGCCCTGTTACCATCGTCCATTTGGCCTGTGGCTGTCACGGCAACGCGTTCAACGACATCTTGAGTGAACTAGCTGAGGAGTTCAATGCCTCTCAGTCGGATGTGCGCGTAGAGATTGGGAGTGTGGCTGGCAACTACGATGATGCCGTACAAGTGATGGCCGCCGCTGGCAATCCAGGCGACGTCCTCCATCTACAAAATCAGAACGGCGCGTCCATGACCGATATTCTTCTGAACATGACGCACCTACTTCAACGAGATGGCATCGACGCCTCGAAGCTCCTGGTGCCGCACGCAGTCGAGGGATTAAATGTCCGCGGCCATCAGTACAGCCTCCCCATCTTCGCCCAGCCACGAGGGCTCGGATATCGCCCTGATCTCTTTGAGCGCGGCGGACTTGAGTCGCCCAGCGTACTCGAAGCAGCGAACAGTTGGGACTGGGCGGCGTTCGCTGAATCGGCAAAGCGACTCACGATTGATCGAAACGGCGACGGTGAGATTGATCAATGGGGAACAACCCTTTCTCGCAATCGCACCAACATTCAGGCTCGGGTCCGCTCCGCGGGCGTCTCTATGTTCGATCGTATCGATACGCCCACTCAAGCATCGTTCACGGATCCTCAAGTGATCGAGACGATCCAGTCGTACCTTGACGTGAAACACGTAAACGGCTCAGTCTCTCCAGAAAGCTTTCAAGCGGGAAACACCGCTATGTTCCCCGGTATTCAACCCGGCCACATCTTAAACTACGCCAACGTGGACTTTGAATGGGACATCGCCGAAATGCCCAGGGGCTCCGTCACGCGAGCTGTACATACATCATTCAACGGCGTGCAGATCTCCGCCACCGATCCTCGTAAGCAAGAGGCAGCATGGCAATGGGTGAAGTTCCTTGTCTTTGACCCCGAACCCATCAGGAAGTTCATGGTCGGCACCGGGCGGACTCCTGCATTGATTGAGGCGTTGCCAGATTATCTAAGGTACGTCGAATTCCCCGAAGGGCGTACTTCGTTTGTGCCAGCCATGAGTTACGCCCAGGCGGACATCATGTCACCCCATATCACCGAGATCAACCGGATTTGGAACCAAGAGTTCCAGCCGGTATGGGATGGAGAGGCGTCCCTATTCGGCGCAATGACGCGTATTCAAGATATGGTGAATGCACTTTTGTCGCAGCATTAGCGCCTGTCGCCGATTCACTGCCCGAATGTACCTCGTTCATAGTGGCGTGGAATCGAACGACCGGGGCTTCGTGGCGAGTCGGTAAAACTCCAGCCAATGCAGTCGAGAGCCCGACCTCCTATGGGAAGTCGGGCTCTCATGTCGGGCCTAATGCAACAGGGCTCAGAGCGTCGTGTCCATCGAGCCGAATTAAACCACACCTCTCGGTGGACATACACGACCCCGGTATTCTATCCCGACGACTGTTCGCCTGACATACGGCTGACATTCTGCGGCCTTCCCATCAGTTACCGGGAAATGCCCCGCCCGATAGACAGTACTGAGTGACCGCGGTCGAAAAAAGTGCCCCGTGCCGTTAACCACAGACCGCACCAGTTCATCGTGCGGTCTGTGGCGCCTAGTAACATGTAACGCAGCCCTCTAAGCCCCCCACACCTCTTCCGCCGCCCGGATCGCCTCCGCGCTCGGCTCGATTCGCCCCTCAATACTGCTCGGCGGCTGGCCGGGCCGGAAATGCTCGGGGAACGGCGACCAGTCGTCGTTCTCATAGGCTTTGCGAGCCTCTTCGCTTCGAAGGTCCGGAATCTCGTACGGGGTCCCATCCTCAAGCGCGGACCGCCACCCGAGAATCCCGATCGCGGCCATGGCCACCCCGCGGTACACATCCAGGTACGGCTGCTTCCCCTCGCGGATGGCTTGGGCAAAGTAAAGGTTGGTCCAGAAGTCCGCCCCGCTATGGCCGACGTTCCGCGCAAGATCCTGGTGCTCCCGAAACTCCGCCTGATACAGCTTCTCGAGGGGCTCATTCCCCGGTCGGTTCCACGCCTCGTGTACGATACGCACCTTCCCCGGGAGCGCCCTGGGCGTCTCCATCATCCCCTGGGTGCCATGAAACCGGAAGGCGAGGCTATGCTCAGAGAGGCCGCCCTGAATGAGACGAAAGACTGCGCCGTTCTCCATGCGGCACAGGATGACCGACGCCTTATCCCTCCGGCTCACACCTCGGTCCTCGCCCGGCGCGTACGGGATAGCCAGGGCGTTCACTTTGGTCGGCATCGTGTCCGTCACGACCATCAGCGGCGCCAGCGCGTGACTACAGTAGTACGTGGCCGGCATGTGATTCCGCCAATGGTTGAGGCCGGGCGAGAGCCGCAGGCGCCCGTTGGGATCCATGGGGTGAACGTACTGTCCCTCCGCGTACTGCACCTCGCCGATCTCCCCCGCCTGGTAGAGGCGGGTCAACTCCTGCACCGGCGCCGTATACGGGCAGTTCTCCGCCAGCATGTAGATGCGGCCGCTCTTCTCGACCGCTCGAATGAGCGCCACGCCTTCACCCATCGTGGCACAACTGGCCGTCTCACTCATCACGTGCAGGCCACGTTCCAGCGCCTGAATCGCGAGGGACGCATGCTGGTGGAAGTAGTTCGCCAAGATGACGGCGTCCATCTCGTGCTCGAGGAACTGTTCATACTCACGATACGCCTTGACGCCGTAGTTGGTGGCGACTTGGTCGAGATTCTTAGCGAACGCATCGCAGATGGCGACGAGTTTCATTCCCGCCGACGCGGCCAGACGTGTAAATGACTGCCCCCGACCGACGCCGACGACACCGACACGAATCTCCGCTTTGGTATCCCGATTCTTAATTTCACGATTCCTAGAAGAAGGCTGTTGACTCGCCATATCAAGACCTCCAATACCTTGAACGGTAGATGATTCCTAATCACATTACCTCTTAGGCATTGCCCACCTTCAAACTCTTCGCAATCTTGCCCCAGTCAAGATTGGGCGAAATCGCCCTGTGAAGTTTGAAGTCAACGGGTTTATTCCAGCATTTCTTGAAGGAGCTTCCACCCCGCAACGCCAATTCCCAAAGCTAACAAATCAGAGAGGTCAAGGAGGTTTATCACATGACACGCGTTTTCAAGTCACATTCTCATGTGATGTTCGTCACACTGCTCATCGCCGCACTCTTCGCCACCGTCCCCGTCTTTGCCCAGACAGAAATCTCGTACCTGGGGCGTGGGGCCGAATCCGAACGTGCCATCTACCAACAACTCATCGAAGACTTCATGGCCGAGAACCCCGACATCAAGGTACGTCTCGACTGGATCGCCGGCAACGCGCCTGAGATCTACGAGCGCGTCCTGGTCTTGACCGCTGCGGGGACACCTCCGGATGCCTATTGGATTCATACATACAGCATCGGTGATCTCGCCGCCCAAAACCTCCTGTACTCTCTCAATCCGCTGATCGACCGGGATGACGTCGGCATCGACGACTACTACCCGGCCAGCGTCGAGGAGTTCATCAGGGACGGGCAAGTCCTCGGTCTGCCGCGGGAGTCCTCCACCGCTGTCTTGTTCTACAACGTCGACCTCTTCAACGAGGGCGGTCTCGAGGCGCCCAATGAGACGTGGAACTGGGAGAGCCTCTTGGATGCTTCCAAGAAGCTTACCGTCCCCTCCGATTCCAATCCCCAATACGGGATCGTAGCGCCGACTTCGCACGCCCATCACCTGAGCATGGTGTGGCAGAACGGGGGACGATTCCTGAACGAGGATCGGACTCAGAGCGTCCTCGGCAGCCCCGAGAGCGTCGAAGCGACGACGTGGGTGCATAACCTGATGTACGAGCACCAAGTGGCTGCTGCGCCCGGCACACCGCAACCCAACATGAACCGCGGCGACGTCGCCATGGAGTACAACATCCGGGCCCGTGCCATCCAACTCAACAACGCCGAGATCAACTGGGGCGCCGCCATCGTTCCCACGGGTAAAGAGCGGTGGAACCGCATCGCCTCAGCCGGTCACGGCGTCCACGCTCAGACCGAGAACGCAGACGCCGCTTACCGCCTCGTCCGTTACCTCTCCGGTCCGGAAGGCATCGGCGCCCTCGCCTCGAGCGGTATCGTGGTGCCGCCGCTGCGAAGCGTCGCGGCTGACGTGTTCACCGAGGAGCGTGACCAGGTCTTCTACCAGGCCATGGAGTACGCCCGACCCGAGCCGGTGACGCCGAGCTACTTCGACGTAATCGGCGAGAAGAACGCCGTCTTCAACGCCATCTGGCGCAACGAAGTGCCGATCCAGTCCGCCCTTACCGAGCTTGATCGTGTCCTCACGTCGATGATTGACAGCGAATAGCGGGAAGTAACGTCGTCCCGTCGAAGTTAAATTCTGTGAACGAATCGAACGCCGGCCCACTCGCAGCTTTGAGTGGGTCGGCCCACGTTACACACGTAACCCGGAGGGAGTGTACACGCTGGCTATCCGCCACGTTGTCTGTCACATCGACGAGCTGCCTCCCGGCGCTCGCAAGATCGTTGAGGTCGGCAGCCGTTCCATCGGCGTCTTTAATATTGAAGGATCCTTTTACGCCCTGCGCAACCAGTGCCCGCACCAGCTCGCCCCCTTGTGCCAGGGAGCCATCGTCTCCAAAGCGCTCCCCTCGCGTCCCCGCGAGTACGTGTACGAGAAGAGCAAGGAGATCATACGCTGTCCGTGGCACGGCTGGGAGTTTGACATCAAGACCGGTCAGTCGGTCTTTAACCCCCACCGGTTGCGGGTGAAGTCGTACGAAGTGCGCGTCGAGTCGGAAGACGCGTCCGACGAAGACCCGTCCGTTGAGACCTACTCTGTGAGAGTCGAGAAAGAGTTCGTCATCCTCTACGTCTAGGAGGCGCAAAGCGATGAGCGAGACACCGTCCAACCCAAGCGGGAAGCAGAAGTTCCCCATCATCGATTGCGACGTACACCAAGCCGTGCCGCTCGGCGAGGTTCGCAAATACATGGCCCCGGGATGGGAACGGGTGAATCCCCCCAGCGGAATCAGTTGGCCCAGCGTCGAAGGGCATGCGGGTCTGCGCCGGGACGCCATTCCCCCCGAGGGCGGCTCCCCCGGAAGCAGTCCCAGTTACATGGTGGAGCACCTCATCGAGCCGTACAACATGGAGTACGTTATCCTCACCGGCGGCCCCAACATGTTCGCCAACCTGCACCCCAACGCCGGGTTTGCGGTCGCGTACATGCAGGCCTACAACGACTGGCAGAAGGAGAAATGGCTCTCATTCGACGAGCGCTTCCTGGGCTCGATGGTCGTCGCTCCACAGGACATTCAGGCTTCGGTGAAGGAGATTGAACGGGTCGGCTCCGATCCCCAGATCGTCCAGATTCTCATGCCGAGCGCCTCGCCCTTGCTCTACGGCAAGCCCTACTTTTGGCCGTTGTACGAGGCGGCCGCCGCTCATGGACTCCCCGTGGCGATTCACCCAGGGGCCGAAGGCGCCGGCACCTCGGTGACAACCGCTGCTGGCCACCCTTCCTACTACATTGAGTGGCACACCATGCTCTGCACCAGCTACATTAACCATGTGGTGAGCCTCATCTGCGAAGGGGTGTTTGAACAGTTCCCCAACTTCCGCTACGTCCTCATTGAGGGCGGCATCGGTTGGGCCGCCCCGGTGATGTGGCGCCTCGATAAGAACTGGAAGGCCCTGCGGGCCGAAGTCCCCTGGCTGAAGCGCCTGCCCAGCGAGACGTTGAAAGAGTGCATCCGCTTCACCACGCAACCCATCGAGGAGCCTGACAACGTCGAGAAACTCCTCGTCCTCTACGAGGATCTCGACGCCAGGAACACCGTGATGTTCTCTACGGACTACCCTCACTGGGACTTCGATGAGCCCCACGTCGCGCTAAGGGGCCTCCCCGCCGACATGCAGGAGCGGATCTTTCACCAAAACGCTCGGGACTTGTACTTTGGGGGGAAGTAGGGCTCGGGGCGAGTAGGTTAGTAGCTCCGTGAGAGTAGTTCAGTGGCTCCAGGAGTAGTTCCGTGAGTAGTTCCTGTAGCTCCACGTGAGTATTTCGAAGTGAGTAGTTTCATTCGCTGACGCAAAACGAGAGGCGCCTTCAGGAGATTCCGCACATTGCGGTCTCTCTTGGAGGCGCCTTTGACTGGTAAAGAAAACCCACGCCCTCCATCGTCTCCTCCACCAAGCGAATTCAGCAGGAATCGAACTGAGTATTCCTAATATTTTATCACAAAGCGTGAGGAGGGTTTCAAATGATCTCCAAGGTCGGTGTCGTAGTCCGAACCGCGCTTCTCGTCACGGTCGTGTTGGCAACGGTTTCATCTGCTTTCGGGCAGACACCCACTATTCGGTTTGGCCTACGCACACACGTTGAAGGCACCGAAGAGTATGCTGCAGAGCTTATCCGAGAATTTCATGCGCTTCACCCGGAGATCCAGGTCGAATTTCAACCACTACAAGCAAGCGGTTATGCCGACAATGTGTTCACCCTCATGGCAGCTGGTGAGGCGCCAGACGTGCTTGAGGTCTGGAGCTCGTTTGCGCTTGAATGGGGCGAAAACGGGGCGCTCCTCGACCTGAGTCCGTACGTGGCTCGCGACATCTCAGCTGATGATATCCGGGATTTTGCGCCTGCCCTATGGGAGGCCGGCGTACTACAGTCAGGACCGCGAAACGGTACGCGCTACGGTGTTCCACGATACATGAATGTAAACGTCCTCTGGTACAACATCGACATGCTTGAAGCAGCAGGCCTGGGAGACATCAACGCACTCGATGACCAAGGCGGCTGGGACTTCGAAACCTTCCTGACCTATGCGACAAGACTGACGCGCCACCATCCGACTGGTACTACTCAGTGGGGAGTCGACATCTTGCGTTGGTTTCCATGGGTACTCGGCTTTGGCGGCACGGACTTCACGTATGACAGTGAGAGTCCGCAATACGCCCTCGACTCTCCTCGAGCCATTGAAGCCCTGGAATTCCTAAACGAACTCATTTGGAGGCACGAAGTGATGCCGCCCCGCAACGCCGGGATACAGCGAGGGCGCACTCGATTTTGGGCCGACGGAGAGTACGCGATGCTTGACGAGGGCACCTCCACAGTGGCCGTGGCAGAAGAAGCGTACATTCAGGGTAAGTTTCGCTGGGACATCGCCCTTGCCCCCGTGCTTCCCGGTGGCGGTCGCCCCCACAGCATGTCAACGGACATGTATGGAATTTGGTCGCAGACCGAGCAACCGGAAGCGGCTTGGACGTTTTTGCGCTTCCTGACCTCCAAGCGGGGTGCGGAACTCCAAACAGCGTTACGTGGGCTCGGTCCCGCCCGCGGGTCGGCCTTGCCGATCTTTCAGCAACTCGATCCTGACCGCCGCATGATCAACCACATGCTGGCCGGACAGCACGCCCCCCGAGTTTGGGATGTCGGCCGAGTCGCCAATGGAGCGGAAGTCGCCCGCGCCATCAACGGGGCGGTGAACACATCCGTCTTTAACAACGAAGCGCCGATACAGTCAACGCTTTCTCAACTTAGACCCGTTGTCGAGTCGCTCATTCGGATTCAAGAATGAGATTGTAAGCTTCGGGTGCCCCCAAACGTTCGATGATCAGGTGCATCCGCAAATCACCGAAGTGATGCGGAGGTACTCCCACAGCGCGCCCCCCCCCGACGAACCTCAGCGATTCGTCGGGGTGTTGCACCGTGCTGCTAATAATGCGCTGTCGTTCTACCTTACTGCTTATGTCGCTCTACTTGGGTTCACTGCCGGATGAGACCCCCTTTAGAAACTATTGCGAGACACTTTATAACCGCTTTCGAGACAACTACTGAACGTGCCCGAACACCTCACGGAACGTAATCGCCACTTGACGCTGCGTCTCATCAATCACGTACTGCGGCGTCACCTCATTGTTGAACATCTGCACCTGCAGGCTTTCAAAGACCGGGCGAATGGCGTAGACCAACGGCGCCGGAGTCCTTGAGGTCGGCAGCGCTTCCACCATCGTCATCTCCCGGGGATCGGTGATGTAGTTGCCGAGTTGGCGCACCACGCCGAGCCGGATGGGCAGCGAGCGCACTCGTTCATACCACATGAGCTGTGTCTCTTCGCTCACCATCCACAGGGCGAACTTGGCAGCCTCGACGGCGTTATCGGATCCGTTGGGAACCCCTAAAGCCATCGCACTCGACAAGTTGGTCTGGACGCCATCCTTTGGCGCCGGCAGTTTACCGACCGAGAAGTGCATGTCGAGATCCTGGTCGAGCATGATACCCAACCTCGTCGTACTGTCGATCCGCATCGCCTGTCTAAGGCCGTCGGTGAACCAGCTGGTCGCCGGCCGCACCGGTCCATACAGGTCGGAGTAGGACTTCAGCCATTCGACCGCCTCGTAGTTCTCCGGAAACCGGTTGAGAGCCGGCGCGAGCCCCTCCCAGTCGAAGTAATCGCCGCCAAAGAGCCACAGGTAAAGCAACCCGCTGTGGTCGTTGTTACGCCACGGGACAAACCCGAGCTGAGTGATCTCGCCTGAGCTATCTCGCTTGGTCAACCGCTGCGCATAGGCGTCGAGTTCGTCGGTATCCTCGGGGCCCTTCGTCGAATCGAGCCCCACATCGTCAAACATGTCTTGGTTGAAAAAGAGGCCTCGGGCATCGGTACGGAACGGCAGTCCCCACCACTTGCCCCGGGTCGTCAGCACTTGTTTCGGTCCCGGTAGGAAATCGATTGCGTCTAGGTTCTCACGGGTCAGACTCTCGATGGGAAGGAATGCGCCACTCGCCAGGCCACGCTCGACGAAAATCTCTCCGTCACCGTAGACGAGATCCGGCGCCAGGCCGGCGGCCACCGCAGTCGTAAACTTCTCCCAAAAGTCATTCTTGGAACTAAACCCTGTAACGAGCTCGACGCTGATCTCGTTCTGCTCTTGGTTGAACTGGTCAACGATGTCCTGCATCGCCTCTTGATAGGTAGTCGACGTCTCGGAGAACCAGTACTCGATCCGCACCGGCTGGGCGAGGGCGCCCACGCTCCCCGCCAACAGGACCAGGAGAACTGAGAGAACCGACGCCGTCACGAGAATTGAGGCACCTTTGGCGATTCGCAAACCTTGGTAAGCCACATCCACTTCTCCGTCTAGCTTTAGATTGGTGGATCTCTGAAGCCCGGCATGATATTTGAATATTGTGGGGATATATTCCTGTTTTGAGGAACGCAGCTCTTTGGACGCTCCGCGTTGTTGCGAGCGCATTGCCGTCCCGGCCATATGTTTGCCATTCACAGGTTGCTCATCGTTGCTTCAGATTGCTCATCGTTGCTTATGGTTACACATGGTTGCTCGTGGTGACACATGGTTGCTCAGAAATCGGCACTATTGGTACGACCCACTCAAGATTTGCGAGTCCCAAAAATGCCAAACTTGAGGCAATCGACCAGGATTTCCGGCCAGGAACCCGCGAACCTCACCGTTTGACGGGTCTAATCGCTCCATTCGTGCCACCTTTGGTATTTTTGGAACCATCCCGGGGGATGCCCAGTCTCATTCCTGCCAAACTGAACACGAAAAAGGGAGCGCCAGAGCCAGTTGGCTGAGACGCCCCAATAGATCGCTCGGAGGTTGCACGTGTAATCCGTGGCTGAATCGCACCTCACGCCAGCGCCCTTTCCCAGGCCAATTAATTACTAACGCCAGCTTCCTTGGCGTTTTGTCGTAACACATGCGGCGTAGTCGCTCACGTTCTCAATATGGCAATTTGGGTACTCCACTCTCACGGTTGTCGTTTCCCACAAATGCCAAACCGGAGGCTTTCCACCGGGATTTCCGGCCAGGAACCCGAGAACCCCGGCGTTTGCCGGGTCTCATTGCCCCCTTCGGGCCACCTTTGGCATTTTTGAAACCAACCCGGCAGCGATGCTCGGTCCCATTCCTGCCAAACTGAACACGAAAAAGGGAGCGCCAGAGCCAGTTGGCTCAGACGCCCCAATAGATCGCTCGGAGGTTGCACGTGTAATCCGTGGCTGAATCACACCTCGCGTGAGCGCCCCTTCCCAGGCGATTAATCACTAACTCCGGCTGCCTTTGCGTTTTGTCGTAACACATGCGGCGTAGGCGCTCACGTTCTCAATATGGCAATTTGGGTACTCCACTCTCACGGTTGTCGTTTCCCACAAATGCCAAACCGGAGGCTTTCCACTCAATTTAGCTGACAGGAACCCGAGAACCCCACCGTTTGACGGGGCTCACTGCTCCCTTCGAGCCACCTTTGGCATTTTTGAAACCAGCCCGGCTGTGATGCCTCGTCTCATTCTTGCCAAACCGAACCGAAAAAGGAGCGCCAGAGCCAGTTGGCTCAGACGCCCCAATAGATCGCTCGGAGGTTGCACGTGTAATCCGTGGCTGAATCGCACCTCACGCCAGCGCCCTTTCCCAGGCCAATTAATCACTGACGACCTACTGCCTAGGCGTTTCCGTGAAAACTCATGTGGCGTAGGCGCTCACGTTTTCAATTTGGCAATTTGGGTACTCCACTATCACAGTTGTAGTGTCCCACAACTGCCAAGCCGGAGGCATTCCACTCAAATTTCTTAAGTTTAGCTGCCAGGAACCCGCAAACCCGACCGATTGACGGGGCAAATGGCGCCCTTCGAGCCACGCTTGGCACTTTTGAAACCAGCGGGGTAACGATTCCCTGTCTCATTCCTGCCAAACCGAACGCGAAAAAGGGGCGCCTGAGACAGTTGCCTCAAACGCCCCAATCTACGCTCGGGGAATGAATTGCTCGAACACGATGGTGCAGCCGGCCGAATATGGCTCTCAGGCTCTACCTAGCCACTACTTGGGTTTTACTCGAACTCTATCCGGGCTCTTGTCAAGCTCTTCGCGTCCTCGTCACCGCATGCCCTCAAAGTAGACCCGCCCGATCTGTAGCGCATCTTCAGGGATCGCTTCCGTCAGGGTCAATCGGAACCAATTCCACTTGACGTCTTCACTGAAGCCGCCCGTGATCACGAGTCGGCGCCACTCGCTCGGCCCCTCCTCGCCCTCGCCTTCATAGGCCACCACGTGCCAGTCGTCGCCGTTGGTTGACACGGCAAGCTCGAGGCCCTGCTCCACGACAATGTCGGGAAGCGTAAACACCGTAACCTCAACCCGTCGCAACGTGGGCGTCTCCCACACGAGGTACTCCGTCGCATCCGTCTTACGCACGAGACGCTGAGAATCGCCAAAGAAGCGTGCGTTCTCACCGGTCGCATACCCCCAACCTTCCGACCGACGCTCCGTGCGCAGATAGTCGACGCGACCAAACCATCCTTGGGTGACCGGTGGAGTCATGTTCTGCGTGAGGCGCCAGGTGTTCGAGACGTTGAACAAGACGGAGTGGTGAAACGTCCCGTATTCCCTGTGCACCGTCGTCACCGTGATGGTGCGGCGTCCGTCATCCAGTTGGGTGGTGTCGATCTGCACCTCACCCGGTTCGGGTACGGACGTGCCGTTGTACACAATCTCACCGTCCACATCGATCCTGACGCTCGTAAGCTCTGCCGCTTTGTGGGGGTGCAACAGTACGACATCCACCGGTACGACCCCGTTCAATCGTCCACTGGGTGAGAGGATCTTCACACGCACTGACGGATGATCCGGAAGGCTCTCGTATAGGTCGTCCATGGTTCCGCTCACCTTGGCTTGAGACAGCACACTCTCGGGCCACGTCCCATACCAGGCGTAGTTCTTTTGCCTCTCCTCGTCAATCTCCCGGAGATCGTAGCGCACGATGCCGTCTCTCCCGACGAATATGGGGCGGTTGGTCCCGATCTCATAGAATCGAGCCCAGCGTCCATCGGAGAGTTGTGCCGTCTCAAACCACTCGAGGGCGCTGAGAATGGCCCGTCGTACCTCCCTCGAGGGCTCCGGAATCGTCTGCAGCAACTGAACCACGCCCACGGACTCATTCCCCGTGATCGCGATCGGCTCAAAGACACGAGCCGTGCGCGGCTCGTGCGTGACGGGGTCGTGCTGTTGGGCCCACGCCGTCAGGCGGCCGTCTACCTCAATTTGGGCGTTGAGGATGTACTCGATGCCCTGTTCAAAGGCGTCCTTTAGGCGAGCGACGTACTCGTCGTCGACAAACTGGAACGGGAATCGCTCAAGGTAGATCTCTTGCAGGAGCGAGAGCACATTCCCCATCGCATTGTCGTTAAACGTGACGTGACCACCGTACCCACTGGCGTTGGGGTAACTCTGCGGCCAACCGCCCGTTGGGTACTGCGCGGTGAGAAGGAACTCCAAGCCCCGGTAGAACGACTCCTTAAAACGTTCCAACTCGGTAGCCTCGTAGAGCATGGCCATGAATCGTATCTGATCCGTCGTCGCATGGTCGTCGAGGGAGCCCCGCTCGACACCCCCGGTCGACGGACCACGCCGCATGCGCTCGGGCGAGTACGGCAGGACGTGCATCGCCGTATCCACCCACCAACCGCCGTGGGGCGTCTGCCACGAGATGAGGTTGTCACCGATGCGAATGGCCTCCTCCGAACGCCACCACGCTGGACTCTTCCCCGAGTAATCCGAGTATAGGAATCCCTTGATGCTGCCGGCGGGCGGAATGCGGCTCAACGCTTCCTTCAACGACGCAGGATCGATGCTCTCAGCGATCCCCGTGTCAAAAGGAAAGCGCCCTTGCAGAATCTCCTCCATCAACTCCGGAATCGACGACCACGTCGCCGTTTTGGCGTAGACATCCGGATACAGGTCCTGATCCTTGTATCGGGGATAGATCGTGGGCCAGCCGCCGCTCGGAAACTGGGCGTCGAGGAGTGTCTGCAGGCCCTGCACAAACGCCTCCTTGAAACGGGGATCATCGACTTGGGCGTAGACGAAAGCTAAGAGGCGCAGTTGCGTCGGAAGCGTCCCGTCGGGCACACTCGACTGGCCGAGCGGAAGATCGATGATGAACTCCCCGGCGGCAAAGAGGTTACTCATCCGCTCCGCCAAGCGAACCGCTTCCCTGGAACCCCATCGCTCCGGCGGATAGGCGTCGAGATCATTCGTCTCCAGGGCCTTTGCAAGTTCGGCCAACGCGGCCTCTTGCATCGGCGACGTTGACCATACCTTGACATCGCCGTAGAGGGCTTCGCTGGACTCCACAACAGAATGAGTCCTTCCCGTACCGACGACCACCAGTGCGCTCAGCACCAACGCAATGAGTATGAATCGAGACGCGTTCATTTTCCGACACCCACCTATTCGAATCAAAGACGCGGAGTAACTCTCACGCTTCCATTCCCACCAGCTCCCCCGAACATGGCCATCACTCTGGCTCTACAGGTGGAGGATGCCTCCCCGGGGCGAGTGACCTATCGACTCACGTTGTCGAGATACCCTTCCAGCTCCGCCTGCAGTCGGTCGAGGGCGGCAGGTACGGCCTGTTCGTTGCGGAGGATCTGGTTGACGTGTGTGTTGATGATACCGACGAGCTGAGCGTAGTAACGCGTCGTGAAGGCCCTTGCCGACGCGATTCCTTCAGCAAACCGACGCAAGGACGGGTCCTCTATGCTTTGCACGACCGACAAGCGCACGGGCAACTGACCGTTGGCGGCACGGAACTGCAGAGCCTCTTCGCTTAGCAGATACTTCATAAAGGTCCACACCGCCTCAGGGTGCTCTGTCTTTTTGTTCCCCGCCACCACCAGGATACCGCCACTGTTCACGGGACCATTCGGACCGGCCGGGAAATCTGCAACCCCATACGCAAGGCCCGCTTCCGACGAGATCCGATTCACCGAAGAGCCACCGACCCGAAACGTCTGGCGACCACTCGACCAAAGCTCGCCCAGTTCATGTCCAGGAGCCGGTGCTACCCCATGGCTGTGAATGAGATCCTGCAGGTATTGAAAGGTCTCGCGTCCCTCCGGTGAGTCGACGGCGAAGCCGTCACCCGCTTCATTCCAAAAGCTTCCTCCATGACTAAACAGATGGGAGCTCCAAAAGCCCCAGTAGCTGATTCCGTCAATCCCGTACCGGTCGTTGGGGCCGCCCTCTGCCGAACGGCTCGTGGTCCGCACGGCGGACTGGGTGAAGTCCCCCCACGTCCAACCGTCTTGCGGTGAAGCGAGTCCCGTCGATTGGAGGATCTCCTCGTTGAAGAACATCATCGAGTGCCCGGGAAGAAACGGGATAGCCAACTGACGCCCCTGATACGATCCGGCGTCCCAAGCCGCCTGAAAGACGTCGGAGGCGTCCATGCTGTCGTGATCCCGAGTCAGCATGGGCGAAAGGTCCAACAAGGCTCCGAGCTGGGCAAACTCCTCAAAGTAGGCCCAAGAGAGCAAGAAGGCGTCGGGCGCCTGATCCGATGCCAGCAACACCGAGAGCTTCTCCTGCCATCCGCCAAACTGCTCGGTACGGTAATCTACCTCGATCTCGGGATGGCTCGCCTCGAAGCGGCGCACCACCTCTTGATACAGCTCGTCTTGCCCGGTCAGCACCACTTCGATCGTGACCGGGCTCCCCACGGCAACACCCGTCGTGGCAATGAGCAACAGCAGGAACAGTGTGCAGCGTACCAGCGACAATCTCACGGTCATCATCTCCTCGTCGTGCGATCCTTGGTGAATTCTTAAGGCGTCATCATCACGTCCGCCGACGAGGGCTTGCGTTCGTCGGTGTACACACCATTCCTTTCTTTTCAACAGTAGACAAAAGCGAGTTATATTTGTACGTGATTCGGTCGGGGTGGCGAAGCCAGAAACAGGATGCAACCAACGATTCCCGAACGTACCGAGTTGAAGTCGCAATCCACAAGAGATTGCGTTCGTCGATGTAAAGAGCGATCGCGGACGCGAAAGGTGTGTGCCTGGTTCAGTGACGACCGCTTCCTTGTCCATCCTCCGTTTCGCCGTACTTGGGGACGTTGAGCCTAAGCCCGAGCCCATCTTTGACAACTTTCGCAAAGCGGTCCACGCCGTTAACCAGTTGGCGGAAGATCCCGGTATCGACGGTCGCCACGGTATCGACGATCTCGGCGGTCTCGACGGTTTCGGCAGTATCGGCGGTATTGACTTTACCGTCTGTATCGGGGACCTTGCCCACAAGGGCAAGACGGAACAGTACGAGATTGTCACCGACATCCTCGCCGGCCTCAAGACGCCGGTTTACGCCATCATGGGCAACGAAGAGCTATGCCAGTCCGTCGACCGATTCCTGGAGTACGCTGCGCGTTGGAATGACGGCGTCGACGGACTTCCCGGGATCTCCTACGTCAAGGAAGGTGCCGGTTACACGTTCGTTTTCGCAACGGCCGTGAACGACGGCAGAACCTTTACGACAGAGGAGATTGCATGGATCGAGCGGCAGGTTGACCAGCGGTCTGACTCTCCGGTGATCCTCTTTACCCATGCGCCGGCTCCCGGCCTTTTTCCGGTCCCCGCTGAACGGGCCATGGCCAACGAACTCTTTGAGCGGGTGACCGCTCGCCCCAACGTCATCGCCGTATTCTCCGGACACATCCACCTTGACCTCGACGCCGCGGCGTCCTACGCGCAGGATGCCCACGGTGTTCATCACATTCACGTGCCAGGGATCGAGAGGACGAAAGTGGGGCCGACCCACACCCCGAGATTCCGAGTGGTTACACTCTTTGACGACGCCCGCGTGCTGGTTCAGACGTACAATGTCGCCCTGGAGCAGTTTGAAGAGCGACACCAGATTCACTTTCGCGTGTCGGTGCCTAAAACGTCGGAGTGACCAAATCTCAATTCATTCGTCCCCGATCGGCTCCAGAGTGCCGGAGTAGCGGTGGGAGTATAGGGACTCAATGCGAGTCTCGATGCGGCGCGCCTGCCTACGGTACGTCCGACTCAACGACTCAAGGTACTGGATCAGCGGATCCTTGTCACTCAAAGGTCTCAAAGGTAACGCCGCCCCCACCTTCTCCCTGATTCTGTCAGCCGTCAGATCCTCGGGGTGCACAATTACGAGCTTGATCTCCTTAAGGACGCAGGTGCCGATCTTCATTAAGTCCCGGGCCCGCTGCTTTTGGGCTTCTTCGGCGCTGTACTTCTCCGTCGGTCCGTAGTGCTGGGGGCCGTTAAACTCAAACGCCACCTTAGGAGGGTAGTAGCGGTCCAACTGCATGCGCTCGCCGCTGGCAGGGTTAACCAGAAATCCCGGGGATGCATCGTCTTCGAAATCCTCGGAATCGACGAGGTGCGTGAGGTACTCTCTCATCAGCGCTTCACCACGAAACGGGGCCCGTTTGATGCGCCGCTTGGCAGCGGCCACCGCAGCTCGCTGCCTGTCAAGGAACGGATTGCACAGAGTAAAGCGAATCGGAGCCAGCTGGTTCTCCTGAGACATTTGCAGCCAGCCCGCGCCGGCCAACTCCATTAAGGCCCGCTTCACCGTTCTCACATGGAGGCCGGTGATCGCACGAACTCTCGCATACGTGCATCGCCCTTGTTTCTTCCCGTGGTTAAAACTCTTTTGGAGCACCCCATAGAGCACCCGGGCCTGCGGCCTAAGGGTGGCATCAGTCACCAACGCCATGGGGATTGATGTGAGCTCTCGTCCCCCATTCATAGCCAACGTCCCATCAGGGGAACACCAACCCCCATCGGCAAGGCCAGCTATGGCTCGGTACACCGTCGACTTTGCCACCCCGATGAGCGCCGCTATGTTGCTCGGAGACCTTCTTTGGATATCTCGGGTATCACGGTCACGGTTGCCTTGATCTGACCTGCTATGGTCGGTGATGCCCAGCTCGGTTCTGCCTCGGTCGGTTTTTCCTTGATCCGCCCGAAGGAAGACCCACAGTAGTTTGGCTGACGCGGTCAGTTGACGAGAACACAGCATTTCGTGCGGGACCATGACGCGCCTCATGTGAGCGAGCCTCCCTAAACATCCACCCAGCCGCCGCTTTGCCCTGGCGACAAACTCCGACGTACTGCATCGGCCGGACTGCCGTGCTGGGCTGCCCCGGTATCCTACCCTGGCGCTCTGCGACGTTTTGGATCGAAGTTCACCCAGATGGTCGGCCCCCCTTTACGGTTTAGCCGTTTACATACTGCACGTCGAGAATTGTGCGGCCGTTAAGTGCCAATCCCGCGACAATCCTCTGCGAATTCGGGCCGGGGGTCTGCGGTACAAGTCATGCGACAGGTCAAAGGGCTCCGAACGAGTCACCTTTGGCAACATTGAAACCGCACAGAACCCGCACATGCCCGATCACCCGGCTCATTTTTGCCAAATCCCTCGCCTACGACGGGTGTACCGCGAGGAAGTGACTCAGCAATCCTCAAGGTTCCATGGAATTCGGCAATTTTTGTACTGCCCGCCCTGGCATCCGATGTCCCATAAATACGAAACCGGCGACACTCCACCGAGTTTCCGGGCCAGGAATCCGCGAAACGCACCGTTTGACCCATCAAATTACATTCATGAGGCCGCCTTTAGCAAAATTGCAACCACCCCGTCGAAGACATTTAGTCTCATTCTTGCCGATTAAACCGAAAATGAGTGCCTGGATTAGATGATCTCGGTCAGGCAACTCAAGCGCCCGATATGGCCTTCGGGGGACGAGGTGCATCGAATCCGGAGACTCAGAAACCCGGCGGAGAAGATGCTGCGGTCGCAAGGCCACTGCTAAGCCTAGCGCAAACCACCGTGGCCGATGCGATAGGTTGGGAAAGACGGGACGTGTAAGCGGACCGAGTTTTGCGGCATCAGGAGGCGGGACCGGGTTTGGCGGGACGGGTTGAAGGGATGGAGTCTGGCGGGACGATTTGGCAATTTGGATACCGCGCTCACAGGGTGGCGGTGTCCCATAACTGCCAAAGCAAAAGTAATTTGATCGGTTATCCGTCTATAACCCCAGTCTACGCGGCGCTTGATGGTCAAAGCCAGGGTAAAACCGGGCGAAACCGCTCAGACCGAGCCGGCTTTGGCAACATTGAAACCGCAGAGGCGAGACGCCCAGTCTCACTCCTGCCAATCGAACGCGAAGAGGGAGTGCCTGGGTCGTTGACCCAAACGTTCTCAATTCGCCACTCGGAAATTGTTGCTTACAAGCCTCTATAGAAAGTCTGGAGGGACGAATACCTGCCTAATGAGTGCTCAGCCTAGAGCTCAGCGGCAACCAGTCGGCCTCCTCTCAGGAGGTGTCGGATTAGGCTAGAGTCGGTCGATGACGCAATACGAAGCACGCCACGCCAATTAGCGCCGCCCCCTACCCTCCACCGAAATCCCAGCCAGCCTGGTCTGACGGGCCAAGGCCCCGCAGACTATTTACGTGCCTGCCGCTCAAAGACGAGGGCCAACGGCAATACAAATCCGGGAAACAGTGGGGACGTTAGCTCAGAGTCGCACCCGTACTCTCCGTGCACTACGTAACCCGTGTCGGCGAGCCGGTTCACGGAGATGCTGCTCTGTGCGGGATCGGCGATCCAGTACTCATCGACACCGGCTCGGGCGTAGAGGCGATACTTGAGGTTTCGATCACGCTGAGAGGTCGCCGGAGAGAGTACCTCGACGATGAGATCGGGAGCTCCGTCGATTTGCTCGCGAACGATGTAGCTTCTACGATTAAGTACAACCAGTAGATCTGGTTGCACGACGGTTTTGTAAGAGAGAATGACATCAATTGGTGCAGGGTACAACTCACCAAGGTTGTGACTCATGACCCAGCGATCAAGGTGCCGCTGAATGTTGCGGGAGACACGTTGATGATAAGCGTCTAAAGCAGGTGTCAAGCGAAGGTCCCCCTCGATAAGCTCATAACGTGGCTGTTCGGGGAGGCACATGTAATCCACGACCGTGAACTCAATGCCGGCATTTTCCACTTGCCTCTCCCCCTCTTGGCGACCTGACGTCCCCACATTTACACCACCGGCTATTCGACCTGTTCATCCTACGTTGGTTGCCGTTTGTTGCATTCTATAACGGCGCATCAATCGATGTCACAAAACTAAAGCCCGAAGGTAAAATGCACCCAGACGCGACGACCGCCCCCACCTCAAACACTGGCGGGGGCGGCGCTATCAGGTTGAGCCGGTATCCTACGTATCACTATCAGTGCTCCTACGCGGACTGAGCCTTGCTTTCGCCGTTCCAAAGCTCCTGAATCAACTCGACCGTGCGATTGACCAGCTCACGCCCGCCTTCAGGACCGACGACGCTGCTCGCCGGCACGGCGCCGTACGCACCGCCCTCGACCGAGCGTTGGGTAGGCACGTACGTCCCGGGCCCGGCCAGTTGGACGAGGAACGTCTGAACGGCGGCGCTACGAGCCTGGATCTGAATGCCGAAATCCAGGTACAATTCGAACGGATTGGTTGCGAGGGCCATCTCCCCAAGCCGTACCGCGTGCACTTCAATGGTATGTTTGGGATTTGAAGCCTCCATTTCGTACCGTTCGATCACTTGCTGTGCCCGGCGAAACACCCAGAACGCCCGGGTCGGGTGGATGTACCACCGCGGCTCGTTCTGGTGGGACGAGGCTGCCCCGGCGCCGGACTCCTTCGACGAACCTGGTCTCCCGTTGTCCCCCTGCGCCGCCTGCAGTGCCCGCTCAAACTCTGCCTGCAACGCCGGCAGCTCCGCCTTGGCCTCCTCCATCTCCTCCGTCGTCACCAGGCGCCGGGAGAGCGACACACGCTCGACCTGGTGAACGTGCTGGGGACTCCGCTCAATGCACCGCTCCAACCACGGGACCAACTCGTTTACGGCGCCGGCGATCCGCGCCGCAATCTCCTGACGCTTTGTGCGCCCCGTGATCTCGAGCATCCGCTGCTCGGCCGCCTTACGGTACGGATGGGGAGAATTCTGATCGCCCGCCGGGCTACATTGAGGGAGAACGTACAACCCATCGCCGTGGCGTTGACGCAGTTCCAAGCGCGTGTCGTGCCAAAAGTCAGCGGTGAGCTGATGCGGTGCGCCGCCTACTTGAGATGGGCAGGAGAGATTCACAACGACGCCGGTCAGGTTGGACGCGTCATCCCACGTGCACAGGAGGTCTAGGCTGTGGTCGACGTACCCTTCCATGTGGCTAAAGTCCGGATCGTCGGTCTTTCCGTACATGAGCGAGTACGGTCCGGAGCCTTGCCTGGCCGCCCCCGTCGAGAAGGCCGATCCACTCCCCCCTCGCTGCGGTTCGGCGTTCGCCCGGCCAAAGTAGGAGCTGATCCGGTTGTGGCTGATGGCCACACTTCCCAGCCCGAAGCTGATCCCGCCGGGCTTGCGGGTGTTCCACGCGCTGACCACGGCCTCCGCAATCCGCTCGGCGGCAAAGTCGACGTACTCCGCCGGCTCCATCGCGCCGAGCTCGGCAAGGGGAATGCCGACCAGCGTCGTCGAATCCTCTTCACAGCGGACTTCGGGGGCGTTGTGTGTATGGGTTGCGTTCACGATGATGTGCAAAGCATCCAGCTCCGGAACCCGCTCGCCCACCTTGGCCCGGATCGCGTCTCGTAGCTCATTGGAGATCGCGATGATGTCGCAGCTCACCATGACCGTGTGGGTCGCCGGTCCGTTCTCCTCCCGAGACTCGAGAAGCAGCACCGTTGCCGTCAACGGGTCGAGGACACCTTCAGAAACCCGGCCGTACGAGTAACCCCTCACCAAGACGGGTCGCTCTGGCGTGATCTCCGTTTGCGCCCAGCCGATGTACAAGCTTCCTTGACTCTCCTGTGTCATGTCGGATCGTTGAGCCTCCCTTTTTGCCACTAACTGCACCCTGATTCCTGCCTGTTCCTTGTTGCCTGTCTGTTACCACCAAGCGCCATGCTGGTCGACGTATGCGTCAACCACGCCCTGGAGCACCGCTTCTGCTTCAGAGAGGGCCGTGCGGGGATCCTTCTCGAGGTTGCGAATGGCCGGGAACATCTCGGTGTTTACGATCCCATACCCAGCGGGCCAACTCGGCACAGCGACAAGTTGCGATTGCAGCATGTGATCGAGCATCTCACGTTCACGCGCGCTCTCCATCTGAGCAGCGTACTGGCGAAGCGTGGAAATTCTCGCCGGCGGAATCCCTGTTTGCAGGGCAAAGCGAACCGCCTGCTCCTCCGTCAACAGCCACTCCATCACTTCCCACGCCTTATCCTTGCGGCGGGAACCGGAGAGCATCGCCATTCCCTCACCCGCTACATACAGACTCGGACGCTTCTGCCAAGGGAGAAGGGGCATGGGACTCATCCCCCACTCAAAGTCCAGACCTTGCTGCTGCATGTTGGAGATCGACGAAGTCGTCACGATCCGCATTGCCAGTTGCTCCGAAATAAAGGGATCCCCTTGCCAGGAGCTCGGGCGAATCCCTTGAAGCCGCTGCGCGTGAGAGACGTGCCACTCCGCCAACTCAAGGCTGCGGGGGTGCGTCAGACTCGTACGTTCGGTCTCGCCGTCCCACATCCATGTCTCCCAGAGAAGCATCCAGATGGCATACGACGTCAACCCGGACCCAAGCCACGGGTCGAACCCAACTTGGACTTCTCCGCCGTTCTCTTCCGCGGTCTCGGTCAGCTGCCACGCCATCTCATCCAGCTCGGCGTACGTCTGAGGGGGCCGCTCGCCGTCGAAGCCGGCCTCTTCAAAGATCCCCTTGTTCCATGCGAGGTACGTCAGCGGATAGGCATCGACCGCAAGGCCGTACAACTTCCCGTCCATATAGAGGCGCTCGATGGTCCGATCGAACCATTCGTTCTCAACGTCCCAGCCGGCTCGCTCAATGTATGGATCGAGGGCCTCAAAAATCCCTGTGCCTTTATGCGGATCGAGATAACCCCGGTCCAGATAGACCAAGTCGGGCGGAGTGCCCGCAGCGACGGCGACCAGGAGTTGGTTCACGCCTTCGGCGCCCGTTGCTGGCGTTTCAAGTTCGATACGAATGTCGCTCCTTGACGCGTTGAACTCGTCGACGAGCGTCTGCCAGGCGTCACCGCGAGTGGAGCCGTGGATACTCCAAAAGGTGACGACATCCACAGCGTGAGCGACCGACGCCATGCCCAAGAGCAACACACTCAGCGTACCCACTAGCGTCCATCCGACGACTCGTTGTTTGGCCCGCATACGGTACTCCTCCTTTGATAATCGATCTTTTCACTCTTGAACGGTACGATTGTGCCCGTTGTCGCCAAGGTACCAGTCGCTCAACGAAAGATATGGTCAATCCAGATCTATCTCCCACCTCCCATGTCAATCTCAACGTTTCCACCGCAATTAACGCCTAAAGAACACCTAAAGAACACTAACAACCTGACGTCTGTGGCACACCAATGTTCCCCGGATTGTTATTTGGTAAGACCATTCTATCGCTAGTTGTTTGTCCCTTCTGTATTTTGCGAACATTTTTGTCTGAGTGTTGACGAGCGTCACGGTGCGCGGCCAACGTGTCCCACTTAACGTGGGTTAATCCATTCGTCTTACTATTCCAGGAAATACCCGCGCCAACGGCGTAGTAAAGTGGCACTACCCCGTCGGCGAACCCACGAGAGGAGTCAGCCATGCCGAATGTTTTGATCTACATGTCCGACCAGCACAACCCCTTCGTCTCCAGCGTCTTCGGCCACCCGCGCGTCGAGACGCCTAACATGGAGCGTCTGGCGCAAATGGGCACCGTCTTTGCAAATGCGTATACGCCTTCTCCTCTTTGCCTTCCATGTCGATCGGCGTTTATGGCAGGGCGGCCCGTCCACCAGACTCAAATGTACAACAATTGCAATGCCGTGGGATTCGACTACCCTTCCTACGGCTCAGTGTTACATAACCAAGGCGTGCACACAGCGTACATCGGTAAGACCGACGTCTACCGACACTCCAGCGAGCTCGGCTTCACCGAGATGATCGATGCCGCGGACCGGAAGCCGCCCGGGGATATCAACTTCCCCCGTCGACCGCTGACGATCCGCGAGGGCAGCCGCAAGCGTGCTGAGGGGTACGGTCCCAAGGAGAATCCGTTCGCAGCAGACATACGCAAGATCGATCACGCGGTACGTTGGCTCACCGAGACGGCGCCGGACCTCGACACCCCGTGGACCCTCACCGTCAATACCGTCAACCCTCACTCCCCGCTCTTTGTGACAGAGGAACTTTGGGAGAAGTACGCGGACGCAGCCGACCTGCCCGAGTACGGCCGGGAGTGTGAGTCAGCTAACCATCCCTACGCTCGTGACTTGCGCGATCATTTCGAAACCGATGTGTTCAGCGACGAACAGATTCGGGGGTTGCGCCGGGGCTACCTCGGCTGCGTCGAATACGTCGACCGTGAGCTAGGTCGGCTCCTTGACGCCCTTGAGGAGAGCGGAAGACTCAACGATACCGTCGTGGTGTACACCTCAGATCACGGGGAGATGCTCGGCAAATTCGGGATGTGGTGGAAGTCGAGCCTCTACGAAGACTCGGTGCACGTGCCTCTCATCGTTGCCGGTCCCGGTTTTTTGGCGAACACCCGCGTAGAGACTCCGGTTAGCCTGCTCGATCTCCAAGCGACGATCTTTCGAGCAGTCGACAGGGCGCGCCCAGCGAATTGGTGGGGCACTCCTCTCCAGGAGATTCCCGCAGCGGATCCAACGCGGGCCGTCTTCTCTGAGTACCACGGACACGGTGTTCGCTCGGGTGCCTTTATGATTCGAAAAGGACCATGGAAGTTGATGTACAACATGGACGCGCCCCACCAACTCTACAATTTGGAGAGCGATCCGAACGAGCTCCACAATCAGGCCGGGAACCACCCGGACGTGTTGCGCGACCTCGAGGGCGAATTGCGCAACCTCTGCTCACCAGAGGAGGAGAACCGGCGGGCCCACGCCTTTGAAGCGCGACAGTCGCACGCCATTCGGGAGGGGTGAAGCGAGTCTGGCATACAGGCACCACGTCTCCGCCGTCTCACCACGAAGTGTTCGACTGAGAAAGACACCCGCCGATAACCACGAGAAATATTCGCTGACGTATCTCACGCGTTGCATGGGGAGGGACTCCTTCCACACGGATCTGCCCAATCCCACGTCGCGTGCCCGCACAGGTGTCAAGCCCAGGGGGCGGGCACGCGAATCGCTTAGTGCTCTACCACGCCGCCCATGCGTGTGGATTATCCAACGCCATATCGCCCGTTGTTGCGAGTGCGTCCTTCGTCCAATCGTACGCAGTCACGGCGGCCGACTCGATCGCAGGAAACGCCGTCTCCTGCAACCATTCCGTGGCGTCGGAGTAGTCCCAGGCTTCGTCGATAAGTTCTACGAATATAGCGGTAGCGACAGACCGCCATCCTTCCCCTTCGATCTCCTGCATCTCATCTTCTGTGAGCACGTCGCCCGGTGCCGTCAAGAGCGAATCTGACGAGATTGACTCCGCGCCAGGTTCATTTGCCCAGGTAGGCCCCCCACCAATCACACCGACAACCAAGAGCATATGGACGAACAGAACAGCAACTCGATGATGACGAACCATTCTTTCTCCTCCTTGAGTTGAGCGTGCGCACCCTCAAGGTCGGCTGGGTCTCGTCATTTTAGCGTGGGTTGGCCCACCACGGCAAAGAGCAAAACGGGGCCTTTACGGCGATGAGCGGC
The DNA here is from genome assembly GCA_041686855.1 of Limnochordia bacterium. GTDB lineage: Bacteria > Bacillota > Limnochordia > DTU080 > RSA5 > JAWLDA01. The sequence goes on from JAWLDA010000007.1 coordinate 52,945, forward strand.
CAAATCCCTCACAGGCGACGTGTGCGAAATCGCCCGCGTTCACCCTTTTACGCCTTGTTTCTCGCTGAACCCACTACTCGCTAAACCCACTACACGTCGCTATACAATCGCCGTCCGGGCAAACACCTGAAACGCCTGCTCCGGATCGAACGCGTCACTCTGATCGTAGGCCCAGACACTGTACACATTGCGGTACGTCTCGCCTTTGTGCAGCCATCGGCCTTCCCGCAGGAACGGATTGAGCGCGACCGTGCCGTACGAGCGAGCAAAGAGGGGTTGCGGACCAAAGTCCGGATGCACCATGATGGTGACGCCGACGCTATTCGCCCCGACATTCCCCCGAGTGTCGATCCAATAACCGTCTGTGTCAAAGATGCTGTCGGCGCCCTGAACGCCGTTAGAGGCACGAACGCTCCCACCATCCTCCTCGTCGATCGCATCGATGACCCGACAGTGAAAGAATCCGTGCTTCTCCTTCGGCAGCTCCACACCGCCTTCGACCGGCGTGGTCAACCGGGAGTCGATGTCAATCCGATTCACCTGCTCAGAAGCGTAGACGCGGTGGATGCGCTCCTCCTCGACCAGCACGCTCCCTTCCTCATCGATCCACTCGATCGCAGCGGTGAGGACGAGCGCTGCCTCGCTCTCTTCCCACGTAAGATCCCGGGTCGTGATGCGACCGCCGCGACCGTGGTAATCGTGGTACATGTTCACGTCGTTCACGCGCCCGAGTGCGATCCAAACCGCTTTGTGGTGGAGGTAGTTGTGGGCCCCTTGCTCCGTCACCGGCACGCCACTGGGCGTGTAGAGCGGATGCAAACTTGGGCGCTTGAGCAGAAAGTCTAGGTGGGTTGGCTGTTCCGATGCGGGATTATAGCAGACGACGGCTCCGTTACCTGAGACGATTTTGTAGCGACGAAAGCGACCGTCTATCGTCGGAACGACTTTGAGAGGGCGAGGGTTCTCGACAACCATGGTGGACTTCATCTCCCTAATCGGGATGCCCGAGGTGGCACGCTCGGCCAGTCCCGGAGTATGATTCCACATTGGATGCTTGGGAGAATTCTCCTTGAAGCAGTCCCTTAGGCGTCGATCAGGCGACTATCTGGCATCTATTAGGTGTCTATCAGGCGTCCATCAGACGGCGGAACAGGAGAACGCGCCGCGTCATCCGTCATGAATACGTGAAACGACATCACCCGTCCCCTTGTCGCTCTCTCACACTCTTCAATACGTCCTCGGCGGGCTGCACCTTCCCCTCAGCGATCTGGCGGCCGTCAAGCGCGAGAATCTTTAGGAGGGCCGTCGTCTCCCGAGTGCTTTCATAGCTCTCGATGTCCTGTATTACCGCCTTGGCTTCACCGTTTGCGTAATGATGAGTGGCTCTTGATTCTCCCCGAGATGTCGAACAATCTCTGCGGCGTTCGCTTTCAGGTACCTTAGCGTTGCACACCAACCCCCAACCCTTTTGCGAGGACCACCCGCAACGGCGGCGAACGTAAGGGTAAAACTTTGCGCGACAGGAGGTCACCTCATGGGAATGGCACCTGAGGAACGCGCCGATGCACGTCGTCCACGTCGCCTAACGTCTGGCGAGACGATTCACCACCATTTTTACTTCACGAACCAAACGTTCTCCCCGAACGGTGAGCGCCTCTACTTCGTTCGCTACGACGGCCACGTACCCAACATCTACGTGACGGACGCCGACGGTCGTGGGACGCCGCAGCGGATCACAGACACCAAGCTCCTAAACCCATTCTCCCCCACCGTCGATCCGCAGGGCTCGTTCGTTTATTTCACCGGGGGTCGCAGCGTGTGGCGAGTCCCGTGTGCTGGCGGCGAGACGGAGGAGTTTCACCGGCTGGATGCCGGTCTCCCTTCCAACATGGCCATCAGTCCGGACGGCCGGTGGGTCGCCACCAGCGTCCGAGGCTCGAACGACTGTGAACTCCTCGCTCTCAACACTCTGACCGGAGAGGCGCACGTCGTCCTTCGCAAAGCGATGGCGATCGGCCACGTCCAATTCTCCCGGACGGCGCCGCTGCGCATCCTCTACTCCGGTCCGCCGGACCAACGCATCTGGTTGGTCGACTTCGACGGCGCCAACGACCACCTCTTGTACCAACAGCGCCCCGACGAATGGATCGTCCACGAGTCCTGGTTAAACGAGCGTGAGGTGATCTTCACCCAGTGGCCCGATGCGCTGCTGGCGGTGGATATTCACACTAAGGAGGTGCGCGTCGCCGCGGCGACCAATGCGTGGCATGCCTGCGCCGATCCAACCGGCACGTGGATCGCCTACGACACGGTGCACCCCGATCGGGGGCTGCAGCTCCTCGACACCCGCACCGGGGAGAACACTCTCCTCTGCCACACCAACAGCTCCAACCTCGGAAGTCAGTGGCGCTACCGCACCCCGGCCCCTGAGGCAGCCTTGGACACGTCGATCTTTCGAGACGTGACGGACTCGGAGAGCCTGCCCGCGATCGATGCGCGGGAATCGACGTACGGCCCCCAGTGGACGCATCCCCATCCCGCGTTCAGCCCGGACGCAAGACGCGTCGTGTACACCTCAGACGAGAGTGGCCAGCCGCAGGTGTACGTGGTCGATCTTCCTACGCCGTGACCAACGGGTTCTCTGACAACGTATAGGTGAGCACGCCTGAGAGTCATAGGGCCGTAAGCGGAGCGCGGCTATTTAGGGTTTCAACACTTTGGGGGAATGAGCATGCAGCAGCTAAAGAGCATTCACATCGGGGTGGGCGGTCGCGGCCTTTGGCCCGTCAAGCTGATGAGCGCTGATCCCCGCTGGCAGCCCGTCGCTTTGGTCGACGTCAATGAAGACGCCCTCGCAGAGGGGGGCAAGATAACCGGCCTCGACGGCGGCGCGCATTATGCGGATCTCAAAACGGCGCTTGACCAGCATCCCGAGGCGGACGTGGTGGTCGTCGTCACGCCGTCCGCCCTGCACGCCCGCTTCATCGAGGAGGCCTTGGATGCGGGTCGCCACGTCTTGGTGGAGAAGCCCTTCACCAACAGCATGGACGACGCGGAGCGTCTCGTCAGGAAGGCCGAGCGCTCCGGCCTCAAGCTCGTGGTCGCGCAGAACTATCGCTTCTCTCCCACCGAGCGGGCAGTCCAGCGCCTCATCCGGGAGAAAGCCTTTGGCGAACCCTCCTACGCCGAGATCATTCACCACCGGTACCGGCCCGAAGTGCGCGCATTTACGATGGACCAACCGATGCTGTATGAGATGAGCGTCCATCACTTTGACTCGCTGCTGGCCTTTTTCGAGCCTCGGCGCCCGACCGCGATGACGGCCCGCAGCTTTAATCCGCCCTGGAGCAAGTACCCCGGTCCAGCCGCCGTCAGCGCCATCATCGAGCTGGAAGGGCCGATCGTCATCACCTACCTCGGTACCTTCACCTCGCAGAGCACTCGCTGGACCAACCGGATTGAGTGCGAGCACGGCGCCATCTGTTGGGGCGCCGGCGAACCGTTGCGAGTGATCCGTCCCGGGACGCGAGACGCAGAAGCGGAGCTTCTGCCCGTCGACGAAGGCATGCCCGAGCGTGAAGCGCAGATTATCGACGCTTTTTACCGTTACATCACGTTGGGCGAGGAGCCCGAGATCAGCGGGCGAAACAACCTAGAGACGATGCGCCTCGTGAGCGGCTGCATCACCTCGTCCAAAGAGGGACGGACCCTCCGATTTTAGGATTGTTGACAACCAATTCCGCTGAGGTGATACCTGTGGGAAGTGCACAACTTCACGACGAAGCCCGCTTTGGCCGACTGCAGCTCGTCCTCAACGAGCGTGTCCTTGGATACTACAATTACCATCCGTTCCTACCCAAGCCGTACTTTTACCCGTTGCTCGGGGTCGGCGGCAAAAACCTCGTCGAAGACCAACCGGCGGACCACCTCCACCACCGTGGCGTCTGGTACGCCCACCACGAGGTGAACGGTCACGACTTCTATCTCGAGAAGGGCGGCCAGGGCAGAATTCGCCACGATCGCTTTGATCACGCCTGGCACGACGAGCACGCCGCCGGCATCGCTGCCTACGCCACCTGGCTGACCAAAGAGGAGCAAACGCTCCTTACCGACGTGCGCACGATCGTGCTGCGGGATCTCGCACCGCTCGATCCTGACGCGCCGGCGCCGCGCAGGGCTCCGATGCGCACATGGGCCCTCGACCTCACCGTCACGCTGATTGCCAGCGAAGGCCCGCTCTCGTTCACCGACACCAAAGAGGCCGGTCTGCCCCTCATTCGTGTCGCCGACCACCTCGACGAGAAAGACGGAGGCACCATCACGATCGACAGCGGCCGCCAGGGAGAGGCGGACACCTTTGGTCAGCGAACGGCGTGGATCGACTACTCCGGGCCAGTCGCTTTTGAGCGCAACGGCGGTCCCACGAGCTTGGGCGCCAAGCCAACCGAACCGGTCGAGCACGGGATCGCCGTCTTTGACCACCCGAGCAACCCGGGCCATCCGCCCGGCGTCTTCACCCGCAGCTACGGGCCGATGTCGACGCGGGAGGGCTTCCTCTTTGAAGGACCCAAGACGCTCGAGGCCGGCGAGCGTCTCACCCTTGCTCACCGGATCTTCATTCACCCGGGGAACGTGCAGTCCGGACAGGTCGCCGAGGCGTACGCTGCCTATGCCGAGGAGACGCCGTGGACGGTTGAGTATTAGGGCAGCTGAGCCTTGAGGTCATGGCGCAAAGATCGTCGAGTACGGTTGAGTAACGAACGCCGTTGCCCCGGGGCGACACATCATCGCTTCTTTGCGCGCAGGACGTTGAAGCGGTGGTTGGCGTCCGCCAGATCACGCGCCATGATCGACCAACGTGTGGACTCCAATGCCTCGTGAGGAGGCAGCGTCATGCTCTGGGGCCCTTGACGAATGCCGTCAAAAAAGTCATCGTCTACGCTCTTGCACACCTCCAGCGGAACCTCTTTAGGCCCGTGGGCGCGGGTGGTGAGGATGACTCGCTTCTCGACCGCCAGCGCTTCAACGGTCCCTTCCGTCCCGGTAAAGATGGCCCGAGTGTCGCCGTGATACGGTGAACCGTCGGGTGTCAGCCAGCTCGCTTCAAAGCTTCCCACCGTGCCGTCGTCGAGGCGCACAAGGAGGTGGCCGGCATCTTCAAAATCGACCTGGCCAGATAGGCCGTAATTCCCGTGAAGCGCAGTCATCGAAGCGATTTGGTGGGCTTGGGCATCGGTCACCCAACGGAAGATGTCGATATCGTGAATCGCAAGATCAGGAAAGATTCCCCCGTAGGTCTCACGGGCAAACATCCAACGGGGTCGGTTTGGAGCGTTGAGCTTGTGGGGACGACACAACCAGGCGTGCACGAGGCGTCCGATGGCGCCGCTGCGGACGAGCTTGCAGGCCGTCACGTACACAGGCGAAAAGCGAAGCGTCAGCCTCACGGACAGGATCGCTTCCGATTGGCTTGCGGCCTTCTGTAGCGCCTCGAGGTCCTCTAGTGTCGTAGCGACCGGCTTGTCTGCGATGACGTGAAGGCCTTGTTCTAGACAGCGTGCAGCGATTTGAGCACGCTCAGAGTTAACGGGCGCGATGCCGACCGCGTCCACCGTCTCCTTTGTCAGCATCTCCTCCAACGTCGTGTACGAAGGCACGCCGAGCTCCGTTGCAAAGGACTCCCGCAACGTTGCGTCGTCCTCCACGACACAGGTAAGTTGATGGTCTGAGCTCGCCTGAATATGTCGGATCACCCCTCGAATGTGGCCGTGTCGCACGCCAACAATGGCAACTCGCAAAACGACTCCTCCTTGTTATCTCCGTACCGCGACGTGGTAGGAACCGAGTACGTCGAGCACCGTGCCGTCACGGGCGAGGGTTACTCCCCCCTGCAGCCCTCTGGATGTTGCAGCGTTGCGTATCAAGGCATCGATCTCGGCGTCATATACGCTATCCCAACGTGGATGAAAGTGCGTTACCGCCGTGTGGCCTACGTGTCGGCCGTCGAGGAACTCGCCCAGCCTCACCGGTTCGACGTGAGCCAATTCGGCGATGAACAGAGCGCAAGGCTCCACATAGGTCCCAAGCTCCTCCCAGTCCCGAGTCTTGTTGAGGTTGCCTGAGTAGATGATCCGCAGATCTCCGTGGCACAACACCGCACTGTAACTTTCAAAAGCATGGTGTTTCATCGCTTGTGCGTTCGCACGCTCCATGCGTTTCTTGACAGGGTCCAAATGATGGTTGGTAACCGCCTCCAGCATCGACCCGCAGGGTAGCTGCACGGCGCGATTCACACACCCGGAGAGCGGAATCCATCGAATCTCAAATCCCAGTTGATCGTCGTACAGGTAACTCGCCCGGAGATAGGCCTGGAGGGCGGGGATTCCCTCCTCGGGAGCCAGGACGACCAGCTCGTCCTTCTTCCCCAAATGCATTGAGGTCTTGACCACCTGAGCAAACCCGCCATGATGGTCAGCATGCATATGTGAGATAAAGATCGTTTGGATCAACCGATGGTCGAATCCGGCACGAGCCAGAAAGGAGCTGGCTCCGTCCCCGGTATCAAGCAGAATGTGAGACGGCTTACCTGCATGAGTCACCGTGACCACGATGGTTTGGCCCTGGCGAGCCTCCGTTGGAAGACCTGAGGCCGTTCCGAGAAACGTCACGTCCACCTTCGAGCTCTCCACCCTCAAGTTCTCCAGCTTCGAGTTCTCCATCTACGAATTCCCCTCTACCCCGGCTTAAACTGCTGTTGCGACCGGGTCAACGTTCACCCTACTCCGCCAACACGGTCTCCAGATAGAGCTCCAACACCTCGTCCGTGTTCACATCGACGCACACCTCAGCGTTTGGCGGCGCTTCCGAGGTGATCGGTGTGCGGCCACGCTCGGGCTCGGCCAACGCCATGGTGATCCGTTGCGCACGCGTCGGGTAGAGCTCCGGTCGAAACGCCCATACAATCGGCGCCAAATCGTACATGACGGGACCCGGTTTGTTCCCCTGCACCGGACGCCACAACTCCATGTTCTCCGCTAAAAACTGGGCAAGGGGCGAGTGAGACTCGGCGATGCGACTCTGCTCCTCTGAGTACAACACTACCTTGCGCGTGGTCTCCCACGTCCCAATGACGAGGGGCGCGCCACTTCGAAAGACCAGGTCGGCCGCCTCCGGATCGGCGGCGGCGTTGTACTCCTTGCGCTCCGGTTCGGCTGACGCGGCCATGCTTGCGATGAAGCGCACCCGCTTCCCCAGATCAGGATCCGCCTGCAGCGCCGCCCCAATATTGGTGAGCGGACCGAGCGTGATGAGGCCGACGTCGCCCGGGTGCGCCGCTGTGGTTTCGAGGATCGTGTCGATGGCGTCGGGCCAATCTCGGTCGGGAACATCTGCGGCACACGCGCCTTGAAACGGCGTCCCTTCGAGACGCTTCCGGTTCGCCCGTTCGGGGTCAAGGGGCAACGTCCGCCCGGCGGCGACCGAAATCTCCTCCTTCCCCAGCACCGAGAGGAGTTTGGCCACGATCCGGCAGCGGCCCTCTACCCCACCGAGAACGGTGGTGATTCCCACAACGTCCAACTCCGGCCGACGCAAGGCGAAAGCGAGCGCTAGGACGTCGTCCACGTCGTCGCCGATATCGGTGTCAACGATGACTCGCAAACTGTTCCCCTCACTTGTGTGGTGATTTGCAAGGTTCCAAAAAAACGCTTGCCGCCACCCGACCTCATGACTCGGGAGACTCCCGAATATGAATAACACTGGACGTCTCGTAGGCGGCATTCGCCGTCACCTAACCCATGCGCTCTTAACAGGAGGTTTCTTATGAGTCGAATCCCACGAACGCCAGGACGCTTATCGATGTATCTCGTCGCTCTGTTCGTACTCACATTGTCGTTCACGACATCGGCCCAGACCGTCATCCAGATGGCTGTCTACGATCTCGACGCAGCCCGATGGCAAGCGATTGCCGACAGATTCAGCGACACACATCCGGATATTAAGGTCGAAGTGCAATTCTTCCCCTATGGCGAATACCCCGAGAAGATCACTTCGATGGTTGCCGCCGGCACACCTCCGGACGTCTTTTTGACATGGGCGCAGTACAGGCCGCTTTGGGTGAAGTACGGCATCTTAGAGGATCTCACCTCGCGTTGGGAATCAAGCCCCGCGCTCAAGGCAATGAACATCTACCCCTTTATGCTCGAGTCGATCACGCTCGACGGTCGAATTTACGGTGTCCCCTATGACTACAACTCGACCTCCTGGTTTTACGACCGTGACCTCTTCTCCGAACGAGGATTGGCGGAACCCGACGCGAACTGGACGACACAAGACCACGCGGAGATGGCGCGGAAACTGACCGACCCGCAGCGCGGAATCTACGGCACGCTGAATCCGCTCCGCGGCGCCGGCGGGAACCTCATCCAGTGGATGGAGAACTGGGCGGGACATGGATGGATCGGCGAAAACGGAACGGAGATCCTCGTTGACGATCCTGTGAGCGCCGACATGGTGCAATATTGGTACGACCTGGCGTACCAGTATGAAGTGCTGCCGACACCCGGAAGCTTCGCCCCTCGCGGCAACCAGTTCACCGGCGGGTATGCGATGTGGCAAGGATGGGTCTCGTACGCATTCCGCATTGCCGACACCGCCGCCTACGATTGGGGCATTGCGCTTTACCCCAAGGCTCCCGCGGGCCAACGAGCCTTCGCACAAGGGCACATGTACAGCATGTCAACCGGCACAAACCACCCGGAGGAAGCGTGGACGTTCCTCGAGTGGATGGCAAGTTACGAGGGGCAAGAGGTCCTCGTAACGGAAGCCCACAGACAGCCGATTGGTCCCCATCCAGACCTCTGGGATCTGTACTTTTCGGACCTCCCGTTTGAGAAACGCGAATACTTGAACGCCTGGCTATCCAACATTCTCTACGGTCAAAACCTTGCGGAGAACTTCACGTACTGGGAGACGTTCCCGGAGATGAACCGAATCATGTCCGAACACATTCTAAACATCTTCGATCGACATCAACCGATTCAGAACGAACTAGCAGCCGCGGCGCGCGAGCTGCGGGCACTCCTCGCCGAAGCCTCTGAATAGAGGGTAGATACGTTCTGAGTGGCGGTTAGCGCCCCTTCTAGTGTTTAGAGGAGGCGCTGACCGCCCCTTAAGTCTGTGCGTTCGTAAGTCTGCGCGTACGTAAGTCTACGCGTTCGCAAGTCTGTGCCTGCGCTCTTCAGACTGTACATGCCTAAGCCTGGGTGTTCCTAATTCTCTGTGTTACAGAATGATCCGGATGTCCAGACGCTCTGGCCCTACAAGTACTCCCGCAAGAGCTCCACGGCGTCCATCACATCGCCAAGATGGACGATCTGGCCGATCCCTGACGTGTTGCGTGCGGGAATGCCGATCAGTGCCGTCGGAACTCCGCCGGACGTTCGCTGGAGGAATCCCGGCCCTTTCGCGCCGTCCCGAGAGACGTACTCTTGGACGGTGATCCCCTTTCGAGCAGCCGCCTCCTTTAACCTGGAGAGTAGCCCGGGATGTGCCACGTGGGCGCCGTCTTGGACGACGACGGCGGGGCCCGCGCCGAGCCGGACGGGCGTGTTCGAGACGGCGTTGGGTTGTGCGTTCACGAGTCCGATCCCAAGGGCTTCTCGAACCATGTGGCCCGTCGAAATCGCCCGAAGGCCTCGTCCATCCAGGTGCTCTTGCGCGGCGAACACAATCTGCACATCACCGGCCTCCGACTCCTTGAGCGCTTCGATTAGGAGTGCGCATCCAATTCTACTCTCGAGCGCCGCGCCCATGACGACATGGTCGCGCCGGTAGAGCGTGCCCTTGTACGCCGCCCGATCTCCTACCGAGACCAGTGATTGGGCGTCCTCGCGGGACGTCACCCCAAGATCGATCCGGAGCTTGGTGAACTCCGGCGGTTTACCCGCTTCCGACTCGTCAGCGACCACGATCCCCTGCACACCGTTGCGAAACCCCACGCGGGCGTTTAGCGCAGCCGCGACCGCAACCTCTCCAATCGGTGAGACGTGCAACAGCCCACACGTGTCGATGTGCGTGACGACCAGCCCAGGCTCGTCCATGACGGCAAAGAGGAGACGAGGGGCGTCCGACGCGGAGCGCGTGGCGATCACGCTTCCTACGGGGTCGATCTGTACGGTGTCGACGAGGCCTCTTAACTCGTCGGTAAGCAGGGATCGCAGGTCACCTTCATCGGCCGAGACCGAGTCGACCGCGCAAAAGGCGTCGAGCGATGCGACGAGTGAGTCGTAACGTGTCATCTGGGCAGCCCCTCCATGGATATTCGAGTGAGAAACGCCTGCACGAGCTCAATGGTATGCTCGATATCACTGCGAGCCAGGAAGGAACACGGCGTGTGTATGTACCGGCAGGGCAACGATACCGAGACGGTGGGAATTCCGCCATTTGCTAGGTGGATGCTACCTGCGTCGTTCCCGCCGAGGGTGGTCTCCTTCCACTGGAACGGAATCTGGCGTTCCCTCGCGGTCTCCACCAAGAGATCGACCAACGTTCGCGTAGGTACAGACGTGGCGTCTTGAAAGGTGATAACAGGACCGGCGCCAAGATACGTCGAGTGGCCGGCCGCATCAGGATCGGGACGGTCGGCACACGTCGTCGCTTCCAGCACCACGGCGAAGTCCGGCCGAGTCTGTGACGCGGCGATGGCGGCACCGCGCAGCCCCACCTCTTCTTGGACGGTGAATGCCACGTCCACAGGCACCCCAACGCCGGCTTTTACGAGTTGCGCAGCAATAAAACACCCGGCCCGGTCGTCGAGCGCCTTCCCCTTCACCAGTCCCGTTCCGACGCTGCCAAACTCCGTGTGAAACGTGCCTGCCTCCCCAATTCCCACAAGCTCCAGCGCTTGGCTGCGCGAACGGGCGCCTATGTCAATGTACAAGTCGTCACTCGACTGCGCTCGCTCATCCTCTTTATCGAGGAGGTGATTGGGCGTGGCGCCGATCACTCCCAACGTGTTGTGCAGGCCCACCACGACCCGCTTAGACGGAAGGATGCGGGCGTCGATGCCTCCCAGCGTCTTAAAGCGCAGGAACCCGTTCTCGTCAATACTGTCAACGATAAAGCCCACTTCGTCCATGTGCGCGGCGATGAGCCCCCGCGGACCGCTGCGGTCCAGCCCTTGCGACACGATGAGGTTACCCATCGAATCGGTGCGCGCCTGATCCCACGACGATGCTAGTTCCTCGATCAGGATCGCCCGTACCGCCTCTTCCGAACCGGAGGGACCAAAGGCGTTACTTAATCGCTCGAGCAACAGATTCACCGGACCACCTCCTCACATCGTCCGGGTTGGCTTCGAGGCACGCAGCGACCAGGAGATTGGCGGCAAGCTGCACGTCCTCGAGGTCTACGGTTTCGACCGTGCTGTGCATGTAACGCAGGGGAATGCTGACGACGCTTGTGGGAATCCCCTGGTGCGCGATCTGAATCTCCCAGGCGTCGGTTCCCGATGACCCCGCCATCACTTCGTCCTGCACCGGAGCCTCGTGACGCTCCGCCACGCCGGCCAGGAAACGACGCATCTCCTTGTGAATGTTGGGGCCCGCAGTCAACGCGGGGCCTCTGCCCATCTGAATCGTGTCGCGCCCAGGCACGTCCGGCATCTCCCCAAAGCCGACGTCCACAACGATGGCGGCGTCCGGCGCCGGCTCGGCGAGGGCACTCGCGCCCCGAGTCCCCAGCTCCTCCTGCACCGTAAAGTGCAGGATCACGTTCACCGGCAACGCTCGCCTTGACTTGGCGAGTTGCAAACCACTCCACAGGACCGATGCAACGCCGGCGCGGTTGTCCAATCCGGGAGATGTCAGTCGCCCTTCGCTGAGCGACGTCGGCAGTGCGGCAAATGAGATCCAGTCACCGGGTCGGACCTGTTGAGCAACGTCGTTCCCGCTCATGCCTGTGTCGACGAAGAATGCCTCCCAAGGTGGGATCTGCTTGCGCTCGGCCGGGGTCGTCAGGTGAGGGGGCGTCGTCCCAACCACGCCGAAGAGGCGTTCTCTCCCATGTATCCACACTTCCTGAGCCATGAGCGTGCGTCGGTTGACGCCGCCTACCGGAAGGACTCGAATGATGCCGCTCTCCTCGATCTGCCGGACCACGAGACCGATCGTGTCCATGTGGGCGCTTAGGAGGAACGTCGGCCTCGGCCCCGAGCGCTCGGACGTGATGGTTGCGTAGAGATTTCCGAGCGCGTCCGTGCGAATCGTCTGGTGAATCTCCTCGCCACACGCCCTCAAGTGAACCGCGATCATGGACGCGACGCCCTCTTCCCGTCCAGAGACGGCAGGAACACGTGCGAGCTGCGTCAGTAAATCTACAAGATTTGGGTCGACCATGTGCGTGCCTCCGTTCCCAGGGGCTGATCCTGCTTGTTTGGCCTCCGCCCGTAGGGCTTCAAGCAATTACTCCGTCTCGTGCGCGCACCTAGACTGCCGGGTTGTCCAAGGCTGCCTCGATGCGGCTCATGGCGAGGATTCCCACCTTCGCCCGGATGGCAGTCGGATCGGTGAAGCCCTCTTGGACCAGCTTGTCGATCCGGGCCGTCATTTTCTCAACCTGACCTGTCCATGTCGGTCAAACCGTACACCAGGACATCGACGCCTCTGGAGGCGCTCACTTCGACACCCCGCAGAATGGTGAGATCCGGATACCGTGTGTGACACGCAGCGATCTCGTCGTCGGACCAAAGACGTCGTGCTCGGTGATGACGAGGCCGTCGAGCCCCACCGTGCGTGCCCGCTCAGCCATCGACTCAGCGGACATCCGGCTGAACTTTGAGTAACGGGTCGTATGTACGTGCATATCGATCAACATGTGAGCATCCTCCCGGAACCTTAGCCTGCGATACCTCCACCTCAGACTTGCATCCTTGCGTGTGTGCTTGGGTTCGTATTCTCAAGCGCTTGAGGTAACTCCTCGCATGGCCCGTTTCGGACTTGCGATTTGGCACTTTTGGTACTGCCCAAGTACGTCTACGGTGTCTCAAAAATGCCAATCCGGCATTAATCCGTTCGAGTTCATGTCTGAAATCAGCATTGTGGGTCCGATTATTGGGTTGTATCGCTCCACTCCCGCAACCTTTGGCATTTTTGCAACGCACTCCACCACGACGGTGAGTCTCGATTTTGCCAATCGCGCCCAAAAACGGTTCCGCCTCTCGTAGATCCGTTGAACGGGAGGGTTGCCACGGGTCCGTCATGCGATGGGAAGGGACCGCCGCTCATCGCAGAGTGTCGAGCTCCCGCCCAGAGACGGAATTGCCCACGGACCCGAGGGGAATAGCTGTAAGCGCCACCACGCCGGCGGTTCACCAGAAAATCCACATTACTAGGAGCGCGGACCGATGAAGGCTGTAACCTACCAGGGTGTCAAAGATGTGGTCGTTCAAGAGGTTCATGATCCAAAAATTGAGAAGCCGGATGACGTCATCGTTAAGGTCACGTCAACCGCCATTTGCGGCTCTGACCTCCATCTCATCCACGGCCTCGTTCCCAACCTACCCCGTGATTTCATCATTGGACATGAAGCGATGGGGATCGTCGAAGAAGTCGGCCCTGAGGTGAATCGGGTCAAACAAAGAGACCGTGTGGTCATTCCGTTCGCCGTCGCCTGTGGCAGTTGCCGCTATTGCAATCAAGACCTTTGGAGCCAGTGCGACAACGCCAACCCCCATGGCGAGGTCGGAGCGTACCTCGGCTACAGCGAGACGTACGGAGGATACGCGGGTGGACAAGCGGAGTACCTGCGGGTCCCATACGGTAACGTAGGCCCTTTTGTGGTGCCCGATGACCTCGAGGACGAAAGGGCTCTCTTTTTAACGGACATTCTGCCGACATCACTGTGGGGGGTCGACCAAGCCGACGTGAAAGACGGCGATACCGTGGTCGTCCTTGGTTGCGGCCCCGTCGGCCTCTTGACGCAGAAGTTCGCCTGGCTCAAAGGGGCTGAACGGGTGATCGCCGTCGATTACATTGACTACCGACTCGCTCACGCCCGAGAGCACAACAGCGTGGAAGTGGTCGACTTTGACCGCCACGACGACACGGGTGCGTACTTAAAAGAGATCACAGGCGGGGGCGCCGACGTCGTCATCGACTGCGTCGGTATGGACGGCAAGATGCGACCGCTCGAATGGATTGGCACCGCGTTAAAACTGCAGGGAGGCTCCTTTTCAGCGCTCGTCATGGCGTCCCAAGCGGTGCGGAAGGGCGGCATCGTCTCGGTCGTCGGCGTCTACGGCTCGAGGTACAACGCGTTCCCCCTTGGGGATTTCTTTGCTAGAAACGTCACTCTAAAGATGGGTCAGTGCCCGGTGCACGCCTACGTAGAACCGGCCATGGAGATGGTGATGGCGGAGAAGCTCGATCCGACTGACATCATCACCCACGTCCTTCCCCTCGATGAGGCCGAGCACGGATACGAGATCTTCGATGCCAAACGGGACAATTGCATCAAGGTGGTTTTGAAACCCTAGGCTAAGCTAGGCCGAGCCGGGTTAGACTGGGCTAGGTTACAGGTTTCTCTCCCTCCACTGAGACCGCCTGCGGCATTCCCTGACGGATCGATGCGTACGCCGCGTCGGCGATTCGCGTCGCCATCACGCCGTCCCGCAATCCGCCCGACGGTTCCCGCCCATACTCCACCGCACGGAAGAATTCGAGATACATCCCTTTGTACTTAGGCGGCAGGCCGTCGGCGATCCGAGGGTAACGCACCCCATCGTTGGTGTGGAGCGAGAGTGTCTCGCTCGTCATGCTCGCCCGGATCACTCCTTCGGTGCCTACCAGCTCGAGCGTAGCGTCGGCCCAGTGGGGTTGATTCTCCGGGGAGATGGAGCCAAAGGTGAGCCCGGCGATCACACCGTCGGAGAAACGCAACGTGACGATCGATGTAGACTCGTAGGGCAGTTTCTCAGGAATCGGATTGGGAAAACGCACCGGCCCCACGCTGTTCCCGGAGTTGTTCACTTGGTTCGCTAAGGCGAAGACGCTCTGCACCTCCGACCCCGCGTACCACCGCAGCAGGTCGTAATCATGAACGCCGTGCTCCAATGTCTCGCCGCCACCCCAAAAAGGCTTGATCACGTTGCGGTGCCTCCGGGCCGACCACATGTTCACCAACGTGCCGATTGCGCCTGATGCCAGGAGCTTCTTCGCAGCCATGTAGAGTCGGTCGAAGCGCAGGGTGAACGCAACTTGCAGCACCACCCCCGCCTCCCGCACAGCTCGGGCCACGGCGTCGGCTTCGGCGGCCGAAATGCCGAGGGGCTTTTCACACATGATGTGCTTCCCCGCCTGCGCCGCCTCGATACAGGCGGCGGCGCTGTGTTCGCTGTTGCGGCACACGACCACAGTGTCGATATCGTCCCGGCTCAACAGGGTCTCGTAATCGACGGCGTCGATGCCAAACTTCTGAGCAAAGGCCTCGGTCTCACCCCGGTCGTCGTGCGCGACGGCAACCAGCTTGGCATGCTCCGATAGCGAACTGATCGTAGCGGCGTGTCCCGGGGCGTGCGAGTGGTGCAGCCCCATGATGCCGATGTTAAGCACGCTACATCGCCTCCCGGTAACCGGCGTTGACGCCTGTTAAGTCGACGGCGGTTCCCGTCGCCCCCGCTTCGTAAATCGCCCGCACCACAGCGAGGCTGCGGGCGCCGTCACCTGCCGTCACGCCGCAAGGTCTTCCCGAGGCAACGCTATCGACGAAGTCCTGTAGTTGAAGCTGGTGCGTCCCCGGCACGTACTCGGGCCACGGCAAACCTTGGCCATTTTGGGAATTCGTCTCGACGACACGGTCCCGTACGATACCAATCGTGAATTGTTCCGTGGCAATCGTGAGATGCGTCTGCCGCCGCTGCTCTTGCGGCCAGATGCTCGCCGATTCGACGAGTCCGTTCACACCCGATGCAAAGGTCAAATGGGCAACGGCGAAGTCCTCGACGCGTGCGCCGGGGTGAGCTAGATTCTCGACCCGTGCCCAGGTCACCGCGTCCACGTCGCCCAACTGAAACCGAAGCATGTCCACATGATGAATGCCCACCTGCATTAGCATCCCGCCACCCGACGATTCGGGATCCCGCAGGTACGCCTTGTCGCTGGTTTGGTAGAAATCGAAGGGCAAGAAGCCCTTGAGCTCGAGATGCGCAGCGAGAGGCTTGCCGAGCCGCCCTTCCTGCAACCAGGCGCGCAACTGCTGCATGTGCGAACTGAAGCGGAGCTGCGAGACGACACCGAGCTGCACACCCGCCTTGACGGCCGCCTCCCGCATCCTCGTCGCGTCGTCAAGGGTGAGAGCGATCGGCTTTTCGACCATTACATGCCGCCCCGCCGCTAACGCCTGCAAAGCCACGGGGGCGTGAGCCGCCGGCGGCAAGCAGAGGTCGACGATGTGAATATCGTCACGCTCCAGGAGCGCTTCGACCTCGGTGAACGAAGCAACGCCGTGCTCCTCGCCCACCGCAGCCGCCCGCTCCGGGACCATGTCGCAGACGGCCCGTAGCGTCGCGCCGTTCACTCTCTTCCACGCGGCGATGTGCCCCCGGGAGATTCCACCGAGACCCACTACCGCAACACCCATCGTCACGTCAATCCACTCCTATTAGGTCATGCCAATATTGAATGGGGCGTTGAATGCTGCTCGTTGCTCCTTCGTTGGACACCACCGTATGCTTGTGCCACCGTGTTCACGTGCCATCGTGCACGCGGCGCACTGGACGTGCTAACCTGTACGTGCTAGTCGGCACACGTGCTTGCCTACACATGTGCTTGCCTGCACACGTGCTTGCCTACACACGAGCACACTGGACGTCACCCTAGTACGTGCCAGCCTGAACGCGCACACTGTATGCGCACCTTGTACGTGCCAGTCTGAATGCGCACCTTGTACGTGCACCGTGTACCTGGTTCAATTCGTGGGACGCCACCTTGAATACGTTCGTCTTGTCCGGTACACGTCCTTGACCAATGGGGGACAAAGGTAGAACATGCACCGGTAAACGCCCATCCGAGACGTCATGTGTGACTTGGGTCTTCGATTCATAGGCTGGGAACTTCAAGAACGGCTGGGTAGCAACCATACCGATCCCGTCTCGCCCCGCCTCGCCTCGCCTCGCCTCGCCTCGCCCAGTCTCGCCCCGGAAATCCACCACGGGCCACTTTTCCACATACTGATAGATCCCCCGGTCAAGTGTGGCCGTGTTGCCGCTTTGGTGTGGAGTCATTGCTCGCAGGCGTGGAATCGCCACTCAGCAGAATGGCAACAACCGCCGCCTGACAGCCACAGCGACACTCAACGCAAGCATAAGGAGAATCGGCACCTCCTCTAGCTGGCCTTTAATTTCGTCACCATTTGGGGCCGTTTGGTCCGCGTCTGGCCCCTGGTACTCTCCTCGCACATATTTGCCATATACTGGCAGACCCCAGGCCAAAAGTGGCCTCGTTGCCGCTCTGGTGGGGAGTCATTGCTCCCAGGCGTGGAATCGCTACTCAGCAGAATGGCAACAAACGCCGCCTGACAGCCACAGCGACACTCCACGCAATCATGCAGAAATCGGCACCTCCTCTAGCTGGCCTTTAATTTCGGCACCAGTTGGCGCCGTTTGGTCCGCGTCTCGCTCCTGGAGGTCTCATACCATCAATTTGCCACAAATTGGTAAAAACGGACCAAAAGTGGCCTCGTTGCTGCTCTGGTGTGGAATCATTGCACGCAGGCGTGGAATCGCTACTCAGCAGAATGGCAACAACCGCCGCCTGACAGCCACAGCGACACTCCACGCAATCATGCAGAAATCGGCACCTCCTCTAGCTGGCCTTTAATCATCGTTCCGTTTGGTCCCGTTTAGCCCCGCCTCGCCCCTCGTACTCCCCTTGGACCAGATTTTCCACATACTGGTATAACCACGTCCAAAAGTAGCTCTGTTGCCATCCTCGTGTGGAACCATTACACACAGCCGTGGAATCGCTACTCAGCAGAATGGCAACAGCCGCCGATCGCCGTCCGCTGCAACGCTCCACGCAATCATGTAGAAATTAGTAACCCCTCTAGCTGGCCTTTAAGCATCGTTCCGTTTGGTGCCGCCTGGCCCCGACTCGCCCCTGGAAATCTCTCCTCACCGATTTGCAACATAACGGTAAGATCTCAGCCGTAAGTGGCCTTGTTGCCATTCTCGTGTGGAATCATTGCTCGCAGCCGTGGAATCGCTACTCAGCAGAATGGCAACAACCGCCGCATGTCAGTTGCGGCGACTCTCAACGCAATCATGCAGAGAAACGGCAATCCCTCTAGCTGGCCTTTAATTTCGGCACCATTTGGCTCCGTTTGGTCCGCGTCTCGCTCCTGGAGGTCTCATACCACCAATTTGCCACAAACTGGAAAGGACCGAGCCAAAAGTGGCCTTGTTGCCGCTCTGGTGTGGAATCATTGCTCGTAGGCGTGGAACCGCCACTCATTAGAATGGCAACAACCACCGATCGACGCCCTCCGCAACGCTCGATGCAATCATGAGGAGAATCGGCACCTCCTCTAGCTGGCCTTTAATCATCGTTCCGTTTGGTCCCGTTTAGCCCCGCCTCGCCCCTCGTACTCCCCTTGCACCGGATTTTCCACATACTGGTATAACCACGGCCAAAAGTAGCTCTGTTGCCATCCTCGTGTGGAATCATTACACACAGGCGTGGAATCGCCACTCATTAGAATGGCAACAACCGCCGCTTGACAGTTGCGGCGACTCTCAACGCAATCATGCAGAGAAACGGCAATCCTTCTAGCTGGCCTTTAATTTCGGCACCATTTGGCGCCGTTTGGTCCTCGTCTCGCCCCTGGAGGTCTCATACCACCAATTTGCCATACACTGGTAAAAGAGGACCAAAAGTGGCCTCGTTGCTGCTCTGGTGTGGAATCATTGCACGCAGGCGTGGAATCGCTACTCAGCAGAATGCCAACAAACGCCGACTTTCCCTTGGGATGGCGCACGACACAATCATGAGGGGCAGCAGCCACCGCCTGACCTTCGCGACGTTCGCCGGGATCACTAGGAGTCACACCAACGTCTCCAGAGAAGCCAACTTTGCTGAGGATTTGCAACGCTACCAAGCTTCACGCAAACACCGATGACGTGAAGCTTGGCACCATTCACTGAACCGTTCACTGCAGTGTTCACTGCACCGTTCACTGCAGAGTTAACCCAACCATTCACTGCACCATTCACTGCACCATTCACCGAACCGTTCGCCACAGAGTTCACCGCACCGTTCCCTGCAACGTAATCAGGCCAGCAAGCTACTCTCCACACCTCAGCACGCTACTCTCCACGTTCCGCCAACATGGCGTTTACCAGGTCATGGAGCTGTTCGAGCGCCTCCTCGGGTGATCGTTCACCCCGCCAGACGGTGTTCATCGTCGACGTGATGGTGCTGCGGATATCCGAGGGCACTACATACGCCGCAAATCCGTCCGGGTCAAAGGCGGTATCGATAAATGCCATCCAGTTCGCGGGCAGCGTGAGTGGCACCTGGTCGTATTGGAGCATGGCCTGCCGCATCGACGGCACTCTCCCGGTCGTGGCGGCAAACCGCACCTGATTTTCGACATTCCCGACCAGGAAGTGCACCCAACGCCACGCAGCGTCCTTATTGCCGCTCTCTTTTAGAATTTGAAAGCCATCGGGACTCACCTGTGCCGAGCGGTTCACCGGCCCCCGAGGTTGGCGGGCGATATCCCATTCAAAGGAAATATCCTGCAGAAAGGTGCCGATGATTCCGGGGCCGTCGACGGTGGTCATCGCCACATTGCCGTTCCCCGACCGGAAGAGGTACGCGCTCCCCGACGGAGCCACCACCTGATCGTCCACACTGAGCCCTGCCAAGAAGCGAGCGGTCTCGAGTATCTCAGACGAGTTAAGCCGGCTCTCCGTCGGCAAGATGAGCCGGTCGAAAAGTTGCCCGCCCGCCTGGTGTACCCACTGCTCCCACCGGGACGTGAGTCGTTCGACGCCCCATTGATCGGAGTTGGCGTCGCCGTCTTTATCGACGGTCAAAAGCCTCGAGCTCTCCCGAAACGTCTCCCACGTCCAATCCTCACCGAGGTCAATCGGGTTCACGAGACCGGCGTTTTGGAACAAGTCTCCGTTAAAAAACGTCACAACCGGATAGACGCTTACCGGAAAACTCCACAGGGTCCCACGCGGGGACGTCACACCGTCAACGGCAATCGTCGGGAACTGTGTGAGATCGAGCCCCGAGCGCTCTGCATATGGGCGGAGGTCTTCAAAGAGCTCCGATTCGATCAGACTTGCCCCTGCGACCGGTGAGAAATCCGTAACGTCGGGGATGACACCACCGGCACGCATCACGAGAACCTGTTCGGCGTAATTCCCCGTCGACTGTCGAACCTCGACAGAGATACCCGTTTGCTCCTTGAACTCTTCTGCCATGGCCTTGAGATGGTTTAACCACGACTCGCTGTGACTCGCATTAGTTAGGTGGGTCACACTCTGGGCCGACACCGAGAAGCTCACGAGCAACCCAACAATAAGCAAGACGAGATTCGTTTCAAGCAGACGCCGTATGCCCAAGCGTAGCAAGCCGATGACCTCCTGAAGTTAGGGTTTTTGCGATAGGTTATGGTGAATTCGAGGTGAATCTGAACGCAATCGGACGGAATCGAAGTGTATCCAGAATGAATTGATTTCGGGATGGATTGGCGATGAATCCATCCACGCTAAAGACGGAGGAGGGTCGTTCCCTCCCCCGTCACGCCTATCTATTTCGTCAGCAGAGCCGTGATCTGCCGATGCGCTTCGTCAAGGGCGGTGCGGGTGGGCACGTCGCCAGTCCACACTCTCCCTAGCTGAGAGTTGAGCACGTCGTAGATTTGGTTGTCGGTCGCCATGGCTTCTTTGAGGAAGATGTTATCCGGGTGCAAGGATTGCTCAAAGAACAGTTCCCAATGTGCCGGAAGGTTCGCCACGTAGCTGTCCCACGCGCGGGCGACGCTGGCTAGAATCGGAAGCCGTCCCGTGTGGCGGGCCATGGTCGCTAGAGCCTCTTCCCTGGCGCCAATGAAGCGCACCCACTCCCACGCGGCTTGCTGATTCTTGGTGGCCGCACTGATTTGAAAGCCGTTCAGGGAGATGTTGGTCGCATTGTTGGCGGGCCCGTGGGGTTGCAGCGACACATCCCATTCGAACGAGACATCCGCCAAACGCGTCCCGATGATGCCCGGGCCATCGACCACGGTGATCGCGGAGCCGTTATTGTACCAGTAACTATCCGAGGGCGTCCCCGGAGGCTGACTGACGCCGTCTTCCACGATGAGCTGCCGAATGAATTCGATCCCCTCGATCAGGGGCTCGCTGGTCAAACGACTTTCGGTTGGGAACATGTCACGATCAAAGTAGCTCCCTCCCGCTTGGAGCACCTGAATGTACGGCCGGGCGCGCATGCGGTCGAGCCCCCACACTTCGTTGGCTCCGTCGCCATTCTCGTCACGGGTCAGCTTTTGGCCGTACTCCCGCATCGCCTCCCATGTCCAGGCGTCGCCCAGCTCGACAGGTGGCGTCAATCCGGCGGCGCTCAGCATATCGAGGTTATACCAGGTGACGATCGAGTAGATCTCGACCGGCAGGAGGTAAAGCAGACCGTCGGGAGTCGTCAGCGCGTCAATCACATTGGGCGGGTAGTTGTCCAAGGAGAATTCGTCGTCGCGCTCCATGAGAGGACGCAGATCCAAAAACATGCCCTGCGCCAATAGCGGTGCGGCGTGTGACGTCGTCATGTCGAGTACGTCGGGCGCCTGTCCTCCGGCGAGCATCACCGTGTATTTCTCATCGGGGCGAGATTCCACGAGGATCTCGACATCGTAATTGGGATGAAGCGCCTCAAACTCACGCTCCAGCTCGTACAGGTAATTGTGCCACGACTCACTGTGCGAGGCGTAGGTCATGTGTGTAATTGTCGCCTGTTGCGCGCCAGCGATTGAGGAGATTGAAAGAGACAGGATCGCGATAATGACAAGTACTCCGCGTGCATTCACTTTACAAAACCTCCCAGTTGCTTTTGGGTCCGGGATTCTTGTATTAATCAGAAACTCCTTTGAATTCGGCGATTGTTGCTGTCTACGAAAAAACGGAAGGCCCCGCGAGAAATCGAGGCGATTTCCCAGGAGGCTGCTCGCATCGTTTCTTGCCGTGGCCGCCGGTCGTTCGGATGGAATCCTCCGACTCATGGTGACTCGCAGTGATCAGGTGCGACTATCAGCGACTTGTCGCCACTAGCGGGCCTCTCGTTGCTCCTGAAGCTTCCAAACAAAGGAATTCTCAACAAAAGACTCAAGGTATCACTTAGAAGACCAAAGAAAGGCGGAGACGAGCATGGTGCGACGAGCCTGCATTGGGTGGATAGTTGGGATGTTACTCGGTCTCTTGTGCGTTACGTCGGCGGCCTCTGCTCTGAGTGTGTACACCAACCTTCGACCGGGCCACGCCCGTGAGTTCGAGGCATTCTTGGCTACGCACGTCCCCGATGTCTCGGTCTCAGTCGAGTATCAACGACCAACGCCTGACGACGTCGTCAGCGCCGAACACGACCTCACTCTTCTCTCACTTAGCGTGAGTTACCTCGCCAACCAGGGGGCCTTGGCTCCGCTTGACGTGTATTTAGCGCGGAATGGCTTGAGCGAAGAGGACGTCAAAGGCGCCTTGGCGTCAATCTCCACGAGCGGACGAGTGTACCATCTCCCCGTGCTTGTCGACCCTTGGGTTGTTATGTACAATCGGGCGCTCTTTGACCAAAAGGGTATTTCATACCCTGAGAACGAGTGGACGTGGACAGACTTCGCCCGGAAGAGCGCCGCGCTCACCGAACGGTCGGGTAGCCTCACTCGAGTATGGGGCGCCATGTCTGGGTATAACGGGACGGCAGGCCTCTTGCTCGACATGAGTCATCAAACGGGCCGCTCCGTGCTTGACGTAGGCGACGAGCGCCTCGAGACGTTCTTCGAACTTTGGACCGACATGGTGATCCGAGAACGCTCCGTGTACGACAATCGACTCGGGCGGGGGCACTCGCTAGTACAGCACTTTCGCAGCAGCGGGGCGGCCATGCAGATTACGACGCTGCTGACTGCGTTCAACTGGGCGGACCAGGATCGCATCGCCCCATCCATTCCGTGGGACGTCGCTCCCCTTCCCAGTTCACCCGGGACCGTCGCCCACACTCCCGTGGGAACGGTGTACGCCGTCGGTGTAGGAGCCGCTTCACAGCACACCCTTGAAGCGTGGGATGTCGCCAAGTTTATCGCTGGGCCGGAGGCGGCCGAGTTCTTCGTATCCTTGGGGTACGTGCCCGCGTCTTTGACTGAGGCGCTCATTGCGGACTGGACCGAGACTTCGGCCACCCGATTCTCCATCAGTCCCGAGGGATTGAGCGAAGCGCTCAATCGGCCCTTGTTTAAAAGTGAGAGGCCCGAGTACGGGATCGTTGTCGCGCTGCGCGACATGACCCCTCAACTTGAGGCAGGAGGAATCTCGCAGCAGGACGCGCTCGGCGCCATTCAGGAGCTGCGCCAGCGGCTGCTACACGGGGAGTAGTGCGAATCAATTCATGGCGGTAACCCTGGAAGTAACGCGTGAACGGACGGTACACACGAAGCAATACAGAAGGTTAGAACGGAAAAGCACCACAGGACGCGCCACACGTTAACCAGCCAGATAGAAGGACGGTCGCTCTCGGGGAAAAAGAGAACCGTGGGACTACGTTTCCACTCACCGGATTTTGCTTGATGAGCTTCTGTGATCCGTCCCACGGTAGTCCTATGTTGCCCAGGGTTTCGCCGAATATACACGGCGAGACACATTCTCAACAAAGAAAACGACACCTCCACGGGAGACGCTATTTGATGGGGACGAAGCTCCCGTAGGGTGCCGTTCTCATAGGTTGTCTCTTGACGCTAACGGATCAGTCATCCGATGAACTTTACTACGACAAAACCGACTGCGATCCCGAGGAGGACAACGCCCACCATGATCAGCAGCGGCTGACGGGACCCTTGAATCTCCTTGCGAACACGGCGTTGCGCGACCTTAAGGGTACTCAACCCCGCCCCCCCTGACGTGCATTCATCTAGGTCTTTCGTCCCCCTCAGAGGAATTTACATGGGAAACTCCGGAATCCTCCTAGGTCAGAATCGTCATGTCCATGTCAGCCTCACCATAGGAATTAAAGTGGACATATGCTAGGCGAACGAGGTGCGTTAGAATGGCTCAATGCGGAATCGTGATGCGCGTCGGTATCGACGAAGGCGATATCGTCGGAAATACGCACAAGGCGCTACAAGCAGCCGTCGACTACGTGGGCGCTCTTGGCGGCGGCATAGTAGACATCGGGCCGGGTACGTACGACATGCGGGATTCGCTGCATCTGCGTGCCGGCGTCACGGTGCGCGGCGCCGGTGGGGAGACAATTTTGCGCAAATGCGCCGGAGTGACGTCACCCTTGGCCACCGACGGCGACTACGGCGAGGAGCAGATCACGGTCGTCGACCCGACCGGGTTCGACGTGGGCTGTGGAGTCTCGGTGGGATTCAATCGGCACGGCAATTTTCACACCACGGTCGCCACGATCACCGGACAGATCGACGATAATACCTTTTTGATCAATCAGCCGCTCCTTAGTGATTACACCCTTGGCCGGGAGGCGACGGCGCAGACCACCTTCCCGGTCATCAGCGGGTATCACATCACCGGCGCCGTGGTTGAAGACATTGCCATCGACGGCAACCGGGAGAACAACCCCTATCTGGGAGGCTGCCGCGGCGGCGGAATTCTCCTCTACCGAGCGCATGGCACCCAAATTCGCCGGGTCATCGTTGACGGGTACCACGGCGACGGCATCAGCTACCAGCAAAGCGACGATGTGCTCGTCGAGGAGTGCACCGTCACCCGGTGCAGTGAGAAGGGGCTCCACCCTGGCTCAGGCAGCGGTCGGACCATCGTGCGCCGGTGCCGCGCTGCTGAGAACGACCAAATCGGCCTCTTCCTCTGCTGGCGGGTGCGTCACAGCCGATTTGAGGAGAACACGATTGAGCAGAACGGCCTCACCGGCATCTCCATCGGTCATAAGGACTCTGACAACCACTTCCGCTACAACACGGTCAAACAAAACGGCCGCTACGGCGTCCTTTTCCGCAATGAACCCAAGGTACTCGCCGGCCATCGCAACCGTTTTGAACGGAATCACATCACCGACAACGGGGACGGCGCCGAAGGGTACGGATTTTACATCGACGGCGAGACCGAGGGGACCGAAATCGTCGGGAACACCATCGGCAACACAGATCGAAAGAATCCACGTCAACTCTTCGGAATCTACGTCACGTCACGAGCTGGCGACGTGTTTCGTTCTGACAACACCATGAAGTCGCATAGCCGCATGGACGTCGTGGAGGAAGCGAAGTCGGGTTGACTCACCCTCGGCCCCTGAGCTTGATGCCGTCCTGGCAAAACGTCACGATCCTCAACTTGCGACACGCCAGACTTCAAATCTGCGACACATCACGACTTCAAGCTAAGGTACGTGAGGACACGCAAGCTCTCCCCTCGCGGCGTCTCACCAACCAGTCGGAGCCAACCACCAAAGTGCGCCACCCGACAGAATGCGAGTTCACTCGACGGTGTCAGGGTGAACGTACTCCCCTCGTCGACCCAGTGCATACCGTCCGGAGAGATCTGGACACGGAGGGTGAACGGTCGGGCATGCGCCGAAGCGTGCAGGACTCGCACAAAGAAAACAGCCTCCGACGCCCACGCCGCTTCGTACGGTTCGGTGCTGAACGGGCCGCTCCACTCGGTATTCCGTTCCACGACTGCCGTGTAACTTTGCCTCATTGGTCCCACGCTCCCGACAGGCAAACTGAATCCAGGTAGAGGAACGACCGCTTGGCACTATCCGCCTCCACCCAAAAAGCGACGTTCAACATGCACCAGAGATTGGCCATTGCCGGCATCCGCATAGGTTTTAAGCCCGTCACATCAAACTCCCGATCCTGACAATACAAGCCGAGGTACTCCATCGTGGCTAAATCAAAATCGAGGCGCAGGTAGTACCAATTCTGCTTCGTGGCAATTTCATTGTAACAAAGCAATTGCTCGCCACCGGGGATATCCTCCCACCCCTCCGAGCTCAAGTGGAAGTGAGACTTCGTCTTGCCGGTTCCACCGATCTCTTTGAGGGGCACTCGCTCGTGCTTGTACTGCCAACGAGCCACGGGCTTTCCATCCATCGCGTTGAGGTAACGAATGTGGGGCATCACCCGCTCCTTCGCGCCTTCGTGTTGATCTGTATGCTGGAGGTCGAAGAGAACCCCAACCGCCCGAACGTCTGTCTCGGAGAGACGCAACTCGCTCGCCTCGGGCTTGAACGTGAAGTAAGCCTCCAATCGAATCGGGCAGGGACGCCGATACGTCATACGCTTGATGGCAACAGCCATCGATCCGGACTGCGGGCGGGTCGCCAGTTTGAGAGCGTACGTACCCGCCATGGAACCGGCGGTACCCGTGTCCCAAGCGGTCAGGTTGCTCAGCATGGGACCGCGCAGGTCACGGAAGCCGGGGAGAATCGAGTCCAGCGAGTCTTCGTAGTTGCCGATGAGCGCCGTCCACCCATTGAGGCCGTGATCAAAGTCGTCGTAACTAAGAATCCGGTCGAGTGGATCAAACCGGCTCAAATCCGGGCTCGAGTGCATACCATTCGCCTCCTCATGTGACAGGCACCGTTGACTGTGAAGGTACTGCGAGTGCGTTGTGAGGTCCTAGGCGCTTCGGTTTCCGCAGTTCTGGAACACCACCCGGACTGATGCATGTCCCACAAGTACCAAACCTCATCCCTGGTCACCCAATATACGCTCGCCTGACGTTGGTCTGTCGGTGTTCTGCGCCGCTCTGACGGTGCTGTCGCTCTTCTACGCTACTCTGACGGTGTTGTCGCTCTTCTACGCTACTCTGACGGTGTTACAGAATGATGCCTCGGCTCTCCTGCAGCTCGGGCGCCTCGGATCACACCGATTTGGCAATTCTGGGACACGGTCCAGTCCGAGAAGTGTCTCAAATCTGCCAAACTGCATTTCTGTCGCCCCGCGGACGCTCCACCGACCGCCTTCTGGTGTGCTGTATCGGTGTTACAGAATGCTGCTTCGGCTCTCCTGTAGCTCGGGTACCTCGGATCACACCGATTTGGCAATTCTGGAACACAGGGCGGTCCACCGAGTATCCCAAAACTGCCGATCTTCATCATTCGGCCACACCGCGAACGCACCACCGACCGCCTTTTGGTCAGTGGTATCGGTGTTACAGAATGCTGCTTCGGCTCTCCTGTAGCTCGGGTACCTCGGATCACACCGATTTGGCAATTCTGGGACACAGGGCAGTCCACCGAGTATCCCAAAACTGCCGATCTTCATCATTCGGCCACACCGCGGACGCTCCACCGACCGCCTTCTGGTATGTTGTATCGGTGTTACAGAATGCTGGCTCACCTCTCCTGCAGCTCCGGTGCCTCGGATCACACCGATTTGGCAAGTTTGGTACACAGACCGGTCCGAGGAGTGTCTCAAAACTGCCAAACTGCATCCCCGCCCGCCCCGCGGACGCTCCACCGACCGCCTTCTGGTATGTTGTATCGGTGTTACAGAATGCTCGCTCAGCTCTCCTGTAGCTCCGGGCCGCCCCGACAGGCCGTTACAGAACGAATCCGGACGGGATTCGGGATGGGACTAGGAAAGAACCAAGGACGAACCTAGAACGAACCTAGGACGAACCTACACCAACCCTGGGAAAGTACCTAGGGCGGACGAACCGGGAACACCCCGGCAGCGGTGACACACCTACGATGTTTGACGGTCGGAATCATCGCTCATGTGGTCCGCCTGCCATCGCACAATCTGCTCGCGCAACCACGCAAGCTGTTCCAGCTCTGCTGGTGTCGCCACCGACGAAGCGATCTCTACCTTCCGCGGCAGCGTCAGAGCCCACATCCCTACTTGGTCGACAATTCTCCGCACTCGAGGCACCACGCCTTCACGCCGCTTGGTGCCCATACTGGAAGGCTCAACGCCACCGCGGGAACGCACGTAAAGCCGCCGAATCCGCTCGTCGAGCGCCGCCGCCCACGCCGCCACATCGTCCACTTCTCCGTAACACGCGATGGAACGATGAGCTCCTTCCGACGAGAGGCGTTCGACCGCCGCCAGGGTCATGGCAACGTTAAACGCGGTCGCGCTCGTGCCTACCAACAACTCGTCATCGTACAATTGGGCGCCGCTTAGAATCATTACGGCGCTCCCGGCTTCGAGCCACTCCCCAACTTGCCCCCAGTCACTCATCCGCCAGTCGCGGGATTGCGGCAGATAGATGACCGCACTCACGGTTTCGGCCTGGTCTGCCCGTCCTGCTTGGGCTGCTTGGGCCGCCTGGTCGGCTCGACCCGCTTGGGCTGTTTGGGCCGCATGGGCTGCTTGGGCCGCTCGAGGCCGTTGATCCGCGTGCCTGGCCGCATTCGTTCGAGCCGGCTCAGCCGCCCTCAATGAGAGCGCAAACACCCCAGGAAGTTGACCGTGTGCCACAGCACCGCTTCCGGATTCGACGTCGGTTTCCACCCAATTGCCCAGACCCGGCATCACACCGAAGTGAAGGGCGTGTACCCAAGCCTTTGTTCCTACCGGTAGCCGAGTCTTCGCAGCGTCCTCGGGCATCAAACCGAGTCGATCGAGTGGAATCGACTCCCCCGGCATCCACGAGACCGCGAACAACTCGGCTCCGAGTAAAGCGCGCAATTCGTCGCGGCGGGCCTCCATTCCGTCCAGCCACGTCGCAAGCGCTTGGTCGCTCACGCCGGGGCCTGGTGTCTCTGCCAACTCGGCTCGTTCAAGATCATCCAACCACCGCGGCAGCGTGTAGGGACCCTCGAGGCGCTCGGCGTCGGCGAGCACCCTTAGCTCCGCCGGCTCTCTACGAACGAGGTTGACGTCGTAGACAATCGCGCCTTTATGGTGGCGCTCAACATTGTAAAGCTTCTCAATCGTTGTACCGTGGCGGGCCGCCATCTCACCGAGTGTCACGATCGCCGGAACGCCCTTACCATCCTGCGTCTGACTCTCGGCGCCTACCCCCGCCGGCGCTCCAGCCTCCCACGCCGGAGTAACACCCAAATGCTCCTGAAGCCACTCCACCCCAGTCGGCGAGATATGGTACGGCTGATGACCCGTCTCAGGGTTGAGCACGAGTCGGCATCGCTCCGGGTCTCCGTAGAGCCCATAAACGCGCCGGGCGGCAGCTACCATCTCCTGTGCTCCGGCGGGTGGGCACACCTCGTCGATCAGGCCGGTCATCACCAAATAGGCGCAATGTGGAGCGGCGAGGGCGATCATTTCTGCTTGATTCACCTCTTGCATGAGGCCTGGCAGGCGGAAGCAACACCCCTTCGCCCCATCGAGGAGCCTGTAGTCGGCCGCCCACGCCGAATTGATGCAGACCGCCAGTCGTTCTTCGACAGCGGCGAGGTATTGCGTCACCGTTCCCCCCAACGAACTGCCGGCGCAGCCGATCCGTTCCGAATCTACTTGAGGGTGACTGCGCAGCAAGTCGATGCCCCGCACAAGGTCGAACACCATCTTGCCCACGATCGGCCGACCGACGTTCATCGCCCGATCGAGGTACGTCTCCTCACGGTGACCTCTTAGCCCCATGCCGGCAGTGGGATGGCGCTCCTCTTCCCCGATTGGATCGGGCATCAAGACTATGCAGCCCAGTTGCGCGTAGAGTTGGCACGCATACTGATTGTACAAGCTCGACTTGCTGCCGCCGTGGCCGCATGCGAGAATCATGGCGGGCAACCTGTCGCTCGCCAGACCACGCTCCGCCGGCCACTCCGGTATGTACAGGGAAGCGGTGACACGAGATGTCGGATTCGTCTCGCTTTCGTACACGATTTTTTCAATGCGGTAGCCGTCACCGGCGATGCTCTCCCGCACCTCCCACCAGACGTGCAAGTCCGGCGTGTAGCCAGGCGGAAATCCTAGCAGATGCCGAAGACGTCGCCGCAGGAGCGGCGCGCGTCGATCCCACGCCTGCCTTCCCGGTGTCTCCTTGTCGATGGCCACCGGCGGAAGGCGTTTGAGCATGGCGACAATAGTCGCTTCGTACGTCGATTGGACGCGTGAGGTTACTCGTTCTGCATCGTTGATGGTGGAACACCCCCGGACTCATTACCCCGATACCTTCTATAACGGTGCAAGTAACGGTACTACAAGTCGATTTAACGGTGCTAGCCAACGCTCAAGCCAACGGTAGAAGCCAAACACAAGACGCAAGCGTACGAGCACCCTGCGAATCAATACCGAATACACGTTCCGTGGGTGGGGCCATTCTCCTTCATTTCCCACCCTTATTCCGCCACCGCATCGTCAATCCACCGCATCGGGTAGTTTTCGTTAAAGATCAGCCAGTGCTCGACGGTGCGTGCGCTCGTCGCCACGCCGTGCCCGTCGCCGACCAGCGCTCCCGGCGTGCACCCGACGTAACGCTTGAACAGTCGGCGAAAGTGCCGCTCATCACGCCATCCGTAGCGCCGGCGAAAGACGTAAACCGGCACGTCGGACTCCAGCGCCATCGCTCGCACGCAATCCTCGAGTTTGAGCCGGGTCATCGTCGTGCTCGGCGACTCACCGACCGCCCGCTTAAAGATGTTGGCCAGGTGTGTCGGACTCATGGACAACCGCTCGGCGAGGGCGGCGACGGAGATCCCCATAGGAAGAGACTCCTGCATGATGTGAAGGGCCGTCCCGACGATGCGTCCGTATTCATCGCCCAACGGCAGGGTCGCCGTAGCAGCCTCCCGGTGTAACACGCCGGCGAGCAGCTGAATCAGGTACGCGTGGGCCAACTCCTGCCAGAGGCGACCTCGACGAGTGCGACCGACGCGTTCGATCCGCCGCAGCAGGTCGAGAATCGGGTACGTCTCTTCCCGAAGAAAAGGGGACATGTCGGCCAGCCACGCTCGTTCAGCGTCGCCCGAGACCACAAAGCGAAGGTCCAGCACTTCCAGGTGGGCGTGGGGACGGGTCCACACGTCGTGGGACCATGCCGGATGGTACACATGCACATCGCCCGTCCCCACCTCGTGCACCGTGCCGTTCACGTTCACCCAGCCTCGTCCATTCAAGACAAAGATGACGTGAAAGAAGTCGTGACGATGCAGCCGCGGCGCCTTGAGAGGACTGTAACGTATGTGTCCGAGACGCAAGATCTCCACCGGCAGTCGCAAGTCCGTGCACGCCTCCTTTTGGAGTATCCCTGCTCCCCTTGAGTCTCGGGGAACCAGACCCGAGGCCACAAACCCAAACAAACCTTCGGGGGCAAATCTCACTTCCACGTTCCCCCATCTCTTACCGTATCGTTTAATTGGAATCCTCTTCGTTTTCCAAAGAACACCAACACTTGGGAGGTTGTGCTGAACATGCGTGCACGAATGCTTGGAGTCGTTGTGTTGATCCTGGCCGTCACACTCGCTTCTGCGGTGACTCACGCAGAGCAGGTCACGTTTGTCGTGAACGCCGGAGGCCTTGACCAGGAGGCTTGGGAGAGCATTGCCGAGCTCTACACCGAGCGCACGGGGACCGAGGTCGAACTCCTCATCATTCCGTGGGGCGAGTATCACGAGAAGCTCTCGACGATGATCGCCAGCGGGACGCCGCCGGACATCCTCTTTTACTCAGCTCGGTTCATTTCGGCGCTTGCGGCGAACGGCGTGTTTGAGAACCACTTTCATTACGCCGAGGTGATGCGGGGCGCCCACGACGTCTTTCCAGCCGGATTTGACGAGGTGACACTGGACGGTCAGCTCTACGGCATCCCGAGCGACCTCAACGTCTCCATGCTCGCCCTCAACGCCGACCTCTTCGCGAAGGCCGGTCTCGTTCCGCCCACCCAACAGTGGAAAAGCGGAGAATGGACCTGGGGCGCCTTCCTCGAGGCGGCCCGTCGCCTCACCCTCGACCTCAACGGCGACGGCTCCCCCGACCAAGCGGGCACAGGCGGCTTCGGCACGTGGGCGGGGAACTGGCCGATTTGGTTCTGGGCAAACGGAGCTCAGATACTCAGCGACGACAAGCGCAGCGTTGCCGTGAACACCCCTGAGGGCGTCGAAGCGCTGACATTCGCCACTGAGCTGAATCTTGTCCACGACGTGGTCGGCGGCCGTTGGCAGGACGGAACCCAAGGAATGTGGATCACAGGGCTCAACACGCTTCAAAACTACCGAGAGCAGATCAGTTACGACTGGGATATCGTGCCGTTCCCGGTCGGTCCAAGCGGCACCAGCTCCGCATCCACCTATTTCGGTGGCGGT
The DNA here is from genome assembly GCA_041686855.1 of Limnochordia bacterium. GTDB lineage: Bacteria > Bacillota > Limnochordia > DTU080 > RSA5 > JAWLDA01. The sequence goes on from JAWLDA010000007.1 coordinate 85,398, forward strand.
TACTCCATCCTCAAGGATGCGCCTAACAAGGAGGCGGCCTACCGCTTCCTCGACTTCCTCACCTCAGAAGAGATCGAAGATTTGCGCCGGAGGCTCGCCGCTCGTCTTCCGATCAAGCGCGACGGCGTTCAGCGCTTTTTGCAGGCAGAGCATCGCGCCGACCTCTCCCCGGCGAATCTGGACCTCATCGTCGACGTAATCGCATCGGCTCGTCCACTACCGATCACGCCGGTGTGGAACGACATGGAGCAAGTGTGGTGGGAAGAAGTGCGGCCCGTGATGAACGGAGACCAGCCCGCCAGCTACGCGCTCGACCGATTTGCCGAGCGGACCGGTCCGACCGTGGCATCGTGGTAGGATTTCGAACACGACGCCTGAACGTAAGGAAAGCAGAACCATACACGGAATGAAGAGGTGCGTTCACTTATGTCCACGTCGTCGGTACACACGTCGTTGGTACACAGGCCCCAACCGGTTCGTCGAGTGACAGCGGGCCCCAGCAAGCATTTCTTTGGCTATTACGACAAGCAACAGTGGGATGCCACGGACCGCTACCTGCTCAGCCTCGAGACGGACTTCGAAGACCGGCAGCCACGCGCCGACGACGTGGCTCGCATCGTGCGCATCGACACGCACGAGAACGACCGCATGGACGTGATCGCCGAGACCCGCTCGTGGTGTTGGCAACAGGGGTGCATGCTGCAGTGGCTGCCGGGCGAGACGCATGAGGTGATCTACAACGACCGTATCGGAGACCGCTTTGTAGCGGTGATCCAAGATGCCTTGACGGGAGCCCGCAGGGTCCTGCCCCGCCCCGTTTACACCGTTACCTCCGACGGGACGACGGCCCTCTCACTCAACTTCGCCCGGCTTGACACGACGAGACCCGGCTACGGATATCCCGGCCTCATCGATCAAGGCCACGATCAGTTGGCGCCTGCCGACGACGGCATCTACCGCATGAACCTCCAGACCGGAGAGCACGAGTTGATCGTTTCACTTGCTACAGTAGCCGCCCTCGACCCCGACGAGAGCACGTCCGGCTCCCCTCATTGGGTGAACCACCTGCTCTTTAATCCCAGCGGTGAGCGCTTTATCTTTTTGCACCGCTGGAAAGGCGGACGCAGCTTTAAGACGCGGATGTACACCGCCAACGCCGACGGCAGCGACCTACACCGAGTGCCAATCGAAGGTGCTTCTCACTTCATTTGGGACGGGGACGACAGGATTATCGTCTGGGCGACAACCGAGAGGTTCGGCAACGCTTACCACGTATGTACAGACCGCACGCAGGACGTGGATGTCCTCGGCCCTGGGGTCCTGACGCGCAACGGCCATTGCACCGTCTCGCCCGACGGCCGCTGGCTCCTCACCGACGAGTATCCTGACAAAGTCGGCGACCGCCCCCTCATCCTCTACCGTCTCAGCGACGGCACACGTTTCGACGTCGGCGTCTTTCGATCGCTGCCGGGATATGACGCGGAGATTCGCTGTGACCTGCACCCCCGGTGGAACCGAGCCGGGACCGAAGTGTGCATCGACTCGGTCCACGAGGGCACGCGGCAAGTGTACGTGGTCGACCTCTCCGAGCTGGTCGGGGCGTAATCCGGTGTACCCTAAAGAGGACGCCCGGCTCCGCCGACGCTATTTGCGAGCCCCAGCGATCAACGCATCGATCTGCGGCTTGATCGACTCCAATGTCGTGCGAACCGGGCTGTTCTCCCCAACGACCTTTGCAAAGAAGGTCTCCCTGAGAAGCGCCTCAGCGGCGCCTATCCCTGGGCCGAGGGCGGGATGGTAGCTCTTGGGGTTCTGGAGCGAGCCTATAAACGGTTGAATGAGGGCCGGATCCCGTCCCGAGAGGTCAGGGAACTCGCCGATCACGTGAAGGTTCGCCGTGAGACGATTTGTGAATTGAATCAGCGCGGCCGCGCTTTCGTGATGGCCGGCGAGGAATTTCACCCATTCCCACGCCATCTCCGGATGTTTGCTGTAATGCGTAATCTGTACACTGTTCACAGCCACGTACGTCCCATTGTTATCCGGCCCTTGCGTGGCTGGTGCGGTACCGAACCTAAAATCCGAGGAAGATGCTAGGTTGGCCAGTGTCGTCGGTCCCGAGGTGAAGTTCATACCACTTCGTCCATGGGTGAACGGCACTTCGTAGTCGGGAGCGGTAATCCCGCGCCGATACAGATCCGCGACCCACTCGAGTCCTTGCAAAGCACCTTCATCCGTGAAGGTCGAGCGGGTCGGATCGATCATACGATCGTACACCGAACCTCCCGCCTGCATCATTGGAATGTAGTACGAAATCAGCCCCACCGCCGTGTCGACACCCCATTGTTCGGGGGTACCATCGCCGTCGTTGTCAATCGTCAGCGAGGTCCCTGCCTCAACGACGTACTCCCAATCCCAATCGGCCGCGCTCAATCGACTCGGAGCGGCTAGACCTGCTTCTTCAAACAGGTCGAGGTTGTAGTAGGTCGCCGTCGGCCACACATCGAGCGGCAATCCGACTAATTCCCCGTTGGCCGACGTTAATGCGTTCACGGCGACTGCCGCAAAGTCGGTGAGTCGCACCCCACTCTCACGTTCAAAGAAGGGCGCGAGATTTAGGAAGTGACCGGCAGGAGCCAAATTGCCGACCCGTGTAAGAGTCATCTCCGTCACGTCGGGGGCGATTCCTCCGGCAATCATCGAAAGGAACTTGTCGGTAGTATCCTCACCGGGCGCAAGGATCCGCTCGATCCTCACGTTGGGATGAAGCTTTTCGAATTCAGCGATGCGATCCTCCATAAACTCGGTCCAAGCCGCGCCGTGGCCCGCATGGCCTAGTTGCGTCAAAACGACATCCTGCGCCGAAGCCGCTCCCAGCGCGCACAAGCAAAGTCCCCCAACGACGACCAGCCATAACCAACGAGCCGGACGTCGCAGATCGCGGGTGAACGAAACCGTTCGCATGATTCAACCACCTCTCGTTAACAGTTTTCGGGATATGGTTGAGATCATTAAAAGGCACGAGATGGTTTCCTCTTGATTACGTCAACCGCGCAACGTGCGGCGTGCCCGTGCCTTGTTCACGACAGCACAGGAGATCGACAGGCAATAGGCAAGGACGACCGCCGCAGCAGAGCCTTGCACTGCTGGCACCAGATCGTCGACCTGGCTGCCTCGATGAGGGATGTAGAACTGCACAACCTCTAGGGCGAGGGCAGCAGTCATAGAGGCGGCAAACGCCGCGAGAGGCGCCCAGGCGCGCAGCCGGCGTCTTGCCCACCACCAAGCGAGCAAGACAATGATGAACGCGGAGACCGCGTGCTGCTCATCCTGCGGTTTCACACTGACGATACTGATGTAAGGAATGTCGCGCAGTGTCGCCCGCGAGGCAGTGGACAAGAGTATGAGCACGGGGAGCACCAGGGCGGTCACCAAGGTGCGCAGCGTCGCAATCAACGTGGCATGCCTCAATTCCTCTGTTTCATCTTGTTGCAATAGTATATAACACCTGAGTGTCGTGGAAACGCCTGTGCCTCATGGAAATTTCATGCCTGTCGAGCGACGCGACTCTGTCTTCCGCTCAACATCGCCGAATCATCACTCCTCGCCCAAGTATTCCTTGACAGGAATATGCCACTCCGGGTATACTCTGGACAACCGAACGGCAAGAGGCATGAAAGGGATAAGGACATAGAGAACGAGCGTCTGGTGGTGAGGTGGGTTACATGTCAGGAACGAATCCGAGCATGTACAAGACTACGCTAAGCGCTCTGGCCGAACGGAACCGTATGGCGATTGTCGAACTCTTGCGCGACGGTCCCCTTACCGTGGGAGAGATTGCCGACAGACTGGGGATCCGCCAGCCTCAAGCCTCGAAGCATCTAAAGGTGTTAAGCGACAACGGAATACTGGACGTGAAGGCCGACGGCAACCGTCGGATCTACAAGCTCAGGCCCGAGCCCTTTCAAGCGCTCGTTGCTTGGTTGCACTCCTTCCCACACGTGATGCACGAGCGGTTCGACAATTTAGATGCTTACCTGCGTGAACTGCAAGGCAACAAAGACGAACCGAACGATAAATAACCCATGAGGAGAATTGCCGATGTCAAATGACTCAATGGTTTCACGAGTAGAGAACGACAAGGTGCTCGTCCTCGAGCGTGTCTTTGAGGCACCGCGCGAGCTCGTATTCACGATGTTTAAGGAGCCCGAACATCTCAAACATTGGTGGGGTCCGAAAGGCTGGGAGCTTCCTGTCTGCAACATTGATTTCCGGCCCGGCGGCGTCTGGCACTATTGCATGAAGTGTGTCGATAAGAGCCAAGGGGATTTTTACGGTATGGAATCCTGGGGCAAAGCGGTCTACAAGGAAATCGACGAGCCGGAGAGATTCGTATACATCGACTACTTCTCAGACGCCGATGGCAACGAGAACCCCGACATGCCGGCGACTGAGATTACCATGGAGTTTGTCGACCTCGAAGGCAAGACGAAGATCGTAAGCCGTGCGGAGTACGCGACGGCCGAAGCCTTGAAGACGGTCATGGACATGGGCATGTTGCAGGGCATCACGGAAACGTGGGACCGACTGGAGGAGCGCCTGAACGAAGTCAAGTAAGAAACGATCGCACGAGACGGTCGCGCGGCATCGCCACATCCGCCGGGCATCACGAGCCGCTGACGTTAGCAGCCGGCGGCCGTCTCTTTCGACCTGATGGGATCGAGGACAGAGTTGGAATCGGGGAGAATCTTGGCTCCTCGTGCAAGCATGAGTCCTTAGTGTGATACATGAGCAACACTCTCCCGTACGATGAGTCTTGGTTTCAGGAGGAGACGCCGCCCCCGCGCCCGAGTGTGGTGAATCCGGCTCACAAGGTGCGAGACAGACTCCCGAGCAATCTCCATATACGGCGTATCGATCGCGGTGAGCGGTGGAGTGGCCGTCGCCAGCGACGGAGAATCCCGGTAAACCACCACTGACATGTCCTCTGGGATTCGTAGTCCGAGTTCAGCCAGTACGCTCAGCGCGGCCATACCCAACGTCCGTTCGCCCACAATCAGCCCCGTCGTCTCCGGCGCCCGCCCCAACAACTCCCGTGTGGCGACCGCTCCACTCTCCCAACGAAAGTCCCGAGCGTAGATCTCTGTCCCAATCACTCTTTGTGCGGTGTGTCGGAGCGCAATGCGAAAACCCAGATCTTTCTCCGCACTGGTGAAGGAGTCCTCAGGCCCGTTTACCAACCCGATGAAGCGATGGCCTCGCTCCACAAGGTGCTCAGCTGCACGTTGAATCGCCCCCACCACGTCCACCCAAACAGCGTCCACACTCTCACTTGGCACCGTCGAGCCCAAGAGGACACAAGGGTACTCTTGCCCCAGCGCGTGCAGTTCATCGGAGGGCCATTGGCCGCCGTAAACCACCACTCCGGCTACTTTTCCAGGGGCTTCACGCGTGAGCGGTTTTAGGTGCCCCTCCGAGCACAGCGTCGCGTGAAGCGTAAACCCGTACTCCGCAACGGCAAAGCGAAACGCCGATGCCAGCTCCTTAGGTGGATGGCCTAAGAGTTGGATGACGCCACCACTCACCCGGCGTGAATACCCCAGCTCGCGAGCCGCACGACGAACCCGTTCCCGCGTCTCGAGTGTGATGCTCCCTTTGTTGTTGAGCACTAAGGAGACTGTTGTTATGCTCACGCCTGCCGCGCGAGCCACATCTCGAATTGTGACCGCCATGGGACTCGCTCCTTCGTTTGCCCATTTTACTGAGTTTTACTTTGCGAAGCACAAGGAGACTGCCGTTGTAGTTTTGTACTTTCCCTATACCCTTATAAACCTTTGAAACGTTCCGCCAAAATCGGAAATGTAATCCGTACCACCTGTGATTCCAAGGGCCTGGCACAACAAGCGCAAGACAAGGCGGAGTGTTGGGTTTCGGGTGATAAACCCGTCAATACCACTTTCTACCGGCATCACTCGCCGAACCAAGGGAGGTGACCCATCTCACTCTGGAAGCGACCAAAACGTGGGGAGACGCAATCTAATGCTTTCACGGGATCATTTTACAAAGGGGGAATTCTTAACCATGAAACGCACTCTGATCACCTTGTTCGCGGCACTCATGCTCCTCGCCGGGCTGGCGTCCATCGGCACAGCCGCTGAAAACCGCGATCCGGTCCACTTGCAGGTTTGGAGCATTTGGAATGGCACTCGCATTCCGCTGATGGAGGCGACTATTGCCGAGTTTGAGGAGCTGTACCCCTGGATCACAGTCGAGCACGTCCTCGTCGCCAACGCCGAACGCTACGATAAGTTTCTCACAGCGGTCGCTTCAGGCGCTCCTCCTGACGTCATGATGCTCGGTCGTCACGAGATTCCACTTCTGGCGCAGAATGACTGGGTCCTGCCCCTCGATGGATACATGGCGCAGGACGGCATCAGCGGCGACATCTTCTTCCCCAGTGAATTTGAGACGGCACAGTGGGACGGCAAGACGTACCTGCTGCCGATGCCGACAGGCGCCGGTGCAAACGGTGTTGTCTACTACAACAAAGACCTCTTTAACGCTGCCGGTCTCAACTCCGAAAAGCTCCCGGAAACCTGGAAAGAGTTTGAGGACCTTGGCCGGCGTCTAAACCGTTACGACTCATCTGGAAAGATGTCCCAGTTGGGTATCGACGTCCGTGGCGGCGGCGACCGCTGGTTCCTCTCGTGGCTGCACTCCAACAATGGCGAGTACGCCAGCGCCGATGGGCGTCAGTACACCTTCTTCTCCGACGAAGGCAAAGAGACCATTGAGTGGCTAATGCGGTTTACCAACGAGATCAACGGCGGCCCGGAGACGATCAGCGAATTCACGAGTAGCACCGGGGGGTCGTTCCCCAACGGGCAACGTGCTATGCAAATCTCCGGCGTTTGGCACGAGTTCATCTACAAGCAGCAGAATCCTGAGCTCAACATCGGCGTGGGCTTGATTCCCCACAACGAAGGCGCCGAGACGTGGCTCGCCCAGATCGGCGGATGGGGTTACTCCGTCCCGGCCGGCGTGAAGCACCCGTATGAGAGCTGGCTCCTCACCAAGTATCTTACGACGAGTGAGGCCGGTGGCTTCAACTTCGTCTTTGAGCAGCAGCGGCCCTCCCCCGTGCGGGAGTTCACCCTGGACGAACGCTACTTTGATCTCTCGGATAACTGGCCAATGATGATCGAAGCGATGCAGCGCACAAAACCGATCACTATCACACCGGTCGAGCCGGAGATCTGGTTCCAAGTTGAGACTCCGATCCTTGCGCAGGCCTGGTCCGGCGAGCGTCCGGCCGTGCAAGTGTTGGAGGAGTACCACACGCAAGCACAGCGCATTCTCGACGAATACTGGGCCGAAGCAGACGCAAAGTAACACTTGCCAATCGCTATTGCGGTCGAACCGACAGGTTGGGGCACGTCCCCAGCCTGTCTTCGCGCCCGTCGCGTTCCGATTCCACCTGGTTCCGGTCCAAGTAGCAGCCTCCTCCCCCCCAGCCACGTAGTCCACACAGACGTCTCGCCCAGCCCCCCCTCGGTGCGATATAGTTAGGGGTGGGGTATCCCTGCGTATATCAGGACTCAGACACCTTGATTGTCACCCCTCGGGATAGGACGTGATCGTCACCGTGACGGAATTACCCCTGCCGGCCCCGGTTTTCGCTACCTTCATTCGGCGAGTGAATCGATTTGTAGCGCTCGTAGAGATTGCCGGAGTCCAAGAGCGAGCTCACGTTCCCAATACGGGGAGAATGGCAGAGTTGCTCGTTCCAGGCGCTTCCGTCGTTCTCCACGAGGCATCGAAGTGCGGGCGAAAGACTCGCTTCGACGTGACGCTGGTCCGGTACCGAAGCGAATGGGTCTGTGTCGATTCTCGGATGGCCAACCGGTTAATTGAATCCGTCCCGCGAAGTGAAGACAGAGGTCAACCGGCACACGGTGAGCTTGCCATCGCCATTCAACCCTTAGTCAACGGGGCCGATCGTGTTCGACGTGAAGCCCCCTTTGGAGAGCACCGATTCGATTTCGAAATTACTAAGGGCGACCGCCGAGTCCCGGTCGAAATCAAGTCGGTGAACCTGGTCGAGAACGGAGTCGCCCTGTTTCCCGATGCACCTACCGAACGCGGGACGCGCCATCTGCAATTCCTCGAGAGTTGGGTACGCTCAGGTGGTGAAGCTCACGTCGTCTTCGTCGTACAACGCAGCGATGCGACCCATTTTCGCCCAAACACCTCAAGAGATCCGTCCTTTGCTAAGGCTCTCTCCAACTGTCTGGAGGCAGGTGTCGGCGTCATGGCACTCCGTTGCGACGTCTCTCCGGAGCGCATCGCAGTGACACGTAAGCTACCCTTAATCGCCTCATAGATCCTCGACCGCTCCCTTCGACCCGGGCACATTTTCAGTCTCGATGCATCTGATCGAGAGCCGGGGGCCATACTCCGGTTTTAGAAGACTCATTTGATGCATGGTCCTCGATGTGAACAGGCCCGCTGTTACAGTGGAGGTTTGCGTTAGTGTCGGTCCTCGTACTACTTTGCGGCGTACAAGGCTCGGGAAAGAGCACCTTTGCCAGATCATTGGCCGATCGGCTCGAGGTCACACTGGTATCTACCGACTCAATCCGGCAAGAGCTTACGGGTGAGTACGGTGGGGTCATCCCATCCCAAACCCCTCTCGTCATGAAAATGGCGAAGGAGAAGATACGCAAGGCCCTCAAGACGCCCCAACGCGTCGTTCTCTACGATGCCACCAACACCACACGCAAGGCCCGCCGTCCATTCGTCACGTTGGCCCAGGGCGCCCGAGCCTGCGTCGCCGCTGGATACTTCCCCGTCTCGCTAAACGTGGCTATGACCCGGGTCAAACAGAGGACGGATCAAGCACACGTTCCCTTGCAGACCGTGCGTCAGACACACAGCCGCTTCGCCGTACCTGCACGATCCGAGGGTTTCGATTGGATCTTCAACGGCTCCGCCATCGCCATTGACGAGTGTGCGGAGGTCATTGGGAGACTCGCCCTCGCTACGCCTGAGATCACCCTTCAACCGAGGTAGTGATCGAATCAATCATTGATACCCCTTTCACCCACGTCGTACGGCCATTGCCGAGGGAAGCTCCCTTCAAGCAGGACGCAGCGCTTTCACCCAACTGATACACAGGTAGACCCCCGCACACTGCCTACGTCACTGCATCAGACCCTCCGTAAACGAAGCGTCGCGAGGACAACGCCCGATAACGGGATGAGGAACATGAACACGTACGCCCAGTAGGCATTCCACAGCCTACCTCTCACCGCCTGACTGATCGTAAACCCCAGATTAAACCAAAGGATCAGCCAACTCATCCGCTTCAACATCTGCCATGATTTCACAACCTTTTCCCTCTCAACCTCACGCCAATGGACGTTGTCCCAATCCTGTCGGTAACAGCGTTGTACGCAGCATCTCCGGCAGTCCAGGCTTGGTTCTGTCATTATATCCCTGCAATGGGTGGCCGGCCAAACCGGTCTATCGTTGAAAATGAGCCGTTAGCAAGGCATCTCGTTAGAGATGATGTGTGCGAAATCTCACTCGTTCGCTGATTTGCTTCCGATTTCGCGGGCACAAAAAGAAAACCCCGGGCTTGCCCGGGGTTAACTCGGCGATAGATCGGAAGAGGCCATAAGTGACGGTTCAGAGCCGTCGGCATGCCCCACCACAGCTTTCGTCTTCCACTTCCCTCGACGAAACCAGAGTGACGCCCAAACAGCGCCGACGGTGGCGGCAATCAATGTACCCCACCAAATCCCGTTGGGTCCCCACCCCAGCGTCTGAGAGAACAGATAGGCCAGAGGGACTTCGAGCGCCAAGACGAGTACGATCGACAAGACCATGGCTGGAAGTGTGTCGCCGGCCCCACGAAAAGCGCTCGACAGAATGATTCGCACCCCAATGAGCCCGAATGCCGGACCTGCGATCTGCATGTACGCCGCGCCATAGTGCAACACGTCGGGGTGGTCGTTAAAGATGCCGATAAAGAAGCGCGGAAAAGCAAGGCCGATCAGCCCGAACACCATCATCGCACCGGCCGTCGCCGCCGTCGCGACCCACGCCGTCCGCTCCGCCCGCTCGGGCTTACCGGCGCCGAGATTCTGGCCCACAAGGGTTGTGGCGGCCATACCGGCGCCAAAGGCCGGGAGCAACACCAGCGATTGTACACGCATTCCGATGCCGAAGGCCGCAACCGCGTGCATTCCCGCGAGCGCTACGATTGCAGTCAATAGAGAGAGCCCCATGGTTCCCGCCGTCATCTCGAGCGCCGCCGGAGAACCAATGCGAAAGATCTCCTTGATCACCGGCCAATTGGGACGGAAACTCTCCTTCCTTACCCGCAGGCCCTCGATACCGCGCAACATGATGAGCAGGCCCCAGATTCCTTCGATACCGAGGGCGATGACAGTCGCCAACGCGGCGCCGGCGATGCCCATGGCCGGAAACCCAAGCCAACCAAAGATCAGGATCGGATCGAGAATGATGTTGATCGCCGTTGCAACGGCCCGCAGTTTGAGGGGCGTCATGGTGTCGCCCACCCCTCTAAGGATGGACGAGTAGGCAAACGACAAAAAGACGAAGCCGACCCCGCTCATAAAGATCACCAAGTACGTCTTGGCCATTGGCAAGACGCTGTCGGTCGCCCCGACCAGTCGCAACAACGGACCCGCCAGCGCAACCCCGACCACACCTAAGACGACTGATACAACCAGGATAGCGAGGAGGCTCTGTGCCGCCACTTCACCCGCTTTTTCGGGCTGGCGTGCGCCGGTGTACTGGGCAACGAGTGCCGTTCCCCCGATCGTCAGCCCTCCTGCCAGTGAGAGCAGGACGATGATGATCGGAAAGCTGAGTGTGATCGCGGCGACCGCATCGGCTCCGAGTCGCCCCACCCAAAACGTGTCGACGACGTTGTAGATAGTCTGTAGAAATTGGGCCAGCACGATCGGCATGGCTAATCGCACGAGGGTCGGAAAAATAGGGCCTTCCGTGAGCGAGGCACGGGCGGCCCCGGAAGATGGTTGACGCATATGTTCTCTCGACCTTTCACGGGATTTCAGGGTGATCTAAGCATTCTACCACAGGCGTGGACTGGAGGAAAGAGAAATTTTTGACCGGCCCGCGATCGCGGGCCGGTCTCGGTGGTAGCCAACATCTACTGATGACAAACGCCTAATGCCAAACGTCAAATCTCGATCGTCACATCGTCGACTATGGCAGGTCTCCCGCTGAATAAAACGCCGAAGAGAGCCTTCAGACCCAGTCCAGTGAGACAGGCCCTCCCACGCGATGGGATTCGTATGCGGCCAAGACCGCTCGAACGATCTCCCGCCCCCACTCGCCGGTCACAGCGGGTTGACGCCCAACGCGCACCGCCTCTTCAAACTCTTGCAATTGTGCGGCCCGCGGATTGTGCTTGTGACGCGGCGTTACTGGGTTCGTCTCTTTTCCATCGCTGGTGGTGATGCCGCCAAAGGCCGAGTAGCGAATGGTCCCCCGCGCGCCGAGGATCTCGCCCTCTTCCTTGCGCTCGTTCTCCATCATGGACATCAGAATCGTGGCGGCCCGACCGCTCGGAAACGCCAGGGTCGCGGTGACGCTCGTCTCGATTTCAGGCATCTCGGGATGGTAGGTCATCCGCGCGAACACTTGATTGGGCAGCTCGTCGAGGATCCAGCAGGTCCGATCGACGAGGTGAACACCATTGGCGATCCAACTGCCGCCTCCCGCCAGCTTCGCGTCAAAGAACCAGCGAGGGCGCACCGGTGTAAAGTAATTCCCGTAGATCGCATCCGTCGCCATGAGCACGTCACCTACTGCGCCGGAGCGTACGAGTTCCCTCGCCTCCATCACCGTAGGAATATAGTGGTGCGTGTGGCCGACCATCAATGTCTTTCCGGCCTTGGCCGCTGCTTCGATAATGGCGTTGCATCCCTCAAGCGTGATGGCAAGCGGCTTCTCGACCAGCACGTGCGCTCCAGCCTGGATACACGTGATCGCTGCTTCAACGTGCAGGTTATGCGGAAGCGCGACCAACACGCCGTCGGGCTTAGCCACCTCTAACAGCTCACGGTAGTCGCCAAAGGTCCGCACATTGTAGGCAGCCTCAATCTCAGAGCGGCGCTCCGGGTTGATCTCCGCAACCCCAACCCACTCAATCGCATCAACGCTTTGCACCGCTTTAAAGTGAGGCTCAGCGCCTTTGCCTCCGCCGAGAATCGCTAGTTTCATCGCGTATGTCTCCTTCGTGCGCATCCAACATCAACGCATAGTTTGTTCGCTATCAAGATTTAACCACCAGGTCCGCGTCAACGCGGGCCAAGAGGTGGCGGATCTCTGCCAAGTCGTAGGCGTCGGGAACCATCCCGCCAGAGATCCGGTTGTGCGTTTGAAGTGCGACGCCCCGCATGGCCAGTACCTCTTTAGTGAACGCCATGCGTAGAGTCGCCTGCATCATCAACAACGGGAGGAGCCGCTCAAACATCGCCCGTGCGGCCGTCTCTTCGTGGCGTTCGAGATGATCCCAGAGACTGACAAAGACGTCGCTAAACTCGCAGGCAGGCATGGCCCCGCACGCGCCCCGTGTGTACTCGCTGATAAGGTAACGTCCGCCGGCTCCGCCAAACACCCCGTCTAAGGTTCCGCCTGTCTCCCGCAGGATAAGCGAGAGCGCCTGGACACTACGGACCGTCTCTTCTTTAACGTACTTGATTGCGGGGTTGTCCGCAACCATCCGAGCAATCGCTTGGGGGGCGAGTGCCTGACCCATGGGCGGATCAGCGTTTTGGAGGATGACGGGAACCCCGGCGGCAGCCTCACCAATCGCTCGATAAAAGTCGGCGACGCCTGCCGCATCCTCTTTGACGACGTAGGGCGGGAGCGCCATTACGGCTGCGGCCCCGGCGGAGACGGCGTCCCGAGCGAACCGGACAGCCCCTTGACGGCTAGGAGCCGAGACGCCGACAACGACCGGCACTCGGCCCGCCGCCTCTTCGATCACCGTGCGGACATGCCGAATGCGCTCGTCGTCGGTGAGCGAGTAGAACTCGCTGGCTACCGCGGGCCACACCAGACCGTCCACCTGGCAGGCAAGGCAAAATTGCACCACCCGCCGCAACGCCTCTTCGTCAATCTGTCCCTCGGTCGTGAACGGTGTTGCCACAATCGGAAAGATCCCGCGGAATTTCAACGCTCTTGACCTCCCGGAAAAACTCCTACGAAGCTGCGGACGACTCCACGCGCCAGTGATCGGGCACCAGCGATTCGCCCAACAAGTCGGCTACCCGAACGGGTTGTCCGGTCTCCATTGAGCGGTTGGCGGCGATGCCGATCATGACCGACATGGCCCCCGCCCAACTCCCTGCCGTGCGCCCGAGCTCCGGTTCGAGGTCGATGCCGCGGAAGAGCTGGTTGCGCAAATGTTTATCCGTGCCGCCGTGGCCTCCACTCTCGACGACTCGGGGCACGTGATGCAACACTTCGCCTCCAAATGTCGGAAAGATGTGAATCACATCCCCATCCTCCGCACCGACGGCGTCAAGGCCGGAACGCACCCAATGACTCTTTTGCGTAAGCGACTTCGAGCGCTCACTCAACGTCCGCTTCTCGTCGGGGGCGTAATTTTGGCCGGAGACAACTTCGAGGCGACCCTTATCTCCGGTGATGACCAGACGGTACCCTTCAAAGGGAGCATAGGTGACCAGGGAGTAGTTGAAGTGAATTCCCTTGGTGTATTTCACGTTGAGATGCATTGTGTCTTCGATATCGATGTGGGGGCTAAAGACACAACGATCGCGGAAATATCCGTCGTGAGCCTCTGCTTCGACGTACATGCGCCGTGTCCGCTCAGCCGCGTTCACGTCGTAATAGAACTCGCACGTATCTTTGTAGTTGCAGGTGAGGCAGCGCTCGCCCCGCTCTTCCCGCGTCGGACCATAGAAGTTTCGGGCGCCGTGGGCGTAAATCACTTGTGGCTCGGCGTCGATGATCCAGTTTACCATGTCGAAATGGTGGGTCGCCTTGTGGATCAACAGGCCGCCCGAGTCATCTTTTTGGCCGTGCCAACGACGGTAGTAATCCGCGCCGTGCAGGGTATTGAGCGTGTAATGCTTTTCGACCGAATGCAGGTTACCCACTGCCCCGGACTGTACCAATCGGCGCAACTCCGAGGCGAGACGACCGTAACGTACGTTGAACGTAACGTGCACTTTACGCCCGGTGCGGCGTTCCGCTTCAAGGATGGCTCGGACCCCTTCGTCGTGAGTCGTCATCGGCTTCTCCGTGATCGCGTCCCGTCCGGACTCAAGCGCCTTAACGACGAACTCGTGGTGCGTCGAGTCCTTCGTCGTCACAATCACGACATCACTAGGCACCTCGTTAAGCATCGCATCGAAGTCTGTGTACATGGCCACATCGATGCCGAGTTGCTCCTTGGCGTAGCGCAACCGGGTCGGATTCACATCGCATATGGCTACCAATTCGGCGACGTCCTCATACTCGCGTACAAGCGGGATCCCGTACGAACTAAGACCCCGGTTCCCGATTCCAACGATGCAATACCGTTTCATTGGCACGTTCCCCCAACTTATTTATCTCACGTAGTCGCGGATCACAGGCACACGTAAAGTGAACGCGTCATCAGTTTACCGTAGAGTTCAGCGCTTCCCGCTTGGGCCCCTCTTTTCTCCTCACAACGCGCCTTTAGAGTATCAATCGACCCAGCTTGTCCACGCTTTGTACCAACGAAAAGCGAGGTCGCCCCAGCGTTTTTATTTGTCGTAGGGTGACCTCGCCAGTATTTCCACTGCCCAATTAACTTGCAGCAGAGGTTGCACTGCTAATGGAGCGATTCGCTAGTCGTTGGTGCACCCAGCCAAGGACCGCGCCAAACACGAGGTGACCGACGAACGAGTTGACGCTACCGGTAATCCCAGCTCCCGACCACTGCACTCCTAGCCCCATGAGGGCCGGCCACAGAGTGAGTGGCCCAAGGAGGTACCATATAAAGCCATATAGGAGTCCTCCGCCCCAAGGATTTAAACTGCCACGAGAGAGGCGATTCCCAAGCGTCAGTGCATACAAGACACCTAGCACGGCGCTGACGACTAAGAACGAGACCCAGCCCCACACCATGGAGTTCGGAGCAACTAATTCTGCCACCATGGGGGTCGAACCCAACAGCGCCATGACCAGTCCCATGGCGACGCCGCCCGCAAGGCCCGCCAACAAGCTGTTCTTGTAGACCATTCTCGCTTCACCTCTGGAATTGTGAGTTTTCTAAGCAACACCCTCCCGATATACGTATTACCGATGTAGCGTATAGAGAACAGGAACGCGTTCCGTATCTTACAGCGAGCCGCACCTCGTTAACGTCGTTACCCTCGACTACTGCGAGTCCGGACCTTGTGGCCGCGGCCGAGAGCTTACGAGGTATGTGAAGATACCAGCAAGCCCCACAAAGAGTGGGATGAGACCGCCGAGCAACCACGGTCCAAAGCCGATACTCCCGAGACCAACCGTGAGTGCGAGGCCAACGGCCGTCGTCACCAGAGCGCTTTGTAGGCGCGAGCTCGGCGAAGCCCCCACTTCGGCGATGTCCGCGTCTTCTCCAATTTGGCTGGGTAGGACGCCTTTTTCAATGGCGGCCATCCGCTCTCGGTGCTCCCAGTATCGCTTGATCGTTGAGTACGCAAAGATGGCCAATATCCCGAGTATGGGTATGAGCAAGGCCATCATCCCTTCAATCTCCACGCTAGCGCGCCTCCTCGATCCGAATTGAGCCTAGATCCGTCGTGATCGTTAACCTTCCTGATAATTCTCCGCTGCCCACTCGGCCGTCAGCGTGGGGCAGATCGTAGTCGACGCTGCCTAAATCGGTCCGGACATTTACAACGTACGAGCGATTGGGCGGAAGTGCCATACGGACAGAACCCATATTGCTTTGTACGTCCGCCTCACTTCCCGGAACGCCGCTGAAGCGGATCGAACCCATGTCCGTTTTCAAGCGCAACCGGTCACGGATCTGAGCCGACTCTACGCGTATCGCTCCCAAATCAGTCTCGACATCCAAGTCACCTTCGAAGGTTTCAACTCGCACCTCTCCGAGGTCAGCGGTGACGCTCACATCCCCTTGCACCTGGTCGATCTCAACTCGACCCACGTCGGCATTCACATCGATCATCAACCCATCGGGCACCGTCAACTCCATGTCGACCGCGGCTCCGTCGCCAAACGAGAAGCCAAAGAACTGCATTCTGTCGGCCAGGCCCCGGCGAGCGTCAACCGTCGTTCCGGCGGAGGAAGTGTCTATTTCCAGGAAATCTTCGAGCTCAAACTGCTGATCATTCTGACGAACGCGCGTCCGGGCGACGAGCTTCGCTTCACCTAACGCTCCGCCCCCCGTGATGGTCACCCGTCCCAGCGGATTGCGTACGGAGAGCCGTTCCCCCGACAGCGGCAGCGTCCGCTCCATTTCAATCCGTGTTCCAGGCCCCCTCTGCAGGAGCCCGTCCCAAAAGAGCGTGGGCCCCCAACCGCCCCGTCCGATGCCCACAGAGGCGACCATAGCGACGAGGACCCCGATCATGACGACCCCGATCACTCCTGCAAGTAACAACCGCAAACCGCGTCCCACAAGCTCTCCTCCTGCGAATCGTTCCTCTCGGCCAGTCAAAACCACGATCGACCTGCAGCGCGGCAAAACCGCGCCTCAACAGCCTCAGCCTCCTGGGATGTGGAGCGTGCGATCGGTCATCGGCAACGCTACGCGAGCGCCTCCGTTCAAGTGCGACTGAGCCAGGCCGAATTGCACCTCGACAGAGTTCATGGTGACGTCAATGTTCCCGTCCGTGCGTTCACCCGTCTCCATCTCATGAATGATATTGCGAATCGTCGTCACCGTGGGACTCTCACCCCGGGGTCGAATCACGTGTTCTTCCACACCGTTCGTCCGCCGAGAGGCTCGCCGCACGCGAATCTCCTCGCCGTTGTCCCAGGCGATGGCACGTCCGGCGCTACCGTGCACTTCGACATCAAATCGTCCCGGAATCGGCAAGAAGTACCCTTCCGCCCCGTTCTCATACCCTACCCGGAACGCGCCGACCATCGGATCGGCGATCTCCTTACCCTCCGGTGGGATGAACCGATGTCCCGCTTGATCGTATGTAGGACTCGGGCGACTGGGTGCAAGGGGGTCGCCGGGTTCGACGAGGCGGCCTTCAACCCAAACCGGCGCTGGATCGCCGAGCAACATTCCGACCAAGTCGAGTGAGTGAGGGTGATGCTTGATCAAGTCACTGTAAAAGTACATCACAGCGTAGCGGGGCTCCCCGATCTCGCCGGCCGCGATGGCGTCCCGCAGCGCCTGATATCCAGCGTTGTGTCTGCGCATCGCCCCCCAATTGAAGGCGACGTTGTTGGCCAGGCACGCTGCGCGGATGCGATCCGCCTCCTCGAGCGAGGCACAGAGTCCCTTTTCAGCGTAGATGCCTCGCACGCCGTTCTCGGCGGCAAAGATGATGGGCTCCGACCGCGCGAATGATGGCGTGGTGATGCTGACGATGTCCGGTTTCTCCTTGAGGATCATCTCTTTGTAGTCCAGGTAGGTATTGCGCACGCCAAAGCGCTTTGCAAAGCGCTCCAAGCGCTCCTTGCCCCGATTGGCCACGGCGACGACTTCTACCTCCGGCATGGACGCATAGGCCGGATAATGACCGTAAGGAAGCATGAAACTGTTCACTTTCCCCTTCTCACGCGTCACTTCGTCCTCGATAAGGCCGGCCATTCGACCGGTTCCAATGATCGCTACTCGATACTTTGCACTCATTGTTGGACCCCTCTCTGGAATTACTCGTTGCCCCAAGGCAGTGATTCAATCGTCAGGGCTCGACTCCTGGCGGGGAGCGGAATCTGCTCCCCGCGCCGGGCCGCGGAGAGGTGTATGGCGAATCCGATCTCCGTGGCTCGCCTCGCTTGAAGAAGGTCGCAGGCCGTGCGTCCTCCACTGTGAATTGCTTCGACCAGATCACGCACGATCGCCTTCCCGGTCGGCCAACCGGACTGGGGCTTTGGCACCGCCACACGCTCCATAACGGGAGGCGCTCCCTCCTTGCCCGGCGGCGTCCAGCGCCACACCTCCCGGGCGTCGTCCAACACCCAGAGACGCCCCGATTCACCTATTAGTTCAAATGAGACGCCGCCCGCACTCGGCGTGATGTAACCAGCGACGTCGTTGGAGAACCCAATTTGCGCTCGACCTTTCGGATCGGGCTTCTCCTCCGTCACGGTACGCTCAGTGGGCATGCCATCCACAAACCCACTCACCCATTGGGGTTCAGGGTCCCCCGCCAACATCAGCATCGCGTCGTACCAGTGACATCCGTGGTGAATAAGGTTGGGGGCGCCAAATGCGATCACCTCACGCACCCGGCCGATCATTCCTTGCGCCAAAGCGTCGCTCAACCACCGGTAAGCGACGGACCACCTACGTTCGAGCCCCAAGGCCAACGGAATGGAAGCGCACGCGGCGAGAATCCTGTCCATCTCAGCCAGACTGGTCGCGAGCGGTTTGTCACAAAGAATCCCTCGTACACCCGCCCGGGCCGCTGCCTCAATTTGATCGGAATGCATCGTTTGTCGGGTCGCAATGCAAACGATGTCCGGCGCCTGTTCAACCAGGAGTTGGTGTAAGTCGTCGTAAGGCGTAATCCCTGGCCATTGGTGGCTCCACATTTCAATGAACTCCTGCCGAGCCTTTTCGCTCTTGTCAAAGACCGAAACGATATGGGTCTTGGGTTCGCCGGCGAAGGCAGCCGCCCAATTGTGGCTGCCTGGGGTGAGCGTCAGACTTCGATGACATCCAACGATGGCTACGCGCATTGCTTCGGGGGCGTTCACGGTTCGAGCACCTCACTCGGCAGAAATTCTCCCAAATGTTGATACTCGCAAGTTTTTCTCGTGTCTGCTCAATCCCCTGCACGACTTCCTTAGGTTACGGTTAATGATTCGCGTTACAGAACCACAGAGCAAAAGGAAAAGTCGCTGCCGCCGAATAAGTCGGCATTGTGTGTTATTGGACTCTTGGGATTTGAAACTCGGTTCTTGAAAAGAGGGTACTCACGTGAGCTCAAATCGGCAACCCAACATCGTCCTCGTCGTTTCAGAAGATCACGGTCCACATCTAGGGTGTTACGGTGACCCAAACGCTCGCACTCCTACACTCGATCGCTTGGCCGCGGAGGGCGTGCGTTTTGACAACCATCACACGACGTGTGCAATCTGTAGTCCCGGTCGTGCCAGCATTCTCACGGGACTCTACCCCCATCAAAACGGTCAAATCAATTTGGCTACACATGCGTATTCGATGTACCGCCCGTTCGCGAATTTGGCGACGCTACTCAAAGGGACCGGTTATCGCACCGCTCGACTCGGCAAGTTGCACGTGCTCCCTGAGGAGGCCATTCCGTTCGATCTGGTTTGGAATGATCGGGAATACATCAGTTTTCAACATCGCGACGTGCACACAACGGCCGAGGTGGCCGGCTCTTTCATCTCCGAAGCGGACGAGGCCGACGATCCTTTCTTCCTCTACACGTGCTTCTCCGACGCGCACCTGCCGATGCTGCACCAATCGTTTGGAGTGCCCGAGACTCCATTGAGTGGCGACGAAATTCAGCTTCCGGATTTCTGTCCGATCGATTCCCCCCACATGCGCGACCGCCTCGCTGCCTACTACAACTGCCTCGAGCGACTCGACACCGGCATTGCTCTCATCCTGGACGAGATCCGCCGCCGCACCGATCGAGAGACCATTCTCATTTTCACCGTTGATCACGGCCAACAGTTTATACGCGGCAAAGTGACGTGTTACGAAGGCGGGCTACGCGTCCCCCTCATCATCCATGCGCCGGAGCGGGTCAGCGCAGGCATCGTTCGTGACGAGTTGACGAGCCACGTGGATATTCTTCCGACCGTCCTCGATCTCTTAGAGCTTCCACCCCTGGAGGAACGACCGGGTCACTCGTTGGCGCCGCTCGCCCGTGGCGCGACTCTCCCGTGGCGGGATCACGTTGTCGGAGAGTGGACCGGAAGTGCGCCCCACTGGTATCCCCAACGCAGCATTCGCAATGACCGGTACAAGCTGATCGTGAACCTCATTCCCGAACGTACCAGCCGTGGCGCAAAGGCATACATGCCGCCCGGAGCCTGGGAGTCAAGCCTTACCGAGGAAGATTTGGCTGCGGCGCCGCCCGATCTTAGGCAGGCGCTGAAGCGCTCAGTACACCCTCCGGCCGAGGAACTTTACGACTTGAAAGAGGATCCGCAGGAGTTGTTCAACCTAGCCGATCGCCCTGAGATGAGAAGTATCCAGGACGGTTTGCGGTCAGCTCTGCATCAATGGCAACAAGAACACGATGACCGAATCGCGGACCCAGAGGTCCTCGAAGCGCTCACTCGCATGCACGACGAGATAGCACGCCGGCACTATCCAGATGGGCTCGGAATCCCACACGACAGGGAGGCGATAAACTGGCAGTACGACCAATGGCTTGACCCTGGAGTGCCGAAGTAGTTCCCCGCTCATCCGCCTGTATCCACCGCACCGCGTCAATATCATGAAGACGACGCCGGAGCGGGAGCAAGCAGCTTGGGAAGTGTTGAAATACCTTACCAACGCTGAGAGTTTGGCCACCTTCTCCAATCTCAGCGGTCAAATCACCGCTAGCCGGTCGGCACAATCGCATCCCCAGCTTGCTGACCGCATGGCCAGTGAGAATTTCAGGGATATCGTTCTGGACGTCGTTCCGTATGCCAGTGGCATTTCGGGAGTTCCTGGAATCGGAGAGATATATGGAGAGTTCTACACGCTTTTGTCGGAGCTCTTTGGTGGGCAGAGGCCGATGTCGTCGTTCCTAGAGGATCTCGAACTGCGCGTTGCCGCCATCCTCTCGCGCTAGACGGCGAACAAGCGCCTCCGCTCCTCCCTGCGCCGAAGGGAAGCCCTGTGCCTATCACGAAATCAGCTGAGAAAGCGTGGGTTGTGCGCGTCGGAACGGCGCGCACACCATCATTTCACGCCACGCTGATTTTGAGGTGAAACGATGCTCACTGTGCATTTAGATTGTCCATCAGGGATCGCCGGCGACATGCTCTTGGCTGCATTAATCGATCTTGGCGCGTCTCTTGACGATATCCGTTCAGGACTCGACGGGCTCAACCTGGTCGAACCCTGGTCGCTCGCCGTTTTCCGAACGCAAAAGAACGGCATTACCGCATTGCGTGCCGAGGTGCGAGTCGGCGGTCTCCTCGCTGATGATCCGGACGGACACGATCACTCGCACGTTCATGAAGATTCCCATCATCATAGCCACTCTAACGATCACAGCCATCACGATCACAGTCATTCTCATGATCATGGCCAAGCTCACGACCATGGTCATTCACACATTCATAGCCATCCCCACGATCACGCTCATGACTACCCGCATGTGCATCGCCCGTATCAAGAGATCAAGGCGTTGCTCGACGCCTCCGCGTTGCCGGAGCGCGTGCGCGACCGGGCACAGGCCGTCTTTTGGGAACTCGCGCAGGCTGAGGGGTTCGTCCATGGCGTCGATCCCGACGACGTACATTTTCACGAGGTCGGTTCGACGGACGCCATCATCGACATCGTCGGTTGCTGTCTTGCACTCGAGTCACTGCAGGTGGAGCGTCTCACCGCCTCCGCGCTGCATGTGGGTAAAGGATTCGTAAGAGCAGCCCATGGACGCATTCCCGTGCCGGCGCCTGCCACCCTTAAGCTGCTTGAGGGGTTCGACTTCTACCAAACGGATATTAAAGGTGAGTTGGTCACCCCGACGGGCGCGGCGCTGGTACGCGCCCTTTGTGACCAGGTCGGTCCAATGTCCACTCGGCGAGTTGATCGCGTCGGGTGCGGTGCGGGTCGACGCGACCTGGAGATTCCCAACATTGTCCGCGTCCTCCTCTCCGAAACGGAGGCTATCGCGGATCGCGACGCTCCGCAAAAGAGCGCCGAGTGGTTGCATGATGATGTGGTCGAGATCGAGGCAAACCTCGACGACATGTCGGCTGAGGTGTACTCCTACCTCTTTGATCGCCTCTTTGAGGCGGGCGCTCGTGACGTCTGGGTGGTCTCCGCGATGATGAAGAAGAGCCGCCCGGGTCACGTTTTACACGTACTGGCACGTCCTCAGGACGAGGACGCCATCACGGGAATACTCTTTAAAGAGAGCACCACGCTTGGTGTGCGGGTCCATTCGGCCCACCGCTGGATGCTGGAGCGGGACTGGATCGAAGTCTCCATCGATGACCAACCCGTTAGGGTGAAGGTGGGTCGGCACAAGGGACACATCTACAACTTGGCGCCGGAGTACGATGACTGCGCCCGGGTCGCGCGCTCCCTCGGACGCCCGCTCAAGCAGGTGGCTGCGTCCGCGCACGAACTCGCCCAAAGGAGGCTCCACAGCTCGTGACCGCAAGGGAGAGTATGCGTCGAATTCTCGAAGGAGTCGCCGCCGGCGATTTGAGCGTCGAACGGGCGGTTGCCGCCCTGGAGGTGCAGTCTCGCGGCTACGTGACGACGGACTCTGCCCGAGTCGATTTGCAGCGCAAATCCCGTCGCGGCTTGCCGGAAGTCGTCTACTGTGAGGCAAAGAGCCCTGAGCAAGTTCGGTCGATCTTTATGGTCTTTGCTGAAAACGGTGAAACCGCCTTGGGCACTCGGGCCAACGAGGCGCATTTCCAAGCCGTTCGCGAAGCGCTCTCTGAGGTGACCTACGACCCGATCGGCCGCCTCCTCATCTGGCAACCGTCGGGAGAAACCTCTGCCTCGGACTCGTCCGGCAAGCGGAGAACGGGTTACATCACCGTCGTCTCTGCCGGGTCAGCCGACGAACCCGTGCTGCGTGAGGCGGTGGGAACGCTGGAGCTCTTTGGGCACACCGTGAAGGTTGTTCGAGACGCGGGCGTCGCCGGACTCCAACGAATATTGGACCACGTTGAACTTATGCGCGACTCTCTCGTCGTGATCGTCGTCGCCGGCATGGACGGCGCCCTTCCCAGCGTGGTCTCGGGTCTGATTCCCACACCGGTGATTGCCGTGCCGACAAGCGTCGGGTACGGCGCCAGTTTTGGGGGCGTGTCAGCGCTGCTTGCCATGCTCAATAACTGCTCGAGTGGCGTAAGCGTGGTCAATATCGACAACGGCTTTGGTGCGGCCTACGCGGCCGCGTTGATCGCAGGAAAGGTGGAGCAAGATGTCTAAGGCGCCTGGTCGAGATCAGCTCACTCCGAATCAACTCACACCGGAGTTGACGAGCAAACTTCAAGGGCTGAATGCAATCATTCGTGATCTCGGGGAACTGATCGTGGCGTTCTCCGGAGGAGTCGACAGTGCTCTCTTGGCAGCTGCGGCCCACCATGCCCTCGGGGATAAGAGCGTCGCGGTCATCGCTCGCTCTCCCTCGCTGCCATTGCGCGAGCTGCGCATAGCGGAAGAGGTAGCACAGAAGATAGGAATTAGGCTGATGGTGGTGGACACGTTTGAGCTGGAGAATCCGGATTACACGGCGAATGCCGGCAACCGGTGCTTCTTTTGTAAGGATGAACTCTTTACCGCAATCGAACGTGTCGTCGAGGAGACCGGCATACACTGGGTCGCCTACGGTGAGAACCAAGACGACCTCGCGGATATTCGACCCGGTCGCCAAGCGGCTGAACAACACGGTGTGCGGGCTCCCCTAAAGGAAGCGGGACTCACCAAGGCTGATGTCCGAGCCCTTGCGCGTCACTTTGGGTTGCCCGTCTGGGATAAGCCGGCATTCGCCTGCCTCTCGTCGCGCTTCCCCGTCGGCACGGAGATTACGCGCGAACTTCTGAAGCAGGTCGAGGCATCCGAGGATGTCCTATGGTCGCTCGGTTTCCGCCAATTTCGCGTCAGACATCACGGCGAGATCGCCCGCATTGAGGTGCCGAAAGCGGAGCTTCCCCGCCTCCTCGACGTTGGTGACCAGGTCGTTGAGGGCCTGCGACAAGCCGGATACCGGTTTGTCACCATGGACCTCGCAGGTTTTCGCAGCGGCGGCCTGAGTATCGCGCTTCCCCCGATCGCACAGGCGTAGCCTGGCGACAGCGGCGCCGCGTGACAAACGTCATGCGTTGATGGATTCATTGAAATCGAGCTGTACCACCATCACCTGGTCGTTCATCTCGTTCACAGGAAGATTTCGGATGCGCAAGTACGGTTTCTCACGCCAATAGAATGGTAGCATGTCAACGCTCGTCTCGACCTCCTGTCCCGTGTTGAGCAGAACGGCTCGGGCGGGAGTTACATCGAGCGGGCGCAGCACCACTCCGTTGGTCTGCGGATCGGGATTCACGTGGATGTAAAGGGAGTTCCCCCGGCGTGTCACAAGGACGCTGTCCCTTCCGTTCTCGTCGACGAGATACGAGGCAGGCACCGTGTCGACGAATGACTCTTTCACCCGATGATACCAAGCCCCCAGGCTACGCAATGCGGCTATATCGGGCTCCGCAAAGGTGCCGTCCGGTCGTGGACCGACATTGAGCAAGTAGCTTCCACCCATCGCCAAGATCTTATCAACACTTTGCATTAAGAACTTGTGAGAGTAGTAATCCTCATCCGTCTTGTATCCCCAACTCTCTCGCCCGAGCGACTGACACGCCTGGGTCAGCCGAGAGAAGGCCTTTCCCTCGGGCACGTGTCGCTCCGGTGTGCCAAAATCGCCGGAGTCAGGCCCGCGATCGTTGATCAACGCGCTTGGTTGAAGCGAACGCACCAACTCGTTGATGGACGCATCATGCCACTCGAGCACGTTTACGTCCCAAAAGATCTGGCACAGCTCTCCGTAGTTTGTACAAAGCTCCGTCATTTGGTTGACGACGTACTCGAGGTATCTCCGCTCGTCCGGCTCGTCGCCCGCGCGAGGCCCAAACATCTCGTGATGGCGGCCCAGATTTGGATAGTTGGGGTGGTGCCAATCGGGAATGGAGTAGTAGATACCAAATAAAACACCCCGCCGGTTGCAAGCGTCGGCGAGCATGCCCACGATGTCCTTTCCGTACGGGGTGTTCATTATGTTATACTCTGTGTACTTGGTATCCCACAAACAAAATCCGTCGTGATGCTTCGTCGTCAACACCACGAACTCCATCCCCGCCTCCTCCATGCGGTCAATCCATCGATCGGGATCAAAGTTTGTCGGATTAAACTGATGAATGAGCGGCTCGTACTCGTGTCGAGGCGTCTTACCACGCCAGAGGATCTGCTCGTGCCACGCGGGGATTGCGTACAATCCCCAATGGACAAACATGCCCAGTCTCTTTTCAAAGAACCAATCGCGGCCGTCTCCAAACCGCTTGATCACGTAGGTCCTTCCCCTTTCGAGCCGCGCCCTCCACTGGCAGCAGCTAGTTGAGCCGAATCTTCTCAGGCCACCAATATCCCCGGGACTGCAACTTTTGATAGAGCGTTCCGTAGTGGACGAGACAGTAATCGCCCAT
This sequence comes from Limnochordia bacterium, assembly GCA_041686855.1. Classification (GTDB taxonomy): domain Bacteria; phylum Bacillota; class Limnochordia; order DTU080; family RSA5; genus JAWLDA01. The sequence goes on from JAWLDA010000007.1 coordinate 110,985, forward strand.
CGTCGATGTTGGAACGAACAGGAGCAGCCCCTGTTGCTTCATCCAAACACTTGCAATTCCAAACTGGTTTACATCGATACACGTGATCATCTTGTGCCATTCACCCACAACGACGTATCACCCCAATCGCTTCTACAATCGTCGCAACGCTGCTCTGCGCACGCTTATTTCCAACGATTGCGCAAACTGTATCGCAAATACTGCGGGTGCGTCCCGAGATTTCGTCGCCGCAGGATGTGGCGCCTGCCCTTTATACAAAAGTAGTTCCTGTCAACTACAAATTTGCTTAAAGTAGTACTGCCACCGCGGACAACAGGCAGAGCACGGCGATCACGCCGCGCATCACCCTGGGGTCGAGACGGCGGGCAATACCTTCGCCAACAAAGATACCGGCGGTATTCGTCACGACGACCAGCGTAAGGATGCCGGCGTGAACTGCAGTCTCGGTCATTTTGCCGATAGAAGCAATCACCGCCGACACCGTGGAGAACAAGATGGCCGTGCCCACGGCGATCCCGGGGGCGACGCCAAGTGAGACCATCACAGGGGCGAGAATAAGCGCGCCTCCGACCCCGGCCAAGCTGGCCGCCATCCCCGCGACGAGTGACGCCCCTACCAACACGAGGCGCCCCCGCCGTGTGCGCCACGCCGGCTGGGATGCAGCCATGCGGTCGTGCTCAGTCGTCGCCGCCGTCGTGTCACGCGCCACCTCTCCCGCACGGTCGCGATAGGCCCGCCACGCCTGGCGTCCCACATACACTGACAGGACGATGAGCAGCCCGCTAAGGACCATCTCTGCCATGCGCTCACTCATCCAGCGGCTCAGCCACAATCCGGCCCAGATCCCCGGCAACGTCACTAAACCGAGCCCGACACCGAGAAGGAAATGGACCCGACGTTTCCGATGATACAGGTAGATGGCGATCACTCCGGTAGGGATGTAACTTACCAAAGTGGTCGCCACAGCCTGGGAGAGCGAAAAATCGAGACTCACCATCAGGATCGGCACGAGTAAAAATCCGCCAATGCTGGTGGCACCGACCATTCCTCCGACGACGAAGCAGCCGAGCGCCGCTCCTATGTATGCACTTATCACGTCTTGATAGCCACTCTAAATCCCACCCCAAAAGGTTATCTCTCACTCTTCGGTCTCCAAAGGATTCACCCCTTTTTCGGCCCTATCCCCTCGCGAGAGTCGACCGCTCCACTCGACGCCAAAAGCTAGTCCTGGCAGACCCTCAGTGTGTTCGAGCGCCGTCCATACACCGATCGTTCGTCGGTCCACTGGGTCGATTGTCCACGTCCAACGAAGAGAGAGTGTAGACGTACCCAAGGTTCCGCCGGAGATAGGACGCCGATATCCTAGGCCGGTAAGGAGCGTCACCTTCTCGTTCGCCACAAGACCGACACTGACGTTCACCGATAACTGATCGGCGCCAGAGGGATCGAGGGTTGCGTTAGAGTTACGCTGGTAACCCACTCTCAGAGCACTGACCACTGGATCTGCGATGCGGGAGAGAGCAAGATCCGCGCCGATGCCGGAGCCGCCCGTTCGCAGACGCAACGTAGGGTCGAACAAACCTTTGGGACTGAATCGGTACCGCACCCCCACGCTCCACTCTCGTGAGCGACTCACGCGGTGCCGCTCCTCCTCATGCCCTGGAGCAACCCAGCTCTCCCGCCGGACAAGGACTCCGGGAGCCCACTCCCCCGTGAGCGCCAGCCGCTTGTTTACGTTGTACGAGAGTGTCGTGCGCAGCTGCGAACTCGTATTGCGTTGCACCCGCTCCACCGGAAGGCCCGCGACCAGGATCCGTTCGCGACGCTCCGTCGGTGCAACTATCCATCCCACCGAGTATGTGATGTCGGAAATCTCCTCTGTCTCTCGCTGTAACACTTCGATGCCGGGCACTTCAGCAAGAGAGAGATCGGCGAATGACACGAGTAGCACAACCATCAAAGGAACGAACCGGAAGACCCGATGACATGGGAGGAACCATGGACACAGGAGGAGCCGTTGACGTAGGAGGCCCCGTTGATATACATCTAACTCTGCTAGCCGCCTCATCGCACCATCAACTCCCGCGCGGACCGCAACTGGGCAAAACGGCGCTCGAAGTCGGCGACAAACGACTCTTGCTTGGCACGGGCCAACAACGCGGTGTCGTCGTCAACCATCGCCACCATCACGATGCCTTCAAACCCTTTCTCTTCAACCAGTTCGGCGACGCTCACCGACCGGCGGCCGTACGAAGGATCCGCAATGAGAAATTGATCGCCCAGGAATCCGACCGCCAGCACGTAGTGAAGCTCAGGACGAGTGACGTGCATGAGAACGGGTAGCCCGCCGTTCCCGAAGTACGTGATCAGACTCGTAACCGGGACGCGATATCCAACGCCTTTCACGGCGAAATGCCCTAGAGCGTCACGCAAGGAGAGGAGTGTGAGTCCTTCGCCGATCTCCCGCCCTGTGTTCACCATCGCCTCGTTTGCGACCTGAAGGACTTCTTCCTCGCTCACCTCGTGACCGAGGAAGTGTGTGAGCCACGTTGCCACAGCCGCGGCCCCACAGGTGTACCACTCTTGTTGGCCTAAAACGTCGCGATAACGCAAGGATTGCAAGGAGCGAACCGGCCGCTCCGACTCCACAATTGTAGGTGGAACAGCGCCCAGAGCGGTGGCCGTGCAGACGCCCCAAAGCGTAAGACCGAGTAGAATAATTGACGCATTCACGTGCGGACCCTCCCACCTCACGGGGCCTATTGGCGCCGGCGGCAACACAGCAGCATCATACCGGGTGACAACCGGGCCTTTCAAGGCGAATGAGAGGCCGTGAATCGCTCTGACAGACGCAAGAACTCAGAGAAAACGTGTGCGGAATCGGCCTCGTACGCCGCCAAGCTCCACTTTACGCCGTTTGGACGCGTCAAACCCCGACGGGGTCCCACTTGGGCCCGCATCGGGGTTTTAGATAGAGTTGGACGTTTATATCACGTGTCGGTTGGGTTGGCTGTTTCAGTACGCCCTGCGCGGGCCGCTCGCTTCGTTGAAATCCGGCGTTCGCCCAAGGACAGGCAAGCCCAGGTACGACTCGATCTCCTCGACGCTCCTAAACGTCGTATCCAGGTACTCGAGGAGAAAGGCCAAGCCGACGCCGACAAAGAGCCCCAGGAAGCCCGCGATGGCAACGTTCAAACGGACTCGCGGCTTGATCGGCGTCCTCGGCTCAATCGCCGGATCCAGTACGCTGACGTTCGCCGACTCCATCGCCTCGTTGATCCGCATTTCCTCGTAGCGTTGCAACAACGTGGTGTAAATCCCCTCGGTCACGTTCGCCTGGCGGATCAGCCTTGTGAGGCGCAACTCCTTCTCGGGTAGATCCCCCAGAAGCGCCTCGCGGTCGGAGATCAGGGCGTCCAACGCTTCGATGCGAGCGTCTTGGGCCATCACTTCCGCCTGCAGACTGATCATCTCCTGCGAGATATGTGTGTCGGTATCCGCCGTCTCGAGTCGGGCGATTTGATCACTCAGCTCGCGTCTGTACTCATTGATCTGCGCTGTCAGGCTGACCACACGCGGGTGTCGCTCCGTGTACTGCTCCCTCGCTGCCGCCAACTGAGCCTCCAGAGTGGCGAGTTGCGAGCGAATGCTCCCGATCAACGGATTCGCCGCCACCACGTTGCTCGAAACGATGCTGCGCCGTTCGCCGGCGAGCTCACCCTGCAAGGCGTTTAGTCGGCTCTGCGCCGTCTGCCGTGCTACGGTCGCCTCGGCTCTAAGGTTTTCGAGGCGAGTGATCCCTTCCAGGACAGCGGCCGTCTCACCGCTCGGCGTCACAATATCCGCCTGCTCCTTGTAGCGGACCAGATTCTCCTCGGCCTGTTCAAGGTCGACCTCAAACTGCACGAGCTGCGCCTGGATAAACTCCCGGGCCGCCCGCACATCGAGCGAGTTTAGCCGCTGACTCTCTTCGATGAAGGCCTCCACGAGAGTGTTGGCGATTCGCTCGGCCATCGCCGGATCCTCGTGCTGCACCGAGATGCGTACCAGGTCACTACCGCTCGACGGCTGCACCGAAATTCGGTTGCGAAACGCACTAAACTCTGAAGAGTGCACGTCGTAGTCGAAGCCTAAGCGCTGAGCGGTCCGGAGAGCCAGCGTCCGGCTCCGAAAGAGATTCAGCGAATTTTGTACATACGACTGGCCGCTTCCGGTCAAGCTCTCCAGCCCAGGCAGTGTAAGCGCCGCGGAACGCTCACGCACCACCACCGTCGTCGACGCCTCGTAGATGGGGGTCATGCGCGAGCTGTAGGCGTATGCGACGACGCAGGCGACGACGAATAATCCAATAATTATCACCTTGCGGCGCCAAAGCGCCTGCCAAAGTTGTCGTAGATCGAGTTCTAACTCTTGCTCTTGAGTCATGTTCGCCTTCTCCCACCCATGAGACGCCCCAACCATCGCCCGGCGCGAGAGCCGGCGCCGTCGCCGGTCGCGGCGGCCTCGCTCTCACCCTCGCCGTAGTAGTAATAGTAGTAACCACCGTAACGTCCGCCCGACTTCACTCGGTTCGCCACCACACCGAGGATGTGAGCGTCTACCTTCTCAAGTTGGGCCTTGGCGAGCGCGAGTTGCTCCCGCGGCGTTTGATTCATGTCGACAATGAGGAGCACGCCACTCATTAAGCGGCTGAGGAGAACGGCGTCCGTCACCGCCATCACCGGCGTTGCGTCGTAGATGGCCATGTCGCAGGAGGCCTCGATCTCCGCAATAATCTCCTTCATCACGCTCGAGCCGAGGAGCTCAGCCGGATTTGGAGGCACCGGGCCCGACGCGAGAATGCTTAACCTTTCGTGCTCGGTCTCTTGCAGCGCGTCCTTAAGCGACATTTGACCTAAGAGTACGTTTGTGAGTCCCGTGCTGTTAGAGAGGCCAAAAGCACTGTGGAGTGAAGGTTTACGTAAATCGACGCCTACAGCGATGCACTTGGTCCCAGCATCCGCCATTGAAAGTGCCAAGTTTGCAGCGATGGAAGTCTTCCCTTCGGAAGGTCCTGCGCTCGTTACCAATACGCTCTTGAGTGAGCGATCCACTCCGACGTACTGGAGGTTTGTCCGTAATGAGCGAATGGCCTCCGCCGCCGGCGACTTCGGGTCCTGCCGCACCACTAACTTGTATCCGACGCTCAAACGACTTCCACGCCCTTTATCCAACTCAAATTCCAGGTAGTTACGTATGTTCAAGTCGAAGTACACAGCATCCTGCCACGACCCCACTTTTGCTTCCGTTTGAGACGGAGTGGCAAGTCTCTTCTCCTCTGGTCACAGGACGCGAGTCCTATCAAAATAGGACATTTTTCCCAGGTGTCCGATGCAGGAGTTTAATCGGCAGGAAAGCAATTATTGCCTCTAGACCGCAAAACGACTGCCCGTCGGCGAGACCCCCGGACTCCCCACACCCCCGCCGGCCGGACAGGTTCGTTGCTGCCTACCGATAGATCACGAATTCTGCGAACCCCCGAAACGCAGAGATCGTGGGACGGTAGGGTTGGGTCGGGGCCGGAGCTCTTCCGGCCCTTTTTTCTTTTGGCATTACTTTTGCCGTTATCATGATGTAACGCGTAACGAATTGCCCTGTCGCCCATCTTTGGGCAGGAACCCTTTTCGCACGGACGAAACCGAGAGTGACGAACCCACCTGCACAGGTAGCTCCAGCCTCCACGAGGGAAGGGCATGGGCGAAATCGGTGCATGGCCGGCACGCCACGCGTGTTGTGCCATTCTTCCATCGATTCTTCGCCGCCACATTCTCTTTGGGAGGCGACATTTATTGCAAAGCACGACCGTTGACCTAAGTACATCGCAGTGGCTCGCACCACTGGGTGTCGACACCCAGCCCTTCACGCTCACCCTTGATGACGCCATCGAACTGTACGTCCAGGCGGGCTTGCAAACCGAAGACCTTCAGCCCAACACCATCCGGCACTACCAACACGACCTTCAGCTCTTTCGGCGGCACGTGCTTCACAGCCACCACCCCGACCTCAGTGTGGACCAGGTCACAGCGGAAGACGTGGAGCAATTCCTCGAAGCGATGCGCACACGAGGTAACGCACCTTCCAGTCGGAGGCGTCGCTTGGCAGCGCTGAAGCGTTTCTTTGCCACCATGCTAGCATGGGGCTACGTGCACGATGAACCCACCGCCTTGTTGCACGCGCAACCGACGGTGGCGCAGACCCCTGTAACACTCTCACTCCACCAATCACTGCAACTCCTCGAGGCCGCCAAGACGACTCGCAACCCCTTGCGTGACCACGCCATGTTTCGTCTCTTTTTAACAAGTGGATGCACGCTCTCAGAGCTCATCAGACTGCGAAGAGGTGACATTGACCTGAGCTCGGGCAGAATCCGCTTTTGCGGGCGTCGCAATATCCACCGTACGTTAGTCCTCTCCGAGGGCGCCAGGGAGGCTCTTGACGCCTATCTTCGCAGCCGCAGCAAGGCGCCGGCTGACCCCCATGCACTCTTCCTCAACCGCCACGGCAAACCCGTCACCAAAGGGGCCATCTACCACGCGTTCCACATGGTGCGCACACGTGCCGGGATCACCCGAGACGGACTGAGTGTCCATTCACTCCGCCACACGTGTATAGCCCTGCTGTGGCGAGCAGGGGTGAGCCTGCAGATCCTCCAAAAGATCGCCGGCCATCAATCACTTGCAACGACGCGTGAATACGAGTGGGCCGGAGAGCGCCCAACCACTCCCCGGCCCTGGCACTGGATTCACCCAATCGACGAAGCGCTCGGATGTAGCCCTACTCCCCTTGAATGACGGGGTTCTCCAACGAGCCGATGTTTTGAATTTCGCACACCATGGTGTCGCCCGGTTTGAGGAAGCGCTGCGGATCTCGGGCCATCCCCACTCCGGGCGGCGTCCCCGTTGCAATCACATCGCCCGGTCGCAGTGTGAAGAGCCCACTGAGGTACGAGATGAGCTGTGGGATGTTAAAGATCAAGTTGCTTGTGTTGGAGTCCTGCACGATCTCTCCATTGAGTGCCATCACAATGCGCAGGTTGTGGGGATCAGGAATCTCATCCTTGGTGACAACCCATGGTCCAATGGGCGCGAAGGTGTCGAGGCTCTTGCCTTTGACCCACTGACCGTCCTCAAACTGCAGGTCGCGTGCGGAGACGTCGTTGAGAATCGTGTACCCAAAGACGTGCTCCATCGCCTCATCTTCGGAGACGTGGCGCGCCGCTTTACCGATGACAACGGCCAACTCGACCTCGTAGTCGACCTGGTCGCTCACCTCTTTAGCAGGCAACTCGACGGCCGAACCCGGACCCACGATCGCTGTGTTGTACTTGGTGAAGAAGATTGGTTTTTTGGGGGGCTCCATCCCCGACTCCCGGGCGTGATCCAAGTAGTTGAGCCCAATGGCCACCACTTTGCTCGGGTTGGTGATCGGGGCGTATACAGCGACATCGCCCAGTCCGTACGTGAGGCGACTCTGAGCGGGATCACTCGAATCGCCCTTCTTAGCCAGGGCGTAGTCGACCGCCGATCGAATCTGAGCCAAAGCCGGATCCCCTCGCTCGATCAATGCGACCAAGTCGGATGGGATGAGAGCAGCAGCCAACTCCTTGGGTCGGCCCTCACCGCCCTCAGCAAACCGCTCCGCAAGCGCAGCGCGAATGTCGACAATCGTCCCGTCGACGTGAACGCCGACACGACGCTCACCGTTCTCGATAAATGATAAAAACTGCACGATCCTTCACATCCTTTATGTACATACTGAACGATTAATCGGTTTGCCCTAGGGTCAGCTAATTCCTTCCGTATTCTCTGGTAAAAGGGTTCTGCGATCGCCGAGCAGAAGTCGACTATGATTATCCACCACGATCACACCACGCCGACCTCATCCGTCGAAGACCCAGGAGGAAGAGCCGGTTGCAGCTCGCTGTGCGCACCAATACTAGGCCGGTCCGGCGCTTCGCGCTTGTGATGGTATGGACAAGCTTTTACGAGCAACTGTCGTGGACGCCGCTTCTGGTGGTTTTGGCCGCTGCAGCAGGCAGTCCTGAAGCCCTGGCCTTTGCAGCCAGCGCTTACAGCACGGCCAATTTGGCCGGGAACGCCTTCTTTGGTTACCTATCTGACCGCATGAATCGCACACGTGTCGCCTCTTGGGCATTCCTCGCCTTGGCCGGCAGCACCTTACTCCACCTTAAGGCGGAGACTCCCGGCCTCTTGATCGGGATCCGTTTCATACACGGTCTGGCTGCCGCCGCCATCGCGCCGGCGGTCTTTGCCTCCCTGGCGGACGGAGCACCCCGGGATCGGCGCGGCGAGGTGATGGCCCGAGCCGGGCTCGTCATCGCGCTGGCGAGCATGATGGCACCCGCCCTAAACGGAATTCTCAAAGACGCGTTGAGTCTCGAAGCGACCCTAGGTATCTTGGCCGGCACACTCACGCTCGTAGGTTTGACTGGAATTTTTGTGTATCCTGAACCCAACGCAGCTGCAAAAGCTTCAACGCGTGCCACACCCCGAGATCGAAATGCGTCAGCCGCCCGCGCGATTGACGGGCGGCTCCTCGGTCTCTCGTGTGCGATCGGCTTCGCCGTGATGTTCTGCCAGAACACACTCTTTTACGCGTTTCCCCTCAAGACAGAGGCGCTCGGCATGAAGGCGTCAGTCATGGGCCCGCTCTTGAGCTCGTTTGCGCTCGGCGCCGTCTTCGCGTTTCTCCCTCCGCTCTCTCGCCTTTCGGACCGCATCGGACGGCGCGTCCCCGTCGCTTTGGGCCTCAGTGTCGGCGCAGTCGGCCTCCTTGCCTTAACGCCCACCGAAAGCGTGGGGGGAATGGCCTTGGCCCTTTTCCTATACGGCTTGGGCTTTGGGCTCATTTTTCCTTCGGTGAGCGCGCTCAACGCCGACGCTGTCGGGGCCCAGCGACGCGGCCTTGGGTTCGGACTACTCACCGCCGCCTTCTCAGCGGGCGCCATCGCAGGCCCCCTCATCACGCACGCACTCCGGTTCACGCTGGCACCGTTCACCGTAGGCGGACTCGTCCTCCTCGTGAGCCTTGTTGGCACCGTGGCGTTGCTGTGGCGGCGTACGTGACCGATTAACACAACGATCCGGGCACGTCAGGCATGTAACGGAATCTCTAGCGTTACATCCGTACCACCGGTCGCTTCGGAATGGATGACCAGACGCCCCCCGATCGCCTCCGCACGCCGGTGCATATTCTCGATCCCCTGGTGCTCCCCGCCCACTGCCTCAGGCAACGTTTCAGGATCAAAGCCAACCCCGTCGTCTCTGATGGAGACAGTCAGCACGTCCGTGTTGCGCGCAAGCACGATCTCCACCTTAGAGGCCCTTGCGTGCCGCAACGCGTTACTCACCGCTTCACGGACCGTGAGCAGGATGTTGCCGATCGCGTCCGTGGAGAGAATACCGGCCTCTACCGACTCGGCTTTTAAGACCACAGGCACGCGCGCCTCACGTTGCAACTCCTTCTGCAGGACCCGGAGTTGTTCGTCCAACGAGACCTCGTCCGCAGGCGTCTTGAGTTGGTGAATATAGCCGCGTACATCCTTGACCGCCTGGTCGAGCGAGAGCATAATGACGCGGATCTCTTCTCGGGCCTCTTTGGCCGACTCGTCCAGGGAGAGCTTGACGCCCTCGAGGGCGAGGCCTAAGGCGTACAACGTCTGAATGATCCCATCGTGCAAGTCACGGGCGATACGGACCCGTTCGTCCACGATTGCCTGCATACGTCGTGCTCCCTCAACTCGTCGCTGAATCTCTAGGTCAAAGACGTTGAGAACGATGATGATAAAGATCGCCATCACCGTGCCGATCAAGCCGGTAAACACGCGTACGGGCAGGCCGGTCCACTCGATGAAGGCCAATTGGTTGATGACGTTGGCCGGGAAGTAAGGGCCAGGAGGGACGAGCAACCCAGCCGCCACCCCGTAGACGGCAACGGCGATTCCAACCCACCTCAAGGGCGGCACAGACGCCGTCAAGTCGAGACGAATCAACTCTCGCTGTTGGATGTACAGCGCCCAAGCGCTGATGAGGGCACCTGTGAAAGCGAAGCCGTAGCGGTACGCAACCTCGAAGTGGACGAGGCTCTCTTTGCCGCCCAAGGGATCAACCCGACCGGTGATGAGTGCAAAGAGGAGCGTGCCAAACCAGAGCGCGTACAAGACGGGGACGATGCGGGGAAGCCACTCGTACCGCGACGCCGTATCGGCGACGAGGCGACAACCGAAGCCCAGGAGGAATGCGTACGACAACGCCAACAGCGCCTCGTCCATCACCCAGAGGACACCCATGACGTGCGGAGAGAAGACCTCTTCTTGGACAGGTAGAAAGACGAGTCCCCAGTCGCCGATTGCGTTCAACACGGCGAACGCACCGAGGCGGCGTAGGCTCTTGGCGAGCGTCAACTCGCTCCAGCGTTTAGACTTGAGGAAGATGCTGAACCCAATGAGAAAGAAGACCAGCCCGTGCCCAAAGTTGAGTACGATCTGGTTTGCGTCGGTCTCGAAAAATGTGCGCAGAACGTTCACGCTTGCTCGCCGCTCTGTGTCTCACCCGCCAACCCGTGCCGCACGGCGAATGCGGCCGCCTCCGCCCGGTTGGCCACTCCTAACTTCGCGAGAATGTTACTTACGTAGTTGCGCACCGTCTTCTCGCTGAGGAAGACTTCCTTGGCAATCTCTTTGTTGGTGAGGCCGTGCGCGATCAACTCCAGGAGTCGGCGCTCCTGATCGGTCAACGGCTCGGGCAGATCGCCGAGGGGGTCTTTCTTGCGCATGCTCTCAAGCACACGCTGTGTGGTGCTGGGGTCAAGCAGCGCTCCGCCTTGATAGACGGTACGAATCGCCTTGACAAGATCATCCGAACCGACCTGCTTGAGCACATACCCTGCCGCACCGGCCATCACTGAGGCGTACACCGCCTCGTCGTCCGTGTACGACGTGAGCATGATCACTTTGATCTCAGGATGGGCGGCACGAATCGCCCGGCACGCGTCGATGCCGCTGCCCCCCGACATTCTCACATCCATAACGATGACGTGCGGCGCGGCGTCCTCCGCCACGAGCTTCTCTACCGTGCGGACACTCTCCTCGGCCGAACCAGCCTCCCCGACGACGTCCAGATCTTCGACACGGCGCAGTAATGACTTTAAACCGATGCGGACCACTTCGTGATCGTCAACAATCATCACCCGGATCACGGGGTCTCCACCTCCTGTGCGTCGACCACCGCCATGGCGGTGATGTTCACAATATCATCGACTTCATCACCGCGCTGCAAGACGTGCATGGGCTTGCCCATTCCCATCAGCACCGGTCCAATCGCCTGAGCGCCGCCGAGACGCTGTAGCAGCTTATACGCCACGTTCGCCGCCTCGAGATCCGGAAAGACAAGCACGTTTGCGCCACCCTGAATATGCGAGAAGGGGTAGTCCCTCTCCATCAGTTCCGGCACGACCGCTGTATCTGCCTGCATCTCCCCATCGACCGCGAGGTCGGGGCGGCGCGCCTTGACGATCTCTGTGGCCCGACGCACCTTCTCCGAGAACGCGTGCCGTGTCGAGCCGAAGTTAGAGAACGAGAGCATCGCTACCTTGGGCTCCATGCCCAGCGCCTCCACGCGCTCGGCGGCGAGAATAGCGATCTCAGCCAACTCCTCGGCGCTGGGGTCAATGTTGACGGTCGGATCGGTGAAGAAGTACACCTCATTGCGGGCGATAATAATGTAAAGGCCGGCCACCAACGAAGAGCCTGACCGCGTCCCCACCACCTGCAGCGCCGGTCGTATGACGTCGGGGTAGTGGTACGTGAGCCCGGCGACGAATGCATCGGCGTCTCCAAGGGAGACCATCAACGCCCCAAAGGTGTTGGGTTGGCGCACCATCTGCCGCGCCCGGTTGCGCGTGACGCCCTTTCGTTGTCGCAGCGTGTACAAATGCTCAGCGTACTCTTCGATCCGACCAAACGTGCTCGGATGGACGACATCCAGGCTAACGTGGAGGCCGAGTCGCTTTACCTTCTCCTTGACCACATCGTCCCGACCGATCAAGATGGGGTGCGCGATCCCCTCGTCCTGCACGATGGCTGCAGCGCGTATGATCTTACTCTCTTCCCCTTCGGTGAAGACGACCCTCTTAGGGTTGGTGCGCGCTTTTTGCAGAATGCGAAGTTTTAAGGCACGGGCTTTGCCGGAGCGCGCGATGAGCCTCTCTCGGTACTCGTCCAGATCGAGGCGCTCGCGGGCCACGCCCGTGCGCATCGCGGCCTCAGCCACCGCAGGCGCGACGTACGTCAGCATGCGATCATCGAGGGGCTTGGGGATAAGGTAATCCGGGCCAAACTGAAGCGACTCCATCCCGTACGCCCGGAGCACCGCGTCAGGGACATCCTCTTTTGCCAAGGCCGCTAGCGCTCTGGCGGCAGCCACCTTCATCTCGTCATTGATCGCCCTGGCCTTCACATCGAGGGCGCCCCGAAAGATGAACGGAAAACCGAGGACGTTGTTCACCTGGTTGGGGTAATCCGACCGACCGGTCGCGACGACGGCGTCGGGACGGACCTCCTTGGCCGTATCGTAGTCGATTTCCGGGTCCGGATTCGCCAGTGCAAAGACGATCGGGTTGGGCGCCATCGCGGCCAACATGTCAGGTTTTAGGGCGCCTGCAACGGAGAGTCCCAAAAAGAAGTCGGCCCCTTGGAGCGCGTCCTCAAGCGTCCGGGCCTGCGTGTCGGAGGCGAACTCCTCCTTGTACGGGTTCATTCCGACACCCCGCCCACGGTAGACGACCCCTTTGGAGTCGACCAGAGTTATGTTGGAACGGGGCACCCCCAGGGTGACGAGGAAACGAGCGCACGCAAGCGCCGACGCCCCGGCGCCGTTGATGACGGTCCGCACTCCCGTCAACGTACGTCCTGTCACCTCGGTGGCCGAGAGAAGGGCGGCTCCCGCAATGATTGCCGTCCCGTGCTGGTCGTCGTGAAAGACGGGGATCTCCATCTCCTCTCGCAGGCGTCGCTCGATTTCAAAGCACTCAGGCGCGGCGATATCCTCAAGGTTGATACCCCCAAAGGTTGGCTCAAGCGCCTTTACGATCCGCACAAACTCGTCGACTTCCGTCGTCTCAAGCTCCAAATCGAAGACGTCGATGTCGGCAAAGGCTTTGAAAAGGACCCCCTTCCCCTCCATCACCGGCTTGCCGGCGAGCGCTCCGACGTTGCCGAGGCCGAGGACCGCGGTACCGTTGGTGACAACAGCCACCAGATTTCCTTTTGCGGTGTAGCGATAGGCGTCGAGCGGCTCCTCGGCGATGGCACGCACGGGCTCGGCAACCCCTGGGGTGTAGGCCAAGGAGAGGTCGCGCTGGGACGAGAACCCCTTAGTTACGCGCACTTCGATCTTCCCGGGAGGAGCGGAACTGTGGTAATCAAGCGCTTCTTGGCGTGTCACTCTTCGGCTCAATCTCATTTTCCCCATTTCTTTTCATCGCTGGAGCTCCTATGACACTCGAGGGATGCTGCTAACTGAATTTGCCAAAGGGAGCGGAGGCCAAAAGGCGAATGAATCGTATCGCGGGATTGATTCCTGGTGGAGAGGACGTGTGTTTGTGTACGACATCATCAAGAACCTGTATTACGTCACCCTCATCGCCATGTTACTGCAGTTTATGGGCCTATACGAACCATTCGCTGTCCTCTTTGGGCTCACGCTACTCTACTTTGCCGTGGCTGAGTTGTTTATGAAAGAGGAACTGGATCGGCTGCGACGCATGATGTCGATTTCGTACACACGTCGTCAGGACGTATCGATTGCGTTCATCGCTATGACTCTATGCTTCGGCGCCTACTACCTCTCCGAAGGGATGCATATGCGCCTCCTCCGTCCCTACTTCGACTGGATTCTGGGCATCGGCAGTCTCGGCGCACTCTACCTTTTCCTCCATCAGTACCTGCCCACCGACCGCGGTAGAAAGGGACCCAATCTGCGCTCCGTGCGCTAGCCTCAGGACCTCTTCTGTACCGCTCCATCACTTTCTCTTAAAAAACTCGTGAGGGTTTATGCGAATTGTAAGGTTTTTCAAGTTTTTTTAAAACCAGTATGCAGGAAACCCTCCGCGCGCGTCTAACGCATTAGACTACTCTCTAGAGAATGTTCCCCGACATAACGACTTCGATTCCAAGTTGGGTGATCCATCCTTCACACCGAGAGCGCATAAAATGACGATAGCCTCACGATGTACTCAATCGCGATGTTACGCCGGGATGAAACTGACTCCGTGTCCGAGGGACAAAGGAGCGTCGATGCGATGAGACTCGCTGTGTTGTTCGTAGACGATTGCGACCAATTACGAAGCATCATCGGAGAGTACATAACAGCCTTCGGAATTGAGTGTTACGCGGTGGGCACATTGACTGAAGCCCAATGTATTCTCGCCCACGGGCTCGTAGATGTCATGGTGACCGACCTCCTGCTGGAGCGGCGTCCGGCTTACCCCCTTATCGAAACGGCCCGCACCAAGGGGATGCCCACTATTGTCGCATCCGCGTTACCGAAGGAGCGCACCCAGAGTAGCTTGGGTGAGTTGGCTGAGCTTGTGCACATCATCGAAAAGCCATTCGATCTCTCCCACCTACGGCGTCTCATCACCCTTGGCCCAAGAGGGGGCCGCTGTCGGTGCCGGGGACCACTCACCCCGGTGGAGAGCTCGGCGTAAACCGCGTCTAAGGAGATTCTCTCTTGAAAATCGTCTCGTACGAACTCTTCAAAGTGAAGCCTCGATGGCTCTTTCTGCGGATCGAGACCGACAACGGACTCGTGGGCTGGGGCGAGCCGATCGTCGAGGGTCGAGCCGACACCGTCAGGGCCGCCGTCTCTGAGGCGATGAGGTACCTGCTCGGCCGGGATCCCCGTCGCATTGAAGATCACTGGCAGACGCTCTACCGGGGCGCATTCTATCGCGGCGGCCCGGTGCTCATGAGTGCGATCTCAGGCATCGACCAAGCATTGTGGGATATCAAGGGGAAATTCTACAACACGCCGATCTACGAACTCCTCGGCGGCGCGGTACGTGACAAAATTCGCGTCTACCGGGGTGTCGGGGGCGACAGCGTCGCTGATATCAAAGCCTCTGTAGAGGCGGCCGTCACGTCTGGTTACACAGCGGTCAAGATGGCGCCCATACATGAGCTGGCTCGCATCGACAGCCTCGCCCAAGTCAACGCCGCCGTGGCCCGTGTTGCCGCAGTGCGCGAAGCCGGCGGTGAGAGCCTTGACTTTGGCATCGATTTCCACGGGCGTGCCTCGAAATCCATGGCGAAGCGCTTGGCTGCGGAGTTTGAGCGCTTCCACCCCATGTTTATCGAAGAGCCGGTCCTAGCCGAGCATAACGACGCGCTCGCCGAGATCGCTCGTTCCACGACGATCCCCATCGCGACAGGCGAACGAATGTACTCGCGCTGGGACTTCAAACGCATTCTGGAGGTCGGATGTGTCGATGTTGTCCAACCCGACCTCTCGCACGCCGGCGGTATCACCGAGGTGCGCAAGATCGCCGCGATGGCTGAAGCGTACGATGTGGCGCTCGCCCCGCATTGTCCCTTAGGACCGATTGCGCTTGCGGCATCGTTTCAAGTCGATGCGTGCACGCCCAACTTTCTTATCCAAGAACAGAGCCTGGGCCTTGAGTACAACGAGCGGGGCGACCTACTCCGCTACCTCAAAGATCGAGCCGACTTCACGTTCAAGGACGGGTACGTCCTTTTACCTTCCAAGCCGGGACTCGGCATCGAGATTGATGAGGAGTGTGTGCGAACAGCCGCCGACGAAGGCCACGACTGGCATTCGCCTGTGTGGCGCCACGCCGACGGCTCCATAGCTGAGTGGTAGTGTACGCCTCGTTGCCTATTCGACCGTAACGCTCTTTGCCAAGTTTCGCGGCTTATCGACGTCACATCCGCGGGCTACGGCTGTATAGTAAGCCAGAAGTTGGAGCGGCACGGCACTGAGCACTGGAGCCAACTCCGGCAACGTAGACGGCAAATACCACACGGCGTCCGCCGCGTCTGCAAGGCTCTCACGGTCCGGGGAATCTTCGAGGGCCAATGCCACGATTTGCCCACCGCGAGCGGCCACCTCTTTAAAGTTGCCCACGGCCTTATCAAAGAGGGATGGTTGCGTCGCGAGCGCTACCACCGGAACGCCGGCCTCAATGAGGGCCAACGTACCGTGCTTCAACTCGCCAGCGGCCAATGCCTCAGCGTGGATGTACGAGATTTCCTTAAGTTTGAGCTGTCCCTCTAACGCAACGGCAAAGT
Organism: Limnochordia bacterium; assembly: GCA_041686855.1. GTDB lineage: Bacteria > Bacillota > Limnochordia > DTU080 > RSA5 > JAWLDA01. The sequence goes on from JAWLDA010000007.1 coordinate 127,351, forward strand.
CGAGGCCACGCCCAATGTAGAAGACGTCCCGTGCGGTGCGCCACTCGTGGGCCAACGCTTTAGCAGCCGGTTCCAATCGTTGGATCGTCTCCTCAATCTTCTCCGGCAAGCGTCCAAGTGCAGCAAGAAACGACTCGGCTCGCTCGACAGCCAACGACCCGCGTGCAAGGCCCATGTTCACGGCAACCAGTCCCAGACAGACCAGCTGTGTCACGTACGCCTTGGTCGATGCAACCGCAATTTCCGGTCCGGCCTGCGTGTACATGACGTAGTCGGCCTCCCGCGCGATAGAGCTCCCTACTACATTTGTCACTGCTAGCACGTCGGCGCCTTTGGACTTGGCTTCCTTGAGCGCAGCCAATGTGTCCGCTGTCTCGCCGGACTGGCTCACCACCACCAGCAATGTCCGATCATTGAGCCGCTGCTCGGAATAGCGAAACTCGGACGCAAGCTCTGCGTTCACCGGAAGGTCCGTCATGCTTTCGATGAGGCGTTTACCCACCAATCCAGCGTGGTAGGCTGTTCCGCACGCCACGACGTACACTCTGTTGTATTGCCGTATCGTTGCCGGACTCCATGCCTTGCTCGTCAGCCCCGTGAGGGCCAACCCCGCCTCTGCAGTCGACAATTCCATCCGACCGCGCAAGGCGCTGCGAACCGCATCGGGCTGTTCGTGAACCTCCTTGAGCATGAAGTGTTCGTAGCCGCCCCTCTCGGCCTGCTCGGGGTCCCAGTCGATTCGAACAGGCGTACGCGTGACGAGTTCACCGGTGGACGTGACAATCTCCACCGAGTGCCGATCAACTCGGGCGAACTCACCATCCTGCAAGAAGAGAACGTCGCGGGTCCGGGCGACGATCGCCGGAACGTCCGAAGCGACATAATTCTCGCCTTGACCAAGCCCAATGATCAACGGACTCTCTTTACGCGCTGCGATGAGTAGATCTGGATGCGCTTCAAAGAGGACAGCCACAGCGTACGAGCCCACCACCTGAGCCAAAGCACGACGGACAGCCATGAGGGGATCCGGTCCGCCGGGCGACCTTGCCAAGCTTGCGTACTCATCCTCGATAAGGTGTGCAAGCGCTTCACTGTCGGTATCGGAACGCAATGTGTGACCCGCCTCGATCAGCCTGGCACGAAGGCGGCGGTAATTCTCGATGATTCCATTGTGAACAACACTGATGGCTCCGCTGCAATCGCCATGCGGATGCGCGTTCTCGTCGGTCGGCGCACCGTGCGTCGCCCATCGGGTGTGTGCAATACCGCATTCACCGTGAATGGGGTTCTCGCCGAGTGATTGCGTGAAACTTGCAAGGCGCCCTGCTCGTTTTGAGACACGAATGCCACGACCGTTTTGCAGAGCGATTCCCGCAGAGTCGTAACCCCGATACTCCAGCCGGGCCAACCCGTCAAGCAGCACCTCGCGAGCGTCATTCGTCCCAACGTATCCCACAATTCCACACATAAACCTTTCGCCTCCTCGTTGATTGACAAAGCACGAGGCGCGAGATGACCCTGGACAACCTGAACGAAAACTCAAGACAGGTGCGGCCAAGGCAGGGGTAGGAATACATAGGCACCGATTACCGATGGACACACCTCTCGCGCGTTTATCTAGCAATGCGCACTTTGAGCGTGTCGTATAACGTGAAAGGAAAGGAAGGGAAGGTGATGCAGATGGTACTGCCACGCGAAATCCCTTTTGTCTCCGAGATCACTCTCGGGATTTGTAGGATCCCTTACGACCGTGGCCGGCCGAGTGGTTACCCGCCGAAGGTTCGATCAACCACTACCTCGTCAACTTGAAACAGAAATGGCGCTCATCATCCGGTACACCATGTTTCAAGCTCTGGCGCTTTTTTCACCTGTTAGCCACCCATTAAGCGGTGGCTCCACTTCCCGCCAATTGCGTTCGGTACCTTTTACTTGCCTGCCTGCCACCCCGAGTCTTCCGGGTCACCTCAGCCTCTCGTTTCGAATTGGACCGGGCGTCTCCTCGACTAGGGAGGAGCCGCCCGATGCTTACAGTATATAGGATTCCGGTACCTGTTGTGAATCCAACGACGCCGGAAAATATCGGTGATGCTACTCGCTGAAGTCGTCGATCAAGTCCTTGATCAGCTGGATTCCACCTAGGAATGCAATCACCTGGGTCCACGTGATCCTGCGGCTGCGGGGTACGACGACCACGTCGCCATCCTGGACACGGAACGTCTCCTCAATCCCCTTAAGCGAGAACTCGTTGTTGCTACCTAGGCTCACCTCAACCGGCTCGTATCCTTTACTCTCTTGCAGGAGACGAACTCCCTCAAGCGCCGCTCGATCGGCCGCGCCCCCTGCTGCCGCGACGGCATCAATCAGCTTTGACCCACCGCTGAGCGTGTACGTACCGGGCCGAGAGACTTCACCCACCACGCTCACCTTTGCGACGTTCGGCGGGATGTAGACGGCGTCGCCGGACCTCACGACCACGTTCGTTCCCGAGCCCGGAGAGCGCAGGATGCCTTCGACGTCTACAACTTCAGCCTCAGCGTCGGGGGCATCATTCCGTAAGATTTGCACGTTCCGCCAGTCGCCATTCTCGTTGGGCCCGCCCAAGGAGGCGGCGACGTCGAGAATTCGGCTGCCGCGAGGCAACTCCAACAGTCCCGGCGAATCGACACTCCCCAAGACAAAGATCTCCATGGTGCGCTTGGGTACATACACCGTCTGTCCCGCTTTGACCGGGGGATTCTCCTCGAGTCTTCCCGTAAAGACACTCGTCCCGGGCGGCAAGGGCTGACTGCTGGGGAGCGTCAGTTGCCCAGTCACCGGCGTCGACGCATCAGCTTCGCCGACTCCTCCGGCATCAGCCTTCTCAACGCTTTCATCACTTTCGACATTCTCACCGGTCCCGACACTTTCGATGATCTCGCTGTCCTCGGTCGGCTCGTAGATCGAAACGGCCGTGGTGTCGCCGCGAGCGGTCGGCCCACCCGCCGCATACACCACGTCGAGGAGTCGACTTCGATCGGTGACGCGAACCGCTCCGGGATTGGCCACTTCACCGACGACAAAGACGACCCGATCGGTGCGGGAGACGTTGACGATATCTCCATCTTGCAACGTCACGTTCTCGGCGGAGGCGGCGAGGATCTTTTCGTAATCGACGAGGATCACAATCTGCTGGCCGTCATCCTGTCGACTGATGGAGAGTTGGTTTAAATCGGCGTCTGCGGTCACACCACCCGCAGCCAAAATTGCGTCCGTGACGCGACTCCCACTGCGCAGGTTAAAGACCCCGTTGTTGCGTACTTCACCGGCGACAGCCACCTGAATGGTCGGCTGTACAAAGAGGACGTCGCCCCGCTCGAGGCGCAGATTCCCGCCCTCGTCCTGGCCGGTGAGCACCTTATTGAGGTCGATTCGCCGGCTCGAAACCTCACCCGAGGGTGACTCACGGCGCAATACCAAGTTGGTAGGATCTGCATTGGCGAGGAGTCCACCGGCGCGACCAATCACGTGGAGGAGGCGGGCGCCTGGCTCCACCTCAAACGCTCCGGGATTGGCGACGAGGCCGATCACCGTCACTGTCACGTTGCCGCGCGGTACGTAAATAATATTGCCGATGATCACTTCTGGATTGTCGGAGAGGCTACCCTCAAAGAGAGAACTGCCAACTCCAATTGGAGCCTCGCGGTAATCTTGAATGTTTCCGCGCTCGTACACCTTCACACCCGCGAGATCAGCCGAATCTGTCGCGCCCCCCGCTCTGGCGATCATATCGACCAGACGCACCTGCCGTCCCGGTTGCGCGGAGTAGGCGCCCGGGTTGCGCACCTCTCCCAACACAAAGATCTGGTTGTCGGCATCGTTGGGCGGAACGTAGACAATGTTGCCGATTTGCACTTCTGGGTTGTCGGCGACTTCCCCCTCAAAGAGGAAGCCCTCCGCCCCGATTGGCGCCTCGCGGTAATCCCGCACGTCGCC
>JAWLDA010000007.1:131422-211816 GCA_041686855.1 Limnochordia bacterium
CAGGTCCGCGGCGCTCGTTGTGCCGCCGGCACGAGCGATTACGTCGACCAGACGCACCTGCCGTCCCGGTTGCACGGAGTAGGCGCCCGGGTTGCGCACTTCTCCCAGCACAAAGATCTGGTTGTCGGCATCGTTGGGAGGCACGTAAATGATGTTGCCGATCTGCACCTCAGGGTTGTCCGAAATCTCTCCGTCAAAGAGGAAACCTTCAGCCCCGATCGGCGCTTCGCGGAAATCCCGCACGTCGCCCCGCTCATAAACTTTCACGCCTGCCAGGTCCGCGGCGCTCGTCGTGCCGCCGGCACGAGCGATCACGTCGATCAGACGCACTTGGCGACCGGGTTGTACCGGGTAGGAGCCTGGGTTGCGCACCTCACCCAATACGAAAATCTGGTTGTCTGCGTCGTTGGGCGGTACGTAGATGATATTACCCACAGAGAGCTGGGGGTTGACGCTTAATTCACCCTCAAAGAGGATCCCGTTTGCGCCTACCGGAGCCGCCGTGTACTCCCTGATGCTGCCGCGCTCGTAAATCTTGATCGCCTCGAGGTCGGCCGAGGGGGCTGTGCCCCCTGCCGCCGCAATCGCTTCGATTAAAGATGAGCGCTCCGAATTGATCGGGTAAATGCCGGGCTGCGCAACTTCGCCGAGGACGACCACGTAGGGCCCCTGGATCGGACGAACCGATACGCTTACGACCGGAGAGATGACCACTTCGGAGAGGATCTCCTCAACTTGGGCCGCCACCTCAGCCGTCGTGAGCCCCTCAACCTTGAGGGATGGTTGGAACGGGAACGAGACACTCCCGTCCGGCATAACGGGAAGATCTAGGGAGAGGTCGGGCTGACCGTAAACAACTATGGACAGAACGTCCCCTACCTTAATGTGATAGTCGGACGCATCTGCATCCTGAGCGACTGCGCCGCCCGCCATCACGGCGACACTCAGTAGGGCAATCACAATCGCAAACGTGAATCTCCGCTGCTTCGTCATTTGGTAACCACTCCAACTAGACCAAAGACTTCCCAGAAAAAACGTCTGAGAAGGTTTCGACGAGAAGCAGGGAAATCCTGTACTTGATAGCTTCTGTAATCGCCTATAGAGAGGCATTTGATCATTTTTCCACGATTTCGGCACAGGAGTGTGACAAACGTGAGATTGGCAATTTTTGGCGACATCCATGGAAACGCGGTTGCGCTCGAAGCGGTGCTCGCGGACATCCGCAAAGTCGGCGCGGATGCTCGGGTCTGTTTGGGCGACATCCCTTTCCGTGGTCCCCAACCCGTCGAAGCTCTGGAGACGCTTTTCGCCGAGAGGCTCGACGGAGTCGTAGTAGGCAACACCGATCAGTGGCTCGTCCGTGGCTTTCCAGACGGATTCTCCCCTGATCCCAAGAAACTGCAACGGCTCACTCGCTTCCGAATGTGGGCCCTCGAGCGCATCGACACGACCTGGCTGGAGCGTTTGGGCGACCTCTGCCCGTCGTTCACCACTCGTCTGGGAGCGCACACCCTCACCGTGGTGCACGCCTCTGGAACATCGACCGAGGCCTGGTTCGACGCATCCTCAAACGACGAAGCGCTCCTACCTATCTTCACCGGCGCGGGGGCGTGTGACATCCTCGTGTACGGTCACATTCACACACCGTTTATCAGGCGGCTAAACCGCCGCTGGCTCATCAACACCGGAAGCGTCGGCAACCCAGTCGACGGGGATCACCGAGCGTCGTACGTCCTCGTGACCACTCAGGGCGACGATGTACACATGGAGCTGCGCCGGGTCACCTACGATGTCCACAAGGTGGCCGACATCGCCCGTCAAGTCTCTTTCCCTTTCGCCGATGAGTACGGTGCGGCGCTGCGAGCCGGACAAGCCATCTGATGATGCGTCATCAGGGTGGTTGGGTAACGTTTTACTTTAAGAGATCAGTCGACGAGGAGCTCAACGAGTCCCTTCACTTTGCGGGCCTGCTCCTCGTCTCGTTCCCGTTCAAAGACGTGAGAGAGGTTGTTGAGCATCCGAGCGATAATCTGCCGTGTCGAACACGGCCGGAGGTACTCTTCGAGGACCGGGTAGCCCATGGAGCGCAACAACTCTTCGCAGTCTTCCCGATCAAGGAGAGCGCCTTCATTGAAGGGGTCGATCCAAAGGGTCTCATAAGGGCCGTCGTATCGCACGAGGAAGTGTCCGGGGACGGCAACGCCCGATATCGGCAGATCGAGGCGGTTGGCGATGAGCAAGTAGATGATGGAGAGCGTGATGGGAATGCCGATGCGGCGCTCGAGCACGCGGTTAATGTAACTGTTCTCAGGGTCGTAAAAGCGGCGATTGTCGGCCCGGAACCCCTCTCTATCAAAGAGATGCTCGTTGATGCAGTCGACCACATCCTCCATGTACATCTCGTCCCGCAGGGAATCAGAGATGTTGGCGGCGATCCGATCGAGTTCGCGCCCGTAGGCGTCCCACGCAAGATCCGGGTACGCAAACTGGGCCACGAGCCACGCGCCTCTCTCCAGATCCATCTCATGGTCAGCGAGTCTCGCGTAGCGGACGAAGTCGGCACGCAGGTTTTCAAAGCGGAGTTGGGCCACAATTTGCCTCGCCCGATGTCGCACGACCTTGTCGTTTGAGCGCATCGCCTCATCAAGGTACGGAAGCGCGGACGGCCCCGCCTTGAGCAGGTGCTCGCGCACGATGGCGAGATTCTTCTCCTCTTCGTCAAGCAAGCGCACCAGCGCCCGCAAGCGTGAATCGGTGAGCAGTTGCATTGTCAGCCACTCCCTGACGATCCGTCCTAATGGGTGTCCAGAACGACTTACGGGCTGTTTCCTTCCACCTGCGCCCCCTGTTTCCTCCCCTCCGACTATTCGGGTAGAGCGGGAACACTTGGCACTGCGAGCTTCTCGTTCATCATCGTATGCGAAGCGAACGGTGGCGCACCCAAACAAAATGCGTTGGAAAAAGGTAGAGACCCGACGCGGGCCGAAGTTGACCACATCATGCGCGGCACCCGCCGCGCCCGGTCTGCGAAGGGAGCATCTCGAGAGATGGCCCAACCAAAGCATCGCTACTGGCGGTACAAATTCAAACTGCGTCACGCCGTCATCGCTGCCGCATTGCTCTGGTACGCCGTCGAGTTTTACCAAGCGCCCCCGCTCGTCTGGGCGTACACGTTGCAGGTCGCCACAACGATTCTTTCTACGCTCTTCTATATAAGTATCTCAATCCTGCACATCGTGGCCCTGTTCTGGTTTTTGGGTCGGGGCCGTATGTACTGGATGGACGCCGGTGAGACAGGCGTCACCTTTGACGACTACAAAGGGAACGACCAAGTCCTCGAAGTATCGAGCCGCATCGTCACCTTGCTTAAAGGTGTGAAGGAATTTAAAGACATGGGCGGTGAGGTCTCCAAGGGCCTCCTTTTGGTGGGCCCACCTGGTACGGGCAAGTCGTACTTGGCCCAGGCGATCGCGCACGAAGCCGACCTCCCCTTTGCGTACTGTTCGGCGCCCTCGTTCCAAAACATGTTCTTTGGCGTCAGCAACCTGCGAGTGATGATGCTTTACAAGAAGGCGCGCAAGAAGGCTCTCGAACACGGCGCGTGTATCGTATTTATCGACGAGATTGACGCCATTGGCCAATCCCGCGGCGGTGGCGGCATGGGAATGGGCTTTATGGGCGCCGGAATGGGCCTCCTTAACGAGCTCTTGCTTCAACTTGATCCGCCAAGGATGGAGTACAGAACCTGGGCCAAGCTGATGCGCCGCGTCGGCTTTCGACCCAAACCGGGGCCTCAGCCGGTCGTCTTCACCATCGCCGCGACCAACTTGCCGGAGTCGCTCGATCCGGCGCTGATACGTCCCGGTCGCTTCGACCGACAGATCACTGTCGATCCTCCCGACAACGAAGGCCGGATCGAAGTGATACAGTACTACCTCGCTAAGGTGAAGCACAGTCCCATGATTGACGTGCGGCAACTCGCTGCGGAAATGGTCGGAGATACACCGGTCAAGATCAAACACATCATTAACGAAGCCGTGATAAAGGCCCACTTTGACAACCGCGACGCCATCACGTACGAAGACATCTCGTACGCCCGCGATGTCCATGAGTGGGGACTGCGGCAGCCAATCCGAGATATGTTGCCCGAAGAGCGCCGCCGAATCGCCTACCATGAAGCAGGCCACGTGGTGGCCCAAATGCGCCTCCTCCCTCACCACCGGGTGGTAAAGGCGACGATCATCCGCCACGGTCGAGCCTATGGTTTTGCCGCGGCCCGCCCGTTGGTCGAACAGCACATCCGCAGTCGGGAGGAGATCCTCGCCCATATCCAAGTGGCGCTCGCCTCCCGAGCAGCCGAGGAGCGCTACCTCGATACAAAGCTTGTCGGAGTCGCCGGCGATTTGCAGACGGCGACTCAGGTTGCCATGCACTTCATCGGCACATGGGGAATGGACGGAACATTGTACTCCCACGCCGCCGCAGGCGATGTCCGTCCCGACCGTGAGCTGCGCAGTCGCATCAACGCCCTCCTGGACGAGCAACTCGAGTTTGTGCAGGGGATACTCTCCGAAGAGGACGCCCTCGTGCACGCCATCGCACGGGAGCTCCTCGCCCGCGAAGAGCTCTTTGGCGACGACATCGACGACCTGGCCCGGCGACACGGCCACGGCCCTTTCGCCTACCTCGAATTGACAGACCCTGTAGCCGCAGCTCGTGACGACTAAAGCATCTTACGGATCGAGTCGACCACGACGATTGCGGCGGTGGTCAGGACCGTGTAGGCAAAGGCACGTCGTAACCGATCGTTAGGAATCCGGGCCGAGAGCCTCGCGCCGTAACGCACACCGACGAACGATCCCAGCCAAAGCGAGATGACGACAGGCCACAGGACCATGCCCATCATTAGGTAGCGGGCGCCGCTGTACACGGCGACAGAAGACGTGATCAACGATGCCGTCCCTACGGCGACGACGGTCGGAAGATTGAGCACGTAGATGAGGACCGGCATGTTGATAAAGCCCCCACCCACGCCTAGCAGCCCTGTCAGGATTGCGACGAAGAAGCCGATCCCTGCCGGGACCCACAGACTCATCTGTCGGTCAGGATCCGTCGAGAGTGTGAAGCGCGGCCTCGCCTGAACCTGCGCAATCCATCGGGCCATAATCGACTGGCTCGGCTCGCTGCGCCCCTCATCGTTGTTATCGTCACGGGTCGCGGCCTGCTCGCTGCGAGCGGAGCCTCGCACCGCGCGGCTCGACGTCTTTTGAGTCTCGACCAACATGGCCCAGCCCAAGCTGCCTAAAAGGACAACAAAAAGGAAAGCCATGCTTAGATCGAAACCCGACACACTCCGACCGCCAATGGTAACGTCCCCGATGGCGCTCAGTGTCTTTTGCACGCGCACACCGGTTTCGGCACCGATGAACGAGCCTGCTAAGAGTGAGGCACCGAGTTTGAGGTCCACGTGCCCCAATTTCATGTGCTGACGGGTTCCAACCCACGACATCGCTGCCATTTGGACGAGGCCACTGCCCACGGCGAGGTTGTATGGCAAGCCAAAGATGACATTGAGTAGCGGTGTCAACAAGAATCCCCCACCGACGCCAAAGAGCCCAGCCAACATTCCCACCACGAGGCCTAGGAGTGCGTAGCCAACTACTCGGATGACATCAACGTATGCGAGGAGCTCTTGTTCCAACTGTTCCACCCTCATTCTTCGTCCAAAGTAAATCCACGTCGTAAATCCACGTCCGAATTGAACCCGCTCAGGACCACCACGATGCGAGTCTGTTGCGAGAGATTGTACGTGATATATGGTATATCATACGAATTCACTTGGCTACTTGTACGTACAAGCGACACGTCTAAGTGTAATTGGTCGCCAATTCCTCTTTACCTGCAGAACGAGACTGGCAGGTTTCTGAAACTTGCACAAAGTAGATGTGTGCGACATGTCGTTGAGGTGAGGTGCATGGAGGGCGAAGGGCATGTAATGCGAGCGTCGCCAAGTGACGTGAAGGCTAGCGGGCCCGAGCGATGCCGAGGAAAGCAATGGCAGAGCGACGCCCGAGCTGACGGATGGAGAGACGCTGGGCTAGCGACCCGGAGGTGCGAAGAAAGGGTTGACAAGACGGTAATCCTCAAGACTCGACGACGTTATTACCCATTCTCCGAGACTCACTAAGGTCATACCCCGCCAACGTTTGCTTGTAACGGCGGCCGATTACCACCGCCGCCAGCACTCGGCAATCATTCAGGACCCAGCGTTGATACCCTCAGGATGAGGTGACGTTTCTCACGGGCGGGGAGTCGTTTCTCACAGGGCTTGAATCGAATCCATTTGCTGCCATGTATTCCCACCATTATCCATCCGGATGTGATCATCGCTGGGTGGGTGCTATGTCGCAATTCTTAAGGCCCTGCTAGAGGCGTCGCACATTCTTGGCTGATCGGCTCGGTCCGCGGCAATCCACGAAATCCGGCCCTTGTTACCCTTTCCACGAGGTGTATTTGCTCACAGGGTGGGAATTGCTCCTCAGAATAGGGGGATCACCTCCATTTTCGACCATTAATTCCCATCATCATCCATCCGGATGTGATCATCGCTGGGTGGGTGCTATGTCGCAATTCTTAAGACCCTGCTAGAGGCGTCGCACATTTTTGGCTAATCGGCGCGGTTCGAGGCAATCCACGAAATCCGGCCCTTGTTACCCTCTCCACGAGGTGTATTTGCTCACAGGGTGGGAATTGCTCCTCAAAATGGGGGGATCATCTCCATTTTCGACCATTAATTCCCATCATCATCCATCCGGATGTGATCATCGCTGGGTGGGTGCTATGTCGCCATTCCTTAGGCCCTGCTAGAGGCGTCGCGCATTTTTGGCTGATCGGCGCGGTTCGAGGCAATCCACGAAATCCGGCCCTTGTTACCCTCTCCACGAGGTGTATTTGCTCACAGGGTGGGAATTACTCCTCAAAATAGGGGGATCACCTCCATTTTCCAACGCAAATTTCCGTCATTATCCATCCAGATATGCGTCTCGCTCGATGGGTACTATGACGCCATTCCTAAGGCCCTGCTAGAAGCGTCGCACGTTCTCCGCAGCTCCACGCGGTCCGCGGCAATCCACGAAATCCGGCCCTTGTTACCCTCTCCACGAGGTGTATTTGCTCACAGGGTGGGAATTGCTCCTCAAAATAGGGGGATCACCTCCATTTTCCAACGCAAATTTCCACTATAATCCATCCAGGTATGCGTCTCGCTCGATGGGTGCTATGACGCCATTCCTAAGGACCTGCTAGAAGCGTCGCACGTTCTCCGCAGCTCCACGCGGTCCGCGGCAATCCACGAAATCCAGCCCTTGTTTCCCTCTCCGCGAGGAATCATTCCTCACAGGGTGGGAATTGCTCCTCAAAATGCGGGGAGTCAATGTAACTTGAACGGAAACCTTGAAGAGCACCCTGGACGCGCCACTTGGACGAGACTCATGGACGAGGCACTTGCACCAGACACTTGGACGAGTATCCGAAGAAATTCTCTTATACATAAAAGGACTGGATCTGAGAGAGCGGTTTGGCGGATCTGAAGTATTAGCGGACCTGAGAAAGCGGATCTATGCAGGCCGATCTAGCAGGCGGATTGAGGTATCGGGGGATCTAGTACACCGTTCCTCAAGTTCGTATAGGTAATATCTCCAACCTACATCAAAAGGCAAGGGAGGATTGACAAATGGTGGCGCGAAATGGTCAAAAACAAGTTCTGGAGGTCATTTCGTGCGCCATCCCGAGTTCAATCCTACCTTCACCGACGAAGAGATCCAGAAAGCCCGAGAGATCTGTCGCCGGCGCAATGCGCCACACGTTCAGGTGCAACGGGCCCAACTCGCGCTTTACCTCCACGAACATCCCGGTGCCTTTAGCTCGCACGTGGCGAACGTCTTGGGGTTGCACGAACAGACCGTGCGCAAGTGGCGCAAGCGCTGGGTCAAGGTTGGTTTCACACTGGAGGATGAGCCCCGGTCGGGACGGCCGCGGCGTTTTTCCCCCTGAAGATCGAGCTCAGGCGCTGTCCTTTGCGTGCGAACTCCCGACCCACTACGGCCTTCCCTTCAGTCATTTCACGACCGACCTCCTGGCTTACATTCACGAGCAATCTGATGGACCTCGAATGGCGTTGACCACCCTATGGCGCTGGTTGAAGGAGCATGCGCTACGTCCTTGGCAGTCTCGAATGTGGATCTTTCCCCGAGACCCCAACTTTCTTGCCAAAGCGACACCTGTGCTCGATCTTTATCAAGGCATGTGGCAAGGCGAGCCACTCGGACCCGACGACTGCGTGATTTGTGCCGACGAGAAACCAGGTATTCAGGTACTCGAGCGGCGACACCCACCGACAGCACCGAGATCCGGCCGTTGCACCCGCATCGAGCATGAGTACGTTCGCCACGGTACGGTAGCGTATCTTGCGGCGCTCGATGTCCACTCCGGACGCGTCATGGGCCGTGTTGAATCCAAAACCGGTATTCAGCCTTTCATGCGATTGGTCGATCACGTGATGCGTCGCAGACCCTTTCGGCAGGCTCGACGGGTCTTTTGGATCGTTGACAACGGATCCTCGCACCAGCCTACGACCTTTCCGGATCGGTTGCGGCAGCGCTATCCCAACGCCATTGCTGTCCATCTTCCGATACACGCAAGTTGGCTCAACCAAGCGGAGCTCTACTTCTCGATTCTCCAGCGAAAGGTGCTTGCCAAGGGGCATTTCACGAGCCAGAACGCACTCTCAGGTGCGATACTCGACTTCCAGCGATACTACGCTCGAAACGCGAAACCGTTTAACTGGAGGTTCACGGCACGCGATCTTAAACAACGACTTACAGCCTTGTCATACTGATGCGAACATGCGGAACGGTGTACTAGGGATTCTAGGGATTCTAAGCATGCGGATCAGCAGGCGGACCTACACGGATGGATCCAACGGAGCAGCGTCAACGGAACAGTGTCAACGACGGCAAAGCAGTGTCTATTGAAAGGCGGGGACAGTTCTCCCAAGGTTCTCCCGCGGCTCTCCCTCGCCCCTTACGCAACACTCACCGCAGCTCTGTGAAGAAACGGAATCGGTCGCCGCGCACGATACTTCTGCGCCACTCGAAAGGGCGGATCTCGTCGTTGTATGTGAGTCTCTCGATATGAAAGGCCGGCTGCCCCACTTTGGCTTCGAGTACTTCCGCCTCGAAGGAGTCAAGGACGACCGGCTCGAGATACTCTTCAGCCTTGATCACACTCAAGCCGGTCGCAGTTTCAACAACGTCGTAGATGGACTCTGCTGTTAGATCGGCCTCCAGGAGCGAGCGCGCCCCCTCGCCGCAGACATAGGAGAGCTCGAGAGCAAGTGGGATTTGGTCAAGCAGGCGGACGCGCTCCACCAACACCCCTCGGGCGCCCGCCTCCCGTCGTAGGCGAACTCGGATATCGTCGGGGAGGTCGACCTCGGCCTGCTGCACGGTCCTTGAGGAGAGCGCCAGCCCTTTGCTCTTGAGGTCTCGACCCAGGGCGTAAAAGCGGAACAGGCTTTGCTCCAGCTTAGGCTTGGCCACAAAGCTCCCTTTGCCTTTTAAAGAGTAGATGAGCCCTTCCTGCTGTAGCTCGGATAAGGCTTTGCGCACTGTGGCGCGACTCACCCCATAGGCGCCGGCGAGTTGGTGCTCAGAGGGCAACGGATCGTCAGGACGGAGTGTGCCCTGGCGAATTTGATCGCCAAGGATCACTTTAAGTTGATGATAATATGGAACGAAACTTTGCGGATCAATCTGTGCCATGGCACACTCGCGAGCCTACTCTTGGATGTAGACCACTTTCTCCACATAATCCGCGGAGAGCGGCCAGGTGTGCGGCAGACCGTACTTGATACAAATTGTCTCCCACCAGTTTGCCTTGCGCTCGGCCATCTCCTTAGCGAGTGTCAGGGTGATATGGGAAAGCCGGGCTGCTTCGTACGACAGAGCAATCTCACGAAACTCCGCTGCCTCTTCCTCTGTGAGGGTCGCCACGACCGTTCCTTCGGCAGGTTTGGCCGCTTCGACATTGTCGCGAATCCGCATCATTCCCATGTCCATCACCTCGGTTACTACATAGTAGGCATCATTGAACATTCTACCACACCAAAGCCCAGCATTTAACCCTTCCCGTGTTATAATGGGACTCAATTCGTGTACCATTTGTTTGGAAAGGGACGAGCCACCTTGATCGCCGATTACCACATGCATCTCGAACTCGACTCCCACAGCGGGCCATGTCGCTTCACGACCGAGCGGATGCGCCTCTATGTAGAGACGGCCCAGGCGCGCGGCGTACAAGAGATTGGAATTACCGAACACTGCAACCGCTTCGACGCGTTTCGGCCCTTCATGAGCCACCTCTTGAGGGACGGCCGGGAGACACAAGACTGCTTGATTTGGCAGGAGCGCTCGTTTCGCGAAGACCTAGATGCGTACGTCGAGGCTATCCTCGGGGCCAAGGGGGCCGGCCTGCCGATAAAGCTCTCCCTCGAGGTTGATTTTTTGCCGGAGCACATCGACGAGGTGCGCGCCGTCCTTTCAAAGTACCCTTGGGACTATGTGCTGGGCTCGGTCCACTTCCTCGGCACTTGGGGAATCGACATGGACCCAGAGTACGGTTGGCCGACCGCCAATGTCGACGCCGTCTATCAAGAGTACTTTGAGACACTCGTCGCCGCGGCTAACTCCGGACTCTTTCACGTACTCGCGCATCCGGACCTTGTGAAAAAGTTTGGACATCACCCCTCTTTCCCCCTCGACGAGCTATACGATCAGCTCGCCCACGCGGCCAAAAAGGCGGATGTCGCTATGGAGATCAGCACTGCCGGCCTTCACAAACCAGTCGGTGAACTGTATCCTTCCCAAGATCTGCTCCAGCGGTGTCACGACCGCGGCGTCCCTATCACACTGGCCTCTGACGCCCACACGCCCGAGCACGTCGCGCGGGACTTTGACCAGGCGCTCGCACTTGCACGGCGTGTTGGCTACGACAGCATGGCCATCTTTGAGCAAGGCAACCGGCGCTTCTCCCACTTGGGATAGTATATGAGGTAGCGAGACCTTGATAGGGGTCCCCATGATTGAGGGCACCCTGATCGAGAGCACGTTACAGAAGCCAGGCTCACTTTTCAGGCTCTCTTTGTAGGCTCTCTTTTTAGAACGCTAAGCGCTCGGTACGAGTTAGACATGAGCTCGGTCGGGCGCTTAGCGCGCTAGGCGGCGCATGCCGCCGGAGATGAAGTCGACCGCGACCACCAATAGGATGTAACAGAAGAGGAGCAAGGCCACGTCACTGAGGTGAAACCAGCTCATGCTCAACCGAAACTGTCGCCCCAAACCTCCGGCGCTTACAAATCCCACCACGATGGTTGTCCGAATGATCACTTCCCACCGATAGAGCAAGTACGTGACGAATTGCGGCAGCACAGCCGGCAATATTGCATAAAAGAGCATCTGTGGCGTGCGCGCTCCGGCCGACCGAACAGCGCGGGCCGGTCGCAGATCGAGGTCTTCAACGACCTCCGCGCACAGTTTGCCAAGGATGCCGAAGTTGTGCAAACCCAGGGCGATCGCCCCGGGAAGAATTCCAGGCGAAAAAATGAAGATGATGATCATCGCCCAGACGAGCTCGGGCAGGGCACGCGTGATGACGTAAATCCCACGAACCAGGTAGAACAGCGCCCAGCTTAAGGGGCCGTGCGCTAGTGTTAATCGTCCGTCTGCGGCGCTACGGGCAGCCGGAATTACCGTGAGTAAGGTACCGATCCCCGCGAATCCAGTGGCCAGAATGCTCATGACCAACGTCTCGCCCATCAGGCTGAGTGCGTGACGCCAGCTATCGGGATCTCGATACGCCGGCACCGACTCTCCCACGCCCGCCAATCCCTGTACAAAGTTGGCCGCATTCTCCACGGTGCGGGCGGTAAATAGCTCACCCATGCGGTCCGGCTGGTCGCGCACAATGTATATCCACGATCCGACGACAAGGAGGGCAGCGACGAGGATCGAGACGCGAGTAAACAAGTGTCTCGGCTTCAATCGACCAACCTCCTTCGCAAGGCGCTACTCCACACGTCTACAGCTATCACCATCGCAAGTAGAAAGAGCAAGAAAGTCGAGACCTGCGAGTACTTCAGGTCGTCGAGCGATATTTGAATTTGATACCCCAAGCCGCCCAAGCCGACGAAGCTCAAAATCGCCGCCGAACGGATGGCACACTCAAACCGGTATAAGGTGTAGCTAAGGAAGTCTGGGATGACGTACGGTAAATAACCATAAAAGAGTCGTTTCAATGGTCCCGCGCCGGCGCTCTCAAGCGCCTTTAGGGGCGCGTGTGGCACGTCGGCCAAACGCTCTGCCAAGATACGGCCCAAGATGCCCCCGTAAGGGATCCCCAATGCGAGCACGGCCGCCATGGGCGATAAACCGATCGCCGCAACGAAGAGCCAGGCCCAGACGAGCTCGTGAATGGCCCGCATAAAGCCCAGGAGGCCCCGGAAACTCGCAATCGACAACCAGCGGACGAATCGATGGCGCGCCAAAATCCCCGACCCCAGCACTCCAGCAGGAAGCGCAATCAGCAAAGCGAGACTCATGCCCGCCGTCGCATACGCTAGAGTACGCCAACTCTCTGTCACACCGAGGCGGAGGAGTTCCGGGCTCAACTCAGGCCGCATCAGCCCTGACATGAGCCGTACGACCAAGTCCCAACCTCCGGGGTGCATGATGTGCGGACCCCATTCCACCTGCAACAACGAGTAGATCAACGCTGCCCACAACGCGATCGTTAGCGCGCCGCGCCCCCTAAGGCGCGTCCAAAACGATCGACGAGGCGGATTGAGGGCTGGAGCGACCATCACACACTCTCCCGGAGATCGTAAAGGGTCTCGAGGTCCGTCGGTGTGACGTCGGCGGCCGGACGGTCAAAGTAGAGAGAGCCGTGGCGCAGTGCGACGACACGGGTGAAGTACTTCAATGCTAATTGGACGGAGTGAAGGCTGACGACCAGGGTTTGCCCCTTCTCTTCTGCGATCTCTGTCAGCATGCGCACCAAATCCTCTGCGCGGGCCGGGTCGAGGGATGCGACGGGTTCATCCGCCAGGATTGCTTGAGGCGACTGCACGAGGACGCGCGCAAGCGCGACGCGCTGCTGCTCTCCTCCTGAGAGGTGCTCTGTTCGCTCGTAAAGCTTTTGCTCGATGCCCACTCGAGCCAGGGCGGCGCGGGCCACCGGAAGCTCTTGAGGAACGACGAGCGAGATGAGCGAGCGCAAGAGCCCCCATTGCCCGAGGCGGCCGGCCAAGACGTTGTGGACGACGGGGAGCGCGTCGACCAGGTCGAACTGCTGCGCTATGATCCCGACGTAGCGGGAGAGCTCCCGCCCGGGCTTGAGCGACTCAGCCTGACGCCCACCGATCCTGAGCGCTCCTTGATCCGGGAGAATCACGCGCGCCAGAAGACTGAGAAGGGTCGTCTTGCCACTTCCGCTCGGGCCGACCAACGCGACACGCTCTCCCCGCGTAATCGCCAGGGAGAGCGGACCGAGCGCACGTACGCCCGGATAGGATTTGGAGACGTCAGAGAGCTCAAACATGAGCTCCCCGACACTCTCCTCGGAATGGGAGCGAAGCGCCTGCGACTCAGGAGCGCGTCGCCGGGTGTCAGACGTCGTTACCGTGCTCACCGAATAATCCCGACGGCCCGAGCCACCGCACGAATCGCGTCATAATTCTCGTTGCTGGTCGCAATGAATTTGTCCGTCTGGAAGAGATCGAGCAGCTCTTGTTGCTCGGGTCCCATCGAGAGGAGCGCTTGGGTCACCTTCTCTTTGGTTCCCGCACCGAAGTCACGATCGATACCGCCTCGAATCATCCAGTGGTAGTCGTAGTAGGCAGGTGTCGTGTAAAAGACCCGCACCTTGCCCAGGTCCACGGAGCCATCAGCCACGCGCGCCTCCCAGACCGCTTCGTTTAGAGCGCCCGACTGATACGCACCCGACTCTACGAGCACGATCGTACGGTCGTGAGAGCCCGAGTAGTTGGCGAGCCCACGGAAGTCACGCTCAGGGTTGATCCCCGCCTCCATGAGGTAGTGACGCGGCATCAAGTGGCCCGAGGTGGAACTCTCGCTGCCGAAGGTGAAGGTAAGCCCTTTTAGATCTTGAAGTGAGTTGACGTCAAGCTCCTTGCGTACGATAAAGACGGAGTGGAACTCCTCGTCTCGCGGCCGTTGGGCAATCGCCTCGGCGCCGGGGTTGACTGCGAGGGCCTGCACGCCGGTGAGGCCACCAAACCAGGCCAAGTGAATGTCGCCCCGGGCAAACGCCGTGACCAGCGCGGCGTAGTCGACCGACGGTACGTAGCGCACGTTTAATCCGGTCTGCTCTGCTATGTACTCGGCGACGCCCCCAAAGCGGCGATTTAGCACCGAAACATCCTGGTCTGGAATGGCTCCGATGTATAACGTCTTCTCAGTCGATTGGGCGGCAGCGACGCCCGTGACGCCAAACGATGCGCCTATGATGACGCCAACGGCTAGCAGCATGACGAGTAGGTTTGAAATCCCCCCGCGTCGTTGCCGTGCGATGGCACTCGAAACGATATCGATCACGGTTAATAGCCCCCTAAACTGTTAAACTACGGGATCAATTATACCGACAGCGCAAGGGCAGAACAATGTCGCATGCCGATCTCGCATAGGGAGGGTTGCTGATGGATATCGATCACCTGCGCACGTTCGTCGAGGCCATTCGCCACGGTAGCTTCTCGGCAGCGGCCGATTCGCTCAATATGAGCCAGCCCGGCATCAGTCGTCGAATCCATCGCCTTGAGAAAGAGATGGGGGTCGCCCTGCTCGACCGTACCGGCGGCCGTTTTACGCCCACTCGTGAAGGACTGCGTTTCCTGCGCTTCGCCGAGCATGTCCTACGTGAGTACGACACGCTCGTAGCCTCGCTGCGCGACCCGACTCCCATCTCCGGAACGGTCCAGGTGGCGGCGAGCACCACGCCCGGCGAGTACCTTCTTCCCGACCTCCTCTCCCGCTTTGTGCGGAGGTATCCCGACGTGCGCACCTCCCTGGCGGTCATGGATTCCGAGACGGTCGAATCATGCGTCGGCGAGCGCCACTGCGACGTCGGATTCCTTGGCCGCCCTCCCCGCAGCCGCCTCCTTGCGGGCAGCGTATTCGCCCATGACGAGATCTTATTGGCGGTTCCTCGCAGCCATCCCCTCGCCGACGCGAAGGAGATCGCTGTGGAACGGCTTGAAGGCGAGAGGTTCATTTCTCGCCAACCCGGCTCGGGAACGCAGGAGTCCGTCGAGAGCGCGCTGCAAGCCGCTGGACTACGCCTGCCCAAACATGCAGTGCTGATGGAGCTGAGCAGCGCCCGATCCCAGTTGAGCGCGATCTGTGCCGGTCACGGCATCGGTTTCGTCTCCCGATTGGCCATTGAGGCTTCGATGCGAACAAAGATCGCACTCTTGAGGATTCAGCGTGTTCGTTTAACCCGAACGCTTTACATGATCTATGAGCCGAATCGAAACGACCCCCACGTCGTGGAATTCATCCGTTACATGCAGGAAGTAGCGCACTCCTCCGCAGAAACGACGGACGCACATTGATTCTCCGCACGCGCTCCAATAAAATAATGGTAGTAGCGCGCATTTTAAGTACGTTCTCGAATTTATCAAGGAAGCGAGGTGATCCAAGCGTGCCAACCTACGTGTTCTTATGTAAAGATTGCAATCGCGAGTTTTCAGTCGAGACCCCTTGGTCTAAGAAGGGTGACGTGCGCTGCCCCCAATGTTCCGGCGACGCCCTCAAGGAGATGTTTGGACGCTACACCCTTAACGTTGTAGGCCACGACGGCGCCGCAGCCGACGTCGATCCCTGTGCCTGTGGCAACCCTGGCGGTGGGTGAGGAATCTAACCTATCGGAGACCGTGTGTCTCCTATGGACGATATCGCATAGGCGCGGCGAACCCCATTTTTATGGCCTTGCACCGCGCTCGTGAATCTTGTAACATTGTATCCGATTGCCGATACCAACCACGAGCAGAGCCAACGCGGGAAAGGTGAGAGATTGGGATGTCGCATCCCCTTGCGCAAGAGGCGGTTCAGGCTGCCAAGAGGGACGAGCCGCGCCGCGCCTGGGCGGTCGTCAAGGATTACATCGCCATCACAAAACCCAAACATCAGGTGGTCCTCCTCACCTGCTGGTCCACCATGATGCTGGCCGGCGGTGCGCCTTTTGCCGAGGGCCTGTTTATACTCTTTGCGACGGCGCTGGGTGTCGCGTCGTCCCACGTCTATAACCAGCTGTTTGATAGCGACATCGATGCCAAGATGCGCCGTACTCGTAATCGCCCCCTCGCCGCCGGTCGGATCAGTCGCAGGGGTGCGGGCGTCTTCGGCGCCCTCTTAGGGATCCTATCTGTCCTGCTCATGCTTTGGCAGGTAAACGTGCTATCGGCCCTTTTGGTGGTTGCCGGATGGGTGATCTACGTCCCGATTTATACGTGGTGGCTCAAGCGCACCACTCCGTGGTGCACCTTTTTCGGGGGCGCTTCGGGCGCCGTGCCGACTCTTATCGGTTGGGCCTCCGTAACCGGACGGCTCGACATCGTGCCGGTTCTCCTCTTTATGTTTATGATGATTTGGCAGACGCCGCACTTTTTCGCGCTCTCGCTGTTTCGGGGCCGAGATTACCAGGCAGCAGGCGTGCCGATGCTCGTCGTCGTCTCCGGCGTCGCCGCCACCCTGCGGCACATGCTCGTTCACTCGCTCATCATGTTCGCATTCACGGTACTCGTATACACGGCCGGAGCCGCAGGCATCGGCTACTTGTTGACGGCGGTAGTGGGCGGCGGCCTCTACGTGGCCGGCGTAATCGCAGCCAACTTGCAAGGTGAGCCCCGCGCCGAGTGGTGGGGACGCCGGCTTTTCTTCTCGTCCTATCCGTACATGGCTGCCATCTTTGTGAGCGTAGCCCTCGCTCGCCTGTAGCATCCTAGACGTATGCAGTCGACCCAGAGCAAGAGCACGTCGAATTCCATTCTCTCCATCCTTGTCATCGGTGGCGGCGCGGCCGGCCTAATGGCCGCAATCGCAGCAGGGCAAACGGGCGTCGCTTCCACTCTGATCGAGCGCAACGCCAAACTGGGCATTAAGATTCTCATGTCCGGCGGCGGCCGCTGCAACGTAACCAACACGGGTGACGTCCCCCACCTCGTCGAATCGTTCCCGGGAAACGGGCGCTTTCTCTACAGTGCGTTTCATCAGTTCTCCAACGAAGATATTGTTCGCCTGCTACACGAAGAAGGGGTTGAAACCAAAGTCGAGGATCGCGGGCGCGTCTTCGCCGTGCGGGACACGGCGCGTGAAGTAGTCGGAGCCTTGGCGAGAGCGGCTCGGCGAGTTGGAACCCACGTGTTACTTAACACAGCCGTCCAACGGGTGGATTGGAACGAAGCGTCACGCACCTTTGCGGTGCATGGCGAATCCGGCCAGGAGTGGCAGGCACGCCGGCTGATCATCACGACGGGCGGGGTCTCCTACCCGACGAGCGGCACTCGGGGTGATGGCTACCGCTGGGCGGAAGGGCTCGGTCACACGATTGTCCGTCCTCGGCCCTCCATCGTCGCACTTGAGACGGTGGAGCGGTGGCCTGGGTTGGTCAAGGGGGTCGCACTCCGCGGCGTAACAGTGCATGTTTACACGGGGTCCAAACGTTGGGCGTCCTACAAAGAAGATGTCCTATTCACACACTTTGGGCTCTCCGGCCCTGCCGTCCTCAACGTGAGTCACCAAGCGGTGATGGCAGACGAAGCTGAACCGGGGCATGTCGTCATCGGCATTCGCATCGACCCCGAACGTTCACTCGACGCTTGGGAGCACCTGCTCGATGAGCACATAGCGGCCTCTGCGCGTAAGACGATCAAGAACCTACTGGACGAGTGGTGGCCGGCCTCACTCGCCCCCGTCCTTCTCGCCGACTCTGGTATCGATCCGGAGACACGCAGTGCCCACATCAATCGGGAGCAACGGCGAGCCATCGCCAGCCTCCTCTTTGAGTTGCGCCTTTCACTCAAAAAAGCTCGCCCCATCGAACAAGCGATGGTGACAGCAGGCGGCGTCGATGTACGTGAAGTGAACCCCAAGAGTATGGAATCAAAGAAGCGCCCCGGATTGTATTTTGCCGGCGAAGTCCTCGATGTGGACGGCGTCAGCGGTGGGTACAACCTCCAGGGCGCCTACAGTACTGGCTGGGTAGCCGGGCATTCTGCAGCGTTGTCGTTGTTGGCCGGCGAATAGCCGGGCGCCATCGAAAGACGCTCGCTGTGCGGCCGCTCGCTTTACGGATACTCTTTAAAACTGGATGGTCGCGCCCATTCCGATTCCGTAGTCGCCGTCCGTGTAGTTGATGTTGGTCAGCACCTGCAAGATGCCCATGGAGATGCTGTACCCGCCTGCTACTGCGTAGGTGAAACCACCGCCGTCATCGAGCAGGCCGGCACGGACCGCGGCATAGGGGCGGTTGGTGTGACGTGCAAAGTTCCCGAAGTACTTGGTGAGACTCGCAGCGGCACCAAGGTCGTCGTTCTTCTCCACGAGGCCCAGTCCATAAGCCAGATTGTATGGACCTTGCGGAGGCTCATACTCAACACCGAGGACCGTGCCGCTAGTCAGGCCGATCCGAGTGGCCGCTCCGACGGGTGCGACGGCGGTCGTGAGGGTGAGGAGGAGTGCTGCAACGAGAAGTGCGATGCTCTTTTTCATTGTGTAACCCTCCACGTAAGAGAATGTGGTATAGCTGGACTTTAGTATACCTCGCGTGCAATCAGCGGTGCATTAGGAGACTTTTGGGGGTAGAATGCCCACGTCGCAAGGGCTGGTCTGTCGGCCGCCTCTTGCGGTATGCTAGGCGAAAGAGCCCTCAGCTGATTAGGAGATGGATGGATGCCGCGTACGGTCGATATCGGACGGGAGAACAACGAGTTTCAGCGTCTCGAGGTCCTGAAACGAAACCGAACCAAGCGCAAACAGTACGGTGAGATCTTTGTCGAAGGGGTCGCAGCGATCAACGCCATTGTTGAAGCCCAATGGGCAGTGCGCGCCGTGGTCTACAACCGGGAGTCCCCCCTATCGCTATGGGCCCAACAGATCATCGCTCGCGCCAACCCAGAGCGGGTGCTCCGTCTCACCTCCGACTTAATGGCGAAGCTGTCGGACCGCGAGGACGCCTCAGAACTCATCGTCATCGCCGAGAGGCACGAGCGCTCTTTGGCGTCGATTCGTCTCGACACCAACCCACTCGTCCTCCTCTTTGACCGACCGTCCAACCACGGCAATCTAGGCTCGATCATCCGCAGCGCCGACGCATTGGGCGCTACCGCGCTCATTACGACAGGGCACTCCGTCGATCTCTTCGAACCGGCAGTCCTGCGAGCCTCTCTCGGCGCCTTCTTTGCCCTCCCCGTCATCCACTGCGATTCACCACAGCGTGTCGAATCGTGGTTGACCGCGGCCAGGCGCACGCTCCCCAACCTTAAAGTAGTTGGTGCAATCACGGACGCGACCATACCCCTTCACGCCTGCGACATGCGCGGCCCTGTCGTCCTCCTTTTGGGGAACGAAGCCCGCGGGATCAGCCGCGCTCTCACCGAGTTGGTCGACGAGCCCGTCGCGATCCCCATGGGTGGCACAGTCGACAGCTTGAACGTCGCCTGCGCCGGTACGGTGATGCTCTACGAGGCCTCGCGCCAGCGGTCGTAGCTCGTAACGCTTGCGACCATACGACGAGTAAAGCGAATAACGTGCAGGGATGGACTCCCTGTAGAGTCCCGTGGGACTTACTTGAGGGAGAGGGCCTCTTCGACACGCTCAAGACGGGCGTAAACATCGTCGAAGCGTGCCCGTTCCAACTTAGCCTCCGATTTGCTTTCGGCCGCCACGTTTTCTACTCGCCAACGAACCCGACTCACCTCATCGTTCGTATGAGAGGAAAAATGTCCGAAATTGGCCTCGACGCGAATGAAACCCTCGGAGATCTGGCGACGCATGTCACGGATTGACTTCGTGGCACGTGTTTCGGCCCCGTCCATGCGTTGGTCGAGCCCGTCCATGCGCTGGTCAAGCCCATCCATGCGCTTGTCGAGCCCGTCCATGCGCTGCTCGAGCCCGTCCATGCGCTTGTCGAGCCCGTCCATGCGCTGGTCAAGCCCGTCCATGCGCTGCTCGAGCCCGTCCATGCGCTGCTCGAGCCCGCCTATGCGCTGCTCGAGCCGGTCCATGCGCTGTTCGAGGCGCGAGTTGGAGCTTCGAACTTCGGCCACGTGTCGCAAGAGCTGCGCCAACTGTTCTCCCAACTTATCAATCTTGGTCTCGATGGTGGACTCGTTCATAAACCATCGCCTCCATGGCGGTTTGGTGCCGGCACCTTCACTCTACCGGCACCCAGACCTTGGTGGCAACGTCCGTTTCGAGCGCTTAGAGGCGTTTTGTCCGTAACGCGCTCGTAAGAATTCTCCTCGAATCTCCCGGAATCGGCCATTTCCTTTAACCCAGCGACAGACTTCGTGACGCGCTACGCAACCGGCTCGTCCAGACGATTCATCTCCGAAGTCATCTCCCAACGGTGCTGGTCGGGAGGCTGGACACGCTCGGCCCACGCCTGGATCACACTCAACTGTCGACGTTTCTCGTCCATCCTACGGGCGATGGTCTCGGGATTCCAGTCACTCAGGACTTGGTCCGTCAACTCTCGGAGTATCTTCCGGCAGCTTGGATCGTCGGCACGGTTCATCATCTCGCACGGGTCATCGGCCAGATTAAAGAGTTGTGCCGGCTCCTCGTGGTAGTAACACAACTTCCACTCCCCACGCCGCACCATCCGGTGATACCACCCCTCATACGTGCAGTACTCGGAGTAAGCGATATCTTCCCACGCGCTCTCACTCTCTCCGTCAGGCGGGAAAAGCTGCCGCAGATCGCGCCCGTGGGCCCCCGGCAACGGATCGCCGCCGAGCGCCGCAATCATGGTCGCAGCGATATCCAGCGAGCTAATGACTCGCCGACAGCGGCCGCCGGCGGGAAGGACACCGGGCCAAACCACGATCGCCGGGACGCGCGCCGACTCTTCATAGAAGCTCTGCTTCCACCAGAGTCCATGCTCCCCGACGTGATCGCCGTGATCGGAGAGGTAGACGATCACCGTGTTCTCGGCGAGGCCGTTGGCGCCGAGCGCTCCAAGAATCTCACCGATCATCGTATCAAGTCGCGTCACCATACCCCAGTAAGCCGCACGGGCACGCAGGCACTCCTCGTCGCTTACCGACTCGATTCCGTGCATCGCACGCCACCGTCTGTGGTGGGGATGCAACGCGTCGGAGAACGGTTCGGGATGATCCGGGAGCGTCATGCTATCCTTGTATAACTCGTAGTCGCGCCGCTCGGCGACGTACGGCTGATGGGGAAGCATAAGGCCGACCGTAAGGCAAAAGGGATCCGCGTCGCCGCGCCGGCGCTTCTCGCCTTCATGGTTGAGGAAGCGCACCGCCGCATCCGTCACCTCTTGGTCGTGCACCTGGTACGCGTTGAGGCCCGCGCCGGACCGCCTAAGGCTGACGCGCCCCGGGTCCTGCGCCCCGTCGAGGAGACCGCGATCGACCCTGCGCCCGACGAGGTAGTTGGGGTAGTGATCGCCCACCTGACGCTCGGCGTAGCCACGCAACTGATCGCTACCGATCGAGTGCAGTCTGCCGATGAGCACCGGGCGGTACCCGGCCGCGCCCCAGGCGTGCGCGTAGGTCGGCATCGCCGCATCGAGGATCTGATCGTTCGTCCACACCCGATTCTCGTGCGGGTGCCGTCCCGTCAACAGGGACATGCGAGAAGGCCCGCACAACGGCGCCGGAGAGTACGCCTGTTCAAACACGACGCCTCGTGCTGCGAGTGCGTCCAGGTTGGGCGAATTCACCAGCGGATCCCCGTAACACCCCAGCACGGACGCGTTGTGCTGATCCGAGTAGAGAAAGAGGAGGTTTGGCCGTTCAGTGTTTGACGCTGCGTTATGCCGTGCGTTCACCGGTCGCCGCCTCGCTCTCAATTCCCAGTCTCTGCTTCTGCTCCGGCGGCGCCCCAATCTCGTCCAGTCTCCGCGCTAAAGCGCTGCGCAGTCGTTTGGCCTGCTGCGGGTGCTCGTCGATGACATTCTGTAACTCATTCGGATCAACCGAGCGATTTGAGAGCCAACTCTCACCCGCGTACGGCGTGTGCTCGACCGGCCTGCATCCTTCCGGCGTGTACGGCCCCACGTTGAAGCGTTGAAAGAGCGGCAGCCGGTGGCTGTACCAATTGAGCGGGGCATTCCCCTCTACAGGTTGCTGGTGCAACACCCAGCGGCCGTCGGCGATCGACATCCCCTGGCCGAACATGCCGTAGATGGCGTACTCACGCGTCGGTATCGAGGCATTTTCAAGGAGAGGCAGCAGGTTAATGCCGTGGCGATCAGGGGGAATCTCCGCCCCCACCGCTGCAAGGGTCGTCGGGTACAGGTCGACCAATTGTACCAGTTGTTCACGCCGCTCCCCGTGCCCGAGGGTCGGATGGGCGACGATGAGCGGGATGTGGGCGATCGGGTCGTAAAGGTGGGTCTGCAGCTTGCCCGTACGCCCGCGAGCGCCATTGTACGTGCCGTGGTCCGATGTGAAGATCACCAAGGTGTCCTTCCAGAGGTCGTGCCGGTCGAGCGCGTCGAGGAGACGACCGAGGCACTTGTCTACATGGACGACACTGGCGGCATAAAGCGCCTGCGTGTGCCGGAGTTGGTCCGATGTGAGCCCCGACTTCGCGATCTCCTGATACGGCGCGATCGGCAGGTACTCGTCAATGTCGTACCCGCGGGGATCAAACATCTTAACAAACCGCTCCGGCGGATCCCACGGCTCGTGCGGCGGAAAACAATCGACGTGAAGGAAGAAGTCCTCCCGCGTGTGGTTGCGATCCACCCAATCGGCCGCCGTCTGAAAGGTCTGGGCCGCAAACCACGTCTCCTCATCGAACGTGCCGTCACTCTTGCGACGAATCAGTTCCACATTGCGAAAATGTCGCTCTGTGCCGTGCTTGCGGTATCGCTCCGAGGGAAGCGGCACGTCAATCGGATCCGTCCGGTACGCGTCACCCTCGATGCCTCGAATAAATTCAAAGCCGGAGAAGCCCATGTGGTAGTTGCCCGACCCCTTCTCCCAGAGGTGGAAGTGATCCGTCGACAGGAAACTGACACGCTGGCCGAGCGCCAAGGAGCGGTTGGGCAGTCCCGAGACCTCCCGAGGCAAATCCCGGTCGTCATCTTCGAGTGGGCCCCAGCCCCGGAACGGGAACTCATACCGTCCCGTGTAAATGTCACGCCGAGCCGGCATACAGGGATGAGAGCCGCACCAGCAGTTGTCAAAGACGGTGCCTCGAGCTGCCAACCGGTCAAGGTTTGGGGTCGGTACCACCCAGTCGGGTTGTCCATCCCCCGTCACTTCGGAGAGGGGACGACCCTGGTGGTACGGGCCACAGTGGTCGCGTCGCAACGTGTCGCAAAGGATCATGATGACATTCATGGCGGCTCCTCCTTGCGCGAGAAATCGGTCATAAAGGCTAGATTAAGTACTTATTAGTGCAGCGCAGACGCCTTCCTTTGATCTGTCAGTGAACTAACGCTCTTCTCTTTACTCTGGAAGTCCGACATGGTCCCAAAACTGGGTTGACGGCGAGGCCCCGCGATGCAGATTGGGAATAGGGACCGGCGCGCCTCCCAGCTCTGCAGAGCGTACGGCCATGATGCCAGGCACCGTGTAATCGGCCATGCGATACACGTCAATCGGCGAAGGCCTCCCCTTCAAAATTGCGTCGACCCAACTCTTGATCAGGCGAATGTCGGTTCCACCGTGGCTCCCCTTCCCTTCTGCCTGAGACGGAGCCGTGCCGATGTCGATCCGCTCCCACCCCTCACGGTGATCGCGCCCCTTGGCAAAGCGCCGACAGTACCCCTCATAGGCCGACCATTCAGCGCCGCCTTCGGTGCCGAACAGGCGATACCGATGCTCCTGGGGTCGAGGCGAATTGAGGGTGATGAGGATGCGAATGAGACTCCCATTTGCCGTCTCGAAAAGCGCGATTTGTCCGTCCGACCGAAGAGGAGCCTCCGGCGACCACCACGGCCCACTGCGACAACTTACCGAGACACACCGATCGTCGAGTACCTCAAGGAGCGGACCTAAGTCGTGCGTCAAATATTGAATCGGGGGTTGATCCGCCCGCCAGATGGGTTGCACCTCGCGTTGACCACGAGCCTCCGAGGGGCTCAGGCGGGTCCCGTCCCGCGCGAAAAGCGTCTGGGGAAGGTAATGCAAGTACTCCGCCTCCGCCAACGAGATCGCGCCGAAAAGACCCTCGACGTACCACTTGCGCCAGTGACTGAGGAAGTAATTAAAGGAGCGATTCTCCCCCAGCATGTACAACCGACCGCTCCGCTCGACACAATCTCGCAACTGGATCACTTCTTCGAACGTGTACGCGCCGGGAATCTCTGAGAAGACGTGGCACCCTGCCTCCAGTGCCTGGCACGCGTGCTCCACTTGTCGCTTCGCATTGGTGGCGATCACCATCGCGTCGGGTCGGAGCGCAAGCACCTCTTCGTACTCATGGAGAACGGGTGTTTTTGCACGGGCCATCACCTTGTGCGCCTGCTCTCTATACTGATCGAGGCGGTCACACACCCCCACCACTTCGACCTCGTCGAGGCTCATCAGACTCCTCAGGTGAGCCAGGCCACGTCTTAGTCCCACCACACCTACTCTTAATCGCTCGTTGCCGCCCATCTACTCGCCTCCCGTTAAAAGCCACAGCCGCCAGCAGAGTTCACGTCGGACGTTCGGAGCAGGACGTTTGACGCGCGACGCTCATACTCACCGCAAACTTACCGCGAAACCCACACCGGGCTCGTCCAAGCCCACTGGCCGTTTCGCTGAGCGACTCGCATGCGGTATACGTCCGTCTCGCCTTCGGGGTCGTCGACCATGCGCTCTCTCACCGTATAATCGCTTTGCGGCACGGCTCGGTGAATCCGGACCGATTCCGACAGCCACCCGCGGAAGTTCTCACTGAGGGATCCCTGAATGAGGCGTGCCAAGGGCACCCGCACGCGCCACTCGTTCATGGTGATCACCAACTCCGCCGCGGGCTCCATGCGCACGGTGAGAATGAGCGCCTGTGTCTCGGGTTGGCGCGGCGAGGGGTTCGCCCAACATTTCGACTGCCAGGCGCACGAACGGGCGTCACGGGCGATCAGCCTGTGTGGCACGTCTTCGGAACCGGGCGCGTCGTCGTCTGGCGAGAGAATCGTCTCGCCCCGAAAGCAGGGCGTCACGTCAACGAGTTCGCCACTTTGGAGCTGCACCGCACCTTCGATCTCAGCCCGCGTCGTCCGGGATCCCCAGCCCCATTCGATCCGTATCTTCCACTCCGATGACACATCTTGCTTTGATCCCGGCAACGGCGCTTTGTCACGGGCAGACGTGAGGGGCGCTGCTACTGTCGGCGCGGACGTACCGATGCTCGGAGCCGTGATACGACGCACGACGCGCTCATTCTTGAGGATGTCGACGAACTCGATGGCGTCTTGACCCACGACGTGCACATCGAGTTCCCGTTCGCCTGCGGCTGCAATCTCCTCACCCGGCATGGCTCCGTTTACGGTGAAGAGCGCACTGATCTTATCGCCGCTGACCGCGCATGTACGCCGGGCAAGCAGCGCGTCCCACAGGGATTCGCGGGTGAGCTCCTTGGCCCAAATCCCCACCAGACCGTCTCCGTACGAGCCGGGGAAGCCACCGTGGTGGTCTGTCCCGCCGACCAGACCAAATCGGTGTCCCTGCTGCAGACCGAATGAAGCCGTCCCCTGCATGTCACGGGGGCCCATGGTGTGGTACAGCGGAAAGGGCGCGTCGTCGCTCTCTGAACACCCATGGAGGCTAAAGATCTCGACGAGCGGCGAGCGCTGTTCATTGAAATGGGCCCAATTAATCCCGCGACGGCCCGGTCCGTAGCCGATGTGGTGCGGCATGAGTAAAAACGTACGACCCTGTGCGTGTAGACGAGTCTCCAACTCGTCAAGGTGACGCCCGTCGATAAGCCCACCCGCGAGCTCTCGGTAGTAAACGTTGTGGTCTCCAGACTCGAGCGAGTGCCATTCATACGATAAAAACGGCACAAAGCGGCCGGGCCGGTCGTAACGTGCCGCCATCTTGCGCACGTTGGGCCAGTTGCGTGCACAGCGGGCGAAGCCTTCGGTGTGGTAATCGATGATCTGGGCGTAGCGCGAGCGATCCGTCGGCATGTCGGGCCAGAATGCGTGTCCGGTCACCGAGCAAAAGTCCAATTGTTCCATGGCGCACTCAAGGGCGCGTTCGTACGTCCCGTATCCATACGAGATAGAACAGTGACTGTGCAAATCTCCCCAGTACAGCGTGTAACCGTTCGTACCCATCTGCCTCGTCCTCTCATGCGGAACATAGCCGCCTTACCATCTTGGTTTTTTTGAAACTGGAATAACAGAGACAAGTTATCGGTTGGACTCATAAACAACCCGTCAGCGTTTGTCTACTATCAGGGACGGCCTCGTTACGGGCTCCCTATCACCGCAGAGCCCACTGTACGCCGTTGACAGCCAACTGCCGAAACGCCGGCAGCTCGAAATCCTCGGGGTGCCCCATGGTCGTCGTAAAGACGCGCCCCCCGCCCCAGTGAACCCACGTCCACGCCACGGGATTCACCTGGCGCTCCGGACGCGAGCTCGGCCCCACCGAACTCCCATCGAGGAGAACCTCCGCCGACGCGGGCGGGTAATCGGGCACGACGTGGTACAGCCAGGAGCGGACGTGAAACGACCGCGGAACGCCCTGGAGGATCGGATGCTCTTCCGCCCCGGCCCGGACCGCCACATCGGTGCTCGACTCATGCCCGTAATGGTAGATCCACGGCGCTCCCAACACCTTAGCTCCAAAGTGGTTCCAGGAGACGAGCGGGTGACCCTCCGGGTACCGAAATGCGTGGGTCGAGGTGCGGAACCCGACCACGGGTTTCCCCGCTTTGAGGTACCGCTCGATGGCCGCCACCTGCTCCGGAGGAAGGGTGCGAAAGCGCATGTAAAAGACCGCGACATCTGCCTCGTCCAATGCGTCGAGGCCAGGAATGTTCGACGAGTTTTTAGGATCGGGCTGAGCAGTAAGCACCGAGGTTTGCACACCAAGTGTAGCGCCAACCTCGGACGCCAGATCCGGAAGGGTGAGCTCCGATTTATATTCGTCCTCGCCAGCGACAAAGATTACGTGTTTACTCATGCCAATCGCCTCCGCCAACGTGCACTGCAGTGTTAAGCCACGACTTCGGCACTGGGTCAAAAATCCCTGAAAAAAGCTTTAAACATGTTAAAATGAGAGTTGGTGATTGTGTAACGATGCGATCTACGCCCCCCCTCAACCTCAACAACTTTCGCTACCGGGACGTCAAAAAGAAGTGTCTCGTCGATCTCGTTGCACAGCGGCAACAGTCGCGCTTTGATCTCGCGCAAGCGACCCGGATGAGTCCGTCGACCGTCTCCCAACTCGTCGACGAGTTGATTCGAGACGGCTTGTTGGTCGAGGCCGGCTACGGAGCCCCTGAAGGGGGCCGCCCTCCGATCCTGCTCGACGTAAATCCCGAGGGCGGGTACCTCGTTGGTTTGGAATTCGCCGCCCACTCTGCCTTTGGGATCGCTCAGAATCTGCGAGGCGACGTGCTCCTTGAAGAGGAGACCTCCTGGGGCGGCGCAGCAGACCAAGAGCACATTTGGGAACACTTGACCGAGCTGGTCCGTCACATCCTGGCCCAGCTGGCCGTGCCCGCGGAGCGACTGATCGGCATCGGCGTTGCTTCCCCGGGCCGGGTCGACTCGGTCAACGGCGTCGTCGAGTACTTCTCACACCTGCCCGACTGGCGGAATGTGCCGGTGCGCGCCCAGATGGAGGAGGCGTTCGGCGTGCCCGTGCATCTGGACCAAAACATGCGAGCAACCGCCCTCGCGGAGCACGTGTATGGTGCTGGGCGGGGGCATGAGACCATGGCGTACGTTGGCGGTCGGGACGGAATCGGCGCCGGGTTGATGCTAAATGGCGACCTCTTCCGCGGCAGTTCGTTCACCGCCGGTCAACTGGGTCACTCCGTCATCGCGTGGCCCGGCGGCCCCTTGTGTAAATGTGGGCGCCGAGGGTGTCTCGAGGCCATCGTGGGACCGGCAGCGCTTGACCAGGAGGTGCAGGAGCTGGGCCTTGGGAAGTCCATCGACGCATTGTGGGACGCGTGTCGCCGCGGCGAGCCCCGAGCGCTCGCCATCGCCGAGCGTGTTGCTCAGTACCTCGGCGTCGCCCTTTGGAACCTGGTCGCTTTCACGGATCCATCTCTGATCGTCCTTGGAGGCTACCTCCGCGGCGCCGATGACCGCTTCCTCCATCGAATCAAGGAGGCGATCAGCGAGCGCGCCCCGGTCGACTACGGAACCAAGGTGCGCCTCGCCTCCACGCAACTCCCCGCCAGCGGCGGCGCGTTAGGCGCTGCGGTCTTGGTCTGGCGCAATACCTTCCAAGCCTACCGATTCGCTAACGGCTAGCCCGGAGCGGTCGAACTCGGGCAACGTGACCACGCGCCGCTCCTCGATTGAGCGAATGGCCGCCTCTACCACACTCGTCGCCACCCAACCGCCTCGGCACGAGACCGTACTCGCCGCACCCCTGCCAAACGCCGACAAGGTCTCGACAAGCCGACGGTCGGCGCCAAAATGGCCAAAGCCGGCATTCGCCGTATCCTTGGCGTCCTCCGTGAACCGGTGTTTACCATGGTCGGTGATCACGTGCAGAGTCCCTGTCTCACGGATAAGTTGAATTTTCCCTTTGGTGCCGACGATCTCGAAACTCTCCTGGTCCGGGGCCTTGGGTCCGTAGACGGTCCAAAAGAGAGAGGCACGCACCTCGTTATTGAACTCGACCGAGACGATGGCGTGATCCAGGATATCCGCGCCCGGGTAGTAGACGCATACGTCGTGAGCATGTAGGACGTCGGTTGCCTGAGCGACGCTCGGTTGCGTCTTGGCGGCGAGCCGCGTCTCGTTCTGCGCCATACCCGTGACGCGGTACGGACAATCGCGCTCACACTCGGCGCAGCGAAAGGGCGCCCCCTCCTCTGGAAGGAAGACGTGCCGACCACCGAATGCATGCACGTGCACGGGATCGGCCCCGGCAAACCACGAGAAGACGTCAAAGTGGTGTGACGACTTGTCGTTGAGGGCGCCACCACTATAGCGGCGCTCGCGATGCCAACGGTGAAAGTAGACGTCGTAAGGGATGACCGCACGCAGCAGCAACATGCGTACATCTCCGATGATGCCACTCGACACCAACTCGGCGGCGCGCATCCAGGGGCGTTCGTACCGCCTTGTGAAGCCGATCAGCACCGTGTTGCCGCTCTCGCGCTCGGCCTCGTAGATCGCTTGGGACTCCTCCGTCGTTCGACCCAATGGCTTTTCGCAAAAGACCTTTTTGCCTGAACGGATCGCGGCAATCACCGGCTCGCGATGTTGGTATGTTTGTGTCGTCACCATGACGATGTCGACCGCCGGATCGTCGATGAGCTGCTGGTAATTCCGGTACCCGGTAGGAACCGGGGCGTTCGGGTACTCAGCTTTCACACACCCAATCGCTTCATCGAGACGTTCCGGGGTACGGTCGCAGAGTGCGACAAGCTTCAATCCCACCTCGCCGCTCAGTTTCAATATGTTCCGCCCTAAATTCCAAAACCCACGCGTTCCCAAACCAATGATCCCGACGCCAAGGGGTCTTTCGCTCATACGACCACTCCCTAACCTTTTTGTATTTATCTATGTGTTTGACAGTTATCTATCAAGCTGTTATTGTCTGATTATCTTATTGCTAACTTCTTTCAACTTCGGAATAACCCTTTCGCGTTTTCTCACGATCCCAGTTGCGAACATGTCTGGAAGGAGGATGTCATCTGGCCGAACCACCCGTGATGCATTCCTAGGAGATAGAGATCTTAGCACGCTACAGGGAGGTTATAGACATGCGCTTTTACAATGCGGTTGCTCGTCTTAGTGTACGCCTTGTGCTACTGCTCACGCTGGTCTTTGCAGCTGT
Organism: Limnochordia bacterium; assembly: GCA_041686855.1. GTDB lineage: Bacteria > Bacillota > Limnochordia > DTU080 > RSA5 > JAWLDA01. The sequence continues at coordinate 161,715 of JAWLDA010000007.1, forward strand.
GGGTCCCGTTTGGTCGGCAGATTCAACGACCGTCACCGTGATGCTTCGGGGTCAACCAGACATGAACCAAGCCATCGTCGAACTGATCGAAGAGTACTTGAATGACTATCCCACAGATGTAAAGCTCGAAGTGCTCCAAGTCCCAGGCAACGAAGTGTACGAGAAGCTGCAGGTCATGAGTGCAAGCGACCTCAATCTAGACTTGGTTCACTTTACGACACCGCACGTGTACCCCGCCGCTCACAACGGTTTGGTCGAGAACTTGACCGGCTGGATCGAGCGCAGTCCCGACTTTGACCTCGACCAGTACTACCCCGGCGTCATCGAATCCATCGCGTACCAAGGAGACGTCTACGCCCTCCCCTTTGGACAATCAGGACCCAAAATGCTGTTTTATAACGCCGACCAACTCGACGCGGTCGGTGTACCGTACCCGGACCTCAGTTGGGACTGGGAATCCGAGGCGATCGATTACGGTCGCCGGTTGCTTCAAGACAAGAACGGCGACGGCAGCCCGGATCAATGGGCCTTTGACGGAAACTTAATCACCAACAATGGAGGCCTGGACGTTCCGATTATTCGTGCCTATGGCGGTCGCATGTGGACAGAGGACGGGGGCCTGCACCTCACCTCGTCCGAAGCGCAAGAGGCGTATCAGTTCCTCATCTCACTTTGGAATACGGGCATCTTTAGCCAGGGTGTCTCTCTTTTTGACGGTTGGTCCAATGGGACGCACGCGATGACGATCCTCGGCACAAGCGTCGTTCCCCGTTTTAGAGAGTCCTCCAACTTTGATTGGGACGCGGCGCAGCCGCCTGCGATGAACGGACATCGCTATACGACCACGTGGGCGGAGTCGCCTTTCGGGATTCCCGCCCATAGCGCCAACAAGCAAGTTGCTTGGGACATTCTCAAATACATCGTAAGCCCCAGAGGCCAAAGTAAGATCGTTGAGCTCGGACTCGCCACGCCGATCCATCGAGATGTGGCCACCAGTCCCGTCTTTTTGGAGGACGCCCCGCCGAGTCGCATGGAGATGGTCGAGGCGTTGGCCTACACATTGCCCAGGGGCGGTGACGATAGCCTGGTGTGGGGCCGAATTCGCGGGCAGTATACGTCAATGCTGAGAAGGATCCTTGCCGGAGAGATATCACCGTTTGAGGGAATGACAATGATTCAGCAACAGTACGAGGCTGCGCTCGCGGAGAGCAGGTAGCACCACTGACGTCCGACACGGCACGAACGAGTTAGCATAGACTCCCGCCCGGCTCGCACGCGGCAGGCACACCGTCTTTGGTGACGCTCGCCTGCCGGTTCGAGCGGGCGCGCGGGCGCGTGTGAGCCGGCCCGTGTAAGCGGGCGCGTGTGAGCCGGCGCGTTTGCAGGTTAGCAGATGACCATCCGAAGAGCGCCCGCGTCACATTTGCTCAGGGTTGGTCGCCGAATGTGATTGCTATTGTACCTCAGCGGGATTTTCAGGTGCCGCTCTCGGAAGGATTGGTGGGCGCATCCGTTCGATCGGGCAAGAACCAGACGACGAGTGAAACGATGGCGGCGATCACGAGCAGAGCTGTAAAGACGGAGTGCGTCGCGACCGCTAGTCCTTCTTGTAGGATAGACACTTCTTCAGCGGACAAGAGGGCTCGTCGGGCGGGGTCCAACAGCGCGTTGCCCGCATCGGCCCCAAGGCGTTGCAAGGTTGCGTCGCCATTCCGCTGCACGTACGCTCCTAGCCGGCCATTGAGAAGGCTGCCTAACACCGCCACTCCAATCGTGCTTCCCAGCATCCGGCCAAACATGTTGCTCCCCGTCGCTACTCCTCGCTCTTCCCAAGCCACGGAGTGTTGAATGGAGATTAAGTATGTCGTCGTCGTTAGCCCCAGGCCGACACCCATCAAGAAGGTACCGGCGGCCACGTGCCATGGGCTACTCACAAGCGAAAGCATGAGAAGGACGAGGGCACCGGCGACGTTAAAGAGTGAGCCGATGACCGCTGTCTTTCGAAACCCGATGCGAATCATAATGCGTCCCGAGAACGTGCTGGCTAGCGGCCACCCCACCGACATGGCGCCCAGGCTTAACCCAGCGACGATCGCCGTCTGCCCCAACGATCCTTGTACAAATGTCGGAATGAACGAGGATGTGCCCAAGACGAGGGCGCCAGCTAAGAACGCCCCAGTGTTGCCCACAGCGATCACAGGACGTCGAAAGATCGAAAGGGGCAGAACGGGCGCAGCGGCCGTTCGTTCTTGACGGACAAAAGCAAGGGCACCGGCGAGAACGATACCCACCAATGCCAACGACGGCGGATCACTCCACTCCCACGCGACACCCCCTTGAACCAAGAACGTTATTAAGGCGCCTACCGTCGCGAAGATCAGTGCCGCTCCCAAATAGTCGATAGACCGCTCTTTGGGTCGCACACTCTCGTGGAAGTTGAGAACGATCAGGCCTACGGCCATGAGCGCAATCGGCAAGTTGACAAAAAAGATCCACGGCCATCCCAAGTATGTGACGATCAGTCCGCCGGCGGTGGGACCCACGACTGAGGAGATTCCCCACACACTGGCGAGGTACCCTTGGATCCGGGCTCGTTCCTCCAGGTCGTAAAGGTCTCCGACGATTGTCGAAGCCATGGGCAGTACCGCGCCTGCGCCCAAACCCTGAACAGCTCGAGCGAAGACAAGGAAGGCCATCGAACCGGCCAAACCGGAAAGGAGTGAGCCAAACGCGAAGATACTCGTCCCCACCAAGAAGATGGGCTTTCGCCCGTATAGGTCGGCTAACTTTCCGTAAATGGGAATGCTGGCCGCTTGCGTGAGCAGGTAGGCAGAGAAAACCCACGTCAGCAATGCAAATCCGCCAAGGTCTCCGACGATAGTCGGAATCGCAGTGGCAACGATCGTCGCTTCGATGGCCCCCATAAACATGGCCATCATGAGCGCCGCCAACGTCCAGGAACGCCGAGTCTCTCTAGCTGGACTCCCCGCAGTTTGGTCAATCAGAGATCCGCTCAAATCCCCGCCCCTCCTTCCCTCGTCTTTGCCATCCTTTAAGGTTCCCCTTCTTGTTACAATGGTAGCTGCGATTAACGATGGGTTACAGAAGGTAAGCCCAGGCCAGAGGGAGACTCCCATTCAGGCACGAACCTCCATCTTCGGGTATAGCCAGCATTATTGATGCAACTACTTTGGATGCAACGTCTTTGGACGCAACGTCTTTGGACGCAACTTCCTTGGATGCGACGTCTCGGGATGCTAATCCCCTGGACGCAACCTCATTTATTGGAGGACCGATGCAAATGATCCAGCTTGACGGAGATGTCGCCGTTGTCACCGGCGGCGCTCAAGGGATCGGCAAGGCTATCTGCCACGCACTGGGATGCGCCGGCGCCCGAGTCGTGATTACAGACTGTGACGAAGAGGCTGGCCGTGAATGCCTAGCCGACCTAAAAGAGGACGAGATCGATGCGATATTCGTGCCGGCCGACGTTGCCAAGGCAGACGACGTGGCCCGACTCATGCATCGATCAGCGGAACACTTTGACGGCGTCCGCATCATCGTCAACAACGCAGGTATCGGCCACACTATCCCCATAGAAGACCTGGAGATCGAGGATTTCGACCGCGTGATCGACGTCAACCTACGCAGTGCTGTGCTCACAGCGAAATACGCTCTCCCGTACATGAAGCAGACGGGTGGAACTATCGTAAACATCGCGTCGACACGCGCTTTTATGTCCGAACCCAACACTGAAAGTTACGCGGCCTCCAAAGGCGGCCTCATTGCGTTAACCCACGCTATGGCAGTTAGCCTCGGCCAGTACAAGATTCGGGTTAATGCGCTAAGTCCGGGGTGGATTGAAACCTCCGAGTGGAAGAAGCGAGCCAACCGCAGACCCGCCCACCTTTCCGCAACGGACCATGAACAGCATCCGGCCGGACGGGTAGGTAAGCCCGAAGATATCGCTCGAGCCGTCCTCTTTCTCGTCGACCCAACTGCGGATTTCATCACGGGGACTAACATGACAATAGACGGCGGCATGACCGTGAAAATGATCTACGCAGATGAATGATCACACTGCACCCTAGATCGGTCTTTTCTTATATCAGTGGGCACTAGAAACTATTAGTGCCTTCACGTTAAGAGAGTGCCTTTGAGGAGAGCTCTCTTTGAGGAAAGCGCTCTTTGAGGAGAGTGCGCTTTGAGGAGAGTACGCTTGGATGGCAGTGAACGTTTACATCCACAAGAGTTGCGTGAAGTTCGCCTCGCCCGGACGAGCGGCGGCCCGCCGACACCCCGACGCGGCGGTTGTTGCCCTCCTGATGAGGACTCTTTCCTCACTGGCGTGCAATCATTCCACGCCTGATAGGCAACAACCCCGTTTTGGGCACCGTTTTGGGGTCATCCGCACTGGTTTTCGCCGGTTTGCGTCTTGTCCGCACGCTCTCGAATCCGCGGACACAACGACGCAAAACCTAACGCCCAGCTACACGAGCTGCCAGCGATCGGCGCCCCTGCGCCATCCTCTGCCGACGCCCCGACGCGGCGCTTGTTGCCATCCTGGTGAGGACTCTTTCCTCACTGGCCTGCAATCATTCCACACCTGATAGGCAACAACCCCTTTTGGGGCACCGTTTTGGGGTCATCCGCACTGGTTTTCGCCAGTTTGCGTCTTGTCCGCACGCTCTCGAATCCGCGGACACAACGACGCAAAACCTAACGCCCAGCTACACGAGCTGCCAGTGATCGGCGCCCCTGCGCCAACCTCTGCCGACGCTCCGACGCGGTGGTTGTTGCCCTCCTGGTGAGGACTCTTTCCTCACTGGCGTGCAATCATTCCACACCGATGGGGAATAGGCTGTCCTGCACCAGTGCATGACGCCTTAAGGGTGATAGGTTCGCCGCCTTGCCCTTGCCGCGAGATGAGAGATTACATCTCGATCTAAAGAATACGGGTCCCTCCAAATGTAGGAACCCAAGAAGCGATCTTATAGTCCGAGAACCACACTCCCGAAATATCCACTCGATGGGCGAAGATCGGCAGTATTAACAGTGTCTCGGCAGTATTAACAGTGTCTCGGCAGCCCAGCAGTCTCAGCGTACCAAACAGCCTCAGAAACCTCCGGCGTCTAGACGGCTTCAGCAGCCCAGCAGTGCCTGCGGTGTCTGCGGTCTCTGCATTTCTTCGTTTCTGAATTTCTGCAGTCCTTGCAACCTTGGCAGTTTACAAGCGACCGCAGAATCGCACTCCCAAACTGCCCTGCAAAACTGCCCTACAGAACTTCCATCCCGAGTCGCTTACAGCCTGACTGGAACTGCACTCACCCGACCTACGCCTCCAAGCGGATCGGCGTGGATCCATTGGCTGCGGATTCTTCAGCCGCGAAGCAGGCTTGGTGGGTGTTGACGGCGTTGGCGAGGTTATCGTGAGATTCAACGTCGTTTAGGATACAGTCGACGAAGTGTGAGACCATCTCGGGGAACGGGTGATGGGAGACAGCGCCGCTGTCAGGCAAGATCGTCTCAAACTCTCCGAAGCCATTCTGCCCGGGTAGCACCTTTGAATAAAAGCGATTGTTGCGGATGGCGCCTTCGTCACCGAACACCTCGACGTTAAACACATAAGGCATATAAAACTCGGTCGAGCCCGATATTTTCCCGGCTGCACCGCCCGCATACTTCACCGTTGCAATCGTGGTCGCCCGGTAATCGTCGGCAGATGCATCGTACGTCGGCGAGACGCCGCTCACTTGCACCACTTTGTCGTCGCCCAAGATGTAGCGGGCCGCATCCATCGCGTGGCATCCCCCGTGGACGATCGCTCCCACGTCGAGCTTCTTCCAGTTGGGCCGTTTGAAGCGTTTGGGCGAGGCGTTGGTCGGTCCGTGCCAATAGTCGGCATGAACCACCCGCGGACGACCCACCCATCCTTTCTCAACCGCTTCTTTAATTGATAGGATCATCGGATTCCAGCGCAAGACAAAGCTGATCACGCTCTTGACGCCGGACTCTTTCACCGCGGCGTCCATCGCCCGCAACTCGTCGTTGTCGGTCGCCACTGGCTTTTCGATCAGGACATGCTTACCCGCCTGAGCCGCCTTGATGGTCTCCTCCGCATGGCGGTCCGGCGGCGTACAGATGGCGACGATGTCGACATCCGGATGCTCGAGCATCTGATCGTAGTCGTCGTAGATATCACAGGCGACGCCGAGCTCGTCGGCTTTGCGCTGAGCCCCTTCTTTTGTGCGGCTGCCGATAGCCACCACCCTCGTCGCCGGGTGTCCGGCAAACGCTTTGATGTGCTCCGTCGCCACATTCCCTGCTCCTTGAATCGCTACTCCAAACACTCAAAAGTCACTCCCGTCAAAATGTTGTGGCCCACACTCATCTCAGCACATGCTTTTGACGCAAAACCCACCCGTCCTCCGCACACCGCTCTCCTCAACCACTGATCTCCACCATCCGATCGCGAGCCTCCCGAAGAAACGGAAGCGTCTGTCCACCATCGACCGTCATCTCGATGCCGGTAACGAACGCCGCATACTCAGAGACTAAGAAGCAGACCACATGCGCGACGTCATCCGGCCTACCGAGGCGTCGCAGCGGTGTCAGCTGAGACATATCGTGATCGACTGAACGCGTCTGCGTTGGCCGTTTAAACGGTGTCTCTATCGATCCGGGCGCGACGCAGTTCACCCGGATTCCGTCAGGACCGTAATCGAGCGCAAGCTGGCGAGTAAGCTGGACGATTGCGGCTTTTGCAGTTGGGTACACAACGTAGTTGCGGACCGAGCGGCGACCGACGACTGATCCCATGTTGACGATGTTGCCGCCTCCAAGGTTGCGCATGTGCGGAACGGCGTACTTGGCGCCCAGGAACTGCGCCCGGAGCAAGACTGCGAGGCTCCGATCCCAATCCTCGACTGCCAACTCCGTCGCGGACCCGGCCACCTCGAAGTGCGCGTTGTTTACCAGGACGTCGAGACGACCGTAGCGCTCCGCCGCTCCGTCGATCATCGTCTTGATTGCGGACTCGTCGCTCACATCGGTCGCCACGAACGTGGCCTCGCCCCCCGCAGTGACGATCTCTGCGGCCACCCGACGACCGGACTCCTCCTGGAGGTCGGCGATGATCACCCGTGCACCGAGGGCTGCGAGCCGCTTCGCTGTCGCCTCACCGATGCCTTGAGCTGCTCCTGTGACGATGGCCGTGCGCCCGCTCAGATCGATCTTCACGCCGGTCGGCCGCCTCCCCAAACGGGCGTCGGTACCCAACGATCGTGACGCCAGCGGTCCCGCTCGTCAGGGTTGCGCAGATCAGGCACATCGATCGGTACATTACCGTCCACGATCGAACGGTTGGCCAGCAGTCCGGGCAGGCTCATGTCGAGCGATCGGTAAACGTCGAAGCGGTTCTCCCAACGGCCGGCTATCGCTTCCAAGAAGAGGTGAACCGTGTAGAAATCCGCCCCGCCATGTGAGCCGTGTTTCGCCGCAACGCGCGCGACCTCATCAGTGAGAGGGGCGCCGCCGTGTACCTCGACAGAGATGGGCTCCGTCATCTCCTTCTCAGTCCATCCCCCGTCGCCAAAGAGCATGATCCGCTCACGTTCGCGCCGGTCGTTTTCAAAGCTTCCCTGGGTCCCGTACATGCAGAGCCACAGACTCGCCGGCTCCCGTCTAATTCCACCGTGACTGATCAAAATCCGGGCATTCGCCCCGTTGGAGAGTTGGCATAAAAAGACACCGGCGTCTCCACTCTGTCGACCAATGCGCCCCCCCTCGCGGTTGGGCGACTCCATTCCCACCACTCGTTCGACCCGGGTGTCCGTCGCATGCAGCAAGGGTCCGAGGGCGTGAGTGCAGTGATAGGTGCTGGGGCGCACGTTGCGCCAATGGTGGGCGTCGCCACGTGCGAGGCGCTCCCATCCCTTTTCGGTGTTGTGAATGTACTCCGCGTCGGCATGCTGCAACTCGCCCAGTTCACCATTTTGATAGGCGCGGCGAGCCTCCGTGCCGTATCGCATAAAGCAGCAGTTCTCGCCCATCATGTAAACAAGGCCGGTCTCTTCGACAGTCTCGACGAGTTCGACCGCGTCAGCCATCGATGGGGTCGCTGGAATCTCGCTGAGTACGTGCTTCCCCGCCCGCAGTGCCTCGATGGCGAAGCGGGCGTGCTCGTGCGCGTCGTTCGCCAATACGACGGCGTCGATCTCCGAATCCAACAGTGCCTGAAAGTCGTTGACGTGGAGAATCTCCGGATCCGGCATGCCGCCCGACTCTTTAAACGCAGCCAAGCGCTCAGGATCGCGACTGCACAAGACAGCCAACTCTGCGTTGGGGTGGTCTGCCAAGATTCTGATGAACGACGCACCACGACGGATGCCCACGACGCCTACTCGAAGTCTCCCCATGTTACCTCGCCACCTCGATACGGCGACCTGTCTTGTGAGATTCGTCCGCCGCCAGGGCCACAGCGATCGTATGCCGACCGGCGTACCCGTCAGGGCCCGGCTTGGTGTTGGTGCGAATGCATTCAAAGAAGTGTTCAAACTCTCCTAAGCGTGGATTCGCCGGGGGTACCTCGATCGCCTCAATCTTAGAGTCGCCCCATGATTTGAGGAGAACGGGCTCTTGTCCCGAGCCCTTCTCGATCTTGGCCGACCCGGTGGTGCCTGCGACGCTCACTTCGTAGCTGGTAACCGGTGAGATCCGAGTGCAGACGAGCGTACCGACGGCGCCGGACTCAAACTCAAAGTTGAGGTTGGCCGCCTCTTCGACGTCGTTATCTGGGTCGTTACCGAATCCAAGGGTCGCCTGCACGCACTTGATGGGCCCGGCGAACCAACAGAGTTGATCAAGCTCATGGCTGTAGAGCGAGTACAGGCCCCCATACTTGCTTCGCTGCCTCTGCCAACCACCTGCGCCTCCCGGCGGTCCCGTGGATAGACGCACCGCATGGGCGAACCGCAAGCTCCCCAATCGACCCTCGTCGATCAGCCGTTTCATCGTCGCAAACGAAGATTGAAACCGGCGAATGTATCCGATCATCAGGACGACACCAGCCTTCTCCGTCGCTTCGATCATCGCGTCGCAGTCAGCGAGGCTGAGCGCCATGGGCTTCTCGCAAAAGACGTGTAGCCCGGCATTTGCCGCATCGACCGTCAGCTCCCTGTGGGTGAAGTTAGGGGTCACGATGACGACGGCATCCAAGCCTTCCTTGGAGAACATCTCTTTGTGGTCGGAGTACGCCCGCGGCTTGGCGTCAAGCTCCGCTGCCAGTCGATCTGCCGACTCTCTAAAGAAATCACACACACCGACCAGCTCAATTCCGGGCATTTGAGCAATCTCTTGCGCGTGACGACGCCCAAGACCCCCGCACCCGATGAGCCCAACTCGAAGTGATCCACTCTCTACCATCCGACTTCTCTCCTTGTTCACCGCTCGATGACAACGTCCCTCAGTTGCCACTGCACTGTTTGCCACTGCACTGTTTGCTACTGCTCTGATCAGCCCAACTGTTCAGCCCAACCTGCTCGCGGGTAGGTCCTCGCGTCGGGCAGCAGTCCCTGGCGAGTGAGACACCTCGGCAGGATCGGCCCGAGAGGGACGCACCGCTGGGTGCGTCCCCGTTTGATTTACAACGTCCGTGCTACTCCTGCTGCAGAACCTGGTTGGCCTGCTCTTCCGCCTGGCGCAACGCCGCATTCGGCGCTGTGCTACCGTCCATGGCCGCCCTAAAGAACGGGTTGGTCGCTTGGACCACGTCGGGATTTCTGAGGAACGGATAGACGCCTCCGGACTGAGCAAAGGTTAGGACGTTTCTCAAGTACGGCGCTTCTGCCACTTGGTCACCCCAGTGTCCGCCCTGATAGTAGTCCAAGCGTGGGGGCATCCGCCCCAGGATCTCGACGAGTTTCTCATTCGCCTCGACACTGGTGACAAATTGAATGTAGCGCCAAGCCTCTTTGGACTGCTCGCTCCCTTTGATCATCACGAGCATGTTGGACCACGTCATCGTGGCCCGCTCATCCGCCGAGGGACCTGCCGGCAGGTTGGTCATATCCAAATTGATGCCGGGGTTGGCCTCTTTCACCTCGCGAGCATTCCAGTTGCCACCGAGCCACATGGACGCTGTCCCTTGCCGGAAGTTCCCGCCTGCGACACCCATGTGGGTGAAGAGGTCGACGTACTCAGTGAGCGCTTCAATTCCCTGATCGGACGCAAACGTGTACGCCGTCTCGTCGGCATTGTACATGTCGCCGTTGTTGGCATGAAGGAAGGGGGCCCAAGCGTTGATCGACGCCCCGGCCGCCTGAATGCCGCCGCGCTCAATCGTGCCGTCGCCGCTTACTTTCGCCAGTTTGCGGGCGGCCTCTTTGAGGTCGTTCCAGGAATCAAAGGCGTATGGATCAACGCTTAATCCCGCTTCGGCGAAATGATCCGTGTTGTACAGGACGGCGTTGGACGCCATCACGACCGAGATGCCGTAAGCGACATCGCCCTTGTGGTTGTAGCGCTGGGTTGCTGGAATGAAGCTCTCGATCTTTGTTCCCTCGGTGCGATCAATATACGGATTGAGCTCCTCAAGGATCCCCAAATCGTACAACTCTCGCCCCGTTACGATCGACGCCTGCGCCACGTCAGGCAGAACGCCTCCAGCTGCTCCGAGGATGAGTTTCTCCCGCACTTGGTAAATTCCGGGGACGTGCTGAACATCCAACTCAAGGTCAGGATTTTGCTCTTCGAAGGTGGTGATCACCCACTCCCACCAGGGATCGTAGATCGCCGAGCCACCCCAGAAATCCCACACCTCCACGGTGGTCTTGGCGCTCGCAATCCCGGAGAAACCCATGAGCGCCACGCACACAAGAGCCACCAAGCCGAACTGCTTTGTCATTGCCCTCAAGTGCCGAATACCCAACTTTACCAAACCTCCGATCTTTTCCTTGAATCCATAGGACTCTCTCAGATCTGAAATCTCGGGTCACACGTTCGCTCTTCCGACAAATGATATCGTGAAAGCATCTACCCCCTCGGTGTGACCAATAGCCAAGGATCGCTATGTATTCCACGCTCGAGGCGCGCTCGAGCCTCACGAGCGTTCGTATGAATGCTCGTGGCTTGGACCAAGTTGTAAAGAGTCACTTGAGCTTCGTCTGGGAGACCCGACATCGCTGCAGCAGCGGACCGATCGGAGCTGGCGGTTGTACCCATAGCCGTGCTTGGAATGAATACATACCGAGATTTTGTCGAGGTCACTGCACACAGCTCAGACGATGTACTGTCGGCGTCGTCGGTATTTGCACGAAGTGTCAGCGACGCGCGTGAGGCAAAGAGAAGCGAATTGAGGGTGCGCAAAACATTAAATGCCGGACGGGGGTTGCACACCGTGTCGAGCAGGCCGTGGGTGACGTCCATGGTGCGGTCCAAATCGACCAGAGGTTCGACGTACACCCGAGTCTGGGGCGCCATGCTCTCAACCTGCAACAGTGCTCGGGCCACGCGATGTGCGTTCTCCTCATCATCGTCGCCGCTCAACTGGACAAGCAGGTCGAGACCGCCGATCCGTTGCAACGGCCCCACCTCGGCGTCAAGCTCTGGGGGCAGACAGACCACACGATCTACATGGACGTCGCACTCCCCGAACCAGGCGTCAAGCTGTGCGAGTTCCTCGGGCCGAAACGCCCGGCGCGTGCGGGCGTGTTGTTTCCCCTCGACCCGCTCCCCGGTGATGACGGGAGCCAAACCGATCGGAATCCCATACGCTTCCCTGGCAGTCGCCAGCGCTTGCAGGCATTCCACGCTCGGCCGGCCGTCCGGAATCCACACCTCCCACGCGTCCACCGCCTGTCCATGGAGAGCGAGCAGACTCGTGAAATGCTCGGGGGATTCCCAAATCGACGTCGCGGTAATGTGAACCCCTTCTCCACGCAATACCTCTAAGCGAGCACGCTGAAACGAGTCGTCGAGGTCCTGCCACGTAGCCCGTGCGTAGCGGACTCCCGCCTCCAAGATGGCAAGCAAGGGATAATCGTTGCGCGCCGGTTGGCGCACTGCCGACGGCCAGACGAGTGGTACCTGGCCCGCAGCAGAGAGTGGGTGAATGAGCGAGATGCCGACCGGCGACTCAGGCAGGGATCGAGTGGTGCGGGTGAGCAAAAGACGGTCCGACTCCGTCCCTTGAGCACCGTGCATTCCCGGGGCTTGGACCACAGAGGTGGCGCCGCCGGTGCGAATCAAATGTAACTCGAGGCCGGCGGCGGTGGCTCGGGCAAGGTAAAAGCCCAACTTCCCGGTGTCGTCTCGTCCCCGCTCGGGAGGCGCCGCGGACGTGAAAATGTGGGGGAAACCCGGCCGGGTAAATGCCGGAGAGAGGACCGTGAGGTAACGCGTCGCCCCTCGTCGATCGTAAAAGCTAAAGTGAACGTGGCCTGAGAAGACCCATTCAACCCTATGGGACTCCAGTAACTCGACCAGGCGCCCACGAGCAGGCTCTGAGATGTTGTCGTAATGCCCAAGCCCCGGCTCGCCTACATCAAAGATGTACGGCGGCATGTGGACGAAGACCAGAGTCGGCCGACCGGCGTTAGATTGCAAGTCCGCCTCGAGCCACGTAAACTGCTCAGCTTCCTGAGGCAATTCGGCATTGAAGAGTTGCCCGTTCAAGATAACAAAGTGGTAGCCGCCGGCGTCGAAACTGTACCACGATGTACCAAACCATTCGTGATACTCGTCCAACCACTCTCGACGGATCGGCAGATCGACCAGAGTCGGATCGGGCTTGTCCCCCACATCATGGTTGCCGCTTACCCACTTCACGTCGGCATCGAGCGCAGTCCACAGCGCCCGCGCTCGCTCGCGGGACTCGTTGAAGTTGGGGCTACCGGGGAACTCTTGGACCAGATCGCCTAAATGAACGATAAGAGGTACGTCCAACGCGGCGATCAGCGCCCGGGCCACCTCTGAACGGGCGCTCTGAGTGAGTCGCGACGAAAACTCCACTCGCCCGCTCTTGGGCACCTGCATGTAGTGGGTGTCGGAGATAATCACAAACTCAAACGCTGCGTCGGGCAGGAGGGTGTGATCAAAGGTGATTCCCGAAGCGTCCGCCGTCCCTGGCCTAATATCTGCTACATCCTTGTCGCTCACAACGAGTCAACCGCCCCTTGTTTCAGTCGGACTCACATATTTCGAGTCGATGAAAATCGATCATGCATTCTATAAAGCGTTTTTTGACGTCACCATGGCGCCCCCCTGCCGAGCACACGCAACTAACAGGGAAGTTTAGCGATATTCCCATCTTCTGATATGTGAGAGAACGATCACGTGTACAGGGCACGCGAGCGCCCAGCCGGCTTGGGCCGTGCGCTCGCGCAAGGATCCTGGTAATCGTGGAGGGTTGTCGCTTATGCCTTGCTAATCCACCACTCCGGCGTCCCGCAGGTACTGGGTCAACTGCCTATCTGCTTCCGCCAGAGAGGCCTCAGGAGTTGACTCGTTTGAAGCGACTCGGGCCCAAGCGGCGTTCAGTTCTCTCAGCACAATTCCCCAAAACGGCGGCCGGAAGTGCTGCTGATCGGCAATTTGAATGAAACTTGCCAGTCCCGGATCGGCCCGTTGAATCGCACCGGCCACGGTGTCTTTACGCGTCGGCATACTCCCGGAGAGTTCAAAGAAGCGCAACTGAACCTCAGCGCTTGCCAGGTAATTGATCAGGCGCTTCAACGGCTCAGTCATCTCCACGCCCTTTGGCACGACATGTGACCAGCCGCCCATCCAACCCCCGGGCGATCCATTTGCAGAGTGCGGGTGGTGACCCACCTTGAAATTGAGATTCGGATTCACCTGGCGGTAGGCGTTGAGCGACGCGCTCGCATCTGCGACCATACCGAGGCGATTCTGCGCAAAGGCGCCCTGATAGTTTCTCGACGCTGCGATAAAGTCGCGCACAACGTCGACCGGGTAACGCGTGCTATACTCTTCCAACCATGTATACGCCGCCACGTTATTCGGATGGTCAAGGGAGGGGCGCCCCTCGGCGTCGTAGATTTGCCCCCCGTGGTTCCAGATATCCCCGGCTCGACCGAAGTTTCCTGCCCACGGAACGTAGCCCAGTTGGGTGAATTGCCCGTCTCCATCCGTTCGAGTCATACGCGCTGCAAACGTATCGAGTTCATCGAGCGTCTGCGGGCCAGCCTCCGCGTCAAGTCCCGACGCCGCCAGAACATCGACGTTCCACACGAGCCCTCGGGTCCCTGTCCCCCATGGAACGGCCCAGGTTTTGCCCAGGTGTACCGCTTCCCCGGCGGTGCCGGGCAGAAACTGATCCATCTGATTCTCTGGCTCCAGCACGTCGTCTAGAGGCTGGAACGAGTCGGCGGTAAGCACCCAATCGCCTACAAACGAGCGCTCAAAATGTACGACGTCGGGGGCGATATCGGAGGCGATCGCGAGGAGCAACTTCTCCTCCATCCCTCCACGTCCTCCGGAAGCGCCTGTGCTGAAGTGCTCAATCTCCACCGTGACGCCGGGATTTTGCTCTTCAAAGGTCTTGAGAATTTCTCGGATTGCCGTCCCCTCGGCCCGTGACTCGCCCATCCACGTCCAGTAGTGCAGCGTTGTGGCCGCGCTCGTGGACCCTATCGCGAGGAGCAGAATCAACCCGCTGATCAGCGTAACCCAGAGCGCTCTTTGAGATCTCGATTTCAATTTCTATTCGCTCCTTTCAAAAACTTCTCTGCTTATTGTTAAATCACACGCTAGAAGCCCGCGAAGTGGGGCGTGTCGCCACGATCAGGACCGATAGCCCGCAACTGCCCTTTTCCGGTCACCGGCTGTCGCACACCATCGACGGCCGGATCCACATACTGCTGGAACCACGAATCCAAATCTGCCCGCATCGTAGCGAGGATCGACGCACATCGGCACTCATCGATCAGGTTGTGTCGTTCATCCGGATCATTCTTAAGGTCGTAGAGCTCGTGAGGGCCGTACGGATACCGGTGAACGTACTTCCACCCTTTCGTGCGCAGCATCCGCACCGGTCCGTACTCGTCGAACACGATCACTTTGCGCTCCTGATCATCGCCCAAGTTGTGACCGTTTAATAACGACGCAAAGCTGTGACCCGGCAGGTGCGACGCATCATATTGATCGCCGTACCCCAAGAAATCGAGAAGCGTAGGCATAACATCGTAACCACTCAGCAAGTCGTCATTCACACCCCCCTGTGGAACGCGGCCCGGCTGAGAGATGATCGCCGGTACCTTCACAGACGTGTCGTACATGTTGAGAGGGAATGTCCCATTACCCTTGCCCCATATCCCGTGGTGGCCGCAGTTGAACCCGTTGTCGCTTGTGAAAAAGACGAGGGTGTTTTCGCGCAATCCTTGAGCTTCAAGGGTGTCCAAGAGTCGACCGATATTAAGATCCATCGCGGTGACCGCAGCGAAGTACCCTTTGAGGCTCTCACGCCGGTTCTCTCGGGCCTGGGGAATACCGATTCCAGGACCAGTCCATGGGTGCGCCGGCTCCTCGGGGCACGACTCAAAAGGGCAATCATCGTAGGAGGCGACGATCTCAGGGGGATGATTGTCAATCCAAGGGCTGTGTGGCGCGGTGTAATGAACGCTGAGGTAAAAGGGCTCAGCCGCCCCCGCCTGATTCATTATGAATTGGCAGGCATCGTCGGTGATCACGTCGGTGACGTACCCCGGTTCGTTCACGAGTTCCCCATTGCGAATCATTGGCGCGTTGTAGTAAGGGCCGCCGCCCTTCTCGTGTACGAACCAGTGAGTGAATGGCTTCTGCGGTCGGGCGCTATCGCCCAAATGCCACTTCCCGCTGAACCCGCAGACATACCCTTGTGCAGCGAGCACATCGGTGTAAGCACGTTGGCCTTTGAGGTACTCTACCGTGTGCTCGCCATAATTGCCCTCTCTTATCCAGTCGTGCACACCGTGTTGTGACGGAATTTTGCCGGTCATGAGCGAGGCGCGCGCTGGAGAGCAAACAGGCGAAACGCAGAAAAAGTTCTCGAAGCGCATGCCTGTGGCTGCGAGACGATCGAGGTTAGGAGTGCGAATCTCGGGATTTCCAGCGCACCCCATCGCCCATGGCCCTTGATCATCGGACAGGATAAACAAAACATTCGGTCGGAGAGAGTCTCGACTGGCCATACTCAATCCACCTCCACTAAAACCCCGACATCCGCTCTGGCATCGGATCCATGGTAAAGACTCGCGCATCAAAGCAGCGTTTCATCATCTCAAAGCATAGTTCGGAGTAGCGCGGGTCGTCCCAAAGGTTCTCAAACTCTTGCGGGTCGTTCTCCAAATCGTACAACTCACCCAAGCGCTCGTTGTGATAGACGACGATCTTGTATCGCCGATCACGCCACATGGTCTGGTACGCCTGGTAGCGATCGGGCGCGTTGGCCGGTGGAGTAGAATTGTAGTACTCCGAGTAGACACCCTCCCGATGCTCGTGGAGCGGGCTCTCCCCCATCAATAGCGACTGCAGCGACCGCCCCTGCATGCGCCGAGGCACGGGGTCTCCCAACAACTCGTGAATCGTGGGCGCAATGTCGACGAGCTCCACCAACGCGTTGGAGATGCAACCCTGGGGAATGGTGCCAGGCCACGAGAAGATGAGGGGTACCCTTACGCATCCCTCATAAAAGTAACTCCCTTTGATCATGACGCCGTGATCTCCCAGAGGTTCGCCGTGATCACTTGTGAAGATGATCAGGGTATTCTCTCGCTCTCCCGTCTCGTACAGCCAGTCAAGGAGCCGACCGATCTCGGCGTCAAGGTGTTCAATCGTAGCGTAGTACGCAGCTACCATTTGGCGCAGCCTCTGGGCGCCAATCTCATCGTAGCGACGAACGCGATGCGTCAAAGTGATACTGGAGGGCTTCGTCCCCAACTCGCCCTCTCGGTACGCCGGCAAGGGGAGCGCGTCGATGTCGTAACGTTCAAAGTACTCGTCGAGGTAATCGAAGGGATCGTGTACCGCAAAGGGATTGAGGCTCACCAACCAGGGGCCGTCCCGCTCCTCTTTCATAAAGTCGAGGGCGCGGTCGACACACCATGTGGTCTGGTGGTAGCGCCGATCGCTCACCCTGCGGCTCTTGGGCACTCCCGAACGCTGATAGACGTCTTGGAACGTCTTCCCCTGCTCAGCCAACCAGTTGACCCATTCGCCTCCGTGCTTTGCGGTGGTCCCGTGGCTCCAGTGGAACTTGCGGTATCCATCATCAACGCGACTCTCCCAGCCGGAGTCCGCCGAGCGGACGTGCAACTTACCGGCGAGCGCACAGTCGTACCCTTGGTCTCTCAGCGTCCGAGTGATCAGCACCTCATCCTCGGAGATGTTTTGCCCGTTTTGACGGATCCGGTTGGCCGCCGGGTAACGTCCCGTGAGGAAGCTCGTCCGACTCGGTACACAGACGGGGTTTTGACAGTAGGCATGCGTAAACGCCACTCCCTCTTCCACCAATCGGTCGAGGTTGGGGGTGCGAATGTGAGGATTCCCCAGGGCACGAATAGTATCGAAACGCTGGTGCTCTGTGCAAATCCATAGGATGTTGGGCTTCCCTGACATGCGAACTCGCCTCTCCTTATTCCCTCAAAAATCTCGGATAGCGCAGGTGTTTACGACTCCGGAAAGAGCTCCTCAAAACGAGCCAGCATGTGCTGCTGCACGTCATCCAGCGCTTGACTCGGCGTCTTGGCGCCTGTCACAACGGCGTTGGTGGCCGGGATCAGCTGTTGTACCAAGTACGCAACCCACAACGGTGTGCGCGCATTGATCTCGCCGAGCTGCTCTAGGAGCGGGTGATACTCTACAGGTAGGCGCTCTGCTAATCCTCCCCACGCCGCGGTGTTCGCCGGGAGTTGGGCCTGAAGCGCCGAGTTTGAAGCTACCGTAGCATCAAACCAAGCCTCCTGCGTCTCAGCGCTGCCGAGGTGTCTGAGGAAGCGAAGGGCCGCATCCTTGTTGGGCGCGTTGTGAGGAACGACAAAGCCACCGCCGCCTCCCCATGTCCCGTTACGCCCGCCGGAAGCGTGCGGCACACGACCTGTGGTAAAGGCGACACCTTGGTCAAGAAAGCGTGGAATCGTCACGTTCGCATGGGCAACCATGCCGAGTGAGCCATTCGCGAAGCTCTCCTGCCAGCGGGCGACAGGCCAAAGCGTGCCGTCGAAGCGCTTGCCCCATTCCGCCATCCATTCAAACGCGGCGAGGTTCTTTGGATCGTTGGCCGTCGGCCGTGTGCCGCTTTCGTCGACCAACTCCCCTCCAAACGCCCACATCCAACCGGCTGCGTACCAGTTTCCTTCCCAGGGAACAAAGCCGACTCGCGCGTAACTCCCGTCGTTGTTGGTGCGTGTCATCCGCATCGACCACTCTTCGAGCTCTTCGAGCGTCGCCGGGTCTTCGCTGGGATCGAGTCCGCTTTGACCAAACGCGTCGACGTTCTTAAACAATCCCCGGACCACCGTGCGGTACGGCGACGCCCACAACTTGCCGTCGTACGTCGCCTCCCCTGTATCGCCCGGATTAAATGTGTATCCCTCGAGTGTGCGCGTGACGTCCGTCAAGAGCCCTCGGGCTGCGAACTCTTTCACCTCACCACCCGAGATCCACGCCACCGATGGCGCTACATCGGTGGCAATGGCGATCTGCAACTTCTCCATATACTCCGTCGTGCTTCCGGAGATGACGTTGATCTCTACGTCCGTACCCGGATTCGCCTGACGAAATGTATCGAGGCCCGCGTTGATCCCGATCTCATCCGTGTGCTGAAATACCCAGACGCTCAACGGCTCGGCCAACGCCGAAAGCGAGAGCAAAGTGAGCAACACGAGCGTGACAAAGCCGGCACAAATCCATCGAGCACTGCGGTTTTGATTCACTTGGGTCACCCTTTCTACTAAGAAACACCTTGGAACTCGTTGACACCGGCAGGGAATTGCCAGCGGTCAGACTCTTTGGGACGAACCGTGCGTCGCCACTCAAGCGTAAACTCCCGCTCGAATCTGCGGCGCTCGACGACGCGGGCGATCCGCTCCGGATCCCAGCCTTCATTCACCTGCGCGAGGAGCTCAGCTCGAATAGCCGCCGCGGACTCTGACTCACCGAGGTCAGTCATCTCTTGGGGGTCGTCCTCCAGATTAAAGAGTTGGGGGTGTTCGTAGCCGTGGTACGCGTTTAGCTTCCAGGGTCCGCTCCGAATCATCCGGCTCACAGGCATCCCCGCCTCCGGAGGATACATCTCCGCAAACGCCGGCCGCGGCTCCAATGCGCTCTCATGGCTTCCTAACGCTAACGCCGGCGCCAGGCTCCGACCCCGCGCGAACGGCAGTGTGCGAGCGCCGGCTAGGTCGATACACGTGGGTCCAACATCAAGGAGGCTCGAGACTCCTTGGCGGACGACGCCCGCCTCAAACCGCCCCGGCCATGACCAGATCATAGGCACACCTACCGAAGCCTCATAGAGGCTCTCCTTCCACCAGATGCCGTGTTCGCCAGCCATCTCCCCATGATCAGAGATGTAGGCGATCGCGGTGTTGTCTTTCTGCCCTATCTGCTGGAGAGCGCCCACCACCTCGCCGATGCGCTCATCAAGGTAGGTGACCATCCCGTAGTAAGCGGCCAGCGCGGCCCGTGCCTGATCGGAGGTGATTTTGTCGACCCCACGAGCCTTACGCCAGTGGCGCATCGCCGGGTGGAGGCGATCGGAGTACCCATCAGGGATCGACGGCAGCGACACCTTATCCATGTACTCGTCAAAGAGCGGCTTGGGGCAAACGTACGGACAGTGTGGCAACAGGTAGCCGACCACGAGGCAGAACGGTCGCTCCTCACCGCTTTGAGCCCGTTCGTGCAGAAATTGAACAGCCCGCTGTGTCACGGCGTCATCGTACGCGGTGTAGGTGCAGTATCCTGCTCCCACAGCCTCCATCGTCAGGTAGTTCTGGCCCACGGTCGTTTTGGGAATGACGCCCTCAAACATCCCCTCAGCCGGCATACCGGTCATCGCCCCGCTCACGTCGCCGACGAGTCGACGTTCGAATCCGTGGTGCTGATCGTCACCGATAAAGTGCATGCGCCCGCAGAGCACCGTCTCGTAGCCGGCGAGCGAAAGGGCATGGGCGAACGTTGGGACGTTGGAAGAGAGTGGGCACGGATTGGTCCAAACCTCGATGTCGGACGGGTATTGCCCCGTAAGGAAGCTCATGCGCGAGGGAGCACAGAGCGGCGACCCGCAGTAGGTGTTGGCAAATCGCACCCCATCGTGTGCGAGCGCGTCAATGTTTGGCGTACGCACAGTCGGATCGCCGGCGCACCCCATGATGTGCGGGCTGTGCTGATCGGAGAGGATGATGAGCAGGTTCGGTCTAGTCATAGTGAATCTCCCTCCAAGTACCTTTCACACCCACTGCGGCGTGCACGGTCTCTCGCACCGTCTCCATGCGCGCGCCGACCGAATGTGTAGACTAAACTCGAGATGGACGTCAGAGCCGCAGTCGATCGATCCCCTGATCCCAGTACCGCTCGAGGAGTCCGCCGAGGTACTCACGTGCTTCAGCATCCCAAGCAGAGCCGGCCGGCGAACGTACCGTTGCGTGGTCAATCCATCCCCGGCGGTGCAACACCTCTTTGATCACCATGCGGCCACCCGAGTGGAGCTCGAAGTCGAGGAGCTCAAGGAAGCGGGCGTGTACCTCCGCGGCTCTCTGGAGATCGCCGGCCTGGTGTCTGCGCCAGACTTCTGCGAAGAGCTCCGGATAACACGACGACGGCATGGTCCCGATGGCGCCTGAGGTGAGCTCCCACGGAAAGAGGATACCGCCCAACCCACCAAAGACGCCGACTCGTTCAAACCCGATCCGTTCACCGATGACACGAATCTTGCGCGATGCGTTGGGAATCTCCACCTTAAGGTAGCGCACACCAGGGGCCGCCTCCAGGAGCTCTGCCAATTGATCCACCCTCAACTCGATCCCGGCCAGAGGATGGTCCTGTAGAATGATCGGCAGGCGTGTCGCCTCGCTTAGACGGCCAAAGTACTCGGTGATGGCAGCAGGATCGGCCCGCCACTGGCCAAAGAACGGAGGCATGCACATCACCGCTGCCGCCCCCGCCGCTTCGGCTGCCCGGGCGTGACCTTCCGCCTGTTTGACGCTATAAGCGTGAAAGGTGACAACAATGGGCACCTGAGCGCCCACTTCGTCGAGCACCGTACCTACAATCGCCTTGCGCTCGTCATCGTCGAGGGTGTACCCTTCGCTCGCATTGGCGAGGAGGACCAATCCGTTCGACCCATACTCGACAAGGCGGCGGACCAACCGCATGAGACTGGGCACATCGACGTTCTCGTCGGTGTCGAACGGGGTTGCAACAATCGGGAAAAGTCCGGCCAACCTGGTCACGTACACTTCACCATCCAGTCTGGGATCCAAGAGATCATCGAACCTGCATCGTTCTTCTAGGGTTAGGAATGTCCCCGGTGTTGCCCGTACACGTCGTCAGACACCTCTGGCACCGGGAACGAACTAGGATGCGTAGGGTAACCGGGCGCCCGGTACTTTGGATCTAGCGACCAGTGATCACGTCGCCATGCCTCACGAGCCGCGACGTCTCTGAGGTCAGGCACGTCGAAGGGCATATTCCGCTCCATAATGGAACGGAAGCCGAGCAGGCCCGGCAGGGACATGTCGAGAGCGCGGTATACGTCGATTCTGTTTTCGAGTCGACCGAGGACAGTCTGCAAGAACGCGTGGGAGACGTAAAAGTCCGCTCCACCATGTCCCGTCGCTCGCTTCGCCACGTCGAGATACGAGTCATCCACCCAGTCGCCATGCACGACGGATAGATCAGGGGCGTACTCGCGTCGCCCTTCTTCAGCGCCGTCGATGTAGAGGCTTACGAGATTCCGGTCCCACCGACTGGACTCTATGCACCCTTTGGTACCGTACAAGGCCAGCCAGTGACTGGAAGGCTCTCGCTTTAGACCGCCGTGACTGATCAAGATCTTGACGGTCGCGCCGTTGGACATTTGGCACATCAAGAGTCCCGAGTCGCCGTGGAGCCGTCCGTAACGATGGCCCACACGATTGGGCGTCTCCATTCCGACCACCCGGACCACCCGCGTGTCGGTGACATCAATCAGGGGCCCTAGAGGGTGAGTGCAGTAGAAGGTGCTCCCCCGCCAGTTTCGCCAATGGCTCCGGTCCCCGCGAGTGAGACGGGCCCAGATCTTCTCCGTATCGTGAACGTACTCGCCTTCGCCGTGCTGGAACTCGCCCAGGTCCCCGGCGCGATACCGCCGGCGCATCTCGCCGGCATGCGGAAAGAAGCATAAGTTCTCCCCCATCATGTAAACGAGGCCTGTACGCTCCACTGTCTCCACGAGGTCGACCGCCTCGCCCAACGTTTGGCACGCCGGCACCTCACTGAGGACGTGCCGACCCGCATCGAGAGCCCGGACGGCGAGCAGGGAGTGCTCGTGGGCGGCGTTCGCCAGGACGACTGCGTCGAGGTCGTGCTCAAGCAACTTCCCAAACTCTTGGTAGTAGGCGATGCGATCGCCGTACTCCGCCTTGATGGGCCGCAAAGCCTCTTCACTAAGGTCACATACAGCCACCAACTCGGCGTCGGGGTGTTGGTCCATAGTCGATATAAAGACTCGACCACGGCGTACACCCACGACACCAACGCGCACCTTGTGGCGCACTTGTCCCAAACTCATCACCTCATGCCTCTCTTCACGTCGCGTTTGACTCTCCGCCGCGATTGGCGCTCTGCTATTGACCAGCTAGAATTTGGTTCGCCTCAAAGGCCGCGCGTTCGATCGCTTCCTGGGCCGGGATCTCATTGTTACCGGCCGCCCCAAAGAGCGGATTGATCACCCGGTTCAACTCGTTGAGCTCGACAAAGGGATAGGCCCCACCGGAGTTGACGAGCGAGGGCGAGTTGCGCAGGTAAGGACGCTCCTCGACTGTGCGAGCCCAGTGTCCGGTCGCAAAGTAGTCCAACCGCGAAGGCAGCCGATCCAGGAGTTCGACCATCTTCTCGCTCGAACCGAGTCCGGTCATCACCCGGATCATCTCCCAAGCAGCCTCTTGCTCCTCCACACCCCGAGGAATCGCCATCATGTTGGCCCAGGTCATCGTAGCCCTTCCCGCCCCGGACGGGCCGGGTGGGAGCGTAGTCATGTCGAGCTCGAGGCCGGGCGAGGCGTCGAGGACCAGTTTCGCGTTCCAATCGCCAGCCAACCACATCGCTGCACTGCCTTGCGTGAAGTTGCCGCCAGCCACGTCTAAATTGACAAAGATGTCGATCCCCGCCTGCATTGCCTCGACTCCCTGGGGTGTGCCAAAGGCGGCGCCCCGCAAATCGTCGTTGTAGATCGCCGAATCATTGGCGTACAGGAACGGCCCGAGATTGGCAATGGCGTTGATGCCCCCCGGCTGGATTCCACCGCGCGTCACTTGGCCGTCGGCATTCTGTCGCACGAGCTTGCGGAGGGCATCCATCCACATTTGCCAGTCCTCGAGGGCATAGGGATCCGTACTCAAACCGCTCTCCTCAAAGTGCTGGGTGTTGTAAAGGAGCGCGTTTGAGGCTGTGAATATGGGGACGCCAAAGATGGCGCCCATTTTTTGCGAGTACTTATGCGTCACCGGGATAAAGTTGGCGGGATCGGCATCGGGAGCGAATCGAACATAAGGGTGCAAATCCTCCAAGACACCTCGTTCGTAAAGCTCCAGTGCCCAGGCAACGGAGGTTTGAGTGACGTGTGGTAGGACGCCGCCGACCGCGCCGACAATCAGCCGCTCGCGCAATGCGCCAATACCGGGAAGCCGGGTGTACTCAACCGTCACGTCCGGGTTGTCCCGCTCGTACGTCTCCTTCATCCAATCAAGCCACGCATCGTACGCATCGCCTTCGGGCCAAGCGTGCCACACTTCCAGCGTCGTCTGTGCCGCGGCCCCACCCGAGACGAGTAGGAGTGCCATTAACAATGCAACGAGAGTCAAACCACCGTTCACTTTTGACCTGGACAGCATGCGAGCCATTCCGTGTCAACCCCCAGTCTTTAGCGAATCACACCTACACGGCAATCGGATATCGGATCCGATTGCCGTGTGCAACATTCGATTCGTCAGAGCGGCTCCACATCCTGCGCATTTTTCTAAAACATTGAGTAAATTCTGCGACGGCCGTTCTCTATATGCCGATTCACCGCATCAAGCGCCGCCGACACTTTTCCTGTACGGAGCGCCGCTACGTACGCTTGATGGCTCTGGAGATCGGAACCAGGCGGTGGATGGGGACTGCGCATGCGTCCGTAACTTTGGATGAGTTGAATCCTCGGTTCCAAGTAGCTCCAAAACTCCATGAGGAGCCGGTGCTCACCCACCTCGATCAAGCGGCGATGAAACCGAGCATCATACTCAACGACACGATGAAACTCGCGGGCTTGAGCCGCCTCCTCGATGCGGTGGGCCAGCGCGTCCAACTGATCCAGATCCTCTTGAGCGAGCCGGCTCAACGCCCTCTCTACCGCGTCTCGCTCAAGCATCGCCCGCATCTCGAGCACCTCGTCGACAAGCCTCGGCGTGATCTCGACTACCTGGCTGCCGCGAAATGGTTGGGCCTCGACGAGCCCTGTCTTTGCTAATGAAGTCAATGCATCGCGGACAGGCGTCTTACTCACACCCAGGAGATCTCCGATCTTAGTCTCGACGAGCCGCGCCCCAGGAGCGAGATCGCCTTGAATGATCATCTGGCGCAGGCGCCGTTCCACCCAGCGGCTCACCCCCATTGGGCTTTGGCTCTTAGGCGTGTTGGGCATGGTCCACTTCGTTCATCACCATGGCGCCCGCGTGCCGAGCCGTCTTGGGATCGCCGGCAGCGTGCTGCACACCTGTCTCGGGGTCGATGTAGATCGCCACCGGGTGAGCGATTGGGCCCTTGGCGACCTTGACGCGATGCCCCCGGCGTGCCAGCTCCGCCCGCGCGTCTTCGTCAATCCCCTCATTCACATTGAGGGAGCCCACTTCTTTAAATGCTTTGGTACGGTCAGGTTGCGGATCAAAGGATCCCTGATGGTGCAGAGTCGCGAAGCGAGCCGATGTGACGGAGTCGTCAGGCAGGATACCAAACTCCACGAAGTTGAGGATGAGCTGCAAGGTGACTTGATCCTGCAAGTCTTGCCCTGCGACGCTGATCGCCAGAATCGGGCGCCCCTCTTTGAGCACCAACGTTGGCGTGAGAGTAATGCGGGGACGCTTCCCGGGTTGGATCCGGTTGGGGTGGCCCGGAGTCGTGTTGAGACTGAGCAGACGATTGCTGTACGTGACGCCGGTCTCGCCTGCATCCAGCTCCTTTAGATAAACGTTGGCGCTGGGCGTCGCCGAGACGACATTCCCCCACCGGTCGGCGACGACGCATGTCGTCGTGCCGCCGACACCGGGGCGAAAGACACCTCCCTCCTTGAGGGGCCGCATGCGGAATGGATCGCCTGGGCGGGCCTCCAGCGACGCCCTATCCATATCAATCAGCTTGCGCCGCATCTCGGTGTACGGATCCGAAAGGAGGCGCCCCAGGGGGACACCGACGAACTCGGGGTCCCCGTAATACTCATCGCGATCCGCCATGGCCAGCTTGATCGCCTCTGTCACCACGTGGACGTAATCGGGTGAGAGCCGGCCCATCGACTTGAGGTCGAAACTCTCGAGGAGCCGCAGCGCCTGCAATAGGTAGGGACCTTGCGTCCACGGCCCGCACTTGCAGACGGTGTAACCCTTGTAGTTGACGCTGACGGCATCTTCCACCGTCGTCACGTGAGCGGCGAGGTCTTCCCGACGCAAAAACCCACCTTTGCGAATATAAAACGCTTCGAGCTCCTCAGCGATGTCGTTGCGCTCGGGATGCCGACCGTAAAAGCGGTCGCTAACGGCCTGAAGCCGCTCCTCCCGACTCCCGGTCGCCAGTTCCTCTTCCTCGACCAACTTCCGCAAGGTGATCGCCAGTTTAACCTGCCACTCCTCCTTGCCTGCATCCAGGAGAGCCAGCGACGGGGCGATCACCTCCCGAAACGTCATGGTTCCGTATCGCCGCAAGGTTGTAAGGCACAGGTCGACCACGGACGGGACCGGCGCCATCTTCATATCCCCGTCGCCGGGAATGCCGTTTTGCATGTACCATTCGATCGCGTCCGGCGAGAGTGGCGCGCCCCCCTGTCCGCTCAGCGCCTTCACTTCTCGTGTCTTTGCGTCAAAGATCAGCAGCGGCACCTCCCCGCCAATGGAGCACTGGCCGTGGTCGGTGATGTTGAGTGCGAAGATCGTCGCCACTGCGGCATCAGCCGCGTTACCGCCCTGCTCGAGGATGTGCACGCCTGCCTCGACCGATTTGGGGGGGCCGGCCGCTACCACACCGAAGCTTCCGGATGCCTTCCAACTTAGCTGCTCTGCCTGATCCATGAGGTCACGTCCTTGGACTGATTTAGGGAACCGATAACACTACTCACCTAACACTGCGCCAAAATCGAATTCCAACATGCGGTGCGTGGATCACGTAGACGGCGCCCTTGTACGCCGGAAAACCCGGGGCCACCGCCACCAATTCGCATAATTCACATGTTTAGCCAACTGACGAGTAACACCTTCGTCGTCCATGTTTGTCATCCCGTGTGGGCATCGGATGATGGGCCCACCGAGACAAGCACCTACTTCTTCATCTCGACTCATCTCACCAGCACGACCCCCATGGACGAAGTCCCAATACGTGGCAAATTTACCTATTTGGGATGTCTACGCTTCCGTAGCCGCGGAAGGCTCACACCGTCAAAGAGAATCGTGCCGAAAAGCGATGCAAGAATCCCTAAACGCAGACTTTCGTAGAGGTGGTGCCTAAACTGGCCTACCTCCGTGAGGCTCGCATCGAGTCAAACCTCCGCCCACCCGGAACAAGGAAGATTTGGGAAGTCGTTGTAATGTTGTAATTAGGACCATCAATACGTGTTTTGAAGGAAATTTGGAGGTCTTACCGTGCAGCTTTGGCCTGGCGTAAGCATCGTGGGCAGTGGGCGGAACGGCTTTGATCTGACGAATCCGTTTGACTGCCACGTCTACCTCATCGAGTCTGAGGGTGAAGCGGCCCTCATCGACGCGGGCGCGGGCATCGATATGCAGCCGCTCGTCCGCGCGATTGAGACGGCGATCGATACGTCCAAGTTGAAATGGCTCATTCTCTCCCACAAGCATGCCGACCACGCGGGAGGCGCAGCGTACCTCAAGGAGCGGTACAACCTCGAAGTGATCGGCTCCGAGCACACCGCTCAAGTCGTCGGGACGGCCAATGAGGAGCTCCTCAGCCTCATCGACGCCAAGCAGGCGGGCGGGTATCCCAAGGATTACACCTTCCCAGCCTGCCCCGTCGATCGCGTCGTTAAAGAGGGCGACACTATCTCCGTAGGAGCGATCCAACTTGAAGTGATCGAAACGCCCGGACACTGTGAGGGCCACCTCGGCTTCCTCGGAGAGCTCGGAGGCCGCACAGGCTTCTTCTCCTCCGACAGTCTCTTCCACGGCGGACGCGTGGTGTGGCAGACGACGTACGATTGCTCCGTCCAGGAGCATGTCAAGAGCATTCGTAAGATGAGCATGCTCGAGTTTGATGCGCTCTTGCCTGGGCACATGCTCTTTAGCCTGTGGAACGGGGGACAACACGTCGACGCGGCGATGGCTCGGATCGCCACGATGAATGTGCCCGCCCACCTCGTGTAGCTTCGTGTAGCTCCGTTCGTCCGAGCCGGCCGGGCCGGTGGGTCCCCTAAGGAGACCCTTCTCGCGCGGGTTGGCTCTTTTGAAGACCTCGCTCGTAAAGACTCATGAAATTCAGGATGAATTAAGGAGGCGCCTAAAAACGAGCCCTCAATCCGAAGTGAATTACAAAGACGACCTCTTAGTAGCGATGGACGGGGTATACGTCAACACGGCCGCCGAATCCCCACTCCTACGGTGTGTCGCCGAGAGTTTGCAAAGCTACGCCTTGGAGAAAGGTCGTGGCGAGCCGGGACGTACGGCCTTTGAGGCCGCAGTGGACGCGGCCCGCCGGCGCGTCGCAAATCTGCTGCAATGCTCCTCCAGGGATGTCGGCTTCGCGTACTCCGCTTCTGACGCCCTCGGCCTCCTCACGCAAAGCATTCCTTTCAAAGACGGCGACCGGGTCGTCGTCAGCGAGATCGAGTATCCATCCGACCTTCTCGTTTGGCACGGCCCTACCGGCGCGCAGGTAGAGCTCGACCTCGTCTCCGAAGGAAAGCTCGACTGGGATACTGAGGCCATTCTCAGGACGATCGGCCCCAAGACCCGACTCGTCGTCGTGAGCGCCGTCAGCTACTCGACTGGACATCGCGTCGATCTCAAACGCATTAAAGCCGCCGTCAACGCGCAGGGCGGTTGGCTCTTGGCCGATGCGACCCAGGCGCTGGGCGCCGTTCGGGTCAATGCCGACGAAGCCGACATGATCGTCGCCTCCGGCTTTAAGTGGATGATGGGGGTGCACGGCGTTGCGGTCCTCTACTGCAGCCCCGAGATCTCGGCGCAGCTCACGCCACCCTTTGCCGGTTGGCGCTCGGTACAGCCCCAGGAGCAAACGGAGCTGCAAAGCGTCCGACTCAAAGAGGGCGCCGAGCGCTTTGAGACGGGGATGCCTGGCTTCCCGGCCATCTTTGGTCTCGAAGCCGGCCTGGGCTACCTTCAGGATCAAGTGGGTATCGACGAGGTGTGGAGTCGCGTCGCCCACCTCTCCAGCGCTCTTTACGAGGGGTTCCGCTCCCTCAAGCTACCACTCATCACCCGGGACGATCCCGATCAGCGGGCCGGAATTGTGTGTGTGCACGAGCCCGACGCCGCCCAAGTCGCCGAAGCGCTCAAAGCAGAGGGGGTGTACGCCTACGCCCCGGTGAGAGACGTCCTTCGTTTCTCTCCCCACTTCTTCAACACGGCGGCGGATATCGACCGGTGTATTGACGTGATGCGACGGATTTGCGCCCGGCGGAGGGGAGCCTCATGATACGAGTCGGCGTTGTCGGCTTGGGCAGTTTTGGCGAGGCGCACATTCAAGCGTACCAATCGCTCCCCGGCGTCGAGGTCGCTGCCGTCTGCTCACGCAGTCCTGAGCGGGTGCGCGCCGTGTGTGCACAATACGGGATTCCCCGTGGTAGTACGTCATGGGACGAGATCGCGGCGTGGGACGGTGTCGACGCGGTGAGTATCACCACCGCCGACCACGAACACCTGGGCCCGGTCCTGATCGCGGCAAACGCCGGCAAGCACCTCTTTGTCGAGAAGCCCATGGCCAGCACCAGCGCCGAAGCGGCGGAGATCGTACACGCCGCGGCCGCTGCCCGCGTGATCCTGATGCCTGGACACATCCTGCGTTACGCGGCGCCCTACGCGGCCCTTAAGGAGCGCATTGAGCAAGGCGCGTTGGGCGAGGTCGTCAGCCTCTACGCCCGGCGTAACCGTTTACAGCGGTTTTTTGAAAATTACGCCCGAGTGCACGCTCCTGCGTTCGTCTCGTTGATTCACGATATCGACATCGTCTCGTGGTTGGGCGGCTCCCGCGTACGGAGCGTTCGCGCTCGTCAGCGCGCCGTCCTCTCCGATCAGCCGGACGCCCTGTGGAGCACGATCGAGCTAGAGAACGGCGTCTTGGCCCACATCGAGTCTACGTGGCTCCTCCCCGAGCAAGGCGGCGTCGGCACGGATGACGCGCTCGAGGCGCTCGGGACTAAAGGGAAAGCCTCACTCAACCTAGCTGAGGGGCCGCTCGTCGTCCGTACGACGGCGGGCGTCGAGTATCCCGACCTCCTCTACGAAGCGCCGGCGTTTGGCGAGAGAGGCGGAGCGTTGGTCGCTGAATTAAGCGATTTCGTTCGTTGTGTGGCGGAAGGGCGCGCCCCGACACGCATCCAACCGGACGACGGCGTCTGGGCCGTGCGGGCCGTCGAGGCCGCGGTGCGTTCCGCTGAGTGCGGTGAGGAAGTAACCTTGTAATTTACGAGTCAATTTTACGCGTATGAACTTACGTATGAACCTACGTGGAGGGCGACATCCCATGTCGGGAGAATCCCGTGACGTTGCGCGGCCTTGGCTCCCAAGTCGCGAAGACGTGATCCTACTCCTAAAAAACCTCGTCGAGATACCCAGCATGAACCCGTACAACGAGGCGTTGGACGACCCCCGCTACGGCGAAGCGAAGGCCGCCGAGTTCTTGGTCGCGTGGTTTCAGCGGCGCGGGATTCACGTGGAGACCTCCGACGTGCTTCCGGGTCGCCCTAACGTGATCGCCCGCGTACCGGGCCATTCGCCCGGGGCTAAGACGTGGCTCCTCCAAACGCACATGGACACCGTCCCGGCCCCATGGCTT
Organism: Limnochordia bacterium; assembly: GCA_041686855.1. Lineage (GTDB taxonomy): Bacteria > Bacillota > Limnochordia > DTU080 > RSA5 > JAWLDA01. The sequence goes on from JAWLDA010000007.1 coordinate 192,177, forward strand.
GGCCACGGCAACCCAACGGCCCGTGTCGACGGTGAGCTCGTGTGGGGGCTCGGCTCGTGTGACGCCAAAGGGTGCCTCACCGCGATGATGTTGGCCCTGGAGTACGCGGCCTCTCAGCGCCCATCGTCCAACCTCGCCCTCTGCGCGGCAGCCGACGAAGAGCACGCCTTCCGCGGCGTCCTCCACCTTCTGGAGGGTGGCTTTCGTGCCGACGGAGCTGTAGTCGGCGAGCCGACCGAGCACCAGATTGTGGTCGCCCACAAGGGTGTCATCCGCTTTCGCCTCGCCGTGCACGGTGAAGCGGGCCACGCCTCCACTCCCGACGCCGGCGTGAACGCAATCGTCCACATGGCGAGCGTCGTTCAGCACCTCAACGACCGCTACGTCCCCATGCTGGCGACCCGCTCACATCCTAAGCTGGGACCAGCTACGGTGAACATCGGTCGCATCTGGGGCGGCACTCAGGTGAACGTCGTTCCAGACCAGTGCGTCATTGATGTGGATCGGCGCTACCTACCCGGTGAGAGCGCCGACCAGTTGCTCGGCGAGATCGATGCGGCGCTTAACGAGCTCTCGCAGAGTACTCCCGGTCTCACGTACACCCGCGAAGAGCCCTACATCGACAGCGTGCCCCTGGGAGACGACATCAACATCGAGGTGGCCAACGCCCTCAGTGCCAGTCATCGGGCAATCACCGGAGCCGACGCACCGAAGATTGGGGTCCCGTTCGGCACCGATGCGAGCAAGATTCAAGCCGCCGGCATCCCCGCAGTCGTCTACGGGCCGGGATCGATCGCCAATGCGCACAAGCCGAGCGAGCACGTGGAGATCAGTGCCATCCAGCGTGCCGCCGGCGTGTACGCGCAATGGTTGCTCCAAGCGTAATCCCAATCGTCACCCTTATCTCAATTCTGCCGGCTCTCCCCGTCTTCGCCACCGTCGTTCTCCTCGTCCTCGCCCACGTCCACCAGGTCATCCGGGTCGGATCCATCGGTGATGTCGGCGTCAAAGAGGAATCCCACGCCACCTTGGCCGGGCAGAGCGGACTCAGTCACCAACTTTAGCATTTTGCCCGTCAATCGTACGATGCTGTTCTCCGTACTGAAGTGCGTCTCGATATAGTCGGGATTGTACGTGACGTCGTACGCATTGGTAAGGATCATGCGATCGGCGGCAAAGAGCAGGTAGAACGGCGTCAGATCCGGAGCGTACAACTGAACATCGACATCGAAGAGTTCCTTGTTCACGTTGTCGACTCGCACCGTGTGATACCGATTGTTGATCTCGCCGACGTTGCCGATCACTGTATGCAGCAATCGTAGATCGTCTGCATCGACGTCGATCATGGCGTTCTCGGCCTCAAGCCTGTCAAAGATGATGCCCACATTCGAGGTTGCGTGGACGCTAACCGAATCCGATAGACCCCGCACGCCGCTCACGCTCATGTGCAACTGGTTTGTTCCATGGTGAACCAGCTCGTCGATGCGTACGCGATCCGCCTGCAACGTGGCGCTTTCGGAGACGGTCAGATGACCAATCTGAAGCGTACTGCCGGGTGTCAGCACCGCGAGGTTGAGCCGCGACACGTCGCCGATCTGCCCGATGGCGAGTCCAGTCTGAGATTGAATGGCGATGCTTCCCGGCGCTCGCAAGGTATCGATCGTCGCGGCGCCGTCCGGCACGAGGAGATCAATCGAGCCGGTGTCACTCACCATCGCATCCGAGAGAAGGTCTCCTCCACGTTCCTCGAGGTAGATGCTTCCGTGCGCCGCCGCGTTCAGCCGTCCGGGTGTCATCACCACAAAGCGGTTGCCCATCTCACCGATATCGCCGCCCGTCGCCTGCAACGTAATGTCGCTTCCCTCGAGATGGACGGGCCCTGGAGCCATACTGCTGAGAATCGATCCACCGGCTTGGATCCGGGCCGCGCCAAGCGCCGTGACCCGACTGATCAATGTGTCGCCGCCACTGGCTGCATCGAAGCCACCACCCGCATCGATTGAGGATCCGACTCCCATAGTGAACGCTTCACCCGCCTGGGCGGAGAAAGAGCCACCGGCTGTGATCGCGTCCAACAGCGTGGCATCGGCGCCGACGAGTAACTGGATGTCGCCGTGTGCACTAAGCTGTCGGAGTTGCAGGTTGCGCTGGGCTGTGATGCTCACCGAACCGGCCGAACTACCCATCGACGAGCCGCTCTCCATCGTGAGACTCCCGGGGGTCGCCAGCGAAAGGTCTCCACCGGCCGACACTGCATCGTGGAGGATTAGATCGCCGTCGGTGGCCATCAGACCCACATGGCCACCCGCCGCGAGCGCACCGAGATTCACAGCGTTGCCTACACCGTGCAGGTCGACGCTTCCGTTCGCTGCGGAGATTGCCAGGCTGCCGGTTGCGGCCACCCGCAGGACGAGCGGGTCACCGGGGACGCCGATGTCGCCATGATCCGCTGTGAGTTGGATGTTCCTTGCGTCCATGGCGACGGGACGGATACCCCGAGCGTCAAGGATTGATCCCGTGGCCCTCAAATCGAGGCTCGACTCACCATAGATCTCGGCCACATTGAGATCGCCGGCCACTTCATGGAGGAAGATATCGAGCGCCGAGCGGGCCGTGACGGTGGAGCCGTCGGTCAGCGCCAGGGTGAGCGGGGCCGACTCCGTGCCGATCCCACCATCGCCCCCTTCGAGCAGGGTGTTACCACCTTGGATGTGGGCCGGACCACTCGTGGCGACGGAGTAGAGGCCGTCCGTCCCCTTCACCCGAATAGAGCCGCCGCTGTCGATGGTCTGCACGTAGATCGGCGTCCGTGAACCGAGGTAGACATGATCACGCCCCTCGGCGACGACATGCCCCGTGGCGGCCACATCGATCGAATCACGCAGGAGCACCGTAATCGTTTGGCTCTCGTTGTCGACGGCGACGTCGTCCGTCTCCGCTGCTGCCAAGGCGATCCTTGTATCCTCGTCTTTCAACGCGTCTGGATCGCTACCGTCGATGACGATCTGGCCGTTGTCCGTGCCGACGCTCCCCTGATGTGCGATCAAGGTGATATCCCGGCCGACCACATTCGGATCCTCCGTCCGCGTCTCGGTGCTCGTGGTCTGCTTAAAGAGGACGCCGCCGCGCAGGGCGTATTTCAGTTCACTTTCGGTCCACTCGGCGCCTTGCGTCATGGCCGTCCGCTCTTCGTCGGTGAGCGTGTATGTCCAACCGGGGTCGTACGTCGTCTCCCCGAAGGCTGCATGCAACCGCTCATACTCCTGACGCAAATCGGGGTCGCCTACGCTCGTCGGATCGTACGGATCCGCTTCGTATCCGATCGGATCGCCGTTGGTGTCGAACCCGGTGGCACGCACACCGCGCAGGTTCCAGTACCGCTGATACTCACTCTGACGGAGCTGCTGATACGCCCTCATCGTATTCTCAGCGCTTTCGTCGGCGCCGGCGCCCGTGAGGAGCATCTGATCCCAAAGCTGGTTCAACTGATCGATCGTACGTTGATCCTTCACTTCGTTGGGATTGGCGTCGACCAACGATCCATTCGCCGCCTCGATCCGTACGTCGCCACCCTGTGACTCGACCCGAATCAGGCGGAAGTCGCCGCTTGGCTGCCGCAGCGAAATGTCACCGGCGGCTGTCACATTCACACCCGCGAGTTGATCGCTGCCACTTTGCACGTTCAGCGGTTGAGCCGATGTTCCGACCCCGCCGAAACGCGAGGTAAGGTCGATCCGATTCCCAACGATAGCCGCTGCATCGCCGGGACTGGCTTGCACAATCGCTCCATCGGCTCCGATCCGCACGTTCCCCGAGCCTGCCGAGACGCTCAGGAGACGAAGATCCCCTTGCATACCCTCGATGTACACGTCTCCGGTGGGACTCGTCGCACCGAGCGAGCCTGTGTCGCCTACCAATCGCACCGCCACTGAGGCAAGGTCGGTGCCGATTCCACTCTGGGCATCCAGCACAATGTCTCGTGCTGCAACACCAGCTCGGTCAGAAGCTTGATGGATCGCGCCTTCACTCACAAGATTCACCGTGCCGCCGGTGTTGCTCACCTGTCCACTCATGAGGATGTTGCCGACGCTGGTCACGTTGATGCGTGCGTCGGCCGAGCCGCCGTCGTAACCGATAAACTCGATGGGAATGTGGAAGTCAGCGCGGACTGAGTGGGTGTACACCTGCTTCGTCCCTTTCTCCCACTCCTGTTGGACGTAGTACGTCCGTTTACCGACACACCACCCGAAAACATTCCAGTCCTTACATTCAGACCATCGCTTCGGATCACCCACCATGGCAAGCTCATCCGTCGTATACTCGTTGAATGAATACTCATAGTTGGAGTCCTCTCCGTCTCCATACCACGAGTAGGCGCCGTTTGGCAGATCGGTAGCCGCGCCGTCGGCCTTCTTCTCCCAGGTGTTGTACGATCCGGAGTCGCCAGGGATAAAATCAAACCACCCGTCTTGCCATGCGGTCCCCACAAAACGCTCAGTGAAGTCGCGCCCTCGCGTCCACACGTAGCGCAATCCACTCGTGGGATCGTACCCGGCGTTGCGGGTGTTTGCACTTAGGGTCGAGCTCAGCAGCGTATCGCCAGCCCACGTCTGTGTGCGCACATCGCTGCCCAAACGCTCGTAGACGGTGGTGATCGGTGTTCCACCGGCGTCCGTCTTTGCAGTATCCGTGATGCGGAGGACGCCCTCGATGTTGTCGCCGTTGTCAAGGCCCATGATCACGATCTCGCGTCCCGTATGGTTCACGACGTCGATGCGGCCATATCCGTCCATGATCTCGATCTTGCCGCCGCCCGTGTTCATGATCTCGCCGAAGAGCTCCGCGTACCCACCCTGCACCCGAACGTTGTCGAGGATGATCTGGTCCGTCTCCGGATTGTAGTAAGCAGCCACCTCGCCCAGCGGACCGCGCTTGGCCGGGTCAGGGTCGATAAACCCGGTGAGCTGATACGGCGCCAGGTCGCCCGAACTGGAGATACTGGGGCGTCTGGCCGCCTCCCACGCCTGTTTGAAGGTAGCGATCTGTCCCTCTAGCGAGGCGTCGAGCGTCACCTGCCAGTCAGGGATACCGCTTTGGACGAGACCGTTCAGATTGAGATAGCGAGCGCTTAGAAAGACGTTGTTCCCGGCAATCCATGACCCCGCACCGGCGCGGAAAGAGTTGTTGCTGACTCCAGATGTGCGGCCCTCGGCGGCGCTGGACACGTCGCTCCACAGTGACGTAGGGTCGCCGCCGATCGACTGTAAACCGTCCACGTACTCCTGCTCGATGCTCCCGTTGGGCGCCAGGATTTCCACGGTATTCGCCACGATGCTGGGCGCCGCCTGAGCGCCGACGCCCTGTAGTTTGACGCTGCCGTGATTGTTAATCACTGTCACGGTACCGGTGCGATTGGTGATGTCCCCCGTCAACTCGATGTCGGGTGGATGAACGTCGTCGACGATGGGGTTGTAGGTGTTTTGCACCACGATTTGTGGTGTATCGTCGGAGCTACCCAAGGCGACGACCTCAAGAGCGGCCGTCGGGCTGCCGGCGCGATTACGCTGGTTGATCTCGGCGGAGCCGCTCACAGCCACTTCATTGAAGTAGAGGTGCCCGCCGACGTCTTCGATGGTCAACTCTGCAGTGCGTAGAAACTGGGGGCTGTTGTTGATCACCGTGATCTCAGTATCGTTGGGCGCCCACAAGCTGCCTCCTCCGGCCAAGTAGCCGCCGCTCACGTAGATGTCGCCACCGCGTGCCCGCACGTCGTTCACATTGACCACGTCGATCTGTAGGTTGGTGACGGGGTAAATCTCACCACCAGGCGCTTGGTCGGCGTAGCCAAGGCGCAACAATTGGTTGCGCAGGAAGCGAATCTCCGCGTCGTACGCTGCCGACGCGTTCGCATCACCGTCGTAATGGGCTCGCAAGTCGATGAGCTCGTTTAATCGGGCGAACATATTGGTCACCAGGTCCTCGGTGGTGATCGCAAACGTGACGCCGTCGGTCTGCTCCAAGACGTTCCCCTCTGTGTCGAAGACGAGACGCTGCTTATTGTAGATGCCGGCGTGTGCCGACCCCTCGACCGTGACGCCACTCGTCGCCTGAGTGACACTGGTCCCGGCCTTGATGTCAAGAGAGACGTCTCCGCCGCCGACCAGATTACTAAAGGCGCTGGCTACTTCTGCCGCTAACTCCCGGTACAAATCCTTTCCGGTCCCTTGACCGTCGGCGACGGCGCTCCCCTCCGAGGTGAGGAGTGCGATGTCCCGGCGACTACGCACAGCGGCGCCATTGGCTATGGTGATGTGATTGCCCTGGACGATCTTGGCGTCAGCCTGCGGATCGGTCACGATCGGCACCGCCGTTTTATTGAAGAGGTCCGTCCTTGCAACGGAGCGCAATTCATTCACATTACCCTCTGCGTCACGGCCGGCGAGGAGGTTGACGTCTCCATCGGCCCTAATCTGGGCGCCCCCCTCGAGATCGACGGTATTCTCGGTCGTCACCGTCGAATTGGACTCTCCCTGAGCGGCGCTGGCCAACCCGTAGGTCTTGGCGTTAGCGCTCGTCTCGACGGTACCGCTGGTGGACGCCGCCAGATTGATTGTGCCCACCGTGTCGAGGACCGCGCCTTCACCCACGCTCACCGCCGCGTTGGCATCTACGTCGACCTTCGACTCAGCCTTGGCGATCGCGATGGCGCCCCCCGCGTCAAGCTTCGTTTTATCCTCCACCTGGAGGCTGTTCACAGCCTGGAAGTCGGCCCGACCGGGATTCTTCATGTCGCCCACGACGTAGATCGAGGCATTCTTACCAATCGTCACGTTGGTTCCAAGATTCACGTCGGATTCGCTGCTGGCAGCTGCGCCCGACGCCAAACCGCCCGCACCGGCCTTGGCGTTGAAGTCGTTGCCCGGCAACGTATCTTTGCGCACCTCGTTCTCCGCGAGCACGTCGATACTGGTCGTCTGCAGGCGGGCGTTGGCGCGGATCACGGCATCGACCGTCGACCTCACGTCGTGGACCGTCGTGGCGCCACTTCCGCCCACCAGGGCCGCCTGGATACTGTCCACCTTGCCGTTGAAGTCGGCCATGTGGTTGGCATCTACGTTAATGCCGCCGGTGACAAGGCAGGACGTGGGCGCCGCTAGATGGCAGTCGGCGCTACCGGTGGCGCCACCGCCGAGCTCTGCTCTCGTATTCGAGTGGTTTTGGGTTGTCGCCCAAACACCGGCGATGGCAATCCCACCGCCGCTGCCGAGCGTACCGCCGGCGTAGGTACGATCGTTTCCGCCCGCATGGAGGGTGAGGACCTCTCCCACGCGACCGGAGACATGGTCTGCGATCTCTGCGAAGGTCGTGCTGTTGGCATTGGCATACGCCAAATCAGCGCCGGCCGCCGCAACGCCGGCCAGCAGTCCACTGACAAGTCCCTCTTGTTTCGTCGTGTTCGATGCCTGGACTGTGGCGTTGCCGCCAATGGTTAGATCCGAGCCGACCCATGCCAGAACGTTCGAAGTGCTTTGGGCCGTGCTCTCAGCCCCAGCGCCGCCGATAAGAGCGCCCACGGCCGCTGTGGCGTCACTCTTAGCAGTTGCGGCTGTGTCTTGGAGACCGACGGTCGCGCGCACGGTCAACCCGCCGGCTGTCACTCTTCCGCCATTTCCGATGGAGGCCTCCACCGTCGGCGTTGCCGTCGCTTTAGCGATCGAGACCCCAACGCCTAAGGCGCCCACGTTGTACCCTGCGGCTGTTGCCACGACTTGCGGTCGGGCGGTCGCGTCGACAAGCACGCTTCCTGTCGGCGCCATAACGAAGACGTTCTCTCCCAACTTAGCGGAGGTCGTGCCCCCGTCCGTCGCCCGAGCGTCCGAACCCGAGCCGGCGACGACTCCACCGGCGCCGGCTACGGTCTTCGCTTCGACCCTGCCCCCGCGGTGGCTCTCCACGCTGAGTTGTCCGCCCGCGAATCCTACGTTTGTTGCCGGACCAGAATCTAGGCTGCCGCCCACCATGGCGAGACTCTCACCCGACTTGTCGGCCCGCGCAACGACTGCACCGGCCGCGGCTAACCCACCGGTGAAGCCCCATGCATGGGCGATCACATCCTGGCCGTCCATCGCCTGAACCGAAACGTTGCCCGGACCGCTGCCGATCCCGATGGAGGCTCCTTGCGCGACTGTCGCTGTGACGTTGTTGGTCACGTCGGTGATAGCGACGGCCGCTCCCAGGGAGATGACGCCGGCGCTCCCTTGATAACTCTTCACGCTCGCTGCGACGTCGTTCGCGTCGAGTTTGGCCGTCTCAGCGTGAATCGCCACGTCGCCGGAGTCCGAATCGATCCGCGCCATGCCGAGGAGTGTCGCCTCGACGTTGTGCGTGAGCTGCATCACACCGACGGCCCCGCCCGCGGCGAGGAATCCCAATCCGCCGGCGCCGGCGTTGATGTGGGCCTTCTCCTTCTCAAGGGCGTTTAGTGTCACATCGCCACCGGCCCGAATGACAGCGTCGCCGCCGACCACCGCTGACGTTTTGGCCGCAAGGGCCGGCGCCGCCGCTAGCGAGGTTGAGACCCCTACTTTGCCGGAGCTGTTGGCCTCGTCGAGCTCTGCCTGAGTGAGCCCACGGCCCAACTCGATGTTTCGCTCATCGCTGCCTCCGCCTGCCCCCGCGTTGAGGCGGTTGCCGCCGGCAAGTCGGTCCACATACCTGAGAATGCCGTCGCCCGACCCATCCGACTCGGCGTTCTCGTTCAACTGGGTAGCAGCGTCCCCCGAAAGTTCCTTACCTACTAAGATGACCGCGGCGGTGCCACCGAAGCCGAGTCCACCGACGCCAAGGGTGCCTGCAATCGTATCCAAATCCCGCTCGGTCACGGCCTCTACGCTCACATGGTTCGTGGTGTAGACTGATCCTCCGTGGATGTACGCCGACGTCGTGTTCTCCACTTGGGTGACGGCGGCGCCCATGCCCAACCCTGCGCCGAGGCCGGTCACGTCAAGGCCGATCGCCCCCGCCGTGTTCTTCACGTGTACAGCGTCATCGGCGCTGATCGTCAGGCTCTGGGCCCTCTGCCCGAGCGCGCCGATCTCCGAATCCTTCACGTAGGCCTCGGTGGTCTTCTTCACCAAGCTGACCACTGCGCTGCCGGCAACACCCGTTCCAGCCGCCGCGCTACCGCTGACGCCCCAGTTCTCAATCTCCGTCGATCCGTTGGCCTTGACCGAGACCGCCCCGGTGGCCTCCGTAAGGTTGGCTGTGTCAATAGCGGCTCGGGTGACGCGCTCGTCAAGGCCCACTGCAAACGTTGCGGAGACGCCGACAAGGCCGACCGTCGCTCCTCCAGCCGCCACAAAGAAGCGGCTATCATGCGTCGCATCGACGGAGAGGTCGGCCGTGTGCGCTGTCACGTTCCGCAAGAAGGCTTCCGTCGTGCCGGTGAATTTTGCGACGGAGCCGGTGCCGACCACGCCGACGATTCCGCCGGCGCCACCCACCGCGAGCGACGAGACGCCTTGACTCGACGTGGCGTCGACGGCGAGGGTGTCCTCCGCTCGAATCTCGTCGCTACCCTTGATGTACGCTCGAGTATCCCGTTCGAAGACGTTGGTGTCGACCCCTACGCCGACACCGGCTCCCAACGGGCCAATGGCCAAGGTACCAACGAAGTCGTTGCCGTAGGCGTGGTCGCTCGCCCCCACGTGCACCGACTGAGAGCTGCTTCCAACGCCGCTCGCCGCCTTATTGATCAAGGCGCCATCGATGTACGCCTCTGTGGCGCCACTGACAAGATTCACGTTGGTGGTGCCGGCAACACCCGCATACTGTCCACCGGCCACGTTGGCGACGACACTCTCGAAACTGTGCGTCGCCGAGGCATTAACGGCGACACCAGTGACACTCTGGCTCGCGCGCATCGCAGCCAGATCAGCGCGTCCGTAGGCGCTCAGGTCAAGCCCGCTGGCCAAATCGATCGTACCGTTTAAGCGTCCGGAGTTGACCGTGAGGGTGTTCCCCGCGTTCCGAGCGAGGGCGGTCACCTCGGTTTTGCCCGCGCCGGTGCAGTCGGCGAGCGAGCACGTGTCAGAGATGTACGCTCGTGTGGCGCCCCCAATCTTGTTGACGGCGACCGAAGCGCCGACACCGGCAGCCGAGATTCCCACTCCGGCGCTCCCAGCGGCGTTGGTGATGACGTCATCGCTTTCGGCGATGACTCCCACGTTATCTTGAGCAACGACGCGCGCTCCGGAGTCAATGTAACTCGTCGTCTCGGTCTCGACGAAATTTGTGGCCACGGATCCGGCAACGCCCACGTCCATGCCGCCTCCGACGCCCACCGCCACACTCTCGATGTCGGCTGCAGAGTCGCTACGCACGATCAGGTTGCCGACGGCGTAGGTCGAGGACGCGGCACTGCCGCTCACGCGGGCTGTAGTCTCGTTCAACACCCGATTCACGGCGACGGCAAGGCCCACTGAGGCGCTACCCGATGCGGCGACCCCGCCGGAGAGGGCCTGGATACTAGACGCGTCATTCGCGCTGACGGCGACCGAGTTCTCTTGGTTTCCCGAACGTGCGTTGACGATCGCCGCCTCCGTCGTGTTGGCGATGTGGGCCGAAGATGCCGATCCATTCACGGCAAAGTTTTGCGAACCGCCGGTGGCCGCCGCCAGCGTACGAATTTGCGAGAGATTGGATGCGGTGACGGACGTTGTCATGTTTATATTGAAGTGAACCCCATCGAGTTGCGCCCGCACTGTGTTTCCGATCTGGTTATGGGCAATGGCGCCGCCAATCGAGCCGTTGCCGGTGCTAACGCTCACTTGACCGGCAAGGGAATCGATCTTGGAGGTATCTTCCGCAATCACGCTTAACTGCTCGGCCTTCACTTCGTGGTCGCCCGTCGACGTCACCTCAGCGACGACACGATTGACGATCTCGTTGACGACGACTGATCCGCCGCCGGCAAACTGACCCAGGGCGATGCCCACGCCGACGGCGAGTCCCGTGATGCTTGCGTTCGACGTCGCGTTCACGCTCAATGCGCCGCCTGCGCTCACGCCCGAATCGGCGATGCGAGCCACAAACGAGTTTTGGATCGAGTTCCAGGCAAACGAGGTGCCGACATTGTTCTTTCCAACCTGAACGACACCCGCCACGGAGAGGATGCTGCTGCCGCCTGCGGTCGACGCGCCCACGGCTTCGCCGTCGTAGTCGAGAGAGGCCGCATTGGGGTTGCCACCGTCTTCCCGATCGATCACGGCGACCAGCCCGGCTACCGACGGGTCGTCCGCCGAGATATCCCGGGCGAGCACGTCGACGTTACCGGTCACGTTGACAGAGGAGCCGCCTCGCACCTCTCCAACCGTCGTGTTCTCAATCTCACTGATGACGACCGCCCCGCCCAACGTGACACCGTTATCCGCCACCGTCACTCCGGCCATGCCACCGCCCGCCGCGATGCGAGCTGAAGTGAGCGCATGCACCGCGAGATCGTCGAACTCGGAAAGAGTCGTGCTGTCGAGGTACGCCGAAGAAGTGTTAGCCACTTCGCTGTAGGTGACCGCTGCGCCAAAGCCGCCTTTGCCGCCGGCGACGAGCGAGCCGCCGCCGGTTCCAAGTAGGGTGCGGTCGTAGGCAATCAAGTGGACGGTCCGATCGTTCACGCCCGCCGCCCCCGTCACAGTCGAATCAAAGGCGAAGGCCGAGACCGTGTTTGCGCTCAAGCTGACGGAGACAGAGCCGGCCGCGCTGCCTGCTTTGGCTTGGTTGGCGGAGGCGTTGACGGCGAGGCCGATGGCAACAGCAACCTGCTCACCGCCTGCGAGCGCGTGAATCGAGACGTCTTCGACCCCACTCACATGGGAGTGGTTGATGTATGCGAGCGTATCGTTACTCAGATCGTTCACCGCAACGCTTCCTGCGACGCCGGCGCTAAAGCTTGAGCTCGGATTGTTGGCCCGGGTGAGCGCAGCAGAGCCGCCGAAGGCGCCGATATCGGTGTCGTTCACCGCGGAGAGCGCTACCGAGCTCCCGTCGCCGGACAACTGGAGCCTCGCACCATCGGTGAAGGCCGCCGTGTTGAGATCGACGAGGTTCACCGAGGCGCTTCCCGAGACGGAGATCCCGAACTTGGGCTCGTTCGGCTTGGTGGCAGGCCCCTCCTCGAATACCTGGAGCCCCAGTTTATCGAGGCCTCGCACAAGAGCGCCCTTCGCCTTGTCGCCAGCCCCCGGACCCTCGGCCGGATCACTGGAGGCAGCGGCCGCTGCTGCCACCGCGATCGTCTCGATGCGTCCGTCTGTGCGAGCGTCAATCGCGAGCGTCTGAGCCGTCACCCTTCCGTCCGTGATCGCCAGGAGCGAGCCACCCTCGAGCCAGTCGTCGTTATCGCCGACAAACGCCCGCGTGTTCGTCGTCACTCCGTTGAGCGCGATGCTGAGTCCGATGCCGACGCTGTCAGCCATATTAAAGGCGCCGGTCGCCACCCAACTGATCACATTCTCCGACGCCTGCAGGTCGAGGCGCGAGGCGTTTACCGTCGCTTCATCGTCGACCGAGGCCTCGGTCGTATCGTCAATGTTGGCCCATGCAAAGATGCCGCTCAAACCGTAGCTAGCGCCGCGCCCGGCCGACGGACCGATCACGATGGCCTGAGTCGTCGTCGCCGCGGTGATCCCCACGGAGACAGGAGTACCCCCTGCCTCCGGACCAATGCGCGCTCCCTCGGCCACGAACGCCCTCGTTACGTTCGTATAGTTGATTTGACCGTAGCTGCCGCCAGCAGAGGCTGCGCCGGGGTCGCCTCCCGCGCCGTTCAACAGGATCGAGAGATTGCCCGAGGCAAATGCGCCGGAGATTTCTGTGTACGCGGCGATCTCCACCGACGATTTCCAGTCAAGCGATGAGCCGCTTGGAAGCCCCGTCGACCATTCCTCATCGCCACCTGCTGCGATTGTGATCGCAGCGTTCCGCCCGACATACGCCCTGGAATCATTCGTAAAATCGAGGTAACTGACAGAGCCGGCGATGCCGAGATCGGCAGCGTTGCCGGTCGCGTTGGCGTACCCCGTGAGGAAACCGTTTGCTAGGCCCAAATTAGAGTTGAGCTTGCTGGTGATGGTCGAGATGCCCTCCCACTTGTGGTAGGTCACCTCGTACGGCACGATCACGTCCGAACGAAGGCCGACATGCGCCGCCGTCACCTGGGCGCCGTCCCCAATATAGGCGTCGGCGTCGTGCGAGTAACTGCCGTAGCCTACCGCTGCTGAGAGTGAGATCGTGGCGGTAGGGTTGCTTGCGTCACCTTGTGTCGTTGACTCAACGGCGCTGCTTGCATGATTCTGGACTCTGGCGTCCTCCACCTTAGCCGCCACGACGACGTCGCCGCTCGCGTCAACGTGCGTGCCGCCGGCAATAGTTCCCTGGGCGGAGTGATCGGTATCAACAAAGGTGACGGCGCCGGCAATCTTCGGCTTCTCAGTCGCGCCACTCCGGCTGTCGAGGTTGGGAGCGCTATCCAACTTACCGCGCACGTAATTCGCGCCTTGCGTGATACCTCCCAGTACGGTCCGTACTGCCATGGAGGCGCCCGCGGTCGCCGCGGCTGTGACCCGGTTTTTGTGGGTCTGATCGGTCGCTTCGATAGTAAGGTTGGTGAGCCCTGACAGATCGGCGGCATTGCTTGCTACGGCGCTCGTGTTGGCATCAAAGACGGCGACCGCAATCCCCGCTGCGGCGCCTCCTAAACCCATCGCCGTCGCATTGGTGGCGAACGAGTTCTCGTTCACGGCGCTCATTGTCAGCGCGTCCTTCACGCTAATCTGGGCGCCCGACGCGATGGTGGCCGACGAAGCAACCTCGGCGTCGCTCACAGCAATCGCAGCATCTCCGATGCTGCTGCCGGCGGGCGTGATCGCGTAGACACTGAGGTCGAGATCCGCTGAATTGCGCGCCGCCAGGTCGAGTGAGTTGGCGGTGATCGCAACGCCGTCACCGACGGCTACCGTCGCGGTCGCATCGAGTTCGCCGTAGATAAAGCCGATGCTGACCGGATTCAAATTGGCCAGGTTGACGGCCAAGGTCATCGTGCCCGACTTCGCCGTCGTAGCGGCGTTCATGGAGACCGTATTCGCGGCCTCAATGACGCTCCCGCCCGTCACAAGGATCACCGCCTTGCCGTTCGCCCGCGCGACACCGACATTGACTCCGGCCATCGTGGCGCCGAGCGCCGAGACCGTTTGGAGCACGATGTTTTCGGTACCGTCCCAAAAGTACTCGGCCGTCGACGTGGCCTTCAAGGTGACGTTTTCGCCCATGAGCGTCGCCCCATCGATCTGTATCTGGGTGGCCGCGTCTGCTGCGGTGAGGACCGCGATGTGGCTCCGCTCGGCCGTCAGGGTGATGTCTCCGCCCATGTACGTCGTGCCGCCAGCGTTGACAGCGTGCGCCAAGAGCCTGGCGTCCGGCCCAACGGCGATCAACGGCGCAGTCAAAGAGATCGAACCCGAGTCCCCGGTGGAAGGTGCGCTCATGAGGTCCTCGGTTGACGGCGATGCCACCTTACGTGTTGAGAGCGTCACTCCATCGGCGATGGTGATGCTGTTGTCTGCCAAGAACGTGTAATTGGCCCCGTCCGTGTAAACATCAGTGAGAAGCGTAAAATCTTCGGGATCGATGAGAACGGAGCCGGCGGTCCCGTGGTTCGCCCCCGCTTTGATATCCCCGGCAAAGGTGACCGTCCGGGCGGCGCTAAACTCGACAAAGCCTCCGTCGCCTGAGCGCTCGCCGCCCCGTACATCGATCGAGGCGCCCTCCGCTAGGGTCGCGTCTCCGTCAGCCCATGAGACGATGCGGCCGCCGTCGGAAGCCTCGCCACGCCCGCGGGCGGAGATGAGCGAGCCCGCCGCCAGTGAGATGTCGCCGCCGGCTGCCAGTGTGATATCGCCGGCGTCAAAGCGCTCCGCCCCATCGGCGACAACCTGCCCGCGATTGACGATATCCCCGGAGGCACGCATCGTGATCGCGCCATTCTCGATGGCGATGGCGTCGGCGTGCTCAAGGCCGTTTGCGTTGACAACCTCGTCGAACTGCACCAGGCTACCGACAACGTGTGCACCTGACCGGAGGACCCCTTCGTTGACGATGGCGCCTGTGGAGATGTCGATGGCCCGCCGGGCGTTTATCTGACCTTGGACAAAGATGTGGCCGCTCTCGCTGATCGGGAGGCTCCCAGCCCAAAGCTGAGAGAGCGCCTCCGTTGAGACGTGCCCCGGTGCGACAAAGAACTCGTTCATATAAGCGTTTGTCGGCGTAAATGCGCTGAAGGACCCCACGTTGACGGCGCCGGAGGCGCCGACGATGACGCCATGCGGGTTGAGGAAGAAGACGTTGCCATCAATACGGCCGTCCATAACCGAGTTTAACACACCGTCAATGTGGCTGACGCCTGCGTGGACGAGATTGATGAGATTAGACGTTCCAGAGGGAAGAAGCAGGTTAACCGCATGGCCGGCATCCACATCAAACCGCTCGAAGGAATTGAACGCATTCGCTCCAAGCATGGTGGAGGTGCTGATATCGGTGATATTGCCATGCACATCGAGCACGGTCTGGGTCTTTCCATCGACGACAATCTGTTGAGCCCAGACAAGATTGACGTGCGTCATTTGTATCAAAAAGGCGAAAAGAGTCAGGAACGCGACAATGTGTCTACGTCGCTTGAGATTCGGGAGCTTTCGCGTCTGTGGCACAAGGTCACACTCCTAGTGATACTTGAGCCCCCTGGGAGTAACCCCCATTACCCCTGACCCCGCCTAATTATACCAGTATGCGCGGGCGGCACGTCAATTGCAAACGTGACGAAAGTCACGAAAAGGTTAAATTCTCCGGTTGACCGACCTCGAACCACTTGGGTACGGCGACACGTGGAGCAATCCATCCAACGTGCCGCCGATGTACATGTGCTCTAGTCGTTTACGGGGGACCAGCCCTCCATCTTACATAGGAGCTGACAAATCTCCGCCCGACGGGCAAAATCGTCGGCATTCATCGTTGCAATGAAAGTCTGTCCAGCGCGGGGTACGCTCCCCCTGCCGAGAGCCTTCCAAACGGTCAATATTGTCTCCACGGCTTCAGAGACCAACACTCGGCGGTCGGGATCTAGGTCGAGACGCCGAGCGCCCTTGGACCCCGGAAACACATGGAGGCCGGCCCGCGTGCCCGTGTCGTACAGAGTCTCAAGGTAGCGAAAGTGTGCGTGCGACGGCCCGGCCTTATGAAAATGTAGGCCGGTCACACTTACGGGGATCTGAAGACCTCGCGTCATGATCTGCGCCAATTCCCCCATGGAAAGGGGGGTGTCGGGCGTAAACTGCCACGTTTCGTCTCGGGGAACGACGCCTCGAAGGGCCGCCCACTGCACCCCTTCGAAGAAGCGATGGTCCGTTGGGACATCGGAGAAGTACGTCAGTTGCGATTTACCTTTGACCAAGGCTTCCTGAAGTGGAGCAATTGCGACGTCTGCAGCGCTGACACTCCGCTCAATCATGTGGACGGCTGCTTCACCCGCCGCTTGGCCCAAAACAGCCCACACGGGTTCCATCCGCAGCGCCGAGAAAGCGACGTGGGTGGCGGAGACTGCCACCGGTACCAAGAGGCCGTCAACCCCCTTTGGGACCATGCAACCGAACGGGAGCTGAAACGGGGCCAGAATCTCACTAAAGAAGAAGGCGCCTTCGGGCAACGGGTTGTCGCTATCTCGAGCATCGCTGCAGATCTTGCTGTCCATCTGGTAGTCACCGACAGCAATACTGTCGGACAGGAGCGGAGGCCTGAAATCCTCACCCTTCAAGAAGGGGTTGACGTTGCTTTCCGTGAGGGTTGCGAGCCCCTCGATCCGACGGCCCTCCCGGACATAAATCTGGTACGGGATATGGTCGTTGTCGGTGAATTCATCGTCTGCCAGGCCATAGTCACCAAGCCCACCTTCCGTCTGTAAATAGTACAGAAAGCCCATGGCGTGGTCGACAAACGCCTTGCGGAGCGGCCCCCGATCTCTCGGGTGGGCAAGGACATACTCGCGGGCTGGGCCGACAAAATCGTTGCCGCGGAAGAGGACGTTGAGATCCGTCTTCTTCCCGGGGAATGGGAGCGATTTTCGTGATCCTTTTGGCCAGTGGTAGCGGGACGGATCGTAATTGTCCGGCGGAGCCTGTAAACGATGAGGAGCTTCGGGAGAATCGTCCTCGTACAACTTACATGTCAGCCGACAATTGGAGGCCATGGGATTCTCGTCGGCCTCGCCCGTGCTGCCCGGTAAGATCGATTGGGGAAGGAACTCATGTGAATCGTCGGGGCGGGACCGGCTCATGTACGTCGTGTAAATGATGCCCGCGTGGGGCTCTTCCGGACTGCGGGCCTCCCGTCCGATACGCCAGGGAGCGCCTGCCCAAGCTGCGATATCCCCTTCGTACGTCGCGTCGATCACGACATGAGCACGGGTTGTCTGCTGTGACGCGGTTCCGTCCAACTCGCCCATCGGATGGCTCGTTTGCTCCCATACGACACCAATTAGCCGTGGGCCGTCCATAACCACATCGACCGCCACGGCGCCGTAGACGACGTCCACACCCTCGGTCTCATCAACCATGCGCTTCCAGACTTCAGCCGAAACGTGCGGCTCAAAGAGGAGTCGATCTCTTGGGCGCTGGTAAATGGGGTCGAGAGGATCTTGTGCGAGATAATGAGCCTGGACTGCGCGTACAAACTCTTCAAAAATGCCTGTTTGGGCCTGCAGGCTACCGGTGTCGGTGACCGAGACACCGTTGCTCAGGAGCCCTCCTAATACAGGTGTAGGCTCGAGTATGAGCGCGCGCTTCCCTGCCCGTGCGGCCGCGATTGCCGCAGTACACCCGGCGGGAGTCCCGCCAACGATGAGTACGTCAGTATCGATGTTCAACCCGTTGTGCTTCAAGGTTCAATTTGCCTCCTGCGTGATCTAAATCAATGATCGTCTTGCACCATGGGGCCGGGAGCCCCATCAAGGGATCCCGGCCGCCAACACGTACCCATGTTGCCTGCCTATCGAGTCACTTCCTCCATAGCTGCTTCAAGTCTTGCCTGGCTCACATCTTGAGCGTTGGAGAGTCCCGGTCCAACGGCGAGATTACCCCGAAGCATCTCGCGCACAGCGGCTTCGTGGTTGTTGATCACATCCGCGATCCCCGGTACAAACGTGATCGGCGCGGCCCTGAGCATGGCGTCGTACACCTTGGGAAACTCGGGGTTCATGTCCAAGTAGCGAAGATCCGAATTAAACGCAGCGACCGCCGACGCCCGCCCCTGCATCAGCATAAACTCGCCGGCAGTCTCCGGGCGTGTCGTCATCCACCGGTTTAACTCCCAGGCGAGTTCCGGATGCTTGGTCGTGGCAGGGACGGCGTACATCCAGGTGCCGGAGTGAACTCCACTGTATGGATGCCCTTCCTCCCGTGTAGGTCGAGAGCTCAGGCGAAACTCAAAGTCAGGATCGGTCTCGTGAATGAATCGGTAGCCCCGACCTCCGGCGAATAGGATCGCGGTCTCTCCTGACACAAAGCGATTGATCTTGGACGCGGAATCCGACAGATCGTAACCGCCGACGTCGCTCGGCGACCGATAGAGGGCTTGGCTCAGTTCGAGGAGCCCTTCCACGCTCGCAACACTGGCTTGATTTCCGAGGGTCGCAGTCCGGCCGTCCTCAGAGACAAGCGACCCACCACCGGCATAGAGCCAAGCGGACATTGGGAAGTCCGAGTATACTCCGGACAACTGGAACGCCGCGCGCTGCACTTCCCCGGAAGCGTCGTACTGCCGGTACCTTCTGGCGAGGGAGAGTAGGTCATCCCACGTCTCCGGGGGATCATTCACGTCCAGACCCGCCTGTTCGAAGGCGTTCACGCCATAGAACATCAGCGTGTTTTCGTCGGCGCCGGTACGAGCAGGGAGGCCGTAGATGCGTCCTTCCCACGTCCCGCCTTGGAGGTCAGAGGGGATGAAATCGCCTTCGACCAGGTCGGAACGGTTAAAATAGTCGGTGAGGTCGAGGAGCGTGCCTTGCAAGACGGCGGCCGGAACGAATCTTGTGTGAATCATGAGAAGGTCGGGAGCCGTGCCGGCAACGTAAGCGACCAGAAATCGCTCAAAGATGTCGCCACAACCGAAGTATGAGATCTCTACGGATGCATCGGCATGCTCTTGAGTGAAGCCCGATGCGTACCCTGCCAGAGTCTCGTTGCGCCCCTCTCCCCAACACTGCCAAAAGGTAAGATCGGCGGCAGAGGCGGGTCGAGCGCCTATCGACGTAGCGAGAAGCCCTATGAGAACCAGCGCGGTCAATGTCAACGGAACCATTCGTCGCATTCGCCCGAATCTTCCATATCCTGCGGATGGCATAAATTACACCTCCATAGTGTTGTTGGCGATAAGCCTACCGGAACACACCCATACCCAACCCTAACGTCAGCCTGGCGCCCCCCCTTTTTCGCCTGACCTTCCGCACCCTTGGTCGCAGTTACTGATGAGTTTTATGTCCAGTTAGGTGAAGAAGGTCACCCCCCGGTGGCGTGAGGTCGAATGTAGGTGTTTTCGTCAAG
>JAWLDA010000008.1:0-31288 GCA_041686855.1 Limnochordia bacterium
CAGGTCACCAAGCGATTCACCTTTGCTGCGATCTCTAACTGCCGACAGACCTGGGCCACGTAACCACTCGCTCCCACATGCAACGGTGTGATCTCCGAAGCTCCCATAACGACACCTCATCCACACTTTGGATGAAGGAAGATTCGCGGATTGGAAGCTGTTCCCTGCACCTTAGCAAGAAAACTTCTTCAACCTAGGCGCCGAGGGTGCGGAAAGTGAGTTACATGCGCACATCATGCCTTAAATCTCCCTCACAACCGAGAGCGGGCTCACAACCGAGCGTGGGCCTATAACTTATAGCGGACCCACAACTTATAGCGGGCTCACAACTCAGCGCGGAGCCCAGGAGATCAGGCCCAGACGGGAGAAGCCTACTCGCCCAAAATCTCGGTGAAATCTATCTCCAAGAGCCGTTGCGCCTCATCCAAGGCCTCCTGCGGAGACTGCTCCAACCGAGCGACGGCGGTCATAGCGTTGGCGGCTTTGGTATAGAAAGGCGGATGCCACAAGGGGGGCCGTCCCCAAGCCACATCGGTCTGTTGGACCAAGATGGCGTCCGTCGGCGAGAGTTCATCCCGAATCTCCGCCAAGGCACTCCAACGAGTCGGGATGCTTCCCGTCTCGCGGAAGAGCGCGACCTCCGCCTCCTCCCGGGTGAGCCAATTGAGCAGCTTCACTGCCTCTTGGGGATTCCTTCCTGAGCTGCCCATCCCGTGAGCGTATCCACCCATCCACGTTCCGTTATGACCGTACTCCGGATGGGGCAGCTCACCGGCCCAGAGCTCGATCGACGGGTCCGCCGTTCGGACTAAGTTGGTGTACCCGTTCCAGTGCGCCATCATGGAGACGGTGCGGTCATAAAAGGTGTTGCCGGACTTGCCGCTGATCGCCGCGGCGACCACGTCGTATGGGTAGCGCTGACCGTACTCTTGAATCCACTCGAATCCACGTACGTGATTCGGCGTGTTCACCCGAGGCGCTACGTTCTCCCGGTCATAAATGTCGCCGCCAAACGTGTAGAGCCAACCGACACCGTACCAGTTGCCCAACCATGGGATAAAGCCCAGCTTTGTAAACTTACCGTCGCCGTCAGTCCGCGTGAGCTTAGCGGCCATTTCGTCGAGTTCGTCCAACGTCGCAGGTCCACTCATGGGATCGAGGCCGCCCTCGGAGAGGTCGGCTTGATTCCAAAAGAGGCCTCGGATGTCCGTCCCCCAGGGCACGGCGTAGGTGGCGCCTTTAAAGAGGACCTCCTGCATCGCTCCAGGAATAAACGCCTCATCGATTGCTCCGATATCGCGATCCAGCTCGCGCAGCAAGCCCTTCGCCGCAAACTCGGAGACGTTTGAACGCTCCAGGTGAATGACGTCAGGGGGATTCCCCGCGGCAATCATCGCGATTAACCGGTCGATGGCACTGCGCCCACCGACACTTCCGCCACGTACCAGCTCCAATTCGATCTCAGGATGCGCCTTCTGGAATGACTCGATCAACTCTTGAAAGACCGGCTCTTGCGGATCCGAACCGTACCAGTTGTAAAAGTAGACAACCTTTCCGGCGGACGCCGAGAGCGCTCCAAAGACCAACAACGATAGGAGCAATGCGACGACCACCATACCGTGACGTTTCACACCCATCCCACAAGCCCCCTTACACGTTGTAGATGCTCGCTTTTTGTTATTTCCACAATATATCCAATAGACCTTTATTTCTGACTCTTTGGCGTCTAGTGATTTTCATTCCCGTAACGTGTGAAGCGGATAAGCGCCCGAAGGGCGGCTCCATGCCGCCCTTCATTTAGGCGCTTTATATCAGCATTTCATGCTAGCCCTTCATGTCAGCGCTTCACACTGATGAGCGTTACGAAGCGCTTTTCCCCGCCGCTTCTGCAGCAGCTTCAGGAATCTCAACGACTCGACCGGTTTCGGCACTCTCATAGATCGCTTCGCCGAGAAGGAGCGACCAGTAGCTGTCCCACAGGTCGGGGCCGCTGTCGATTTGGCCCAAGCAACGCAGGGCAAAGTTGCGCACTTCCCCGTGGTACCCCCAGGCAGCCTTGGAATTGCTGATACCCGTCCACGTGGGTCGGAACGTGCGCAGGTACCGTCCTGCCTGCGGTACGGCATCGGTGAAGTCTTCGCGCTCTTGCCAGCGCAACGTGAGCATGTCTTCGCACACGATGTTGGTCTCCAAGCCAACCAACTGGAGCTCCTCTTGGAGATCACGCGTGCCCTTCTTACACTCGAGGCTGTTGACATCGAGCTGCCCGACGGCGCCCGAGACGTACTCCACGTTGACTACGTACGAAAACTGTCTCGGTGTCACCTCGTGGTAAAAGGCGTGTACTTTGCGGGCGTGCCCCCCAAAATACTGCACCAGATCGAAGATGTGGCAGAGCTGCCCGATGAGCATCGAACGTTTGGCCGAGTCAATCCCCCAAATCTGAGGGTACGGCCCTTGGGCGAACTTTGATTTCACCATGTGCAGCGGGCCGAACTCCGGCCGCGAGATGATCTCCTTGGCCATCGTGTACACGTAGGCAAACCGCTTCATAAAGCCGACTTGTCCCCACGTGCCATGCGCCTCGGCGAGCTCGGCCAACTCCTTGGCCTCTGCGCTCGTGTTGGCGGACGGCTTCTCGACGTACACCGGGATTCCCCGGCGCAGGACATGCGGCGCCAGCTTGTACTGCTGCGGCGCGGGTCCGATGGTGAAGACGCCGTCGAGCTCCTCCTTGTCCAACATCTCTTCCATATCGGTGTATACCCGCCGAGCTCCGTAGTTACGGGCATTGCGCTCCGCTTTCTCCCGGTCCAAGTCGCATACTGCCACCAAGTCGATTTCGGGGATCAAAGGAATGTTGGGAAAGATGCTTCCCGTAGCGAAGTTGCCACATCCGATAAAGGCCAACTTCGCTTTGCGTGCCTCTGCCACGAACGACCACCCTCCTTGTCACCGCTGCTCTTGTTAACCCTCGAGTCGTCTGTTTCCCAAACTACGATGCGCTCTTACCGGCTACTTCCGTTGCGGCCTCGGGAATCTCAACGACCCGCCCTGTTTCCGCACTCTCGTAGATTGCCTCACCGAGAAGGAGTGACCAGTAGCTGTCCCACAGGTCGGGGCCGCTGTCGATCTGACCGAGGCAGCGCAGAGCGAAGTTGCGCACCTCACCGTGGTACCCCCAGACCATACGGGAGTTGTTAACACCCGTCCACGTCGGCCGGAAGGTCTTTAAGTACCGTCCCGCTTGCGGTACGGCGTCCGTGAAGTCCTCTCGCTCTTGCCAGCGCAAGGTGAGCATATCCTCACAGACGATGTTGGTCTCCAAACCGACCAACTGGAGCTCCTCTTGGATGTCCCGGAAACCGGTCTTCGACTCGAGGCTGTTCACGTCGAGCTGGCCAACCGCGCCGGAGGCGTACTCCACGTTGGCGACGTACGAAAACTGGGTCGGAGTCGCTTCGTGATAAAAAGCGTGCACTTTGTGGGCGTGACCCCCGAAGTACTGCACCAGGTCAAAGATGTGGCAGAGCTGCCCGATGAGCATCGAACGCTTAGGTGAGTCGATCCCCCAGATCTGCGGGTACGGTCCCTGGGCGAACTTTGTCTTTACCATGTGAAGCGGGCCAAAGTCCGGCCTTGAGATGATCTCTTTGGCCATGGTGTAAACGTAGGCGAACCGTTTCATAAAGCCGACTTGTCCCCATGTGCCATGCGCCTCGGCGAGCTCGGCCAACTCCTTGGCCTCTGCGCTCGTGTTGGCCGACGGTTTCTCAACGTACACCGGAATCCCTCGGCGCAGGACGTGCGGCGCCAGTTTGTACTGCTGCGGCGCCGGCCCGATGGTGAAGACGCCGTCGAGCTCCTCTTTGTCCAGCATCTCTTCCATGTCGGAGTAGACTCGACGGGCTCCAAAGTTGCGGGCGTTACGCTCCGCCTTCTCCCGGTCCAAGTCACACACCGCCACGAGGTCGATCTCGGGAATCAAAGGAATGTTGGGAAAGATGCTTGCCGTAGCGAAGTTGCCACATCCGATAAACGCCAGTCTCGCTTTGCGTGCCTCTGCCACTAAACTCCACTCCTCGTCACTGCTGCAGTCTCACTTGCTTAATGAATAAACGTTCGAGTGGGCGACCCGGATCCCTCGTCACCCACTCGAACGACCGACCGATCGCGGGTGCAACCGGTCAAGCTCTTACAAAGTGCTGATTAGCGTCGTACTTATTGACCGAGAATCTCCTCAAAGTCGAGCTCCAAGAGACGCTGGGCTTCGTCCAATGCCTCTTTCGCCGAGGTCTCGCCCCGTGCTACTTTGATCATCGCGTCCCGGGTGTGGTTGTAAAACTGCGGGAACCACAGAGGCGGACGCCCCCAGCCCACATCGGTCTGCTGCACCAAGATCGCGTCCGTCGGTGTAAGCTCGTCACTGATCTCCGCCAGGGCGCTCCACCGCGTGGGCAGGCTGCCTACATTGCGGTACAACTCAATCTCCGCATCTCCCGTGGAGAGCCAGCGCAAGAGCGTCAGCGCGTCTTCCTTGTTTTTCGCCGTAGCAGGAATGACGTGAGCTTGGCCACCGAGCCACGTGCCGTTGTGACCGTAAGAGGGATGCGGAACTTCGCCGACGTTGAAATCGAGACTCGGGTCAGCCTGGCGAATGAGGTTGGCTTGTCCATTCCAATGGGCCATCATCGACAGGGTGCGGCCGTAGAAGTCGTTCTGCGACTTGCCGGAGACCGACGCTCCTACAACGTCGTAGGGATAGAGCTCACCGTACTCTTGGATCCACTCAAAACCGCGAATGTGGTTCGGCGTGTTCACTCGTGGCGCCACGTTCTCCGCGTCGTAAATATCCCCACCAAAGGTGTAGAGCCAGCCGACAGCGTACCAGTTGCCGTACCACGGAACAAACCCGATCTTGGAGTACTTTCCGTCCCCGTCGGTCCGGCTGAGCTGCGCTGCAAACTGGTCAAGCTCCTCGATCGTTGCAGGCCCCCGCTCGGGATCAAGCCCCGCCTCGGCAAAGTCGGCCGCATTCCAAAAGAGACCGCGGATGTCGGTACCGTAGGGGACACCGTACACCTTGCCCCGGTACAACAACTCCTGAGCAGCACCCGGAACGTACTCGGTCTCAACCATCGAGGCCAATTCACCGTCCAGAGGATGCAACAGTCCCCTGGCCGCAAACTCGGAGCCGATCGAGCGCTCGAAGTGCACAATATCCGGTGACGTACCAGCTGCGATCATCGAGATTAGACGGTCTGTCGGGCTGGAGCCGCTCACGGTCCCGCCCCGAATCAGTTCAACCTCAATCTCAGGGTGCTCCGCACGGAACCGTTCCATCAGGGTCTGAAAGGTCGACTCTTGCGAGTCATTGCCATACCAGTTGTAATAATAAACAACCTTGCCCGCCGAGGCCGTCATGACGCCAACGGCCACCAGTAAGGCAACGAGCCCCATTATCAATGTGATACGTCGGTTAAATCTCCCGCGCATTGCGAAACCTCCCTTTAGAATTTGTGTGTTTTTTAGAGTCTTACAGTTGTCAGCTCTCCGACTCCACCGTACTTATCCGCTTCTCTGACACTTCACACTCCTTTGTGATAACGGTTAATTCCATGTTCGTCTACGTTTGCCGTGACTTTCCATAATTCCTTTTTAATTCTCAACACAAAAGAAGGGTTCCTTTTCCTACCAGACCCTGTGGAGTTAGGGCCAGGCAAGCCCTTAACGGTCGGCATTTTCGATCACTGTCCGCTTTAGCTGGCCTTTTACAAGCCGTGCCACATCATGCCTGGGCGCGAGCTTTCAAAATTATTTTTGTATAGGTTGCCGACGCGGCAGCTTGTTGGGTTGCCGCAAGGCAAAGGGACTCGCCAAGCTCCCAACGAAGTACACTTCTGACATTTCCCCGCAGTCCCCAGTTAACGCAAGCAAGCGGAGTGCACGCTGCGGGTCAAAAAGGAGTCGTCGCCGTTGGTGCGAGTCGGGTTTATCGGATGTGGAAATAACGGTCGCGGACACTTTAAGGCGTTGCAACAGATCGACGGGGCCCAGATCAGTGCGCTCTACGATGTAAATCCCGAGGCCCCGAAGAATTGGTTGAGTGAACTCCCGGAAGACCAAACGCCGCCGGTCGTCGTCACAAAGCTCGATGACCTGTGGGAGCACGTGGATGCAGTTTGGGTGACGAGTCCTCCCGGTTTCCACTACGAACATAGCGTGCAGGCGCTTCGGGCGGGGAAACACGTCTTTTGCGAGAAGCCGATCGCACTGGAACTGCCCCACGCAGACGAGATGGTCGCCATCGCTCGCGAGAAGAACCTTACGTACTTTGTCGGCTACTGTCTTCGCTTCCAACCTTCCTTTAGCCACTTCGCCGAGATTGCCCAAAGCGGGAATATCGGTGCGCTGAACTCGCTATGGTGCACACGCATCAGCAATCCGGCTTACACCGCAAATCACTGGCGGGCTGAGATCGCGATGTCCGGTGGCATGATGATCGAGACCTTTACACACAACATCGACTGGATGCGGCTCGTCGCCGGCGATGCGAAAGAAGTGTTTATGAAAGAGAAGACCGTCACACCGACGGTGAACTTTGAAGACCACGCTGTCGGAGTGGTCGAGTTTGAAAACGGAGCCATCGGCGAATTCTTCTCGTCGTGGTCATCGGGTCTCTCTCGTTACGAGTGGGGTATGGTCGGCAGCGAGGGTGCGGCCACCCTGTTGGACCGCGAGACTATCCTCATCTCCTACCGCAACGGAGAGAAGGAGAAGATCCCGGTCGAAAAGACCAACATGGTGATGCTTGAGGACGAGCACTTCATTCGGGCGATCGCCGAAGGTTCCCCCCTACGATTTACAGCCGACGACTCAGCCCGTACGTTAGAGACGCACGTCGCGCTCAAACTCTCCGCCCGAGAAGGGCGTCCTGTCGCGCTCCCCTTGCCCGACCGCAGCTTGGGCATCCCAGGGTTTGCGGTGGAGCGCCGCCAATCGGCGTAACCGCTTTGAACGCAAGAGACCACTTGGTAGCGAACTAAACGTAGTAAAGGAAGGTATGCACATGGCACGGATACCCATCGCATTGCAGCTTTACTCGGTACGTGAAGACTGCGCAAGAGATCTGCCCGGCACGCTAGCGGCCGTGGCTAACATGGGATACGAAGGCGTCGAGTTTGCCGGTTTCTACGACCGTTCCGCCAAAGAGCTGCGCAAGTTACTCGACGAGAACGGTTTGAAGGCGGCGGGCTCACACACACGCCTCGATCTGTTGCGTGGCGACGAACTGGCGCGTACGGTCGAGTTCAATCAAGAGTTGGGGAACAAGTACGTCGTCGTTCCCAGCGTCCCGGAAGCGATGCGCAACAGTAAGGCGACCTGCCTCGATACTGCGCGCATCTTGGACGAGGTCGCGGCGGAGCTCTTGTCGCACGGTATGTTCACCGGCTATCACAACCACAAGGTAGAAGTAGAACCCTTGCCGGACGACGCCACCGCCAGCGCATTCACCACCCTCTTTGACGCGACGCGCCCCGAAGTCGTCATGCAGATCGACGTCGGACACGCCATGCGCGGCGGAGCAGACCCCGTCGCCCTCATTGAGCGCTACGCCGGTCGAGCGAAGACCGTGCACGTCAAAGAGTTTGACCCAAACGATGAGACCACAGTCGTCGGCGAGGGAATCGTCCCTTGGTCTGATGTGTTCTCCGTGTGTGAGCGCGTCGGCGGCACCGAGTGGTACATCGTTGAACACGAGCGCTACAGCAAGCCGCCGTTGGAATGCGTCGAGGCGTGTTTGAAGAACCTAAAAGAGATGGGCAAGTAGATCCCGCGCTTCGTGTCGCGGTGATCTATCAAATTGCTCAAAGTCTGCAACAAAAGAGGCGATCAGACTGGTTACCTTTGGTTTAAACTATGACGTGAAGCCCGGACATGGCGAGGAGTTTGAGCGGGTGACCCGGGAGGCGCTCGACGTGATGCGCTCTGTGGAAGGGCATCGCGAGACGCGACTTTACCGTGACGTCGACAACCCCGACTCCTACCTCATTTACTCCGATTGGGAGACGCGTGAAGCATTCGCTGCATTCATGCGTTCCGAGGCGTTCAAACAGGTGCAAACGTTGGGACGAGAGATCCTCGCGGGTCCCCCTCGGCACAATGTCTACACCAAGGGCCCCATGGGCGGCCCGTCAGCGTAACCATTCAACAGCCGGGAGCTCGCTGTCATGTCGTGGTACCAACTTGTGGTCTTCATTCATGTCATCAGCGCGGTCATGTGGGTTGGAGGCATTCTCTTTTTAGGAATCGTCGCCGTTCCGGCAGTGCGTCGCCTCCAAAGCGAGACTCGCTCCGCTCTCATGAGCGATTTGGGAAGGCGGTTTCGTAACGTTGGGTACACGCTCCTCGGTGTACTCGTCATTACGGGCGTGTTCCAATCGTGGGCTCACGGAGCGACAGTGGCCAACGTTCTCAACGGGACGTTTTTCGCAACGCCCTTTGGCTCAACGCTTGGAACGAAGCTGATCTACGTCCTACTCATGCTATGCGTCAGTGTGGTCCACGACTTCGTCGTCGGTCCCGCATCGGTGCGGGCCGCGAGTGAGGGCCGGGAGACGGAGAGCCTGCGCAAGACTGCGAGTTGGCTCGCCCGTCTCACCGCCTTACTGGCGCTAGCCGTCGTCGCATACGCCGTCATGTTGGTGCGTTAATGCCCTAACACGTCACGTCCTTGCCTTCACTGCCAAAGACGGACATGCGCTCATCAGACGTAATCGAGCCAACCCCTTGAGGGTGATAGTGAAACTGCACAGCGCGCCGGCGCTTGCCCGAACGGTTGGGCGGTGTGCCGTGGTGAATGAGCCCATCAAAAAAGAGCAGATCGCCCGGCTCCATCTCGGCGGCAACGCATCGGGCTGTGGCGACGTCCGTATCACAGATTTGCCAATCCCGGCGTTGGAAATGCACGACTGGCCCTTCCTTGTGGCTCCCCGGAATGACATGCATACAGCCATTCTCGACCGTGGCCTCATCCAGCGCGATCCATACGCCTGTGACCGGAGTTCCTAAGGGTAAATTAAAGTAGGCATGATCCTGATGCCAGGGCTTCTCCCGGCCGATCAGCGGAGGTTTTAGGTGCGCCTGGCCGTCGTTATCAAAGAGTTGGGCCGGTTTGTCAAAGATCCGATCCAGCGTTGACATGAGGCGAGGATCAAAACACATGGCGCGCAGGCGCTCCTCGTAATCCAAGAACCCGTTGAGTTTGCGAATCGAATCGTAGCGTTCTTCAGGAGTGAGTTGATCGACCCGGTCGCGAACTTCAGGCGCAAACTGGATCCCGCTAAATTCCGGGTATTTCCCATAAACCAGATCCGTGATGCCCGCGAGTGCAGCCTCCACCTCGTGCTGTGAGAAAGCGTTTTCGAGCACAAGGTAACCTTGCTCCCGATATTGGGCGATCTCCGCCTCTCCCACTCCACCGAACCCTCGTACTTTCTCGGCTTTAGCAGCGTACGCGTACAAATGAGCAACAGAGTCGTCGTTTACCCCGTTGTCAAAGGAGTACGACAGTGGTTGCGCCTTGCTCATATCCAAGGATCACTCCTTAGTAGGGCTTTCTATTTCATCTGTATGACGCTTGGCCACACGTTGCCCTGGTAATTGAGGGGGCGTGCCGCCAAGCGACTGCGTCCCTTATGAAACCGGTCGATCGCCGCCGCCGGGATCAGGTGAAGGCGCGGGCACAAGCGGCTCACGCTCAAAGATGACATCCGCTCCGCCCCCGAGGTAAAAGAGGAACGAAGCAATCGCGCCGGCAGTGGCCAAGTAACCTGCAACACCCGCGGGTGATAGGGGTCCGGAGACGGTGGTCACTCCCATCAATCCCAGCAGACCGGCTCCGGCAAGCGCTCCGACAGCTCCGCTTGCGTCTGCCGTCGCCAGTTTGCCGACATCAATCCCGGTGTGCGACCCCGTTGGGATCACTAGAGAAGTCGGCTGTGGATCATCGGGCAACTCTCCGTCAAATCGGTCAGCCCAAAAATCGAGACTTGCGTCGAACACGCCGCCGAAAACGTCGCGTACCAAAACCTCGAAGGGACTCAAGCGCGGGGGACGACGCACGGGCTTGGAGAGACGGGATTTCAGGCGCTGCGGACGTGCCGCAAGAGCGTATCCCTGCAAGCAAGCGGTTAAGTTCCTCGAGAGGCCGAGCTCGTGGAGAGGTCGGCTCAATGCGCCAGTGGCGACCAGAGTCCGTAACGATATTTCAAACGCTTCACGTACGGCGGCGGAGGTCAGGTCCGCCTCCTCGAGGTATACAAATGCCTCCGTGACGATCTTGTCGGTCATCGCGCTCTTGGTTTGACGCTCCAAGAGACGTGCGAGAATTTCGTTGTGATACTTGCCGACAGCCGATGTATCTAAGCGTTTGATGACATCGGAGATATCCTTGGCCAAACGAATCCCTCCTCGAACACACTGCGCGGAAGAAGCGAGTAAGCCTGTGCGAAGTGTTTGGTTCCCGTATTTTCCACAAATCCGCATATTCCTTTAGACATGAAGGCGGGGCACACCCGAGTCACGAACCCTTTGGATGGAGGCGAAGGCCATTGAATCGGATCCGCTTTGATGTGAGGCATCTATGATCACAGGCGTCCTCTACGCCTTGGGCACCACTCTGGGGTGGTCTCTCGTCCCCTTCCTGGTCCGCCACGTCCTCGGAACGTTAGACCCCGTGACGATCACAACAACCCGCCTCATCTTAGGCGGGCTCCTCTTCGGCCTCATCGCCCGAGGCGTGCCTTTAAAGCGGCTCTGGCGCAGACCCGAAAAGCGCCGCTGGCTCGTCATCGGCGGCGCGGCCTTAGCGGTCAACCACATCCTGTTCGCCACCGGCCTCCAGTGGACCAGCCCCGCCGTAGGCGTGATCGCCGTCCAGATTCAAACGGTGGCGGCGTCGGTCCTCAGTTGGATCATTCTCGGCGAAGCCCTCTCCTTGCGCAAAAGCGCAAACATCGCCATCGTCATCGTCGGCATCGTGCTCGTCGGTTGGGACGGTCAGAGTATTGCCACTCTCCTCGGCTCACAGCGAACCTGGGGCACTCTCTCGATGTTCGTCGCAGGCCTTTTTTGGGGCGTGTACGCCGTCAGTCAGCGCGGATTGTCTCGACGGCGCAATGATTCCAAAGCAGAGGAGGCAGTGGATCCCCGCACCCTCCTCGCTCCCTTCTTTTTGATTGCCGGAGCGCTCTCGACTCCGGTGGCGACGGTAGCCGGCGAACTCCGACAACCCCTCACTCCAGCCACGCTCCTCGTCCTCGGCACTCTGACGATTGTCGGCACTGTCGGCAGCTACTACTGCCTGAGCGAGGCCATGAACCGACTCCCGGTCTCCACAGCCGTCACAATCACCAACATGTCGCCGTTAGTGGTGGCTATCCTATCAATCATCGTCTTTCGGGAAAGCCTCAGCGCGTATACCCTAATCGGGGGGGCCGTCGCGGTAGCCGGTTGTATCGGCACGATTCGTTCCGATATGGGGAGTGTGCCTCGTGCACAATCCGTTCCCCAAACAGGGGAGTCCCCTCCTGCTCCAACCGGGAACTCATTGTAAAGCCGGATTGTCCCACTAAAAACGGGCATTTTGCACCTGATTTCCTGGGTTACCGGTGTGATACGCTCCAATTGAGCATAAGTCTCAGAAGATGGGGAGCTGAAGACCGATGGCAACGTCCGTCCCACCCAACACTCAGCCCAAGTTGATGACGATGCGCGTCCAAGGCGCTTGGACAGGCTCCGGACTTCGTACCGATGTGAAGGTACGGCACTTTGACCCGCTCGTGATGGATGAGCCCGAAGAGCTCGGCGGGTCGGATCAGGGGCCCAACCCCATGGAGTACATGCTTGGGGCCCTCATCGGTTGTGAGAGTGTCGTCCTCGCCATCGTCGCTGGGGAGCAAGGTTTTGCATACACCGGTGTCTCATTTGACTTGAGGGGAACGCTCGACCTGCGGGGTCTTGAGGGCGTTGACGGCGTCCGCCCCTACTTTGAGAAGATTACGGGAACCATCAAGGTAGAGACACCCGAAAGCAGCGAAACGTTGCAGGCATTGGCCGAAGAGGTCGAGCGCCGCTGTCCCGTATACACCACGCTCGAAGCCGCCAACGTCACCTTTGACGTCACGTGGCAAGCCGTCTAATCCGACTAGCACAACGAGCGAAGAGACGCCTCGGCGTTTAACCAGGGCGTCTCTTCGGTGGGAAGACGTCCCAAACACGCAGGCCCGAGAACTCGAGCCTACGGCGTCCCTCCGGTCGAAACCGGCATGCCCGCCTCCTGCCAAGCTCGCATTCCGGTCATGGGAACAGCGTTGTACCCGTTCTCACTCAAGATTTTTGCAGCGGTCACGCCGCTGCTGCCTCCGCCTCAATAGGTGACGATGAGGCGATCTTTGGGTAGATCGGGTACGGACTCCTTGATCTGCTCCACATGAATGTGCTGCGCGCCCGGGACATGCGCCTTCTCGTAATCAGCGCGGGAGCGCACGTCGATGACGACCGGGTTCTCCCGCTCCATACTGGCCTTTAACTCTTGTGGGGAGATACTCTCCACGATGGCCGACTCTCCTTTTTGACTCGTTTTAGTCAGGATGTTTTAGCCAGTGTAGTCTCCCCATTTGTACGTGCCGCTATTTGAGATGTCGGTCCAGCCCGAGAAGCGATAAGGTGTCCCTGTGAATGATCTCCTCCATCAACTCCGCGGGGACTGGAAGTGGCGGATTGCCGGCGTTCTCGTTGATGTTTCGAAGTGCAGCGATATTCTCCGCCGGTGTCGTAATCGGATAGTCCGATGCAAACAAGAGCTTTTGCGTGACGTTCCACTCAACCGCCAACCGCATGCAGTTGTAGAAGGAGTAGGGACGGTAAAAGAGACCCGAAATGTCTGCGTACACATTGGGGTGTTTGCGAATAACGGTGATGCAGTCTGCCTGCCACGGATGGCCCATGTGCGCCATGATGATGCGCATATCCGGATAAGCAATCGCCACCTCGTCCATCACCAAGGGATGCGCGTACCGGATCGGCGCTGTCCGAATCGGGGAGGTGCCCTGATGGAACAAGACCGGTAGATCCCTGCGAACCGCTTCTTCGTAGATGGCCCGGGCCTCTTTGCCGAGCGGATCAAAGTTTTGGTAGTTAGGCCCCAGTTTGATCCCGACTAACCCGAGGTCACTCACACCGCGCTCCACTTCGTCGAGAGCGTCGGGCGCCTCCGGATGGACGGAGAGGAAACCCAAAAACTTTTTAGGATTGCTATGCACGAATGCAGCCGTCTGGTCGTTGACGTGGGACTGATCGCTCCAGGGAATGCCCGACATTTCAAAGGCCGACGCCCCCGGAGGCGGTGCGATCGCGAAGACGACCGCCGCGTCCACTTCCTTCATGGCCTCGGTGTGGTCCTGCCACGAATAAGCCGACTCGACCGGTCGGTCCGGCCGCCATCCTTGGTTTATCCTGCGCTCAGCTTCGGGGACAGCCTCCCGATGCGTCGGGGTATGTGTATGTATGTCCACAATCACATGCGTCACGCCCTTTCTTAACCTCTAACCTCGTTCCCATTCATCCCATGCTGACTGCAAAATCTTCATGGTCAACAATGCGGTCCGGGCATCAACGAGCGGTGCACGGCCCGCTAACACAGCTGCGACAAACTCCGAGTCCTGCAACTCCACACCACGCTGCTCCGGCGCCCCTTCGACAATGACGCCCTGCTGATTGGAGAGCCGGGAGTCCTCCACGAGCAAGGTATCTTCGACACCAATCACACGGTACTTGTGACCTGGCCAAGGGTCGTTGTGCGAGACGCTGATCGACACCAACACCTCGTCTCCGGTGATCGGGCTCGTTGCGGTCCACTGCAGATCTGCATCCAGCGGAACGCCGAGCGAGGGCCAGGTCGGGCCGAACTGTGCGCTCAACCCCTTTGCCTCGTGGGGCCCCACGATGTCCATGATAGAGTCAATCACGTGGCATCCATGATGCCACAGCGCGTTGTCATCCCACCCGTGCCGGGCGCGACTCGTGGTGAGCTGCCCTCGACGGAGCATGTGAAAACGGCAGATAATCTTCTGCGGACGGAACTCGCCTGCCTCAATGCGCCGACGCAACTCGATGCGACCTGACTTAAACCGATTGGTATGACAGATCATGAGCCGCACCTCGTTCTCCTCGGCTAGACTCGCGAGCCTCTCCGCTTCAGCCAGGGAGAGCGCCATGGGAATTTCGCAGAGGACGTGTTTCCTGGCCTGGAGAGCTGCAGCACTCTGAGGTGCGTGCAGAGGGTTGGGCGTGCAGACGACGACGGCGTCGAATCCGTCAGCGGTGAGCGCCTCCTCGAGCGAGGGCATAACTCGTTCGTAACCGAACTCCTTGGCGAGGGACTCAGCGTACTCCACATCGGGATCTACAACCGTATGTAACTGCACATCCGGCAGACGGCCCAGCGCTTGACTGTGAGCCGCCGCCATGCGTCCGGAACCGACCGTACATATCTTCATCGACTGGACGAACCTCACTTCCATCCGGAGGGTGTTGCCCTCCCGGCTACTGTTGGCGTTCTTGCGCCCAGGCGCCTGGGAACTCGCTTAGTCCGGCGAACCAGATTGAGTGGGTGGCTGGGTTGTCGCAATCCGGTCTCGAGCCAACGCACAGTACTCCGGATCGACGTCGTAACCTACGTAATGGCGACCGTTTTGCACAGCCGAGACACACGTAGTCCCCGAACCGTTAAACGGATCCAGCACCACGTCGTCTGCGTAGGAGTAAAGCCGAATCACCCGATCAGCCAAAGCCACCGGAAACGGCGCCGGATGTCCTACTTTTTTCGCCGACTCCGGGCGGATATCCCATATCGACAAGGTCGACGCCATGAACTCTTCCTTGTCTTGGAATGTAGAACGACCTTTATCCGGCCGGCCAAACTCTTCCTTCACAAACACCAGCAAATACTCGTGAATGTCACGCAGCCTCGGCGACTTGGCGGACATCCATGACCCCCAGGCACAACTGCCACTCATCCCCTTCCCCTTTTGCCAGATGACTTCTCCGGCCGGGAGAAAGCCCACTTCCGCATGGATCTTGTAGAAGTACGCATGCAAGGGGATGTACGGTTTGCGACCGAGATTGGCGATGTTGACCACATAGCGCCCTCCGGGAATGAGGGTTCGGTGCACTTCCGCGCCCACGCGACCGATCAGGCTGAGGTATTCCGCAAGAGCGAGGTCGTCGTCGTACGTCTTGCCTGCGTTGTACGGCGGTGAGGTGAAGGCAAGCGCAACACTCCCGTCGGGAACGTGAAGCATCTCCTCAGACGAATGACAGTAAACGCGATCGGCCCATGTATCCAGCGGTTTGACCGGGACGTGCCGGGCCGGTTGCGCTTCGTTATCCAGGATCGGGCGACCGAAGAGCCCGTTGACCCCTTCCGCATACATGGTGCGGTTATAAAAATCACTCGCGTCGTGACCTTCGCGCTTGGACGCGCCGAAGGACGAAGTCTTGGTTTGACGAGACATACGAGGCGCTCCTGTAGTGAGGTGACTCATCACTGGAATGAGGGATGAATCTAAGTCACTATTCGACTCGTAAGCGTTAACTCCCCGCTTTTTTGTTTGCTATCACGAGATGGGATAGAAGTAAGGCGCTATGCCGTGGCTGTCGAGGGGTCATTCACGAGCATCCGGCCGGAAAATCCCGAAAAACCGAGTTTTCCCCCACCGTTGCTGTGAGCCATTTTGGCATTAGCGCCGGAATTCCGGGGCAGGCACGAATTGAACAAATGCGACTACGTCGAGTAACATAAAGATCCAGCCGCCGTGAGGGAGCCAATCAGGAGGCTCATCATGTCGAAGAGAAGCGTCGTGTCTTTGATCCTGATCAACGTGTTACTCCTTGCACTCACGACTGGTGCCGGAGCTAATAGCATCGAGACCCCCGTGGTCCCTAACCCACCCACTCCCTTTGAAGGCGCTGTCCCACTGGACGAAACTGAGCTCGCTGAGATCGAAGGAAACGTTCACCCGATCGTGGCAGGAGCCGTTGCTGGCGCCGTCGGGGGCGCTTTTCGTTATGCCACCTCGCCGGGCGAGAAAGACGCATGGGGTTTGGTCAAAGCAGTAGGATCCGGAGCAGGTTGGGGAGCGGTAGGGGGAGTCTTTGCCACAGTCGGGTTGCTTGCTACCACCGGCAAAGCCGCCGTGAGTGCTGCATCAACTGCGTGGTCCGCTTGGGGCAGTGCTCACACCGGCACTTTCGCTGGCGTGCGGGACCACTTTGAGTAAACACAGGGTATCATGGAGGTCGAACGCGAGCTCATGTCATTCGTGCTCAGTGGAGTCTTTTACGCCACAGTCATGGTCGCAATGGCCGAAAAGCAGCAGGGTACGAGCTGGCCGGCACACTTCCTTCGGTACCTGTGGTTGTGGTTCGGCTTATTCGTGATCTATGGCGGGGGCACGTACTGGTTTGAGACTACGTACGGTGAAGCCGTCGAAGAGTTCTTGTCCAACCTATTCTCATAGAAAGCTTCAGTCAGGAGAAGGGACCCACGCCGTTGCGTGAGTCCCTCTCCGTCACATCTACCACCACGGACCGTTCGCATCCAGATACTCATTAACCTTGCCCACAGCAACCGCCTGGGCCCTGTCCAGCGCAGCTAGAGCCCCTTCTTGTTGGCTCGTCACACTAGCCAACGCCTGTTGCAGAGGAGTCCAACCCGCAACAATGTCTAGAGGTGTACCGGCAATTGCAACAGTCTCAGTCGTAAACGTAACCTCCATCAACGATTTGTAGATCGGATCCGTCAATCGTGTCATAAACTCCTGCGCTCCGGATATGCGTGCTGGGGGTTTACCGGAGATCATGGCGAATTCGGCGGCGTTCTCCGGTTCGAGCAACCACTTGATCACGTCCCATGCAGCTTCTGGGTTTTGAGCTCGTGCCGGTATTACCCAACCTTCTCCCGCCACGTATAGGCGCGATTCTTGATCTCCCGGGGTGACCGGCATCGGTGAGACTCGAACCAGGCTCGGATCGAGGCCGGAGGCCATCAACCTGGGGAGCTGCTCGCCGCCCCACATCACCATCCCGAGCTTACCTTCCAAAAAGGCGTTCCCGTTCCAAGTGGCACCTGACAGTTGAGAGTAGGTCCGGTTGGACCACGTCTCGATCCACTCTAGCATCTCTACGTTACGAGCGTTGTTCAAGGTAGGAACATGGTTGACGGGATCCCACCAATCGGTGCCCCATAGGAGCGACCAGATGAGACCGTACCGGCCAAGGCCATCCCAAGGCAAGAACCCTACCTGCGAGGCACGTCCGTCGGCTTCAAGACGGGTGAGACGCCGGTCTGCTTCGATCAGCTCCTCGATTGTGCCAGGAGCAACGTCGACATCTAGCCCCGACTGAGCAAAAAGCTCTGTGTTCCGGAACAACGCCGTCATGACCAACGCATCCCGTGGAATACCGTAAGACCGGTCTCTGTGCCGAATGGTTCCCAACGTAGCCGAGAACCAGCTCTCATCTAGATCCCAGCCCTCCGCTTCGATAAACGGCGTCAAATCTAGGAGTAGTCCAGAGAATTTCAGCTGTGTAATCACACCGCGGTCCATGTAGATCAAATCCGGCACATCGTTTGTAATATGCGAAGCGATCACCTGAGAGAGATTTTGAAGACCGCTGGCCATCCGGGTCGCGTCTAGCTCGATTTGGTCGTGGGTCTCGTTAAACTTACGCACCATGTGGTCCACGTAATCTTGGTTGGCGCCCATGTTCCAATACGTTACCTTGGTCATAACCCAAGCGTTTTCGCTCACACCCAAGAATAGCCCGACGAGTAAGAGAACGATGCATAGCGAGCGTTTGATCACGAGGAGTACGCCTCCTAAGAGAGTGGTTTAGACGACGTCCGTCTGCCAATAGATCGGTTTCGGCCCTGCAAAAAGTTCGTCTATCGCTGTCGCAGCGAGGGAATCGAGACTCAATCGATCGCACCAGCCCAAGTCGCTCGGCGAGTCCAACGAAAGTAACACCCGAAAGAGCTCCTGTTGCGAGCAATGTAAAACGGGAGCTCCGCAAGCCACACCTGCGCCACCTACATTTACGTTGAATTCCGAAACATCGACTCCAGCACGCTCACCATTGTCGACCTCTACGATGAAGGAGACATCTCCAAGCGAGCGCTCCGAAACGCGGCGTTGTAACGATGATTGGAGCCTTGACAGCAGCCGGGTAAGATTGAGAAAACGCACGTGGAACGTGGAAGAAATCTCTTGTACAAAAGCGGGGGTAGTGTTAATCAGGTTAATCATGGGATGATCACTCGGAAAGTCTGTCTCAAAGATGGTGGCGGATCGGGCCTTAGCAAACCTGCAAAGGCTTTGCAAGAGAGTGGACCCACTCCCCTCGTGGCCGTCCGCAAAGCACGCTTCGGTGAGCCGTAGGTGCTTACCTGCGATGCTCGAGCGAACGTAACCAACCACTCGTTCCCGCTGGGTAGCTACCAAAAACCCCTCCTCACTCTCACGAATCCAATTGAAATGTTTACGCCAATACTCAGATGTCCGAATTTGGGAAGCGCCCCGATTTCGGCAAAACGCGGCGTAGACTGCAGCAACCTCTTGTAGGTCGCCATCACGTTCGAACCGGCGAACTTGGTACCCCGAGTCGCTGACGACACGTATCTCCTGAATGAGGGCGCGACTTCGTGCCCTCGGAAGAGCGCTCCAGCCGCATCGCTCGTACAAACCGTTGTTTGAAACGACTGTAGACAAATCGTAATGGTGTTGGGTCAGATAGTCGAACGCGTCGTTTAGACACTGGCGTGCGTACCCACAACCGCGATACTCCGGAAGTGTCATGACGCCACCGAGAGCTCCCACCCGCATCGATGTGTCAGCCACACGAACAGACTGGTCATAGATGCGGAGATGCCCAATGATTCGACCGTCCACCTCGACAATTCGGGAGTGTTCGGGGAGAGAGCGCGGATGATTGCGAAAGTGAGCGAGGAAAAATTCGGGATGAGCCCGATGGAACACACTCGAAAGAAGCTGAGCAATCTCGGGTAACTCGTCCGTCCGGGCCCCCCGGATCGATACGTGCGGCAACGAATGATCACCTACCCTTCCTCTTGGTCCGTACTCGAAGTGAACGGCCTCGTTTGGGATAGCAGGGTGGGACCATGATCACTCGCGCGTCCCACCCTAGATCACGCTAAAGATCAACTCTCCAAGAACAACTCCACGACCGGAACCAGCACCTCCGGCCGCTGGATGGGCAGATTGAGACGCAACGTTGACCCTTCGTCGTTTACACGGATCTCTGAAGCGTCATTGAGGAGTTGGGCGTACCGCACTTTTCCGCCGAGCCCTTCTAACCAAAGGCTCTTGAAGGGCCAGGAGAAGAGGTGCAAATAGAGTCGGTCGCCCGCTTGAGTGTAGCGGGCATCCGCGGGTGGTTGGAAGTCACTCGAGCTGCACCCGTAAATCGAACGCCCATGCAATTGCATCCACTCGCCCATTTGCTTCAGTCGGTCGAGCGATGTGCGATCAAATTGGCCGCGGGCGTTAGGCCCGACATTCAGCAGCAGGTTGCCACCCTGGGAGACGGAGGTGATCAACATCTTCACCAACATATCGGCGGGTTTCCAGTCGAGGTTGTCTCGATCGTAGCCCCAACTGCCGTCCATGGTCTGGCACGTCTCCCAGAGGACCGGCTTCCCGTCCTGCTCCCGATCGGCCAGCGTCGCCGGACGCTGCTCCGGGGTACGCACGCCCCGACCCAAATCGAGTCGGTCATTCATGATGATCTTGGGTTGTAACTCCAACACAAGCCGCTCGAGCTCCTCAGACATCCAATCCGCAGCGCCTTTCCCCTTGGACCAGCCCCAGTCGCGCTGCGGGTACGAAAAGTCAAACCACATGTAGTCGATCTCACCGTACTCGGTGAGGAGCTCGCGTACCTGGCCGTGGAGGTACGCGACGTACTTTTTCATATCTCGGTGCTTGGCCGCTTCCCTAAACGCCTCATCATCACGCTGTGGATGCACGCCATCGATCGGAAACTCGGGGTGATGCCAGTCGATCAGCGAGTGGTAAAACCCGACTCGCAATCCCTCTGCTCGGAACGCATCGACCATTGGACGCAACAGATCCCGACCGGCGGGCGTATTCGGCGCCTTGTACTCCGTCAACTTCGAATCCCAAAGACAGAAGCCGTCGTGATGCTTCGTCGTGATGACGAAGTACTTCATCCCGGCCTCTTTCGCGGCTTTAGCCCAGCTTTCAGGGTCGTACAAGTCAGGATCAAAGTGCTCAAAGTATCGCCGGTACGTATCGGGATGGATCTTCTCTCGGTTCATCACCCACTCGTGCCGTGCCGCTGCCGAGTAAATCCCCCAGTGAATAAAGAGACCAAATCGGCCGTTTACAAACCAATCGATGTCGGCGTTTTCAGGTGTCCACACGCTGGCCGTACCTCCTCGTGGTGAATAACAGATCGTTCTGGAGAGACTTGGAGGCTCCTGGATTTGAGGGTCACGATCTTGTAACAATTTGGAGATCTTACTGAAACACGGCTGTGTTACCTTCAATGCAGGAGCGCCACGACGCCACATGCTTTTTAGAGGAGGACGAATCTTGAAAGCCACGTTGATGATGCTGGCAACCGCGTACGTATGGGCAACTCTCTTTGGTAGTACAGCACTCGGTGTATCAATTTCGGTTTGGCACTCACTCACACCCACCCTTGGCGTTGAGACGTTCGATCAAATTGTCGAAGAGTTTAGGGCGGCACACCCCGACATCAACGTGGACGTGGTTTACGCTGGTGGATATGTACCCTCGGTGGAAAAGGCAATTGCCGCATTCGCCGGAGGAGCTCCGCCCAACGTGTTGCTTGTGGAGCAGACTCGCGGCGCTGCGCTTTACTATGGAGGAGCTCTCCTGCCGATTGATCGATATGTGAACGGACCCGACGGCATCGACCTCAGTGATTTTTCCCAGACGATGCTTGGCGCGGTGACGTTTGACGGTGTGCTTTATGGCTTGCCCTACAACGTGAGCACACCGCTTTTGTACTACAACCGCGACATGTTCCGCGCCGCAGGACTGAGCGGAGAGGCGCCTCGCTCGTCTGCAGAACTCCTGGAGTACTCCTCAAAGATTGCAAGGGATACTGATGGAAACGGAGCGGCAGACACAGCCGGTATCGACTTCTACTCGTGGGGCTGGCTGTTCGAAGCACACCTCGGTCGTGCAGGCGCCCGAGTGCTCAACAACGACCTCTCTTCCTTCACCTTCAACTCTCCAGAAGCTGTTAATGCCATGGAGTTCGCCCAAAGGATGGTCCATCAACACCGTGCGGCTCGGTTTGACATGAACTACTCTCATTTTTGGTCCGGGCAATTGGCGATGCGCGAGGTCTCCACCGCCTCGCTCGCCAACAACATCCGCAATGCACGAGAGAACTCCATGGACATGGGTGTCGCGCCACTCGTATGCGACACTGAGTGTTACGCTCCCATCGGTGGAGGCAACTTCTTCGCTTTGAATACAGGCTCTCCCGCCGAGCAAGAGGCCACTTGGAAATTCCTCAAACACATCACCTCGACGGAGAATTACGCTCGGTATTCCGCAAGCTCAGGGTATATGGCAGCGAGGCGGTCGGCCTTTATGTCACCGATCTTGCAGGACGTGTTCGACGATGAACCCGAGTACCGGGTCACTTACGAGCAAATGAACTGGGCCTACCCGAGGCCGAAGGTCCCCTTCTGGCAGTCCGATGTAGCCCCGCTGCTCGCCGATCTCTGGCGAGCACAATTTCACGAAAACGCCCCAGTCAAATCGCTCTTGGATGAGGCGGTACGCCAAGCGAATACGCGCCTTGCTGAGTGGAATTTCGAAAGGCACTAATCAAGAACGGGAAGTGAGGCTACCAACGCTCCCTTCCCGTTTTTAGCTGGCCTATATGTTCGTGGAGTGCACGTCGATGCTCCTGTATTCTAAAAGGTAGCTGCGTAACCGAGCGGCGATGCCACGCCAAAGATTCGTTGGGCCGTGCGAATGCCAGGAGGAGTAAGCATACTGTCGGAGAACCAACCTTTACACCATCCCCTCCAGGGGGATAGGAGGCAGAGTGCGCGATGAATCCATCACGCCATACCCAGACGGATCAGGTCCTCGATCGCTTGGCCCGCATCGAAGGGCATGTCGGCGGAATTCGAAAGATGGTGGAATCAGGCAGGCCGTGCCCCGATGTCCTTACCCAGCTCGCTGCGGTCAAGGCGGCCATAAACGCCGTTAGCCGCGTCGTTCTCGAGGATCACATGGAACACTGCTTTCAGGATCATTCCGCCGAGTCTATTCATACGTCGATTGACGAACTCAAAAAGGCCCTCGCAAGTTTCATCAAGCAGAGTTGAAGAGGCGGTAGGTTATGGTCCCTCGACCTGACATTCGGACCCAAGATCGGGTCGATGCACGGCTTCCATCAGGAGTTTGGCTACTGATTGTAGGCACATTCGCCATACACCTCGGCAGCTATATGGTCATCCCTTACCTGATGGTCCTTTTACCCCAAGACTTTGCCGTGCCGACCATGGTAGCGGCAGCCCTAGTTTTCGTCGTTAAACTTTCCGTCAAAGGATCAAGCGTTATCGGCGGACCGCTGGCCGATCGCCTTGGAACACGCCGCCTTATGGTGATCGGACTGACTCTCCGAGGCGTTGGTATGGCCGCGTTTGCCATTTCGCAAAGCATCTGGTGGCTGTTTGCCCTGAGCATCATCGCCGGTCTTGGGACAGGTTTTTATGGGCCGGCCACACGAGGGGCAATCGGATTCCTGACTCCTGAAGACTTACAAAAACACGCCTTCTCCCTTCGGGCTGTTGCTGCCAATTTAGGAATGGCGCTGGCGCCGTTGGGGGTTTTCTTTCTTGCGGGAACCCACGTCAATTTGATCTTTTTGCTCTCAGGGGCCCTATTTCTACTCTTAGGGGCTCTGACGTGGGTTTGGCTGCCTGAGATTCCAGTTCACACCACAGAGTCCTTGGCCCACATTCTACGAGGCGTCGCCGGGGATCGGCGCTGGAGGATCTTTGGCGCATTGATCGTCGGCTCGTGGTTCCTTTATGGACACTTAGATACGACCATTATCGTGTGGGCCAACCAGTGGGGTGGACTCGGAGGAATGACGAGTATTGCCGCCATCTACGCCTTAGCGGTGGCACTGTTGCAGACACCTATGACGCGTTTCGTGGGAACACGGCTCAGTAACTGGCATCATGTCACCGTCGGTACAGGGCTCAGTGCTCTCGGGCTCATCACTATAGGTTTAGTTAGCAACTTTTCAGGGGCTATCCTTGCCATTCTCTTCTTTGCATTGGGTGCGACCCTTCTCGTTCCAGGGGCTGACCTCGTTACGAGTGATATGGCCCCTAAGGGGCGCATCAATAGCTACTTCGGAACGGCCTCCCTCTTTTCGACCGTCGGCATGTCGAGTAGCGCGCCCATCGGCGCATATTTGACGCAACTGTGGCCTGAAAGCTCACTTCCTTGGTGGCTAATGGCCGGATGCGGCCTATTGCTCACGGCCGCTTTGGCGTTGTGGCCACAGTCGCCTCGCACGGGTGGCCAAAGTACGAATTAATACTAAATGTAGTGACACCCTCTTCAGCGATCATTACGTTAAGTCGAGCGCTAAGTCAGCCTGTTTGGGGCGGGATCACGCCCCTTCTCCAGCCGAGTTCTCAGGAGCGCCAGCTGGTCATTTTTCGCATCCAACCCGCTTGGTTATTAGAGCGGTCAAATTGATGTCACTGCGATCCTAAGAGGAGGCGGCTGGTCAAATCGCCAAGAGGTGGACAATATAGGACGTAGCAACGTAAGGGAAGGTATGGTCTCTCATGACGGATCGAACCGTGAAAGTTCTCTTTGTCTGCCTAGGCAACATCTGCCGTTCTCCCATGGCCGAAGCGGTCTTTAGAGAGCGTATCAATTCCGACGGGTTAGAAAACCGAGTGGAGGTGACGTCGTGCGGGACGGGTGATTGGCATGTGGGCTCGCCGCCCCATGAGGGCACTCGGCGCATCCTCGACGAGAAGCGCATCTCGTACAAAGGACAGCGAGCCAAACAGCTCAAAGCAAACGAGAACACGGCGTACGACTACATCGTCGCTATGGACCGACAAAACGTGGCCGACTTAGTTGACGCCGGCGTGCCGCAAGAGCGGATCAACCTCTTGAGCGACTTCATTTCGGACAAGCGTGGACTCGAAGTGCCCGACCCGTACTACCACAACAACTTCGAGGAAGTGTACGACTTGATTTCGGAAGGCAGTGAAGGCCTTTTGCAAGATATCCTCGCCCGGTATCCGGAACGTGAATGAATCCCCAAGAGGAACGTGCCGCTCGCACGACGCTCACGGCTCTGCTGGAGTCGAGCGAATTGGGCCCTACGAGCGACCCGAAACTGCTGGCGCCCTTGAGTGGCGGTTCGATTAACCGGGTATACCGGGTGGAGATGAAGGACGGGAAGAGTCTCCTCCTCAAGAGCCGCCCTGATGCGCCCCCGGGCTTCTTTCACGCAGAGTCCCGGGGACTGGAGACGTTGGATCGAGCGGGCACTCTACGTGTACCCCGCGTCTACGCGGTCTCACAGCAAGGCATTCTGATGGAGTGGCTCACACCCCCGCCCCAAGCTGGCCCGGGCGAGCGGATCGACCAAGGCAAAATGTTGGGCGCCGGCCTGGCCTCACTTCATCTACATTCCGCCGCGTCGTACGGTTTCACGGAAGACAACTTCGTCGGCCTACTGCCACAGCGGAACCGGCAGTGCCACTCCTGGATCGACTTTTACCGGGACGAGCGCCTCGAACCCCAACTAAAGCTCGCCCACGAGCTCGGGCGCCTCTCCGTCTCCAGGGCCAAGGCGCTCACCCGAATGCTCGACCGCCTTCCCACGTGGATCGATCAAGAGGCAGTGCGCCCCTCGCTCCTCCACGGCGATTTGTGGGGCGGCAATTGGCTAAAGAGCGACACTG
Source organism: Limnochordia bacterium (assembly GCA_041686855.1). Taxonomy (GTDB): domain Bacteria; phylum Bacillota; class Limnochordia; order DTU080; family RSA5; genus JAWLDA01. The sequence continues at coordinate 25,103 of JAWLDA010000008.1, forward strand.
GCCCCGCGCTCATCGACCCCGCCGTCTACTACGGAGATCGAGAGGTCGATCTCGCGATGGCCCACCTCTTTGGCGGTTTCCCGGAGTCGTTCTTCACCGCGTACAGCGAGGCGGCCCCGCTCGCTCCCGGTCATGAGGAGCGACGCCCGCTCTATCAACTCTACTACTTACTCATTCACCTCAACCTCTTTGGCGAGGGGTACACGGCCTCAGTGGAGAACATCGTGGCGCACTACGGTGATTGAGCGACCGTGTGTTTGACTCATTCTCACCCGATCGGCCGAGTCTGCTATTCCACCAACCCCACGGTCCTCTGAGCGAAGAGGCCCCGTGTCGATTCCACTTCGACGCTCACCGTCGGCAAATGGGTGCGAATCACCCACTCGAAACGCACGACGTGGCCAGGTTCGAGATGGCCGATGACACTCTCAGCGGCGCCGATGATGAACTCGACCTCGGCGTCACCGCCGTCACCATCGTCACCGCCGCCCCCTCCGATAACCCGCACTGTTGGGCGAGCATTCGGGTATGTCTCTACACCGTGCCGAGTGACGCTCGTAGGAAGCGATCCAACATTGCGCAACTCGGCGGTCAGCTTGTAGATTGAGGGTCCAACCGACTCGGCCGTTAGCGCAACGTCAACGTTAGGCACATGGGTCGCGCACCGCAAGGCGAACTCCGTGCACCTGCGACTGACGGCCTCCATCTCGTGAAGAGGCGGATTACTCCAAAGCACCCAGTTCCAACCGCCAACCTCGACCGTTCCCAGTTGCGGATGATCGCCGGTCTGCCAATCAAAGAAGAGCTCCGCGTCCGGATGCGCGTCGTGCCATGCCAATAGCGCTCGGCCCGGGATTAACTCACGCTCTCTCGGCGAGTCAAACCATGCACCAAATTCGACCCCGAGGTAATTGTAAAAGAGACCCGATTCGACGACGTAAGCGATACTGCCGACGTGCTCGTACATCCATTCCTTAAACGAGCCTGGAAGCATCTCCGTCTTCTCACCGGTCTTGGCCTCGAGGTAGCCGCTCAAGTACGGGAAGCCGGTGATCTCCTCACCGAGTCTACCCAGGCGCTCAAAGAGGCGGGCATCCGTTGGGTGGCGGGCGCTCTCGGAGACGACGGCCGATGGGTAAAAGAGCGCTGGATTGCCGGTGTGAAAGTCGAGCGCGACGACGATGTTGGGATGGTCGAGAACAAAGTCGGCTACCGCCCTCGTCTCTACCTCTGACAGAGGATAGTTGCGATTCCCCGCCCATCCGAATGACGGGCGCCAGTGGGCCGGAAAGTTGCGGTTAAAGTCGCAGCGTCCAAGGGACGGCCGAATCGGACCGCCATCCCACTCGTGAATCATCCCTTCGGTCGCCGTGTGGTAAAAGGGTCCTACCTGATCCTTTGGAGAGCGCGAGACGAGGATGCGTGGGTCCTCTGGGCTCGCCACGTACCGTCCATCCGCCGCCTCCCACCGCATAGTGAGAATGCGGCCATCGCCGTTAATATCCTGGGGAACCACCGCGTTCTTCTGCGTGACCGGCACTCGCTTGCTTCGTACCCGATCGAGGGTTTGCAGTCCGTATTCCGCGCCGTCGACGGCAATCCGGGGAATGATGTACACCACCTGCTCATCGAGGAGCCGGCGGATTGTTTCGTTCGTCGCGTACCCATCGATCAAGCTCTCGAGAAGGTGCAACGTGTGCATCGAACCAGCGTACTCGATGGCGTGCATGTTCCCTTGGGCCAGGAAGGCAGGTCGCCGATTTAAAGGCAGCTTGTCCCGCTGACCCGCCACCTCAACGCTCCACAACTCTCGTCCCTCGGGCGTAGTCGCCAATGAAGAGAGCCTCACGAGTTCCGGGGCTTGTGCCGCCACGTCGTGCACAAAGCGTGTCAAACGTTCGTAGTCGTAGAATGCGTCAAATTCCAAAACCAAGCGCTCCTCAGATATGCTGATACGTCCTTTGCTGCGTCCTTTTATGCACTGCACTCGACCCGCTCATTCGTGTTCAATCGTGCGCTCGGGACAAATTTACGCGAAGGGCAAATACCTCTTCGGGAAAGCGACAGCCACCGTGAAGTGGGGATTCACCACATTGCACACCTGAATCCGCCCCACTTGGGCGAGGAGTTGTGTGCCGTCGCCGCGTTCATACCCAAACGCTGTGGCCAGCCAGTTCACCATCTCCCGCCGTGCCATCGCGACACACTGAAAGAGAGAATCTGCGCTGGCAATGGTGAGAATCTCGTCCGGCGTTTCGGCTCGCGGCCAATCCCACCCTTGCGCGGCCCCAGAGTGCACCTCGAGGCGCAGTCGAACGCGGGCGGACGTCTCAAGCCCAGCGCCGCACATCTCACCGTCACCTTGGGCTGCATGGACGTCCCCAAACGACAGGTAGGCGCCGTCGACCCACACGGGAAAGAGGAGCGTCGTCCCCGCACAGGTGGCGGAACAGTCCATATTCCCCCCGTACTCACCTGGGGTTGCGGCAATCTCGGTTCGCCCATAACGGGGCGCAATTCCAATAGCCCCGATGAATGGGTGAATCGGCACCTCCGCTTGAGCCACTGTGCTATTTGGCATGTCGAGAATTGCGACGCCTCGTTCCAAGTCAAGACGCCAATCGAAGTCGTACCGATCCTCGGTTGGCTTGTTGAGCCACCGATGCCCAGGCGCCTCCCCCGTCAGCGCCAGATTGGCTGACCAAGCGGAGTCGCGATTTAGAGCGATCTCTTCGATGTGAACAGCGAGCACGTCGCCGCGGCGGGCCTCCTCAACAAAGACCGGTCCGACCAATGGGTTGTTGCTGATGATATCCGTGTCGGGGCGGCGACCAATCACCGCTTCGGGCATCGGATTCCCGTCTTTGTCGAGTCCCTTGGCGTCTCGTGTCTCTGCAACGATCGTGTCGCCACTCTTCACTCGCACGACCGGCTCGGACGCGCCCAGCATATGTACGTAGACTTGTTGGTGAATCTCGTGAACTTTGACCATGCGTTCACCTCCTGCGGAGATACTTGCGCAACACCACACACTCTTCGACGGGCGCGCCCTGTGTGACAAATCCAACGTAGAGGTCGCCATCCGGCGTGACGCACATACCATGCGCTCCGACCCGAGGCTCCTGCCCCCCGACCTCCCACCTCGCCATCAATGTACCACGCTCGTCGAAGATGCTCACTCGTCCTCCCGGGGGCGATAACTCGGGGACGTAGAACGCACCCTTACCGTCCATCACGACTTGGCAGGGTTGTGAGCAATCGGTCCACTCCGTGAGGAACTCCCCTTCGCCCGTAAAAATTTGAATCCTGTTATTCTCCCGATCGGCGACGTACACTCGCCCCTCGTCGTCTACGCTGACACCGTGCGGCAGACAGAACTCGCCTGGACCCGACCCCGGCGAACCCCAAGAGAAGAGAAGCTCGCCTTGCGGCGAGAACTTGTGAATACGAGCGTTACCGTATCCGTCAGAGACGTAGATCGAACCGTCATGACCGAGCGCCACATCCGTGGGGTGATTAAACGGAGGGCCCGCCGTCTTTACCGTCCGCGGATTCATTCCGACGACTCCGGTCTCCGATGGACTCCCCTTCTTACCAAGGAGGAGGAGCGATTGGCGACCATCGGGGGTGAACTTCCCCACCGTATGCGTCCCCATGTCAGCACAGTAGTTTGAACCGTCCGGACCGACAAAAAGCCCGTGGGGCCGAACGAGAACGCCTCGCCCCCACGACCCGAGCAGCTCACCCTCCTGGCTGAAGACGAGCGCCCGATCCTCGCTCTTGTTGTTGAGGACAGTGATTTGACCGTCGCCATCGATGCAGACGTCAACCACTTCGCCGATCTGCAGTCCATCCGGGACGTTAGGCCAATTCGTAACTTCGTCGTACTGGTACGCTCCGGTTCCGACGGCCACACCTCGGCTGTTGCTGGACATTTTAAAGCCCTCCTTGTCTAACCAGCCTCTCAACCTTGGGCCGGTCGGCTACCCTCCCGCCGACGGCCCCCCACCTCGTGGTCCTTAGCCCTCAGCTTCGGGGACTGCCACGTCGGCGTCATTGAACGACGCCTTGTCAACCACAACCCTAAGCCGTGCGGTAGCAGAGACAGGGCTCCCCTGGATCACATCTTCCTCCGTGAATACAGCCATCAGAATCTCCCGGTCGCTCTGCCGGTTGCGATCGTAGATAATGTAGATTCGTCCGTCAGGTGCTTGTACACCGTCAGGATAGGAGACGCCGGACCGAGCGTCCAGCTTGAGGCCACCATGCCACGTCATACCGTCGTCATCAGAGACGAACGCCGTCAACTCCGAGCGCACCCCTGAGTGTTTGTCGGGCTCCGCGAAGCGTCCCTCACCTGGGTCGTGTCGTACGAGCAGGAGCCTGCCGGAGCTGAGCCTTCTAACAAAGAATCGAGAGACGACGTGGGGGATCCGCGACGGTGCGCTGGGCGACCACGTCCGACCGCCATCGGATGAGTCCGATTCACCAATGCCATACCGAGTGCGTACCAACATCCACAAGCTACCGTCACGGCGCTCTACAATCATATGCTCGTCGCACCGGCTCTCCGGAACGACAGCGCGCCCTCGGAGGCTCCACGTCTCCCCGTTGTCGTCGGAAGCCCACACAGCCGAGCCCCACTCGTCTTCCAAGTGATGTCGATGCTCCTCAGGAATGTTGCTACTTGGCTTCATGTGCCACATAGCGACGGGCAGCAACCACTCCCCGTTTGAACGGACGATCGGCTTGTTGAGTGCGATTCCGTTAGCGAGCCGCCGGGGTTCACTCCACACCGGATCCTCATTGGTCGAATCGTCGGTTGTAGCGCACCAGACACCGGTCCGCCCGTCGTAATGACCGAATGATTGGGACCAGAATAGCCAAAGCCGTCCATCCGGGTCGTGCCACAACGCCGGGTCGAACGCCCTGACCTCCCCCGGAGGGTCGATGACAAGCTTCGGGCGCGACCATGTTTCTCCATCGTCCCTGCTCGTGGCAACCACCACGTAGTTTCCGGGGCCTTCGCCAGACTCCTCAGGGCCGCCGGCGTACCACGTCGCCCAGAGGCGACCGTTGGCAGCTCGTTCGATCCCCGGAATCCCCTGAAAGCGACGCCGATCATTCGCATACTCACGCCCCGGGGCAACGTTTAGCGCAACCGGTAGCAATGCCGGATCTGACTTTAAAGCCTCCATGCTCCTCGCGTCCATGCTTCTCGCCTCCACTCTCCTCGCGTCCATGCTTCTCGCCTACTGCGCTCCTCGCCTACTGCGCCCCACCGTCATGAATTCATTACAAGCATTTCGTGTTTCTTATGCGACTTTTCCAGTTTTGAAGGTGTAAATCCTATATTGCGTCTTCCAACAAGGAAGCCCTCGTGCGGAAAATAGGTTAAGTACCCGTTCATTGGGTGAGAGTTCCTCCAACTTTCCACGGACCTACGACTTGTCCACAAATTGACCGAAGTTGACTTCCATAGAGTATTGGGGAGAGTGATGGGGCGCTTACAAAAGCCCAGCTCAGGGGAGCGGGCCTACGTTACGCTCTGTGCCGTTCCACCGGGTGATGCCATTTCCGTAGTGTTGTCCGTCCCTGCCAATGCCCTGCTCAGAGGGCCGGGCCTAGCGTTACGATCTGTGCCCCTCCGCGCGACCTCGTCATTTTGCTAGACGTTGCCCCCCTCGTGAGGTGTCTTTGCTCACAGGCGTGCAATCATTCCCCGCCAGGCAGGCATCAACGCCGATTCGGCGGCGTTTTTCCTCCCGGCGCGGCGTCGGGGCGCCGCCTCGCATCCATGAACGCCAAGGGAACGCAGAGGGACGTGGAGGCGCTATCGCAAAATCCCAGCTCAGAGGACTGGGCCCTACATTACGATTTGTGCTCCTCCTCGAGCCGTGCCCATATTGCTAGGTGTTGCCCCTTTTGCGAGGTGTCTTTGCTCGCAGGCGTGCAATCATTCCCCGCCAGGCGGGCATCAACGCCGATTCGGCGGCGTTTTTCCTCCCGGCGCGGCGTCGGGGCGCCGCCTCGCGTCCATGAACGCCAAGGGAACGCAAAGGGACGTGGAGGCCCCATCGCAAAAGACCAGCTCAGAGAGCCGGGCCTATTGTTGTAATTTCCGCCGATTCCCACGACCTCGTCATTTTGCTAGGTGTTGCCCCCCTCGTGAGGTGTCTTTGCTCG
>JAWLDA010000008.1:31388-102380 GCA_041686855.1 Limnochordia bacterium
CCGATTCCCACGACCTCGTCATTTTGCTAGGTGTTGCCCCCCTCGTGAGGTGTCTTTGCTCGCAGGCGTGCAATCATTCCCCGCCAGGCGGGCATCAACGCCGATTCGGCGGCGTTTTTCGTCCCGGCGCGGCGTCGGGGCATCGCCTCGCGTCCATCAACGCAAAGGGACGTGGAGGCCCCATCGCAAAAGCCCAGCTCAGAGAGCCGGGCCTATTGTTGTAATTTCCGCCGATTCCCACGACCTCGTCATTTTGCTAGGTGTTGCCCCCCTCGTGAGGTGTCTTTGCTCGCAGGCGTGCAATCATTCCCCGCCAGGCGGGCATCAACATCGATTTCGCAGCGTTTTTCGTCCCGGCGCGGCGTCGGGGCATCGCCTCGCGTCCATGAACGCCAAGGGAACGCAAAGGGACGTGGAGGCCCCATCGCAAAAGACCAGCTCAGAGGAATAGACCCTACGTTACGCTTTGTTCTCCTCCTCGAGCCGTGCCCATTTTTCTAGGTGTTGCCCCCCTCGTGAGGTGTCTTTGCTCACAGGCGTGCAATCATTCCCCGCCAGGCGGGCATCAACGCCGATTTAGCGACGTTTTTCGTCCCGGCGCGGCGTCGGGGCGCCGCCTCGCGTCCATGAACGCCAAGGGAACGCAAAGGGACGTGGAGGCCCCATCGCAAAAGACCAGCCCAGAGAGCCGGGCCTATGGTTGTAATTTTCGCCGATTCCCGCGACCTCGTGATTTTACTAGGCGTTGCCCCCCTCGTGAGGTGTCTTTGCTCACAGGCGTGCAATCATTCCCCACCAGGCGGGCATCAACGTCGATTTCGCCGCGTTTTTCGTCCCGGCGCGGCATCGGGGCATCGCCTCACGGCCATAGACACATAGGATCCTGGCAGCACCGAGGCATCGCCTCTGGACAAGAGACGCAAACGGGGACGATGGTTACAGAGTTCAAACACTCCCGTCGACTTGTGCTACATCGGGGGTCAGGGTCAGCAGATGGCGCGCAGGTCAAACTGCGGGCTACCTGAGCGCCTGGCCCAATAATTGCTGATAGTTGCGGACCGCACTCCATCCGTTTGGACCGATCTCGTACGGCCGATCTCGTACGGCCAATCGTGTACGGCCAATCTCGGACCGGCCAATCTCGGACCCGCCAGATGGGACAGGCCAATAACTGCCCACGCAGCAACGGCCTACAGGGTCTTGAGATATGCACTAAGCCGATCAAAGGTCTGGTTTCCACCATCCACAGCACCAAACTTCACGCTCATTTGGCGATCCTCGACTGTGGCGTAGCGTTGGATCATCGTTACTTCTGTCACTTCATCCTGCTGCGAAAAGGTGACGGTGACGTGAAACGGTTGGGAATCGTCGTTTTCGCCACCGTGCCAGTAGACGAGTCGCTCCGGTTCGACCACTTCGACATACTCAATGCGATTCTTGTAGTCCGTCCCGTCTGGTCCGTGCATGATGAAGCGCCAAAGCCCGCCCGACCGCAGGTCCATCTCATGCGTTGTCGTGGAGAATCCCCTGGGTCCCCACCAAGCTCCGATGTGCTCCGGATTGGTCCACACCTTGTAAACAAGGTCCCGAGGTGCGTCAAACCGACGGCTAATCACGATCTCGCGATCTGATGCGGCCGACACTTCCGTTGTCCGCGGCGTTTCGCTACTCTCGACTCCCTTTGTCTCCATTGGTTGAATCCTCCTCAGTCTGTACATGTCGTAAGTACTCGTCCAGTCGCTGGAAGCTTTCGTCCCAAAACGTCCGAAACGGCTCCACCCAGTCGGCGACGTCCTTGAGTGGCTTCGCGTCCAAGCGACAAGGACGCCACTGACCCTCCCGGCCACGGGTGACGAGACCTGCCCGTTCGAGCACTTTGAGGTGTTTCGTGATGGCAGGCATGCTGACAGGGAACGGCTCGGCCAGTTCCGTCACGGACTTCTCACCCGAAGTGAGCGCCGCCAAGATCGCACGTCGTGTCGGATCGGCCAATGCGGAGAAGATGTTACTCAGTCGATCGGACGCCATACACTTAACCCCTCGTTTAATTAACCTAATGGTAAAATACAGCGCAAACGCTACTCACGTCAAGCTGTTTCGCAAAAAAAGTCGCCAGATGAGTGCGCAGCGCCGCCTCCCTAGACGTCGCCGCTCAAGAGTTCCTCCAAGGAGACCTCGCGCCGCAAGCGAGCGCTCGCTTCGATCATAAAGACCATGGCCAACGTTTTGAGGTTGTCGTCGGCGCTCGTGGGGGGTTCAACCCCGTCAGCCACTGCCTGCAAAAAGTCACGGCACAGCGAAATTTGGCGGTACGCAGACGAGGGGTCTTCATCGTGATACTCTGTCACTTCATCCCCCACACTCACCTGCACCAGACTTGCACCATCATACGTCACCTGTCCCCGTTCACCCTCGATGCGCCACAACCCGTTGTAGTTGGTCACCCGGCCCTTTGCGACATAACTGCCACTGTAATGAAACCTGGCCCCGTCGGCAAAGCGGAATGTCGCTTCAGCGACGGTGGGGCCGTCACAGCCGTTCCAAGCGGGATCCCACATCTCCGCCCGACAACTCACTGGATCCGCGCCCATAACGTGGCGAATGCAGTCGAGTTGGTGAACCCCCTGATTAAGGAGGAGCGGCAACTTGATCCTTTCCGTCGGCCGCCAGCGGTAAAACTCCACTAGGCCACCGGTCAAAGCGCCCAATTCCCCTTGTACAGCCCGACTCACCCGTTCAAACGCCTTGCCGTACCGGTACTGCTGAGCGACAGCGACGCACACCCCTCTCTCCTTCGCCCGTTCGGTCAGCCTCCTAGCGGAGGCTAGATCTTCGGTAAATGGTTTTTCAATCAGGACGTGGCATCCAAGCTCGACACACTCCGAGAGAATCGCTTCGTGTACATGGTTTGGGGCACACGCGATCACCACGCGGCACCCCGTCGACTGCACGGCATCGGCCAACTCCGTAAAGCGAACCGACTCCTCAAACCCCAGTCGCGCCCCCACCTCGTTGAGGGTTGGAGCATGGCGGTCCACGACCGCTACGATCTCCGCCCCAGCTTCCTGGGCCCAACCAACCCAGTGTGCTCCCCGTCTGCCCAACCCCAAACTAATCACCTGCATCACAGGAAACCTCCCGACGTACCTATTTGGATTGAATGCATCAATGGCAGAGATTTCAGCGAGAGCCCCACTCTACCCTTTGACACCCCACTTGACACACCCGCCCTGCATACGTAGAATAACTCTAGTGATACTAAGTATCATCGTCGCTCCGTCGGGAGCTAATTTTTTGACCTTGGGTGATACTCGGTATCATCCAAGACGGAGGATCCCCTCCCTCCCGCATTCATTACGCGTAAAAGGATGACCCAAAATGCCTTATCGTTCCGCTCGTACATATGTGGCCTGTTTTTTGGCGCTTCTCGTCCTTGGAACCGCTTTGTACATGGTTCCGAACGCGGTCGGCACCGCCGCGGCCGACACGCCCTTGCGAATCGTCACGACGACGACGATTCTTCGGGATATCGTACAAACCGTTTCCGGGGAGCGTGCCGTCGTCACGTCTTTGTTGAGTCCCGGCGCAGATTCACACACCTACCGCACTCGCCCCTCGGATCTCGTCACGCTCGCTCGGGCCGATCTCATCGTCCTCCACGGAGCTGGGCTCGACGCGTGGGCGCACCCTTTGATCGACCAAGTAGAATCGGCAACCCACATCACGACCGTGTCCGAAGCTTTGGCAGGTCATGGCCATGAGTCCTCTCTAGATCGCGAAAGAGTCACCGAAGGAGTTGCCGAGGTTATCCAGCAGCACACGCACAGAGAGGACGCGCCGGCTGAGGCACAACGTGAATCTGGGATGCAAGGGGCGCAAGGGGTACATGAGGAGCATGAATCACATGAGATTCATGAGGTGTATGAGGTATATGAGGAGCAAGGGGGGCATCTCCACGAACACGGAGACAAGGATCCTCACTCCTGGTTCGATCCGAATCTCGTCGTGCACTACGTCGAATCTATCGAAGATGCGCTGGCGGCAGTCGATCCGGCCGGAACGGCCACGTATCGCGAAAACGCCGCAGCGTACATAGACGAACTGATCGAGCTCGACCACTGGATTCGAGCACAGGTGGACGAAATCCCCGTGGATCGGCGTAAACTCGTCACCAACCACGACACCTTCCGCTACTTTGCCGAAAGGTACCACTTTGACGTAATCGGAGTCCTCCTCCCCAGCTTCAGCTCAGAGACAGAGGCCTCCGCTCGGCACATCGCCCAACTGGCTCGATCGCTGCAAAACGCCGGAGTGCCGGCCGTCTTTACCGAGGTGAGCTCCAGTCCGCGCCTCGCTGAGACGCTCGCACGCGAGGTGGGTGGCGATGTGCGCGTCGTTCCGTTATTCACCGAATCCCTCTCAAGCGTCGACGGACCTGCGAGCACGTATTTGGAGTTCATGCGTTACAATGTGACGTCCATTGTGGAAGCCTTGGCCGAACGCTAAACGCGAGCGCACCCTTGGCAAATGTGGCGCCGTTCGCACTGTGTGTGACTATAAATGCGACAGAGCAGATTAGCGGACTTCGACGCAGAGCGTAGAAATGAGACCCATCAACGTGAGAAAGGTGGACGTTTCATGGGGACGCCCTTGCCGGTGCGCTTTGTCGCTACAAGCTACAACATTTGGGCCAGCGCACGCTGGCCCGATCGAGAGAAAGCGCTAAGAGCCTTTGTCCGGATCTCCCAGCCAGATATCCTATGTCTTCAAGAGCTCCGTCCGGAGACACGCGCATGCCTTGATGAAGAGTTGCCGGACCATCAACGCGTGGAAGATCCTTTTGAAGGTTGGATACGCGAAGGGAATATCTACTGGAACACGCATATGTTTGCGCTGCAGGAGTATGGGACCAAGGAGATTGGCATGTTGGAACCCATGCGACGCCTGTTTTGGGCGCGCCTTCAGTTTAGAGGACTGGATCGATCCATGCTCGTCAGCACGGCGCATTATACGTATCAGGGCAATAAGAGGGAAGTGGAGGAAGGTATCAGCCCAAGAATCGGTCAAGCCAAAGCGAGTGTGGCAGCCTTAAATGAATTGGCTAACCAGGACGAACCCCTCTTGTTTATGGGGGATCTCAACGACGCCGTGAACCCAATCAAGTATTTGCGTAAGTCGGGCCTCAACGACAGTTTCACAGCCTTTGGCAGCCCGCCCGTGCCAACCCACCCGGCGATTCCGACCGCCTCCGGCACTCCACAAGTCCTGGATTGGCAGTTCCACCGCGGTCCCCTGCGGGTGATGAATACAAACGTGGTCGACTTTTACGTCGACGATTTGGCCCCGTCAGACCATAAGCCGGTGGTCGTGACGTATGCGCTCGAATAGCAATGATCTTAAAGAAGCCTCTAACGTGAGTCAGGATCTCGCGATAGAGGCTTCTTTGCCACGACGGGGTAATCTGGCACAGCGGCTTACCCTTTACTCCTCGTAAACACGCACTTCACAGATGCGTGCGTGATCGATTCCATTCGTCGCTGTCACCTTGACGCGCATCTTTTCGACCGACGGGGCGTCCTCGATCTGGTGCACGCGCAGGCGCTGGTAGTTTCCTTGCACGGCTACAAGCTCAACCCACCGGTCGTCGACAAACCCTTCGATCACGTAATCCCGGACCGACTCCGGCTGCGGCCGCCCCCACTGCATCTTGGCAACGTAATCGTCCGAGTGACTCAACGTGAGGACGCGGTGCTGACCGACGTCAAAGACGAGGCGCACCTCCGCAGGGCGAACGGGTCGATCCCACGCAAGCTCGACCCAAGCAGGCAGCCCGTCGGCCGGATCACTCTTCCAGCGGTGGATCGACTCTGTCCTCCGCTCGGGTGCCGCGCCCCCTGGACCAAAAACGGCGCGGGTCTGCCCGGAGAGCACGGATTCAGCCGGGCCCTGCGCTTGAGCGCTCGAGGCGGATACTCGTGCCGTGCGCGCGACATCGTCCTCGTCCTTGTTGGAGACTCCGATGAGGAAGGCGTCGTCCTTGATGAGTTGTTGTTGGATCTTTGCCATCAGCTCGCCGTGCTTCGCAATCTCAGCCGGAGCCACGCCCTCCCGGACGGACAGCGCCGCTGCAGTGCCGACGCCTTGCCCAACGACGGCGCACGTCGCCATCACTCGAGTTGAGGCAAAGGCGATGTGGGTGGCAGAGATATTGCGCCCGGCGAACATCAAATTGCGAGGGCCCGCTGAGACGCACGCCCGCAAGGGGATATCGAAGACGTATGGCACAGGGATCTGGTTACACGGGCGTTGGCTGGGGTCGTCGATCCCCTCCGGCGGATGCGTATCGATCGTCCAGCCGCCAAAGGCGATAGCGTCTTCGAAGGGCCTGGACTCGAGGAGATCCTGCTCCCGCAAGACGTACTGACCAATGAATCGGCGACTCTCCCGCTTTCCCGGCAGAAAGCCGAACCAGTCCAACGCCCAATTCTCAGCTCCGTGATCCCCTCGGTTCTTAACGTGGTCCCACACACCAAGCATGATGGCGAGCAACTCGTCGCGGATCGCCTCGTTATCCTTGATCGTGTCGAGTTCCCCACCCCATTCGACCCACCAGTACCCGTACTCGAGGCCCTTGTCGACCCCTCCATCGGCGTGCGGCCGAAACGTGAGATCCGACTCGTCAAACTTCCGAGCCCACTCAGGCGGCGTGAACGGGGCGGGATAGCCCACATTGCGCGCCTGAAAGAGCAAGGTCGATCCCAAGCGCTTGTTGTCGGCCTTATCCTGCGCCAGTGACTCATTGTACTCCTCTTTGCCCTCTCGGCCTTCCCGGAACGGCGCCCCCGCCTCAGCCCCTAGGCGTCCGTCTCCGGTACAATCGACAAACACGTCGGCCGTGATGATAAAGCGATCCTCCGTCGACTGCCGCTCCGCCACGACATGCTGGATGCGCTCCCCGTCCGTCTGGGCGCCGACCACCGCAGTATTGAGCATCAAGGTTAAGTTAGGTTCGGCCCGGCACTTTTCGTAGAGAATCAGGTCCAGCATCGACGCTGAGCGCTGCGGATTGCGAACGCTTGTCTCAAGGCGAATCTCTTCGATGATTCCGCCCTCGCGCGCCTCCGTCTCGAGCTCGACGCCGCGTCCGCCGCTGTTGTCGGCGCCTACGATGTGCATGCGCACTTCGCTGGACGCGTTCCCCCCGAGCACGGAACGGTCTTGACAAAGAATCACTCGCGCCCCGTTACGAGCCGCGGCCAAGGCGCACGGCACACCCGCCGGTCCCCCTCCTGCCACTAAAACGTCACACTCTAGCCTGGTCTCTTGCACTTCTAGCTCCTCCTTCGTTACAATCCACCTAGCAGCCCAACAGGCTGAAAATATCCAAGGGCACGCCCTAATGCAATCTAGCAACCCCGACTCTACAAGACTCTTTTGGAGGCTCAAACACCGTGGTCGATCACGCACAGACCGTTCCGGCCGCTCACCAGGTGCCGCCGATTCAGCGTCCCGAGGACTTTAACGACTATTGGAGCAGTATGCTCACGGAGCTAAACGCTTCACCCATTGAGGTGAGCGTCGAGGAATCCGCCCTCGCCAACACACCCAAGATTCCTGGGAACTCGGGAACCGTCACCGACGCAGTCTCAGTCTCTCGGCTCTCCTTTGCCAGCCTCGGCGGAAAGCGACCCGTGGGATGGCTCTTTAAACCTTCTCAACGTCGGCCCGAAGGAGCCTTACTCTTTTTGCCCGGATACAGCACCGCCTGTGGCTCCGAACTGATTCACACCGTCCTCGCCCAGGTTGCTCATTCCGGCTACGCCGTGCTAGCCGTCGATCCGCGAGGCCAGGGAGCCGCACGCAACCAACACCCGCCGCTACCCGACGGGAAGATTCTCACCGGCCTGCTTGATCCGATTTCGTTCATTTACCGCGGCATCGTCGCCGACTGCGTCCGCGCCGCAGAAGCGCTCACTCATCTGACCGGCTTCGAACGTATCGGCGTCCTCGGCCACTCTCAGGGTGGGGGACTCGCGCTCATCACTGCCAGCCTGGCGCCGGAGCGAGTCGGAGCTGTGGGATGCATGATCCCCTTCCTCACCCACTTCGCTTGGAGCCTCAGACACCGACCGAGCACCGGCCCATACCGAGAGGTGTACGATTTTGTGGCAGAGCACCCCCAAAGCCGCGCCGCGGTTGAACGAAGTCTGGGTTACCTCGACACGCTCCACCATGCGCCCCGCGTCCAGGCGCCGATCCTCGTCTCCGTCGGGCTAAAGGATACGACCTGCCAGCCGCCGACGGTCTATGCGCTCTTTGAACGCTTGCAGAACACTCGGAGCCTCCTGGTCCTGCCGGACGTCGGCCACGAGCACGCCCCTGACTTTTACCACCACGAGCTGGCGTGGTTTCGGCGCTACCTCCGAAATGAGGCGGACGACGAAGTCACACTGCAGCGCTTAGCACTTCCGCCCGCTCTACAGTGATGGCAACCAGCAGCGAGATTAGGAGCGGCCGCAGGGGGATTGGCAGAGCTCTGCAGTAGTCAGCAGCGCTCTGCGGTGGGGTCAGGCGAACCCATCGCCGACCCCACCGGGCACCTACGGCGTGCATTACCGTGCATACTCCACCTGCAGCTGTACGTCGTAGAGTGAATGAGACGGGCTCTTTCCGACAGGGCTCGACGCGTCAGCGAGGCTCACTTCGAGGCGGTTGTCGCCCCGTCGCAACCATTCCCTGCCGACAGGGTACTCCAAAGCAGAGGCTTGCTCAGCACTGGCCAACGGGTGCCCGTTGAGTCGCACGCTCACATCTTCTGCCGCCACGTCATCCGACGCGACCAAGCGGAGCGTGATGCGCGGCGTGAACCCGGCCGCAACAGAAGCCTCCACATCCTCGCCGACCGGCAGATTAATGAGGAGCGGCGCCCCCTCTTCCAACTTCATCGGAGAGTCTGGAGTGAGCACGGGAACGACATTGTACTCAGCGGAGGCGCTCACCCATCGTCTCGAACTCCCGTAGCCGGTGTTCCCCCGGAAACTGGCATAGTACGCCTTATCCGTGCCCACCAAGCTTTCCGGACTGCCGATCTCGTGCAGCATCGGATGGGTCGGCCGGAACATGTTAAACAGATGAATGCCCGCTGCACCGGCCTGCCAAAGGTTCATCGCCCGAGCGCGATAACTCTGAATGGCGGTACGCCCGGGTTGTATCGAATGCGCGTCGCTCACCCGCGACTCGTCCAGGCTGGGGTAAACCGGCACCCCGTAACGCCGTCCAAGCTCCACGCTCTCTTCCCACTCGCTCAACCGAAAGTACCCCGTGGGGATCAGCAAGTCGATCAACCCATCGACCAACCACTCTTCCAAGTCGATTCCAATGGCTCGATTGAACGCAACTGAATCGGGGACTCGCACCGCGATCAGAATCGGTTTGCCGCGTCGCGCTCCAATTTCACGCGTCCGTTCCCGCACGCGGCCTAGGAGCTCGGTGAGGGCGTTCAACTCCTCCTCGCCGGCGATTTCACCCCACGCCACCCGTTTAAAGAGGGCCGGGTGGCGGAAGAAGTCGAGCAGGACACCGTCGACATCGTAGTTGTCCGCCACTTCCTCGATGTAACGGAAGGCCAGCTCACGCACCTCTGATCGGCCGTAGTCGATCCCTGACCAAAGACCGTGGGGCGGACGGTGCTCAGGCGAGCCAAAGAGCCACTCGGGGTGCTCTCGCTTTAACTGAGACATCAGGAGCGGGTTGCCGGCATCGTGAATGTCGTTCATCCGCATCGCCCAAAAGATCTCCAAATCGTGCTCACGAGCGAAGTCGACCATCACCTGCAGCGGGTCGGTACCGTGCCGCAATATCAGCTCCGGTGTGAAGTTATACTGGTAGACCCCCTCCCGAGTGATTGCAACCTCGCCGATCTCAGTCCAATGCGAGAACGCACCGAAGGTACCGGAGGTGGTATCGTAAGCAATCGTGTCGACCTGGGTCCCGACGAGCGCAGTCGTGCGGGTGTCGAGGAAACGCTCCACCGTGAGACTCGTGCGCGGCGCACGGGCGTCCCCGCCGTCATTGTTGAAGATAATGCGGCGTTCGCGTGTGGCTGCGGCCCGTCGCAGTCGAGCCTCCTCCTCGAGGGAGATGGAGAAGAGTTCCTGTTCATCCGTCGCCAAAGCGCTTTGTGACCGGGACGCATCGAGACCGGGTGGAGGCGGCATGACAAAGTGCTCTCTGTTAAACGATCGGATGTCGAGACTGGTCGCCGGCTCGTGGACGCGGAAGCGCACTTCCCATAGCCCAAACGGGGCTGATTCAGGCAGTGCGATTGTCGTGGGAATCCGGGAGAGCTCTTTGCCGGCTGTGACCCGTCGATCGAAGAGCGTGCGCTCTGGGTAAGCGTGGGTTGTGAACCTCCCCGTCCGGGGATCGCGCGCCGTCACCTGGAGCGCAGCAGAGATCGTCAACGGAATCTCGTTGATCTCCCCGTCGCTTTGCACCTGAACTTCAACGTCGAGCGCATCGGCCTCTTCGTTAAACTCCACGGCGCCGATGGCCACGTTGAGCCACCCAATCGAGACGTCGGTGGCGCTCGTGAGCCACACGTGACCGTCTGCGACGTACTCCAGCGTGAGCGTCGTCTTGCCGGGCAAGTGTAGCAGGATCGGCGGCAGTCGGGTCTCGTCGTCGGTCACATGGATGGGTCCCAGTCGCTCTTGTTCTCCCGTGTCATGATGCCGAGCCCGGAGCCAATACGCGGCATCGGGGCGTGCCCCTGGAGCAACTAGGCGGATAAAGATCGACTCATCGCGATCGAACATGCCAAACGCTAGATGGGGAGTGGCCTCGGACGCCACTTCGAGTCGACTGGCGACAGGCACGTACTCCGAGTAAACGTCGAAACCGGAGACGTGCACACCTGCCGTAGCGTGTCCTGCAGGAGGGGTGCGGGCGGCACTCTCCTCCTTTGGAAGCGGTAAACCGGTGGCTGCGAAGAGCGCCCGCTCGTCCGCTCCGACGGAGAATCCACCCGTGTGGATCATCTCCCCGGAAGTCACATCGATGACTTGCAACGAACCCATACCACTTTGCGGATCGTAACTCAAGCGTGTCGTATACGTATGCCCGGCTTGGGGCGCCAGGGTCTTAATTGCCGTCGTGGCAGGCTGTGCGCTCAAACGATCGACGAGCTGCATTTGCCACGCTTGGACCCACCCGACCTGGGTCTTAGTCCAGATCAAACCGAGCTTGGGCGCGGCAGCGTCGCGGTCGTGTGCCATGTTCACCAACCAAACCTCATTCGCCTGGGTAGCGCTCCACTCTTCGCTGAACCGCAGGCTGGAGAGGATCGTCACTGGACCGGCGACTGCGCTCTCAGTCCGAACAAACGCTTTGTCGGCCACGACACTCCCAGCCCCTTCACCCGCGCCGGGTTGGAAGGCAAAGGCGCGTTGGACAGGATCGGGATGAAACCGAGTGCCTTGAGCCCCTTGGGATCCACTCACCCCTTGGGCCCCGACCACTCCCACGAGCGCGACGAGCATCAGAAGACCGAGCGCGAAAGCGAGACAACGTTGTAAAAGCAGCGATACTGCAGGCAATGTGACTCCCTCCCACCGCCCATGTTCGCCCAAAGCGCCCGTGGGCCTGGTAAACGTCCCTACGAATCTGCGTACAGCGATGCAAGCACCTCGTCGAGATTAAATTCGGCCAAATAAATGCACGACCGCTTCTTCCCTTGCAGGGCGGCATACTCGTGACTGCTGTAATAGCTCATGAGCACCCGTCGACCCTCTTTGACGAACCCTGCGTACGACGTATCACCGCCTGAGGGAAGTGTAAAGAGCAACCGGGGCTGTACTTCATCGCCCGCTACGTCGGCAGGAATGAAGAAACAGGCCGTGCGCACCTCCTCTTGCTCGTGGTCGCGCGCGGCGAGGAAGTACCCTTCCTCGACTTTGAGCAGTCCGAGGCCCGTCAACCGTCGTCCCAACTTTGTGTATCGCCACGTTTGATACGGCGCGTCGGCCCGCGCCAAGACCGGGCAACCATCGCTTGCCGGAGGATCGAGACGCATACCGTCGTTACGCACTAGCACCGTGGCCCGGTCGTCTCCCTCCATGATGAGGACAGACTCGTTGGCCCAGGGCACGTCGTAAACGACACTCACATCACGCCACGCCTCCCCGTCTTCAGACGTGTAAAAGACGCTGCGAATATCACGCTTGTTCCCGTGATAGCGGTACCCCGCTCCGTAAAAGCGCCCCTGGTGGTAGACCGGCCACCACACGACGTAGTTCTCTTTCTCAAGGGCTCGCCGCACAGGGACAAAGGAGCGACCGTCCTCGGTCCAGGAGAGCATCGCATCTCTGCGGTCGGGACTTTGATACTCAAACGCGTGTACATAAAGGCGATCGGGTGTCGCCACCAACTTGGGGTCGCGCAGATCCATGCCGTACATGCCGGAGAGGGTGGCGACGTGCTCCCAACTCCCTCCGTCGTCATCCGAGGCGAGGAGCGTAACCACACCTTCAGGAGCGCTCGCAGTGACGTGGCCCTCTGCTGTCCGAAAGGCAAGGTAAAGTCGCCCCTGCCAGCGAGCGAGCGAGGTAAACGCGTTGTGGCGCCCATTGTCAAACACTTTGCGGATGTTTACTGCGTCGACACGTGCTCCGTTCTCACTCACTCGCTCTTCACCCCCAAGTGGATCCCAAAACCCTTCAGCGCCTCCAGCATCGCGTCGACCTCCGCAGCGGCAAGTGGCTGGAACGGCCGCCGGGGCGCGCCCACCCGAACACCCTGTACCTCAAGAAGCGCCTTAAACGCCGCGTACGGATTGGTGCCGCACACGATCGCCCGCACCCTCGTGAGGCGCTCCTGCGCTGCCCACAAATCCGGCGCGCCCTCGACCGCAGCAGCGGTCACCTCGGCCACGATGTCGGGCAAAACGGTCGCCAAGCCGGAGACCGGTCCCGCTCCTCCCGCCAAAATACTCGACCCAATAAGCGCCTCGTAGCCTTGGTACACCTCGAGTCCGCTCACACGAATGAGCTGCAGGTGCTCGGCCATCTGTGTGGCACTGTCCTTGACACCCTTTAAATTGCCGTACGTCTCAGCGAGGTCCGCCAACTCCTGCCAGCTCCAGGGATCGCCCATCTTGCGGTAGAGGTAGACCGGCAGCCCCGAAGCTGCCTTGAGGGCATCTCGAAAGTACTGTAGTACGGCTCGCTGCTCGTAGCGGTAAGCTACCGGCGTCGCCACCACCACACCGGCAATGCGGGGAGCGGCACTTTGCTGCCCGACAAAGTCGATCCGTTCAAGGGTCTCCCGTGTCGACGGCGCCGACACATTGAGGAGCATGTCGCTCCCATCCGAAGTTGCCAGAGCGGCCTGCACAAGCTCCCGCCACTCGGCGTCCGAAAGCAAAGGTCCCATACCGGTCGAGCCGGCGACAAAGAACCCTTCGACACCGCGGCTGCGCAAGAATTTGACGAGCGGTGCAACGCGAGTCGCCTCAAGTCGCTCTCCGTCGTCACTCAAAGGTGTATCCAAGGCCGCGAGCACTTTGGCCATACGGGCCATAATTATCCTCCTTACAATAGACCGGGCCTATGGTGCAAGGCCCGGTCTATTATGCGTGAACGAGTCGTAGATCTCTTAGTGAACAATCCTGTCTCTTGGAACGCTGCTAACGTCGCCGCACTGCGTCAGGCCGTGCGTCTAGCGGTACTCGGAGAGCACTTCCTCGACCACTTGATCAAGTTGGTCGATGTAAGCGGTCACAGGGAGCTCACCCTTGAGCATTTGTACTGTGAGCGGGGTGAAGCCTTGGCTAAAGATCTCATCTCGTCCTGGGATTCCGGTAAAGCCAACACCCGTCGAGTACGGCGCAAGGAGTGTCGCGAAGGCCATGAGGTGGGGGCTGCGCTCGATGTACTCAGCGTACACCGGGTGCTCGATGAGCGACGGGCGCCCGGCCAGAGCCGAGATGTCCACGCTCGCCTGAGCCAAGTTGTCCGCCTCCATCAGCCACCTGAGGAAGGTCCAAGCAGCTTGCTCCTTGGCAGAATCCTTCGACCGCATCACACTTACGTTACGCAAGGTGAGCATCGTGGAGGGCTGAGCGTTTGCGTCGCGGCGCGGCAGCGGCAACACGCGGACGTCAGGATTGTTGGTCTCGATGAGCGGAAGTCGATACGTCCCATCTTGGTGAATGCCGACCTGGCCATTCAAGAAGGCGTCGCGGATCTCCGTCGTGCTCAAATGCACGTCCTGCCCCATGTGAACCACGTTGCGCTGTGCCAAATCGTAGAGGTACTCAATCGCTTCGCGGTACTCGGGATTTTTGACGCTCGAACGGTAGGTCTCCTCGTTCCAAATGGTCGCGCCGTTTTGGATCAGGAACATAATCGCCATGTTTTGCGCGGTCGTGCTCCCTGCACCGTACGTCGTCACATTGCCGGCGCCGTCGGTCCGAGTCATCTTTTGCGCCATCTCGGCAAGGTCGTCCCACGTCCAGCCTTCCTCAGGGACCGCTACGCCCGACTGCGCCAGGACCGAAGGCTGATAGTATAGCGCCTCGACCTGCAGCAACATCGGCAAGCCGACCAACTGCTCTTTGTACGTGTTACCTGTGGCAAGCGCGCCCGGGAAGAAGTCGCTGCGGTACTCCGCCTCGAGCCCGTCGCGAATGATGTACGGCCACAAGTCTACCAACAGACCGTTAGCCGCGTAGGTGGGCGCCCAGGAGTGCGCGCCGAAGATGATGTTGGGAGCTACGTCCCCAGCTGCCGCGGTGAGCACCGCCGCAGGAGCCGGATCTTTAGGCACGAGGACGGCCTCGATGTCCGGATGGGTCGCGTTAAAGCGATCGACGGTGGGCTGCATGTTTTGCGCGATGTCGTTGCCCGGTGGGAACCATAGTTCGATCTGTGTCTTGGCCTGTGCAATTCCCATGCTGCTCAACATGAGAAGCGCGAGTACGACGAGAATACTTAAGCGCTTTCGGTTCATTGAACTAGCCTCCGTTTCGTTACTCAAAAGTTTGGTTCCATATGATGGAATCCGTTTTTGCTCTTCAAGATGATTTTCTTCTTTTTAGCGACAAGTCCTCCAGAGTTCGCCGCGATTGGAAAAATGCAGGATCAAAATTCCGAGATACAGAATGAAGCACAAGGTGAAAAGGAAATGGCCCCCACTTGGCGACCGTTGGGAGTTGAACGTGCGTGAGTTCTCCAGCAGCTACAGCAACTGTGCAGTCAGGCAAAAGAATGGTGGCAATCCTCGACTATCTGGCGGGGTGTTCGGACGCTGCGACGATCAAGGAGATCAGTCATACGCTCCAATTGGCGCCGAGTACCGTGCACCGATTGCTGGCCACACTCGTCGCCGGCGGCTTGGTGGAGCAAGGAAAGGACCGCCGCTACACACTTGGGGTGAAGCTCATCGCCCTTGGGCACGTGGCACAAGAGCGCCTCGACCTGCGCGCGGTCGCCCTCGACACCATGCGCGCGCTCGCTCGTCGAACCCACCTTGAAGTGAATTTGGCTCAGTTGGATCGCAGCGACATTCTTTACCTAGAGAAGGTAGCCGAAGGGGCGCCTTTCTCGCTCAACATTCGTGTCGGTCAGCGCCGCCCGGCCTACTGTCGGGCCCTGGGGAAAGTGCTGTTGGCCTACTTGCCGCCGGAGGAGATACGCAAACGCATCGGCACCCAGCTGCCTCGTATGACCCCACAGACCATCACCGATCACGACGAGCTCCTCGCCCACCTTGCGCTGGTCCGCAACCAAGGATACGCATTAGACCGCGAGGAGGCTGAGATTGGCTGCGTCTGCGTGGCCGCTCCAATTCGAGACGCCCGGGCCGACGTGATCGCAGGGTTGAGCGTCTCCGGACCCAGCGCACAAATGACCTCTGTACCAGAGGATGAATTGGCCTCTCTGGTGAAAGAGGCAGCCGCCGCCATTTCGGCTCGCTTAGGGTTTGGAGGTTTCTAAAGCGTGCACTTTGAAGTGATTGGACACCGCGGCGTCGCGGGACATGCGCCAGAGAATACGGCGCCTAGCTTTGACTTAGCCGTCCGCCTCGGCGTAGACGCGATCGAGCTTGACGTCCGGCTCTCCCGTGACGGATTTCCCGTCGTCATACACGACGCAACGGTCGATCGTGTCACCGACGGCACCGGCCACGTATCGGATTTGTCATCGAGTGAACTCAAGAGTCTGGACGCAGGCGCGTGGTTTGCCGAGGCGTACCGGGGCACCCGCCTTCTCTTTCTCGACGAAGTCTTGGACCGCTGGGCAGAAGAGATCCCTCTCGTCATTGAGATCAAAGAGCCGACTCGTTACGGCGAGCTGCTATCGTGGCTCCTTCCCCGACTGCAGAGTTCGGCGCTTGCGGGCGTCACGCTTTCATCGTTCTCCCTTGACGTGCTTAGAGAAGCACGTCGCCAGTCCGCTGATGCACGCTTGGCATGGCTTTTTCGCCAGGGTGAACACCCGCTAGACGAAGCGCTCCGCACCGCAGCCGCGCTTGGACTCACGCAGCTCTGTCCCCACGCCGTCGGGCTCGAACGCGATTGGGTGACGAGGGTGAAGTCAGCGGGGTACGCCGTGCGCACGTGGGGCATCCCGTCACAGGACGCGCGCGACATGGTGCGCACAATGCGCCAGGTGATCCGTGCGGGCGTCGACGGAACGACCGCAGACTTCCCCGACGTCATGCGCACCGCGCTGCTGGCAGGGCACGCGGCCGACGACGAAGCTGCTTCGACCTGATAACGCTTACCGTGTAACGCCTTACTTGTAACGCCTTACTTGTAACGCCTTACCTTTGAACCATCTTACATACGAATTCACGCAAAATGGGAGCATCACGCTATGCAGCCAGAGACGCTTACAACCGGTAACTTGATCACCCGATGGAGCACCCAAATGGATCCATCGTCACCCCTGCCCGAGTATCCGCGACCACAGTTGATTCGCCCCGAATGGATCAACCTCAACGGCCCATGGGATTACGCCATTCGCCCCAAAGAGGAGGACGCGCCCCAATCGTGGGAAGGGAGAATCATCGTCCCCTTCGCCGTCGAATCACACCTTAGCGGCGTCGGTCGGCGCGTCGGCTCCGATCATCGTCTTTGGTACCGACGAAGGTTTGAAGCGCCGAGCCTCCCCAAGGGCGGACGGCTCCTCCTCCACTTCGGCGCCGTCGACTGGGAGTGTAACGTCTGGGTAAACGGCACCCAAGTCGGTACACACCGAGGGGGTTACGATCCATTCGCGTTTGACGTCACCGAGGCGCTCAATCCCGAGGGTCCACAGGAGCTCCTCGTCGCTGTCTGGGATCCGACCGACGAGAGCGACCAACCGCGCGGGAAGCAGTCCTTAAAACCTCACGGTATATGGTACGAATCAGTGACAGGCATTTGGCAAACCGTCTGGCTCGAACCGGTGCCCGCCGCCTCGGTGAGATCCCTCACACTCCTGCCTGATATCGACAACGACTCTCTGCGCGTCCGAGTAGGGGGCCTGGGCACGGAGTCCAGCGATCTCGTCCGCATCGTGGCAAAAGACGGTGAGCAGATCGTCGGTGAAGTACGGGGCCCGCTACACCAAGAGTTGAGACTAGCCATCCCTAATCCCAAACTCTGGTCGCCCAGCCATCCATTCCTCTACGATCTCGAAGTCGAAGTGCAGCGTGGCACCGAAGTCGTCGATAGGGTCGCGAGTTACTTCGGCATGCGCAAGATCGCAACGGGGAAGGACGCACATGGCCGTCCCGTTCTCACACTCAATAACCAGCCCCTCTTTCAGTTTGGCCCGCTTGATCAGGGTTGGTGGCCGGACGGCCTCTACACGGCGCCGACCGACGAAGCCCTCGCCTTTGACGTGCAGGCAACCAAGGATTATGGGTTTAACCTCATTCGCAAACACGTCAAGGTGGAGCCGGCACGTTGGTACTATCACTGCGACCGCCTCGGCCTCCTCGTCTGGCAGGATATGCCCAACGCCAACCCGGCCCGTGATCGAGACGAGGCGCTGTGGGTGGCCCAGTCAGACTCCGAGGACGCCGTCCGCTCGCAAGAGTCGGCCGCCCAGTTTGAGCGGGAGCTGAAGGCGGTGATAGACGCCTTGTACAGCCATCCCTCCATCGTGATGTGGGTGCCGTTCAACGAGGGCTGGGGCCAGTACGAGACGGAACGCGTCGCCAACTGGGTCGCTTCGTACGACCCCTCTCGGTTGGTCAACGGCGCGAGCGGGTGGACCGATCGCGGCACCAACGACGTTTTGGACATTCATGAGTACCCCGGTCCCAGCATCGACCACTGCGAACGGGATCGAGTCCCTGTTTTGGGTGAATTCGGCGGTCTGGGATTGGGCCTCCCCGGACACTTGTGGGTCGACGACGGGAACTGGGGCTATCGCTCCTACGACACCCAAGACCGGTTGCTTCTGGAGTACACGGCTCTGATTCACGCGCTCCACGGGACGATCGCCAAAGGACTCGCCGCCGCCGTTTACACCCAAACGACCGACGTCGAGCGCGAGGTGAACGGTCTAATCACCTACGATCGGGAAGTGTTTAAACTCGACCCCAACGCAGTGCGATCCTTAAACGAGACGGTGTACTCCGAGGCAAAGGTCGCCACGCTTCTCGTCCCAACGGCTACTGAGCGCCCAAACCATCCGTGGCGCCTCACATTGGAGCGGCCTGCCGACACCGATTGGACCCTCCCGGAATACGACGATACGGGGTGGACGATTGCGCATGCCCCGTTCAGAGGGGAGATCGTCGGACGACTGGCGAGCGTGGCCGCAGGTACGACGTGGCCTACGGAGGAGATGTGGCTGCGGACCGTCTTTTCCTGGAATCCTTCGGAGTCGGCGAACGCCCTATGGCTCGAGGCGCTCTTTGTCGTTGACCAACTCGAACTGTACATTAATGGGAAGAACGTCACGTCGTGGAAAGAGATCCGCGACGCCAATCGCCACTACCGACACGTTGACCTCAGCGAGCATGCTCACCTCATTCGCAACGGCGTAAACACACTGGCCGTGCACGCTCGCCGGACGGATCGACGCAGGGGCGTAGACATCGGACTCTATGGAGTGTAGAGAGGAGCCGATCAACGGTGAGTAAGGGAAGTCTGCCCGACTTTGGCGACATGGTGCGTGCCGTCCGGGAGCCTTTATCGGGCGTAGCGTTCATCGCACGCCTCGTGAAGCGGCACGAGGCGTGGGCCGAGGTAGAGCGCTGGGACTCGTCGGTGTCGGAGAGCGAGCTTGAGCAGGGGGAGTGCCTGGTGCCGGTCGTTCCCCTCCCACTTCCAGATGCGACGGTGCTCGACTACGTTGTCGCAACCTCCAAGCCCACCTATTTACCCCAAGGTGAAGAGGGTTCCGAGTGGTGCCTCGCCGGCGCTCGGTGTGCCCTCTTCCTCCCTCTTCCCCACTCTGACCCTTGCGGCGCTTCGAGCACTCCCGGGTGCTCAGAGGCTCACGGATCTGCGGGCACTCCCGATTCCCCGGAGGTTCGCGGCTCTGCGGGCACTCCCGATTCCCCGGAGGCTCACACCTCTACTAGACCTTCCGCCAAGGCGCATCCGAGCCATTCCCTCCTCTATATCACAGGTCGGACCGTGGACGCCTTCTCCCGAAAAGGAGTGCAAAGGGCAGCAGCCCAACTCGAACGCCTCATCAACCACTCGGAATGATGACGCCAGGAGGAATTCGCATGGAGTTTCCAACCCTTGACCCGACGGTGCGCCTCGGCCGCTTGCGATTGCCGGTGGCCGACCGCAGACTCGCCATGGTGCTCGACACTGATACATACAATGAGATTGACGACCAGTTCGCCTTGGTGTATGCGCTTCTCTCGCCGGAGCGCCTCGACGTGCAGGCCGTCTATGCGGCACCCTTTCACAACACACGCTCAGAGAGTCCCCACGATGGTATGGAGAAGAGTTACGAGGAGATCCTCCGGCTCCTTTCACGATTGAACCGCGCTCCTGAGGGGTTTGTCTACAAAGGGTCGACTCGCTACTTGCAGCCTGAGGAGCCACCCGAAAAGAGCGACGCCGCGTTAGATCTCGTCGACCGAGCGATGCAGCGTCCAAGCGATGACCCCCTCTACGTCGTCGCCATTGGTGCGATCACCAACGTCGCCGCCGCTATGATGATCGAGCCGAGGATCATCGAGAGAATCGTTGTAATCTGGTTGGGCGGTCACGCACTCCACTGGCCGAACACCCGGGAGTTTAATTTACACCAGGACGTCGCGGCTGCCCAACTCCTCTTTGACTGCGGAGTTCCGCTGGTCCACGTCCCGTGTATGGGCGTCACCAGCCATTTACTCACGACGCGCTCGGAGATTGATACGTACGTGCGCGGCCAAGGAGCCATAGGGGACTACCTTGCGCAGATTGTGGAAGAGTACGCCGGCGGACGTCCTGCGTGGTCCAAGGTGCTGTGGGACGTCGCCACCATCGCCTATTTGATCGACCCCTCGTGGGTGCCAACGGAACTGCGCCACACGCCCATCCTCACGGAGAAGTGCACATGGAGCGTCGACGCTTCGCGCCACTTGATGCGTTACGCCCATTACATTCACCGGGATCCGATCTATCGTGACTTGTTTGCAAAATTGGCAGCGACGTCGTCGTACTAACTGAATCACAGCGCAGTACGAACTGAATCGCAGCTTTGTTATGAGGGTCCCGGATCGTGCGGTTGATAAGCTCCACGATCCGGGACCCCTTTTTCTTTTTGTAAATGCGAGTTTAGTCCGGACACAAATCTCTGCTTTTTCTGTTTTTTAAAAGGATCATTGTTCCTTAAACCAAAGTACTACAACGATTATCCATAGTTGCATTCGAGAAACCACAAGCAGGGAGGTCCGTACGATGAAGAAGCGAGTGTTTATCGGCCGTTCGTTTTTTGCCATGCTCCTGGTCTTGTTGATCAGCGCCTCTGTGCTAGCCGCCGAGGTAACGCTTAACATCTGGGCCCAAACCGAATACCGTCAGCAAGAATTCGAGGCAATGTTGCCGGGATTCCTTGGAAAGAACCCGGGGATCAACGTAGAGGTTCATCTCATTCCCGGTGACCAGCAGGAGTTCATGGAAAAGTTGGCTCTCGCAGTTGCAAGCGGCTCTCCTCCGGACTTGTCATGGGCATCCGGAGCACGGGTCAAAGAATGGGTCACTCGCGACGTGTTTCTCGACGTTACCCGTTACGTTGAGCAGGTTCGTTTCACTCCGGCAGAAATTGAGGAGCTTACGTTCCGTGGCGCTCTTTGGGGTGCCCCCTATCATACTACCGCCCGGGGACTCTTTAAGAGAGTCGATTTCTTTGAGAACGTCGGAATGGACCCCACCAAAGATCCCGCTGACCTGGATGAACTACAGGTTTGGACCCAGAGGCTGACCACCGTCAGCAGTGACAACTCGTACGAGCGTGTAGGCTTTCTGCCTTGGGGTAGCAACTGGGGACCTGCCGCTTGGATCTGGGCATTTGGGGGACAATTAGTCGACGAAACGTCGTTTCGACCGACAGCGGACGCCAGGGAGAACGTTAAGGCCTTTGAATGGATCCAGGATTGGTCTACGCGGTACGGTCCCTCCCCAGTGAGAAGTGGCTGGCGCGGTTTCGTCGACGGGAGCCTCGCCATGATGGCGGATTCGGCCTCTATTGTCGGCAATCTTCTCCAGGAAGGCGTCCAATTCACCGTGGGACGCGTCCCGCACCCACCTGAGGGGCGAAATGGCACGTGGGCCGGCGGCGACGCGCTTGTCATCCCGGCGAACGCCCCCAACAAAGACGAAGCAATTCGACTGCTGCAATACTTCTCGAGCGCCGAAGCGCAATTGACACGTTATCGCTCAGTACCTGTTGTCCTGCCTGCTAATTGGGACGCATTGAGACAAGTGGCGGCGTCTCTGGCGCCGCAGTACCAGGCGCTACTCGATCAAATGCCGGAGGCAAACAGCCGTACGCCTCTTTGGGGTGAGTACTACGCAGAGCTGCGGGCGGCCGAAAGCAACGTCATTCGTGGCGCGAAAACACCGGAGCAGGCACTCGTCGATGTGCAGTCAAAACTTGACTCCCGCTTTCAAGAGATTTTTGGCGCCCTTTGAAGTCCGTGATCGATTGATGTATCCATTATTGATGTATCCATTGATGTAAGGTTCGACCAAACCGAACGAGAATGACTGGCCCGAGAGGCGCGTCCCAAAGGTCGCCACTTCTCGGGCCAACCCTCTAAATCTCTAGTGCAGCGGTGTCGCCCTCATTCACTCTGCTCGAGCTTGTTCCAAAATCGCCGCCACCTGCTGGTGCAGATCCAAGAGGACATTTCTGGGCGACTCCCCACCCTGAAAGACCCGCGAGTTAATCTGCGAACGATACAAGCCCCGGATCTCGTTCACGCCTGCACCGGTGTAGTTAGGATAACTTTCAGGATCGATCATCGTCTCGCTGATCACGTCCAACATCTGATTGGTGAGCCCAAGGGTCTCCCCCAGCACCGGCAGAGAGTTTCGATTTGCAGAGATTCGTCCGGTGAGCCTGACGAACTCGTCACTCGCGTCCACGGTTCCCATGAGGAATAGAATCCACTCCATCGCCAATTCCGGGTGCTCACTCTCTCGGCTGATTTGAAAGCCGTCGGTAAAGATCAGCGTTCCCCGGTTTGCCGGCCCTTGTAACGGAAGGGCCATCCCCCAGTCCCACGGATCTTCGGCTCGGTTGGTCCCAAACCAGTTGGGGATAGCGCCAGGCGACGCCGTCACATTAAACCCGACCTGGCCGGCAACGAAACTGGCTGAGGGCGCCACAACGCCACGCTCGTTTAGGTCCACGAGGAACTCCAGGCCTCGCAGCACTTCGGGGGAGTTGAATCGACTCTCCGTGGGGTTGACGGCTCGGTCAAACAGCCATCCGCCCGCCTGCCGCACCGTGGTCGACTGCGCCCACATGCGCGCCGTGTCGGCGATCCCCCATTGGTCAAACTCGCCGTCTCCATTGACATCCCGAGTGAGCACCTGCGCCACTTCGGAGGCGTACTTCCACGTCCACTGGTCGGGATGCTCATCAGGGCTGGCCAGACCGTACTGCTCAAAGAGGTCGCGGTTAAAGAGCGTGACGTTAGGCCCTGAATCGACCGGAAAGCCCCACACCGAGCCGTCCGACCATGTAAACGCCCTCAGCGAGATGGGCAAGAAGACGTCGTTGTCAAACATCCGCTCTAGGTAGGGGTTCAAATCCAAAAAGAGTCCTTGGGCCTGTAGTTGACCTCCGTCCCGAGCGTTGAATTCTGATATATCCGGAGCTAAATCTCCAGCGGACATCACCAGGTAGCCGTCGACGTAAGCGCTCTCTTCGAGAATTTGAATGGTTACATCCGGATGCAGCGTCTCAAACTCCTCAGCCTTTTGTGCGACATATTCGCGCCACCTATCGCCGTGTCCACTGTAACCGTAGTGAACCAGCTCTACTGCGCTCGCTGGCAACGCAACGATAACGATGAGTGTTAGGGAGAGAAGTAGGGACCGAAGTGGAGATGGAAGCGAGGATCGAAGTGGGGTTCGAAGTGGCATGTTATACACTCCTTTTACAATTGGGGTTATGGCTGCCTTTTATCAAAACTTGATTCCTCCCTTTATAATTTGATGGTAATTTTTCCGATTTCCAATAACGCAATTGCCAATAACGCAATTGCCAACAATGAAATTGCCAACTACACAACGATGGAGTGCAAGGCCGCACACCTTTAAG
Organism: Limnochordia bacterium; assembly: GCA_041686855.1. Classification (GTDB taxonomy): domain Bacteria; phylum Bacillota; class Limnochordia; order DTU080; family RSA5; genus JAWLDA01. The sequence goes on from JAWLDA010000008.1 coordinate 55,163, forward strand.
GATTTCACGGAATTCACACCGAACCATAGGACGGAGGTGATTCCCAATGAACCGACTCTCTCTCAACAGCTGGAGTCTCAACGAGATGCTTGGACCCAGTCGCTTCTCCCGTGTTACAACCAGCGGCTCTCGCCCGCAAATTGTCCAGGAGGTCGAGGAGCACCCCGAAAAGCTCTCGCTACTCAGCCTGCCAGCCGAGTTGGCTGCGCGCGGAATTGGAGCGGTCGATATCTGCTATTTTCACATGCCGACGACCGACCCGTCATTCTTGCAGGAGCTGCGCGCCGCTCTTCAGCAGGCCGGCGTGGAACTCTTCTGCCTCCTGATTGACTTCGGGGATCTGACCCAGCCCGACTCGGAGCAACGTGAACTCGAGATAAAACACGTCATCTCGTGGATTTATGCGGCCGGCCAACTAGGGGCACTGTGTGCTCGGCCCGTGGCCGGGAACGCGTCCGCTACGGATCAAGAAGCTCTCAAGCAGGCTGTTCAAGGGTACTTGCGACTTGCTTCGGTCGCCGAAGATGTAGGCGTGCGTCTTCTTACGGAAAACCTAGGCGCCTTTACGCGAGACCCCGACACGCTCTTGACACTCCTCGATCGACTCGAGGGGAAGGTTGGGCTCGTCGCGGATTTCGGCAACGGGCGTCGTGTCGGCGAGTACAACGATCTTAAACGCCTCCTGGCCCGCGCCGAATCAGCCCACGCGAAACCCGAGGTGCGCTTAGACGGCACCCTCGAAGAGGCAGACTTTCTCACTTGCGTCCGATGTGCCGAGGAGGTTGGATACACCGGTCCGTACACAATAGTTTACCGAGGTCCCTGGGATCCTTGGAAAGGCATTGAGAAGACGAAAGCGTTAATCGAGTCGGGGATAAACGCTGCTGGATCAAGCGAGTAGTCATCCGTTGTTGCACTTCTGATGAGGGGGGCGTTGCCCTTGTCGTTGCCCTTGTCGTTGCCCTCTGGTGAGGAACGATTGCTCGTCGGCGAGCAATCGTTCCTCACCAGAGGTGCTTCAGCGCCGCTTCTACGGCTTTCTGCGGCGTTTTGGCAGCAGTCCGACGACCCCGCGGCGATTTTCTCGCACAGCCAAGCAGGATGCCAGGGCTTGGGGCGCGGAGTCGTAATCCCTAATGCCCAGCTACGAGCTTTTGGCGTTTTGCTCACCGTTGCGTCACTCTCAGCCTCCGCGATGATTTCGCCGTTGTTACCCTCCTGGCGAGGAGCAATTGCTCCTCGGCGAGCAATCGTTCCTCACCAGAGGTGCATCAGCGCCATTTTTGCGCCTTTTTGGCAGCGTTTCGCCGTCGTCGCGGCGATTTTGGTTAGCCGAGCAGGATGCCAGAGCTTGGGGCGCGGAGTCGTAATCCCTAAAGCCCAGCTACAAGCCTTGTCGTTTTGCTCACCGTTGCGTCAATCTCATCCTCCGCGATGATTTCGCCGTTGTTACCCTCCTGGCGAGGAGCAATTGCTCGTCGGCGAGCAATCGTTCCTCACCAGAGGCGCATCAGCGCCATTTTTGCGCCTTTTTGGCAGCGTTTCGCCGTCGTCGCGGCGATTTTGGTTAGCCGAGCAGGATGCCAGGGCTCGGGACACGGAGTCGTAACTCCTTAAGCCCAGCTACGAGCTTTTTGCGTTTTGCTCACCGTTGCGTCACTCTCAGCCTCCGCGATGATTTCGCCGTTGTTACCCTCCTGGTGGGGGGCAGTTGCTCGTCGGCGAGCAATCGTTCCTCACGAGAGGCGCATCAGCGCCGCTTCTACGGCTTTTCTGCGCCGTTTTTGCGCTGTTCGTCGCCCCCGCAGCCACTTTGCAGCGACCGAGTAAGATTTCAGGGCTCGGGGCGCGGAGGCGCAACTCCTTAAGCCCAGCTACAAGCCTTGCCGTTTTGCTCACCTTTGCGTCGCTCCCGACCTCCGCGATGATTTCGCCGTTGTTACCCTCCTGGCGAGGAGCAATTGCTCCTCGGCGAGCATTCATTCCTCACGAGAGGTGCATCAACGCCGCTTCTACGGCTTTCTGCGGCGTTTTGGCAGCAGTTCGACGAACCCGCGGCGATTTTCGCACAGCAAGCAGGATACCAGGGCTCGGGGCGCGGAGTTGTAATCCCTAAAGCCCAGCTACAAGCCTTGTCGTTTTGTTCACCTTTGTGTCGCTCCTGGCCTCCGCAATGATTTCAACGTTGTTACCCTCCTGGCGAGGAGCAATTGCTCCTCGGCGAGCAATCGTTCGTCACCAGAGGTACACCAGAGGCGCATCAGCGCTAAATATGTGCCATTTCTACGGCTTTCTGCGTTTGGGTGGCGTTTTGCTGCTCCCGCGGCGGCTTGTAGTAACGGAGCAAGAAGCCAGAACTCGGGGCTCGGAGGAGTAATCCCTAATGCCCAGCTACAAGTCTGTCTGTTTTGCTCACCTTTGCGTCGCTCCCGAACTCCGCGATGATTTCGCCGTTGTTACCTTCCTGGCGAGGAGCAATTGCTCCTCGGTCTCGGCGAGCAATCGTTCCTCACCATAGGTACACCAGAGGTACACCAGAGGCGCATCCAAGGCGCATCACTCCACGTGATCCAAGCGCGGTTACCGGATCAAGCGCAGGATGGCGCTGCGCGTCAGGGAAACATCCCCTCCGTGATGCACTCCGTGGATCCCCACGGCCAAGGCCGCCTCGACATTCTCAGGCAAGTCGTCCACAAAAACCACAGCAGATGCGGGGAGACACAGCCGTCCCAGGAGCACGTGATACCCTTCAGGTTCGGGCTTCCTAAAACCGATCTCACAAGAGAAACAAAGCGGATCGAACCCCCGAAAAAAGCCCATGCGATGCATGAAGCGCACGTGTGAATCCTGGGTATTGGAGTATATCCCTGTTCGCACACCTAACCCTCGCAACTCATCGGCGAATGCGAGCATCTCCTCCGCCGGCGTGAAGCGGCGGATCCAAATGTCCGCAAAATCGTCCGGGTCCACGTCTTTGCCGATCGCCTCACGCCATACAGCGGCCTCGTCGAGATCCCCTCGCTGCACCTGAGGATTCATATCATAATAGAGCTGCGGCAAATCACTCATGCCCAGCCGTTGGGCCGCTTCCCGGCGATACTCGGCCTCCCCGAGGCGAAGCAACACTCCACCGACATCGAACACAACCGCTTTGATCTGTTGCTTCACTCTCATCCGCGATCACCTCGAGATGACTCTTTCGCCGGTTGCACATCGCTTTCCCAATCTCCGATTTTCCAAACTCCTACGTTCAGACGTTCACCCATAATCTCTTTCACTCACGTCAAATCTCTCTTAGCGTCCGAGGAATCCGCGGAGTCCGACGAGTCCAAGGCGCCCAAAAACGCATCTACTTCAGTCACCCGAGGCATCGACGGCTGGGCCCCCTTACGGGTGACTGCCAGCGCGGCAACGGCGCTAGCGTAGTGCGCCGCCGTCACAAGTGAGTCTCCACCCGCCAAGCGGGCAGCCATCGCTCCGCTGAACGCATCTCCGGCACCGACCGTGTCCACCACCTGTACGGAGTGGGCGGTGATACATGTCATTTCGTCCTCTTCAACTCCGTCGGCCACCACTGCACCCTGCTCACCTAGTGTCACCACGACCGAGCCAACGCCCATCGCAAGGAGCTCGCGCGCCGCTTCCTTAGCGTCGTCGAGACCCAGCACCGTTCGCCCCGTCAACTGGGACGCTTCCACTTCGTTGGGTGTAAGAACGCTCACCTGGTGCAGCACCTCCGGGCTGAGCGACTGGGCCGGCGCCGGGTTGAGGATCACCGGTACGTCGGCGGAGGAGGCAAGCTCGATGGCCCGCTCGACCACCGTCATCGGCACCTCGAGTTGAATTAACACAACGTCCGCCTGTTCAAACGCGCTCCGAGAGTGAGTGATCCACTCTGGATCGAGTGCGTAATTCGCTCCGGCGACCACAATGATGCGGTTTTGCCCGCTCCGTTCCAAGAGAATGCATGCCACACCGGTCGGTGTCTGCGCCAAGCGCAATACACCGCCGACGTCAATCCCGTCCTGCCGCATTCCCGCCACGAGTTCGTCGCCGAAAGGGTCGGCACCCACGGCGCCGATCATGGATACGTGCGCGCCAAGTCGAGCCGCGGCGACGGCTTGGTTCGCTCCCTTGCCACCCGGGAAGCGCTCAAACGTCTCTCCAATGAGGGTCTCCCCCTCCTTAGGCACCCGTTCGGTACGAATCACCAAATCCATGTTGAGGCTACCGACAACCAAGACGCGCCCCATGTGAGCCCCCCACCTCCCTGTTCGAGCGTATCACGCTTGTGGTTTTACTCAGGCGTCCAAGTCGTGCATCAACAAGCGAAAGCACGTGGCCCTCCAGCCATGTCCACGGCCAAGTGAATCGCATCGAGCATGCTCTCGTGACTGGCGATCCCCCGGCCCGCAATGTCGAAAGCGACTCCGTGATCCACGGATGTCCGGATGATCGGCAGGCCCAACGTGACGTTAATTCCGGTGACTGCCGTCCACGCCCCGGTTTGGGCGTCCACTTTAAACCCCGATAGTTTGACGGGAATGTGCCCCTGGTCGTGGTACATGGCAACGACGGCATCGTACTGTCCGGCCAACGCCTTCACAAAGACCGTGTCTGGGGGAATCGGACCTTCTACGTGCATCCCCGCCTCCTTGGCCTCGAGGACGGCCGGCCGAATCTCGCCCTCATCCTCTGAGCCGAAGAGGCCGCCTTCGCCCGCGTGCGGGTTCAAGCCGGCCACGGCGATGCAGGGCTTGGAAACGCCCATCTGTTTTACGGCGTCGTGAGTGAGGCGAATCACCTTGAGTACCCGCGACCTGACAATCCGCTTTGCAACGTCAGCCAATGCGACGTGCGTCGTCACATGGCTGACACGCAACGAACCCGAGACCAGCATCATGGCGTACTCTGCGGTGTTGGTCAACGCCGAGAAGATCTCCGTGTGCCCGGGGTGCGGCACCCCGCTTTGATTGAGTGAGACCTTGTGAATTGGACCCGTAACGACGGCCTGCACGGCGCCGGCCAGTGCCAGCCGAATCGAGCGCTCGATGTACTCGTAGGCAACCCGCCCGCAGACCGGTGAGATCTGTCCCATCGCGAAGTCTGCGGGCGTGCAGTTGTTCAGATCAATGGCGCCGACCTCAGCAACCCCGCTCCCCACTCGATCGTCACCTCCGTCCGCGCCGTCACAAGCGCTTACAGCGTCACCACCGTCCGCGCCGTCGTCACTATCAGCGTCGTCACCATCGTTGTCGCCGTCGCCCACGCGATGGACGGTGGCCGCTTTCTCGATGGCGAACGCGCCGTCCTTGGCCCCTGCTTCTGCCTGCACAAAGCGTGAATCGACAATCAATCGGGCGGCGAGACCCATCCGTTCCCGAACGGCCTCCAATACTGGGATCGATCCGACAATGAGCGGGTGACACCGCGCGCGCACCCTCGGATCGAGCGCTCCTTTGAGGGCAATCTCCGGCCCGATTCCGGCAGGGTCACCCATCGTAATGGCGATTACCGGTTTCTTACTCATGACAGAGCTCTCGCCTCCAGTCCACTCACGGCACGAAAGAGCCGTTCAAGCGTGCGCGAATCCCCAAATGATCCAGATTTCATGACGAGCGGCGTACCGACCAACGCCCCATCCGCCATCGTGCATAGAGGCACGCCAGGCTCCAGCTCCCGATGCTCAAGGTGTAGGCGGGTGCATCGAGCGCCCGCACACACGGAGCGGACCGTATCTCCGCCCACAACTATCAGCGCACCGATCTGCATGCACGCACCCTGAACGGTCGACCTCCTGAACGTTCTCCTGAGAGACCTCCTGAGCGTTCCGGCGGACTTCTCCGTCGGCGTCGCCGTTGACCCTACCGTCGACTCTCCCGTAGACCCTGCAGGCGGAATATTCAACGCTGCACTTGAATCGGCATGAGTCAACTCTTTAGCGGGCGTGCTCGTGACCGCTTCTGCGATGATCGCCTCTAGGGCTGCGTTGAGCGCCGCACTCTCGATGAGTGGCGCATCCTCCGCGACGGAGAGGGCCACGTGTCCAACGGCGAGACCTTGCACGACCTCCCTAACGACCTCCCTAGCGACCTGCCTAACAACCTCCCGGTCTACCTCCTGAAAGTTCTCCTGAGAGGCCTTCTGAGCGTTCCGACGGACGTCCACGTCGGTCCCCGTAGGCCCCGATCCCGAGCACACTAGGCGTTCAGCGGCAATGTTGATACGGCGAAAGCCGACCTCCTGACCAGAACAAGCCGGAGGGCCGGAACCAGCCGGGCGAGCACGACAAGCGTGCCGCGCAAACGCTTCCAGCTTAGACAGTTGTGTACGCGCCATCTCCTTCATACTCAAGGAGACGATAAGCGTGTGCCTGGGCCGTGCCCACCCAAAGGCGTGCGGCAGCTCCCTCGCCAGGCCGGCGCTGCCGGCGAGGACTTTCGGAAACGGCAAGTCGACCAGTCCGTCCGCCAAAAGCGCCAGATCTCTACGTTCGACAGCGTCGACCACCACGAGACGCTTCCCCTTTGCGTGTGCGCTCATGAGCGCCGCCGATACCACCGCGGCTCCGGCCCGCACTCGGTCGAGGGAGAGGCTCTCGATCAGTTCTCCTGGAATTCCGACGGGATCCTTCTCGTCTCCCTCGCCCGCTCCGCCTCCGGCAAACTCCCGTGCCTGCAACAAGGTGGGGATGTGCGCCGTCGACACAGGGGTGAGGGCGTCCTGACCCACTTCGTGTTTCGTCACGGGAACACCGTCGACGCACTGGACGCCGTCGACTGTCGTCCGAGCATTTTCAGGGAAGGCCGGCGCTAGGACCAAGAGGCTCCCCGGAACGGCGTCGAGCATCGCACGCAACTCAGCCGCGAGGTTACCCCTCAGTCCGGAGTCTACCTTTTTATAGAACAACTCAGGCTCGCAGGGTCGCACGGCATCGACTGCCGCTCTCACCCTGCGATACGCGTCCCCGGCCGTAAGCGGGCGCGTTCCGAGATCGACCGCCACGGCCGAGCCCGGCTGCACCGAGGCAGTCCCCAGGCGCTCGACGCTCAACACAACCTCTGTCGGTACCCCTTGCCTTGAGAATTGGATCCCTGTATCCGCCGCCCCGGTTAAGTCGTCCGCCAGAATGCACGCCAGCAATTTCCCTTGCATCCCGGCATCAGCCCGCTTTCGGCGTCAGAGCCACACGAATCACGTCGGGGCTGCGGGCCGCCATTTCGAAACCTTCCTCCCAGGATTCGAGGGGCAGCACGGTCGTGACGAGCGGTTCGAGCTGCACCTTTCCCATCTCGACGAGGTCAATGGCCGTGCACCACGACGTCCACGTCTGGGAGATCTCACCGTAGAGCGTGAGCTCTTTCACGATCAGTGGATGCGTATCGATCTCTGCGGTGATGCCGCCGCGGATCCCTCCGCCCGAGACCACCACGCGCCCACCCGGTCGGGCGATCTGAATCGCTTGGTTGACGGCGCTGCCGACCCCTGCATTCTCCACGACAACATCGGCTCCGACGCCATTCGTCACGTCTCGTACGACGTCGGCGAGATCCTCCTTGTCAACGTTGACACAAATCGCGTCCGCCAACTCCTTAGCCATGGGGAGGCGGACTTCGACGTCACGGTCGACGCCGGTCACGATCACGTGCTTCGCGCCGGCCGCCCGGGCCAGTTGTGCCAGGATGATCCCGCGAGCGCCCGGACCGAGGATGACCACACTCTCCCCAGGCTCGACGTGCGCCCGTTCGTACAAGCCGTGCGCTGCGCCCGCCGTCGGCTCCATGAGGACCGCCGCCCGATCGCTGACGTTGCCTGGGAGGCGGTGTACGTGCGCCTCGGGCCAAATGCAGTACTTGGCGAACCCGCCACCCACCATGTAGTGCGCCCGCCCTTCAATCGGTGGGACGTTGACGCAAATATTGAAGCGGCCCTGTTTGCAATTGACACACCGGCCGCAGTAAATATTGGCCACTTCACAGACAACCCGGTCGCCGGGGACGACGGCGCTCACCTTCTCGCCGACCTGTCGCACACGGCCGACAATCTCATGGCCACCCACGACCGGCCGCTTGGTGCCAAAAAGGCCCTCGAGATCGCTCCCCCACAGGTGTACGTCGCTGCCGCATATTCCACAGAGGTCGACCTCGATGAGGACCTCATGGGGTGCGAACTGGGTGCTGCCAATCGTCGGTTCGGGTACGTCGATCATCTGGTAGTGGCCATCCGGTTTAAGCGCCAATCCGCGCATGCTCATCGCCCTCCGCGTATCACAAAGTTAACCGCACGTACACTCTGGACGTCGTCGCGCCCCACTCCAAAACTCCCTGGGAACCCACGTTCCCTACATCGGTCCCAGGTTCCTGCGCTCGTGGGAATCAGGCTTGTCATCCTTCGATTCCACTCCAGCATCAACCATTATAGAGGCTCCCGCCTCACATCAAACAATGATCGTTTCACTCGCACCATTACACATTTATATAAGAGGTGATGATGTTGATTGTACAAGGCGCCGGTTGGTCTCCCGCACGCTGGATCTGCCTCCTCCTGCTCCTCGTGAGCCTAGCGTTTATCACGCAGGTAAGCCACGCCCGCGAGTCCGTCTCACTGATCGGTCCCTTCGCCGGTTGGGGTGACACGCTGCAGGAGGCGCTCGACCGCTTCGCTCTGCAGCACGACGTCGACGTCGAATTGATCAACGTGACCGAGGGCGGCTGGGCTGGGGTGCGCGAGAAAGTGGCGACCATGACCGCCGGAGGGATTGCTCCGGACGTCCTCTATGGAGACAACTGGACACTCGATTTTTACGCCCTCAACCAACTCTCCCAGCCGCTCGACCCGTACGTCGAGCGTGATATCGACTTGAGCCGTTACCCGCAAACCGTCCTCGACGTGGCCTTTCGCCACCACGGTCACCTGTGGGGCCTCCCGACCGCGCTCAGCGTCCTAAACCTTTATTACAATGCCGACCACTTTGAGAGCCACGGATTGGCGTCCCCTCCGTTCGATTGGTCCGCGGAAGGCTTCACCTGGGACGACTTTGTCGACGCCGCCGTCAAGCTGACCAAGGACGAGAACGGCGACGGAGAGCCTGAACAGTTCGGTACCGCTGGCTGGGGGTGGACGCCAGGGTTGAACATGCTCGGTCTGTGGGATCTGCACATGATGGATCCGGACGGGACGGAGTTTTACGGGGACAGCCCTGAGATCGTCGAAGCGCTCGACACCTTTGCCGCGCTGTGGACCCAGTATAACGTCGTCGGCGGGAACTGGCGAAACGGCTCAGCAGCGATGGCCACGGCGAACGCAGGCGCGCTCAACGCCTACTTTGAGATCGAGGATTTCACCTGGAACGCGGCAGCAGTCCCCAAAGGTAAGCAACGCTCTTCTGAGACCGGCTTTCACGGCATCAGTATGTCTCACGGAACCAGGAATCCGGAGTTGGCGTGGAAACTGATTAAGTATCTCACCTACGAGAGCGAGGGGAGCGTCCTCTTTACGCAGGCAGAGAATCGAGTCCCCGTGCTAAAAGACGCGCTGGCCGAGATGACCGAGCGATGGGAGGGACGGCTTTCGTCAGGGAGTATTGCATCACTGATCGGAGCCACCAACTACGTCTACGACACCCACTTCTCTCGCCATCCCAACGGGCCGAGCCTCTTTGTTCCCCTTCTCTTTGAGGCCGGGCGTAAGATCGCCGCAGGGGAACAGTCCGCTCGACAGGCGATGGACGAGTTGGCGCCACGGGCTCGAGCTATCTTGAGCGAGCGCTGAGGACGTGCCACTGAGGACTGCCCATCTGTCACCAAGGAGGGCAACCATGAGGTTTGCGGTAGCTAAAGACTTGATCACACCGGATTTCAAAACCCACCTAAGTGGGTACGGTTCACGGTACGGCGAGTATTTCGAAGCGATCCACGACGACCTATACGTCAAATGTCTCGTGATCGACGACGGCGCGAGCAGCGCCGTCTTGATCTCCTTTGACCTGCTCATGCACGACTACTCCCTCTCAGAGAGGGTGAAGACGTACGTCGAGGAGCGCTACGGCATCCCCCAAGGCCAGGTGCTCCTCTCTTACACCCACACCCATACGGGGCCAGGCATCGAGGGGTACGACCCGGGGCAGTCCTCCGACGCGTACGAGGCCTTCCTCCTAGAGCGGACGCTCAGTTGCGTCAATCGGGCCTTCCAGACCCTCATCCCAGGGAGCGTCTCCATCGGTTTCGTTCAGGGCGACTGGAACATCAATAGGCGTCAGCTCGTCAACGGTCGGATGTCTAATCACCCCAACCGGCAGGGGCCGCGCGACGACACGATCGTCGTCCTTAAGTTTGCGGACACGGACGGCAAGATTCGCGCCCTCGCCCTCGAGTACGCCTGTCATCCGGTTACAATCCGGGACTCGTACCTCATCTCCGCCGACTATCCGGGACGCCTCTGCCAACTCCTCGAGGCTCGCTACTTCGGGAGCACCGCCGTCTTTTTTCAGGGGGCCGGCGGAAACTCCCGTCCCTTGATCACGGCCGGACCCGACGGCTTTCGCACGTGCACCTTTGAACAGCTCGACGAGATGGCGACCGCGATGTCCCAAGGGGTAGCCACGGCCATCGAGCGCGGTTCGTTCCGACCGATTCACCCTCGTATTGCCGGGGTACAGTTCTCCATGCCGCTCCCCATTGATCCTTACCCTGAGGAGTTCTTCCGTAAGATTGCTAAGGATCCAGCGGTGGCGGAAGGGACCATCAAAAACGGCGCCCGCTGGGTGCTGGATCGCTACGGCCAGCTCGAGGACGTCGTCCGGCTCAACGCCGGGATCCTCCGCCTTGCTGACGACGTGTACATCTTGCTTATGTGCGGAGAAGTCTGTTTCGAGGTGAAAGAGAAGTTGGCGAACGCCCTCTTTGCCGACAAAGACGTAATCTTTATCGGGTACGGGGACGGAACGGGGTACATTCCAGACGACAAGATCATCGCTCAAGGCGGGTACGAAGCGGAAGGCTCCGTCGTGGAGAACTGCATGAAGGGGCCGTACAAACCAGGCATTGACGCCGTCATGCACCGCTGCTTCGCCGAGCACCTCACCCTCTTGGCTAAGGGATAAGCCCGATGCCTGCGTGTGGCTCACGCGTTTGTATGTGACGAACGCGTGAGCCACGCGCCACTCAATTCTGCGCGTGCAGGTAGCGCTGAGTGATCTCCTTGATCCGCTGCGCGGTCACTTCCGGAGACTGCTGTGCTGCGAGCATCGCCCTGTTTTCGCTCGTCCACTCCGCCTCCATTTGACGGAAGTTGATGATCTGAGGCACCAACCGCCCGTACCATTCTGCTCCGGCGATGATCGCCTCCGCATTCTCCGGAGGGCTCTGCGGATCGACAAAGTGCTCTCGGGCCGCTTCGTTGAGCGCCGGCACACTGCGACCGCCTTTACCGATCATCGCCTGCCCTTCGGGACCGATGACGAACTTCACAAACTCCCACGCCGCATCGGGAGATTCCGTTGTCCGTGAAATCCCGATGTTGTCAGGACCCAGGTAGCCCCCGCTCCTCGCAACATCGCCGTGTCGCGGGAAGTACGTCACATCCCACTCAAAGTCGCTGATCTGTTGTCGGTACGTCACAAAGGCCCACGTGCCGTTGCGGTGCATCCCCTGATTCCCGTTGATAAAGTTTGGCTGCGGACTGCCAAGGGGTGGAGCTACAGCATAGCGGTGAATGAGATCCGTCACAGCTTGCAATCCGCGCACGGCGTTGGCTTGGGCAATCGTCACCTCGGTGGGATTCACCGGATCGTCAACGAGGTCGCCCCCCGAACCCCATACGGAGTAAATCGAAGTCGAGCGGAAACTGGATGAAACGCTCGTTCCCCACTGGTCGATCGTCCCATCGCCACTGCGGTCGCGCGTCAACTTCTGCGCATTCTCCACAAACGTCGGCCACGTCATATCGACCGGGGGCATCGCCAGACCCGCCTCCTGGAGGAGGGTTTTGTTGTGGAACATGATGCCGAGGCCGAGGTCCCAGGGTAGCGCGTAGTAGTGGCCATCGACATTTTGAAAGCGTAGCGCCACTTGATTGTACGCTCCCGCGTCGAACGTTTGCTCAAATCGCTTGGTGAGGTCCAGGAAAGCACCGGACTCCACCAGAGTGACGTACGGCTCCTCCTCGACGAGGACGACGTCGGGCATGACGCCGCCGGCAATCATCGTCACTAACTTATCCTCGTATCCTGACGGCGTGTGGAGCGGATCTACGTGAATCTCCGGATGCAACGCGTTAAATCGGGCGACAATATCAAACCATAGGTCGCCCTCGGCCGCCGTACCCCAAAACATAAACCGCACTGTTGTCTGGGCAGAGCCGGTCGTCGCCAACACTCCGACGATCAGTACGACAAGGAGTGCGACACGCACCGCGCCTCGTTGAGTTTCCATCCACTGAATCCTCCTCGACTTTCTATCTTTTCTGATATCCAACTCGTTCCCTAAATCCGTGATTCTCCCTTCCCCGGGGCGCGATTCGACACGAGTCGGCATGATCGGGTGAGTTTCCCGTGCCGGGTCACGAACACGTATTTAGCGCGGCTGTGCTCAGGCTCGAAGGGGCCCCTACCGGCGAGAGGAGCGGCAGGAGAGAGTTGAGATCGACGCGCCAGGGATCGTTTGGACTCCGACGCAGCAGATTGATCACAAAGCGCAGCGAGTATCCTCGGTCCGGATCCGGATGGTGATAGTACGCCGTGAGTTGTACCTCGACGCGGGCCGACACCTCGTCTGCGTCAAGCAGACGCGTTCCGTGGTGGGCAAGGTGGCGAACGGGTAGCACGAGACGAGTAAAGAGCGGGTTAAACGCCTCGCCGACGGCGAGGGCGGGCCATGCGACGTGCCTCAACGCGAGGGGATCGCGATGGTTCACCGCGGCGAGGGTCCACGTGGCCAGCTCTTCAGGATCGGCGGCATCAAGGCTCTCGATGAGCTGGCCGGCGGACTTGAGCACCATCAGTTGGTGTCCTGAGTCCTGCCGCCAGGTGCCGTGGACGCGGCTTTGCCAAAAGTGAATGCAAAAATGGCCGACAAAATCATTGTCAAAGATGTCTCCCCAGCCGTGCGGCATACCGTTCATCGAACCGGCAATCTGCCGTTCTCCCAGAGTGACGACGACGGAACGACGCTTCCAGCTCCACTCTCCACCATAAATGCGCTTTAAGGTCTCAGTGTCGGTGGTGGTCACGGGCTCCACGTCGGCGTGGGCGTCGCCTCGATGACGGTACACTTCAAAGGAGAGTCCGGTCTCCAAATCGCGGACCCTAGCGTGCCCTCCGACGGGAAAGTGAGGCCTCACCTCGGGCCACGTCAGGAGATCGCCGTATACACGCTCTTCGAGGCGTGTGGCCAGCAGTCGTACTTCGTCACGCAAGGGTGCACTCGCCCATACCTCAGAGCGCGTTGGTTCGAAGGCGAGGAACTCCCCTGTAACATGGAGCCATACATTCGACCCGTCCTGAAAGTCAAAACGCAGGCGCCACTCAACCTCTTTCTCCGCCTCGGCGAGGTCCAGGGAGTTATCGGGGGCTTCAACCGGCACCCTTTCGACCTCTTGGAGCGCGCTCACCCAGCGTGTGAGCTCGTTCTCCTCCGCTACGCCGACGGAGTACGGCAGCTCGGGGCGGGCAAACGCAAGGTTCACACCTTCAAGCTCCTCGGCGATTAAGCCGGAGTCCCGGTCCCTCAACGATTCAGACGGACCCATTCCACGTAAGAGCGGCGCGAGTAACCACGCAGCTCCGACCACGACAACCAGCGTGACGATCGCGCCAGCGGGCCTTTGCAGCAACTTGTGCACCCCACGGCGCCTCCGCGCCAACCCGCTCCACCAGTGTGACATCGCGCGTCCTCCATTCCCTTTCGGAACGGTATGCCCACAGGTGATGGGTGTATGACGCAGATGAGCAATAGAAAAAGCGGACCGGCTCGGGGCGACTTCCCCAACCGATCCGCTCAAGTATTTCATGGTGTTTGGGTCGAATGTAACCCTTACATTTTGAGGTGATCGAGCGCCAACTGCAGCAAGGCTTTCGCTCCGTTCGCCGCCAAGCGCACGTCGGTCAAGCTTTCAGACGCCACGTTATTTGCCGTTACCGAGTAGGCAGCTTCGGCCAGATGGCGCACACCTTCCGGCACGTCGCCGAGGTCGTTTAAGATCCCATTGCCCTGATTGCCGCACGGGTTGCCCCAAGCGGCGTCGTAGAGATCTCCGTCCGGCCCCTGCAGGCAGTTGAGGCCGTGTCGGAGGTGCGCAAGAGCACCCGCGAGCTGCTCGTTACTTGCGGAGAACCCAAGGTGGGTGACGGCGGTCTCAAGCTGTGTGATCGCCTTGCCGGTATCACCCGCGGCGCCGGCGGAGATCGAGGCTACCAGGAGCGAGATGAGGGCGATCACAAGGGTGAGTGCGAGCGTTCGACGCATGTAACATTCCTCCCAAGAGTGTATTGAATTGAACCCACCATTCAATACGATGGGAGGCTTCTCCTTGGATCACTCTTTTTTCTCGTCCGCACTGCCACATACCAGAGGGCGAGCAATCCAATCACTGCAGTCGAGACGAACGGAGCGCTGTGGGAGAGCTCGTAGGCGTACCCGGCCCACAGCGGACCGATGACTCGTCCGAGGCTATCAAAGGAGCTTTGCACACCCATCGTAACCCCCTGGGGCAGGGTGGTCACCTTTGAGAGCGCTGATGTGGCCGTGGGCCGCGTAAGCGACATTGAGACTGCCATCAGTAAGACCGCACCGATCCCTAGCGCGAGATTGGGAGCGACGGCGAGCCCCAGGAATCCCGCCGCGCCCACACCCAGGCCCACCAAGATCATCGTGCGATCCCCCCACCGCTCGGTGAGGGGCCCGATTGCTCCGCCTTGAATGGCCGCGCCGAACGCGCCGTTAAGCGCCAGGATCATGCCGATCGTCGTGACGCCTACTCCAAATCGGTCAGTGAGAAAGTACGCCAGCGCCGTCATCAGACAGCTCTGGGTAAACATGATGACGAACGCCAACACATAGTAGGGGGCGCCAGGCCCCTTTAACGCCTGTTGAACGTTACGCAGTAGCGTGGCGCCGCCCATCCTCCGACCCAGCACCTCGTCGGAGTCCTCGCCCTCAGAGGCGCCGCTTGAGTCCGGCTCGCGCAAGACGAGTGCCGCCAGTAATACCGTAAACGCACCAAGCACTCCGGCAGCTAGGAACGGAGCTGCCAGTCCAAGGGGCGCCAGTAATCCGCCGACGACGGGACCCACCACAAACCCGATACCGAACGCAGCGCCCATGAGGCCCATGGCCCGTGAGCGATCTTTATTCCCGGTCAATTCGGCCGCGAGCGCCTGCGCCGCAGGGAGTGTGGCTGATGCCAAAAAGCCACCCAAGACCCGCGCCCAAAAGAGGCCGGCAAAACTCTCGGCGAATCCCATGACGATAAACGACACAGAGACGCCCGTGATTCCGACGAGTAGGATCGGTTTGCGTCCCACCCGATCGGAGATGCCTCCCCATATTGGCGCGAAAATAAACTGGACCACCGAGTAACTTGCGGCCATCGCTCCCAACGCGAATGGTGATGCGCCGTACGCGCGGGTGAGTAGCGGTAAGATCGGGATGATCAAGCCAAATCCGACCGAAACGACGAAGAGGACTAGGAAGAGCGTCAGAGTGGGTGATACGCGTTGTTGTAACGACAAGAGCAGGTGCTTCCCTTCTGGGGTGTGGGCGCCCGGCTTATTCGGACTCGCCTAAAGCGCCTCTCCCAGTGTACCACGTCCCGACAACCAGGCCTACGCGGCAGTGGCCTCTTGAACAATCCGGCGCACCCGCGCCAGTCCGTCGCGTGCCACAGCGAGTGGCTCCTGCGCCCACAGGGCCGGGTTGAACAACTCCAACGAGAGTGCGCCACGGAACCCCTTGCGCTCGAGGCACACCACTATCTCTTTGAGTGGCAAAATCCCGTCGCCCGGCAGAACGCGATCCTTGTCCGCTTGCTCGGCACGGGGAATCGTTCCCGGAGCGTCGTTGATGTGAAAGACGGCGATCATCTCCGCTGGAACAACATCCATGTCGTCTAAGCTTGAGCCCCCGCGAAAGATGTGAAACGAGTCGAGTACGACACTCTTGTCAGGGTCGTCCACGCTACCGGCAATCCGCCACAGCGCGTTGATCGTGTTTACCTCTTCAACGAAACCCAGAAACTCGAGGGCGGGCAAGACACCGCGCTCTCTGCCGATCTCCAGGAGCTCTGCGTAGCGGTCGATGGATCGGGGGTAGTCACACGAGCCCTTCGGTGGGCCCGCGATGATCTTTGGCGCCCCGACGGCAGCCGCTTGATCCATGCGCCGACGTGCCTCATCCAGCGCCCTTCGGTACGGTTCGCCGTCTTCGGCTTCCAACCACCCCGGTATATGTACGACCGTCGGAACCGCCAAGCCGGCGTCTTCCAGCATGCGTTTGACGTCGCTCAGCCGGCCGCCTGACTCGACGTAGGCGGACAAGTCATCGTTCCACAGCTCAATGCCATCGTAGCCGGCCTCTGCCGCAATGCGAATCTTATCGACAAGCGACGCCGGCTTGATCGTACTCGTATTCAACGCATACTGAAACACTTACAAGACACTCCTTTAAAAACGTCTCTGCGGCGCAATGTTGCTATTACCGCAGTGACAAATACATTAGCGCGGCTGCCGACGATCCCTTCACTCCGAATCGTAGCACAGCCTCGGCGTCTTTGGCGCCCTTCATCAATCGTGCCGCGGCCTGCGCAGCCGTTCCTGCAGATACTCGACGAACTTGGCTGCCCTGGCGCGATAGCGATACATGACGTAAGCGATGACGACGACACCTACGACGGGGGCAACCCGCCAAAGGTATTCCTGGGGTCGGTACAAGTCGTGTGAGAGGAGCGTGTACACCGTGACGCTCGGGACCAGACCGATGGCCGTCGCCCAAAAGTACTTTGCGAACGAGATGCTACTCAGTCCAGCCATATAACTAAGCAGATCCAGCGGTGTGAGGGGAAACATGCGGGCCAAGAGGAGAATTTGAAACCCATTCTCGCGACTGATCTGGTCGACGCGCTCGAGATGTTCAGCTTTCATTCGCCGTTCTACGTAAGAGCGCCCAAACCGCCGGGCGATCCAAAAGTTGACCAGCGCGCCAAGGACGCTCCCCGCCCATGAAATGACGACGCCCACCCACACGCCGTATATTACTGCGTTAGCAACCAGAATGGGCGCGGCAGGGATCGGGGGAACCATTGTCTCGATCACCAAGAGGATAAGGCTCACGGCGATGGTCCACGGCCCCAGCGAGCGCAGTCTTTCGACGACAACCTCTGTCGGCTCCCGCCATACGGCCGACAAGTCGGAATTTAGAATGAGAAATCCCGCGCCTACGAGGACCGCACCAACGGCCGCCCAGCGCCATACGCTGGACTTCAGCTTCATACGGCGTCTCGTTTCAAGGCGGCGTGCATGCGATAGACGTAGATTTCGTCCTCGTCGTCGACAAACACGGGACGCCACCCAGGCAAAGGCCTCCGGTGCGAGACGATGCGCGTTCCGACGTTTAGCTCCCGTTCGAACTTCTCTTGGAGTTTGTCGGCCGCGGCCTGTGATAAGTAAAACGTGACGACTGTCGCATCCGTTAAGTCAGTGCGAAAGAAATTCTCTTTACGCACACTGGCGCGATCACCTATGCCGCGCCACCAAAGACGCGCCTTGCACAGGAAGTAACGGAGCGGATCAATCTCGATTCCAACCGCCCGCACCCCCGGCACTTTGGTTGCGGCTAAAAGAACACGTCCATCCCCAGCTCCCAAATCCACTAATACGTCACCCGATCTCAGTTTGGCGTACTCTAACATCTTGGTCATCACGCGACGACGCGTCGGACTCCACGCTCCGCCGACCAACGCCGGCAATAGGATGGAGCACATAGCCAATACGAAGACGGGTAGCAGAAACAAGGCCTTTTTCAAGGTGATGTACCCCACTTCCGTATATACCGGACTTATTCGTCTGCGTTACTCGATTATATCTCGGGGTCATGCGTAGCGCCATCCCGGACCGGCATGCGTCAAAGATGGAGGAACCTCCCGTGTCAAAGCCCAATGTTTATCCAGATCACTCAACATCCGTGCGGAGGCAAACAACAAGAAGGAGTGATAGGTGTTGACATCCGAGACGTTGCAACCCATCCAGCTGATCGAAGACCTCTTTGCCGGTCACATCTCGCTTGAACGCCACGGAGAATCGGTTAAACCATGGCGCATTCCCTACCACCAAGCAGACCTTTACCCACCCGACGCGGTCAACGGCAAGGCGGAGATACCGGCAGGGATACGACTCCGTTTTCGCAGCGAGAGTCAGAACGTGTCGATCTCCGCTTCGCTCTCGGACCCCGGGGGTCGGTTTGATTGCCTCGTCGATGGAATCCGCGTCGCGTCGATCCCGGCAGGTACCGGCGACGCTCAGATTCTGTTTGGGGATCTACCCGCTGGCGATAAACTCGTGGAGATCTACCTCCCGCAGAGCTGCCCTGTCACACTTCATTCGCTCAAGATTGACCCGGACGCCGGCGTACGGCCGGTCTCTGAGGGCGGTCCCCGCTGGGTTACCTACGGTAGTTCGATCACCCAGTGCGCTTCCGCCGACGGGCCTTCGCAGACATGGCCGGCCCTCGTCGCTCAGGCGCTCGGCTTTGACCTTACATGTCTTGGCTTCGGCGGCAACTGTCACTTGGAGCCGATGCTCGCTCGACTCATCCGAGACTTACCGGCAGATCTGATCTCGCTTTGCCTTGGGATCAACGTGTACGGAGCGTCCAGTTTGGGTCCTCGCACGTTTAAAGCTAGCGTCATCGGTCTCATACAGGTTATTCGCGAGAAACACTCGACAACCCCAATCGCCGTGATTTCACCGATCGCTTCGCCTCCCCGAGAGCGTGTAGAGAATGCCGTCGGATTTACGCTCGAAGGGATGCGGGCGGAGGTGCAAGACGCCGTCGCTCGTCTCCAGGGGCTGGGAGACACACGCTTGATCTACGTTGATGGATTAAGGATTATGGACGTGGACGATGCAGAAGCCCACATGCCGGACCAATTACATCCGGACGCGGAGGGATATCGATTGATGGCGGAGCGGATCCAACAACACGTCTTTGGCCATCCTCTCTTCGCCGATATTAAGAGGTCCGCCTAAAAGAGCGACCCTCGGCCTGACCGGGGGATTTGCGTAGTGGGAGTCTCAAGCGTCTATCCAACTATCCTTGGACTTGATGAACGTCGGGGCACGCGACGTGTTTACGAGTCCCTAAACACGTCGCGTCGTTGGTACACACCGCTCACACCTCAGCCGTAACTCCGCCATCCACGTAGAGTGTGGCGCCTGTCACGTAGCCCGCCGCAGGCGCTGCAAAAAAGAGGGCGGCCGCTTTGATCTCATCCGGATCGCCAAACCTGCCCAATGGGATCTTAGACCTGAGTCGCTCGTAAGCGACCTTATCCTCGATCACCGGTGTGTTTAACTCTGTAGCAAAGAACCCTGGGCAGATTGCGTTTACCGTAATCCCATGCTCAGCCCACTCCAAAGCGAGCGTGCGGGTGAGTTGGACGACTCCGCCCTTACTGGACGCATAAGGCGTCCGCCCCGGAATCGAGAATCCTGAAAGGAGCGAACCGATGTTGATCACTCGGCCGTACCCCGCCTGCTTCATGGGGGGCCCAACGGCCTTGCATGCGAGAAAAGTAGCTGTTAGATTTGTGTCGATCACATCGTGCCACTCGGCTTCACTCATCTCCTCAATCGGCTTGCGAATGTTGATACCCGCCGAGTTCACCAGGATGTCGATACGGCCAAAACGATCGAGTGTCTCATCGACCATGCGAGAGACGTCGTCGGCCCGACGCACGTCAGCCGCAATCGCCACCACCTCGCGTCCCGTCGCCGCGGCCAACGTGTGAGCCGACGCTTCAAGAGCCGCGCGATCTCGACTGACCAGTGCTACGTTCGCCCCCGCGCCGGCCAGTGCTTCAGCCATCGCCAATCCCAATCCTCTCTTGCCACCCACCACCAGTGCCGCTTGATTCTCCAATCCAAACAGTTGCTGTAACATCGTCGCCACCCGCTCCTATTTTCGATCGGTGTGCGCCAACGTTCGCCGCGGGCGGGAAGCGGACCTTTTCGCGTAAAGAGGAGGGACAGCGACGTATCGACGCCGCTGTCCGAGGGCTTACGTTTAGGCCTTGATGCGCGCACGGCCTAGGAGCGCAAGCGCGACGCGCGCCAGTCCAAACCCGAGGAAGCCAGAGCCCAAGAAGGACGTGCGCCGACCTCGACGCAGTAACATGCCACCGAGGATGCTCGCGATCGTCCCCAGCGTCCTGCTATTCCATGCGCTTTTCGACCTTTTCATGGCGAAGCCCACCTCCATGGGTAGGTGTGCCCCGTCGTCGGCGCGTTCATGAATGCGGTCGCCCGAGCTTGTCCGACTGCCTATATGGACATAGGTAGGAGAAGTAACCCAGCTACAGCGAGATTGCGAAAGCAATGAGTCCGATGAGCAATGCAAATGCAATCACCGTCAATGCCAGTCCCACCAACGCCACCAGCAGTGTACCGATTGACCGCGCCGTAGAGAGCTCGTACACCTCACGAATTGCAATCACGTCCAAGAGAAGCCCCCACATTCCGAGCAGCACGCTTGCGACCAGCGCGATACCTCCAGCGCCCCAAAGGTTGGCGACGACGTAGATCGGCGCAAAGAACAGCCCCGGTGTCATGGCTAAGCCCAACCCACTGATGCTAGCCCGCAATGAGCCGGTTCCCCCGAGGATTCGCGCCGACACGTGGAGGACTCCGACGCCGACTAGAAAAGCGACAAACGTGCCGATCACATCAGATACCGGGTTTAAGGTGGGGCCGGGATCGACCGGCAGCGCGGGCGCCAACGAATTCGTTCCGAGAGCTAAGACCGTTTGTGCCACGATAGCAACGAGTAGACCAAAGAGCGGCATGGGTGCGTCCCGCATGCGCCGAAATGCGTCGACGGGCGCTACAAGGACGTCTACTAAACTGCGCCAGTATCGCTCCATCCCCTAAGAGTACCTCCCTGTCGTCTCCGATCAGACCGCGCACGTCATCAATACTGAATCGTCACGCTAGGCCGCTCACCCGTGAGAATTTGGATCAGGCGAGCCTCGAGTGCAGTTGCCTGCTCCCAGCGTGCCGAGAAGCCGCGCAGGAATCGCAACAATCCACTGCGTGGTCGCCCGTACCGGACCACGTACGGCTCTTTCTCGATCCCCGCCAACTCCGCCGCAAGGTCGACCGCGTCCTCCAAACCCCCGAAGTCATCGATCAGCCCGAACTCCCGAGCTTGACTGCCCGTGTAGACACGCCCGTCCGCTAGGCGGCGCACTTCTTCTTCATCCAGCTCCCGTCCCTCCACGATCGCTGCAACGAATTGATCCAAGCTGTCGTCCACGACAGCCTGCATCACCCGCCGCTCGTCCTCAGTGAACGGTTGCGTCGGATTGCCCAGATCTTTGTACGGTCCGGTCTTGACCGTTTCCAATGTGACACCGTACTCGTCAGCCAGCTCGGAGAGGTTTAAGAACTGCGCGTAGACACCGATGGAGCCTGTGATGGTCGCCGGATTCGCGAGGATGCGGTCTGCGGCTACGGCGATGTAGTATCCGCCTGATGCAGCCACGTCGGCCATAGAGACGACGACAGGTTTGCCCGCTGCACGTACTTTGAGCATCGCGCGATGCACCTCTTGAGACGCCGCTGCGCTCCCGCCGGGGCTGTTGATCCGGACAACGACCGCCGCGATCCGGTCGTCGTCACGGGCGCTGTTGAGCGCGTCAATCACGTGGCCAACGCCGCTCTCTTCCCCGATCACGCCCTCGCCCACGGTTTGAATCGTCCCCGTAACGTGTATTAGCCCTACACTCTCCGACGGCGTGCTCCAACGGTCTCCACCTGAGAGCCCGAAGGCAAACGGAAGTGAGAGTAGAGCGATGACGAGGAGAGCGCCGATGAGCACCCGCTTTACCGAACGCCACTGCAGTACGACCATCTCCATCCACTCCTAAAGTGTCCTGCCTGTGCCACTATCGTATGTCGGAATGGGAATTCCTACAATGAGTCCCCGGGAAAAAGCGCGCGTTATAGAGCACCAACGCGCTGAGGAACTGCGTGGAGCCTGCGAGTGCGTCGAAAGAACGCGCGAGAACGCCGCGAGCGGGCTGCAAGTGAATGTATGAAACGGAACTACATTCGCGGGAATGAAGAACCCTACAAAATGCCTAGCCTAACCGAGCTTTATTCAGCCTTGACGAACTGAACGATGTTGACGCCCACCATAGACTGTAGCGCCTCCTGCGCCTCTTTGCGGGCCTCCGAGCTCTCCCATTCTCCTGCCAACATCACTCTCCCGTTTTGGACGGAGAGCGAGGCGAGCCGTTTTGGCCGAATGTCGGCCTGGCGCTCGAGCTCGTGACGGATGGCCCGTTCGAGTACCGCATCGCTGTTACGGGCACCGTACGGAATGAGAAATAGGTTGTGCAACCCTTCCCATAGCGCGTTCACGATGTACCCCCCAAAGAGGACACCGATGGAGATAAAGACCAGCAGGAAGCCGAGTTGACTCCCCGAAGCAATGAGCCCGATACACAGCGCAGCTCCGAGCACGCTCGCCACAACGCCGTTTAATCCGAGGCGCTGCGAGGCGATCTCTTTGTACCATCCGATCCGTGCGGAGAGGCGTCGCAGCAGCACGAGTCCGACTCCAAGGAGTCCCGTCGCGATGATGTACGGCAACATGGCCACGGGGTCGATCCCGAGGCCCCCTCCGTAGACGCCGACACGGGCGCCGGAGCTCGACGACAAGAGCCGGTTGAAGTAAAAGATCGCAAAGATCGGCACCCAAATGAGAATTCCGGCCACGAACCCCGTGATCAACATATAGACGAGACTTCCGTGACCCACAACCAAATCGTTGGCCGTATGGGTAAAGTGCCGCACGCCACCTTCACCTAAGTCGACCTGCACGGGAGGCATCCTTCCCATCTCAATCAGCTCCTCTCCAGCGCAACGCGCCTCACTTTAGACACGATACAACTCTGCAGATATTGCTCGGAAACATCCTTTTGGCGCGCCTATCCGGCATCCTCCTTTATCCCCGCCGACGAGTGAATCTCTACGGTGCCTGCGCTCCCGTCAACCGTCACCCAATCACCTTCACGAATACGTGTGGTTCCCACTCGGGTCTGAATCACTGCCGGGAGCCCGTACTCGCGCGCCGTCGTCGCAGCGTGTTGAAACAGCACCCCTTGATCGAGCACCACGGCGGCCAAAATGGGGAAGAGCGGTGTCCATAGCGGCCCTGCGTTCTGAGCTACCAGCACGTCTCCAGGCCCTACATTGGGTAGCCTCTCACTCATAGAGACAAGGCGAGCCCGTCCGCTACGCCGCCCGGCGCTGGCCGGCTCGCCCTGCAGTACGGATCCGGAATCCCGCTCCGGCGTCTTGTTCGTCGGCGGCTCTCCAGAGCCCACCTCACCCTCCGGCTCGACGCGAGCGGGCAACCGTATCTCAGGCACTCCCAAGAATGGCGGTGGATGTAACGCCTTCCACGCCTCGTACTGGTCGCGCCGCCGCGCAACCAATGCCTTTGTCGCCGTGGCATCCAATTCGTCGCCTGGCTGAGAGCGCAGGGCTGCGACGATTTCGTCCCGATGCAGCCAAAAGAGTTCTTCGGGCTCCGAGAGCGCACCCTCTTCGACCAACCGGTGAGCGGCCGCCATGACAGCGGTACGGAGCTGCCCCAGCGCCAACTGATCGATGTAGTGATTGTGATTCTCTAAGTCGGCCCGTACACGACGCATGAGGGGAAGCAACCGTCTAAACACGGCCACAGCTTCCGCATCCTCGCATCCCTGGAGCAGCGTCTCTATGCGACGCTCACGCTCCTGGTGCGCCCGCGCCCGCACTGTGGCCGGAGCCTCCGCACGCCCGGCGATATAGGGGACGAGCAAAGCAATGACGAAACCCGGCTCTTCCTTCAGTGTGGGCTGCGTAATCGACGTACGGGAGCCGTATCCAGCTCCCGATCGTTCTCCCCATTTTTGCAAGAATACATCGAAATCCCGCAGGAATGGAGCCGCCTCACTCCCCAAATTGCGTAAGCGTTTTACGATGTCCCCACCCATGGAAGACTCATTCGCCGCAAACTCCTCGATCAAGCGCGCGACGACGGCCGCCTGGGTGGCGACACACGCCAGGGCGTACACATCGTCGAGGAACTTGGTAAACTCGTTGTCCAAGCCTTCTAGCAGAGGCATGACGGCATCTCGCGCCTCAGCGCCACGTAGTCCCGAGATCGTCTCAAACGCTTGATTAAACGGGGAGGCAAAGGCGTCTCTGCCCTGTCCGTACACCCAGTGCAACGTCCAGTGATGCCGGTACACGCCAAACGCATCCTCCAGATGCGTTGCCAACGCCGCCGCGTCCGCTTCGTCTGCGTCAAAGTCCGCAAGTCGCCGAGTGGCGGCGATCACTTCCGGAGCGGCGTACTCCCAAGGGGTAACACCTTGCGCCCGCAGTCGCTCCCCCAAGTGGGCCGCTGTGCGCGAGCGAGCCAGCTCGTCTCCTTCGCGTAGATCGATGGGAACCTGTCGTGTGTAACGCCGGCCGTTGATCACCTTTGTGCGTGTCACGGTCGGTCGCGCCGCTCCCGACCGCCGGCCCGTGATCAACGCGGCGTCCGCTCGAGCGGCCGACCCCGCATCTCGAACGTCGTGTTCGAGGGGGAGCGGCAGTTCGTCCCCTGCCCCGTCCAACTGCCAAAACGCCCGAGCCTCGTCGGCACGCTCCCATTCGACTGGAAACTCGCCTGGCCCATCCTCTCCCTGCGGATGAATGCCCGTGATGGGGCGACTTTGCAGAATCCAGAGCCGTTGGTCGGCTACCGCCCACTCCACATCCTGGGGACCCCCAAAGAGACGCTCGGTCGCAAACGTGTACTGCGCGATCCGCTTGGCCCACTCGTCGGGAAGGACCGCCGCGTCCTGCTTTTCGGAGGGGACCGGCGTCTCGACCAGCTCGCCCGCGGCGTCGGTACAGATCTGCACGCCCTTGCGCACTGTCTGCCTCTTGGTGACTGCAAAGCGCTGTCGATCCACCCAGAGGGTGTCAGCCGGCGCGCGCCCGTCGACGACGCCGATCCCCAGTCCCCAGGTAGCGTTGATGAGCATCGACCCGCTGTCGGGTTGTAGGGGGTCCACACCGAACGCAACGCCGGCCCCTTCAGCATCGACCATGCGTTGAATCACGACCGCCATCCCGCCGATAGCCAGGTCATCCTCCAACCGACCCGCCCCAGCACGGGCCGCCAAAGCATTGGCCGAAAAGTACGAGCGCCAACACGTTTCGATCGCCCCGACAATCGCCGGGGCGCCACAGACGCCAAGCTTCGTCTCAAACTGGCCCGCTAGGCTAACCTCTGCTCCATCCTCTTCGACGGCCGAGGAACGGACGCTGACGGGCACGTCACTAAGGCCTGTTTCACTTAGCATTCGCTCCAAGGCCTCACGCACCGCCTCCGGAACGCTGAGGGAACGAAGCGCCTCCTCGATCTGAGCCGCAGCCGCTGCAAACGTGTGGGGAGACTCCGCCTTCTGATTCCTCAGACCCGACAGCACCGATTGAATCTCGCCTTCGTAGGGTTGTACACCAGCCCGAAAGGCGTCCGTCGTAATGCATATTCCGTTCGGCACAGGGAAGCCGGCTCCCAGGAGCGCTCCCAAATGGGCCGCCTTCCCGCCCACACGGTCGACGTCCCAAACCCTTAGTTCCGCCAAATCAAGTGCCAACAACAGCTTCATAGAAATCCTCCGAACATGCGACTGGTACTCATTGATTCTGTTAATTACTCGCAAGCATGAGAGTTCCTTTCCGTCCGGAGTACCGACGGGCGGGACTGCCCAAGGAATCTTCGGTTTTATGTGTAAATTCTAACGACCGAAGCAGGCCACATTTTACAATGGAGGGACGAACATGCAACATCGCATTCGCCTTATGCACACTCTGTCGGTGATCACACTCACCCTACTGCTTGGCGCGCTCATCAGCAGCGCCTCGGCGCAGGATCGTACGATTACGTACATGCTGTGGGCGTCCGATCCCAAAGACCAACAGAGCGTACGGGAGACCGCTCGGCTCTTTGAAGCCGAGCACCCTGGAGTGACGGTCGAGGTCCTCTTTAGCACCAGCACCACCGACCACCACGAGAAGATCGTCACCATGAGGGCAGCCGGAATCACACCGGACGTCTTTGTCGTAAACCGTCCCATGCAGTACGACTATTGGACCAAAGGGTACATCCGCGCCTTGACCGACTGGGTGACCCGTGACCCCGAGCTGCAGTGGGACGATATCATCAACCATGAGCAGATGACGATGGACGGCGAGATCATCGGCGTTCCGCATCACGGCGGCGGTCAACAACTCGGCTTTAACGTCGCCCTGTTCCAAGAGGCCGGCCTTGAGCGAGCCGACGAGATGTGGCGGGCCGACCGTTGGGACACCGACAACTTCGTCAGCGCCGTACGAGCGATCACCCACGACCGCGACGGCGACGGAACACCGGAGATTTATGGGACGGCAGGATTGACGGGCGGCCACCCCTTCCTCTCCATGCTGCGTGCCTTTGGAACGACGCTGCTCGATCCCGAAACCGGCCAACCCACGATCAACACCCCCGCAGGACGCGCCGCCATCGAGTGGGTGACGAGTCTGGCCACCGTTTATGGAGCGATGGGAGGCGGACGCACCAACGCGGCCCTCTTTGCCATCTGTCCCCGCTGCGTCTTTCGCGACTGGGGCCGCCCCGACGTACTTGACTTTGAGTGGAACATCGTCCCGTTCCCCAAAGGGCCAAACGGACACAGGAATACAGGTGGCCACAACTTTTTCGCCATCTCAGCCGATACGCCTTACCCTGACTTAGCTCAAGAGTTTATCACGTTCAACCTCAGACCAGAGTTCATTCGAGAACAGCTCGCCAGCGGCGCAATCCTCACCCCGGTGCGAATCTCCACCTTTCAGGACCCGGTTCTCTTGGACCGCTACGATGGTCTCAATCTTGAGGTGTTCCTGAGGTCTGCCTCCTCGAGTGACTACCTCATTCCCGAGACGGTGAAAGTACCGGGCCTCAGTGATTCTATCCGGATTGCCAACGCCCATCTGGTACAAGTCGTGGGCGGAGAGCAGAGTCCGGACGCCGCCGCCGTGGCGATCGAGGACGAAATCGTCCGCACCGTCCTTCCCCAGTACGCTGAGTAGCCGATTGCGACTCCCGCCGGGCTCCGGGGAGCGGTTGTGCGCTTCCCGGGCCCTAAGGGCTCCCCCCATTCCAAACCGCAAAGGGAGACCCCGACAATACAACTTCGTCCTTCCACATGACAAACTTTTTCAACTGTTCTCCAATGCGTAAAGGTACAACTCCTTTACAACACGAATGATTAGCCAACATACGCCACTATTGTAATTCTGTGTTACAAAGGGCAAATTTCACTCCTTGTTCAAGTAGGAGGTGATCGATTGGCAACCACCTCATTTCATGGCCCCGAGTCCCCTGCGTCGTATGAGACCGTCCTGGCACTCATCGAGCGCAATCCCCGCATCTCGCGTTCAGACATTGCTCGTCTCTCAGGACTCAGTCGGAACACGACCTCCCATATCGCCCGCGACCTGCTCAACCTGGGCGTGATCCAAGAGACCGGCAAGATATCGACGACCGGCGGCCGCCCCGGTATTGGACTTGAGATTCGACCAAACGCCGTGGTGGCACTTGGAGCCGCTCTGCTCACACGGAGGTGGGTGCTCACTCTAGTCAACCAAACAGGGAATGTGATCGACACCCTCGATAAAGGCGCCGATCCACGTAACGCCACAGGGGCTTTACAGTCACTGGCGGATGGGGTCCGCACCTTGCGGCAACGCTCTCCCCACCCGGTGCTGCCCGCCATCGGGATCGGCGTCCCCGGGATCGTCGACTCCGAGTCGGGCGTCGTCATTCAGGCCGACGACTTGGGCTGGAGTCACGTATCGATCAAAGATACGATCGAGCGGGTCACCAAGATCCCCGCGCTCGTCATCAATCGCCATTGGGGAGCGGCTTTGGCCGAGGGGCGTTGGGGCGGCGCGGCAGGCGCAGAAGAGTACATTTACATCGGCATCGGAACAGGCATTCGGTCGGCCGCCTACTCCAAAGGAAGGTTGATCGAGGGGAGAAGTTCGCTCGCCGGTCAGCTCGGGCACATGACCGTCGCTGCAGACGGACCTCTGTGCACGTGCGGCAATCGCGGGTGCCTCGTCTCGTTCGCTTCTGAGCAGGCGCTCATCGATTTTGTTAGGTCGGCGATCGCAGGTGGGACTGCCAGCTCCCTTAACGATGCATCTCCCCTCAGTGCCGAGAGGATCTGCGATGCCGCGAAAGCAGGAGACGCCGTCGCACACGAAGCACTGCAGCAGGCCGCACTCTCGTTGGGCATCGCCGTCGCCAACCTGATTAACCTCCTCAACCCCGAACGCATCGTCCTCGGTGGCCCCTTGGGCAACACCGGGGAGCCGTTACTCAGCATGGTGACGGCCGAAGCGAAGCGACGAGCCCTAAGCGCCAGCTTTGCCCACACGCGCCTCGTCAGCGGCACGCTAGGCGCTCAGGCTGAAGCCGTCGGCGCCGCGACCTTGGTCCTCGATCGCAAGCTCGAGCTCATAGCGTCCGACCGGAACGTCGGATACTCTTAAGCAATACTCGTAAACAGCTAACAGGAGGAATCGTCGTTGAGTCGCTTTCATACAAAATCCAGGTCAGCAAGAACCTTGATTCTTGCCATCTTACTCTTTACCCTGACAACGCTCACGAGTGTCGAGGCCGAAAAGACCACCATTACCATGTGGTGGCAAGGGCTCGGTGACAGCGAGGCTGCCCAACGTATCATCAACGGCTTTAACGAGAGTCACCCTTGGGTCGAGGTCGATCTTGTCATGGAGGGGAGCCTGAGCGCCGGTGCCGGGCTGGACAAGGTTAAGACGGCCATCGCGGCGGGCACGCCGCCTGACGTTGTCTACCTTGGCATGCACATCCTACCCGAGCTGTACAAGGGTGGGTTTATCATCCCCATCGACGAGGTACTTTCAGAAGAATTCCTGGCTTCGATCGACTACCTTCCTGCACCGCGACAACTTACCACGTTAAACGATCGGGTCCTGGGCGTGCAGTTCCGCACCGATGCCCGGGGCATGTTTTACAACACTGTCCACTTTAACGAAGTCGGCCTTGACCCCGCCGTCGGCCCCGAGTACATCGCCGACCTCGACGCGTACGCCGAACGTCTCACCCGCTGGGGCAATGACGGCAACATCGATCGGCTGGGATTCGCGCCGCGCAGCAATAACTTTCTAAGCGAGCTCGGCTGGCTGTGGGTCTTTGGCGGATCGCCCTACGACTTTGAGCGGAATCGGCCCACGCTTACCGGTAACCCGGCCCATGTGCGGGCCATCGAATGGATCGCCTCATACGCGCAAAAGTACGGAGCCACAGCGAGCGCCACACCTGCGCTCTTTCAGTCCCAAGACGCGTCGATGCGCTTGGACAGCACCAGCCGCATCAATCTTCTCAACACCCAGGCACCCGACGTACAGTGGCGCGTCAGTCACATCCCGTATCCGCAAGAAGGCGGCGTCCGGACCACCAACTCCTCCGGTCCCGGGCCCGTGATCCCCTACGGGGCGTCAAACGTCGAAGCCACAGCAGAGCTGATCAAGTACATGGCCTCCAAAGAGGTACAAATGGAGTGGTATCGGCTGACCCAGCAGCCTCCAGCCCGCGCCGACGCGATGCTCGAGTTGATCGCCAACGACGAGATCGTCGACGAGCGTGAGATCGCCATGCTCGAACTGATGCCCAACGGGTTTGGCGTACCGCCACTCTTTATTGGCGTCCTTCAGCCACTCTTTGTCCCCGGGATGGACCAAGTGCGCCGCTCCGAGATCACGCCGTTGCAACTCTTAGAGAACGTGCAGCGAGAGTCGGAGTCCGCCTACCAAGAGCTCTTTGACCTCTAACCTCTAACGAGGACGATCTTACGAAAGGGGCGTTTTTACAAGTGGATTGCCAAAGACCTAACGTCATACTCATCACAACCGACCAGCAGCGTTACGACACGGTCGGCGCCTACGGCAGCGTCGTGCGCACGCCGGTAGCCGATCGCTTAGCCGAAGAAGGCTGCTTATTTGAGTACGCCTTTTGCAACAATCCGGTGTGTATGCCCAGCCGAGCCTGTATGCAAACGGGCCGTTACACCCACCAACACGGCCTCCGCTACATGGACAGCGCCATTCACACCACGCCGGGCCTGCCGCCATGGGAAGCCACCTTTATGGAGCGCCTGCAAAACGCGAACTACCGCACGGGCGCCTTCGGCAAGCTCCACATGGCGCCCCACAAGGGGTTCGATGTGATGCACGTGAGCAACGGCCAGGGTGCCCGTTGGACGACACCTTACGGGGCTGGCGCACCCTTTGGTCCTCACCAACTGGGTGACGACTACGCCGCGTGGTTAGAAGCGAAGCGTCCCGGAGCCTACGGCGAAATTTACGAGCAGCGTCGCTCGGACGAGTATAAACGGTACCGCTCGGCCGTCACCAGTGTGCTCGCTTTTGAGGAGTACGTCGACTACTGGGCGATGGAGAATACGGTCAACTTTATCGAGCAGGAGAAGGATCAACCCTTCTTTGCCTGGTTGGGCCTATGCAACCCCCACGGACCGGTCGACGCCCCCGCACCCTACTCCACGATGTACGATCCGGATGACATCGTGCTCTCGGAGAAGTACCTCAAGCGTCCCGAGGGGAGCCGGGCACCGGAACCGGACGTAATGAAGCGGTGGATCGCCCACTACTACGGACTGTGTACTATGATCGACGATCTGGTGGGCATGGTCGCCGACAAGCTCAAAGCGTTAGGCCTGTACGATAACACGGTGATCCTCTTCACCTCTGACCACGGTGAGATGATGGGCGACCTGGGCAAGTTCGGCAAAGGTAACTTCTTTGAGCAGGTGATTCGGATGCCGCTCATTGTGAAGCCCCTGGCGACCGAGACGAATGTTCGCAAGCGGATCCCCGACCTCGTCGAG
Organism: Limnochordia bacterium; assembly: GCA_041686855.1. Lineage (GTDB taxonomy): Bacteria > Bacillota > Limnochordia > DTU080 > RSA5 > JAWLDA01. The sequence continues at coordinate 86,408 of JAWLDA010000008.1, forward strand.
TTGATCGATCTCGCTCCGACCATCCTCGACTACGCAGACGTGCGTATTCCCCAGTCTATCCAGGGGAGCAGCCTGCGTCCCGTCATGACCGGCGAAGGGAAAGGTAAAGAGCAGATCCTGTGCGAGCAAACGACGAACAAACAGGATTCGCACGGAAAGTGCGTCCGAACCGAGCGGTACAAGTACATTCGTTGGGCGCCGCAAGGGCGTGAGGAGTTGTACGACCTTCAGGAGGATCCCGACGAATGGGTGAACCTGGCCGCCGATGAGCGACACGCTGCACTCCTAAGCGAGATGCGGATGCGCCTCATCGACCACCTCGCACTCTCAGAGAAGCCGATTCTCGTCCCCAATCGCCACATCTAGACACGTGAAGTGGACCCAGGTACGTCCCGGGTCCACTTCACGACTCATTCCGTCCCGCGCTGCCGCTCGACCCTACCGATCACTGAGGGGCAATCCCTAGGTACCAAGCGTCGAGTCTCTCAAACATCCGCTCAGGGCCGTACGCCTTTAAATCGTGGTACAGCGCCAGCTCGTCATAGGTAGAGAAAAGGGCGCTGCTCACCCGTTCAAAGGGTGTCGCGAGCTCTCGGTCCTCGTGCCACGCGCGCACCTCGCCGCTCACCTCTTGCAAGGCGCGCCGCGTTGCCTGATACCAGCTCTCCTCCGCCTGCCTCATGATCCACTCTTCGACGTGTAAATCCTCGCTGCGGCGCAGATACGCGCTTCCTTCGAGATCGATCCCGATGCGTTGAGCGGCCGACCTGAGGCTACCCTCCACCGTCTCCGGCTTCAACCACCAACCTCCGTGCACACCCGCGAGGAGTTGCACGACCTTTGGCGGGAAGCCGCGCAACATGCACTCAGCCAAGGCCATCCAATGGTGGCCCCCCGAGCCTTCTGCGTCGAGGGCGTGCTCCCCGTCCCAGCGCAGGAGCTTTAACTTGGCCCAATCGTGCAGGGCCATGGCGGCAACCACCGCATCCCGATCGACATGAACGCCCTTGAGACGCACCGCCTGATCCGATAAGTTTAGTGCCGCGCCCAAGTTGATTGCGCAGTGGATCGCCCAGCCGCCGGGGTACGCGTGGTGACTGCTTCGAGCCGCCCCCGGCGCCGCCCACGTTGGGTCGTAGGCGAGAGGGAGCCGCAGCTTCTCCCACGGCTTCACCCACTCCTCGCCGGCCGGCGGCAAAGCGGCCAACCGTGCAGGCTCCAACGACGCCCGCATCAACATCTCCTGGACGAGCGTCCGTAAGGGCTCGTCGCCGATCCGAGCGACGCGCTCAAAGAGGTACGCCCGCGCCCTTGCTGTGCGCGACGAGGCCTTCGCCATCTCCCACGGTGTCTGGTCGAGTCGCATCATCGCCCTAACGTAAGACGCATGCCGTCATAACCCACGATAAAGCCCTCTCGCTCGGCCAGCGCTTCGGCCTCGGAGCACGTGAGCCCACCGTTATCTCCGATATGTAGGGCGAAGAGGCGTGTCGCCTCATCCATCACGCCGAGATCGACCAGTCGGTCACGCGTGCGGAGGAATTGGCGCAAGGTCAAATGACTCGAGCTGTCGCGTTCGGAGGGTCCCAGGTGGGTGCACTCCATTCCGATCGCATCAAAACGCCACTCACCGAGGCGCTCCCACACCGCCTCTTCCCACATCCCATCCCAAGCGAAGAGCGCCTTGCACTGCCCATCGTCGACGGCGTAGTGGAGGCAGCGCGGCCCGCGGTGCATCGCTCGAAACGCTGTCACCTGGAACGCTCCGACCGCAAACGTCTCTCCGTCCTCCACGCGGTGAAACGCGCACCGCACTGCCTCCAAGTCGGGGATGACGGAGCGAATCTTCTCCTCGACCAACTCATTGCCGTACACGTGTAAGACCGGTAACTCCTCACTCGGGCTCAGTACCGTGCTGCGGAACTTGAGGTACTCGACGTGTAAATGATCGGCGTCGGGATGCGTGATCAATAGGTGCTGTAGACCGCTTGGATCGATCTTATCCCGGATGATCTGGTGCACGTAGTCCGGGGAGATATCGACCTGGTAGACCGGGCCCGCCGTTTCAAGGAAGTCGTCGAGCGGGTAAAACTGTACGCCCGTGCGTGTGCGAACCTCCTTCCCCCCTTCACAAAGGGCCGCCCGACACACATGGCACGTACAGAACGGGCGGGGGATCGGCTTCCCTGCCGACGTGCCCAGCAAATGAATATGCATGAGAGACCCCCTACTCTGCCGAACGGTACCCTTTGGCGGCGATCCGCCACTCGTCGACGATCTCACCGTCTTGGTGAATGAGGAGCCAATCCGAAAGGTTCACCACCGGACAAATGTGGTTGGGAACCACCCGGACGAGATCACCGACCTGCAGGGCAGCAGTCTCAGACTCGAGTGTCACCGTTCCGTGCTCCTCCGAAAGGGAGGCGAGGGTCGCGCCCTCGACGGGCTCGCCGGTGACGCTCTGAATGACACCAAAACCTCTCAGGCTCAGATTGGGATGCTTCTGCGGATGAATATCTCCGCTCAACACTTTCTTACCGGCGTTGATAACCGCTCGGTTAGGATGTGGTCGACTGATCACCGTCGCAACGACCCACGCAGCACAGTCGGCCGGGGCACACACTCCGGGGCCCGCGTGAATCCCTCCGTAGAAGGGGTACTCCCCAGGTTGAACCTCCGTGACACCCGGCACGGAGGCGGCAGCCAGCGCCGTCGGTGTCGAGCCTGCCACCACGTTGGGAACGGGGATGCCGGCGCGCTCCAACTCGCGCGCGAACCGAACCAAAATCTCGCCCTCTTCGATGCCGCTGCGGCGCACCTCCGCCACGGGATCATTCTCCTCCAGCAACTCCGGCCCCATCAGGCGCGGAGCGCCGCGATACCCTAGAATCCCTTGAAAGTTCACCCGCTCGCTTTGGTGCATGAGCGCGGCGAGTCGTTTAGCTTCGCCGCCCGGCGGCACGCCACACCGACCGGTATTCCCGCTAAGATCCGTAATATTTAGATCCAGGTATACCTCGAGCGTCGTGGGCCAGTTAACCGCCTCAGCCTCCAAGCGCCGCAGGCCTTCCTCACTGTCGACCAAGAGGCCGACCCGCCCGTCTTGAGCTAGGCGGAAGAGGCGTTGAATGTAGGCCGGTGAGACCACTTCGTTCGCAATCATCACGTCACGCCCAGAGGCCTCAAACAACACCTCGGCCTCCCGGACCGTCGCCGCCGCGATGCCCGTGGCGCCCAGAGCCCGCTGTCGTTCGACGATCTCCACGCACTTGTGCGTCTTTGCGTGCGGTCTTAGCGCAGCGCCCGCCGCTTGAACGCCGGACTGCATTCGCTCAAGATTCTCCATCATCGTCGGCAAATCCACGACGAGAGACGGCGTGTGAACCTCTGTGAGTCGCATCCCAAGTCACGCTCCTAATCGAAATGGATACACCACTGATACCTGCTTGTCGCTTCCCGTATATCGGGCTAAATTCCTGCGTTTTACAGACCGGCGCTCGGTCCCCGCTCCTGCCGATCCGCAAACCTCTTTGGAGAAGGAAATTCCAATTGCGCCAAGGAACTTTACACGATGTGAATTCTGGAATCTGTTATCTCTATGCAGAATAGTTGCGCGAGCCGCCTGGACATCCCATAGCGGCCGACAAAGGAGCGATCGAGAACGTGAAATTGGCCAATGTAGCCTGGCAAGGCGCCGAGCGCGTCGGCGTCGTCGACCCGGATTCGGGCGTGGTATCCGTTAAGGAGACGACTCAAGACCAGATTTGGGAGGCCCCCTTCGCTCAGCAGGGCGTGGTCTCGCAAGCCAAGACGCTCACCGAATTGCCGCTGGCGGAGACGACACTCCTTCCCCCAGTGCCACGACCGCCCAAGTTGATCTGTGTGGCAGCCAACTACTTGGAGCACCTCCGAGAGGGCGGCAACTCGGACCCCGTTGGCGATGCCCGCCCCCAACTCTTTATGAAACCCCCATCGACCACACTTGTCGGTCACAACGCTGTCGTTAAGCTGCCGCCGCACACCCAGTTCTTTGACTGGGAAGGGGAACTGGCTGTCGTCATCGGGCGGCGCCTGCGCCGGGCAGCCGATCGCAAAGAGGCCCTCTCCGCAGTCGTCGGCTACAGCGCGTTCAACGACCTCTCCGAGCGGCAGCTCAAGTTTGATCCGCGCGAGGACGTGCGCAAGAACACGTGGTTCTTTGACTGGCTCGCCGGCAAGTGGTTTGACGGAGGCGCCCCGATGGGCCCATGGTTGGTGACGGCGGACGAGATTGGTGATCCCCAGAATCTCAAAATCTCGCTCGATCACAACGGCAAGACGGTGCAGGACTCCACGACGGGCGCCATGATGTGTCCGGTCGACGATATCGTCTGGTACGCCTCTCAGGTGATGACGCTTGAGCCAGGGGACATCATTGCCACGGGGACCCCCTCCGGCGTCGGAGCCGCGCTCGGCATCAAGATCGTCTCCGGCGACGTCACGACCGTCAAAGTGGAGGGCATTGGCGAACTGACGACGCACTACCAAGACGAAGAGAGCTAAGTCACTCACCCGAAGGAGCACGCCCATGACCGTTCCAACCAAGCCGTTAAGAGCCGCATTTGTGGGAACGACTCATCCCCATAGCCGTATGTACTACGAGACCCTCAGCCAATTCGACGAGATCGAAATCACGTTGGTGGTCGGGGAGCGCGGTGATTACGTAAACGAAGGAACGCCGCACGTCCCCAGTCTCAACGACGTTCCCAGCGATGCCTCCTTTGACGCTGCGTTTCTCTTTCTCCCCAACCACGAGACAGCCGCCGCGTGCAGAACACTGCTAAACCGGGGTAAGCACGTCTTTTGTGAGAAACCGGTCGCGCGCACCTCTGACGACGTCGAAGAGTTGGTGAGACTCGCCTCGCAGGGCGGGCTCACCTTTCTCTCCGGCTACCAATGGCGTGTTCATCCAATTGCCCGGTTCGTGCGAGAGTTGGTGGCCGACGGCTCCCTCGGCGAAATTTACAGCGTCGAGGGCCGCATGATCACGTCAACGGTTGAGGCCCGCGACCCCAGTCACTGGATCTTCGACAACAAGCAAAGTGGTGGCGGCATCGTCCATTGGCTGGGATGCCACCACATCGACCTCTTGCGCTTCCTCGTCGGTGACGAGATTGTAGAGACAACCGCGATGACCCGTATCGTCACCGCCGCGCCAATCGATGTCGAGGATTTAGCCGCCGCTCTCATTCGATTCAAAAACGGTGCGATCGGTACACTGCACCAAGGGTACTTAATCCCCGAGGAGACGGACAACCCCTTTGCGCGCTCCTCCTACGACACCTTCCTCGGCCTGCGGGGCTCTCTGGGCTGGATGCGCTGGGAGGCGACCACTTCCTCGATCGAGGTGTACAGCCTCGCCCAAGGGTGGCGCGGCGCGGCGTACCGACGTATCGACTTCGACGTCGAAAAACGTCCCGGATACGGTGTGGCCGGCTATGAGCTGATTCGTCACTTCTTGCACTGCGTTCGCACCGGCGAGCCGACGCTCTCCGACGCGCGCAATGCGATGCAAAACCTCCGGGTGATCGAAGCGATCTATCGCAGCGCCGACCGGCGCAGCGCAGAGCGTGTCGTCACGGGTCCGAGAGCGGGGGACGACAATGCCGCGCCGCAAGACTAGAGTCGAACCGCAATCTCAAACGGTGGATCGGGCGCTCAGCATCCTCAAGATGATCGCGGCGGAGAACGAGGAGATGAGCGTGACGGAGATCGCGAACCGCCTCGAAATTTATCCGAGCGTCGTGTCGCGCCTCATTACCACCCTCGAGTACCACAATCTGTTGCGGCAGAATCCGCACACCCGGCGTTACTGGCTCGGCCTCGGCCTCGTCGAGTTGGGGAGTAAAGCCCTCGACTCCATCGACCTGGTCGAGGTCGCTAAACCCATGTTGCAGCACTTGAGTGATGAGACGGCCGAGACCGTCTTTCTCATGATCCTCGACCGGGATGCCGGTGTCTACGTCGCAAAGATGAGTAGTCCCAAGCCCATCGCGATCCAGTCCGAGGTGGGTCATCGTGAGCCTCTTCACTCGAGCGCCGTCGGGAAGTCGCTCGTCGCCTTTCTTCCAGAGGACGAGCGAAACAGGATTGTGGAGCGGGTCGGTCTACCCAAATTGACCCCAAACACCATTACGGATCCCGAACAGTTCCACGAGGAGCTCGCGAACGTGCGCGCTCAAGGGTATGCCATCGACAACGAAGAGGGCGAGGTCGGTATACGGTGTATCGGCGCCCCGATCTTCAACCATAACCACTATCCCATAGCGTCCGTGAGCATCTCAACGCCCGCGTTCCGTACTCCACTCGAACGGCTGCTCGGGTGGAGAGACGCCCTGCTCGCCGCAACGCAGGCGATCTCCCACGAGCTGGGGTACATCGCGCAGACCGAACCCCAAGCATCCTCGGGGAAATAAAGGGAGAATCCACATGACATCACGCTTGGTCCGGCGCTCAGACGTGCGGACACTCTACGAGAACACATCTACCTATGTCGTCCCGACAGGTTCGATTCAGGCTCTCCCGGGAGGCGACTTTATCCTTGCCTTTCGGGAGGCGCCGCGCCGGGACCGACTCTCCCACATTGATCCCGCGTCGAAGGGGCTCCTCCTGCGTTCGAATGATTATGGAGAGTCGTGGCCACTCTCACAGATGAGTGTCATCTACGATCACCCCAGCCCCAACTGCGGCGTTCAGGACCCTGCGGTTGCGGTCCTGCGCGACGGCACACTGATCGCCAGCTTCTTTCAGTGGCGAGTCGGCGACGACAAGGATCTCCCTGAGAATCCGCCCCCAGGACGGTACTTGCGCCGAAACGCTTGGGAAGGGCGCCACGCCTGGATCGATGGAACGTGGACTCTGCGTTCCACAGACGGTGGCCTGACGTGGGAGGAGTCTCCCCATCCCGTCGAAACGCCATTGGGGCTCGCCACAACCACCAGTGACCCCATCCTCGAGTTGCCGAACGGCGAGCTCCTCCTCCCCGGCCACGGGCTGCGCCCTGACGGGTCAGACGTGGCGTTCGTCATTCGCTCCCGCGACGGCGGAGAGACGTGGACAGATTTCACCGAGACGGCCTCCGAGCCACCCGGCGGCATCATCTTTATGGAGCCGTCCCTAGCGTGGATCGAAGCGACGCAGAGTATCGTTTGCATGTTCCGCACTCGCGGCGGTGAATACCCGAACGATCTTTATCAAAGCACTTCCACTGATTTAGGATACACGTGGAGCCGGCCGGAGCGCATCGGCGTTTGGGGAGGCCCGCCCCAGCTCCTCCCGCTGCAAAGCGGAAACCTCCTCTGTGTCTACGGGTACCGCCGCGAACCGTACGGCGTGCGGGCCGTCCTCAGTGTCGACGGCGGGCGCACTTGGAGGAGCGACGAGGAGCTGGCCATCGACACAGAGGGCACCACGTCGGACCTGGGTTACCCCGCCGCCATTCAACGTCCTGACGGCACCATTTTCGTCACATGGTACGTCGGCGGAGACTCCCAAGCGGGCCATGGATTGATCCTGGGCGCCGTCATCGCCGAGGAATAGGAGGGGCTCCCATGTACGTCGTTTTGACTACGTTTCCAGCCCAATCGAGTGCCAACGTCGGCGATCTGCTCATCGAGCGCTCGATCAAGAGCCTGATCGAAGCGGAGAAAGGCGAGAGCGAGTTCGTCACATTCTTTCGCGAGGAGCCGCTCGACGACCATCTCGAGACAATTAACTCGGCGCGAGCCGTCCTCATGCCCGCATTCCCCATCCGCGACACTCCGATGTATCCGGTCACGTATCAACTCGTCCGGGACCTCAGCAAAATCCGAGTGCCCCTCATACCTATCGGGGGGAATTGGAACGTTTACCCGGGGGATGACGTCTCCAGGGAGAGGGTGCGCTTTTCGCAGGAGACCACGGATTTCTTACGTCTCATCGCCGATCAGGTCGACGTCGTGTCGATGCGCGAGTACCATGCGTGTCGCATTTTACACCGGCATGGAATTACAAACACCCTGATGACAGGGGATCCCGCATGGTACGACCTCAGCACCCTGGGCCGTCCGATGAAGCGCGTCACCGACGTAAAGCGGCTCGTCTTTAGCCCGCCTCTCAGCGCGTACTACGTCGAGCAAGCGGAGGAGGTCCTTGCCATGCTCGCCCAACTCTTCAAAGGGGCAGAGCGCATCTGTGCGATGCACCTGGCCGACCGCAAGACGGTCGATGCATCGGCCAAAGCGACGCGAGACGCGGCGCTCAATCCGGAGGTGGCCGAGAAGAATGCCCGCGTGAGGGCGGCCGCTGGGAAGCACGGTTTTGAGGTCCGGGATGTGAGTCGCGACGTAAACCTAATCGACTTCTACCGTGAGTGCGACCTACACGTAGGGTACGAATGCCACGCCCACCTGGCGTTTCTGCGAAACCGAATCCCTTCGGTGTTGATCGCCGAGGATGCCAGAGGAGTTGGCTTCAATTACACGTTGAACGTCGGCGGATTCGACGGGTTTAGGAGGAGTCAAACCGCCACGTGGGAGACGGGACAATCCCCGCTCACCTCCGGATACTGCGTCAACCTCTCAGAGTTTAGTCTCGCTCCGCCTCGTACCGGTCTGGCCGAGGAGATTCGGGACTTCTTGCAAGAGGAGCTTGATAGCGGCTTCCGCCGCTACGTCGGCCTGGCGGCGTTCCTCGACGAGACGTACGAGGCGGCGATGCGTCCGTTCCTGGCTTCCTTACCGTAAGTGCAAGCCTTGCGCGCGGGAAGAGTCTGAACGTCCGTTCCTTTAACTGTGAGTCCCCAAATACACGTGAATGTTGTTGGGAATACCAAAAGGAGACTTCAAAATGAAACGACTTAGATCGACCACTCGCCTTGCGATCCTACTCTCTGTCGTCGTCGCCGCACTCTCGGTTGGGAGCGCCGCTATGGCCAACCCCGTCACAATCTGGAGCGCGCAAAGCCAAGAGTGGACCGACGCACTGGGGTACGCCCTCGAGCCTTTCTTGGAGCAAAACCCTGACATCGAAATTGAACTCGAAGTCGGCGGTCTCTACGATCCCCTGATCGTAGCGGTCGCAGGCGGTGTGGGCCCTGACATCTTTTTGGGAGCCAGCCTCACGGATACGGCTTACGGTGTCCAAGGCCTCCAAGTCGACCTCACTCCGTACCTCGAGCGCGACGGCATCCTTGAGGAGATCCGCCAAGACGTCTTCCCCGGTGTACTCGACGGTAGTGTCTTTAAGGGGAAGATTTACGGGATTCCGTTCTCCACGCAAATCATTATGCCGTTTTACAACGCGCACAACTTCCAAAACATGGGTGTCGCAGAGCCCCGCGAAGGCTGGACGTGGCCCGAGATGCGGGATAGCCTTCCGAGTCTTCGCCGTATGAGTCCCAACGGTGACATTGAGATCGACGCGATGCTCAGCCGCTTGGCCGGCCACACTGCCAAGTTCTTCTTGCGCATGGTCGGAGGGAACATTTGGAACCCCCAGACTTACGAGTTTGAGGGCTCCACGGAGCGTTTCCGCCAGGCCTTCGAGGCGGCGGAAGACCTGAGTCAGCGCGGCCTTCTGCGCACCTATGGCATCGAGATTAACGAGCACGTTCCCCGCTTCGTCTCCGGGAACGCCTCCTTCTACCTCGACGGCAACTTCCGTTTGGGCACGATTGAGCAAGATCCGGCCGCCGCCGAGTTTGTTCGGGCAGCCCCGACGATTCGGTACGCCGAGGGAATGACGCCTCGTTACGACTCCTCGCATCGCTCGATCGCTCTCGCTACTCCAGCGGACGGAGAGGGAGTCTCCGACGACGTTTGGAAAGTGTTTAAGTACCTCATCTCCACTGAGGGGATGGCTCGGTTGACGTCGGCGCTCGACTTCCTGCCGCCACGCCAGTCGGTGATCAATCATCCGCACTACCTGAACTATCTCGAGACGACGAGCGAGACGTTCCGTTACATCGCCACCCAAATTGCTCCGTATTCGTACGCTCCGGGAGCTACGGGGATGCCGGAGGGTCAATTGGTCTACAGCCAGTTTAACGGCTTAGTCCAGCGATACCTCAAGGGCGAGATCGGGTTTGCCGCGATGATCGAAGAGCACGAGATGGTGAGTCGGGAGCCGCTCGCCAGCGTGCGGGCCCTACTCGCCGAGTAGTAGGCTGGCGCACGGTGAACGCGATCGTACGACGAACGTTGATCGTACGACGAACGTTGATCGTACGACGAACGTTGATCGTACGACGGACGTGGATCGTACGACGGACGTGGATCGTACGACGGACGTGGATCGTACGACGAACTCGATCGCGATGGACTTGGATCCCACGATGGATTCACGCAAAACACGGTAAAGCATCGAGCGGGAGCAGCCCGATTCTTGGGCTGCTCTCTTTGCTCTTCTTGATCAGAGTCGCTCATGTACCAGCGTCGTCCACAACCATCCCCCCAGGAGCATCCACAAAGAACGCAGAACATACAGTGCGAAGAGTGTTCACGCTCATTGCAAACGACCATGTCTCACGGTGTGGAAAAGAGGTTGAAGAGTCCTGGACGCAACACAGGGTCACGACATGCGCCGCAACATTCTCCTTATGCTCGGCGCCGCCGCGCTGGTCGGTCTCAATATCGGCATTTTCGAATCGATCTTCAACAACTACCTCAGCGAAGTTCATCACCTTGAGTCCGGACAACGCGGCGTACTCGAATTCCCCCGTGAGCTCCCCGGCTTCCTCGCGGCCATCTTCGCCGGGCTCCTCTTTCTGCTCTCTGACACTCGGGCCGCAGTCGTCGCCATGCTGGCGCTCGCCGCCGGACTAATCGGGCTGGGTTACTTCGCGGACTCGTTCAGTGCGATGATCGCGTGGATGATGCTGTGGAGCATCGGGCACCACCTCTTTATGCCCTTGGAGCAGTCGATCGCTGTCTCCCTCTCCAAAGAAGGGCAAGTAGGTCGGCGTTTAGGCCAAATCGGCGCTGCCACGACGGGTGCGACCATCGTCGGGGCCGGTATTGTTTGGGTGGGCATCGATTATTTTACGCTCTCCTTCTCCCAATTCTTTACCATGTCGGCGGTGGCCGGGCTTTTGGCCGGAGTCATGTTATGGCGAATGAGGATCGATGGAACGCCCGACGCCACCCAAAGTGGCGAACGACTCCGCCCCACGTTTAGGGAGCGCTTCTTCTTCCGACGCGAGTACGGCATCTTTTATCTCATGGCGATCCTATTTGGCGCTCGCAAACAGGTGTTTATTACGTTCGGTCCCTGGGTCCTCGTTCAAGTGTTGGGTGAGCCGGCGTCGGTGATCGCCAAGCTTTGGATGGTCGCCTCCTTGCTCGGCATCGTCTTTCGCCCCCTCCTGGGTCGAATGATTGATCGCATCGGAGAGCGCCCCATCCTCGTCGCCGACGCGGCAGTACTGGCCCTCATTTGCATCGGGTACGGGATCGGCCCCAGCCTCTCATGGGGGCCATGGGGCGTACGACTGGCGTACGCGTGCTTCGTTCTCGACCAAGTCCTCTTTGCCGTGGGCATGGCTCGCGTCTCGTACCTCAAGCGGATCGCGGTCGATTCCAAGGATCTCACGCCAACTTTAAGCTTGGGCGTTAGCATCGACCATGCTGTGTCGATGTCCCTCCCGGCTCTCGGCGGTCTCATCTGGCTACACTACGGATATGCGTCCGTCTTTTGGGTGGCCGCCGTCATCTCACTGGTGAACATGATCGTCTGTAGCCAGGCGCGAGTTCCTTCGTCGTCGTCAGGTACGCCTGCGGACACACCGGCCGGCAGCCCCCTCCCGCGCTCAGCCTCGTAATCACGACATAACCCCGGGCTCACGCGCATACTCCTTACCCTTGAAGTGGAGGAGACGCGTGTGTTTCGATCATGCCGATCGTCGGCGGCCCGCCCGCCCAGCCGTGGACTGCTCATCCCCCTCACAGTCGCTTTGCTCTCGCTCAACACCATGGTTGGCGCGGCACGCGCACAGCCGGCGATTGTCGCCGCGAGCGGGATTGTGATAGACGCTGCTACCGGCCGCATCCTCTACAGTAAGAACGCCCACCAGCGCATGTACCCCGCGAGCATCACCAAGATTCTCACGGCGGTGGTCGCACTCGAGTACGGCGGTCTCAACGAGACAGTGAGCATCACTCCGCAGGCGGCCAACACAGAAGGCTCCAAGATGCACATTCTCGCTGGTGAACAGTTTACGCTCGAAGAGCTCCTCTACGGTCTCCTCCTCGTCTCGGGGAACGACGCGGGTGTCGCTATTGCTCAGCATATTGCCGGCTCCGTTGCGGACTTCGCCAAACTCATGAACCAGACGGCGGCCCGCATCGGCGCTACCGGCTCCCACTTCACCAATCCCCACGGGCTCCCCGACACGAACCACTATACGACGGCCTACGACATGGCGCTCATCACGCAGTACGCGCTCCGGTTCCCCGCTCTCCGTACAATCGTAGCAACACCCGTCAAAGAGATCCCGGCGCGCTCAGGTCAAAGGGCCCGCCGACTAGCCAGCGGCAACTGGATGCTCGGACAGGGTGGCATCGACGGCGTAAAGACGGGCTACACGCGCGCCGCCCAACATACCTACGTCGCCTCTGCCGAACGGGACGGCCGGCGGGTGATTGCCGTTGTCCTACACACAGGCCCCAAGGCGCAGAAGTGGCGAGACGCTCTCGCACTGATCAACGACGCATACGCCCGGTACCGCTGGCAGTACCTGGTAGAGCCGGGTGAACATTATACTGACGTCCCAGTGGAGGGCGGCGTCGCCGAGCACGTGCGGGTGGAGACGGCGGGCGAAGCGATCGTGCCCATTCTCCCCAGTGAGGAGGGAGCGATCCGTCTCCAGGCGTCCGTGGTGGACTCCCTCAGTGCTCCGGTGACTTCGGGGACCCACGCCGGCCACCTAAACGTCTACGTGGACACCGTCGACCCCGATACGCCGCTCGCCAGGATCGATCTGGTCGCCTCCGAAGAAGTGGCGGAGTACGTACCCACCCTTTGGGAACGCATCATTCTCACCATTAAACGGCTTTGGGCACAGGTCTTTGGAGGATGATCAAGGGATTAACCACCGTCCGTTTGTCTAAACGTCCGATGATCAGCACGTCTGACGATCGGCACGTCCGATGTCCGGAACGTCCGATGTCCGGAACGTCCGATCGTCTGCAACCGTCGGTCTCAATGCCATCCACGCTGGCCGTTTAAGTCACGATTAGGTGGCAATTCACCTGTTTTCCCCGGCAATCCGACAAGACGGTCGTTCTCGATCCATCTCTCGTCCCCGCCGTAAAGATTGTCGACAAGACGCTGAAGTAGTTGTTCCTTGGTTGCTGTAAATGCTGGGTCATCCGCCACATTGTGTAGCTCTTGTGGATCCGTTTGAAGATCAAACAACTGCACATGGTTGCCGCTTGCGTAGTAGATCAACTTGTAACGATCATCTCTCACCATTCGAGTGGCTCCGGCGCCTTCACCGTACTCACCATAGAGGTACTGCCGACGTTCATCACGTAACAATGAGATGCCGTCAACCCCTTGTGGAACATTGATACCCGCCATCTCCAGTAACGTCGGCATAATATCACTAAGCTCCACAAGTCGGTCGTCGATGGTGTGATGGTCGAAGTGCGCGGAGTTCGCTGTCGGTACGATGATGAGAGGGATGTTTATCGCACGCTCGTAAAACAAGGCTTTCTGGAACATTCCGTGGTCTCCGAGCAGATCTCCGTGATCAGAGGTGAAACAGATAATCGTGTCCTTAAGAAGGCCTTCCTCACGCAGCGTACCGATAACCAACCGAAGTTGGTGATCAATGTGAGTACACAGGGCATATACGGCTCGACGCGCCATACCAAGTTCAACTGAATCCAACGGTGGAAACGCATTCAGGCGAGTCCTGAGCGGAAACGGTAATTTAGCGGCATCGGCAGCCCATTCACCCTTAGGTGCGTCCGGCATTTCAACGTCACGGTACATGTCGAGGTATGCGCTCAAGGGCACTAACGGGGGGTGGGGATGGACGAATGACATATACCAGAATGAGGGACGGCGCGGATCACGCCTTTTTATGTTTCGGCACATTTCACGGACGGTCCAATTGGTGGGGTGAGCGTACTCGGGAAGATGCCAGGGTCGAGATGAATACTGATTGTTCGACATTCCATGGACAAATTGTTGACCCAAGTACCCTTCGTCCGCCAAGAACTGCTCGTAGTCGTCCATGTCCATCCCATCCAAATGACGCCCCTCTTCGTTGAGCGCCACTTCGTGAAAACCAATTCGATCACGTTGGGGATAGACGTGCAGTTTGCCGACCGCAGACGTTTGGTACCCCGCCTCGGCAAAGGATTCAGCCATCGTGGTGAGCCCGGTCATCTCCAGCTTTGAGTCATACTGCCGACATCCGTGTCTCCTTGGACTCATGCCGGTCATGAGCCCGCGCCGAGCCGGAATGCATATCGGACATGCACTGTAGGCTCGAGTGAAGCGTACACCATTCCTTGATAACTGGTCGAGCGTCGGCGTATGGATAACTGGATGACCTGCGATTCTCAACATATTTGCGGACCAATGATCCGTACAAATCAGGAGGACGTTGGGGCGCTCCATCTTCAAGCCTTCTTTCTATGCAAACACCTTTAGATTTGCGCGGGTTTTGCAGGCTCTAATTCCTTCCTAATGGAAAGCGACCTCCTTGTCAGTACCCATCCTCATCCAATGCAGTACACAATGCAGCCAAGCTAACTCCCTATTCCCCCCACTCCTCGCCCACCCAGATTCCATCTGTCTCAGCTGCCGTAACACCTTGGTTCCTGCCCCCGGTGAGGTGTCGTTCTCCGCCAGCGAGCAGCAACACCTCACCAGAATGGCAACAACCCCACCGCCTGGCTGCTTCAACTTGTTTCCAGCCCCTTTCGGACCATTTTGGGCAGCTTTCTGGTCGTTTTGCCACCGTTTTGAGCCACTTTTCGATCGAGGGGACAGCGAAGTGCGATGCGCGCGCCAGCAAGCGTCGGGCGTCCAAGCAAAAGGCCAGCTACCGGCGCTGGACTTTTCTCTCAAAATGGTGCCGATCTTTACGATGTCGGCCGACCTTCTGTTGTTGCTCGCCAGTGAGGTGCTTTTCCCAGCCAGCGAGCAGCAACACCTCACCAGAATGGCAACAACCCAGCATTTGGACCGTTTCGGGCTGCTTGCTGGTCGCTTTCCCACCGCCTCGGGCCATTTTTCGATCGAAGGCAGCAGCGAAGTGTAAGACGTGTTCCAGCAAGCGCCGGACGTCAAAGCAAAAGGCCAGCTACAGGCGCTGGCCTTTTCACTCAGAATGGTGCCGATCTTTACGATGTCGGCCGACCTTCTGTTGTTGCTCGCCAGTGAGGTGCTTTTCCCAGCCAGCGAGCAGCAACACCTCACCAGAATGGCAACAACCCAGCATTTGGACCGTTTCGGGCTGCTTGCTGGTCGCTTTCCCACCGCCTCGGGCCATTTTTCGATCGAAGGCGGCAGCGACGAGCGAGGTGCGCGTCAGTCAGCATCGGGAGTCCAAGTAAAAGGCCAGCTATCGGGGCTGGCCTTTTCACTCAGAATGGTGCCGATCTTTACGATGTCGGCAGACCTGCTGTTATTGCTCGCCAGCGAGGTGCTTTTCCCAGCCAGCGAGCAGCAACACCTCACCAGAATGGCAACAACCCAGCATTTGGACCGTTTCGGACTGCTTTTTCCCCGCCTCGGGCCATTTTTCGATCGAAGGCAGCAGCGAAGTGTAAGGCGCGCTCCAGCAAGCGCCGGACGTCCAAGCAAAAGGCCAGCTACCGGCGCTGGCCTTTTCACTCAAAACGGTGCCGATCTTTACGATGTCGGCAGACCTGCTGTTATTGCTCGCCAGCGAGGTGCTTTTCCCAGCCAGCGAGCAGCAACACCTCACCAGAATGGCAAC
>JAWLDA010000008.1:102480-191239 GCA_041686855.1 Limnochordia bacterium
AGACCTGCTGTTATTGCTCGCCAGCGAGGTGCTTTTCCCAGCCAGCGAGCAGCAACACCTCACCAGAATGGCAACAACCCAGCATTTGGACCGTTTCGGGCTGCTTTTTCACCGCCTCGGGCCACTTTTCGACCGAAGGCAGCAGCGAAGTGTAAGACGCGCTCCAGAAAGCGTTGAGATTCAAAACAAAAGGCCAGCTACAGGCGCTGGCCTTTTCACTCAAAATGGTGCCGATCTTTACGATGTCGGCAGACCTTCTGTTGTTGCTCGCCAGTGAGGTTTATCTCCCCGCCAGCGAGCAGCAACACCTCACCAGAATGGCAACAACCCTCCATTCGTACCGTTTTGGGCTGCTTGCCGGTCGCTTTTCGACTGCCTCAGGCCACTTTTCGATTGAGGGGACAGCGAAGTGTAAGACGCGCTCCAGCAAGCGTTGCGATTCAAAACAAAAGGCCAGCTACAGGCGCTGGCGGTTTCACTCAGAATGGGCCGATCTTTACGATGTCGGCAGACCTGCTGTTATTGCTCGCCAGGGAGGTGCTTTTCCCAGCCAGCGAGCAGCAACACCTCACCAGAATGGCAACAACCCTGCTTTCGTACCGTTTTGGGCTGCTTTTTCACCGCCTCAGGCCACTTTTCGATCGAAGGCAGCAGCGAAGTGTAAGATGCGCTCCAGCAAGCGTTGCGATTCAAAACAAAAGGCCAGCTACAGGCGCTGGACTTTTCACTCAAATGGTGCCGATCTTTACCATGTCGGCAGACCTGCTGTTATTGCCCGCCAGTGAGGTGCTTTTCCCAGCCAGCGAGCAGCAACACCTCACCAGATAGGCAACAACCCTGCTTTCCTACCGTTTTGGGCTGCTTTCCGGTCATTTTTCGACCGCATCATGCCACTATTCGATTGAAGGGGGCAACGAAGTGCGATGAGCGCGTCAGTAAGCGTCGTGGGACAGGACAAAAGGCCAGCTACAGGCGTTGGCAGTTTCGCTATTCTTGACGGCGGTTTGACCATGTCGGCAGACCTGCTGTTGTTGCTCGCCAGTGAGGTTTATCTCCCCGCCAGCGAGCAGCAACACCTCACCAGATAGGCAACAACCCTGCATTTAGACCGTTTCGGGCTTCTTTCTGGCCAGCTTTTCACCGCGTCGAACTCTCGACCGAAGCACCGGTAAAGAGCGAGCCGGGCGGGGTGGGGCCGACCTTTTGACGGCTCTAACCATGTTCGGTCACACCAAACTCACTGACCTGACGATGGTCTCCCTGCCGTCACTGACTATGGATATGATTCTGTAACACTGATCTTCGAACACTGATCTTCAAACACTGATGATGGAACACTGATGATGGAACTATGATTTTCGAACACTGATCGCTGATGTCTTCGATCACGCGTCCCTCTCGATCGAGGGAGTGCGCAGCTCTTTGAGAAGTCGCATCACATCGTCACACGGCGGAATTCCCGACCCACCACCGAGGTGTAGGGAGAGTCGACGGTACGCCTCGTGTATGCGCTGATAGATCTGGTGTCTCTCGGCGTCGGGCTCAAACACCTGCTGGCTCAATCGGGTCATGCGCTGAACGGCGTCAACCACACGATCGTACCCACCCTGGTCGGAACCGGCCGCTGTGGCGGCCAGGATGGCGGCCCCTAGAGCCGATGCGTGCGGGGACTCGGCCATCCGAATTCGGCGACCCGTAATGTCAGCGAGAATCTGCATCATCAACGGACTTCGATCAGCCACTCCGCCGGCGGCGCAGATGTCGTCCACAGCGACGCCGTCCCGTTCAAACGCCCGAATGATCTCAAGGGTGCCAAAGGCGGCACCCTCCATCAGCGCCCTGTACAGATCCTCCGCCCGTGTCTGTAACGACAGGCCAAGGAGAAGTCCGCGCAAATCTCCGTTTGCCAGGGGAGAACGGTTGCCGTTCCACCAATCCAGTGCGATGAGCCCTGACTCTCCCGGACGAAGCGACGCCGCGAGCGATTCGAGATACGCAAACGTGGAGAGCCCGCGGCGGTCCGCCTCTGCCTGGTAACGCGCGGGAAGAAAGTTATTAACCATCCACGACAGCGCGTCACCGACCGCCGGCTGTCCGGCCTCGTACCCGATATATCCGGGCAGAATCCCGTGATTCACAGCGCCGCATATCCCCTTGACCGGCGCAAACATGTCGCCGAGGAGCATGTGGCACATCGAGGTGCCGACCACAGCCACCATCTGCCCGGGTTGGGCCACCCCGGCGCCGGGTACGGCCGCGTGCGCGTCGATGTTGGCAACAGCTATGGTGGTACCTGCCCGAAGCCCCAACTCGCAGGCGACGGCCTCGATGAGGTTCCCCGCCGGTGTACCGGGGGCCGCGTGGGACACCGGCTCCATAGAGCGCTGTACCAAACGAGACAACCTTACGTCTACGCCACTTAGGAAACGGACCGGATACCCCTTGTGCCAGAGCGCTTTGAACGCAGCGGCGGAGAGGCCTCGCACGGGCGAGCCACCGGTGAGGCGATGGACGATCCAGTCGCCTGCTTCCATGAAGTGCGCGGCCGCAGCAAACACGTCCGGGGAACGGCGCGCGATCTGCCACACCTTAGGAAAGAACGAATCGGCGGCCACCTTGTTGCCCACGCGCGCCAAAAAGGTCTCGTTTTGTCCACGGGCACGCTCCGTCATCTCGCTCGCCTCAGCCTGCGCCGTCTGGTCTTTCCAAACGTGCACCCACGCATCGGGCTTGCTGCGGAATTCCGCCGCTGTCGACAACGGACGGCCGTCCGCAAAGACCGGCACGAGCGTGCAGGAGGTGAAATCGATGCCGACGCCTATGATCGCGTCCGGGGGTGTTTGAGATTGCTCCAGAACGCTGCGCACCGTCGCCCGCATCGCCCGCAAGTAGTCCTGAGGGTCCTGGCGCACTGCGCCGACAGGCAGCGCCGTTCCGTCCGGCAGCTCATTCTCGATCACTCCGTGCTCATAGCGCTCTTCGGCCGAGGCCGTTTCGACGCCCGAGTCGACGTGTACGAGGATACACCGGGCCGATAGCGTGCCAAAGTCAATTCCTAAGGTGTAATGGTCGTTTCCCGAGGCGTAACGCTCCTTTCCTGAGTCGTCACGGTCCTTTCCTAGAACGTAACGCTCCTTACCCAAAGCGCACCGCCTCCTAGCACTCGTTATGAGGCGAGTTGGTCGATAAGTCCTGGCAAGACACCCAGGTCGGCCGCAAGATCAAGCATGGTGTAACGCTCTCGTAGATAACGAGCCCAAGAAACAGTTTGGCGAGCCGTCTGAGCGTCGAGTCCCAGCTCCGCAAAGCTCGTGGGGCACCCAGCCACCTCAAGAACCGAACGCACCTCGTCCGCGCTCGGAAGGCGAGCCAAAATCTCAAGCGCCTGTGGCCACCGTGCACTAATCTGCTCAACCCGGCTCCTCGCCAGGCTGGCGTCGAACTTGCTCATCCCGAAGTTACTGGGTACGTGCTCGATCTTGAGCGCATCCAAGACCCGCTCAGGCGCCTCCTGTTCCCACTCCTTCGGAAATTGAGGGTGCTCCAAACTCTTGAGCGCCTCTGCAATCCTGCACACCGTTAGCGTTCCAACGGCAACGGTGTGTCCGTGCGCCGGAGGGCGCGCCTGCCGATTGTTACTCCACATCTCCACGAAGTGTGAGATGAGATGCTCAGCCCCGGACGTAGGGCGTGAGTAGCCCACGTGCACCACTGACGTGCCGGCCCGCACCAGGGCTTCCATCAAGCCGCCGACGGCCTCGGGTTGCCGGCGCTGAATCGCCGGAGCGAGTTGCTTGACTCGCTCCGCGAGGCTGCCAACGTCCTGATCTGTCTTAGCGCACCAGTACTCGTCAAAGAGGGCGTATGCAAGTCGCCAATCCGTCAGAGACGTCAGTTTCCCCAATACATCCCCGAAACCGGCGGAGACCATGGCTGCGGGAGCGCCCGCCAAAATCTCCACGTCGCCGACCACCGCGTCGGGGCAACGGGACGGCACAGTCGTCTTGACACGATTGACGACGATGGCCGAGATCGGTGCGGCGAAACCGTCCATTGACGGCGCCGTCGCCACACTGACGTAGGGTAGACCAAGCTCGGCGCTAACGTACTTGCCTAGGTCGTTGACAGCTCCCGAACCGACCCCGACCAGGAGCGCTTTTTGTTCGCCAACGGTCTCGCGCACGTGTTTAACCGCCGTTTCGTCGGGTTCGAACGGAAGCGCCGGACTCCCAAGCACCACCCCGGTCGCGCTGAGACCCGCAGCTCGCACCGGCGCCAACACGCGATCGCCAAAGAGCGTGTGCGTCGTCTGGTCAAAGAGGACCAGCGCCTTAGGCACACCGTCACGCGCCATCAGAGCCTTCATCACCCTCGGCAGCTCACTCAGGGCTTGACGTCCGAGGACCAACTCCGTATCAATTGGTGTAACAGAACGACCACAAACACACGTGTCGACATTGCGATCGGGTATCATTCCATACTCCTTCATTCATCGGCTCGCTCCAAAAACAATCAGTCGCTCCACAACCACTGACTCCTTCACAACGTGGGTCACTCACGGACTTGATCACCATCGAGCGTTACAGACTCGACTTCTATTTACACCGTTTAATTGTACCGTTTTCTCGTACCGATTTCTTGCTGTACCGTTTTCTTGGGCATGTAACGCCTTCCCTATCGTTTCGTCCTTCTAATTTTCACCGCGTGAAAGGCCGCCCCAAAAGTGGGGCGGCCTCTCGTCACACGTTGCATTACCCAACGAAACGATGAATCTCTGTTCCGTAAAGGTGTCGTTATTTCAATCCGGCCGCTTCGAGCCAGCCGTCCACGGTCTCTCGGTTCGCTTCGATCCACTCTCGAGCGTGTCGGTCGAGATCTTCCCGACTCCCTTCACCCTCGACGACCTGGAGGTATACGGAATCGTTCACCGCTTGGAGAGGTACGGAGATCTCCTTGAGGAGGGCGTACGCCTCAGGATGATCCTTCTTGACATCCAGGCCCACCGCTGTCTTGGCAATGCCCGGAGGCCACCCGTACTGATCGATATCGCCGCCGTCCGGGTGGTAGCCCGAAGGATCCTCAAGGAGGGTCAACTTCTCAGGCACCGGGAACTGCGAGAAGATCCAACCAGGCGTCCAGTTGAGGAAGATGATTGGTTGCCTGGTCTGCATGGCCCGCCGAATCTCAAAGTTTGACATCTGCTCCGCAATGGGGAGCTGGACGTAATACTCATCGAGACCGGAGTATTCCAGCTTATCCTCAAAGATCTGGTTGCACGTCCAGGCGATATCGCAACCCAGAATGTCGCCTTTCCCGTCGCCATCCCGGTCAAAGAGCTTCACAATTTCGGGACGGAAGAGATCATCCATATCCTTGATGTCGTACTCCTCAGCCACCCACGTCGGGATGATCGTGGCGGTGAACGAGTCGTCATAGTGGAGACCGACGATCTCTAGGTCGTTTTTGTACCGATCAACAAGGTATTGTTGGTTGGGGAACCAGGCATGGGTGAACGCATGGACTTGGCCGGATGCGATCGACGGATAAAGTGCCTGAGTCGACAACTCGGCGATCTCGACATCGTACCCCAATTCATCTTCGAGCAGCACCTTGGTCACGTGCAGACTTGGATTATCCGCGCTCCACATTCCGTAACCGAGCACAAAGGTCTTCCCCTCACCCGGTAGCGCGGACTGCGCGCCTCCCGTGGCCCACACGCCGGCCATGAGGACGAGTCCAAGGGCGAGCACCAACACTATCGATTTCATACCAACACGCTTACGTGACTTGATAGTCAACGATCTCCCTTCGAAATTGTACTACCAATGCTCGTTCGTTGAACATGTACCGCTTCCCGCCTCACTTGGAGGCCGGTCGCTTTCGATCGAGGGATTGCGACATCCGATCCATGATCATAGCGATGACCACGATCGCGAGCCCCGCCTCAAAGGCGCGTCCCAGATCGACTTGGCTGAGCCCACGAAGTACCTCCTGACCCAATCCGCCGGCGGCGATCATCGCCGCGAGGACGGACATCGAGAGCGAGAGCATGATCGTCTGGTTGACACCTGTCATGATGCTCTCACGCGCAAGAGGCAAGTGAACCTTAAAGAGTTGCTGCCACATCGTCGCGCCAAAAGACTGTGTGGCTTCAGTCACCTCCCAGGGCACCTGGCGTATGCCGAGGTTGGTGAGGCGCACCGCCGGAGGCGATGCAAAGACTATGGTTGCAAAGACGGCCGGCACTTTCCCAATCCCAAAAAACATTAGCGCCGGGACCAAGTAGACAAAGGCCGGCATCGTCTGCATAATGTCGAGTAACGGTCGGACAACAGAGTAGACACGGTCGCTGTAGGCGCAGAGGATGCCAAGAGGCAACCCGACCATCACCGATAACGCGACCGATGTGATCATCAGGGCTAAGGTGCCCATGGCCCGGTCCCACAGTTCCATTCCACCGATCAGATACATACCGACAGCCGCGAGCAGCGCTGCCTTCCACCCAGTCGTCTTCCAGACGAAGAGTGCGATCACCACGATGAGAATCGGCCAGGGGATGGCCGTCAACATATCTTCGGTCCAATTGAGAACGAATCCGATCACTTGCCTGACACCCGTGAAGACTGGGGCCAAATTCACAATCATCCAGTCGACGATCGTATTGACCAGATCGCCGAGGGGAATGGTCACAAATTCCATCGCTTATGACTCCTTTTTACCCTAGTGCGCGCTCTCTGCTGCAGCACGGTCATCCTCGGACTCCTCGGCCTCGGCGTCGGTCTGCCCAACTCGTGTAAGTGACGACAGGACAGTCACTCGTACGATGAGACCCTGAAGGCGACCGGAGTCATCGACGACGGCGATCGGGTAACGAGCCTGCGCGGCGATCGGAATAAGCTTCTCTACCGGTGTGTCGGGCGTGACCTTGGGGAAGTCATCACGCAGGAGGGAGGCCAAATCGGCGTTCTCCTCCATCCCCTTTACGGCGTCATCCACCGTGACGATACCAGCCAACACCCCTTTGGGACCTAAGACGAAGACGCTCGAGAGCCCGTTGCGCCGCATAATGCGCAGCGCCGTCCGCGGCCCTTGGCTGAGGTGGGCGACGGTGTCGGACACAAACATGATTTGTTCGGCAGTGAGCACCTTAGCCGGATCGATGTCGAGGACGAATTCCCGGACGTAGTCGTCCGCCGGACGACGCAGGATCTCCTCCGCGGTACCGATCTGTCGCACCTCCCCGTCTTTCATGACGGCGATGCGATCTCCCAGCTTAATCGCTTCGTCGAGGTCATGCGTAATGAAAATGATCGTCTTTTGCATCTGTTGCTGCAAACGAATCAGTTCGTTTTGCATATCCCGTCGAATCAAAGGATCGAGCGCACCGAACGGTTCATCCATCAGGAGGATGTCGGGATCGATGCTGAGCGCCCGGGCTAACCCCACACGCTGTTGCATGCCTCCGCTCAGCTCATCGGGGAGACTCTCCTCATACCCCGCCAGCCCCACGGTCTCGATCATCTCCTGCGCTTTCGCACGCCTCTCGGCGGCCGAGACGTTTTGCAGCTCCAGGCCGAACGCGACGTTCTCCAAGATCGTACGATGCGGCAACAACGCAAAGCGTTGAAAGACCATCGCAACCTTGTGACGGCGCAACTCGCGCAACTCGTCGCCTTGCAAACTGGTAATCTCTTGACCGTCAAGGGTGATGGTTCCGGCAGTGGGGGCGATCAGCCGGTTGAGGCACCGGACGAGCGTCGATTTGCCGCTGCCTGATAGGCCCATCACGACAAACAGCTCCCCGGACTCCACCTCAAAGGAGACGTCATGCAGTCCCACGGTGTGTCCGTGAGAGTTCAGCATTTCCTCTTTTGAGATTCCTTCGCGTTGCATCCGTTTTAATGCCTGTTTAGGATTGGGCCCAAACAGCTTGCTTAAGCCTTCCACTTTCACTTTTGCTACGATGGTCATCGCCATCCTTTGTCTGTTTTGCGGGGTTTTGCACCCTGGGTGTGAGAAACAAAACTCCCTTGTAATACCTACACTACGCGAGGTATCACAAGGGAGTTCATACATTGCCCTATATCAGGCACTTAGCACTAGTACCAGAGTGCGTTTAACATTACGTAAACCCTTGACTACATATGTCTAAAACAATTATAGACTATTTCCACGCGCTTGGCAAATCGTCGACAGACAGCCTCGGCCACCAAACCCTACTTGAGCTCGGCAAAGATTGATTCGCTCTGACGATGCGCCTCCTCGAGCGCCGGCCGCACCGCGGTTGTTCCCGAGAAGATCTCGTTCAATTGGGTGTTCAACACCGTCGTGAGTCGCGAATCTTGCAGAATCCCGGAATCCATCAAGTTGTCGGGGTTGAGGGTTTGATCAAAGAACGTCATCCAGTTCTCCGGTAGGTTGGGCACGAACGCGTCGTACTCCCGCGCGACGCTGCTCATCGCAGGCATCCGACCCGTGATACTGGTGAAGGCCCGTACCGCCTCTTCTCTCCCCGCGATGTAGCGCACCCATTCCCACGCGGCATCCTGTTGTTTGCTGTGTCGACTGATTTGAAAGCTGCCCGGGAAGATCGCACTCCCGTTGTTCGCCGGTCCCATTGGCTGGGGAGCAATGTCCCAATCAAACGAAACGTCTTTCATCAATGTCCCGATAATCCCGGGCCCGTCGACGACGTCGATGGCGGCCCGCCCTTTCCACAAGTACGTCTCCGCCACATTGGGGGTCGTTGGGGATTGAGACGTACCGTCTTCGACGACGATTGAGTGAAGATACTCGATCGCCTCGATCACGGGCTCGCTCGTCAGACGACTCTCAGTGGGGAGCGTTGCCCGATCGTAGTAGTAGCCACCGGCTTGTCGGACCTGAATGTACGAACGGGCGCGAATGCGGTCGATGCCCCAGATTTCGTTTTGACCGTCGCCGTTCTCATCTTTGGTCAGCTTTTGGCCGTAACTGCGCATCGCGTCCCAATTCCAGGCGTCTCCCAGTTCAGCAGGGGTCGCAAGACCGGCCTGAGCGAGCAAGTCCTTGTTGTACCAAGTGACAATGGGGTAAAAACTGATGGGCAACCCGACGAGACGCCCCTGGGGATCGGTGAGTCCATTTAGAGCAACGTCGGGCCAGACGTCAGGTGAAATTCGAGCGTCACGCTCTATGTAAGGGTGCAGATCGAGCAAGTCGCCCTGAGCGATAAAGGGACCCGCCTGGGAGGTGGACATGTCCAACACATCCGGAGAGCTACCCCCGACAATCATCACAGCAAACTTCTCCGGCGGATTCGTCTCAATGACAATGTTCACGTCGATGTCGGGATGCTCTTGCTCAAACCCGACCTTCATCTGACGCAAGAATTCGTGCCACGAATCCGAGTGAGCACCGTACGTCATGTGGGTGATGCTTACCTTCTCAGCCGCGAGCGACGACCCGACCGCGAGACCGAGCAGCAGGACCAGTGCAAGTACCCCGGAAAGAAACCGATACTTCATTGCAAACCCACCCTTTCTTTATTCGGCTTCATTTGCCTCTTGTGAGAAAATTGAACGCCGAATAAAAATATCCTGCCTCCCTTCTGATCGCGCACCGAGGGAGTCGCGAAACGGGTAATCGCGAACGAACGCGTCGTTACATCAACTTAAACAGATCCGCCGCATTTTGGTGCAGCGCGCGCCGCTTCGCGTCACTCGAAGCCTCGGAGTGCTCCACTTTGTACACATTAGCAAGGGGGTAAAAGAGTGGGGCATGCGTCCCAAAGAGCAGGCGCTCCGGAGCGCACACGCGCAGTGCATCGCTCAGCGGATCCTCCGACTCGACAAAGCTGAGCTCGACATAAAGGTTGTCGGGCAGTGGGGCCCGGCGCGCTGTCTGGGCAATCTCGTGCGCATATGCACCGACCGCGATCACCCGGAGCTTCGCGTGACGCTCGGCCAAAGAGGATACCTCGGCAAAGGAGACAGGGGGCACCTGAGCAATTGGGTTGTGCGCGCGTTCGTCCTGAGCGCGGATATGCACGGCTAGTACGACCTGCTCTCGATCGAGCTCACGAGCGAGCGTGTCGACCACAGGGGCGTCCACACGGTACTGGTGATACGACGGCAGAAGCCGCACCAAGGGTACCTCCCATCGCTGTCGGCAAATGCCGAGGGAGTGCCAGACGTTGGGGAGGGTGGGGTTGAGCACCGCTGAAGGAAGGAAAAAGGACGATGCCGCCAGCTCTGGCAGACGCCTCTCATTCGCGTCCTGAGGATCGGGGAAGAGGTACGCTTCGAGTGGATAAGCACACGCCCGCTCGACGCCTGCCTCTCGCAACACGCTCTCCAAATCGGCGACGCTCCGTGGGGCCGTAGGATAAAACGGCCAGTGCCCGTAGCCGGCGTTTACGTCGATCGCCATCACGCGTTTGCCTCCTTAGTCGCCCCTGGCTTGACTCGCGCGCGCTCCCGTTTCAATAGCGTGAGCGCGTTGCGCCACAAGATCTTCTCCTTATCTTCCGCAGAGATTGCTGCGCCGGCGACGCGTCCGAGTTGCGTACCGTAGTGGCGGCCGGGGGCATCCGATCCGTACAGGAGTCGGTCTGCGCCGAGGTGGCGCACGGCGTACTCTACAATATCCGCCTCTGGTTGGCCACCTGAGGTATCAACCCATACGTTGGGAAGATCCTTGACGTCTGCGACTCCCCGGTACTTCACACCGGGAAGGTGAAGTAGAGCAATATCGACGTTGGGGAAGCGGCGCGCCAAGTGGGCGATGTCGGCCCCATTCGACTCCTGCTCTAAATTCCCCGTCGTCTTATACCACGCATGAATGAAGACCGGTACCTCCAACTCCGCGGCAGCCTCCATCACCGGGTCAAAGCGTGGATCCGAGGCCTTGACGGCGATCCAAAGCTTGAGCGCAAGCATACCGGCCTCCACACACCGTCGGGCCTCGCTGCGGATAAACGCCGGAGAATGTGCCGGATTAAGGTAGCAGGCGCCCCAAAAGAAGTCGGGATCCCTTTCCATGATGCGTAGTGTGTTGCTGTTGCTCACCTGGATCTGCTCCGGGGACGGACTCGGAGGGATCGAGAGGACAGCGCCGAGCAAGAGGATACTGGAGATGCCGCTCATCTGAGCCAGCCGCTTCGTCCGTTCGAGTTCGGCGGTGGGGCACTCCTCCTCGCCTCCCCAGCGGTGGTGTACATGGACGTCGATGATTCCCATACTCCCAACACCCCTTCATGCGTTGAATCGGAGTCCGACCACGTTGACCGGCACCGCCGTCATTAAGTCCAGAGCAGATCACCCAACTCGTCGAAGAAGAGACAAGCGCGCGCAACCGGGAGATGGTCGCGCGCGACAGATACTGGCGTTGGCGCCGACTCCTTGGAGCCGTGGCGTTTATTGCGATTTCGTTTCCAATCTACCGCTACCACTGGCGTCACGCCAAAGCGACACCGTAAAGTCGGTGAACTCCGAGTGTGTTTACGACCTAAACGGCCGGAAGTGCCGGCGGAAGTGCACGTCGAGCACCTCGTCGTAGAGCGTCTCGTTCGCCTTAAGCGTGGCAAAGAAGGGCTCGCAGAGCGACTCGTTGGCCAACACCGAGCCAAAGGTGACGTGTGTCACCTGACGAGCGTGAAAGTCGTCCAGCATGCCGCTCAAATCCTGCTGGGAACCTTGCAGGGCCGCCTCGACCTTACTCGCATCGGCGGAGACGTGGTAGGTCGCCCGATCGGTCTCGTACCGCTCGAGGGCGAAGTGCAAGATTCGCCGAAAGAGCTCTTCGTCCGCGCGGGCGATGGCACGCAACGCCTCGAGGTAGCTCGTCCCAGCAGTCTTGAGGTGCACCAACTCACCCGCAACCTTGGCTGCGATCGGATACACGCTAAACTTGTCCGAGCCGGAGTGCAGACTCAGTTTGTACGGACCGTAGGCCTGCGAGACGCGAAAGTGCCGCCTGAAGTCACGCTCAAGCTCGTCCAAGTCACCGATGTAATCGACGCCCTTCTCAAAACCGCCGACGTATCGGGGAGCCATGCTCACCCACCTCACGCCCAGCCGCTTGAGCTCTTCGGCAATGTAGATATGCTCGGCGAGGCTGGTCACCTGCTCCGTCTCGTCGACGCTCACTTCCAAGTCAAACGGCGTGTCCCCCAAACGCTCTTTGAGCCGGCGGAACATACTCAGCGTGTGAGCGACCGCTCGCCCGTACTTCACCGCCGCCAGGACGACCTCATCTTTACCCAGGCGCACGCTCTCCTCCCCGAGGTCGACCTGTTTCTCGGCCAGCCGAGCCACCAGATCTTTGGGGGAGCTCTCCAATTGCTCCCACGGCAGCTCGTCGAAGGCGCGCTCAAGAGCCGCGCCCGCCATGGTCGCCGCCCGATCGTCCACGTGGTCCCCCGGGTCGATGGTGTAGAAGGTGTACCCCGAGCGGGTGCAGAGGTCCACATCCTCCACCGTCTTTAGGTGATCAGCGTCTGCGCCCCAGGGATCGCTCCATCCCATCTGCAGGACACACCACATCGCATCGTCGAGGACGTCGATGGGCGTGCGCCCAGTGCGTGCGTTCTCGCGCATCGACTGCTGAGCAAAGATCGGCGCCATCTGCGCATCGGTCTCAGCCCGCAAGGCCAGGATGTGGCCGGGCGTCGCGAGTCCCAAACGATCTCCCAATCCCGCTGACTTTTTGAGTCCCAGGGGCTTGGGATTGAGAAAGGCGAGTCGTTGTCGCATCACTTCCGCGTTGTCGTGGTCGGTCGGGCACACCTTTAGGGTGAACTCTTTGCCGTCCAGAGTCACACCTTTGGACTCGCCCGAGAACGAGCCGATCTCACTCTCCCCAGACGCCAACGCGCCCAAGAGCTTCTCGTTCTCTCGTCGTCCGAGGAAATATAGAACGCCGCCCACCCCCACCACGGACTGGGGGTACACGTCGATCCCGGAGAGGGCGCCGAGCCGTGCGCACGCTTCGGAGCGCGCCCCGTCAGGCAGCCACTGGGGATCCGTTCGCTCGCTCATCAAGCGGTTTAACGTCTCCATGATCGTTGCTCCCTTATCATGTTAGTGGCTGTCCTAAAGTGACAACTTCGACGCAGAGCCTTGATCCAAAAAGAGTGTCACATCGTTATGGGTGCGCAAAATCGACGCTGGGCAGGCCGTCTCGATCGGACCCTCCAGAGCGTCCTTCACCGCTTGAGCCTTACGCTCGTCGGGGACGACTGAGATGATGCGCTCGGAGCGCATGATCGCAGGCACGGTCAACGTGATCGCCTCGCGCGGCACATCGTCAATGGTCGGGAACCAGCCCTCCCCGAGTTGTTGCCGCCGACACGCCTCGTCCAACTCGACCACCTTCACCAACTTGGAATCGTTGAAGTCGGCGACCGGCGGATCGTTAAACGCGATATGACCGTTCTCCCCGATGCCGATGAACCCGAGGTTGATGGGGTTCGCACGCAACAGCTCTTCGTAGCGGTGGCACTCCGCCTCCACATCGGCAGCGTCACCCTCGATGTAATGGAAACTCGCAGGCTTGAGGGGCTCGTCCACCCGCGTCCGCAACCACAGCCTAAAGCTGGCGGGATGGTCGTCCGCCATCGCTTTGTACTCATCGAGATGAAAGGCGTTAATTTGCTTCCAGTCGACCCCGACGTCCTTCAGAGCTGCAACGAACTCAAACTGCGACGCACCGGTCGAGAAGAGCAGGTTGGCATGCTCCTTTGTCGCCACAATCTCTTGAATCCGCTCAGCCGCTGCTTGAGCGGCAGCGACGCCCAGCTCCTCTTTGTTGTTGAACACCTTTACGTTGAGATTCTCGTACTTTTTCTCAGCAATGGGTTGAGGCACCGGTGATTCTCCTTCCAGAGGTATCAATGCAAATTGCCGGTCAGGTAGCCGGGCCGTTGCCTGAGCAACGCCACGGCGACGTTAAGCGCCGGTCTCCGACTCGACGGGAAGCTCCGGCCGATTCCCCCATTCGCTCCATGACCGGTCGTACAGTTTGGCAGAGGGGAACCCGGCGAGCCTCATGGCGAGGTGTACATGAGCCGCCCTGGGGCCGCTCAAGCAGTAGAGGTAAGTCTCCTTGTCGGGGGCAACGCCCAATTCACCTAGGAGAGCAGAGAGCTCGTCCGGAGATTTGAAGCCGAAGCGCTCATCCATCGTCTGGTCCCAATCGACGCGCAGCGCTCCGGGAATGTGGCCTCCACGCTGGGTCATGGCGAGTTGACCGGAGAACTCTTGAGGTGTGCGGGTGTCAACGAATTGGACATCGTCGTCACCCAGACGCGCAAGGATCTCATCGGCCGTCGCCCGCAACTCCGGGCGCGGTTCAGCCGAGAAACTCGCTTTTTGGGGCGAGACCGACTCGCCATCCACCTCTCCTCCAGCCGCCTGCCACCCTTCGAAGCCTCCGTCCAAAAAGGAGACATCGTCATGTCCGTAATAATGCAGGGCCCACAGGAGGTAGGCGGCGTCCATACCGCCGCGCTCGCCGTAGACGACCACTTCGTCCTGGTTGCCAACTCCGACCGACGCCATCACGTCGCTAAAAGCCTCGGGACCGACGAGCGCGTGTGCGCTCCCCTCGAGGTGCATGAGCGCCGCCATGGGTACGTTGGAGGATCCGGGGATGTGGGAGAGCTTGTACCGCCGTGGAGAACGAGTGTCCAACACTCGGAGTCTACGCTGGTCCTTCGCCCCTTCACTGAGTCGACGAATTAATGTAGCGGGAGCAATGAGCACACAGAAACCTCCATATCGGTCTCATGATACCAACGCCCCCAAGAGGTGTCAACGCGTGCGGGCAACGGCCGCTCGCCACCCTTGCAATTTGCGGTCCCGTTCCGGCTGACCAATCGTTGGCCGGAAACGCGCTTCCTCGCTCCAACGGCGGGCGACCTCCTCCCTCTCTTGCCAAACTCCTGCGCCCAGGGCGGCAAGGAAGGCGGCGCCCATCACCGTCGTCTCTCGCTCCTCGGGACGGCTCACCTCGACGCCCAGTACATCCGCTTGGAATTGCATGAGAAATCGGTTCGCGCTTGCCCCACCGTCGACTCGCAACTCACGAAGCGCCTTGCCCGAGTCTTTCTCCATCGCCTCCAATACATCGTGCACCTGGTAGGCGATGGACTCGAGCGTCGCCCGTACAATGTGGGCGCGCCCGGCCCCGCGAGTGAGTCCCACAATCGCTCCACGCGCTCCCTCGTCCCAGTAAGGAGCGCCGAGTCCAACGAACGCGGGGACCACGTAGACGCCCTCCGTGTCCTCAATCGACTCAGCGATGCGCTCGCTTTGGGCGGCGTGGTCCAACAGACCTAACTCGTCTCGCAGCCACTGCACCGCAGCGCCCGCGATAAAGACGCTCCCTTCGAGCGCGTACTCAACCACTCCATCGACCCCCCAGCCGATCGTCGTCAGCAACCCGTGGTCCGACTCGATCGCCTGAGCGCCGGTGTTCATCAAGAGGAACGCGCCGGTGCCGTACGTCGCTTTAGCCATGCCGGGTGACAAGCACGCCTGCCCAAAGAGGGCTGCTTGCTGGTCTCCGGCTACACCCAGAATCGGGATTTCAGCGCCAAAGAGGTTGGGGTCCGTCACGCCAAAGAGTCCGCTGGATGCCTTCGCCTCGGGGAGGAGCGCACGCGGAATGTCGAGAAGCTCCAGGAGCCGTTCGTCCCACCCCAGCGTGTGGATGTTAAAGAGCATCGTTCGGGACGCGTTGGTGTAATCGGTGGCGTGGACTCGACCGCCGGTGAGCTTCCACATCAGCCATGTGTCGACCGTACCCGCAGCGAGCGCGCCTTCCTCGGCCGAACGGCGCGCCCCGGGGACGTGGTCGAGGATCCAGCCGATCTTGGTAGCTGTAAAGTACGAGTCGATGACGAGTCCTGTCCGCTCACGCACCGCGTCCGCCAACCCTCGGTTTCTCAGGTCGTCACACCGCGACGCCGTGCGCCGACACTGCCACACAATCGCGTTGCACAGCGGCTTGCCACTCCGACGCTCCCAGACGACGGCCGTCTCTCGTTGATTGGTGAGCGCGAGGGCAGCGATCTCCCGGACGCTTACACCAGAGCGTTCGATCACCGCCCGGGCAGCGGCAAGCTGGGTCGACCAGATCTCCTCGGGGTCGTGCTCGACCCATCCCGGCCGGGGGTATATCTGGTTAAACTCGCGGTGTTCGAGGCAGAGCAGGCGCCCGTTGTCGTCCACGAGCGCCGCTCGGCTGGAGGTCGTGCCTTGATCCAAAGCGAGCACATACTGGTGTGACACTGCGCCCCATCCCCCCTCACCTCGGGTCCTTGCGATCTCGTCAAAGCGATGCCAACACAGAACTTACCCTGCGATCTTACCCTCTCGCAAATCGTCGAAGAGTTGATCGACCGCGCCCCGATCCAGCGGGAGCGACACGGGGGTCTTGCGAAACCCGGAGAGGTGCATGGCGTTGGCCAGTTCGAGGGCGCGCAGCCCATCCTCGCCGGTCGCGACTAACGGCTCGCCCAAGCGAATCGCCCGGGCAAATTGCACCGAAACGTCACCGTAACTCCCTGACTGGGAGTCCAGGTCGACGTCCTCCCACTCTGTCGTAAACGGCTGCGACTTTCTGTCTTTGGCCTCGTGAATGTGGGTTGGAACTGGCGTCCCATACCGGCAAAGCTGTAGTGAGCGACGCTTGCAGACCAGCCGCCCTTTGGTGCCATGCACCTCGACTCGGTCTTCGCCGATCGGGTCGGCCGTCGTCGCTCGAAAGTACCCGGTCATCTGGCCAGGGTACTCCATGATCGCATGGACGGTGTTCTCTGTCTCGATGTTATGGAAGCGCGTGAGCACCGTCGCTGTGACGGAGCTGGGAGAGCCGACAAACCACGTCCACAAGTCTAGGTTGTGCGGGGTCTGGTTGGCGAGGATGCCGCCGCCCTCACCTTTCCACGTGCCGCGCCACGCCCCTTGATCGTAATACGACTGGAGACGGTACCACGCGGTGCTGATCATCTCAAACTCGTAGATCTCTCCGAGCGTACCGGAGTCGATAATCTCCTTCACTTTACGGTTTGCAGCCTCGAGCCGCCGCTGGAAGTTGACGCCCAAGAGGACGCCGGCTTTGCGACACGCTTCGATCATTTGATCCGCTTCGGAGACTGTGACGGCGATCGGTTTCTCTGAGAGAACGTGCAATCCCCGCTGGGCCGCGTCGATGGCGATCGGCGCATGAAAGGGGTGTGGGACGGCGATCAGCACCGCCTCCGCGCCACTCTCTTCCATCAGCGCAACGTGCGACGTAAAGCCGGGCACACGCTGCTCTGCACTGACGGCTTCGACTGCAGCCTGATTCACATCCGCGATCCCAACGAGTTCAATCTCCTCAAGCTCCAACAGTCTTTTAAGGTGACTCCGTCCCATTCCGCCAAGACCGACAAGACCTAGCTTCACTGGTTTCATCGTGCGCCTTCATCTCCTCGGAAAAATTAATGTGTAATTTCCCACGTCAAGCCCTTATCACCTTCTTTTGGGAACTGGCGGTATAGCTGAGGCCGTTTGCTCACATACTACCTCCGCGCCAGGGCACATCCATCTTATGGGAATTCAGGAGGAGAACGGAGCGAATGTTCACTTTCCTCAGCCGCCTCCTTAAGCGTAAGCGTTCGACGCGAAGAGATAAACAGATCGAATCGGCGGCTGTCCGTACTCCGCGATCACACCGATCGATCCTGGCGGCTTTGGCAGACGATCCTCGCTCCATTCCCGCCGGCGCCCTCAATGAGGCCCGCCTGGGCAGGCGATTGAACGAGAACCTCATCACCCTTTCCACGTTATGCGGCGACGCGCCCGATTTCATCGTCCGCCGCATCGCCATTACTGAGTCTCAAGAGGCCGCTGTCGTCTTTTACGACACTCTGGGCCGCAGTGAACTGGTGGCCAGCCAAGTGCTTCACCCCATTCACGAGCGGGCCGAAGAGGGGTTTGATGAGGCCAGCGTCCACCTTGACACGCTTGAGAAAGCGGTCCGGTCCCGTTTTGTCAACACGGCGCGACTGCAAACACAGACGTTTATGGGAAAGCTTTTCCAAGGGCTCGCGGAGGGAAAGGCCGCGCTCCTCGTCGACGGTTCGGCGACAGCCCTCATGATCGATTTAATTGGATATGACAAGCGAGCCGTCGATGAACCCGATTCGGAGCCAGTCGTACGTGGGCCACGCGACGGCTTTATCGAGGATCTACACACCAACTTGTCTCTGATCCGGCGACGTATAGGCACGCCGCTCCTTCGCTTTGAGATGCGCCACCTGGGCGAGTGGACTCAGACAGGCGTGGTGATGGCCTACATCCACGGCCTCGCTCCGGAAGGGCTCGTCGCTGAAGCACGGGGGCGCCTTGACCAGATTGAGATTGACGGCGTCATCGACTCCGGATACCTCGAGGAGTTCATCGAAGACACACCCTACACTGTCTTCCCACAGATGCAGATTACCGAGCGGCCGGATACCGTCTCAGCGAGTTTGTTGGAAGGACGCATCGCGATTCTTAGCAATGGATCACCGTTTGCGTTGGTTGTACCGACAACGTTGTGGAACTTGATGAATGCGAGCGAAGATTATTACCAGCGCTTTGACGGCGCCTCGTTTGTTCGAATCTTGCGCTACCTCTTGGTCTCGCTCGTCGTGCTCCTGCCCTCGATCTACGTCGCGGCGACCACCTTTCATCCCGAGATGCTACCCGGGAGTATGCTCCTCAGCATCGCCGCCGCTCGGGAGGCCGTCCCTTTCTCCTCGTTTACCGAGGTGTTCCTGATGGAGATAACCTTCGAGGCGCTGCGGGAAGCCGGCGTACGTCTGCCACGCCCCGTAGGGCAGACGATTGGCATCGTGGGCGCCATCGTCTTGGGCGAAGCTGCCGTTCAGGCCCAACTCGTCTCCGCGCCGGTCGTCATTATCGTCGCGTTCACCGGGATCTCATCTTTTGTCATCCCGCACTTTAATCTGGGGCTTGCCATTCGAATGGTGCGATTCCCCATCCTTATTTTGGCCGGTACACTGGGGCTCTTTGGCATTGCTATGGGACTCTTGCTACTCGTCCTCCACTTAGTCACGTTGCGCTCATTTGGACTCCCTTACCTCTCGCCTCTGAGTCCGCTGCGCCCGGAGGAGTTGCGAGACGCCGTTCTGCGAGCCCCTTGGTGGCGCATGCTTCGTCGCCCACGGATGCCCGGCGGCAAGGCGACCTGGAGAGAAGGCTTCCCCTTGATGCCGCATCCCGATCTGAGTAAAGGCGAGGAGGCGCTACGCGATGCACCCAAGCAAACTTAAGATGTCGCCGTACCAACTCGCCATGCTCCTCATCCCCGGAATCGCGTCCACTGCCATACTCGGTCTGCCCGCGATCACGGTCGCCTTCGCCGTGCAAGATGCTTGGATGGCCGGCCTGGTCGCCTGCCCTGCAGCGGGGTTGGTCATATGGATCACGGGCGCTCTGGCTCGCCGCTTCCCCCATGAGACCATTATCGAGTACGCCCCCCGCGTGCTGGGGACCATCCCCGGCAAAGTAGTGGGCGCCCTCCTTCTGTGGTACTTCTTTCACTTGGACGCGGCCATTGCCCGAGAGTTCAGCGACTTCCTGATCACGACCTCTCTGCCGAACACCCCCGCTTCAGTCATCTTAGGATTCGGTGTCGTCGCCTCAGCTCTTGCTGTCCGATACGGCCCCGAAATCTTGGGACGCCTCGGGGAGCTCTTCACACCGCTTGCGTTTGTCATGATCACCCTCATCGTTGTCATGGTCTTCTCTAAGCTTGACTTCACCTTGTTGCAACCCACGTTCGAATACGGGGTTCGCCCCATCCTCGTCTCCGGGTTTATCACCCAGGCGTTTATGGGGCAGTTTATCCTGCTCGCAGTCCTCTTACCTTCGGTCACCGATGCGGCCAAAGGGGTAAGAGCGAGTTACTGGGCACTCGGCGCCATGGTAATCTTGATCACTGCAGTAAGCCTCGTCACCATTGCAGCCTTTGGAGTGGTCTCCGCCAATTTCACCTGGCCCTTTCTCAAAGTGGCCCGTATCGCCAGCGTCGGCCCGATCCTCGCCCGCATCGATCCAGTTATCGTCGCCTTGTGGATCGGCGGTAGCAGTCTCAAGCTAGCCATCCACCTCTACGCGACCACAGTGTGTTTCGCCCAACTCTTTGGGCTGCCCGATTATCGGCCACTGGCTTTACCGATGGGGGCCCTCGTGGGCGCTTACGCCCTTGGACACCTCACCAACATCGTCGAGCACGGATACATGCTCTCGTACTTTTGGCCCCCTTACACGCAACTCTTTCACATCGTGATCCCGGGGCTCGTCCTGGCCGTGGCCGTGCTGAGGGGTAAAGGAGAGAGCTCGGCATGAAGCGCCCTCCGCTTGCCCGAACAGTCGAATGTCTAGCGCTCATTTGCCTCATGCTGGTTGCTGGGGGCTGTTTCGACAAGATTGAGCTGAACGAGCTCGCTGTCGCCGACGCCATAGCGATCGACTTGTCCGAGGACGGGCGGTTGAGAGTCTCGGCCCAATTGATCATTCCTGGTGAGCTTGGCGGCCCGGGCGGCGGAGGGGGTCAGGGCGGGGGACCCTCCCGGGAGGCATTTTACATGATCCAAGCGACAGGTGAGACGCTCCCCGAAGCGTTCAGTCTGTTGCAGTCCAAACTGCCTCGTCGCCTGTTCACTTCGCACGTGCGCGTGGTGATTCTCGGAGAGGAGCTCGCTCGAGCGGGGATTGCTCCGCTCTTTGACAGCCTCTCTCGCATGCGGGAGCTGCGAATCACGATGGATGTGGTCATCACCCCCGGAGAAGCGGCCGATCTCCTCACGGTGAGACCGCGCTTTGGAACACTGCCGGCGACCGCCCTCTCAGACCTCTTATACCAAAACATCGTTCCGACACGTACCGTACGCCAAGTCATTTTAGCGCTCGCAGCCCTGGGGGCCGACCCGTTCCTCCCGGCCGTTACGCTTGCCCAACGACAGGAGTCCACCCAAGGATCAGGCGCAGCAGCCCCAGAGCAAGAGTACGAGATCGTCGGGATTGGAGTCTTTCAAGGCGACCGCCTCGTCGGATTTGTGCCCCGTGAAACTGCACGGGGTCTACCATGGTTGCTCCAAAGCGTCCAGCGAGTGACTACCACAATTCAATGGCCGCCTGAGGGAGAGTCGGTCGACCAAGTAGCCCCCTCACCTTTATCGCCTTCGGAGCGAGAGATCCAGGACGACGCGCCCGTGGGATCTCCTAAGGGCCCCGGAGCCGGACTAGCCCGACCCAACCAGATCTCTCCTATACTGATACGAGGCGATGCCACCGTTAAATCAGTTATCCAAGACGGGGAGCTTGTCATCAGCGTGCGCGCTCGCGCCGAAGACGATATCCAAACAAATCAAGCAGGCCTAGATCTCGCCGATCCCACGGTGATTCCAGCCCTGGAGAAAGCCTTCTCGACTAGCCTGGAACATCGTATTCGCTCTATGGTGAAGCTCGCACAAGAGACGTATCAAGCCGACGTCTTTGGGTTTGGAGAGCTGATTCACCGAGAACATCCCAAGGTGTGGCGAGAGATCAGAGAGAATTGGCACGCCGTCTTCTCTCAGCTCAAAATCGATGTTCAGGCCGACATAAAAGTGCGTCGCACCGGGCTGACCGGCCGTCCAGCCAGCCTGCGTGAAGAGCAACTAACGAGGTAGGTGA
Source organism: Limnochordia bacterium (assembly GCA_041686855.1). GTDB lineage: Bacteria > Bacillota > Limnochordia > DTU080 > RSA5 > JAWLDA01. The sequence goes on from JAWLDA010000008.1 coordinate 124,194, forward strand.
GCGTCGTGGCGATTTTGACTATCTGCGCGTTCTTGCTCTTGTGGCTCCCTGAGATTCCGGGGATGCTTCACCACAAACAGACTCGTATCATTGTCGCGTTCGCCTGCGTTTGGGCACTCGCCCTCACCCTTGCCCTCCTCGTACTTTACGGAGTCGACGTTAACCAGGTGACCCTGTTGTTGCGAGGGATCTTCGAACCCATCGGTAGGATCGTCATCGTTCCGCCGCCAACGTGATAAACGGAGCGCCGATCACTCACGGTGGCCCTGCTCCTCCATACCTGCGCCGGCCGCTACCATGCGCAACTCGTTGCTCCCGGGAGTGAGCGAGATGCGGCGGCTCGGCACACCGATCGACAGGCCCAGATCTTCGATGATCCTCATGATCTCCAAGTTCACCTCTTGTCGTACTTTCATGTGCTCCTTCCAGGCCGTAGAGATGGTAAAGAAGTAGACCATGATCTCGAGCGCTTCTTCACCAAACCCCTCGAAGCTGATCAAGTGAAAGGTCTGGTCGACCCCCGGATGGTTGGTGACCAATTCGTCGATCCGATTGACGAGCGCCTCAACCTGCTCCGCCGAGGCGTCGTAAGCGATCCTCAGGGTGTAACTGACTCGGCGGACGGGCATGGCGGACCAATTCTCTATGTGACTGTTCGCAATCGTCTTGTTGGGTAGCGTTACGAGGGACTTGGGCCAGGTGCGAATGCGCGTTGAGCGAAAGCCTATAACCTCAACAAATCCTTCGACGTCGCCGATCTGCACCCAGTCGCCCACTTTGAAGGGCTTGTCCGTAAAGACGATCACTGAACCAAAGACGTTGGCGATCGTATCCTGCGCCGCCAAGGCGACGGCCAGGCCGCCGATCCCCAAACCGCCAAGGAGGCTGGCGATCGGATATCCCAGGTGTTGGATGACCAGGAGACTCCCCACGACACCGACAAACACCTTGAGCGCCTTGCGGAGCAGCGGAATTACCGGCACGTCGACCGGGAGATCCTTCTCCTCAGCTCGATCGCGCAAGTAGAGGGCCAAGACGTCCACCAAGCGGATCGCCGCCCAGATTGCAATGGAGGCGACGGCTACCTGGAAGCTCTGATCGACAAACTCTGACGAGACCACTGTGATGGGGGAGGCGCCCTCCGCCGGGAACATCAACACTTTGGTCGCCCAGTACAGTCCGATCAATCCTAGGAGTGCCACAAGGGGATCCATCAATGCATTGAGCAGACGCCCGGTGTACCCATCCCCTGCGTGACCGATCCAGGGGACAAGGAATCGCTCGATGATGGAGGTTGCGATCTTCCGAGCGAACAGCGAGAGTGTGATAAAGAAAAACGCCAAGAGGTACTGCCACAAAGCGATATCGAGCCACTTCGCCGAAGCGAGTACCCTTAGGTCGAGTCCCAAGCCGTTGAAGAATTCAAGCGTTCCATTAATGACATCCAAACGTGCTTCGCCTCCCTGCAAATCACTGCCCTTCAAATGTTTACCGATGCAGACTGATTCAAACCCGTGCGCCGCCAAAGACGCGCGCAAGGTATGCCTCGCGCATAATGCGGCCGTCCGGTCGGGGAATGCTACCGATGATCATGGAGGTGTTCACGGAATGGAGAATGACTACACGGTGGCAGACGCGCTTTCACCCGACGAGCTCGAACGCATACGCTCCCTTGAAGAAGAGCTTAGTCAAAAGCACCAAAAGCCCATCGCCCTCGTCGCTTATGAGCGGGCGGAAGGAAGCGTATCATCCCAACTGAGCGTCGAGTTTATCGATCATCCCAGCGGTTCACCTCAACGGTGACGTGCGCCAGTCCCGGATGTTCCGGCAGGAGGCATTTGTAATGAGTCGGCGGTCGTGGGTCTTGCGAGACAACCGAAAGGATCACGCCATAGATACTGGGGCCAATCGACCATAGGTGCAGGTCGGCTACATGAGCGGTGCCGTCAGCCTCTACGCTCTGCCGTATCTCTTTCTGCAGCCCTGGTGGCCCCTGTTTGTCAAGGAGCACCCCTGCCGTGGAACGCAGGAGTCCCAAGGACCATTTTGAGATCAACACTGCGCCCACAATGCCCATCAGCGGGTCCATCCAGAGAAGTCCAAAGTATTTTGCCGCCAACAGCGCGAAAATCGCGATCAAAGAGGTCAACGCATCGGCTAGCACGTGCAAGTAGGCCGATCGCAGATTGTGATCATGTGCGTGATCGTCGTGGTGGCCTCCATGATCGCCGTGATGATCGTGGTCGTGATGATGATCATGACCGTGTTCGTGATCGTGATCGTGTCCTAGAATAAACACTGAAGCTCCGTTTACAATCAAACCGAGGACCGCCACCGCAATCGCTTGATTATAGGCGATCTCTACGGGAGAAAGGAGCCGCTCCATGCTCTCCCACACCATCATGAGCGCGAAGAGGGCCAACAGGACGGCTCCCGTGAATCCTCCGAGTGCATTCGCCTTACCGGTCCCGAAGCTGAATTGTGCGTCATGCGCATGCCGACGGGCATAGATATAGGCAAACGCACTTATCGTCAGAGCAGCTGCGTGGGATGCCATATGGAGTCCGTCCGCCAGGAGCGCCATCGAACCATAAAATATGCCGGCGGCAATCTCAATCACCATCATTGAGGCGGTGATTGCTATAACAATAAGTGTTCGCCGCTCACCGGGACGTTTTTGATCCTGTCCAAAGCTGTGGGTGTGCTGCCACTGTTGCAAGTCAGCTTGTTGCATTCTCAACTCGCGCCTCCTCACCGCCTCCTGATTAAACGTGTGGCACGCGGATCCCTGTCACTTTAGCCGCGAGCTCTATCGGCGGCAATCGCCCTTCTTGTGCGGCCCGCCTCACGCAGGCCAAACCAAATCAATCCGTAGAGTGGGAAGAGGCCGAGCACCCATCCGAGCCATATCGGGAATCCGGGCGGCTCACCGACCGGATACCATTCACTCCAACCAATGGATCGCCCCAGCGGTCCATTGATCTCAAAGAGCCAACGCCACTCCCCAGGGTCGACCATGCCGGCGATGTCAACAACCCATGCGTTGTTGATACCGGGATACGTCCGCAGGCTTCGGTAACCCGTCGCCGCAGCCTCTCCCCCCGGTTTCGGGAGCCAACGCCAGCGCCCGGACTTGCCTGCAATCCCTCCCTCGACTTCAATGACAAACCGCTGATTGGTCATCGCCCTCACAGGCCACACGGTGTAATGAATCGTCAGATCGTACGGGCCGACCTTCACTCGTTCGACGTGCGCGCTCTCCCACGTCTCGTACGGCGACGCGCCGTACGCTTCATTCGTTCCCAAAAGGATTGAACAGACGAAGATGAGCACCCCTAACGCCGCCATGCTCCTCCAACCGCTTCGCGCCAACGTGTCGGCCCCCTTTGCCGCAAACGTTATCCAAGTGTTATCGATCGGTGTGGCGCAGAACGACTCCCGCATTCCAACCCAGCCACCCGCCGAACGCCGCAACGAATGGGAGCGCAATGAGCGTCGGGATAAAGGCGGGAGCGTACTCCGCTCCCAGCCTGGCGACGTTCACCATCGTTTCGCCTCGAGCCTGAGCCACACTTACACCGATCGCGATCCAACGCGGGTCGATCAGATAGTTCGCGGTCAAACCTACGGCCGCCCCCAACCAAATGGCCACACGGCGACGCAGACGCATCCGCTCACCCATAAACAGCGCACCATCAATCAACAGGGCGGCCACAAACAAGTAGGCCGGCATCGCTTCACCCAATGCCGAGACAAAGATAGCGCCCGAGCGATAGGGCAGCTCCAAAATCTCCGATTGGAGGCTCGTAGCCAACGGGGTGACCCAGATCATCACCCAGCGGATCCCTAGGTAAACCAAGGCAGTGAGCGTCGCTGCGCCCCTAACGCGGGTGAAGGAGGCGACCGCGAATAAGCCCAGTGGGAAGAGGATGCTCGAGATGAGACCGTAGAGGATAAACGGACCTACCCGTTGGATGTTGTCGATCGCCACGAGCAAGAAAAAGCTCAACTGGGCCATCAGGATGGCCATGTTGACACAGACGCCTAATGATGCCCAACGCCAGCCGGCTTCGTCTCCTCGCTTCTTCGCGCGGTTACCTTCCGACGCAAACGCGTACACAGCGCCTGTCATGATAATCGGACCGCTAAACAAGAGGCCAAAGTGCGGTGGAGAGAGCAACGTGACATCGAAACCGTACAGCGTGTGCCACCACAAGTCGTAAAGGCCGCTAATGAGAAAGGCGGCCGAGCCTAACCCGGCTACAATGAATCCCACGGGCGCTCGAAAGAGGCCGAGCCACGGTGTGGTCGTCTCGTCGGTTACGCCGGCCTCTTTCCTACGATACTTCAAGGTGCTTGCAAGGCCCACGACCAGGGAGACCATCCCTGCGACCGCCACCGCACTATAAAAGGTGGTGTGCGGCGCTGTCCAAAAGGTGTCGGGACCCACATCGGCGTGCCACTGAATATCCCACGCAATCCCTACGAGGAAGAGGAACGATGCCATCGTCAGCATCGTTGATGCAAGCATTCTAAACTGCGACTCTTTCCGATCCACTCGCAGCGCTCGCTTACTTCTCGTCACCCTTGTTTCTCGGACCGCCGTAGCCACGACATAGACCTCCCTTGTCCCCCCGTGAATGTCCCATCATATTCGCCATCGACGTAGGCCGTCACCTTCCTATTCGCTGGCTCTAGGAAGTATGCCGAGGCGCTGGCAACCCCGCTACTCTTCCCCATCGGGCAGGTGCATCCAGCTACGGGCCGAACACTGCAACGTATCCGTTGGACCAAACAGCTGGGAGGATTCCGGGTCGATGACGAACTGGGCGCAGCAACCACAAACCAGTCGTCCCTCGCTCCAAAAGAGGGACGACGCCTGATGTTCGAAGCCGCAAACCAGAGTAGCCTCATCCTCATTGGTCTGCTTACCAGCCTCGCAGCCGGGTGCGCAACGGGAATCGGAGCACTCCCCATCTTTTTCACGCGCGAGATTTCACCCAAGTGGCAAGACGGTATGCTGGGAATGGCGGCCGGCGTGATGCTGGCGGCTACGGCCTTTAGCCTCGTCGTGCCGGCCATCGAATACGGTGGCGGCGGTGTCAAAGGGGCAGGCATCGCCGTCGTGGGCATTCTGCTGGGCGGCATCTTTTTGGACCTGGTCGACCTTTACGCCCCGCATCGCCACTTTCTCAAAGGACTAGAGGGAGGCGCCGAATCGTCCGCCCTCGCCAAGATCTGGCTGTTTGTCATCGCGATTGCGATCCACAACTTCCCTGAGGGTCTGGCGGTTGGAGTCGGCATCGGCAGCGGTGACCTCTCCAACGGAATCACCCTCGCGATCGGAATTGGTTTGCAAAACATCCCCGAAGGATTGGCAGTGGCATTGGCGCTCATCGGCCAGAATTACACGGCCAAGAACGCTTTTCTGGTCGCGCTGTTGACCGGCCTTGTCGAACCGCTCGGCGGTCTGCTCGGCGCCGCCGGTGTCGTCCTGGCCCAGCCGATCCTCCCCTACGCACTCGCCGTCGCCGCAGGCGCCATGCTTTTTGTGATCAGTGACGAGATCATTCCCGAAACCCATCAACGGGGCAACGAACGGATTGCCACCTACATGGTCCTCATTGGCTTCGTCATCATGATGTTCCTCGATACGACACTGAGCTAACCTGTGCGAGCAGCTGTCAAAAGCCTACCTCGACCCGGAAGTGGAGCCGCCCCCATCCGCTTTCGGGTCGGTCGTCTTCGTCGAGAGGAATGCCGTACACCACATTTCCGGAGAGATGCTTCAAGCCCACCGTCGCCCCGATCCCGACACTCGTAGCGTAATCTTCAGGGGTATACGGTTCATCGTTCCCTTTGTACGGATAGGCGGCACCGTGGTCGACGAAGGCGAAGGCTTCAACGCCGTTGGCAAGAGGCCGTGCCACCTCGAGACTCATCTGATAGCCTCCGTCTCCAATGAGCTCGCCGGCAGAGAGGCCTCTGAGAGTGCCTACACCCCCAAGTTGAAACTGTTCGGACGCGGGGAGTAACTCCGTCGCAGCGAGTTGCACTGTCGTGCGATAGGTCAGCCTATACGGATTGATCCACATCCACTGACGGGAGAGGTTACCGTTGTACGTTGTAAACGGCGTCTGCTCGGCACCACTCTCCGCCTTCCCATGGGATACCCTGTGGCTGATCGTTAGCGCAACGTTGTCGTTCGAGTGCTGCGATGTCAGCCCGTACACAAAAGCTCTCACGTGCCCGCCGATGAGTTTTGCTCCGGAGAAGTAAGTGCCTGACTCCTTCTCGTGGTACTCTATGGACGCCAGCACCTTGGTCCCCGCCTCCACGGCAAGGGGTCGACTCCAGACGAGGCTGCCTCCCGACGACTCGCCCGAGATGTCGACGCTCTCAAACTCTCCGGCGATAATCCGAATCTGATTCTGATAGTATGTGAGGCCGATCCGAGAGCCCCAACGATCATACGGCAGAGAGTAGGAGAATGAACCGGCAGTCGTCCCCTCCGCTCTTATCAACGATAGTGTAAGCGCGTCACGAAAGCCAAACAGGCTCCTGCTGGCCAAGGTGAGACCGCGCTGACCTTCGCCTGTCTCTCCCCGGCCGGAGTTCGCATAGGAGAGACTCCCTTGCCATCGGGCCGGTTCGGCCACATGCAAGACGTAATCCGTCGCGCCAAACGTCTCACCCGGTTGCAACTCCGCTCTGAGCTGTACGTCGTTGATCGCGTTAAAATAAGCAATGTCCGCTTCGAGACGCTCGAGTTTGACCAGGTCCCCCGGCCGCAACGACATGGCCCGTAGTACATAGGAGGGTTGAGTTGAGCGGTTGCCTTGCACTGAGATTTCTCCGACCTTGCCTTCGACGAGGGTGACGTGGACGACTCCGTCCTCGATCGTCTGAGGCGCAAGGATCGCTTTTGCCGTGACGTATCCCCGTTGTGCGTAAAGCTCATTGAGCCGGCTGACGACCTCGTTGAGCTCCTCGAGAGTCACCATCGCGCCTTGGTACTCTCGAGTGACTGCCTCGATCTCCTCGTCGGTGAGAATCTCCGACGCATCCGTGCGAATCTCACGGACGTAGAACGCCGAGGTTGCCCGCTCGGCCCCCGCCTGCGCCTCTGCCCAGCCCACCGCCGTCAGTTGGCCCAAAAGAGCCACAACGAGGAGAGCGATACACTCTCTTAACACCTTCATGAATATCCCCACCCTACCGCTCTCCATGGGTTACGAAGCTCGCCTTACTCATTCGCCTCCGACGACTCGCCTCCATCTGAAGGCTCCTCATCGCTACCCTCGTCTTCGTCCGACTCGTCGTCGTCTTGGTCTTCGTCTTGGGCGTTCTCTTCGTCGGACGTTTCGAAGTCGCCTCCAGCCCCCTCGGTTCCAGGCGTGCCGCCGGGACTTCTAAAGGGACCTACTCCAACCACGTCCGGCATCTTTGACGTGATGCGAACAAAGCTGTTCTCTGTCGCGAAGTGGGTCTCGATATAGTCCGGATCGTAATTCACGTCGTACGCGTCGGTCATCATCATGCGGTCGGCCGCAAAGATCAGGTAAAACACCTGTCTGTCGGGTGCATAGAGCTGCAGATCAACATCAAACAGCTCCTTGTTCACATTGTCGACTCTCGCCGTGTGGTGGCTATTATTGAATCTGCCAACACTGCCGATCACGGTGTGCAGGAATTGCAGGTCGTCGGCATCGGCAGCGATCAGAGCATAGTCGGACTCGAGGCGATCAAAGATAATCCCCACATCCGACTGGGCGTGGAGGGTTACGGAGTCAGCCATGCCGTTGACGCCCCGCACATCCATGCGCAACCGTTGCTCCCCGTCGTGGATGAGCTGGTTGAGACGGACGGTGTCTGCCTGGAAGCGTCCACCCTCTGAAAGGTAAGCTTTGTCGATGAACAGCTCGCTTCCTGGGGTCATCAACAGAATGTTGAGCTGTCCCGTGCCGAGCTCGGTGAGCGAGACATTGCCGACCGTACGCATCGAAATCGCCTTTGGAGCCGTGATAGAATCAACCGAAATGCCTCCGTAGAGCGCCAAGAGGTCGATCGATCCGTTGTGGCTACGCAGGTACTCCGAGACCAGGTCGCCGCCCCGCTCCTCGAGGTAGATATCCTGCGAGGCGGTAGCGTTGATAATCCCCGTGGCGTCCACGACGATTCGGTCTTCAACTTCTCCGATGGAACCGGTGTCGGCCGTCAGCTCGATGTTCCGTGTGTCAATGATCACGTCGTCTTGCGGGTTCCGATTGAGAATAGAACCGCTTGCCCACAGATCCACGTCCCCATCGGCGCCGGTGAGGATGACACCGCTGACGGCAAGGTCACCCGTTTGGGTCACACTGACATCGTCTGCTCCCTGCGTAATCCCGAGAATCTCCAACGTGCCTGCCGTGTTGTTCAGCGTTATGGCGCCCATGCCCATGTTGGTCGCATGAAAGCCTTTGACGGTGTTGGCGCCCGTCAGCGTCTGAGGGCCTGTGCTCACGACTCTTAGCTGCGCCGCATCCAGAATGCGCCCAGCGCCTGCCTGTACAATCGAACCCGCGGCCGTGAGCGAGACGTCGCCGGTGGTCGCCAGGCGCTCCCCAATCGTGATGTCACCGTCGACATTGAACGTCATCGCTCCGCCGTCACCCTCGACGGGGCCACTCGTGACCAGCGCTCCATCCTGCGTGACGACGAGTGCCCCAACACCCTGGTCGACGCCGAGGATCTCCAACGAAGCCGCAGTGTTCGTCAGCTCCAGTGCACCGGACCCGGTGTTGCTTGCACGGAAGCTTCGCACAGTGTTGGCGCCATTAAGCGTCTGGGCGCCGTTGCTCACCGTGGTCAGGCGAGTCGAGTCGAGAATGCGTCCTACGCCTGTTTGCTCGATAGAGCCATCGGCCGTGAGCGAAACGTCCCCGGTGGTCGTCAGGCGCTCGCCCATGGTGATGCCACCCTCGACATTGAACGTGATCGCTCCACCGTCACTCTCGACAGCCCCGCTCGTGACCAGATCGCCAATGTGCGTGATCACGATAGCTCCGGCACCTTGATCGACGCCGAGGATCTCCAAGGAAGCCGCTGTGTTCGTCAGCTCGAGTGCACCGGACCCGGTGTTGCTTGCACGGAAGCTTCGCACAGTGTTGGCGCCATTCAGCGTCTGGGCGCCGTTGCTCACGGTGGTCAGGCGAGCCGAGTCGAGAATGCGTCCTACGCCTGTTTGCTCGATAGAGCCATCGGCGCTGAGCGAAACGTCGCCGGTGGTCGCCAGACGCTCCCCGATCGTGATGTCACCTTCGACATTAAACGTAATGTCTCCGCCGTCACCCTCAACCGCTCCGCTGGTGACTACCTTGCCAACCTGAGTGATCACAATGGCGCCGTCACCCTGGTCGACACCGAGAATCTCCAATGCGACCGACTCGTTGGTCAACTGGATGTCGCCGGCCCCATTGTTGGTCGCACGGAAGCTCTGTACGGCGTTCGGACCGTTCAGCGTCTGCGCGCCGTTGCTCACGGTGGTCAGACGAGTTGACTCAAGGAAACGGCCGGCGCCTGTCTGCAGGATGGAGCCATTAGCAGTAAGCGTAACGGGGCCCGCAGTCGTGAACTGTTCGCCAATCGTGATATCGCCGTCCACCGTAAAGGTGAACGCACCACCGTCACCGATGACAGCGCCACTCGTGATGAGGTCACCGGTCTGGGTGAGGCTCATTGCGCCCACGCCTTGGTCAATCCCGACGATCTCCAAAGAGTCGCTGCTATTGTTGAGTTGAATCTCGCCGGCTCCAGTGTTGGTGGCAAGGAACCGCTCCACGGTATTGGCGCCGTTCAACACCTGAGCGCCGCTACTTACCGCTGTGAGCAACCCTGCATCGAGGATCCGGCCGGCGCCCGTCTGCGTGAGTGAGCCTCCCGCCGTCAGAGTCACGTTACCCTCCGTCGCCACGCGCTCCGTAATCGTGATGTCGCCGTCGGCGCTTAGCTGGATCTCTCCACCGTCACTGGCGACGGCCCCACTTGCAAGGAGATCGCCTACCTGTGTGACAACGATCGCTCCGTCACTCTGGGCAACGCCGAGGAGCTCCAAGGCGTCGACCGTATTGGTCAACTCGATATCACCCGCGCCCGTATTGGTCGCAACGAAGCTCTGGACCGTGTTGGCGCCGGTGAGGCTCTGGGCGCCGCGGCTCACGGTGGTTAACCGTGCGGTGGTAAGAACGCGCCCTGCGCCTGTCTGGGCGATCGCACCGTCGGCCGTGAGCGAGACGTCTCCTTCCGTCTGGACTCGCTCGCTCATCGTCAAATCCCCGTCGGCTTGGAGGGTGATGTTGCCGCCTTCGCTCGAGACAGCCCCGCCCGTGATGAGGCTCCCGGCATGGGTGACGGTGATCGCTCCCGCGCCCTGTGTAATTTCGGTGATCTCCAGGGAGCTTGCCGTATTGCGCAACGCGATGTCGCCGCTCTCGCCGTTCTTCGCTTGGAAGCGTGACACCGAGTTATTCCCGGTCAGGGCCTGCCCGGTAGCGGTCTGTGTCATCCAGTTAAACGTGCGCACGCGGCTCGTCGCTTCTTGAGTGATACTGCCCGTAGCGCGCAGGTCCACACTCGTCGTTGCCTGCATCTCCCCTTGGAGGTGCATGTCTCCTGCGGAGCGGAGGAGTATCGATCCCCCCGCCGTGAGGTTGCCTAGGTTGACAACGTTGGCGAGACTGTTTACATAGATCCCCGCACCGACGGATCCAGCCTCGGCGCTCAGCACACCTGTCGGGCTCAGCATCAAGGCCAGCGGGTTGAGAGGGCCACCAACGCTCCCTTCCTCAGCCACCAAATCGATGCTGCTTCCCTGAATCGTCACAGGGCTCGCACCGCTGGTCAGGATGGAACCGCGGGCCCTAAGGTGGATGTCGCCTTCTCCATACATCTGGGCGACGTTGAGATCGCCAAACAACTCATTGATGTACATATCCTGCGCCGCTCTTGCGGTGAGCTCGGCTCCGGTCTTCAAGGCCAAGGTGAGCGGATCGGCGGCGCTTCCAATCCCGCCGTCGCCACCTTCGACAATCGTGTTCCCGCCGCTGATGGCCGCCGTCCCAGGTAGAGAGACGTCGTAGAGTCCTTCGGTGCCCTTGACCCGGATGGAGCCGCCACTCTCCACCGCTTTTACGTAGAGCGGTTGACGAGAGCCCAGGTAGACATGATCGTTCCCTTCAACGTCGATGGTGCCGGTGGCCGCCACATCGACGGAGTCGCGCAGCAACACAGTGACTGTGCCGGTTTCGGTATCGACCGCGACGTCGTCGGTTTCGGCGGCCGCCAAGGCAATGCGGACATCCTCGTTCTTAAGATCCTCCGGACTGGTGATCACAATCTCGCCGTTGTCCGTTCCCACACTGCCGCTTCTTGCCAGCAACGTGACGTTGCGACCCTTGACGTTTGGATCCTCGATGCGCGTCTCGGTGCTGGTGGTCTGTTTAAAGAGGATCCCGCCACCGACAGCGTATTGGAGCTGCTCCTTGGTCCACGCGGAGCCCTCAGTCAACTCAGCCTCTTCGGCTGCGCTCAACTGATAGGTGAAGTTCGGATCGTATGTCCCCTTACCGTACGCGTTGTGCAGGTCGCCGTACTGCTCGGGATCCATGATGTCACCCGCTTGAGTCGGATCAAACGTTTCCGCAGTGTACCCGACCACATCACCATTCTCATCCAAGATGGGCGCGACGCCCCGCAGCCTCCAGTAGAGCTCGTACTCACTCTTCTTGGCGCCCTTGTACGCGCTGATCGTGTCCTGAGCGCTCTCTTCGGCCCCTTCACCATCGATCAATCGCATGTCGTCCCAAAGCTGCTCCAGTTGGTCGATCGTGCGCTGATCCTTCTTTTCGCTGCGATTGGCGTCAACGATGGAGCCGTTGGCCGCCTCGATGCGCACGTCGCCTGCGAACGACTCAACCGAGATGAGGTGAAAGTCGCGATCAGTTTGGCGGACGGAGATATCGCCTTGTGCCGTGGCATTTAACCCGCCTTGCTCGCTGGTGCCAACGGAGAGGTTGAGCGCCTGACTCGACGTGCCGATCCCGCCTTGACGTGAGACGAGCTCGACGCGCTCGCCGGTGATCACGCTCGTATTGCCGGAGGACGCCTGTACGATACTGCCGTCGGCGTCGAGGGCCACGTTGCCGGCGCCCGTGGAGATCCCCGCCACACGGGCGTGTTGCCCGAGGGAGCGAATCGAAATATCCCCTCTGCTGGTAAGCGCCGTGAGAGAGCCAGAGGCCCCTTCAAGCCTTGTAGTGATCCCTGTAATGCTTCCAATGCCGTTCTGAGCGTTTAGATCGATCTCACGACCGACAACGGTTGCCGTCTGCGCCGACTGTGTGATCGCTCCGCCCGTCGTCCGGAGTTGCACCCTGCCGCCGGTGTTGCTGACCGAGCCTGCGATGATGATGTCACCAACGCTCGTCACGTTGATGGCGGCCGCCGAGTCGCCCGCGTCGTACCCGATGAACTCAATCGGAATCGCATGATCCGCCATGACGGAGTGGGTGTAGATTTTCTGTGAACCCTGCTTGTAGGTATCCTTTACATAGTAGGTGCGCTCACCGACACACCAACCTAAAAGGTTAAAGGAGTTGCATTCGGACCACTCTTGGTGGTCCACACGCTTGGGAGAGCTGGTTTGATACTCCTTGGACGTGAATTCGTAATTGTGTCCCTGACTGGAGCGGTCCACATACTGCCCGTCTGGGAGGTCGACCGCGTCCCCATCGGCCACTTTGGTGTAAGTGTCGTACTCATCGGTGTCGCCGGGGAAGATGTCGAACCACGAGCTCTCCTCTTTTCTTCCAACCCACGTCTCAGTAAAGTCCTGTCCCCGCTTCCAGACGTAGCGAATGTTATTTACCGGGTTGTAGGTGGCCTTGCGGCCGGCGCTCGACGCGGTCTGCTGGGTGAGAAGCCGATCGGCCGCCCACGTTTGCGTGCGCACACGAGAACCGATACGTTCAAAGACCGTGGTGATCGGGGTGCCGTTACTCCGCTTACTGGTATCGGTAATACGGACGATCCCCTCGATGTCGCCGCCGTTGTCGAGGCCACTCACCACGATGTCGTAAGGCAGCTGGTTGTTGACGTTGATCCGCCCGTAGCCGTCCATCACGCGAATCTTGCCGCCACCCGTGTTCATAATCTCGCCGTAGAGCTCGGCGTAGCCGCCCTGAACCTGCACACCGTCGAGGACGATCTGATTCGTCTCCGGATTAAAATAGGCCGCAATGCGTCCCAGGGGACCGCCGGCGAATCCGGTGAGCTGATACGGCGCGTAATCCCCAGGGTCGGAGATATTCGGCCTTCCCTGCCGGATCCAGGATTTCCTCATCGCGTCAATCTCACTTTGCAGACTCGTCCCCAGAGTCACTTGCCAGTCGGGAATCCCGCTTTGGATGGTACCGTTGATGTTGAGGTACCGGGCGCTGATAAAGATGTTGTTGCCCGCGATCCACGAGCCCCCACCAGGACGGTGTTCGGCATCTTCGGACGCGTCTTTCAACGCGTTCATCGTCGACTCCAACGCATCCCTCATATTACAGAACATTTGCCCAATAGCGTCATCGGGATTGCAGGCTGCGTCGTACTGATCGTACAAGGCCTTGACACTGGCATACCTTTGGTGAATCGACATCCCGTTACTCTCTGAAGTGTTCGCAACGTCGCTCCATAGAGAGCGCGGATCGCCACCCACGTGGACAAAGCCGTTGACGTAGGACTGCATGATCGTCCCGTTGTCCGCTCGCAAATTCACGGTGTTCGCCGTAATGCTCGGAGCCGCCTGATCCCCCTGTCCAAGGAGCTTGATGTTGCCTCGGACGTTTTGGATGTTTACCGTTCCCGTCCGGTTGGTGATATCCCCGGTGATCTCGATGTCCGGGGCAGGCGTGGACGAGTTCCCTCCACCAATGAACGGATTATACGTGTTGTGCACGGTGATGGTGGGCCGCACATCTGAGGTGCCCGATGCCTCGATCGTAAAGTTGGCCAGCGGGCTTCCCAGACGATTCAAGGCGTTAATCATTGCTACGCCGGTCACGTCGGCCTGATTGAAGTAGACGTGTCCACCCGTATCCTCGATGGTGAGCCGATTCACTCGCAAAAAGCGTGAGCTGTTGTTTTCAATGGTAATCTCCGCGTCCGACGCTGCCCGCAACTCGCCCGATCCGGCCAAGTAGTCGCCGGTCACATTGATGTTCCCACCTCGGGCCAGGACATCTGCAACGTTGATGAACTGCACGTTCAACTTATCGACGATGAACGAGCTTCCCTCGTTGGGATCCGTCGCCGGGTAACCCATCTGGCGCAACTGCTGCTTGACAAAGTTGATCTCTGCCGTGAACGCGGCTTGCGCGTCCGGGTCTGTCCCATAGGCAGCCCGTAACTCGTAAAGCTGTTTCAATCTCTCCACGAGATTCGTCGCCAAGTTCTCATTGGTGATCGTAAACGAGACGCCATCCGTCTGTTGCTCGATCGTACCATCCGTAGCGATGATCAAGAACTGCTTGTTTTGGATGCCCGCGTCAAGGAATCCCTCGACTGTTACACCGGTGCTCACGCTTGAACGGCTGGAACCCCCCCTTAGTTTAAGGGAGACGTCGGCGCCGAAGGCATCGGCAATATCCTCCGCCAGCGCACGGTAAAGATCTGTTCCGGTCCCTTGACCGTCGGAGAGTGCGTATCCATTGGCGGTCAAGAGGTTGACATCACCGACACTGCGCAGTTTGGCGCCGCCCGCGACGGTGATCGTCCCGCTCCGACTAATGATGGCGTCGGCCTCCGGATCCGTCTCGACCGGGAATGCCGTCTTGTTGTACAAGTCTGTGCGCGCAATCGCTCTCAGGGCGTTTTCGCGCCCCTCTGCATCTCGACCGGCGTACAGACTGATGTCGCCGTCCGTCCGGATCGAGGTGTCCGCGCCGACATGCACAAACTCAGTCGCCCGAATATTGGACTCGGAGATCCCTTGCGCCGCTCCAGCGGCCCCGTACGTCTTGGCGTTGGCGCTTGTCTCGACGTCTGCCCGCGTCCGGGCGCCTAGGACGGCGGTGCCGACCGTGTCGAGCGTCACGTCGCTGCCCATTTTCACGTTTGCCGATGCGTCGACGTCAGCACGAGACTCAGAACGGGCGACGGATATGGCGCCGCCCACGTCAAGCTTTACGCGATCTCTCACGACGATGTCGTTCACGGCAATGAAGTTTGTCCGGCCGGGATCAGCCCATTCTCCGATCACGTTGATCGCGGCGCCATCGCCTACGTGCACGTTCGTCGTCAAATCGATATCAGACCGGCTGACAACCGCCGCTCCTCCAGCGATACCGCCCGAGCCCGCCTTGGCATTGAATCCGTTGCCGACGAGCGCAGGCTTGCGCGTCACGTTTTGTGCCAAGACGCTGAGATCGTAAGCGGTGAGTGCCGCCTCGTCCAGGATTCTCGCGTTCACCGTTGCGTCGATATCATGCGACGTCACAGAGCCGCTTGCTCCGAGGACCGACGCGTTGAGACTGTCCACCTCGCCGTTGTATTGCGCTTCGTGGGACGCGCTCACATCGATCGTACGCGCGCTGAGTCCGTCATCGGCGCCAAGCTCGGCTGTCGTAGTCGAAGCATTGCTCGTGTTGGCCACGGCAGCTGCTCCAGCGATCAAGCCGCCACTACCCGAAAACGCCTTGGAGTAGGTGCCGTCCAAGCCTGCAGCGTTCACCGAGAGTGAACCACCCAGATGGCCGGTGACACTCTCATGCACAATTGCACGCGTCGAGCTCTCGGCATTCGCGTTGGCCACGTTTGCGCCCAGTGCGGCGATCCCGCCCGTGACTCCAGTCACCTCAGCGCGTTGGCTGGTTGCATTACCGGCAAGCACCCGCACGTTGCTACCAATCTGTAGGGTCGAACCAATCGTCGCCAAGACCGTCGAGACGCTCGACGCCGTGCTTACCGTTGCATTCGCACCGTATCCCAGCAAGCCGACTCCGGCCGCCTCCGCGTAACTCTCAGCCGTTGAATTGCTACCGTTTTGGGTGACAACGGCGCTTACATCGAGAGCGCGTGCCGTCACTCGTCCGCCGGTGCCGATCGTGGCCTCGACGGTCGGGGTCGCTTTGGCAACCGCCGCGGCGACGCCCAACCCGTTAAAGACAGAGCCCCCGTACCCACGGGCAATCGCGGACACTTGCGGCACAGCCCTTGCCGACAGAGCAACGGCAGCGTACACGCCGTCAACGTTGACGTGGTTGCCAATCACCGATTTCACGTCACCATCGTCAGTCGCGCTGGCGCCCGACCCAGCGACCGCGGCTGCGACGCCCCCAGCGCCAGCAATGGTGAGAGCGTCGACGCTCCCACTACGTTCGCTTGTGAGATTGAGGCTTCCCGACGCCAACTTGACGGTCATGGCAGGGCCGCTTGATCCATTATCTCCGATGAGGGCTTGGGTAGCGCCCTTCTTTTCGGCTACGGCGCTCACCGCGCCGGCAGCCGCGCCCCCGGCCTGGTACCCCTGGGCCGTGGCGTCCATATCGGTACTGTCGAGCGCCGACAACGCGAGCTCCCCGTTGCCTGTCTGCACCTCCAGGGAGACGCCCCGGGTCGCCCTCGCCGTTACGTTGTTGTGGACGGTGTTGACAGCAACCGCGGCGCCGAGACTCACGACGCCTCCACTCCCCTGGTAACTACAGACGCTGGCCGCTCGTGTAGCGTCGCACAAGAGGTCTGCGCCCCCTTGACCGGTAAGGCGCCCGGTCAGGGCGTGCACCCGGATACTGCCTCTCGACGTAATGCGCGACCCTTCGATGACGGCGGCATCGACGTCATTGACGATGTTAAGAATCCCGATGGAGGCGCCCAATGCGCCTACACCCGCTGCCGCGCCGCCGGCCACAATGCTCGCAAGATCACGCACCTCAGCCCGCACGGTAACGTCATCTCCGGCGTCGAGGGTTGATCCCCCTCGTACCGTCGCAGTCGTCGATCCGAGGGAACCGGCGCCAAGTAAATCTTTGACATCGATACGTCCGGTATTATTCACAGAGTCCAAATCCCGAGAGGTGATCGGTTCCTCCCCGCCCTCTTCGACGCCGGGACTCAGTTCGATGTTCTGTTCATCGCCCTCTGTAACGAGTCGGTCACCGTCGACGAGCTGATTCACTCGCGAGAGCGTACCCGCTCCGTTTCGATCGAGCTCATCCATGACGTCGCCGCTTAGGTGTGCGCCCACGAGCGTGACTGCCGCGACCCCGGAGAGCCCTGAAATGCCCAGGCCGCCCGTAGCCGCGATCGTCGACAGATACCGTTCGGCTTGAGCGTCGATGGTAATGTCACCGGTGGTGTACGCGTCAGTGTTCTGCACGTACGCCGTCGTCGTGTTGCCCACGTAGGTGACCGACGCTGCGGCGCCGACACCGGGACCGGAGAACCCGACCCCCGCGGCTCCGACCCGGTTCTTAGTGGCAATCCGATCCTGGGCCGTCACCGTAAAGCTTCCGGCCCGGCTGGAAGACTCACCCACGCTGGAGTCTTTCACATACGCTTCTGTCGTATTGAGAACAACGCTAACGACCGCGCTGCCGGCCACACCCGCGCTGAGACCCGCACTGCCGCTGGCGCCCCACGTCTGGACCTCCGAGTCTATCTGGGCGTTGACGGCGACATCGCCACTCGCGTTCACATCGGACCCGTTGACGTATGCACGGGTCGTGCTTTGGTCCACGGAGACGGCGATTGCGCCCGCAAACGCGCCTGCCCCGATGGCCGCCCCTCCTACCGAGACAAAGAGGCGTGCGGCGTGCTCGGCGTTCACCGCAAGGTGGCGCGTGCGGATCGTAGCGTCATCGACGTACGCTTCAGTGCTACCCGTAAAGACGCCCACGTTGGCAGAGCCTGCCACGCCGCCGACGCCACCGGAGGCGCCCGCCGCAATCGAAGCAGCATTTTGGGTCGAATTAGCGTCAATGCTCACCGTATGCTTCGCGTCCACCTGGTCGCTCTCACGCACATACGCGCGGGTATCTCGATCAAACACGTTCGTGTTGATGGCAGCGCCCACTCCGCCGACGCCGGCCGCCGCCGAGAGGATAGCCCCATAGCTAAACGCGTGGTCACTGGCACCCACGTGCAGGGACTGCCCTGCGCCGGCGCTGCCGGCATCGCGCCCGTTGATCGCCGCACCGCGGACGTAAGCCTCGGTTGTACCGGCGATCACGCTCACGTTGGTGATCCCGCCGACTCCGGCCCAAAAACCGACGGCAGCGTTCGCACCAAAGTTTTGAATGTGGTGGGTGCCCGACGCGTTGACCGCCACACCCGTAACCTGCTTCGTCTTGCGATACGATGCGAGGTCAAGCAGAGGATTGAAGTTCTCCACCTGCTCCACCTCGAGGGCGCTCTCAAGGTTAAGGGAACCAGTCAGTCCACCTTCCGCCACCTCGACACTCTTAGAAGAATCCTTGGCCAGCGCCGTGACGGAGGTCTCCTCTCCTTGTATATAGGCAGAGGTGCGACCGCCCAACTCACTCACCGTCACCGAAAGTCCGACGCCGGCGCCTTTGCCCGCGGCGGCCAAGACACCCGCGGCGTTGGTGATCTGATCGTCGCTCCAAGCGACGACACCCACGTTGTTCTGAGCCAGCACGCTTGCGCCCGCATCGATGTACGCAAGCGTCTCGTTGTTAATCAAGTCGACCGCCGTCGATCCGGCGACGCCACCGCCCACGGCCGCAGCGCCGATGCCCACCGCAATGCTTTGAATTTTGGCCTGCGAGTCGCTCTTGACCAAGAGATTGCCCAGGCTGTACTCACGACCTGCCGCGCTGCCGCTCACGTGGGCTTTGGTCGAGTTGCCGATCTGATTCACTGCGAGTGCCATACCGACGCCGCCGCCCGTAGCGGTCCCCGCCAAGACGCCCGAGAGTGAACTAATCGTAGCTCGATCGGAAGCGAGCACCCGCACATCGTTCCCTGACCCCGTTGCCCCCGCGTCCACCAAGTCCGCTTCGGTCACGTTGTTGATGTGTGCTGACGACACAGAACCACGGACCGACGCGTTGACGGCGAGGCCCCCCGAGGAGGAGAGGGTCCGGATGACAGAGTCGTTCGCCGCTTCCACGTGTGTGCTCTGGTTCACCGCCAGGTGCACGCCGCCAACCCGAGCGCGGGTCGCATTGCGGATCTGGTTGTGCGCCACGGCGCCTCCAACAGCCGCCGGGCCGGCAGCCTGCACTTGTCCGGCGAGCGAGTCAATCTCCGACTCGTCACTCGCTGTGACGCGCACACTCTTGGCTGTGACGTTCTCCGATACGGCCGGTCTACCGCCGAGGGTGAACTCGTCGTCCACACAACGCCCGCTGCTGCATATCTCCGCGACCGTTTCGTTTAAGATGATGTTCGTCGTAATCGAACCGCCGACCGCAGCCGATCCAGCGGCTTGGGCCGAGACCGCGACGGTCCGAATCGTCGATGCGTTGATCGCGTCGACGCTCACGCTCTCTTCGGCAGTGACATCGGTACCGATGATGCGCGCCCGCACTTCGTTTCCAATCTCGCTCACCGACACGGCCCCGCCGACAGACGCTGTACCGGCTCCCGACGCCTGCCCGCCCAGGGAGTAAATATCCGAAGTATCGCTGGCGGTAAGAGTGAGGCTTCCCGTCTCTACTGAGCGATCGCCGCTCGAGACGACTTCGGCAATCGTGTCATTATTAATGAAAGCCGTCGCAGCCCCGGCGCCAACTGCGGCAGTGCCTGAGGCGCCCCCCGATGCAGCCGCCGCTATTATTAATGAAGTGTTTGTTCCCTTGAGGCTCGTCGATCCCTCGACGTCGACATTCGCCCCCTGAATCGCGGAGCGCGTGGTGTTGGTGATGGTAGCCACCGCAGCGGCGCCGCCAACAGCCGCAGTCCCCGACCCACTCAGCTGTCCGGCGAGCGTAAAGATCCTGGAGTTATCCTCTGCATCGACGGCCAGGCTGCTCGACTCAATGGTGTCGCCGTTCTCCGACACGATCTCAGCGACCGTCTCGTTCGTGATGGTGTTCGTCGTGGCGGACGCCCCCACCGCTGCGGTGCCGGCTCCTTGACCCGAGACGCCGACCGCAACAATCAAAGAGTCGCTCTCGGCGTCGAGTGTGACCGCACTGGCTGCCGCGACATCGACCCCGTCAATGCGCGCTTTCACCATATTGGTGACGACGTTGACTGTCACTGCTGCGCCCACGGCGGCGTTCCCGGCGCCGCTCAGCTGCCCGGCGATCGTAAAGATGGCCGAGGAATCCTTGCCCTCTACGTTCAGCTGCGCCGCCTCGACCGATGTGTCGCTGTCCGAATCGACCTCAGCTACAGCGTTGTTGGCCACGATGTTAGTCGTGTTCGAACCACCGACCGCAGCAGTGCCGGATCCTTGACCCGCCAAGGCGGCTGCAACGATGAGCGTGTCGCTTCCGGAACCGACGTAAACAGCGCCGTCGGAGATGATATCCACGCTGCTGACGCGCGCCGTGCTCGAGTTCCCGACGTAGCTCACCGCTGCGGCGGCGCCCACAGCCGTGTTCCCTGCGCCACTAAATTGACCCGCAAGCGTGGCGATCATCGCGTTGTCGTCCGCCGTCACGTCGAGACTCCCTGTCTGCAGGGAGGCCTTGTTACTTGGACCGGTCACTTCGGCCGTCGTCTCGTTTCCAATAAACGATGAGGTGACCGAACCACCAACAGCCGCGGTCTGCGAACCGCCGCCGGAAGCCGCAACAGAGATGATCACCGACGCGTTGTGTGCATTGATAGTGCTTGCACCGTTCACCTGGGAATCCATTCCGGTGAGCGCGGCCCGCGTCGTGTTAAAGATTTGGCTGTGGACGACGGCGCCGCCAACTGCAGCGTTCCCCCCGCCCGAGAGCTGCCCAGCCAGGGCGTAGATACCGGCTGCGTCCTTGGCGGAGATGGCGAGAGACTCCGCGGAGAGAGACTCCTCGTCCGCGGCGAGGACCTCCGCCTCCGTCGTGTTGTCAATCACAGCGACCGTGGCCGATCCGTTGACGGCCACCTTTTCAGACCCGCCGGAAGCCGACGCAGTCCAAATTGCGGAGGTGTTCGCCGCGTCGACCGTGACCGCTCCGGGAGAGGTTACGTTGGCTCCGTCCACCCTGGCACGCGTCTCATTGGCAATCCAATTGACGGCTGCAGAGCCGCCGACGGCCGCTTTGCCCCCGGCCGAGAGTTGTCCGGCCAGAGCGATGATGACCGAACCGTCACTGCCTTGTACACTCAGACTGCCCGCGTCAACCGTGTTGCCTGCGTCCGAGTGAATCTCAGCAAGCGTCGTGTTGCCGATCTCCGAGAGCGCCAGCGATCCTGCCAGCGAAGCGTTGCCACCCGTCGCGGCCGCCGCCAGCGCCAGAGTGCGAATCGCGGCATCATTCTTCGCGCTGACAACCGCCGCCCCGTCTACTTCGACGTCGACTCCGTCGATACGAGCGTTTACCTGGTTGTTGATTCCATTAAAAGCAACCGTGATTCCGGCAGCCGCTCCGCCACTGCTGCCACTGACGGTCACGTTTCCTGCGAGCGAGTTGATGTCGGAGTTGTCGGAAGCCTTGACACCGAGAGCCCCCACGTCGACTCGGCGAGCCGCGCCCGACGCCGTCAGAGCGGCGGTCACCTCATTGTTGATACGATTCACCGTCACCGAACCGCCGCCGGCAAATTTATTCGCTACCCCGGCGCCCACGCTGAGACCGATAATGGTCGCGTTGGATTCAGCCTCTACGTTGAGCGACTCCGCGGCCGCAACATCCGAATCCGAGACGGTTGCAGAGAAGGTGTTAGCGATGTCGTTCCACGCAAATGAGATGCCGACATTGTTGCCACCGCCTTGAGCCACGCCGGCGACCGAGATAATGCTGCTCCCATTCAGAGGTGCGTCTCCCTCCAAAGGATCTGCAGGATCACCGAACGATTTGTCGTTCTTCCCTGAATCCTCGTCGGAGGCTGCCTCCGACGCCGCGTCCCCCGCGTCCTCGGTCGCGTTGTTGGCCGCGTCCCCCGCCCCATCCGCGGACGACTGGGCGCCTTTGATCATTTCCGTATCGGCTCGGAGATCCGCCCCGCGATAGTCGAGAAACGGCGCCAACTCAGGGCATTCGTCTCCAGTACAATCGTGACTGTCGATCATCGCATCGAGCCCGGCAATCCCCGCTGTATCCTTTGCCAACACGTCGACGCTCTTTACGTCCGACATGCTCGAACCGGACGCAATCTCGGCGCTAGTCCTGTTTCCGATCACGCTGATCACGAAGGCTCCCGCCAGGGTGCCGCTCTTCTCTTTGACCTGTAGACCACCCATGGCGCCGGCTGCCCCGATCAAGGCAGCGTTGTACGCCTGAACGTTAACATTCTCAAACCCTGAAATCGTCGCGCCTGAGAGGCTCGACGTGGTCGTGTTATGAATTCCGCTATATGTAATGGCGGCGCCCAGTCCGGCCTTCCCTCCGGCGAGGAGCGAGCCGCCGCCGGTGCCAAGGCGGCTCCGGTCGTAAGCGACGACATCGAGGTTGCCGCGCTGCTCGCTCTCGGCCACGCCTTCCACCGTCGATCCGCGAATCTCCGCCCCCACAGAGTTATCCGCCACGCTGACAGAGACCGACCCGGCGGCGCTCGCCCCGTTCTCCTGCTCTTTGGACGCGTTGACGGCGACGCCGAGCGCCACCGCAATCTGCTCACCGCCGGCAAGGGCGAAGACGTCTGCATCCGCTACGCCTGAAAGAGCCGAATTCTTTACGCCTGCGGTCGTCGAATTTTGCAACACGTTCACCGCTAGACTGCCGGCGACTCCCGCGCTAAACTTGCTGCTCGAATTGTTCGCTCGGACCAACGCGGCCGAGCCGGAGAAAGCGCCGATGTCCGTGTCGTTCACCGCGCCGACCGCGAGTGATGCGTCGCCGTCCGTCAGGGTGACGACGGCGCGATCAATGTAAGCCTCCGTCGTCAATCCCATCACGTTGACCGAGGCGCTACCGGAGACGCCTACGCCAAACTTGGGCTGCTGTTGATCGGAGGTTTGCCCGGAGGTCCCTTCGCTCGGCTTTTGCCCGGCAGGTTTCTCGCTCTTGTCGTCAGCAGCCGCCGTCGCATCCGATGCCGACTTCACACTCTCCGGTGTCGTCGCGCTGCTCTTGCTCACCCAACCCTGCACCGTGTTAAAGGCAGACTTGAGCGCGTCCCCCACGCTGTTCTTCCAACCGCCCGATTTGTCGCCGGACGGGTTGCTGTTGGTGGCCGCAGCCAGACCCACTGAGATCGTCTCGATCCGGCCGTCGGTGCGGGCGATTACTGAGACGCCATCCGCCTTAACGCTGCCGGTCGCAAGCTCCATCGTCGAACCCTTGGGGCTGTTCACATCGTTGTCCCCAATAAAGGCGGCTGTGTTGGTCCATACATTGTTGAGCGCCGTGCTGATCCCGACACCGGCGCTCTCCGATTTATTGAACGCCCCGGTGACAGCCCAGCTAATGACGTCGTCCGCAGCGTTGAGGCTGAGATTCCTCGCCGTCACGCGAGCTTCGTCATCAATGGAGGCCTCCGTGACATTATTGATGTTGGCAAAGGCAAAGACGCCGTTTAAACCGAAGCTCGCTCCTCGCCCCGCCGTCGGTCCCACAACGACGAGACTCTCGTTGGAGAGGGCCGTGACGGCGACATCCACCGGATCGGCCCCCGCGTCCTCGTCAGGACCGATGTGGGCGCCTTCGGCTACGAAGGCACGGGTGTTTGCCGAGTAATTGATCTGTCCATAAGCGCCGCCGGCCGATGCAGCGCCCGGATCACCGCCAGCGCCGTTGAGGGTGAGTGTGATGTTGCCAATCGCGTACGCTCCCTCGACGTGCGAATTGGCCACAATCGCAACCGGGGCATCCCAGAGAAGTGTCGACCCGTCGGTCAGCTTGCTTGACCAATTGGCGTCGCCTTGGCCCGTCACGATCACTGACGCCCCTTTGCCGAGATAGGCGGTGGCGTTGTTGGTGAAATCGAGGTAGCTGACGGAGCCCGCGACACCCAACTGGCTCGCTGAACCGGCGGCATTCGCGAATCCTGTAAGGAAGCCGTTTTGTACTCCCAACCAACTGTTGAGCTTACTGGTGATGGTGGAGATGCCTTCCCACTTATGCCAGGTGATCTCGTAGGGGACTAGAGTGTCGGCCCGCACGCCGACGCGCGCTGCGCGCACGGTGGCGCCGTCTCCGATGACCGCGGTAGCATTGTGGGTGTAATTCCCGTACCCCACGGCGGCGCTCAACGAGAGGTTGGCCGTTGGATCCTGCTCTGTTCCTTTCGAATTGGACTCGACGGAACTGGTGGCATGATTTTGGACACGCGCGTTTTGCACTTCCGCCACGACCGCGACGTCGCCGGAGGCGTCTATCTCCGTCCCATCCAAGATGGCAGCGTTCGCGCTGTGCGTTGTCTCGGCGAACGAGACGGCGCCAGCAATCTTGGGTTGTTCGGTCGCACCGCTCTTTGAACTGAGCGAGAACTTCCCGTCGAGTTGGCCTCGCAGCTTGCCCGCTACACTCTCGATTCCAGTCAACCCGAGGGCCTTCCGGACCACGAGACCTGAGCCCGTTGTCGTCGAAGCGGAGACACGGTTGCGCTCCATGCGGTCTAATGCGCTGATGGTAACATGCGAAAGCCCGGAGAGATCGGCTCCCACCTGAGCGTCGGCCGCCGTGTCGGCCGTAAAAATACTCGCGGCGATTCCTACAGCGGCAGCGCCAAGTCCCATACTCGTTGCGGTCGTCGCAAAGTTGTTAGTGTTGACCGCCTCCACCGTAAGTTCGCCCACGTCGATCGTCGCCCCCGACGCGATGGTGGCTGCGGACGAGACGTCGGCATGGGTGACCACGAAGGTGGGCACTGCGGACGCGCTGTCCGTATACGTGACTCCGTAGGCGCTCACGGCCAAGTTCGCCGTATTCTTGGCCGCGACGTCAAGCGACGAGGCCCGGATGCTCGCCCCATCTCGGATGTCAACGGTGGAGAGGGCGCCCACTTCGCCGTAAGCAAAGGAGATGCTCACCACGTTGCTCAGCGTGGTGTTGAGCGACATGAGCCCCGCCTCAGAGGTGCTCGAGGCGTTCAGAGTGACAATTCCGGCCGCCTCAAGAGACGTGCCGTCTCCCACCACAATCCTCGCGCCGGCGTCCGCCTTCGCCATGGCCACGTTTACGCCAGTAAAAAGAGAAGAGATCGTCTCGCCGGCTGTCATGAGCGGGTCGCCCGGATCGTCCACACTCCAGCTGTGGTCTGCCCACGAGGTAGCCCGGATCGTTATGTTTTTTCCTTTAATAGTAGCGCCCTCGAGCGTGATGCTCGTCTTCGCCTCGGCAGCCGCCAAGGTAGGTGCGTCGGTCCGCTCGGCGATGAGCGTGATGTCGCCGCTAGAGGCGTTGCGGTCACGCCCATCTGCTGAGACCACCGATCCGGCGTCCAGAGTGATGCTTCCGCCTGCCGCTACGCGGATCTCACCGGCATCAAGATCGTCGGACCCCTCGGTGGCGATGACACCGCTGTTGACGACGTCGTCTGCGGCCACAATCTCGACTTTACCGTTCTCGATCGCCACGCCACCGCCGCTCGCAAGGCCGTTCACATTGACAACATCGCTGAAGTCTGGTTCTTCTGCGTCAAAGACGGCTCCAGAGAGGATAGCGCCGCTGTTTTCAATATCGCCCGCGGAGAGGGTGATATCGCCAACAGCATTGACGGTCCCTCGAACGGTGATGTTCCCGCTTGCGCTAATCGGGACGAGTCCGTCCAAGACTACATTGACGGATTCGGTCGCACCGCCGACAAAGAAGTCGTCCATAAACTCTTGGGTCGGTGTAAACGCGTGAAATGAGCCGACGTTGATTGCTCCGTCGGCGCCGACGACGAGGCCGTGGGGGTTGAGGAAGTAGACGTTTCCGCCAATCTCCCCACGTTTTACGGCGTTGAGGACTCCGTCGATGTGCGACGTCTCACCGTGTACCAAGTTAAGAAGGTTGGTGGCCTCGCCGGGAAGGTGCAGGTTGACCGTGTGACCGCTCGACACATTAAATGTCTCGAAGGAGTTGAGCGCGTTGATGCCACCGATGATGGTGGTCGTGGTCACGTCGGTGACGGAAGTGGACGGGTTGGTCACGACAGTGGTGTTCGTTAGGCCATCCGTAACGATTTGCGCCGAGGCGAAGCTTGAAGCCGGAAGGCTCCAGAGCATAAATAGAAGTGTAAAGATCGCGATGAACTTGCGAAATCGGTAGACCGATCCCCCGAGACGTATCAAGACGCGCCACCACCATAGAAATGATTACCGGTATTGGATACTCATCAACCGATAATACCAAAACGTAGATGTGGAATCAATTGCCGAATCACAAAATTTCCCAGCCACAGGGAGAACTCCTCCCTAATGAGCAAAGAGGGTAGGATTAAAGCAGGCCGAATCATTCGTCGGGGAGGGAATACGCTTTGAGCAACCGTGCAGTGTACGATGTCCATGAAACGCCGCCAATTGGTGCGTGGATACCACTCTCGATACAACACCTTTTCGCGATGTTTGGCGCCACGGTCTTGGTTCCCATCCTGACCGGACTCAATCCGTCATTGGCGCTCTTCTCTTCGGGACTCGGCACTCTCTTGTTTCAGTACATCACGCGTGGGCAGGTCCCGGCCTACCTCGGCTCGTCCTTCGCCTACATCGCACCCATCGTCGCCGTCCAAACGACTCTCGGGGATGATGACTGGATGGGAGCCGCCCTCGGTGCTATTATCGCCGTCGGTCTTGTCTACGCACTTATCGCGTTGATCGTTGCGCGCACCGGGACAGGGTGGCTGGACAAGGTGATGCCCCCCGTCGTGATCGGCTCAGTCATCGTTGTCATCGGGATCGGCCTGGCTCCGGTAGGGATACAAATGGCAGGGCTTTGTACCGGTGAAGCATGCGGGGGCAAGGAGATCGTCTCCATTGTGCAGCCGGACGTGTTGACAGCCCTGGTCACAGTGGCCGCGACAATCGTAGCCTCGGTGTACCTGAGAGGGTTTTTCGCCGTCATTCCCGTCTTGATCGGTATCGCGACCGGGTACATCTTTGCCGCAGCGCTCGGCACCGTCGACTACACGCCGTTGGCGACCTCCGCATGGATCGGACTCCCGTGGTCGGGGGGCGGGTACACTCTCCCGGTCCTTAACTGGACCGCCATCAGCCTCGTAGTTCCGGCGGCTCTCGTTACGATTGCCGAACATTTAGGCGACGTCTTTGTCCTGAGCAAAGTTGTCGGGCGGGAGTTTTACAAAGAGCCGGGACTCGGGCGCACCTTGCTCGGCGACGGACTTGCGACCGGATTGGCCGGGCTTGTCGGCGGACCGCCGAACACCACCTACGGCGAGAACGTCGGAGTGTTGGCCATATCCAGAGTGTACAGCGTCCGTGTCGTGGGCCTAGCAGCCGCCTTTGCAATCGCTCTCTCGTTCGTGCCGAAACTCGGCGCCTTTTTGCAGACGATCCCGGCCCCAGTGATGGGAGGCATCAGCATCATTCTCTTTGGCATCATCGCATCCTCCGGCATCCGTACCCTCGTGGAAAGCGGGATTGACTTCGGAGATAAGCGCAATTTGATTATCGCATCCGTCGTCTTGGTTTTGGGAATCGGTGGCGCCCAACTCGAGATCGGTGTCGTAAATCTCCAAGGCATGGCCTTGGCTGCGCTGGCCGGTGTCTTTCTCAATCTTGTGTTGCCCGGGCGCAGCCCAGCGCGCGGCGCGACCGAGCGTGTATGAGCGGGTGTAAGCGTTGATGCTCTCTGAATTGGCCGGGCTCGGAACCGGCATCTGTCTAGGCGTGGCCAGCCTTTATCTACGGATGGCCGTGCGCTCCGAATCCATTCCAAAAGTGATTTGGTTCGTGGCCGCCTTCGGCGCAATCACCTTGAGTCCGTGGGCCATCTCAGCGCTCCGGGACTTTGTCGGAAATGAAGGATCCACTGTCGCAATCACCTCTGGCCTGCTCTACTTTCTCGCGGCGGGTCTCATCGGCCAAGTGATCGGACGCTCATTCCTATACGCCTGTATTGACCAGATCGGCCCCTCACTTGCCACCGCGTATAAGACCGCCGTCCCGCTCCTCACAGCCATCTTTGCCTGGCTCATCTTTCACGAGCGCCTCGCCGGGGCTACCGTGTTGGGCATCGCCGCCGTTGTCGTTGGGATCCTCTTCATTGCGTTGTACCAACCCAAGCGTTCATCGGCTCACGCCTCCTCCGCTGGGGACGCTGAAGCGGAGAGCGCCGTGAGCCGGGAGATCGAGCCCGTTATTACTCACACCGAAAACAGCAGCAACCAAACAGCGGGCCGCCGAGGCCCCGCCGCGGCGCTCACATCCCGGCTTCCGGCAGGACTCGCGCTCGGCCTGGGGGCTGTCATCTTTTACTCCGCCTCCGACCTCTTGCGCAAGGGTGGCATGGACGCACTCCCTTCGCCCACGGTAGGCACTTGGGTGGGCAACGTGCTCACACTCGCGGTCTTCTCCGCTCAGTTCGGGCTGCAGCGCCGACTCGTTCACCTCATTCGGTGGAACTTGGAGGCTCTGCGCCCCCTACTCACTGCGTCGATCCTCGTCACAGTGGCATACATCCTCTTTCTCATCGGGATCGAGACGAGCGGTGTGGCCATCACCTCGGCCCTCGCCGCCGTCGAACCGCTGGCCGCGCTCGCCGTTGGCAAAGCGTTCTATCGAGATCAAGAACCCATCCAGTCACGCCAAATTCCAGGCGTCCTCTTTGTCGTCGCCGGCGTCGCCCTGATCGTTCTCTCTTAGAACGATCAAAAGGCTACCCGCTTTGGCGGATAGCCTTTTGATCACCTCTACGATGAGTACCGTCTAATAGGAGCGAGGGATCTGTCCGGGGGTCGGGGGGGTTTGGGTTTTCTCTCGCTCCGTTCCGGTGACTCTATACTACTCTGCCTGTACCCCTCTAGACTGTGACGGCGATTACACTTTATGTTCTTTCCGAGATAAACTTTTTATTGTTTCGGTTAATTTTTTTACTTTGTTAAAAGGAACTATTAACTCACAAACCGAAAATGAGGTGTAAAGCGAACGCTCTTCGGGAGGCTCGGTACGTGGGCAAGAAGGTAACCCTTCGCGACATCTCAGAGCGGATCGGCGTCTCACCGGCGACCGTCTCCAACGTCCTCAACGGACGTCGAGAGCGCGTCTCACCCGAGACTGCACAGGCGGTCCTCCAAGCCGTCGAGGAGTTAGGTTACCATCCCAACTCAGCATTCCAAGCGCTCTCAACCCGCGGGCATTCCGAAACAATCGGCCTCATCGTAGCCTCGGTACTCTCCCCTCTATTCACTCAAGCAGTCGCGGGCGTTGAGACCGCTGCGGGACGGTTCGGTTTCAGCGTCATCCTCTGCAACAATCGAGGAAATGAGGGATTGGAGGCCAACTCGACCGATCTTCTTCTCAAGCGGAATGTGGCCGGGATAATCTTTGTCTCATCGTCTTCGTATCGCCGTCACGACGCCCTTGAGGCGGTGATCGAGTCCAAGGTTCCGTTCATCATCGTCAACAGGCTCACTGATCCCACGCTCGGGCTACATATTCTTGTCGAGAATGAGCAAGGCACGTATCACGCGACGGAGCACTTAATTGGTTTGGGACACACCGACATCGCTTGCATTCACTTACCCACGGAAGGGCCCACTGCGACTTTAGCCGGAGCAGAGCGGCTTCGAGGCTTTCGCAGAGCGTTGCACGCCTACAACCTCAACGAAGTCGACACCTGGATTCGCCCAGGGGTCCTTGGCGAAGAGACGGCGACCGCGGTGGGGTACCGGACCATGCACACCATGCTCACATCCGATCGACAACCAAGCGCGGTCATCTGTGGCACCGACCAATTGGCCGTCGGCGCGATGCACGCCGCGCTCGACCTCGGCTTGCGCATCCCGGAGGATCTGGCCATCGTCGGTCATGACGATACGCCCGGCTCCCTCTACGTCCGGCCCTCGTTGTCCAGTGTTTCACAACCGATGCGGGCCGTTGGAGAGCGAGCCGCCGAAGCGCTCATTCAACACTTGTGGAAAGGTATGCGCTTGCAAGGGGTAGAGCGTCTCCCCTGCCGCTTGGTGGCGCGTGAGTCGTCTGTGGGTCATATCAGATAAAGAGGCATCAGCTCGCACAATAATACGGATCCCGTCTACGTGGATCGCGTGAGCCATCCGGGGGCGTTAGTCACACATCACACGGAATGCTCCCCACACCATGTGTGGGGTCATATCAAAAAAGACCAAGGGAGGCACACGCACGTGCAACGTCTACTGCAGTTGTTGGTCACCATCGTTGCGGTCAGCTTGGCCGCAACAGGCTTCGCCATGGCGCAGCAGCCCGTCACCGTTCGGATGATTGAGTTCAACCGACTCGAAGAGATGGAGTGGCAGCGCGCCGTCGTCGAGCAGTTCAACGCCGAACGCAGCGATATCCAAATCGAATTAGTGAGTCAGGCGGGATCGTCACTCGTCGACAAGATGATGACGATGCTGGCCGCCGGTGAACCCCTAGACATCGGCTACCATGATCCACACGAGATCAATATGTGGGGTCGCGAAGGCATTGCGATGGACATCCAATCGTACCTGGACCGTGAACCGGCAGCGAGCCCCTTCAACGACTTCTTCCCCGCCACCTTGGAGCTCTATAACGTTCACGGCCGTCAGTTTGGGGTACCCATCGACCTGCAGACGCAGGCCTGGTTTTACAGCGAACCTGCCTTAGACGAAGCAGGTCTGCCTTATCCGGGACCCGATTGGACGTGGGCCGAGTTATCAGACTGGGGGCGCCGTCTTTCACTGGACACCTCGGGCGACGGTGAGATTGATCGTTGGGCCATGCGTTTTCCCCAGTGGCTCCACTGGATGTCGCTTCTGTGGAGTTATGGAGCAGACGTTGTCGACGACATCAAGTCGCCGTCCCGGTTTACTGGGGATTCAGACCAGATGCGCGCAGCCCTCGAATTTATGGGGGACCTCATTCAGACCCGACGTGTGATGGCCCCTCCGGGCCTCATCGGTGGACAGACGGCCGACAACATTATGCGCCAGCAAAACATCGCGATGGCAATCGGTAACTCACTCTACATGCAGCATGCAGTGCGGGCCGAAGAAGAGACCGGCATGCGTTGGAACGTCACCCGACTCCCCAAGGGCCCCACTGGAGAGAGACCAGCTTTGATCAACGCATTGGGATGGTTCATCTTTACCGAGGCGCGGCAGCCTGACGCAGCCTGGGAAGTGATCCGCTACTTCAGCTCGCAGGAAGCCATGGAGCTCTCTGTAGCCATGCGCGGCACCCTCGTCCCACATCGGACGGTTGCCGTAGAGAAGTGGCCGTATCAGTGGGAGAGTCCGGCCAACCGGCACGTCTTTATCGAGGCTATCTCCGAGGGCGCGCGAGGCATTCCCAACTTGACCGGCAGTGGGCTCAGCGCCGTCACCGGCAACGTCCAAAGCATCGTGAGCGGCGAGACTCCAATGGCTCAGGGGCTTGAGGCGATGAAAGTCGGCGTCGAAAACTGGATCAACGAGCAGCAGGCAATCGATTAGAGTAATCCGGAAAGTAAAAGCCCAACCGGAGGCGACTGTGGGCGCGCGAGCGCTCACAGCCTGGTTGGGCTTTTGGGGGTCGGGCTTTACTTCTCCTGGTTACCTCGCTGCCTCGAGGTAACGCACGAGCGCATCGGGACGATCCGTAATGATCCCGTACACCCCGCTATCGATCATCCGCCGGTAACCCTCGTCGTCATTCACCGTCCACGCGTTCACTCGTTGTCCTTTGCCCTCCGCTCGCCGCACGACGTCTTCGTCTACAATCTTGTGAGCCGGGTGTAGGTACTCCCCTTTAAGGGAATCGGCGGCGTTTGGGAAGGCGCTAAAGAGCGGTGCCACCGGAAGCTGAGGAGAGAGTGCCTTAATCTCGTCTAACACATCGTGCTCAAAGGCACTGACAATAAAATCGGTAGGCGGACGCCCCGTCTCGCGCAGCGCGTCGACGACTGCTCGAGCAATGCCGGGGTAGCGCGACGCATACTTGATCTCGACGTTCACCCCACACTCGCCGCCGACGGTCTCAAGCGCCTCCGACAACGTCGGAATCCGTTCACGCCCAAACTTACGATCAAACCATCCCCCGGCATCTAATTGGCGGAGTTGCGCGAGGGTGTGCTCGGCTACATTGCCGCTCCCCGACGTCGTTCGGTCCAAGGTCGCGTCGTGGATGACCACCAGTTGCCCGTCCTTGCACAGATGCACGTCGAGCTCCACCATGTCAGCTTGCATCTCCACGGCGAGCGCGAAGGCAGCCAACGTGTTCTCGGGAGCGTGCGCCGACGCACCTCGATGTGCGATCACCCGGGTCATGCGATCTCCTCCTTTAGGTAGTCCCAATTCGCCGGCGGCACACCAAAGTCGGGTACATCCATTAGGACCCCACCGGACTCGGCAGACTGGTGAGCGATCAAGCCCGGAACGCAGTAGCGAGCAGCCGCCCAAGCGTGATTTGGAGGCAACTTACGACTGAGCACTGACCTCACAAAGTCATCGACCAAAAATTGATGCGAACCGTAATGACCGTTAGGAAGACCGGCAAAAGAGCGCGGCAACCGTTCGATCGGATGCACCTGTGAGACGCCTGTGTAAAACTCACGCTGCAACGATTCGTGGAGTTGGTTTTCCGCACCGACTTCCCCCGCCCGACCTTTACAGGTCAAAAGCTCCGTGAGGTCTTCCCACTCCTCAGCCTTGAGCCCCGTCCAACACTGGGCGCCCGCCTGCTCTTCGTAGCACCCACGTGTGCCATAAAGACTCATGTGGACACTGTTTCCGTTACTCCAACCCACGCGGCGAAACTCGTTGATGCGACACGTGGCGCCATCGGCCGTGCGCATGAGCGCCGATTGATTACTAAAGGGATTCGCCCACAGATTGGCTTCGCGCCCAAAGACGCCATCTGCCTCCCGGTCCTCCCATCCCATACAAGCGACCTGTGTGACGTACGAACCCGTCACTGAGAGGATCATACTGACCGAATGCGTGGGGTAGTGCATCGGGGGAATGCCGGCGACACGTCGCCACTGGTCGCCGCCGGAGTGTTTAAACGCATCGTAGAAACCGTGGGACATATCGTGGAAGTACTGCGCTTCGCCGTAAAAGAGATCGCCAAACGCCCCATTTTTGAAACGTTCTCGACACAAAATCGTCGAGGGGTAATAGTAACTCGTCTCCCCGGTCATGTAAATCAGGCGACCTTTAGTGACGAGGTCCAGAATCGCCTTGATCTCCTCGAGCGTCTGACCCATGGGAACTGCGCAGTAGAGGTGCTTCCCACTCTCAAGCGCATGGATGGAGTGAGGTCCGTGAAGATGCCGCTGTGTAAAAAGCGCCACTGCGTCCACATCACTCTCGCACAACGACTCAAGTGACGAGTAGCTACTCTCGATTCCAAAGCGTGTCCGGCATGCCTCGATTCGCTCTGGGACTACGTCCGCCAATACGACTTCGTCGACGCCGGGGTGTGCTTTAAATAAGGGGATAAAGGACGGCGCGAATTGCCCCAAACCGCACACGCCTATGCGAATACCCAATACCTTGCACCTCGATCCTTCCCGCAACTTAACCGCAACGTACGCCTTCCCCGGGACATCTCCTGCCGGACTCGCCCCGTTTATCCAAAGCTGCAGACGAACAATTCACGACGTTACGCATACCCGGGCTTAAGATACGTCTCCCGAAGAATTTCGATCAAATTCTTCACCGTCTTCCGCCGACTGTTTCGCGGCACGATCGCATAGGTCGCCGTTACCGGAAGCTCGAGGTCCGGCGCCGGAACATACTGCAACCGACTCTCCGCGATTGCGTCACTCACCGCTGAGTAGGGCAAGAAGCTCATTCCCAGGCCGCGCTCCACAAACCGAATCGTGATATCGATCTGCGACACCCTCATACTACGGAATCCACGTCCTAAGTCACGAAGGCGGTTGAGGAGTGGATCCCAGTAATCGGGATGGTTGTAACTTAGAATAGGCAAACGCTCCACCACCTCTTCCCAGTTGGCGATCGGGCTGTCCAGGTCACCGCCGTTTGGGGGGGCTACGAGGACGACAGGATCTTCATAAAGCCTCTCGTAGGGTAAGTCACTTTGCCGTCGGGGTGGCGTTCGGGAGAGGCCGATGTCCGCACGCCGCTGCTCAAGTACCTTGGGTATCTCGATCGATTCCGTGACCAAAACCGAGAGCTCCACGTCGGGATGGGTACGGGCATACTTGAGGATGACGTTCGGGAGGAATGTCCGACCCACCATCGGTGACGCTGCGATGCTTAGTCTCGATCTGTAGCCCTGCTTCCAAGACTCCACTGACTGGGAGAGACGATCTGCTGCTTCGACGAGGCGGATTGCTTCTTTGGACAGCTGGTCGCCAATGGGTGTCAATACGACCCGTTTCCCGACCCGCTCAAAGAGCGTGCAGCCGAGCGACTACTGTTATTCGCTTCCGTTTGAAAACGAGAGTTTTGATCGCGTCTTTAGCCACGCGCTCCTAGAACACCTCTCATCCCCCATTCTTGCACTTCGAGAGTTATCTCGGGTTTTAAATCACGGTGGTGTCATGGGCGTTTGTAGCCCCGATTGGGGCGGGTTTCTATTCGCCCCCCCTTCGCAAGAACTCTCTGCCGCCGTCGACGCCTATAAGATACTTCAATCTCGGAATGGAGGCGACGTCCAGGTTGGGCGCAAGCTGGGAGTGTATCTGGACAAATTAGGATTTGAGGACATTTGCGTATCAGCCAGATACGAGTGCTATCAGTCCTTGAATTTCATCGGCGACTATCTGGCGGAGCAACTCGAACGGGAAGGTGACCTGCGCTCTGCGAATCAATTTCGTACCTGGAGCAAGATGTCTGGCGGCATGTTTGCTCAAGCCTGGGTCTCTGCGACCGGACGAAAGAGATAAATCAGACTCACACTCGCCCTCCCACGGGGAATTTGTATAGCGTCACCGATTTTTTCAAAACAATCCGCTGGACCCCGTTGACAAACTTGGTACTAGAGAGTATACTTGTACCCATTAAAGTGAAAATGTTCACAAGCACAGTGAACATGCGTTTTGGAGGGGTATTTCATGAGAGTGGTCGTGATTGGGGCAGGTTACGCTGGTGTTGGACTTGCGCAGTCGTTGGGGCGACGGGCAAATCAAGGTAAGCCTCAATTGGAGATCACCCTAATTAACAGCTCACCCCACCACGTGATCAAGACCGAATTGCACACCCTCGCCGCCGGCACCGTAGACGATCCCGGCGACGTAACGGTCCCCTTAGAGTCCCTCTTTGACCGCCTTCCGGTCCGCACCATCTGTGCCGAGGTGGTTGGTATCGATCCTGAGCGCCAATCGATCTCCCTTAACAATGGCGAGAGCGTTGAGTACGATCAATTGGCCACTGCCTTGGGAGCGAGTCCCGAGTACTTTGGGATCCCGGGATTAGGGGAGTTTAGCACCTCCATCGGTGACATCAACCCGGCGCTGTACACCCGACGCCTTGTCGACGAGACGCTGCGCAACGTCGCATCGGGACGAGAGGAGCGAGCGGAGATCGTCGTCGGCGGAGGCGGCCTCACAGGGATTGAGCTTGCCGGAGAGCTGGCTCACGTATTAAAGCACCGCTACGCGACGTCGGGCGTAAACAACCGAGTCGGTTTGACCGTCGTCGAGGCGGCGCCTACCCTGATGCCCGGTCTCGAGCCCAAGCTGGGCCAATGGTCACACGAGAGACTGGAGGCCCTCGGGGTGCGCGTCCTCACAGGCCACATGATCGCGGAAGTGACCGAGGACGCCATTCAGCTGAAACACGGCGACGACGGCAAGGTGACCCTTCAATACAACTTGATCGTTTGGAGCGGTGGAGTTCGCGGCAACCAACTCCTTGGGTCGACCTTCGAAGCCGACCGCAGGGGCAAGGTGCTCGTCGATGAGCGCTTGCGAGTGAACGCGTTCCCCAACGTCCGAGTGTTGGGCGATAGTGCGTGCATTATGGGACCCGAAGGACGCCCTCTCCCCCCGACCGCTCAAGGCGCGATTCAGCAAGGGGCCTGGGTCGCCGAGGACATGTGGGCAGAGATCTCCGGTCAAAAGTCGGGGTCATCCACCTACGTTGAGAAGAACAAAGGCGTACTCGCTTCCGTCGGTCCTGACTACGGCGTCGGTCTGATTGGTAAACGGGCCGTCAAGGGTCGATGGGTTAAATGGGTTAAAGACGTAAACACCCAGCGCTACCTCTCATCAATTGGTGCGAAAGAGGCACGCCGGCGTGTGGCGGCAGCCCAATCCACCAAGCCTTCGCAGATCGGGATGCAAGGGTAACCCACGTCAGTCCTCACCTTACCCCATCTGTTCGGCCGTTCCGTGGTATAATGGTGATGTTCTCCTGCACCATCAACCACGGAACGGCTGGTGATGTATCTCTTTGATTGGCTTATCGTTGGCCATCTCGGCCTTTCTTGTCTTTCTAAACGGCATTTTCGTCGGTTACGAATTTGCTATCTTAAAGTCCAGCCCCTACCAACTCGAATCGTTGGCGGTCTCCGGGCACCGCGGCGCCTCGTTGGGGCTTCGCCACAAGAAGCGCGCCAACGAATACTTAGCCGTGTGTCAATTAGGAATAACCGCTGTTA
Organism: Limnochordia bacterium; assembly: GCA_041686855.1. Classification (GTDB taxonomy): domain Bacteria; phylum Bacillota; class Limnochordia; order DTU080; family RSA5; genus JAWLDA01. The sequence goes on from JAWLDA010000008.1 coordinate 160,990, forward strand.
CCCTCGCCTTAACCGTCTCCTTCGAACCCGCCGTCGAGGCAATCGTAGCCCCATGGCTCCCAGCGAGCCTCTCTGACCAGGCCGCCCACGGAGTGAGCCTTGGCATCGCGCTCTTCGTCGCTACCAGCATTCACGTAACCTTTGGAGAGCTCATCCCCAAATCCATCGCTCTGATCACGCCCGAGCGACTTGTCTCCCGTACCGCGGGTATGATCGATCTGCTCGCTCGGGTGGCTCGGGCCCCGATCTGGTTCTTTAACGGAATCTCCACGTCGCTAGCACGTCGTGTGACTGGCAAGCCGGTACAGGTGGAGTCTGAGGAGATCGATGTCCAACAAGAGCTACGCTCATCACGTCAGTCCGGAAAAATCGACGAGATCCAGTTTGAACTTCTCGATGCCGTCTTAGACTTTCCAGAGCTCATCGCTCGGGAAGTGATGACCCCTCGTGCCGATCTTATCTACATCGACCCTGCTCACCCCACCCGGGAGACCCTCCTCAAATTGACGCGCAATCGCTACACGCGCTATCCGGTAATCTCCGACGGCCAGGTCAAAGGGTACGTACTTATTCACGACCTCTTCGCCGCGCCCGATCCACACAACATCCAGTGGGAGCGAGTGACGCGACCGATCCCCAAGATTCCGGAGACCTTGCGGCTCCCCCGGGTAAACAAGGGGATGAGGCAATCACCGATTGCCGCTGTATTCGACGAGTACAACGAGTTTGTCGGCATCATTACGCAAACCGACATCCAGGAAGAGATCATGGGCGAGATTCTCGATGAGGACGACGAAGAGAGCCTGCCCTTAATCGACAAAGCAGCGGACGGCTCGTACGTCCTCAACGCGGAGAAGAGCGCTGAAGACCTCCTCGATGCGTTGGGTATCCAGACAGCAGACCATGAGCTCGAGGGGGTCGACAGTTTTGGCGGCCTACTCCTCGCCTACCTCGGCCGAGAGCCCAAGGAAGGCGATGAAGTAGACTGGGCCGGATTTCGATTTCGCGTGGAGGCGACTGATCGTTTTCGCATCACGCGCGTACGAGCCTGGACACTAGACGACGGGGCTCAACCGATTGACACCACACTAAATGACGGGGGTGACGGCGAATGAGCTCAATCGCACTCCTTGTCTCTCTCCTTTTGGTTATGGGCAACGCGTTCTTCGTCGCCTTTGAGTTTTCGTTGATCTCGGCGCACAAGTCAGAGATTCGCGGACTGGCCGAACGGGGCAACCGGGCGGCGAGACGGGTGCTGGTTCAAATGGAGAACGTCGACGGCTATTTGGCCGCGTGCCAATTCGGCATCACACTTACATCTCTGGCGCTGACGGCCGCCTTTGAACCAGTCGTTCAGGCAGCGCTCTCTCCGCTGCTCCAGGAGTGGATCTCCCCGCAGTTGGCGGTCGGAATTTCGGCTCTCTTTGCGATTGGTGTCGCCACCGGCATTCAGGTGATCTTTGGAGAGCTCTTCCCCAAGACCGTGGCGATTACGATTCCTACTCCCATCGTCTTGGCAACATCGCGGCTCATGCAGTTGGCATACATCCTGAGCACCCCCCTTAACGCCACGTATAACCGCATGGCGAATTGGATCGTCAAACGAATCACCGGCAAGAGTGTTCAGGAGGCCAACGACACCAACGCGTTCGACGCGGAAGTGTTGTTGGGACTCGCCTACGAACAAGGCCGCATCGATTCGGAACAGCGTCAACTGATGAACGCAGTTCTCGATTTTCCCGATCACACCGCGCGCGAAGTAATGACCCCTGCCGATCAGGTGGTCGCCTTCCAACTCGACGAGAACAAAGAGAGTGTGTACGAGCGAATGCGAGACGCGCGATTCACTCGCTACCCCGTCTTTCAAGGAGACGAGCTCAAGGGGTACGTGCTGATGCACGACGTCTTTTATCAGCGACTGCGGAACGAGTTTAACCTCCAAGCGATCGTTCGGGAGATGCCAGGCGTCCCCGAGACCGTGCACCTGGACCGTCTCCGCTCCAATTACCAGGAGCATCCGTTCCTGGCTGTCTTCGACGAGCGGAATCAGTTTGTCGGAGTGATTACGGGAGAGGACTTGATGGAAGAGGTGGTCGGCGAGATCCTCGACGAGGACGAAGAGCCCGATCCTCCGGCGGTTCAGCGCCTCAACTCCGGCGGTGCCTTGATCGATGGGACGGCGCTCATCGAAGATGTGTGCGAAGAGCTCGGGATCGAGTGCGAGGCCCTCGACGGCGTCGACACGTTTGGCGGATTACTCCTCAGCCATCTCGATCGAGAACCCAAGCGAGGCGACCTCATCACGTACCAGTCGTGGCGGTTCGTCATCCGAGAGTGCGAGGGGTTTAGCATCCGCCTCATCGAAGGGGAGCCTGTGAGCGCTCCCAAGGGCTGAGATCCCATTCACGTAAAGAGCCGCATCGCTTGCTATGAGCACGACACGCGTTGACTGGTGCGCCTGTATAACTCTAGCAGCGTGAAGCATGATACCGTTGGGTGATCCGGTTGATTCGCGTTGCCGCATACGCCATGTCGTTCCTCCTCATCGGCGCATTGAGCGCGGGCCTGGCCATGAGCGTTCTTCCGGAGTTCGCGTATGTCCCTGATTCAGGCGCCGTAGAAGCGCCAACGGCTCCGCCGACACCCTGTAAACTTGATAACAAAACCCCGCCGGTATGCCCACACTGCGAAGTAAGGCAGCGAGAAGATGCGCCTTGGCGTAACAGATTCCAGTGCCAAAATTGAGGACCTCACTCGCCGAACACGTAACTACCTCTCGGTCGGCATCACGACTATGCGGAATCGTGTCACGGACCCATTCAAACAACGCTTGGGCCTTTGACGCATCGTCGACCAAATCCTTTGCGATTTGATGGGAAGTCTCTAAAATCACTGACTGCTTCCAGTCGACGACCTCATCGCACCGAAGGAATTCCCTTAGGTCATGGGGTTCCGGGACCAACATGGCTGGCGACACCCCCTGTAAGATGGCCCGCGGCCTGAACCGGGCACGATCCCCAACTCTCATGCATCTGGTCGATTTTCGTCTTTACAGTCGAGAAGTGCTCCTTGCCATCAGGGGAGACTTCTGCATAGCTGTCAATCAATAACTCCGGCACTTCATTATCCGGGTCTATTGCGCTTGCAACCCAGCCAGTGTAGTGAAACACACCCGCAACACAAATTAGGCGGTTTACGAGATCCGGGCGCATTTTTGCAACGAGAAGCGAAACAACCGCCCCGTCGCTGACGCCAACCAAACGAGCCGGACCTCCCACGACTTGCTCAAGGAACTGAATCGTGTCCTCAGCCATCACCTCGTAACTATAGGGACCGTCCACTGGATACGCTTGTTAGGTTGCCGATTTCGCACCTTTATCGACAGAATGTCAGACTGACGATGACAGTTTTTCGGCGTGACGGTCAAGCGTTTTGATCGCCTCCTGAATCGATGAAACCTCAGTTTCCTCAAAGTACGCTTCCCCGCATTGCTGACAAACCCAGGCTGGTACTACATCCAGAACGAGATGATAACCCTTTCGATCCACATGGAAAGGCGCAGTCCCTCGTTTCATCTGACCCTGGCAATGAATGCACTTCATTTACCTCGCCTCACTCTGTAATCGTTACTCCATTCATTTTGTGATGGAATATATGCTGTGATAATTGCAAGATAATCATCCTTGGGAGCGCATACAACGTGAATCGCACGGTCATTTGTCCAACCGAAGCTCTCGACCCCTATGCTCAAGTACCGCGGGCACTAAAGGGAGTCCGGCATGAAGCCGAAGCTTCATCGGCGGATACCCAGCCAGACTTGCTCAGTCACGTCCAAGTGCTCACGGCTTGTATGGAGTGCGTAAAGCTCCCGGCCACGTGATTCACGATGGAGTTCCTGGTAGCCCCGAAACGCCTCTGTAGAGTCCTCGAACGAATCAATCACCGATAGCTGGTTTAGAACTCGCTTATCGCCGTCGGTGTAGGCATCTATTGTTTCAACGAGCAACCATTGGTCTGGATATCGCTCTCGGACTTCATGCCACCTCATGACGCTCACCACACTTCACGCACGATGTGATTCATTGACACCATGGTACCATGAGAACAAACTCGCCCACGAGAACCCTAAATTTCGGTCTAACGTCCTTGCGTATCAGCTTTCACCGTGGGAAGGGGAGTGCCCAGCCATTGATCCGTCAAGACAAATGTGGAAGCTTTCCCCTGGCGCGGTGCAATGCACAACGTCCCCTGTAACCCAAGAACGTATAGGGCAAACCGAACAGCTGACTCACCGAGCCGTTGGTTTGCCGCGTACCAAGAATCCGATCGCCATTCCGTCAGCTGTTTTGCGCTTAAGTCTCGTTCTAGCCGCTTCGCAACGTCTACACCCAGTTCGTCTTTCGTCAATTCGTGCCGATCCAGTACTTGACGCACTGCTTCAGCGGCACGCTTCACAAGCTCGGTGGCACTTATCCCGATTCGATCAAGTGCTGGTACGACACCGAAAATGAAGGCGCGGAGTGATTCTTCGTCATCGGGGAGCAGACCAAGGCTAAAGACATGAGCGTCATTTGTAGGAAAGAGATGCGGTGCACCTCGCAGGCTCCAAATCTGAAGCAGGCTTTTATCCACTTCTATGGCGTGATCGATGTCTAAAGGATTGAGGTTTGATACTCGAGCATGAAGGGCCAGGGCGGCCGAGCCAGGAGGTGTGTTCTGGATGCCACAGGTACCAGCCGCCAGGGCGAGGGGGGAGGGCGATCGCCGAGTGGCAAGGACTGAGTAACCGCCCGTTTAAGCAACAATCAATCCACCTCGAATGATTTAATGGCCATGACATTGGCTACGAGCAGGAGCACCGCTGGTGACAGGTAGAAAATGCCGAACGAGAGAGCCCCAATAAACACACCTGCGACTAAGACAATGGTGCTCCCTCCACGGAGGACGATCGCCCCACGGCGCGTCCGGGCAAGTAGCGGCAATCCTGTTAGGACAAGTAAGGGCCCGGCGATTAACAAGACAGCGCCCCATCCTTGTGCCTCGGGCAGCGTTACTTGGCGGACCCCCGAGTGCCGTTCAGTCGGCCCCTCTTCGACACCTTCCTCGGTAGTCATGTTGACGCGCCCGCTCTCCTCGACCGACGTAATCATCGGTGCGAAGGACACGAAGGCCAGCGTAGCAATCGAGAGGACGAAGGCCGCCACCAGCACCCGGTGACCGCTGACACGCTTCATCGACTGAGATCACTCAGGAATGTTCCCACCCGTTTACGATTCGTCGCCGAACACCGCCTCTCCTCATTCCTGTCCGCCCAACGGCTCTGCGCATGAGCGGCGGCGCGCTCTCACTCCAATAGAACCACCCGCCTAGACCCGTCCGCTCGATGCGCTTGTTGGCAGAGGAAAGCCACAATTAGTAGTCCAGGTTGCAACCTTGTTAGCGCTCATACGACGGAAATGGTATTACGGCTATGAAGGTCCCGTAACGCCACTTCGGTCTTCGTCCTCGAAAATGCTTGCAAGCCGAGCGAGCGTTTCACTCGTCCCCTCGGCAACGCCATATTCGATTGCGTCATCGCGATCAGCTGGAGACTCGAACAGCATATCCATTCTAACATGCGTATTCCCAGCCTGCTCCGTGAATTGAACTGAAACCTCTAATTGATCGCTCACTTCTGGCTCATCTGGTTTGAGGGTATAATCGATCCTATCAGGCTTAACGACGCTCTTAAATGTGACCCGGTGTGGGAACCCCGTACCGTCTGCATCAGTCATGGTATAAATCCACTCCCCACCGGTCTCCACATGCATTTTACGTGTGGTCGTCGTCGTACCTATCGGTCCCCACCAACGATCGATCTCGTTCGGGGCTGTCCACGCATGCCAAACTCGGTCACGAGGGGCGTCGACGAGTTGTTGGATGATAATGCTCGTCTCCGATAATTCGATTGCCATCTCCGCGTCACTCCCCAATGAGCGTCTCCTCTTCTGCCAGCCAACTGGACGGCAACCAGTAAATTCCAGATCGCCATGTCCATTTACCGCTTCCATCTGCCTAACGTCCTTGCGTATCAGCGGCGGCGTGCCCACGTCTCACCCGACGCTCACCGGCTCGACCCGTCCGCTGGATACGCTTGTTAGGTGTCCTCTGGATCTTGCCCAAAGTAGATCTACGAGCTCTTTCGCATGTGCAAAATATTCCGCAATCGCAGCCCTTTCAGCATCCGTTAGTTCAAGGGAGTCCGCAGCAGCAAGGGACGACCGGACTAGTTCGGGGTTGCTGGTTCTAACAGCTAATTCTACTCGATAGAGATAGGCTCGAGCGCGGTCGATTGCTGCGGCATCCACGAAACGTTCTAGACCGCTTTCAAGCGTTTTGAGGGCCAAGATTGGTAGCTTGCCGAAACGCTCTCGTAATTTCGCTGCAAACACTCGGTACAAACTCTCAGGGTCGGGCACTGCAATAATCACGCTGCCATATGACTCTTCGGGATTGAAACCTTCAATGCCGAAGAGATGAATCTGTATGTCCTCGAGAGCGACAACGGCATAGGGATTGGGACGGATCTGTCGGTAGGTTATATTGAACCCGAGAGTCTCATAGAAAGACAACGTCCTTGCGTATCAGCGGCGACGGTCGCTAGTCTCGTAAGAACCACTCGCCCAGACCCGTCCGCTGGATACGCTTGTTAGACCGTTGCCCCTCGTAGGGATCTCGCTGGTTACTTTCGCCGATGCTTCGCAATTAGCTCGCGCACTTGGGGAAGCAACTCGCTTGGGATCGCCACGGTGGTTTGACCAGAATCTTCCCACGCGCTTTCATCCTCGGCAACGGCCTCTTCCTCGGTTTGCTCTTCATAATGCTCCAGCAGACGCTGAACACGCTTTTCGTCCCATCCTGGGGGAAACTTGCTCTGCCTCACCTATGGTGCCTCCTCCGGAGTCGTCGTCGGTAAGCCTGTAAAGGCTTGCCCCTCAACTCATATGCTGTGATCACAAATATGCTGTCGGGTTCAGGATCAGGAACATAAATCACACGAAGATAACGCCCGGAATTCGTCTGACCGATAGCGACTCTTGAGCCATCGGCACCTGGACGGTCCTCGCCCGGACGTGCGAGAACATCCTCGACTTCAACCTCGGTTACGCCATGTTTGTATATGTGGGGCGCTTCTGATCCTCGATCGATGTAGAATCGAACTCGCATACCGATCCCACCAATCTGATACTCGTTTAATAACGCTCGTTCTTCGGCAGCAAGTCGATGATAACCCAGGACCTCGATGTAACTCACCACTGAAACGACTGGGGTGTGCTTGATCACCAGGTCCCGTAATCTCTCATGATCAGGCTAAGTGGAGTAGATGATAATGTTGCTATCCAGCAGCATCAGTTGTCACGTCCAGGCAGATCACGGTCATCACGCAACTCATGCTGCCATGCCATAGGATCCTTGATTGACGGAACGCCCCCGCGGTCGGCCAACTTTTTGAGAACCGCGACCATCCTTACCTCGTGCTTCCGTGTCCCTGGACTGCGCATCCGGTACCGTTATGTGAACGAGAGTCGGTTGATCCCCTTTGGGAGGCGGGTCAATCCACTCAATACGCCCGTCTCGAAGCATTGCTCTGTACGTGCGCCCCACAGGTATCAGCTTTCACTAATTGATCGAAATGTGGTTGTGGGTTGACTTCTTCATAATACCGCACGAGATTGGGGAACCTTTCCATCCACATATCGGTGGTGACCCCGCGTAACATGTCCAGAGCCGGATCATCAGGTTTCAACCGCCACTGAGCGCCCAGTGTTACGAGCGCTCGAACACGCGACGGAGACTCTCCCGCCATCCGGTAGCCTACAATACCGCCATCGCTAAACCCGAGCAGCGAAAACGTTTCGATACCGATACGGTCTAGAACTGCTTCGACATCGGCTTGATACCGCCTATAGGTCAGGCTTGCCGATCCTAAGGTAGACTTGCCGTGCCCTCGAAGGTCAATCCCCACAAAGCGAAAATGATCCGGCAACGCCCCAATGATTCCGTTAAAGTCCGCCATGCTACCCAATCCGCCATGAAGAAGTACAAGTGGTTCTCCGGTTGGATTCCCTACTGCCTCAAAGTAGATCCTTGCATCTCCGACCTGCACATACTGTCCGTCGGACTTATGGAACCTGGTCAAGATGATAACCTCCCCGGTTGCGGCAGAGTGCGGCCACATATGCCTAACGTCCTTGCGTATGAGCAGCGACGCACTCGCTCTCATCAGACGCTCCCGGCATGACCCGTCCGCTCGAAACGCTTGTTGGGCAGTGTGCTAACGGCCTGTCAGCAGTCGAAGACCCCCCAGCAGATGTCGTTTCTGAGCCGCTGGTCGTCGAGAACTAGTTCGCGAATCGCCTCCGGCAGCTGTTCGCGCTGCCACCGGCATTCGAGCCGGCCAGAACTCTCCTCCTCACCTTTAGGGGCAGCCGCGCGCTGCTTTGATCGCATAGGCCGCAGCACCAAGCTCGTGTGCGGCGACATGCGACACGACTGCCGCCTGACCGGTAGCATATGCGGTGTACCGAGCGGCTCCTCTCATCTCTCTTGCTGCTCTATTGGCCCCTGTCGCGGCGCGGGCCTGAGACATCTTGATCTCGCCGAGCACCCATGCCCGAGTCTCCTCGATTGCCTGGCGGGGCCGCGAGTCCGAGGGCCGGACCGATTCGAAGAGGTGCAGAACGTGCTCTGCACACGCGGCTGCCCACAATGCCAGGAGCCGATGGTCGGAGTCCGTGAGCGTCCCACCGCGGCGGATGGTGATAAAGTGGGGATCACGGACTTTGGGGAGGATCATGGTTGCACCATCCTTTCCCATCTGCCCAACGTCCTTGCGTATCAGCGGCGGCGTGGTTACGCCCCAATCGACACTCCCCGCCTCCACCCGTCCGCTGTATACGCTTGTTAGGTCGTACACCCATTATTCGGACCAAACAGCCAGCTCATTGCCACTCGGATCGACAAAGTGAAACCGACGACCACCGGGGAAACTAAAGATCTCCCTATTAATCTGTGCGCCGTTCGTTTTGACGCGTTCGTAGGTTCCCTCCAGATCACTCGAATAAATCACGACCAAGGGACCCTTACCTGGTGGAGACTGCCGGGCGAAACCTCCGGTAAGTCGGCCATCCTGAAAGCTAGTATAGTCGGGACCATAGTCTGTAAATGTCCAACCAAACGCAAGGTTATAGAAGCGTTTTGTCCGTTCGATATCCGTCGCCCCTAGCTCAATGTAATCGATCCGGTGATGGTGCACTGCCTCATTCATTGTGGGGCCCCCTCTAGTAGCCCAAGATTACGAAGCTTCTGCTTCGGGACTCCTTACTCCCAAACCCCCACGGTTCAGCACATGGGTGTAAATCATGGTTGTCCTGACGTCCTTGTGGCCGAGCAATTCCTGGACGGTGCGAATGTCGTATCCCCAAGGGTACTCGTCCGGCGATGGTGGAGATGCCGACAGTCCCGTTCGCATGTTAACCCAATGACTCCAACCATCGTAATCGGTGTCAATCGCGTGATATCCTCGTTTTATGGGCACTCACATCAGCGACCATGGTCCACGCGCCCCCAACGGTACCAACCTTTTTAAAACCCAGCCGTTTGTACAGGAACAAAGCGTGGTTGTCAGGCTCTACGCTTAGACTCATGCGCATCACACCGCTTCTTTGCGCTTGTATCATCAGTTCTTCAATTAATCGCCTACCGATGCCCTGCCCTCGCCACTTCGGACACACCCCAATCCCAAGTTCGGGCGTTGCCGGATCCACAAAGCCGTATGAATGCTCATCCTTCGTCCAGTATCGATACCAGGCGGCGCCGATACGGTCCGCTCTCTTGTCGACAGCGACGATGGCCGTATCTCCTGGGCGCCCCGAACCGTCCAGGATACGCGCAAGGCCCGGCCGCTTCAAAGCCTCGTCGACAGGTGGACGAGAAACACCCGGACGCCAAAACGCGGCTTCATATAGCATCTTTTGAAGAAAAGTGAGGTCATTCGGAGTTGCCAAGCGTAGCTCACCATGCCACATGCTCCATCTACCTGCCTCACCAACTCCAACTCTCACGCCGTCCAGCATTCTACCGTTAAACGGCCGTGATCATCTCGCCATGCCGGCAGCTGTCTAACGCGCGCAACCAAGCCCGCCAAGGTCAACCTGCCGATTCGTCAGGTTGAAAGATGCCAAAGGTATTCCCTTCCGTGTCGATAAAATAGCCCTGCCAGCAAAGGCCCGGAACGGCAAACTTGGGCAAAGCGACCTGCCCCCCGTTATCAGCAATCGCCGTTGCCGTTTTATCGAAATCGTCGACTTCGACAGAACATACAAAGGCGTTTGTTCCGCACTCGGGCGGGGGCGTATCGGCCGGACGCTTGAGCATACCGCCGGCGGTACCCCCCGTGCGGATGCGCCAGTACTGGATCGGAAGATCCTCCGCGGCGGGGATGAATTCCCATCCGAACACCGCCTTGTAAAAGTTCGCGGCACGCCGCAAATCGTCTGCTTGAATCTCAAAATAGATGTATCCGCTCATGGTCGCATCACCTTTCTCGCCATTCTGATTTCTCAAGGTCCGACTATCGTGTATCCTCCGACGAGTTTAACTCGCCCCGGAGCCCGATACCCGCCTCATGATTTCTTGAACCACATCCGTCTTGGCGTCCGCGTACTGCTGGATGTTTTTCCACGTTTTGGCCGCCAGCTTCCTTTTCGTCTCCTCGTACCGACGCCGGTCATCCTCGTGCCCCCGAAGCCAGTCGCGAAATGCCAGCATCCGGTCGATCTCCTCACATCCCCGGGAGAAAACATGAAGGTTGCCGTCCGTATCCGGCGTCTTAAGCATACGATGCTGGAACCAATCGGGCTCGCGAATCTTGAGTACGAAACCTTCCTCCTCGAGCGGAGGGACGTAGGAGGCTTCATCGGCCGAATCGACTACCCCAAGGACCAAATCGATGATCGGCTTCGCGGCTAACCCCGGAACGGACGTCGACCCAACATGCTCGAGAAGGCATACTTTGTCGCCGAGCGCGTTGCGGATCCTTTTCGCCAGTCGTGCAAATGCCTGCGGCCACTCGGGATCGTAGGGAGCCAAATAGATGGAGCGATCAAGACGCTCGCGTGCGCTGACCGTTACGGCGTCCAGATAGGCCTCCCTCATGCGAGACTTGTTATCCTGCTTATCTTTCCTACTCGTCGTCATCTTGCTCTCCGATCTCCAACCTTTGGCAATGGAAGCACAAGCAAAGGATCCGTATCACGAAGGTTTAATCGCTGTAAGCGCCTCGCAGTTATCCCTTGTCTGCCAGACTCTCCAAAACCTCAGAGAGCGTTGTGAGCGTCTCTACGGTCTTGACGAATTCGTCTCGACCCATAGCCTCGGCCAGTCGCTCAGCAAATGCGGCGTGCCCGGGGTCGATACGCCGCACCGCGTCGTACCCGGCCTCGGTAGGCCTTAAGAGCTTGGCCCGGCGGTGTGCCGGATTAGGCAGGAATTCCGCCAGCCCTTGCTCAACCAGTCGGTTGGCCAGCCGCTGCACACTCTGACGGGTAATGCCCATCGCACGAGCGATTCCCGCGACAGTCAGCGGCTCCTTGAGCACGGCTCCGAGCACCTGCCAGCGGGCAGCCGTCAAGCCCGCCGGCTGGGATAGCTCTTCGGCGACAGACAGGAACTGGCCGTTTAGCCGAAAAACTGTCAGCGCCGCTTTGCTAAGCAATGCCTGTTCGGAGATCATCCTTCGACCTCCATGAGCTCAAAAAAACCTGCGGGATCGTGTTGCCCGTACAGCTTATACCACGACGCCAACACGCCAGGTTCGTAAACTCCGAGCAGTGCCAGCACCTCACGGGCAAACTCAACCGGGGCTACGCCGCTTGCGGTGATGAGAATACCATCGGTTACGGCCGGCTTGGAAACGTAGAGTCCGCTGCCTTGATAACCCGTAGCCTGCAGCACCTCCGGCGCGTTGCTCGTGTGGCGACGATCGTCGAGCAACCCTTCCATCGCGAGACCTGCTGTCGCTCCACAGATCGCCGCGACCGGCACACCGGCATCCAAAAACTGGCGCGCCTTCTTGGCAAACGATTGATTCGCTCCCTCGAGCCAGGTGTCGGCGCCGGGGAGTATCAACATCGCGCTATCCTCGGGACTCAGCTCATCGAGCCGAACATCCGGCATGATTCGCACACCGCCCATGCTGCTCACCGGATCGCCGCTCTCACCAACCGTCGAGACTTCGTATCTCCCGGGATCACGCTGCCAATCCGTTTTACGGATGTGTGCGACCGCATACCCAACTTCCCAGTCCGCCAGCGTATCGTAAACTGCCACGTGCACCATCGCCTTTGCCATCAATCAAACCCCTTTCCCAGGTTTTATGACAGCATGCTACCACATTGACAGTTTGCTGTCAACAATTTCGCCCGATCAACGAAGCCATCACTTCGCGATTTTTGCGAACATACATTCGCCTTACCGCGGCACAATCCTTTAAAGTACTCAGCCTTTGACGCCCACCAAATGCTAAACAACGCCCCGCAGACGGGCATAAGTCCCGCCCTTTGCCATAAGCTCAGCATGCGACCCCCATTCCTGAATCTTACCGTCGCTCAAGACGACGATTTTATCTGCATGCCGGACCGTGGACAAACGATGCGCGATAATCAGGGTCGTTCGATCTCGGGAGAGCCGGCTCAGGGATTCTTGAATCTCTTGTTCCGTCATCGTATCCAAAGCAGAGGTGGCTTCATCAAGGATGAGAATGGGTGGATTCTTTAGGAAAACCCGGGCGATGGAGACTCGCTGCTTCTGTCCTCCGGATAGTTTGACTCCCCGTTCACCGATGTACGTATCATACCCATCCGGAAGCGACATCGCAAAGTCGTGTATGTGCGCGTTCTTTGCCGCCTGAACGAGCTCCGATTCTGTCGCCGTCGGCTTCCCATAAAGGATATTGTCTCGAATCGTACCGGCAAACAAGAATACGTCTTGCTGCACCAGACCGACGCTTTGGCGCAGTGACTCCAACTGCACGCGCTTTACGTTATGGCCGTCGATCAAGATTTCGCCGTCAGATACATCGTAGAAGCGAGGGATCAGGTGGCACAACGTCGTCTTTCCCCCACCGGACGGCCCCACAAACGCCACGGTCTCTCCCGGCGAGACCTCAAGATTGACGTGATCCAACACCTCATCTTGATCTCCGTAGTGGAACGAGACATCCTTGAAGGTGATCGCTCCTTGGACGTTTTGCAGCTTGACCGCGGACGGATGATCCACGATACGCGGCTCGATCGCCGTCATTTCAAGGAACCGCTCAAAGCCGGTCATTCCAAGCTGGTACAAGCGCGTGAAATTCGTCAGCCTCCGAATCGGCTGCAAAATGAAGCTAAAAAACATAAGATAGGCTGTCAGGTCCGCAAGATCGATCCGACCCATATATGCATAGATGGAACCGGATGCCAAAACGGTCAAATGCAATACGTTGGTGAGAAAACTCATCCCGGCCGTGTATTCGGCCTCGGTTCGGTACCCTCGCAGCCGGGCTTTTCGAAACGCCTCGTTGGCCGTGTCGAAGCGATCCTTTTCATATGCTTCATTGGTGAAACTCTTGGCGACACGAATGCCTGATAAACTCGTCTCCACTTCGGCGCTGACCACTGCCGTCTGACTGCGCTCATAGTGGAGAGCTCTGCTCACCGCAGGCCATCGACCGATGGCAAACCAACATAAAATGGGCACAAAGGCAAAGGCGATCAACGTGAGGGTGAGATCGATTCCCGCCAGATACCAAAACGATCCCCCAAGCATCAACCCTGCAATGAGCAGGTCCTCCGGACCATGATGCGCAAGTTCCGACACGTCACGCAAATCGTTGATGATCCTCGATAAGAGATGTCCGACCTTGGTATCATCAAAGAACTTGAAGTCTAAGGTCTGAAGGTGCTCAAACAGGTCTTTACGCATGGCAAATTCCATGTTGGCCCCAACCGCATGACCCCAATAATCTGTGGTAAACTGACATACCACATGGACCACATAAAGTCCGAACATCGCCGCCACAAAGAGCATGATGGAGTACAGGTTCAGATTGGGAATAAACTCTTTCATAAACAACCGGGTCACCATGGGAAATACCAGATCCACTCCGGCCATGATGCCGGCGCAAGCCAGGTCCAAGGTGAAGAGCTTCCATTCGGGACGGTAATAGGTGAGGAATTGCTTGAGTGAGTGCATTCGATCTGGGTTGCTCCTTGGTCAGGGGTTGCTTCCGGCGAAGTTCGAATAAGTAAGGCCTACGTGAACAACGCCGAAGACGACACTCGTCACAAGGGCTGGGTAGTTACCCTGGTAAAGAGCGACAAGCAAAAAACAGATCGGCGGAAAAGCTGCCATACCGAGCAAAACAGGTAGACTCGTAACCCCGCCGTAGTACAACACATAAAAGACATAGTACGTCGCGAGTATGACAAAGGCGCCGACGAGAAACATCTTGCCTAGACCTGACCATTGTGGTGCCCGGACAAGGACCACGATGAGCAAAAAAACCGTTCCGATCCCAAACGTCTTTTCTAAGGTTTCAACCAGTATGGTACCTGAATTTCGCGCAAAAGGATCGACCTTCGGAGGATGGACCGCCCAGATAATGCCAGGAATCTGCTGCAAGACAACAACGACAAGCCCCACGAGTGAGAATCCGGACGCAAACCAATGTGGCATCAATCTCTTCCCCCACTCAACAACCTCAGGATAGCCAGGACGGCCTCTTTTCGCCAATGAACGCCCAGGCATCGGCGTGAGGGTTGTACTTCGCAAATCGCGCCAGACCCACCGCATGTTCCCCGACGATGCGGTCAGCGCAGACGCCGCGCGCCCGCAACCCGGTCTCGAGGATTTCCCAAAGCTCCTCATCTCGGACCGCGCCTCCACCCACGATAACCCTTGGCGGCTCGAGATCCTGTGTATTTCGCCCAAATACGTCACGCGTCCGAACGACGGCATCGGCTGCCTGACCGAAGAAACGCCTTGCCTCCGGACTATGAAGCAACGGTTTCATAAGGGGTCCGATGTCGCCCCACCGGGGATCCGATCGTAGGAGAGTGTGTCCGCCAAGCTTTTCCCGTATCGCCTCGCGCAGCCATGCCCACCGGGCGTTATCGTTTTGATTCGAAAGCGTTACGAGGAACTTGGCGTAAGCCCAACCACACAGCAACCACTCAGGCATTTCGGCCGCGACGTCATCTCCGGGCCAGGTAACCGCGTTGAGGCTGTCGACATATACCACCTGCGGCCAGCTCCCGCATCCACCGACCACGACATGACCGACCATGTCGGTCAGTCCGTAGATACCCACCACATCGTTGAGAGCCTTGCTTCCAACGACGCTCCAACCCGCCTCGACAAATGCCTCGCGTACTCCCGTGTGTTCGTAGCAGTAGCCGGACAACCGCACGGGCACCTCACGCAAGCCGCCAAGGCGCGAAAGCAGCACACGCAAGCGAGCGAGCGCCACATCCGGCGTATGTCCATCACCACGCGGCTCTCGCGTACACTCAACGGCCAAAACATAATCCATCGGATCAAGAAGAGCAACACTCATCTGCGAAAAGCCGCAGTCGATCCCCACCCAGCGACAACGCAACGATATCGCCTCCCCCCCATCGTTAGGAATTCTGCAGCCCGCGCCGTTCACCCTCTGATAAGAGAGAGCCTCGCCAAAGCGAGGCTCTTGCGGCTTGCATACTAATTAAATGGGGGAGCCGAGCGTCCCAGATGTTGAATCTGCCTTGCTGCGTTTATCACGTCATTATCGCAGGTCAAATGAGAAGCTCTAACGTCCTTTGGTGGTTACTTTGTTACTTCACTGCGCTTACATAGAGTGCCAAGTCCCTATCGGTCGTGTCAATTTCTTTGAAACGGGCTGCTTCCAATCCTGCCTGCACGGTTTCGATCGTGATGACCTTGCGTGCCGGACCATCAAACGACAGGACAAGTCGTCCGCCGGTCTTTTAGGACTCGCAGCACTTCTCGCAACCCGGCCGGTTGGTCCGGCCAAAGCTGCATGGAGTTCATCGCGAAAACCTTCGAGAAGGACTCATTAGGAAATGGTATGTGCTCCACGGTTCCCTTCAGTAGTCTTGCCTTTCCGGTTTTGATTGCGCCGGCGTTGCGACTGCCTGCCATCTTCAACATGACTTCCGAAGGGTCTATGCCTACGACAAGCCCTTCATGTCCCACAAGCCCCTGCATGAAATGAATCCCGACTCCAGGTCCAAATCCAATCTCTAAAACGATATCATCCTGACAAACATCAAGAAGCTCCGCGACACGCATGACGATATCGCGTTTTCGTCCACCGGCCATGATTTTGCCACCGAGCCGCCCAAGTATGCCGCTCGGCAATCCGAACGCCCGCCAAAGGAGTTTGTCGCCGAAGCCCAATCTCCACACCACCGGATCAAGAAATCACGTCTGGTCTTCTACAACCCGCCGAGAGACGATTTCGACCGGATTGCCGTCCGGATCCATGACCCATGCGGCACGCAGTGTCGACAGGAAATCATGCGGCGGACTGACGCTGGGAACTCCCTTATCGATCAACATTGCGTAGACTTCGTCCACGTTCTCAGTCCAAAGCACCAACTCGGCCCGCGGTGATCCTCCCGTTCCAAGCGGCAGACCATGCATAGTCTCTCCGGCTTCCTTCGACGCCAGTCCCAAAGTGAGTGACCCAAGCCTTACCTCAACATGATCCGGTTTGCCCTGTTTTGGCGTGCGAAACGTCTCAACAAACCCAAAGTGCTCCGTGTAAAAGCGCTCTGCGGTCTCAACATCCTCTACGTAGTAGTTGATAGAAGGATCACTAAATCGAATGGTCATCTTGTTTACGCCTCCTACTTTCCTCGTCACATTCTTTCTAGGTAACATCGATTTCGCTCCGCTCGTGTCGTCACGGCGCCGGAAACGTTTCACATGTTGAGCAGACCTCACAACGAAAAGAGCTGCCACCAATACGCCCACGGCACAAAGAGGAGCATTCCTATAACTGGAAGGGCAAGTCGGATACGCTCAAACCGGTCGAGCCGTAGACGCCTGCGGTACCAAGCGCTCCCCAAGGATATTCCGGTTAGGACCAACAACGCGGCAAGGATTTGCAGCACAATCCACTCCACCGGTCGTCCCATGACAACAGCGGCCACGCCTCCTCCGCCTGTCGCGGCGACATACCCTACCAACATGTAAACGAGCCATGGGACGGCCAGGCCTAACAAAGCCGTGATCCTCGCCCTCCGCCACGTTCGCGACGAATGTGAACTTCGGTTCCTTCGACGAACCGAAGCTAAGACGTAGCCTCCAAAAGCAAGGTGGAAGGACACAAAAAATCCCATTTGCACTTCCCATCGCGCAAACCCTCGCGGATCGGTTACCGACGGTCTGGTCGGGTATTCGTCCATCGGAAGCTCACCCACGCTCGGACCAGGAGGATTACCATCCGTTACGTTGCGAATCCATGAGGACATCGTCTCTATATATTCGGATGCAAGCTCTGGAGAGGACGTCTGATCGCCGGGTACAACATAACCGGCGTGGTCCGCATTCGAAATGGCGCGCAGGACATAGTGTTGATTTCCCCCGCGCTCCAATGCCTGCATCATGGCGCGAGCGCTGGTACCGCGAGGCATGATGCGATCGAGTGCGCCCCATAATCCGAGTATCGGTTGATCGATCTGCTCAAGGACCGCGGTAGGATCGAATCTACCTTCCGGAAATAGCTCTGCGGAAACCAAAAAACTATAGGTACGGGCAACCAGTGCCCGCAAAGCCCCTTCCGACGTGACACCACTCCGGCGAAGCGCACCCTCCGTAGCCCAGGCACTCTGCTCAGCCGGTCCGACCCCGCCGCCGGCGATCGTCATCACAAAGGAGACGTCCTCGGACTGGGTAGCGGCAAGCGGCGCTACCCAACCGCCTTCACTAAGCCCCCACAACCCTACTTGATCGGGGTTTACGTCGCTGCGCTGCTGCAGCATCTCTACTGCAGCTACAGCGTCTTGGGCTAACAGTGCGTAGGAACGTTCTCCGATGGGCGCCGCCGAATAACCTTGTGTACGCTTGTCGTAGATAAAGGCGACCAGGCCTTCATTGACAAGAGCCTCTGCGACAGCGCGATTTTCGTCTCGTTGCCCGGGACCTGCCCCGTGAACGAGAACAACCGCAGGGCGTTTACCATTCGCTTCCGGAGTTAGAACCGTTCCCTGCAGCGTAACATCGCCGCTGCGAAAGCTTACCTCCTCTACGTCAGCGATCTGCGCTTTGATATCCGGAGGAGACCCGATTCCCAACAGCCACAGTAACACAGCGAAAACAACCAAACCGCGTACGAAATACATCGCTTATCGCCCCACCTATTTGGTCACAAACCCTTAAAGTTGTGTCGCCCTATGGGTCAGTTCAGGCAGTTCCCAGTCCTTTACCGGCGGTACCAGCTTGAGTCCGGCGCCGATACCATTCCAGTACTCGTAGGGCGCGAAGAGTGTTCCAGCGGCTTGCGGTGCCGACCAGGCCTTCCATCTCGAACCGAATTCCGTCACGGTGTGAGCTACGAACGGGCCATCGCCCGTTTTGATGCTGCCTCTTGGCAACCAGGTCAACAGCGTCGGCGACGCGTTCGTCCGCTTCGACGTCCGCGCTGCGCAAGTAGTCCAAACCTCGCAGTACGTCATAATGCCAGGTCGTGGGGAACGTGAAACGCGTCCATTGGTGATCGATCACTTCACCCGACGACAGGGACCGATACATGCGGCGCTCCAAAAGATACTCGTGTGCTCGGACGCGGGCGTCCGTAACCGCAACCGTTGCCCCTTTGGATTTCTCAAACTCCAGTAACCCTTCGAGAACGCAGATGGTTGTGTGAAACGAAGACCGACGACTGTCCGGGGCCTCGCAATTCCATCCCCCATCCTCCAGCTGATCCTCGAGAAGTCGATCGACCAGGCGATCGCTTGCCTCGCCGAAATAGGCGCCGGCTGCAAGGATCCTCCCGTTGATGCACGGCTCAGTCTCGCCCGCGAAATAGGGGCGACCGTCAAGCTGCCACCAAGTGATGTGGTCGCGCACAAGAGCAACCGCTCGACGGGCTTCCTCGCTCTTTGGGTCCAAGCCCAGGTCTTTCAAAAGTACGAGCGTGTTGGTGGTATACACGTAGGGGGGCTCATTGTCGGCGTCACCGCCCCAGCGGCCATCATGCCCCTGATGTTCGAGAAGGTTGGCGCCCCAACCTTCGGTGGCTACCCGCGATCGCGCCTCGGCGACCGTCTCATGGGGCTCATTAACAAGGTCGCGCATGACCTGCCAGCGGATCGAGGGATCCGAATCAAGCAACCATTTGATTACTGACGGACTTGCAATCGAGACACGCCCCTCGGTACTTGTCATCGACTCATTCGCCTCCCAATGGCCAACTTATCCGAAAGCAGAAATCACACTCGACTCGGATTTATTCAAAATCGGGAGGTATTCTCCTGCCATCAGTGATGATTCAACCCCGCTTGCGCCTGTTTAAGCAACCAATCTTCTTGCGTCTTTATCCCTTCCTTCAACCGCACCGCCGCCATAATCGGCACCCACCGTCGGTACTGCGACCAATCTTCCGGGCGCGACGCCATGTACCGATCGATATAGGTTTTATGAAAAAGCTTCATTGCGGCAAGTCGACCCGGCTCCATCCGATCGTTCTCCATATGACCGAGGATCAAAAGCGAGGTCCTCGCAACATCTCCGATCGGATTACCACGGCAAGCATCGATCCAATCGATAATCATCGGACCCTGCTCGGTTAGCATCACATTCCCGGGATGAAAGTCGCCATGACAAAAACTCTCGGCGCTTTGCAAGTCGGCCAACGAACCGAGCAGCGCATGTCGCTCGGATACCGAGAGCAATGGGCACTGCGAAACCCTTGCGGTGACGATTTCTTGTTGGGAAGGCAAATCATTCGGAGGCTTCGTCCTATGTAGACTCAACTGAAGATCGGCGGTCAGGCGTGCCAGTGACTCTACGGAATCTGTCTGAGCGAGTAATCTTGCCAACATAGACATGCCCTCAACCCGCTCGAAGGTCAGACCGATTCTCGCATCACGGCAGACAACCTCGCCTACCGACGGGGTCGGGATCCCCGATGCGTGTGCGGCCGATGCCTTGCGACGCTCTTTTTCGATATCATGAAAAGACACCCACGTATGGAATAACTTCAGAACGCCGCCGTCGCCATACGGGTAAACATCTGCGGTCCTACCCGACGCAAGGGGAGTATTCATGTGGTAATTCGCTCCTCGCCACTCGCGCTGTTTCCAGCACATGTCCGCCGGACACGCTTGTCAGACCTTGCTAAACTCCGATTCCCATCGATTTAATCACCCAATGGAGAGCCGCCACGCTCTGTCGGGGTGTTTGACCTGCGGTATCGATCACGATGTGATCCTCTTCCCATGGATGGTACTCCCGATTCAACACATCGTTCCAAGTCGGCAGAGTAAGCCCGGGAATGTCGTTTGAGCGTGACTCTACCCTCCGCCGATGCTCACTCCGGTCAGAACACACAACCTCAATCTCTACAAATGTTGTCCCTTGACCCCGTGCTGTTTCGCGCCATTCGTAGCGCGTCACGGCCCACGGATTCACCGAATCTACCACCACGTCTCGTCCTAGCCGAAGGTTGTCTTTGGCAACCCTGTATCCCACAACGTATCCCTCTCCGCCCTCGATACGGACTCCGGAGTCACGCAAGGCCTGCTCAATCGTATCAATTCGCACATGTAAAGCACCCAGATCCTGGGCCAAACGCATGGACAAAGTTGTCTTTCCCGTACCTGGTAGACCACCAAAGATGTATAGCATGTCGTCCAGTTCCTCATTTCTTACGTACCGTCACGATAAACCAATGACAGGGATCCAAACAATGCAAGGATGATGGGTCCACTCCACCCCACCGAGCCTTCACTCAAAAGAAGATCACAATAGCGCTTTGACCGATGCGGTCGGAACGACTCCTTTTGCGGTGCGAGCGAGTTCCGCATCAAGCGTGACAAGTGCGTCGGCTTGGAGCTGCGTAAGAGCAAGGTATTCGGCGTCCAGAGTGTCGGGCAGGCCGAGCTGGTTAGCGATCCTCCAGGCGACTTGTTGCATGGAGCGGTCACCGAGCAATCGGATCCGCAGCGCACGCACGTATGTGAGCCGGCGATCGGCTTCTTTTTTGGTGATCTCTCCCTTACGTACCGTCCGGTAAAGCATCGACAACGTTTGCGAGCGAAAAAGCGTCGGAGCCAGGAGTTGGTACTCGTCACCGATAACGGACTCGTGTTCGGCGAGATGGAGTCCAACGTCAGGGCTGATCACGTACTTTGGCATCGGGTCATCTCCATCCGTCGTAGATAAGTCTGACTATGCGCGCTTGGACCGAAGCGCTTTGACCACCTTAATTTCAGGAACCTCGCCGGCGATCATCTTTCCGTACTCGGCCGATTCCATCGGACACAACGTCACGCGCCCCTCTTGGTCAAAGAGCAATCCCCAGCCATATCTCTTCGGAAGTGGCGATGATCGTAAGCAGGCCCTGGGCTTTGAAAAGAATTGTTCTCGCAAACGGCCGACCTCTGCGTCCGAAGTTTGGCCAAAGTCCTGTCTCAAAAACCAACTCTTAAAAAGCACATCCTCCTGTGTGAGCACGCCAGGTTGCTTGACAAGCATGTCGTACTGGAGATTCGCAACAGACTTTTTGCCATTGCGAACTGGCGGAGCTTGACTCTCCGTAACAGGGCAATCATCGGCTACGGCGATTAACGTCTGGAAGTAACCCAATGCGGACCACCTTTCTCCTTTTTTTCACGGCCTCTGCATTTAGTTGCCGGCCAAGACGAGCTTCGACTAACCAACGCCGCCGGGGACATTAAAGTCGACCTTCTCAGCCGTGGCGGTACCGTTTGTGCGGCCAGGATAACTCACCCAGGTCATCGCGACGTTGAACTCGTCTATAATATGGCTCGCTTCAATGCGTGCTCCATTTTCTAGGCTTATTGTGCCGGTGGTGTGACCGTCCTTGACGACGGTCAAGTCATAGCCACGGTCCAGCGCGCTATATGCCGTAGCACGAATACACCAATTTGTAGCTGCTCCGGCCAGTACGATGTGCGTCGCGCCGAGCTTGGCCAGTTCCTCGTCAAGCTCCGTTTGCTCAAAAGACGAGTTGAACCGCTTCTGGAGAAGAGGTTCATCATCTGCAGGTACCAATTCTTTAACCCATTGCCACTCCGAGCTTTTGTATGCCAATTCCTCATCCGAATGCTGTATCCATATCACGGGTACCCCCTGGGCACGAGCCCGCTCCACAGCACGCGATACGTTTGCGATAATCCGGGGTGCGTTCCAAGCTTCACTCACAACGCCGACCTGCATGTCGACGACAAGCAAGACCCCCTTGCTACCTGTGCGCACTGTTGCCATTTTAAATACCTCCCCATGACTGTTTTCGTCTTTTCCACTGGCCGCACTCCTTTGTGCCAACGTCCATGCGCATCCGCTGCAGCGATCGTCGCTTTCAAGGAGACTGCCCGTCGTCACCCGTCCATTAAGCGGCGACTCACAGGTGCATTCGATACGTCGTGATCTCCTTGATCTTGGCCTTTTTGCCAAAGCCCGCGAATCTGTACACATCACAGTACTCGATTCGGCTGCCATCTTGCATGGTGACAGTGGCATTTGCGGCGGCCGTGTTACCGTGCGTGATGATATTGTGAATGTGCAATTCCGTCGGCTCACCGCCCCGGTCATTTGCACACTGCTCGCGAATAGCCTCTTTGCCCACGTGACGCGGACCACCGACGACGATCCACACCGCCTCCTCGGCAAGATTGTCGACGAACATTCGACCCTCATCCCCCCAATAATCGAGGGCCAAATCCCTTAAGAGCAGCTTTTTGGGGGCGTTGCCGCAGTCTTCGGCACACACGACTTTCATATGATTCTCCCCTCCCTGGAAAAACCTCAGTCAGCGCAGACAAGCTTCCTTCACCCGTTTCCGGGCGTAGTCATACAGGGTGGTACCGAAACCCTTTAGAATAACGATAGCTGCGGAGCACGCCACACTTCCTACGCAGGACCGGACGACGAAATGTGGTGCTTGGAAACAGTCGCCTGCTTAATGACTGCGCTCAGGTCTTCATCGGGCCCACTGCCGCGAAAAGCCCGAAGTTGCTCTTCTGAATCCCATTCCTCATAGACATTCACACGATCCGACTCGATCGGGTCCGCCGCGACAATAAAGTCCCGGCACCCAGGTGCCTGTCGCGCTTGCAAGATCGCCTCAGTAGATGAAGCCAGGAACTGTTCTCTCATACCTTCACGCACATAGATTCTTCCTGAAACAATGAGCATGGCATCACTCCTAGAACAAATCTTCGCCAGGCAGTTCCGATGCCTGTTTGAACCAGCTCGCCAAGAGCTCGTCATCGAGTTTGTCGTCTTCGTGAATGTGGAAGTATCGCGTGTTTTGGTCTTTTGATTCGACGGGTGGAAGCAGGCGCAGGGACGCGCCGTTCTCATGGATCGCGCCCACCTCCTGGATGAACGAATTTTCTCATGCTTTGTGCCCAATACCTTCCCATAAAAGGCTTTTGCCTTCTTGAAATCTGAAGGTCTCAATGCTTGACACAATCCGTTTTACCTTCATAGTCCAGTCTGATTTGCAGCCCCGACTCTCAATCGCGCCGGGTAATGCGGGATCGGCTCCTTGCTGCCCACTACGTTTGATGTACAAGCACTGAGAACTCAAGCCCGTCACTAGCACGCCGGAATCTCTGGGTTTCCTCGAAGGCCGCACGTTTGCAAACCTTAAGAGCCCTTGTGTTGAAGGTGGCTACAGTAACTCGAAATGCATTCGGTCGAAACATCCTTTCTCCAAATGCAAGTCCCGCTTGCAGTATACTTAAGCCCAACCCTCGGCCTGTCAAATCCGGACGCAAACCGCCGCCCGTATCCAGCGCCTCCTCGGAATAATCGCCTCCAGGCACCTGGGCATCATCTCCGAAGCACCGAAAAGCAATCAAATCTCCCTGATCGTCGGTAACCGAAAAGTAGTGATTGGATGGATCAACGAAGAAGCTTACTGCTTCCTCAAGACTTTCAGAATCAATATTGTACATCGCATACGATTCGTCATATTGCCAGGTCATAAGCTGCCTGGCAAACTCCTCACTCATCGGCAAGAAAGTTACTCGCATTGGAGATTCACTTCGATCAACCTCAAGACAGTATTTACAATAGCCGGCACATCCATATGCTTGGGATGTATACACTGAAACCGACCTTCTCATAGGCACGGCGCGCCGGAGCGTGACTCGGATCACCTCCGGTCGCCACCGTAGCGGCACGCATGCCGGCCTCTTTCATCCATGTCAGGGCGTAATCATACATCGCCGTGCCGATACCCTTCCCGGAGTAGTCGGGGTGCACGGCATTGAGTCCGATCTCACCCACTCTCGTCTCCTCCGCCAGCCGGACGGACACGAATCCAACGACCATACTCTTGAGTTCCGCGACGTAGACCTCCCAGTCGGAATCATCATCAAGGAGCCCCGCCAACAGGTCTGCCTGCTGCTTGTCCTCACGTGCCTGGACCAATTCGTAGAGCTCGTCTCCGAGGATAGAGCGAAACGAAGCGAATACAGGAGCGAAGGCAGCTTTACGGATCTCCTCGAGGCTTGAACCGTCCCCTGCAGTGGCTGATCGTATCTCCGGGATCAAACGCGACATGCATGCACCTCCGATTGATCTCTAGCCGGACGCTTCGCAAGGATCGAAAAAGCCAGCGGGAAGCTAGGACGCCCTGGCGGAAATCTCCAGCGCCTTAGCGGTGCTTCAATCATATAAACTAGGTCGAATTGCCGTCCCAATAGGCGATCAGCTTCACCCGCCCATGAGTCATGCTCCTTTCGGTCTCACAGCACCGCGCATGAACGATGGCAGTCGTCGAACCTTTACTCAAGCTCCACACCCGTTCTTACGAGATGCTTCGCTCCCTCTCGAAAGCTGAGCCCGGAAAGATCCTCTCGATGTGCTAACAAGAAATCCCGGACCGATTCGGGGGCCGACTTGCTGTATTCCCGCAGGGCCCATCCGATTGCCTTGCGGATGAAAAACTCCTTCTCGCCGGCGCAACATAGGCAGTAGTCATAGAGTCGGCTCTCATTCGTTCGTTGCTTGTGCCGGTTTTGGGCCAGGATAGCCGTCCGTCGTATCCACACATCCGCATCTTCGATCCACCGGTCCAAAACCGGCCAAACATCTCCGGGATGATTGAGCAGCACCGAACCCACGAGGTGGGTCGCCGTAAAATCGACCAGGTCCCACCACGCCCCTTCCCGGATGAGCCGCTCAAAAAGGGGCATGGCGTCCGGCATCATCATGTCCGGATGCTGAAAGGCAATGGCAAGCGCCAAGTACTTTCCTTCCCGGTGCGGCAGCGTCCATAGGGCGAGGACGCCGGATGCGTACTCTTCGAAGCTACTGGGGCGAAATCTCCTTTTGACCTCTCTTTCAACTTTCATCCGGCCCGGTCTTTGGACACCGTAAAAAGGCATGTCCGTCTTCATGTACGCCGCCATTTGTCCGGCCTTCTCCGGATCGGCGAGTTGGGAGAGACGGTCACGTACGTACTCAGCGAGCTCGTCGACATCCTTCATGACGTTACTCTCCCCTAGTTTTGTCATTGACCACATCGTTATTCAAGAGGATGATCCCGCCTTTCTTTACGTGCGCTGACCGGTCAAAGCCAAGTTTTTCCTCATCGCCTGAGTCGAGATCCAATCGATCTGGTCATTGGGGCCCGAAATAAAACCGTCCAAACTACACGCAACTTGATACCTGACTCGTCTCATCTCACACCTCATAAAAATCGGCTATGGGTTCGCAAACCACCGGTTAGTGGAAGACATCTTGGTGACGTCGCAATTTCCCAAACGTATGTACCGGACCAAGGCGGGGACTTCGGCTACACTTCAAACACCCCTAGGACGCCGAGCACGGCGATCATTCCACCCAGGATACCGAGCCACGCCAGATGTTTGAGGTGCTCATTCTTATAGCGAAAGGCCGAGAAGTAAGAGAAGAAGGTAAAGAAGAACAGCATCCAGGGATTATCCAGAGCGAAGGCTTGGAAACCCAAGAAACCCAGAAAACCAAGGAATCCTAGGTACCACTGGTCAGATCCTCCGTGGTTGGTAGTCATGGCTGATGGCCCCTTTCGGCATTACATGGAGCGACGATTTCTAACGTGTTCACACCAGTCCTTCCACGCCGACTACATTACCAAGCAGATGCAAACCTCAATAAAAACCATGTCAACGGTTGAGCGGCGGATCCCATGTTACAGCGGAGGGAGCCTCTATCACAGCGTCCGCTCGAAACGCTTGTTAGATCCTGATTTAATCCAAGCCGAAACGGATCTTTAAGCGCTCGACTGTGTGATTCCACTTTGGAGCACGTGGACGCGCTACAGAGTTTTGGTTCCCAAAGAACCCTTTTTCCCGAATCGCGTCTGATGGATCGACCGTATGCAGCCAATTCACGCCCACCAGATAGTCCGCTGTGTCAGGATCCTCAGCTGCTCGTCGTAAAGTCGCTGCAATGTCTGAGACTTCAATAAGCAATACTTCCTTTCCACTATCATCCCTGACGGTGAAATCATCGACGGGCTGCATTGTACGGCAAACGATACCCACTCCAACATATCCGGAACCGGGTACGTTTACCCAAATCCGCGCTTCGGGCTGGAGCATCTCGAGCGTCCTGGAGTACCATGACCCACCGCCAGCGACCACGTACCCTCGCTTTAGTCCATCCTGGACTACTCTATTGTCGTACCCGAACGAAACATAGTATTCTCCGTTCCACTCCCCACCTGACGAGTCATCTCCGGGTCCGACAGAAATCTCTGCCGGATCTCGAAACCAAGCCCGACTGAGATACTCGCGATCTCCGTCCTGAAAGACCCGGAAGAATACCGCGTTGATTCGAACGCTATATTCATCCGCAAGATAACGAACAACTCGTTCAGTTCCGGGATCAAGACTCGCCGCCACTATGACGAGTTCGTGTGCTGAGTTTAGCTCATCGGGCATCGTGATCCCGAATTTTTCTCTGAATGCCTCATCGATTGACTGAATACGATTATTGCCCGAACGCTTCTGGTATTCATCAAAAATCTGCGCTATACGGTCGTCCTCCAAATATGCAACCCATGATCCATAGTCAAGCACCTGAGCGACGATATCGCGATAGGTTTGATCACGTTTTAGTTCCAAAACTACTAGATTCGCATCTCTATCAATGGCAAGGAGGTCGATAAAACCACCGTGATCGGTGCGGACCTGCCTCCCGATTACAAGCCAATTCGGGGAAGCAATACTGATATTCTCGTCCAAGATATCTTCAAGTCGGGATTCTAGGTCTAGCGATCCAAACTCAACCGGTCGTAGTCCACCGTCGATTCGCCAGACACCAAGTTCCAGTGGCACAATGATTCCACACCTTTCGTTAACAGCGTCACATCATATTTTGCAAGGGTGAGATCGTGCTGCGAAGCCTCTGCACCTATCCAGACATCACTTCCCGGAATGGATACTCATCCCGATCCGTCCACTCACAGTCTTTTTCAATGTTCGATTATCGTTGCCTTCTCAGGCTCGTTCAGGACTAAACCGAGCGCAATCATTCCTACACCGAACGCCCGAATGACGCGCCGTGAATCGGCATCAGCGCGAACACACCCCGGCCCAGGTATTCACGTGTGTAAGGGGCGTAGCGCTCGGGTTCCGAGGTCCGTTTGGCTCGAACTTCGTTCGCCAGTTCGTCGTCGGGATTGGCTTCAAGCCATCGGCGCATGGTGAGTCATTTGGCCGCCTCGTATCTGTCCCAGCTACCGCTGCCGAGGTCGAACACTCGGGCCCCCGATTCAAGACGCAGCGGCTGTCATTGACTTCAACAGAATCGCTCGCCTTACACTCCGTCCGCCTGATATTGTCATGCATTCTACGTCCCAACGGAAGACTTCATAGGGCCTCCCTGCGCTCCATCATCGACCACGGCTATGAAATGCCATAGGCTGGTGGGTGAGCTCCGGGATCCCTCGGCGAGCGTGACCTTGATTCAGCGTCGGAAGAAGGGCTCGGCACTCAGACCATACACGAGACACGATATCAAGCTTCACTGTAGACTCTCTCAGGGTTGTGCAGAAACTCAGTTACCGCAGAAAGAAACATCGCCTTGGCATCCTTGTGCACCTCGTGGCCGGCAAATGGGAGGTTCAGAAAGGACGATGATTCAATCCGATGGCGCAACTCGGACGCTTCATGCAATGATAGCAATGGATCATTATCTCCCCGGACAATCAACGTAGGTGCCTTGATCCTCGAAACCATTTCGCCAGGATATCCGGTCGACTGCTGGTCCACCCATAAGGGCACAACAGCCTTTACCAATTGGTCGAAATGTGGTTGCGGGTTGACTTCTTCATAATATCGTACAAGATCGGGAAACCTTTTCATCCACATTTCGGTCGTGACCCCGCTTAACATGTCCAGAGCCGGATCATCCGGTTTCAACCGCCACTGAGCGCCCATTGTTACGAGCGCTCGAACACGCGACGGAGACTCTCCCGCCATCCGATAGCCTACAATACCGCCATCGCTAAACCCAAGCAGCGAAAACGTTTCGATACCGATACGGTCTAGAACTGCTTCGACATCGGCTTGATATCGCTTATAGGTCAGGCATGCCGACCCTAAGGTCGACATGCCGTGTCCGCGAAGGTCAATTCCCACAAACCGAAAATGATTCGGCAACTCCCCAATAATTCCGTTAAAGTCCGCCATGCTACCCAATCCGCCATGAAGAAGTACAAGTGGCTCTCCGGTTGGATTTCCTACGACCTCAAAGTAAATCCTTGCATCTCCGACCTGCACATATTGTCCGTCGGACTTATGGAACCTGGTCAAAGTGAAAACCTCCCCGACTGCGGTAGAGTATGTCCACATATGCCTAACGTTCTTGCGCATCACTGGCGAGGGTCACCGCCTCCAACTGCACCTCCCTCCATCACCCGTCTGCTGGATACGCTTGTTAAGCCGTCGGTTGCTCGGCGGTCCGTCCGACTGATCCTACTCCTTCTTCTAACTCCAGCCTATAACGGACTTCGTGCAACACTACGTCCCCTGGTCTTGTCTCGGTCTTCTCGGTTCCATCCGGCGTGAAACCAGTCACCTCATAGAACTGCCTTGCACGTTCGTTGGCCTCAAGAACCCAAAGAGTAAGGGGAAGAGAACTTACGCTCTCTCGACCTGTCGAGAACCGCCTTCATCAATGCGCTCCCATAGCCGCGCCTCCACTTATTCGGAGTCACATATATACTTGTGATCTCGCCTGTATCTTTTGGAGCATCTTCGTCACGCGATCCTCCGATACTGACAAACCCAACGACTTTTCCATGGTCGTCGAGAGCAACAAAGGTATCGACCTCGGTTTCGCGGAGAATCTCAATCCAAGCCCGTGTGTGCCTTTCAACGCTTAGACCTGAAAGAAAACTGTCCGGAACGATACCGCGATAAGCTCCCTGCCAGCCGGCTACGTGTACTTCAGCGATCCCTTTGGCATCGGCCACAACAGCACGGCGAACTCCCATTCGGCACCCACCCCAATCGGCCTAACGTCCTTGCGTATCAGCGGCGGCGTTAACCGACCCAACAGAACCTCCCGCTCCCACCTCGTCCGGTCAGATCAAGGATTACCTCGCGTGTCCAGCTCTCTCCGGACGGCTTTCGCCCATCGCCAAACGCGCTCCGGAAGCTTTTCAGGCGGGCCCGCGATGACGTCTGCGATCGTCGCGGACCATTCCCGGGAAACCACGGGTCGGGGTTCAGTCGGTCTCACCTTCCAAGACCGCCTCTGCTGCTCAAACCGCCCTCGATTAAGCTCTCGGAGATCCTTGGGTTCTAGCTGTTCATCAACGATGGTCATCACAGCCGAACGATACTCGCGCTCAGCTTCCCGGGTCAATTGGCTTGGATGCGGTCCAGCCCCCGATTCTTGGACACTCATAGCTTGATCGGGGTAGGTTTCTCAAGTTTTCGTGTGATTGCTTCGTGATACTCAGCCGGAGGCCGAT
>JAWLDA010000009.1:0-185465 GCA_041686855.1 Limnochordia bacterium
AGGATAGTGGGTTCGAGTCATGATCTGGTCTCTCTCCTGTCTCTTTGACTCTACCCGAACTAAGCTCATGTGTCCAAATCGGTTAGGGGGCTAATGTGAGACCACAAACCGCAACGTACAAGGAGAGTTAAATCGAGTGATTCGACGCGGCAACGTATATAGCCTAGTCCTTTTCAGCATCGTGGCTGTCTTGGCATTCGCAATGTCAGCACAAGCAAAAGTCACGCTTGACATGGTCACCCACTGGAACACAGGGGTAAGCCAAGGCGCTCTACTCAAGCAGTACGTCGAAGAGTACAACGCGATGCAAGACGAAGTGGAAGTCGTCTTGTCTTCCGATCCGAGCAATTCACAACTGTCTAAGATTCTAGTTTGGGCAGCCGGCGGCACCCTGCCGGATATTTTACCGATTTCGCAGGTCGTCATTCCTGACCTTGCCGGGACGGGCATTATTCAACCGCTGGCCGAAGGCACGCTGGACCAAGTTGAAAACGCCTTCCTTCCTGGCGCCATTCAGTTGGTCACCTACGACGATCAAGTCTGGGGCTACCCGACGGAGAACATGCCGAACGCGCTCAGCTTTGACACGGTCGAATTTGCAAACCGAGGTGTGAGCACCGACTTCCCCGAGACATGGCCTGAGGTTGTCGAAATCGCCAAGGCTCTCACGACGTACAACAACGATGGTTCGATTCAGAAGGCCGGACTTGGCTGGTCGCAAGGGTTCAGGGAGAACATTGGCTTCCTCATGTCACAGGTTTGGGGCGGAGGCGGACAACTCTTTAGCTCGGATTTGCGCAAAGCAAACCTCCTTTCCGAGCCTGTTCGAAACGCCGTAGACCTGCTTGAGGATATCGTACACGAGTCTGGCGCCGTAAAGCTTGGCGGCTCGCGTACCCTTGAGCATCAGGCTATTCGGATTACACCTGGGCCTTGGGTACGAGGTAGCATCCTGGCCGCCGATGAGTCGCGGCTCCAAGAGATTCACACCGCGCCGATGCCTGTGGGCCCATCGGGAAATCGAGTCGTGGCCAACTATGGTTGGGCGATCACCATTGCAGCGACGACGGATCATCCAGTGGAATCGCAAGAGTTCCTTGCCTGGCTGGCCAATGATGTGCAACAAGACACCGGCACAACGCGCATGGGAGATATCATGGCGACTCTGGGCTCCATTCCCAATACGCGGGCCGACATCGCCAACCAACCCTTTGTGCAAGAGCCCTTTATGCAAGGCTTTGTCGCACCGATGGCTGCCAACCAAGTCCGATCCTGGCCGATGGTTCCCAACAGTGCGGAAGTGTATAAAGTCCTCAATCGGGAGCTCAACGCGGTCATCAACGGTAAGTCGTCGCCCTTCCAGGCTCTGAACAACGCACAAACAGAAATTCAAGCCGCCATTGACGCCGCAGTCGCTGGCGAGTAATGACGAAGTGATTCGCGGTTATGCCGTTTTCTGGTAACGCCCAGGTCACCGAATCGGTACGTACACGTCCGGTTCAGTGACCTGGTTTTCTAATAGGCCGAAGGAGTCGATGCACGTGTCGCGTTCAAATCCGATGCGGTTTTTGACCCTTTTCATCGTCGGATGGCTCGTCGTGAGTGCCGCGGCGGTAAAGACGCTTGCTCAAACGCCTTCCAAGGAAACGGCGGCGATTACGGTCACCACACTGGTAAGTGCGGTCCATCTGGACGACGGACGGATTGAGCTGGTTGGGGTGAGCCCAGAAATCGATGCGGCCTCCCGTCTGCTTTCTGTGGAATGGCGCATGGAAGAGTCCGCGTGGTGGCCCGCTTGGCACGTGTATCTCGTGGGTGATGCGGCCTTGCTGGAACCGGCCGGTGAAGACGAAACGAACGGAAGGGTGCGGCTCGCTACCATTACCCCCAATTCGGGAGCAACGTACGAGACGACGCTCAGTTACGACCCGGACTCGGGGCTCGTGTCAGTGTCGATGAGGGATCCAGCTAGGCAGGAGCGACTCGTTCGTACAGGATTACGTATCGCTAGGTACGATGGGCGATTGACGCCTTCCGCAATGAGCGGAACTGACGCAGTAGCGGTTTCCACCGGATATTCGCCGCTTGACGTACAGTGGGACGTCGGCGTTTACACCGAGAAAGAATTCCTCCCGGTCCATTTTCTTAAGCCAAAAGGTGACAACCGAGTGCGAGTCAATGTCCGTGGCCCGCTGTCGGGAGAGTTTGTGCTTCTCAATCGTAAAGGTTCGAACACCCGTGAACTTGCTCGCTATCCCGCCACGGACGGTGCGAGTCTTCTCCCGATCCCCGTCGATGCTCTGAGGCTTGGTTCATCCACGCTCGTATTTCAGTACGTTGACGAAGGGTCCGTTATCTATTGCGACTCCCAGGACATTGAAGTAGGTCGCGTTCATGTCAAACTCGACTCCGTTCGGTATAATCGAGCGACGGATCGCTTGGAAACCAGACTAAACCTGGTCGGAAACGGTGAACTCGATGGAGTAGAGGCAATTGTCGAAATCGATGTCTGGGCTTTGGAGTGGGATCCGGTCGCAAGGTCCTACGGGGAGACGATGCACGAAAGTCATACGTTCGAATTGGGTGAGTTTGGTCGAATAGCGAGCCGAAATGGCCATGCGCCCATTTCCGTGCCGGCCTCGGATCGAGCGGGGACTTGGCGCTTGGACATGCGTATAACGACTCGCCCCGACGTGTCGGTCCAGGTGGATCGAGCAAGCCGAATCGTTTCGACGCATGATCCGGCGGAGATTGGACCCGGAGAATCGTACACGATTGCAGTCCTCCCTGATACGCAGCTTTATTCGAAGTTTCACCCGGAAATCTACCTTCGACAGACCGAATGGTTGGCCGCAAACGCGTCGCAACGCGATATCGCCTTTGCGCTTCACCTAGGGGACATTACCGAGGATAACTTTCCCGTTCAATGGTTGGCGGCCAGAGACGCTCATGATGCCATGGCCGGTGTGGTGCCATATGTACTCAGCGTGGGAAACCACGACTACGCCCAATACGGCCGTGTGGCCGACCGGAAAGAAACACGTGTCAACGAGTATTTTGGCGAGGACGATTTTCCTCACATGGGTGGCGCCATGAAACCGAGGAGACTCGAAAACACGTATCACGCCTTTCGCATCGCAGGCGAGGATTACCTCGTGATTTCATTGGAGTTTGCCCCCTCCGATGAGGCCCTCGAGTGGGCGAATAAAGTTGCTCAAGCGTACGCCAACCACGAGGTCATTGTGATTACACACGCCTACCTGCATCCGACTGGCGTCCGCGTTTCACCTGGGTCGAGCGCGAGAACGTTTCCGCTCGGAGAGAATCCCGCGACGACCATGAACGATGGAGAGGAGATCTGGGCCAAGTTTGCAAGTCGACATGAAAACGTGTCCCTGATTCTCAGCGGGCATCTCTCATCTAGCGCGATTCCAAAACAAACCTCGATTGGGCAAAACGGAAACCGGGTTCACGAGATGCTCATTGATTATCAGTCGGAGCCGAACGGAGGCAACGGATATTTGGTTCTAATGGAGTTTGCCCCCGACCAGACAGTTCGTGTTCGATCCTACTCTCCGTACCTCAATCAGTTTAAGTCAAATACGAATGCTTATGGCTATCGTAATGAGTTCATCATCGACTTGGACCAGTAATGACTGAAAACGCCATATACGAAGATACACGCAAAAAGGAGTGTCAAAGGTGGACAAACAAACACGCGAGGATCCTCGTAACTGGGAGATTGGAACTTCGACCGGACTATTTCGTCCCGCGAATCGCGACGGATTAGAAGCTTCGGTACGGGCAGGCATTACCCATCTTGAAGTGGGTCTTTCGGCGTCTGATCCCGACCCTGCGAAGAGGCAGGCACTCGTTGACGCCGCGATCGATCTCGGTATGACAATCGACTCAATCCACTTGCCCTTTGGCGGTAAATGGGATATCTCTGATTCGGCTTACGAGAGGAACACGGCCGTCAATCAGTACGTGGAACTCTTGGAGGAAGTAGCTGCGTGGAAGCCGCGGGTGGCCATTATTCACCCAAGTGCGGAACCGATCACGGACGACGACCGTGGTGAACGACTCATGCGCTCCCGCGACCGACTGGCCGCAATCGCTGAGCGGGCGGCAAATGTGGGAATTCAGTTGTGTGTGGAGGATCTTCCACGTACATGTCTGGGGAATCGGAGTGATGAGATCCTGGCGCTGATCGACGGGGTTCCCCAACTCGCTGTCTGCTGCGATGTGAATCATTTGTTTCAGGAAAGGCCCGAGCATTTCATTCAAAAGGTGGGCAACCGCATTCAGGCGCTTCACATTTCGGACTACGACGGTGAACATGACTGTCACTGGGTTCCCGGCCAAGGTGTGATCGATTGGTCGGCGGTCATTCAGGCGTTAGTCAATGTTGGGTTCACCGGCACGTTCATGTTCGAGGTGATTTCCAAGAAAGACAAAGACCCGATTGCTCCTCAGACTTTGGGAGATTGGTGGCGGACCACGCTGGAAGGCTTAGACGTTGACGACTAGGACACCCTACGCCTACAACAATCGGCGAGCAAAGAGGTAGTGATCTTCCCACCAAGTTCCGGAGAAGCCTGTCGTCGTCACGCCGATGCCTTCACGATAGGTGTGGAGGAGCGTGTCGTCGCCCATGTAGATGGCGACGTGCCCCACTTCGTCAGAGCCGCGCCTCGCCGTCCAGAAGAAGAGGAGATCCCCTTTGCGCAACTCGGCGAGGGGGATCTCTGTTCCAAGGCGTGCTTGGCCGCGAGAGCCCGTGGTGAACTTCATGCCGAGAGCTTCATTGAAAACATGCGCGACGAAGTTGGAGCAGTCGAACGTCTGATCGACGTTCCATCTCCCTCCCAAACGGTACGGCGTGCCTAGGTAGGTAAGTCCGGTGGCGATGACCCGATCGGCCTTCTCCTCCCACGTGGGCGGGTCGTCCGAAGGTGGAGTCGTTGTAGTTTGCATACCGATCGACAGGGCATGGGCGCCGGCATTAACGACGACCGATGTGGAATATTCGACGTAGGACGGTTTTGCCGCCGTGACCATGTGCTCGCCACGTGGAACAGCGGCAAACTGCCATGTGCCCTCGGAGCTCGAAGTCGTCGTCTGCGCCCCTAGTGTGATCTGGACATTCGGGATTGGCTTTGAGGTTTGAAGATCGTAGACGGTCCCATAGACCGCTTGATGGGATACCGAAGGCGTTGTCTGAAGATTGGCGGAGCACCCCGCTAAGAGCGCCATAAGACATACAATGAATACTCGTTCGCGCCATTTGCGCACGAGCGACTCCTCCAGTCGCCCCCCTAGCCTAGATGAATTTCGACGCTCTTCGCTTCTGCCCTGTGCGCGGTCGTTGGAAACACTTGCCATTCATTGCCCCGGTCTGGGGCGGCTGCGATTAGGAGACCTCCCGTGAATCTGAAAAGACTGATATTCGATATCGCGGTAGTCATCAGCTTCACGGGAGGACGGCCTGCCATGATTTCGGCCGCTACCGTGCTATGGCGGTCACCCTCGTGGCCCAGCACGGTCTGGAGTACTTGCTCGCCGCTACGGTCTTGACCGGCATCCTTCAATTCGTCATGGGCATTGATCGTTTCGAGGGCCGGATAGAGCCGCTGGGTCTTCCTTGACGCTCCTCCCATACACTTGCTATACTGGAATCAAGTTCACACACTAAGCTCGAGGTCTAGGGGTGCCTGCTCAGGCTGAGATCATACCCTGACTACCTGATCTGGTTAATGCCAGCGTAGGGAAGGACCGAAGCGTTTGATGTCACGTTCACCACGTTCATTCCAACGCCATACGCCCTTTTCCAAGGTTACAGCTACAACAGCATTGGCAACCGATCGGCATCCCCTGGCCTTTCTCAAGAAAGGTGATCCGTCCATGCATAAGGCACTGAGCATTGCCGCGTCCGACTCCGGCGGGGCGTGCGGGATTCAGGCGGACCTCAAGACATTCACGGCGCTGGGCGTGTACGGCGCGTCCGCCGTCACGGCCGTTACCGCGCAAAATTCCATGGGGATGGCCGATGTGGTCGAGCTCGAGCCGTCCGCCGTCGCCGCGCAAGCGCGCCTGGTTCTAAGCGACATACGTCCCGAGGCCGTCAAGATCGGCATGATCGGCAAGGCCGAAAACTACGAAGCGCTCGCGCACGAGTTGGCAACCCTCCATCAGGGGCGTTTGGTTGTCGATCCGGTCGTGACGTGTTACCGGGGATGCGCATTCGTACTGGGGCAAGACGCCATTGCAGCGCTCAAGGCGCACGTACTGCCGCTGGTCGACGTCTTCGCCCCGAGCATTCCCGACGCTGAAGTGATTCTCGGCACATCGATTCAGAGCGTTTCCGAGATGGAAGCGGCGGTTCGTGCCATTAAGGCGATGGGGCCGCGCTTGGTCGTCCTCAAAGGGGGACACTTGGACTCCGATCCAGTCGACGTAATCTTCGACGGTGAGTCCATGGTGCGCTTGGTGGGCCGGCGCATCCATACGGAGCACGACAACGGGAGCGGCTGCGTCTTCTCAGCGGCGATCGCGGCGTTCCTCGCCCGGGCTTGGGAGCCCATCGACGCGATCCGCGAGGCGAAGCGGTTTATGGAGGACGCGTTGCGCCACGCAGTGGCCGTGGGCCAAGGTCATGGTCCGGCAAACCCTCTGCATGCTCTTGCTCATGCCCACGCGAAAGGAGAGGCCGCCCAATGACACCCGCCACCGCATCCCCCACCGCATACCGTAGATTTAAGACGTGGACAGGCTCGGTTCTGCTGCTCGGCCTCGTCTTTCTCTTTGCCGGAAACGGCCTCGTGCTGGCGGCGCTGCCCAAGGAGAACGTTCTCGTCGTCGGGATTCCAGCGGAGCACGGCAATTTGGATCCCTGTTACGGCGGATCCCCACACACGACGGAGATCGTCTCCGCGGTGTACGAACAACCTGTGGGCTTTAAGATTGAAGAGCGAGACGGCCACCGGGTCCAGGCGATCGACGACCTAAACGGTTGGGAGCCTTTGCTCGCCGAGTCGGTCGAGATCAGCGACGACGGACGGGTGTACACCTTTCACCTGCGCCGGGGCGTCCGCTTTTACCCCAGCGGCAACGAGATGACCGCCGTCGACTGGGTGTGGAGCTGGCAGCGCCAACTCTCCCAGCCGGCGATCGGCTGGTGTATCTTTGAAAACACCGAGGCGAGCATTGTGCGGCCCGAGGACGTCGAAGCGGTCGACCGCTACACAGTGCGCATTACGACGGAACGGGCGAACCCCAGGACCCTCCCCTTTATGCGGCTGCAGATGTTCTCCATCTTAGACAGCGCCGAGGTACAGCGTCACGCTACCCCCAATGATCCTTGGGCGACGCAGTGGCTGGCGCAAAACACAGCGGGAACGGGGCCGTACTACATCGCCTCGCGCGAACCCGGCAGTGAGCTTGTTCTCGCCGCGAACCCGCATTACTGGGGCGAACGTCCCGCGTACGACAGGGTCGTGATTCGCACGGTTTCCGACACGTCCACGCGCATCGCCTTGCTCACCCGCGGCGACCTCGACATGGTCACCAACGTCCCGGCCCGCCTGGCGGAGCGGATGCGCGGCCGCCCGGGTGTGGATGTGCTCAGCGTGCCCTCGGGCGACCGGGTGTACATCGCGTTCAACGTGACGAAGCCGCCGTTCGACCAATTGGCCTTGCGCCGAGCCGTCGCCCACGCGGTGCCGTACCAGGCAATCATTGATGGGGTGTACCACGGCTCAGCGAGACGGTACGACAGCTTCGTTCTGTCCGAAATCCCCGGTTATACCGGCGCGGGATTCGACGCGACCTTTAATCTGGACAAAGCTCGGACCTTTCTGCAGGATGCAGATACACTGACAGACCGTACGCTCTCGCTCAAGATCAACGCTGCGATCCCTGAGCACGAGGAGATCGCCTTGCTCCTGCAGGACTACCTAGGTCGAATCGGGATAGAGGTCACGATTGAGAAGCTTCCTTCGGCCGATTTTACGAACCGTGTCTTCGCCAAGGAGCTCGACTTCTTTATCCATCAGGGTATCTCGTGGATCGACGACCCGTCGACGATCGCCGGCCTCTGGATGGAGAGCGGGGCTTATGGGAACTTCACACGCTTTGCGAGTGATGAAGTGGACGCACTGCACCAGACGTGGCGGTTTGAACCGTATGGACCGGAGCGGAATGCCGCATACCAGCGAATCCAGGAGCTCTACAACCAGAGTCTGACGGCCGTCTACTTGGTCCTTGCCGACCACATCGTCCTCATGCGCGACGATGTCGACGGCTACGTCCTCTACAAAGACACCGGCACGCGCTACGTGCACATGCGCCCCAAGGGGCAGTGAGCGCCGGCATGGCTCTTGGTCGACTGGCGCGCATGGGGATAGCGAGCGTTGTGCGACTCCTGGTGATCGCGTGGGGAGCCGTTACGATCGTCTTCTTTGTTGGCAGGGTGTTGCCCGGCGATCCGGCCGTTCTGCTTAGTGGTCCGAGCGCAAGCCCTGAACGCGTCGAGGCGGTCAAGGCGGCCCTGGGGCTGAACCGACCGCTCTCACTGCAATATTGGGATTACGTGGGCGGGCTGCTCCAGGGTGACTTAGGGCGCTCGCTCCTCAGCGGACGGGACGTGGCGGCCGATCTCGCGGTGCGGCTGCCGGCGAGCGTCGAGTTGGTGACAGCGGCCTTGGGCGTGGCGTGCGCCGCTGCCTTTACATTGGCCGTC
The DNA here is from genome assembly GCA_041686855.1 of Limnochordia bacterium. Taxonomy (GTDB): domain Bacteria; phylum Bacillota; class Limnochordia; order DTU080; family RSA5; genus JAWLDA01. Next base: position 8,741 of record JAWLDA010000009.1, read on the forward strand.
CTTGCCGCCTGCCGGCCGGGTGGAGTGTGGGATCGACTCGGTGATGCGATCGCCATGCTGGGAACGGCAGTGCCCACCTTCTTTTTGGGCGTACTGCTGATCTTGTTCTTTTACGTCCTGATGCCGGTCGCGCCGCCTCCGTTTGGGCGAATTGCCGTCTCGGTTCCAGCGCCTGCGCCTGTGAGTGGGATGCTGGTCGTCGACAGTGTGCTCTCGAGGCGCTGGGACGCCTTGGGCTCAGCTCTCCACCACCTGATCCTGCCGGCGGGAACGCTCGCAGTATCGATCTTCCCCCAACTTTACCGGGTGTTTCGGACTCACCTCGAGGCTTCATTGCGCTCCGACGCATGGGCGGCCGTGAGGCAGGCGGGCCTATCGCCGTGGCGGGCCTGGCGGCGCTACGTCGTGCCGCCGGTGCTCGGCCCGGCGCTCACTCTCCTGGCGGCATCCTACGGCTACCTCATCGGAGGCACGGTGTTGGTGGAGCACATTTACGGTTGGAACGGACTGGGCTCGTACGCCGTCGGCGCTATTGCCGCCGGCGACTATCAGGTGGTGCAGGGCGTGGTGCTGGTCTCCGCGTTGGCGTACGCTCTGGCTTACCTGGCTGTCGACGTGCTGACCTCCGTGGTCGACCCGCGGCTGCGTGAAGCCGCCCGGAGCGGGAGGGGACGGTGATGCGTACTCCTTTGGCTGCGATCCGGCCGGACCAGGGGCGCAAGCGAGGTCCCCAAGCATTCCCACCGACGTTACTGCTCCTCGCGGCGATGGTGCTGCTCTCGTTGGCGCTGAATCCGCTCCTCGGCAAGGACCCCAACCAGACAAATATCCTTGCTCAGTACCAACCCCCATCGCTCGAGCACCCCTTTGGAACGGATAAGGCGGGGCGCGACGTCTTCGCACGCGTGATCGACGCGGTAAAGCTCGACGTGGGCATCGCCGTTGGCTCGGCCGCAGCCTCGTTTCTCATCGGGTGCATCCTCGGCGCGGTCGCAGGGTACGTCGGGGGTTGGGGGGAGCGGGCGCTCATGCGCCTCTTCGACGTGTGGCAAGCGGTGCCCGGCCTCCTCCTCGGCCTGTTGGTGTTGAGCGTTGTTGGGCGGGGCGTTCTCCCGTTGATTGGGGTAATCGCGCTCATCAACATTCCCGTCTACGCTCGCATGACTCGGGCGGAGATTCAGCCCCTAAGGGAGTCGCAGGTGGTGGAGGCGACGCGCCTTGCGCTTGTCCCGGGGTGGCGGGTGCTCCTACTCTACCTGCTCCCGCAGGGGATCGCCTCATCGCTGGCCTACCTGCCGGTGCAGGCCGGATTCGCCGTCTCGGTCGCGGCCGGTTTTGGTTTTATCGGGCTGGGTACCCGTCCACCTGCTGCGGAGTGGGGCGCGATGATCGCTGAAGGCGTGAGCGATCTGATGTTCTTGGACGTGTGGTGGACGGTCATCTTTCCCGGCGCGTTCCTCTCCATCACGGTCCTACTCCTCTACCAGACGGGCGAATGGATGCGGCGACATTGGATGTGGACGATGTGAAGAAACTGGATGCGATACATGACGTGAACGACACGGTCGCCGACTTCTACGTCACAGGCCTCAGTGTGACGTATCGTCTGCGGCGCGGCGTCGTGACAGCCCTACGAGACGCTTCGATCCGCTTGCGCCGTGGGCGGGTGACGGCCGTTGTGGGTGAGAGTGGCAGCGGCAAGAGCACTCTGGCGCGTGCCCTGGCTCGGAATCTACCTGCGAATGCGCACGTCACGGTGCAGGCGGAGCAGCTCCCCAGGCGCGTCGCTTATTTGCAGCAGGAGGCCCACGCCTCGCTACACCCTATGGTGAAGGTAGGGGAACAGGTGAACGACGTCCTTGCCGCCGCAACCGGCAGGCGGCCGAAGGAGACACGGCGAGGGTGCCATGAACTCCTTAACACTCTCGGTCTGCGGCCGACCGAAGAGGTGTACGGCCGGTATGCGCACCAAGTGAGCGGCGGTCAGGCGCAGCGGCTCGCCCTTGCACGAGCAGTAGCGATGGGCGCCGAACTCCTCGTGGCCGACGAGCCCACCTCCCAACTCGACCTCCTCAGCCAGGCCGAAGCCGTGCGCCTAATTCACGAGGTGACGGCGGCTCGTCACATGTGCACGCTCTTTGTCACGCATGACTTGGCCCTCGTAGCGGAGGTGGCGACCGATGTGGTCGTCATGCGCGACGGCGTAGTGATCGAGGATGGGAGCGTGTCTGATGTCTGGCGCTCACCCTGCCACCCCTACACACGTCGCTTACTCGCCGAGGTGCAGGCAGGGGAGTTCGGCAGCGGGCAGATCAGCGATTGCCGGCTCCAAGAGGGAGGCTGGGAGGATGTTTGAGGCCCAGCGGCTCTCGTTCTATTATCCAGCGGTCGCAGAGCCGACGCTGGGCGGCATCAGCCTGGCGGTCGGGCCCGGCGAGCGGTTGGGGGTGGTGGGGCCTTCCGGCTCTGGGAAATCGACGCTTGCCCGTTGCCTCTGCGGACTCTTGCCCCTCAGTGGGGGTGAGATTCGGCTAAACGGGGAGCTGATTCACGCGGCAAATCACACGGGAGCCGACACGGCGGCCGAGGGGCGCAAGCGTGGACGGCACGGCCTGCGGCGACCTTCAACCCGCCGGCGGATTCAGATGCTCTTTCAAGATCCGGATCGCTCGCTGCCGCCGCACCTACCGCTCGCCGCGCCTCTCATGGATGCCGCCGCACTGCGAGAGGCGTCGAAGCGTGAGCGGTGGCGGCTCGCCCAACAGCTGCTGCACGAGCTCGGTCTTCCAGAGGACACCATGCGGCGCAGGCCGCGCCAGTTGAGCGGTGGGCAGCGTCAGCGGGCGGCGATCGCTCGTGCTTTGATCACGGAGCCGGAGGTGTTGATCCTTGACGAGCCGACCTCCGCCGTCGACGCACCGATTCGTAACGACATCTTAAGGCTACTGGCCCGCGTTCAAGAGCGTATGTCGTTGGCGATGATTCTTATCTCACACGACATTGGGGTGGTGGCCGCTGCCTGTGAGCGCCTCCTCGTCTTGGACCGGGGCAAGGTGGTCGAACAGGGCGGCTGCTCCGATGTGCTGCGCCGTCCCAACCACCCGACGACGAGAGCCCTGTTGAACGCCGTGCCGAGCGCCGATCCGAGCCGGCCCCGGCTCATTCCTCGTTCCATCAATTAAAGAGTGGAGTGACGAACGATGAAATACACGCGACTCATCCTCGACTTTTACCATCCCTGGGCGAACAACGTTGGTTTCTACTACGGCCGTGATTTGGGTTACTTCGCTGAGGAAGGAATCGATCTCGACATCGTCCCCTACGATCCCTATCGCGGCGACTCGCTCGAGCGGCTCGCCAAGGGGGAGGCGGAGTTCGCCTTCAACTATCCCAACCGCCTCATGAAGCGGAACGAAGAGGGAGACGAGCTTCTCTCCATCGCCGCCTGCAACAACCGCTCATTTGAAGCGCTTATCTATGATCGACGCTTCTCGATTCGCGACTTCGCGGATCTCGAAGACAAAGTGGTCGGTGTGCCCCATTCCCCTCGTGTACGGGCCGTCCTACGTTATATGGTCGCCCAGGCAGGGAAGGACCCGGATCGGGTCACCTTCCGGGAGTACTTCCCCGCTGAGCCGGATCCTCTCGATATCGCCCGTGGAGAGTACGACTGCGCTTATGGCACCTTTTGGGGATGGGAAGGAGTCCTCGCCAAGTTGAAAGAGGAGTGCATCGAGTGGAAAGAGGTCTCAGAGCTCGGCGCGCCTTTCTGTCATCAAAAGATCATCGCGGTCACCCAGGCGCTGGCGAGTGACGATCCCCAGCGCGTGAAAGGATTCTTGCAGGCTACGTATCGCGGCTTTAAGGCGGCCGCCGAGCGCCCGCGCAAGGCCGCCGAGTCGATGGTCATGGTGGCGCCGTACTACTCTGCTGTTCAGTTTGAAGAGTCGATCCGGGCGATCCGGGAGAGTTGGTCGCTTGATGCATGGGGTAAGCATAACGACGGTCTCATCGAGGCGTACGCCGGGTGGCTCGCGGCCCATGGGTTCCTCGAGCAGGCCGCGGGTCACGCCGGGGTAGACTTTACCGATCGCTATCTACCCACGCCGGAGCGTGCTCACAGTGAAGCGTGACTCGGGGAACAAGCACTCGAGGGAGCATGAGCGAGCCGAGCGCTCCGAGAGGCCGGCGGAGCTTGGTCGCGTCGAGCCGCACGACGACGCCCTCGAAGTCGTTGCGCCCTGGCTCGAGCCTCTCAGCCCGGAAGAGATCGCGGATGTCTTAGCGTGTTACGAGGGAATGGGTGAGTTCCGCGAGGTCGTCCGTGTGAGCGAGCGGCCGTACAGCGCGGGCTCGCTCGTCCGGACCGACCGCGGCCAGTTTTTCGTCAAGAAGCGTCCCTCAAGTTGGCGGACTCGGGAGGATCTGGAGCGTGAGCACACGCTCATTCGTCACCTGCGAGGAAAAGGCTTTCCAACGCCTCGGGTGCACGCCAACCGAGCCGATGTAAGTGTCACAGTGATGAGTGGGTGGCTGTACGAGGTGTTCGACCGCGCTCGCGGGGAGGACGTCTACCGAAGAGCGCACTCGTGGACGCCGTTTCGCAGTCTCGAACACGCTCGGAGCGCCGGTGAGACACTCGCCAAATTTCATGTAGCGGTCAAGGACTCTCCTGTTGCAGCGCCAAGGCCGGTCTCGCCGATGACGGCCCGCTTTGAGTTGGCCCGCCGCCCCGATCTGATCGATGCGATTGGGGAGCTGGCCGAGCGGCTGCCGGCCTTAGGCGAGTACCTCGAAGAGCGTCCATGGCAAGAGGAGATTGCCTCTGTCTACAATCCGTTCCACCGGAGTGTCACGCCGCTGTTGGCGCGGGCCGAGGGGTGGACGACACACGGCGACTGGCACGGAAACAATCTGTTTTTCCACGGGGACTCGGTCTCGGATGTGATCGACTTCCACCTGGCCGATTACAGTTTTAAGATGTACGACCTCGCCGTGGCGCTCGACCGCAACGCCATCCTGTGGCTTGAGATCCAGCGGGGAGAGGAGGAGGCCGTACGTCGCGACGTCATCGATGCGATCCTGCGCGGGTACGAACGTGTCAGCCCGCTCAGCGCATCCGAGCGGGAGCTCCTCCCGGCGTTGCTGCCCATTCACCAGCTCGACTTGGCACTGACCAACATCGCCTACTACGACGGCATCGAGCGGGACCGCGCCCGTGCCGACTGGGCCTTTGAATCGTACTTATTGGACCACGCTCGCTACTACCACAGCGACGCGGGGCGACGTCTGTTGGAATTCTTGCGTGAACGTTTGGTGGGCGATGGGGCCATTCCTTAGCCAACTCGTCCACACGTTCGGAAACAAGATCGGCGATATAAACTTCGTCTACCGCGGGATGGTTTTGGAATAAAGGGACTCAACTACTACCGTGGCGCCCGACGCCACATAGACTGATTTTTAGTCCCACACGGCACATCTCCAGTTGTAGAAATTACCTTGCGGCTGAACATGAGCAGCATTACAAGAGAGGGCGCCTGCGGGTTGAGACCCGGGCGCCCTCTCTTAGTCACGCAGATGTCACTGTCACACGTTTCGGTGAAAAGGTTATTTATACACTTCGGACAGGATTGCCGAAACTTGCTCATGGGCGTTGATGGCCGCCGCCTGAGCTGAAACTGTACCTGACATCACTTGGCTCACTTGAGGATTGATGGCCCTGCGATATCGGTCCCAGACCACGTTCTCCTCGAGGGTGCCGGCGAAGGCGTAACTCTCGACAAAGACTTGGCGATTGGCCGGGGGAGGCGGTGCATCCAGGAAGGCCGTTTGTCCCACCGAACGATTGACGGGGACCCCGGAGCCTTCCGCCATGCGAATGACTTGCTCCTCTTCGCTAACAATAAACTTGATCCAATTCCAGGCAGCCTCTTTCTTGTCGGGAGAGGAGCCTTCGTTGATCACCCATACGTTAGGCACGGCCGTCGTAAAGCGCTTGCCTGAGGTGGATCGTGGTATCATCTGTACGTCAAACGTATCCATGCCCGCCGAAATATTTATGTTGTTTCGTACGTAAATGTTGAACTCCATCGAAGCGGTGCCGTTCGCGAAGGAGTACTGTCTCACCTCTTCTTGAGTCGGTGAAATCCGTTCCTCAAACGCCAAGCTCCTCATGAAGTCCCAGGCATCGACGGTGGCTGGGTCATTCAATCTGGATTTCGTGCGAGTTTCGTCCAAGATGTGGCCACCGAGCAAATGCGTCCACAGCAGCCATCCTGTCGTGATACTCGGACCATTCAGATGGAAGCCGTACCGCTCGACCGTGTCCCCATTCGAAACTGTGAGTCGTTTACCGGCTTCGATGAGGTTGTCCGTGGTCCATTCCTCTGTGGGAAAAGGGATCCCGCTATTGGAGAAATGGAGTGTGTTATAGAAAAGAGCAGTCACTTGGAAGTCGCTGGGGATACCGGTCCACTCACCCGTACTCCGATCGCGGGCGGCGTCGAGGAAAAAGTAGTCTTCCAGCTCCAAGTCACGTTCCACAAATCGGCCAAGATCCGCCGTAATGCCTTGATGACGCCAACCGAGCGCTCGACCGGCCTCTCCATACCAAACGTCCGGGCCCGTTCCGGAGGCGATCATCGCGGGCAACTTCTCAAAGAATGCGCCCCATTCGAGTAAGAGCGGCTCAACTTCTATGTCTGGGTACTTCTCGTTGAAGCGATCGAGGATTGGTTGAACGTCCGTAGAACCCGGAAATCCTATTGTTATCTTGGTTCCGGCCGCCATTGCCGAGGTCGTGATGAGCAGGAGCAAACATACGCAAAGCGCTATGTGCCCAAGACGATGCTTTAGCATTTTACATCCTTCCTTCCAGCATTTGTTTTTGTCCGAGAAATACGGTTTCGTTCCAACGTTTGGGTTTTATGCGAGCAGCTGCAAAATCCTTTTGGATCTCGCCAAAATCCTGAGGAAAAGTTGAGCCAGATGGTGGAGTTGGGATCAAGACTGGTCGAGCGTGGTTGAGACTCCTAGTGGTTGGGACTCCAGTTGGTGGGCCTTTCGTTTAAGCGTTCTCCTGCTGGCCGGCGCCTTGCCATCCCAAGAGCTCTGAGATGTTGTCGGCGGCTTGAATGACCGTGGGCGCGAGATGTTCGAGCGTGACCAAGCTCAGCCGGAGGGCTGGTCCTGAAATGCTCACGGCGGCGGCGATTTCGCCTTTGTGTTCGAAGATAGGAGCTGCAATGCAGCGCAGACCCTCTTCGCCTTCTTCGTCATCAATCGCAAAACCACGTTGCTTTATTTGAATCAGGTGTCTGCGCAACATATTCGGTTCGCTGATGGTACGGCTCGTCATGGCCGGGAGTCCGCGTTCGTCTATGATTTGGTCTACAATCTCCTCTGGAAGGTTTGCTAAGATGACCTTGCCGACTGCGCTGCAGTGGAGCGGCTCCCGGGTGCCTACACAAAGCACTCGTCGCAATGTTTTGGTACCGGAAACACCCGCTACGTACACTCCTTCCAATCCCTCGCGTACCATCAAGTTGGTCGTCTCCCCCGTCAATTCGACCAGGTGTTCGAGCACGGGGCGGCTCAGTTCCGTGAGGTCGAGTGACTCACTAACGACGCTGCCTAGTGTTAGAAGGCGCATACCCAAACGATATTTGGTGGTTTGAGGGTCTTGCGCGACATAGCCGTGATGGGCTAGGGTGGTCAAGATACGATACGTGGAACTAGGGTCGATACCAACCTGGCGAGCGAGTTCGGTCACGCCCATTTCTCGACGTGCTTCCGCCAACGAGTTTAGCACACGCAAGGCGCGATCCACGGTTTGCATGGGTGAGGGCCCCGTTTTATTGCGTGGAGCAGCCAAAATGATCGCCTCCAGGTAAGGTCGAGTGACATGGGCTAGTGCCATTAGACGCTTCTCGTTGGCCGTGAAGCACTCCTTCATGGCCACAAATTCTGAAGCCATTCTCCCGAACCTACGGCGCCTACGTGCACGGCAGGACTGGCAGCGTATAGGGTGTAAATTAGAAGCCGAGGAAAATGGCATTGACGAAAATGAAAGCCGAGTACGAAGGGGCATCCACCAAGATGAATTCGAAAAATGGTGTATCCGATCATCGAAAGTCGGAAGGAAAGTCATCTCCGTTAAGCGTCTTTCCCGGACTCGAATGGTCCACACGCTCGCCGCAGGAGTCGGGTTTCGCGCCGGACCGACTTGAGTCCGTTATGGCTTCCGCCGAAAAATATACGAGAGGCGGAGGTGTGGTCGTTCGAGGTGGATACCTCGTCGCGACCTTTGGGGATCCCGAGCGTTGGCGGGATATGAATACACGTTCTGTGAGCAAGTCGTGGACAGGTACGGTCTTGGGGCTCGCCGTCGACGATGGGCTGGTCGATCTCGATCACTTCGTCAAGGATACGTGGACGGGTGAAGGCCAGGTTACTCACGATTACAAGCGTATGGATAAGGGAAACCAAGCTAAAGTGACCTGGAGAGACTTGACGACGATGACCGGCGGCTTTCTCAGAACGGATGGGCCGGATCATCGCGATAATTACGCTCAAAACGAGCCTGGCGAAAAGTTTGTATACAGCAGTTGCGGCATGTGGCGTCTGAGTCAAGCCTTGACGCAACTTCACTCAAAAAACACCAAGGGCGTGTTTCAGGAGAGAATCACACGTGACCTAGGGATTCCCGATTCGGACTGGGATCTCTATTATCGCGGCAACCCCAGGCCGGCGTTGGAGGACTTTGGCGAGTGGGACTACAGCGCCTTCCTCGATCCCCCGTTCGAAATCGCCGGTCATCCGGTCACGGGAGGCGGAGGCTGGCTCTTTATGGGGGCTAAGAACATGGCTCGATTTGCGCATCTGTTCTTGATGCAGGGCCAATGGCAGGGCCGTCAGCTCATCAGTCGCGACTGGATTCGACAGGCAACCACAGGAACAGAGCTTAATCCTGGCTACGGATGCAATTGGTTCGTAACCAAAGCTGGGTTTAGTCACGCCGGTGGTGGCTCGGATACCCACAATCTCTTGGTGTTTCCCGATGACAGCCTTGTGGTGACGTTTACACATAGTTTTGGGCCCTTGGGACAACCCGAACCCCCCTGGAGTTTCATCAAGGAAATCAGGAGCGCCATCGTCGGGCCGCCTGCTCGCAGGGAGCCTGAGCGTGTTCTTTTCCGCAAGCAATTTCACTCTGTCGACGATCTTGAGGAGTGGACGTTCACGGGTGGAGCGTGGCAACTGGCCAACAATCTTGACGATCCCTATAAGTCGTCCCGGGTCCTCCGGCAAACTATTGCTGGCGAAAGGGCGCCCGCCCGAGCGATTACGGGTGAACCCATCGGTTCGGAGTACATTGCCGAAGTGGATGTGAAAGCTCCAGAACATGGGGAGCTGCCGGCGGACGCATACGCTGCGCTTTTAGGCTCGTATCGCGGCGAGGGTGATTACGTAGCGGTCAAGGTATTCGCCGGGAAAGGGGAAGTGGCGCTCGTTCGTCAGCGCGGCGCATTCAGTGAGGAGTTAGATCGGGCGCCGTTTCGGCTGCAACCGGGTCGATGGCACCGAATCGGTATCGTTGTGTACGAGGATCGGGTTGAAGGTTACGTCGACGGTGTGCCGCGGGTCGTCTCGTCCCAAACGCACACGCTCGACCGGGGCCGGGTGGCGCTTGAGTCTAACCTCCGCGAGGTCCTTTGGGATGACCTCATCGTATGGCAGGAGGATCGCGGCGCGGTGGCGTGGCCGCAAGAAACAGGGCCTCTCTTTGAGCGAGCCGACGATCTTGGAGGGAGTAGTGGCGGCAGTCGATACGACGGAGCTTACGTCCTTTGGAGTCGGGGGGGCGCTCCGACTCCGTCAGCGGACGCATGCCGATTTGTCCACAGGAAACTGCTCGGCAATGGACTTGTGGAGGCCGTGATAGAACCGACTGCCTGCGAATCCGGAATCATGATTCGGGACGGAATGAATTCCGGAGCGAAGGTGGTGGCAATCGGTTATCAAGCCGGCGACGGTTTGCGAGGCTGGTACCGAAACGTCGAAGGGGAAGCGGTTGAAACGCTGGAAGGAATGGGCCACGTGTCCGGGCCGGTGCGCGTGCGCATCGTTCGTACCGGCGATCATTTCCGGTTGGAATATCAGGGCGAGTACGACGTGTGGCACGCGCTGGGAGCGTGCGATCTTCCGATGCGGGCTGAAGTCTCGCAGGGCATCTATGTTTCCGCGAGCGCAGCGGACGGATGTACTCAAAGCGGTTTCGGCGCGATTCGGTTTGCTCCAACGTACTTGCACGAAGAACATCCGCTCTTTGACGTGTCGGAACGCGTCGGTTCCTCGGTTCAGGGAGGAAGCCGCTACGAGGGCGACAACGCTTACACCCTCTGGAGCCATGGCGCTACCCCAAGCGCGGAGAACGAAGAGTACTATACCGTTAATAGAAAGTGGTCGCGCGACGGCTTCATAGAGGCCGTGGTGAACTTGAACCCTGGTGCGAACGGCGACGGGGACGGCAAGGCGGGACTTGTGTATCGAGAAGAGGGCGAGGGTGGAAAGTGTTTTTCCATGTGCATCAACGGACAGGGCCGGGTAGACGTCATCTTTCGTGAAACCGACCACGGCTCCGTCACGACGCTTGAAGGCCTAGGCCACGTCGAGGGCCCCGCCCGCTTAAGGATCTCAAAAGGAAAAGGCGAGTTTTTGGCCGAGTATCAGGTGGATGGTGGCATGTGGAAAACCGCAGCTGTCAGGGCAATTCCTATGTCCGACGAAGGTCGGTTGGGACTGCGCTTCTCGAGCTTCAGCGAACGTGCGCAGGACAGCGCTTCGTTCTCCGAAATCCGGTTTGGCGGTGCGTTTCCACAAGAGCGTGGGCCTCTCTTTGCAGAGACGCTCGATATCGGCGAGCCGTGCATAGAAGGCGGCAGCAGCTACGACGGTAACAGCAATTATACCCTTTGGGGCGGCGGAAAGCACCTGTGGGATGGATCCGACCAGTTTCGATTCCTTTATCGGCCCGTGAGCGGAGACGGAGTGATCGAAGCTGAGCTCAACGTGGTGTCGGCGCCCATCGAGTGGAGCAAAGTAGGACTCATCGTGCGGGACACCTCCGGCGATAAAGAACCAGCCAGCTACGCTTCTGTCGTGCTCTATCGGGATAAAGGGATCTTCTGTCAGTTTCGGGATGCCAAGGCGCCCGATGGCAGATCGCTTCGATTTGGCGAACACCGCTACGGATTAAAGGGGCCGGTACGCGTTCGCCTGGCTCGTCAGGGCGACCGTTTTGACGTTTGGTACCTTGACGACAAAAATTGGGTTCATTTGGGCTCCCAGGAAGTGGCCATGCCTTCCGAAGTTCGTGCCGGACTCTGCGCCACAAGCACGTGGAGAGGCCATATCGCCGAGTTCACGTGCAAAGGGGTTAAGTTTGATTTTGATAACGAGCACTCCAGAAAGGACGATGTGCGTGCAGGTTCGTAGGCCACAATTAAGGATGGTGCTTGAGAGTTTTGCATCCCTCCCTGATGTAACGATTCCGGAGGGCTTTCGACTTGTACGTCCCGAAGGTTACAGGACGTGGTGGATGCACATGTTAAACGAGAACGGGGAGCTCGGCAAGTGGGATGAAGAAAGGGTCGCCGGTGCGTTTCGAGGTAGGTCCAGGGTGTGGGAAGAGAGCGTGCATTTTATCGTGCGCGACGATGTTCCCGTAGCGACGGCGTGCGTACAGCTACACGACGACCGCCCGGATTGGCCGGAGCTCGGCTGGATCGCTGCGAGCCCCGGTTTTCGTGGAAAGCGTTTAGGTTTCGCCGTCACGGTTGCGGTACTCCACTTTATGCGATCCGCGGGCTATCGCCAATGTTTCTTGCGCACCGATGATGAACGTCTTCCGGGAATCAAGCTGTACTTGAATCTCGGTTTCAAGCCGGAGATGACGGATCCCAGCCATCCGGGTCGGTGGGAGAGAATCCTTTCCGAGCTAAACTGGGAGAGTGCTTAAAGCCCAACCGGCGTCCTCCAACTTGGTCGGAGGGCGCCGACTGCAGCGCTTTAACGGCACAAACGTGTGATTTGTTCGGAGATAGCTTCCACGAGTTGCTCTAAACAGCCTTTAGCAAGGATGGAAGGCTCCTCTTGATACAACCCCCGGCCGTATCGATCCTCCGTGAGCAAATAGCCCACTTGCATATCGCCATCAAGGGGCGAGAATAGGATCGTGTAGTCGGGGAAACGCTTGCGTAACTCTTTCTGGATGAAACTGTAGGGTTCGCCCTGACACGTCACCCAAAAAGCGTCGCCCATGCGATAGACGGAGTACGTGAGAGGAAACGTCGTTCCTTCGGGTACGTTTTCAAGACGCGAGAGCCAGCGATAGATTCTTTCGGCGCGAGCACCTGCGTCCCGGGCTTCTTCGATCCGACCGGCTTTCTCAGCCTCGAGCTTTTTGTTCTCCCATTCTCGGCCCGCGGCTTCGAGCTGTTGGGGGTCCGGCCTCTCACGGAGCGGTAAATTTACGGTGTGGGAGCCCCCATGAAAGTGTGCAGCGGCTGCTTGCCGTTTGTCGGCATGTGGAGCGTATGCCCAAACTCCCAACGTGGCGCCGGATACAACCGGCCCCTCATAGACGTAATCATGGGCGGGAGGCCCCATGGATGCAAGCGCCCCAAGAGCCGCATACGCCAGTTCTTTTCCGTTGCCGTCAGCAACGGAAGGGGATCCTACAAACCCCCTTCTCGGACCGAGGTCGCCGCAGGCCCCGAGTAAAAAGACGCATGGATTTCCGGTGGTTTTCTCGACTTCCTCACGCATGGCGCCGACGTAATCAGGGCTGATCAGCGTATTCTCCCATGCGAGCGTCGTCGGGTGGCAGCCGTAGTTCACCAAAGTACAAAGGAGTCCCCCAGTGTCGGCCGTGACGCGTCCCACAATGACCGTGTCATCGGCTGCGCCGCCCGGGTTAAACCCGCAGACGTACATCTGGCGGGATTCATCCCAAAAATCCCGGTCGGCAGCCAAATGACAGCTTCCTGTTGCATAGGTGATCGTAGCGCACTGCATCTGCCGAACTGCGAGCCGGGAAGTATCCTGGATCAGACGGACCAGGCTTTCGAGGTACGGCGCGATGAGTTCTCCGCCTGGCCACTGGGAACGATCTGGGGCGAACCATCCGGCCGCATGCGAATGGGAGTACGTGACCACGATACAGGTTTCCGGCGTACCGGTTGCCTCGCTGACCGCGAGTTTGATCTTTTGGTGCCATTCCTCGACGAGCCCGACGAGGTCAAGTTGAACGCGGACGAGCTCGAGCCTTCCCTCTGTGACGTCAAGACTCGGTTCAATGGGGCCGAACGCCATAACGTCGCACATCAACGGGCGGTGCACGCCGGACGCCCGATGGTGGGTGGCGGCGCCCCACATCTTATGGTAGATCCCTACCGGGGGCGTGATATCGGCGCGGGCGTGTCCAAATCGGACACGAGAAGTCGAAATCGGCAACACGGTCATCGGCTGGTCACTTCCCTGTCATTGTTAGGAACTCTGGGTGTAGGGGCGCTTCTCCTCGCACGGCGTAACAATGGAATGTGATTTTGCTGGGAGACATATGTTGATTTATTGGCAACAAGGAAGGGAAAACCTGCGAAGCGTTTTGGATTTCTAAAGTGCCGAAAGAGGTGTGTTTGGCGCCGTCAGGTGGTCCTGCCGCGCCGGTTAGGCGTGATCTTGCTCCGCCCTGGCTTGCCACCCCAGAAGTTTCGAGATCTTACTGGCACCCTGGATAACGGTTGGGGCAATGTGCTCCAGGGTTATTAGGCTCAGTCGCATGGACGGGCCCGAGATGCTGATGCCGGCGGCGATCTCGCCGTTGTGCTCGAACACGGGGGCCGCAATGCAACGAAGCCCTTCTTCGCCTTCTTCGTCATCAATGGCGAAACCGTTTTCTCTGATCTGAGCCAGATGTTTGTGCAGAACTTCAGGGTCTGTGATGGTACGGCTCGTCATGGCCGGGAGTCCGCGTTCGCTCACGATCTGCTCCACGGTCTCTCTTGGAAGGTGTGCCAAGACTACTTTCCCCGCTGCGCTGCAATGGAGCGGCTGCCTCAATCCTATACACAGCACTCGCCGCAGAGATTTAGTCCCGGATACTCCTGCGATGTAGACCCCTTCCGAGCCTTCGCACACCAGCATGTTCGCCGTCTCGCCCGTCACTTCGACCAGGTGCTCAAGTATCGGACGCCCCAGCTCTGAGAGGTGTAACGACTCGCTCACGACGTCGCCTAATGATAATAGACGCATTCCCAATCGATACTTGGTGGTTTGAGGATTTTGCCCGACATAACCGTGATGGGCCAGGGTTGTCAAGATGCGATAGGTGGAGCTGGGGTCGATGCCGACCTGCCTTGCAATTTCAGTGACGCCCATTTCCCTGCGTGCATCTGCCAACGAGTTTAGCACGCGTAACGCCCGATCTACGGATCGCATTGGTAGAGGAGCAGTCTTTCCCCGTGTAGCACCCAACTCATTCGCCCCCATGTCAGGAAGGAATGCATCGTCCATCTCCCGACAACATGGTGCTTCTTGTTGCCTGAAAACATTTCCTTCTCCGAATTCGAGGGGCCCTGAGTACGAGGAAACCTGATTGATGTGGCCCTTGGGTTGGGATTTGCAACGCCGCAGTGAAGGAACTCGCTCGCGATCCGCCGAAAAATTTAGCAGTAAAGAAATGATATGGATCACAACGAAATGGCGGAGCGCGGCGTGGACACAAAGGTTGGAATTTGGCGGAACGCAAAGAGGAGTCTTCAATCGCTCGTGTGGGATGTGCTCGTAGGTATCTTTACCGCGCCTATCCTAGGGTACGGGCTGACCATGACCGTTTCAACTCCGTGGGGGACGTCGCCGTGGGATGTTTTCCACCTGGGTGTCGTCCATCATACGTCCCTAAGCCTGGGACAAGTCGGACAGCTTACGGGGCTCGTGCTCATCTTTGTCTCCCTCGCCTTGAGCCGGCGTTACGTCCGCCCGCTGACGATTGTTAACGCCCTCGCAGTCGGCTGGTGTATCGATTTTTACCGCGCCCACGAGTGGACGGCGCAGGTCTCCGGTTTTTGGGGGCTGCTCTATTTGGAGTGCGGGGTGTTTATCTTTGCTGTCGGCATGGCACTTTACATGGCCTTTGATCGAGGAGGAGGCCCCCGGGACGCCTTGATGTTGAGCGTCTCCGAACGTCTCCATTTGCCCGTAGGACCCGTACGCATCGTTCTAGACCTCATGGTCGTCTCGGTAGGGTTTCTGCTGCAGGGCCCCGTCGGCATCGGCACGATCTTGGCGGCCTTGACGCTAGGTCCTTGGGTGCAATGGCTCATGCCGCCGTTTCGTCTGGGTGTCAACTTTGTACGCTCACGGGTATTCGCAAACATGTCTCGAGCGTCCTCGGCTTGATCGTGACTTTTGTATGGAGCGGCTAGCTAGCGAGTGTCCAAGAATTGCTGCTGGATTCATGGTTAGGAGATCGTATTTGCATGACGAGAAATTGTATTGCTCAAAACGAAATTTGTGGTCCTGGCGCTTGGATTGAAAGGGAGGCAACCTCATGGCAAATGCTCCAGTTCGTCTCGCAATAGTCGGCGCCCGCCGCGGACGGGCGGGACGGGCGGCTCTCAAAGCGTTGCCCGAAAAGGTGCAACTCATAGCTCTTTGTGATCCGGACGAGAGCGTCCATTCCGGCTGGCGAGAAGAGTTTCCGAACGTCCGCCTGTACACCTCTTTTGAACAGGTCCTGCGGGCCGACGATGTCGACGCGGTGCTTATAGCCACGCCGCTCTTACTTCATCCCGAACAAGCCTTGATGGCCCTTCGCGCAGGGAAGCACGTGCTTACGGAAGTACCGGCGTGTTACGCCGTCGAACAGTGCTGGGAGCTCGTGGAGACTGTGGAGTCAACGGGGCTCGTGTATATGATGGCGGAGAATTACTGCTTCATGAGACCCAATATGATGGTGCACAACATGGTCCAAGCGGGCCTCTTTGGGGATTTGGTTCATGCGGAAGGCGCCTATATCCACGACTGCAAGCCGCTGACTCACGACACGCAGGGGAATCTCACCTGGCGCGGTGAGATTAACCGCATCTGGAATAGTGTCACCTATCCCACACACTCCTTTGGGCCCGTTTGTCAGTGGCTGGGCATCAACCGGCCGGGAGGAGATCGGCTGGTGTCGATGGTCGCAGTCACGACCGCCCCGCGTGCCATGCATCACTACTATCGGGACATGTTTGGCGGCGATCATCCCGGAGCGGATCCGAACTATTGGTCTCAAGGGGACAGCCAGGTCGCTGTGATTACGACCGAGAGGGGTGCCACGATTACCCTGCGCGTGGACTGGGTTTCATCTCGACCTCACAACATGACTCATTACGGATTGCAGGGGACCGAGGCAGCCTATCTTTCAGAGCGACACCCTGGGGAAGACCCTCTGATCTGGATTGGCGGGGCCTCATCCAAATCGTCTCGAGAGAAAGACGAGGCGGTCTGGGAAGCGCTTTGGAATTACGAAGACCAGTACGAGCACCCGCTCTGGAAGCGCTGGCGCAACGAGGCGACAAACGCTGGACACGGTGGCGGCGATTTCTTTGTGCTTGAGGAGTTTGTCGCCAGTATCCTCGAAAAGCGACGGCCTGCAATCGATGTTTACGACGCGGTGACATGGAGCTCGCTGATTCCATTGTCGGCTAAATCGGCAAGCGCTGGAGGTCGGCCGGTGTCGATTCCCGATTTTAAGGTTGAACGAGAAAGCCTAACGAATGGTCTCTCTGGCGGCACATCAGTAAAGTGAGTCTCGCGCTCACGTTTAATTCGAATCGACGCGCACTCATTAAAGAGGGAATCAGTCGTACGCCTTCTTTAACGAGTGCGCGTTCCGCGGTGTTAGTTTCTGTCGTCTCTAAAAACAACAAGTTGGCGCACGGCACGTCCCTCGGCCAGCATATCGAAGGCTTCATTGATTTGGTCCAGTTTGACAGTATGGGTCATGAGGCGATCAACCGGCAACCGACCCGCCATGTACATGTTGAGGAAACGGGGAATGTCACGTGAAGGCACCGACGATCCCATGTAACACCCTTTGATGACCTTGCCTTCACCGACCAGCGAGACCGCCGGAACACGGTATTCTACGTCAGGCGCCGCCACCCCGATGCAGATGGCTTCACCCCCGCGCCGGGTAGAAAGAAACACATCCCGCCAAACCTTTTCGTGTCCGACCGCCTCGAATGCATAGTCCGCACCGCCTTTCGTCAGTTCCCGAATGGCTTCCACGCAATCTTCTTTATCGGCGCGAACGACTTCGGTTGCCCCCAGCTCCTTTGCCAGTTGCAATTTGCTCTCTAACAGATCGACCGCGATAATGGGCCAGGCGCCGGCTGCGCGGGCGGCCAGCACGGCATTTAGACCAACGCCGCCAAGTCCAAAGATGACAACGCTCTTGCCCGGAGCCACTTGGGCCGTGTTAAATACCGCTCCTACACCAGTTAGTACGGCGCATCCAAAAATGGCGGCCTTGTCCAGTGGGATCTCCGGATCAATTTTGATGAGTGATCGCTCGGAGACCACCGTGTAACGAGAGAATGCCGAAACGCCCAGGTGGTGATGAACGCATTCGCCCTGTGTATTTCTAAAGTGCACCGTTCCATCGAGGAGCGTCCCATTGGCGTTGGCCTGGTTACCCGGCTCACAGAGGGCCGGACGTCCGCTCGTACAATATTCACATTGACCGCAGATGGGAACGTAGGAGAAGACAACGTGGTCGCCTGGGCGAAGCCCCGATACGTTGGCGCCGACTTCGGTGACCACACCGCTTGCCTCGTGTCCAAGGGCCATGGGGGTCGGGCGCGGCCGGACCCCATTCACCACCGAAAGGTCCGAATGGCAGATTCCCGCTGCTTCCACTTCAACGAGTACTTCGCCGTTGCCAGGCGGTGTGATGTCGATTTCTTCGATATGGATCGGTCGAGATTTGAAATAGGGCGGGACTTGACCCATTTGATAGAGTACAGCGGCCCGAGTTTTCATGATCCGTTCCTCCTAATAGCGTTAAATACAAAGGGTTTCATCGTTACTAGTGATTCAATGTGTTCAAGATGTTTGCCCTTGTCCCCTCGAGGTCGAAACACTGCCGTTGATTTTCCTGCATAAATAACGTCGCGATCTGCATTGCTTCACTCTCTGTGAGTTCACCGTCGTCGATTTCACTCTGAAGAGTTCGTTCCAGACGGAGGCGGGCCTGAATGGCATAACCAACGGTAATAGTCGGCCAGTACGTGTCGCCGCCGTACACAAAAAGCTTGCTCACTGGAACGGAATGGAGAAACCGACGCACAAATTCAGTCGACGCACGAGGATTTAAGGTCCAGGCCCAACACATATCGACCCAAACGTTCGGATAGTGTTTCGCCACGGCAAGAAGTTCGTCGTAATACGGGTATCCAATGTGCATGAGGACAAAGCGCGCCTGCGGATATCGCCGCAAAAGAGAGCACAGGTGTCCCGGCCGAATCCCTTCGATAGGCATTTGCCCAGATCCCGCGTGGTACCCCGTGTGTAGCTTAAATGGGAGGTTGTGCTCTATTGAGAGCTCGACACCACGCGCGAGGCACCAGTCCCCAACGATGAGACGATCCTCTCGAGAGGCTGATGACGGATTGGCCAAGATCCGTTTTAGTGCCTGTTCGGCGTCTGCCGGCTCTCGTTCGGTCCATTGAAGAGACCGGTTGTAGGCATGCTGGGACTTGACCGCAATGGCACAAGGCGCATGGGTGGCAAATAGACTGGCCATCGCCTCGTCCAACGTGCTCAGATTTTGCACCTGGATGCCTGTCTCTTCCGCAAGAAAATCGGGGTCAATCTTCCCATTACAAAATTTGAGCCATGAGAGGTCGTACAAAAAGAATTCAGGTCCTGACGGATCAGGTTCACAAGATACTCGAAAGTTATCAATCTGCACGTGGTCCAAATTGGCCACGTCTCGCAGGAGGCGCAATCTGCCCTCGACGTGAAGTTCGGCGAGCTTCTCTTGTGCGCTTAAAAGACCCTTCACCGTAATTTCGTCGAGACCGTACAGATGCTTTGCCGCGAGCCGGACGGCTTCGCCGAATCCAGTGAACTTGGATACGTTCCACACCGGTTCGATTGCACGAAAACGCCTTGCAATATCAGGATTCTCTTTGTCGCGCAGGGCATCAATATCTGCCTGTGGCGCGCCCGCCACGACCATGTCAGTGCGAATCAAATACTCGAAGAGGTCGGTAAGAATGTCGGGCTTCCCTTGGATCCATTCCTGTTCACTAAGGAGATGTTGATGGGTGTCACTCATCTTTGTCTGTTGTATGTGACGATGCAAATCTGTGCTCACGTTAAGGTCCCCTCAGCCGTCTTCCTTTTGTTTCAGAAGACATTTCATTGATTTATTGGGAATGGAGGATGCCGACTCCTTCAACCTCGACCGGAAAGTTGTCCAAAGGCCCGCTTCAGCACCCCTGGCGTACTAGGGGAGGAGTTTCATTCTCTGCAATCGTATTGACAAAGGGACTGTGGTCGGCAGAACGCCCCCTTGAAGGGAAGAAATACGAGTGAGTCGAGAGAAACAACAAACGTTGCGTAGCGCGGAGTGGTTCCGCGGAAGAGCCGAACTGGGGTTGCAACACCGAGCTGTCTTGCGAGCCATGGGAATCGAGGCCGAACACTACCAAGACCGTCCGGTCATCGGGATCGCCAACAGTTGGAGTGAGTTGAACAACTGCAATGCCGGACTGCGGGAGGTTGCAGAGGCGGTCAAGCGGGGAGTGTTGGCCGCTGGGGGATTGCCGCTCGAGTTTCCGACGATCTCGCTGGGTGAAGAGCTTATGAAACCCTCGGCGATGCTTTACCGCAATCTTATGGCGATGGATGTAGAGGAAATGCTACGTTCAAATCCCATCGATGGCGTTGTGCTTCTGTGCAATTGTGACAAGACCACGCCCGCCCAGTTGATGGCAGCTGCCAGTGCGAATTTGCCCACCATTCAGGTTGCTGGAGGCCCACGCACCTCGAGCTACTGGAGAGGGGAAGAAATCGGCAGTGGGACCGACCTCTGGCGCTATTGGGACCAATATCGGAGCGGGCTGCTTGACCGAAAAGACTGGGATGAGTTTGAACGTTGTATCGGTTGCAGCATCGGTAACTGTAACGTAATGGGAACGGCGTCGACGATGACGGGACTCTCTGAAGCGCTCGGTATGATGCTCCCCGGCACCTCGAGCATCGCCGCAACCGATGCTCTCCGCCTCGCGGTCGCAGAAGCGAGCGGCCGTCGCATTGTGCAGCTTGTGACTGATGACATTCGACCCAGGGACATCATGACAGCGGAGGCATTTGATAATGCCGTGCGTGTGTTGATCGCGTTGGGAGGGTCTACAAATGCCATCATTCATCTCATCGCGATTGCGGGCCGCCTAGGAATTCCCCTGACGCTGGATCGGTTTGACGAGCTCTCGCGAAGCACGCCTTTCATTACGGATGTCAAACCGTCGGGATCTCACCAAATGGCGGCATTTCATGCAGCCGGCGGCATTCCCGCAGTGATGAAGCAGATCGGACATCTCCTCGATCATCGATGCCGTACTGTTGCCGGTTCGACAATTGGTGAAGTGATCGACGCCGCTCGTTGTTTCGATTCAAACGTGATTCGGCCAGCCGCTGAAGCGCTGGATGGCGAAGGGTCGGTTGCAATTCTCACCGGAAACTTGGCGCCGCGCGGGGCCGTCATTAAGACTTCGGTGGCGTCTCGGGAACTGATGGTTCACAAAGGTCGAGCGGTGGTTTTTGAATCGTATGAGGACATGCTGAATCGGATCGATCGCGAAGACCTTGACGTAAGACCCGATGATGTGCTGGTGCTTCGGAACGCCGGACCCAAGGGCGTACCGGGTATGCCGGAGTGGGGTATGATCCCGATTCCGGCCAAGTTGCAGCGTGCCGGCGTGACCGACATGGTGCGTATCAGCGATTCGCGTATGAGTGGAACGAGCTACGGTACGGTTGTGTTACACATTGCTCCTGAAGCCGCCGTCGGAGGTCCACTGGCGCTGGTACAGAATGGCGATGTCATCACGATCAATATTCCAGAGCGCACGTTGGAACTGTTGGTTGATGAGAGTGTACTGGCGAAGCGCCGTGAAACGTGGAAGCCTCCGGTGACGCCACACCTTAGAGGGTACCCGCGTCTTTATATCGATCATGTGCTGCAGGCTGACCAGGGGTGCGACTTCGACTTTCTGCGTCCCGAGTCAGAAGAGGCGCTTAGATTTGTGCACCCTACCGTCGGCCGAAGTTAACGTGGCTGCAACGATGAGACCTGCCTCGTTTTTGGGCTCCTTCAACTCGTCTGCCGGATTGCACTTCCGGCAGACGAGTTGCAACCGCCTCAGATTCTCACTCCAGGATCGAGTACCTCAGCGTAAGCCCAGGTCATTTTCTCAACGTTCCCCCTTGAGAAGGTCCCGTCGGGATAGTGTCTTTGCTCGTTCTCTGCGTGCATGCGCGTCAACGCGTCGAGCACGGTGGGATC
Organism: Limnochordia bacterium; assembly: GCA_041686855.1. Lineage (GTDB taxonomy): Bacteria > Bacillota > Limnochordia > DTU080 > RSA5 > JAWLDA01. The sequence goes on from JAWLDA010000009.1 coordinate 30,360, forward strand.
GGCGATGCGGTCGCCGTGTTCAGTCTGCCATTCGGTGAGCGCCTGGCGTAGCTCGGTCCTAACGGAGTCCAGGACCGCTTCGCCGGCGAGATTGTTGAGCTCGAACGGATCTTCTTGCAGATCGTAGATTTCTTCGGGTGGGGGCAGCACCGCTCGCTCCAGAGCACTTTGCAAGTCGGTGGGTAGTGCGGCCACATCGTCTGCGTCAAGACTTGATTCCCAAGCTCCGGGGGGCAGATACTCTTTCATTCCGAGGTTTTCGCGCCCGGATAGGTAGTTGACGATGAGCTTAAACCGGTGATTCCGAATGCTGCGTTGGGGAAACCACCGCGCCGGGCGCCCCGTCCATTCTCCAACGACGTATTGTCGCCAAGCCGGCTCCTCTCCACGCCCCAAGGGTGCTAGCGAGGAGCCAGAACGCTCCGCGAGTGGAGGTAATCCGAGCAGATCGAGAACTGTGGGCAAAATGTCGACGTGGCTCGTCAACTCGTCCCGTACTAAACCCGTACCCATTCGTTCCGGAGCATGGATGATCAGGGGCACCCGCAAACCACCCTCGTAACTGGTCAATTTGCCGCGGATGAACTGCTGGCCGTGGTCGACCGTGAACAGCACGATGGTCTCCCGATCGGTCTGCCTCTGTAACTCGGCGAGCATGAGACCGATCCCTGTGTCGAGACGTTCGAGGCAGTTGTAATAACCTGCGAGTCGGTCGCGCATATGCGGGGCGTCGACCGGACAGAATCCCGGCAATGTGATGTCCTCGCCCCTAAGCGGTGCGCCGGGAACACCGAAAGACTGATGGAGCATCGGCAGATGGGCGTCGGAGAAGCAAGCGTAGAGGAAGAAGGGCGAGTCCTCCTGGTTGGCAAATCGTCCGGCCACAGTAGCCGTCTCGTGCACGTCTCGATGACCAAAGCTGATCCGATCGGGTTCGTTCCACACAAAATCGAATGGAATGGCTTCTTCGGGTAGGACGTGAAGCTTCCCCAAGCGCGCCGTGCGGAGTCCGGCCTCTTTGAGAATCGTGGCGAGATTGGAGAAGTGGCGATACATGGCGTATTTGTGGGTCGCTAGGTGAATCTGGCCGTTTTGGTGCGGATAAAGCCCTGTGAGAATGCTTGCTCGACCGGGGCTGCAGATGGCGCAGGTTGTGTGATGGTTCGTGAACCGAACGCCCTCTTCCGCCAATCGATCCAAGTTGGGCGTGTGGGCGTTCGGGTCGCCGTAGCACCCAAGGTGAGGTCCGTGATCCTCGGAGACGATCAACACCACATTGGGCAGGTCGCGCGGCGGGACATTAGTCATATGGAACCACTTCCATCCTAAAGGGTGTTGCGCACGAGGACGGCCAATGGGACGCCCTCGTCTGAAACCGATTTACGGCGACAAGATCGAGTTGATGCCGCGCTGCAATGATTCGATAAAGGCCGACAGGCCGATGTCGCCCCCAACAAACTGTGCTGTGAGCGGGTTGATCACATCCGAATTGATGCGGCCGATGTCGGGGATGCCAGAGATACCGCTGCCGTAAGGTGCTACCTGTTGGACCATAACACGGAAGTTATCCTGCGTCATGCGCTCGCTGAGCGCCGGTTCGAGCATGGCTGAACGACTCGCCGTCACCTGCCCGCTCAGAGCGGAGAAAGTTGCGAGGCTCTCAGGCGATGTCAGGTATTTGAGCACTTCCCAGGCTGCTTGCTCACGCTCGGGAGTCGTCCGCATGATGTTAAAGGTTCGCTGGCCCAGCCACGTCGCCGGCGGGAGGTTTTCGTCGGCGCGCAATGCGGGGGCAGCTCGTGAGAAGTCGACTGAACGATCCAGCACTTCGACGCGAAATGATCCGTCAATGTGAAAGGAGGATTGCCCCTGGGTAAAGCGACCCCAACCGGGACTGTCGTCGTAGTGTACAGTCCTTGCTTGAAGTAGTTGGCGCTCCACGAGGCTTTCGTAAAACCCGAACGCTCGGGCGAATTTATCAACGTCGATGTCGGGCAGAGAGGTCTCTGGATCCCAAAAGCGCGCGCCCACCTGTTCGATAAACATATTGCTCGGATGCTGCGGAACATAGGCGGTCATTGCATGGTGTTCGATTTCTCCCTGGGGTCCAAGGCGACGATTCTTTAAGAGTGCCTCTTCTAACTGGCTCCATGTCCAGTGATCGGTGGGCGGGACAGTCCCTGACTCGGCAAGCGCCTGCTCATTGTAGTACAACACCGTCAACTGCAAGAAGAGAGGCAGTCCGATCAGTTCGCCGCGATACGTATTCCCAGCTTCCAACGCGAGGGGGAAGAAGTCGCTTAGATCGTAGTTGTCTCGTTGGACGAACTCGTCAAGCGGAGCGATGATCCCCTGCTCAGCCCAGCCAGGTGCCCACAGATACGAGCCTTGTACGATGTCCGGAGTAACGCCGGCAGCGACTGCCGTAATGACGCGATCTTCCGTCACGTTGCCGGCAAAATCCGCGAGATTGATCTTGATCTCTGTCGACTCGGCATTAAAACGTTCGACAATAGGTTGGATGCTCGATCTAAGATTGTTTCCTTCGTTCATCCATAGCTCGACAACAATCGGGTCTGAGGCAGATGCAATCGTAAATGCCATGACGAGGGCAGTCGCGAACACCAACGCAAAGAATGTTGGGCGTTTACCGAGATTTCGATAGGACGGGCGAGACACCATCAATCCCCTCTTCTCTGTGGTTGTTTGTATAAAATGAAAAATGGTTACACTACAACCTTTTCTGTGTGCGAGCAAGTACCCCTTTAAGGGGTCGGCAGCAGCTCTTGGAAATCGCCTCGATTACCAGTGTCCGCCGTAGCGCAGAGGACCGCGCCAGGCATAAGGATTCCTTGTCCGACCGATCTTTATCAGTTCTTAATGTTTTTCCCGAAGGCTCCGTGTTAACATATTTGCCTAAGAGTTGGACCGTATCGGGAGGAACGTTCCATGCGCGCAGGGCTCACCGACCGAAGCGATCACTTATGCAAATGGACGCTTGCCATATGTGCACTCTTCCTCGTCGCAGTTGGTGTGGCGTGCCCGACACATGCGCAAGAAGAGTCGGTTGTGACGCTCACTGTCGCTGGGTTTGAGTTCTCCGGCAATCAAGCGATCAGTAGCGACGCTCTGGCAGAGGTCCTTGGTGACGCAGTTGGTAAAGAGCTCACACTCACTGGCCTTGTTGACCAGGCGAGTCGGATTACCCGGTTTTACCGGGAACACGGTTTTGTCGTGGCCCGCGCCTTTTTGCCGCAACAAGAAGTGACAAACGGCATCGTCCGTATTGAGGTTTTGGAAGGTCGCTACGGAGCCATTACGCTCGACAACACTTCCCGCCTGCGTGACCAAGTGGCGCAGGATTACCTCGCGTCACTGCAATCTAATGATCCGATTAAGCAGTCCGCCTTGGAAAGGACGACCCTTCTCTTGAACGATTTACCCGGAGTGCACGCTGAGACCACCTTTCGCGTCGGTCAAACTGTAGGCACGTCGGACATCATCGTCTCGTTGACGGACAGCGCACCATGGTCGGTGAGTCTCTCCACGAATAACCACGCAGAGATTTTCCAGAGCCAATTAGGAGCGAGTTGGAGCAACCCTCGGGGATACGGCGACCGGCTCTCCGTGAGCCTTGGACCCTTGGCGAGCGGCTCCCTCGGCGGAAATGCTACGTATTCGGCGCCCATTGGCGGCCAAGGCCTGCGCGCTTCGCTTTCTCTTGCTTCGAGGGAACGGCGCCAGTCGCTCGGGTCGACTCCGATCGTCACAAGCAGCCGCACGAGGGGAGTGCGTCTGGACTATCCCGTTGTACGGACACAGTCTGCGAACACAAGGATTGGACTTGGGTTTGATTCCCTGTCGGAGCGACGGACGATCGGAGCGGTTCTTTCCGATGAGAGCCGCGTCACCCGTAAGACGGTTGAGTGGCAAGGTGATAGGAGCCGCTCGGATGGAGGGAGCCGAATCTACTCGCTTTCAGCAACACAGGGTACGCTGCGTTTGGCTCCCCAAGCCGCAGCGGATGCGGATGCAGCCAGTGCACAGACGACCGGGGCCTTTGTGCGCCTTAATGCACGAGCGGTAGTGCGGCGCCCTGTCTGGAACGGCTTGACGATTAACCTGGAGATACGGGGGCAGGCCGCGTCAAAAAACCTCCACTCGTCCGAGAAGATGGGCTTAGGTGGCGTTGGTGGCGTCCGCGCGTACAGTGCGGGCGCCGCGTCGGGGGATCAGGGATGGCTCGTTCGGACCGAATTGCAGCGTGGGTTTCGTTGGCCAGCGTGGGGACTGGAAGGTTCTTGGACGGCATTTGCCGACATCGGCGGGGTGCATGTGAATCGCGTCCCCTGGCCGGGATCGGGCGGTGAGAATGTGACCAGCCTCTCCGGCATCGGTGGGGGACTTACGATTGCTCGGGGCAATTGGTTGGTCGAAATGCTCAACGCCTATCCTATCGGGTCCAATCCGATCGACGGCAGCCGGGACGGCCGATTGTGGCTGCGCGCGACATGGCAATACTGATCTCCTTGGAGGCGAACTGGAATGATGCATCGACTCGGTCCGCATAAGCGAGGCTCCCTTCGGTTTCTCTCAAGTCTCCTCTCGCTGGCGATCGTCGTTCACACGCTGACAACTACCGCCTATGCGATGCCCCAAGGCGGCCGCGTTGCAGGCGGTGAAGGTGCGATTCAGACCGACACCGACGCGATGACCGTGGAGCAAACCAGTGACCGCCTTGCCATCCATTGGGACTCGTTTGACATTAGTGCGGATGAAACCGTCACGTTTAACCAGCCGAGTCCTTCGTCAATCGCGCTTAACCGCGTGATTACGCTCGATCCCAGTGAGATCTCCGGGCAGCTCCAGGCGAATGGCCAGGTCTTCTTGATCAATCCCAACGGCATCATCTTTGGTGACGGCGCGAGCGTCAATACGGCTGGGTTTGTCGCTTCGACGCTCAATCTCGACGATGACGACTTTATCAACGGGACCTATCGCTTTCGGGGAACCGGCACGGCCGGGAGGATTCTCAACCGGGGCGTCCTCTCCGCGGCCGGCGGGGGGTACGTTGCCCTGATCAGTAACTCGGTCGAGAACAGCGGAGAGATTCATGCTCCCAGCGGGGAGGTCGCCTTGGCGGCGGGCGATGGGGTCACCCTCTACCTAGACGGGTCAGGACTCTTTAAAGCCGAGGTGGACGCAGCCGCTGTGGGTGCCGAGATCCACAACGGCGGGCTGATCGCGGCCGAGGGAGGTCAGGTCGTGTTGACGGCTCGAGCGAAGGATGCCCTGCTCGACACGGTGATCAACCACACCGGTCTCACCGATGTCTCTTCCATGGAGGCGCGCGGGGGCGTCATCGTCCTTTCCGGTGGGGCCGATGGAGGCACGGTCCAAGTGAACGGCCGGCTCGACGCGTCGGCGCCTCAGAGCGAGGGCGGGGAGATCCGCGTCATCGGCCATGCCGTGCATGTAGGGTCCGACGCGGAGCTCGACGCCAGTGGCGACTCGGCCGGCGGGTTGGTTGAGACCTCCGGGGAAGTTGTCCGTGTCGACGAGGGTGCGCAGGTTAGCACTCGCGCAACCGCCGGCGCCTTTGGAACGTGGCTTATTGATCCTAACGATTACATGATCGGTCCCGTCGACCCGGCCGACGGCAGCAGTTATATGAGTCACATCACCCTTTCGAGCAACTTGGAAAGCGGGAACGTTGAAATCGCCACCACTGACGGAGTCGGCGGCAGCGGATTCGGCAACATTACGGTCGACGGAGCCGTCTCTTGGGACGCCGCCACGACGCTGACGCTCAAAGCGCACAACCGGATTACCTTGAATGAAAGCATCAGCGCCACGTCCGCGGAGAGCGCACTGACGTTGCTTGCAGGTGGGCATGATTTCGGTGGGTCCGAACAGACCGGCGACGTGACCCTGGACGTGGGTAAAGAGATCGAAGTCGGTACGCTGACAATTGGCGGCAATCCTGACGTCTTTACAGGGACCTTCGGCTCCCCAAGCAGCATCGGCGACGTGAACCTGCATGGAGAGTTGCACGTCAGCACGTTAAACATCGAACGCACAAAGGCCGGCTTCGGCAGCGTTGCGGCGACCAACGCCAACAATACGATCGGCAGATTTGAGTCAAGCGGCGACAGGTCGTTCCAAGAGCTGAATGTGCGAGACGCGTCCGGCGGGCTTGATGTGTTCCTCGATTATGAGGAAATGGCGCCCGAGGGCGGCGATATCGTAATACGTACCCAAGGCGATTTCACGCTCCTCGCGAACTCGAAAATCAGTTTCCATCCAAATCCGATCAACGTCGTGCTAGTCTCCGACGGTGGAGCTTTCATCAACCAGGCGGGCGCCGACGCGATCGTTGTCGATGCGGCCGAGCATCAACGGTTCCTGATTTACTCGTCAGACCCCGATACGACCCTGACGGGTGGATTGGCAGGCTTAGCTGTCTACGGCAAGACGTTCGCCACATACGATGAAGACTACGGCACTGGATTCGACGCCGAACGAGACGGCGTCAGCCGCTTCATCTACGCGCCGGGCGATCAACCGGAGCTGATCCTCATTGCCAAAGACCTCGAGCGCTTCTACGGCGATCCCAATCCGACCTTCGACGAGGGGACGTGGGAAGTCCAAGGGTTGGCGGACGGTGAGACGCTCTCCGACGTCTTGTTCGGTGGCGACCCGACGCTCTCAACGGCAGCGACTCAACATTCCCCGGCCAACACGTCGGATGGATATCCGATCACCATCACCGGACCCGGTCTTTCGTCCAATAAGTACGAACTGCGCTTTCAAAATGGTATCCTTCGCGTCAAACCGGCGCCGGTGACGCTGGACATCGGCGACACGACGCGCGAGTACGGTGAGACCGTGTGGGACGGTCCGCCCACGGTGACGGCTACGGAAGGCCTCAAACTGGGTCATGCAGTCGATGACCTGGGTATCACCTACACGTACAACCAAGATCCGACTCAGCCTGTCGTCAGTCTCTCCACGCCGATCAGCGTCGCATTCGGCAACTCTAACTACACATGGGCCAACCCGTTTCAGACGGGGGACCTGACGATTCGTAAGGCGGATCTGACAGGCCAAATCAACACCGTGACGCGTGAGTACGGCAGCTCGATCTCCTCCGGCTCCGTTCTCGCCAACGACATCACGTGGGCAGGTTTCAAAAACGCTGACGATTGGCGGGTTGTCGCGGCTACGCTCAACGATGAGTCTCCGGAGACGGACGTCGGTACCTATACACTCTCAGGTACCGGTGCGGCGACCAACTACAATGTGACGATCCTCGACGGCGTCTTAGAGATCGTGCCGGCGCCGCTCGACATCCGCATTCATGACGATGAGCGCGTCTATGGCGATGCCAACCCGACGTTTAGCGCTGAAGCGACGGGATTGCGGAATGATGACGCGTTCGCCGACATCTTCTCCGGCGTTTACGCGACGGGCGCCACCATGGGCACCGATATCGGTGATTACGACATCGTCCTCGAGAGCTACACCATTTCCGGTAACTATTCGCTAAATGGTGTAGAGAACGGTACGTTGACCATCACTCCGGCGACGCTCACCGGAGACATCGGACTTGTGCAGAGGGTGTACGGAGACGTATTGACGCCCTCCGACGTGGACGATGTCACTCAAAACATGATCACCTGGTCGGGCTTTAAAAACGGCGATGGCCCCTCCGTGGTCGACGTAACGCTGGACGATCAACCAGTTACGGCGGATGTAGGAACCTATACGCTAGAGGGTAAAGGGACCGCGGCCAATTACGTAGTCACCTTAACCCCTGGCGATTTGGAGATCACCCGCGCCCCACTCATTGGACAAATCGGGAACGCCCAGCGCACCTATGGAGAGACACTAAGCTTATCAGCCCTGCAAAACGCAATCCGCGCCATCACCTGGTCGGGCTTCAAGAACGGCGACGGCGCATCTTTGGTCAATGTGACGCTAAATGATCAACCGATTACTACCGACGTCGGTGATTACGCCTTTACTGGATCAGCGATGTCTAAGAACTACTCAGTTGACTTGGCGGATGGAGTGTTGACGATCCGTCCGGCTGAGTTAAGTCTCAGCGCGATCAATGTGACCCGCGACAGGGATGAGCCTAACCCCACGTCTTGGATGACTGTGAAGGGCACGAAGTTTGACGAACCTCTGGAGAGCCTCATCCGGTACAACGCCTACATTGGGGTCGACTCGGACACTCCGCCCGGCTCCTACTTCATTTCGATTAAGGTGCCTGGCGATCCCAACCTCGCCGTGGGCCACGTCTCAATCAATGTTGAGGAGGTCTTGTCACCCAACTATGTCTTGGGCAACGTGAGAGGCGGAACCCTCACGATACGCAATTTTGTGCGTGGCACTGTGATTGGTGGTGGTTCTCTCACGCTAAGCGGGGAACTCGACCTCTCCAAGGTCCGGGAGCAATTTGAAGAGAATCTGGCGAAACAAAGAGAAGCCGAGGAGAGAGCGAACCATCCAATCGTTATAGGGAGTCGCCCCACGCTTTCCGGTTTCCATGTCGATGATATGTTGGCAAACGATCCTGAGTCGATAAAGAACATGATCCAAGACATCCTCTCTGAGGGGGTACCTCCACCCGAATTAAGGTCGTTCCTTGAGGACCTAAGGAGTGGTGAGGTGAGCTTTGAGTCATGGAGACAGGAGATCGATGAGGGTACTACAGTGGCAAGACGGGCGTTGGCCCTTGTGCTGCCCCGCTACGCCAATCAACTCCTTACGAAAGACAAGGACGCGTTGACGACAACGGAGCGTAGTTTGCTGAGGGTCATCGGACACCGGATTGACGAACGTCGCCAAACGATTGCTGATCGTGCAAAGCAGTTGCTCCAAGAATACCAGGAAACGAATGTGGGTCTTACGTCGGCCTTCGCACTTCACATCCCGGATGTCGTCGCGGCAGCGTCTGAGGAGATGGCTGAGGAGTCGACAGCGGCGTTGGAAGGACTGCTTGGATCCGCTGCCATCGGTCTTGGGGGAGGCGCCGCTGCCGGAGCAGCTATAGGCTTGCTTAGTTCCCTAATCATGCCATACGCCTCGGTGGGGCTCCCTGCATTAGCACAAGGAGCGTCGATGTCTATGACTGCGGCCGTGTCGGCGGGGCCCGCTGCGATCATTGCGATGGCGATCGTCGTGAGCATTCAGGCGGGCTTCATTGCGACCGAGGCACAGAGCAACCTGGACAGTTATAGACGAATCCAAGAGTTGGCGAGCGAAAACGTCAATTCTGCTTATGATCTGACGTCGGGCGGCCTTTCCGATGGGGAATCCATCGAAGTCTCCATGGCCGTGATCGACTTACTAAGCGATGGAAATTGGTGATTCCTCTGCCAGGTCAATCGCTAGGCGGGTATCTCGCGGCAACTGAAGGCAAAAGATCGTCTCTTCCTTGGGGAGGCTGGCGCAATACACCGCCCCGTGATGAGCATCCGCTGCGTACTTCACGATGGAGAGGCCAAGCCCGAAACCGTACCGATGACGCCCCGTTTCGCCTCGCAGGAACCGTCCGAAGATGTTTGTTTGGTCTTGAGGAGGAATCCCGGGTCCCTTGTCGCTCACCCGAATCTGCACCCGTTGGGGGCAGATGGCCAAAGTGAGACCCAAATAGCCCCCAGCGCTGCCGTACTCCAAGGCGTTGTCGATCAGATTCCGGATTGCTCGCTCGATCAACTCCGGATCGATCACGAGCGTCACATCGGTCTCGGGAATCTCGATGTCAAACGTGATTCCTTTCTCCTCGACCATCAGGATGTATCCGGCTGAGATCTGGCGGAGCAACTCCGAGAGGTTGGTCTCGCGCAGGACTGGATCAAATCCGCCACGCTGCAGACGGGAGACGTCGAGCAGGCGTTCCAACAACTGGGCCATGTAGCGTGATCGCTGTACGATGATGCCGGCGTATCGGTGCAGACGGTCTCTATGTTCGTCGGACGGGGCCGACTGGATCGTCTCCGCATACCCCAGGATCATCGTAAGCGGCGTGCGCAGGTCGTGCGAGAGGTTGGAGATGAGCGTGTCGCGCGTAGCTTGAAACGACTCGATCTCGTTCATCTGATCGTTGATGCGCGCCGACATCTCGTTAAAACGCCTGCTCAACTGGCCGATCTCGTCTCGTGACGTGTCGACGACGACCGGCGTTTTAGAGCCGTGGATGTCCATCTCGTTCATCGCCCGGGTGAGACGCCGGAGGCGGCGGTTCACGTTAAATAGGAAAATGTAAATGAACAAAAGTGGCGTCAGCAGAAAGAGAAGAAGCGCCAATCCGAAGTCATACAGCGTCCGGGTTTCCCGGACATAAAAGAAAAACTGGGCGTCCTTTACGAGTTCCGAGGGTAACGAAAAGTACAAGAAGTGAGGGCTGCCGTTCCACGTCACTTCGTTAAGCACCGACACGTGTTGGTCAGGCGTCCAAAGGTTATACGGCATGTCCGCGAAGGCGCCAATCATCTCGCTGACATCGTACGGGTCCGTCCGACCGGCCGTGGAGTAGACGATGCTACCATCCTGCCTCAGCCATTCCAGACGAATTCCCGGATTGCGCGCCGCCGCCTCCTCGAGCAAATGGCCTAACCCCGTAGCATCTGTGACAGCGTCCCGGTCGACGGCGCTTACGATCTCGCCGGTAAGTCCCCCTAACGAATTGACGCTATAGCCCGGGTTAAACAGGCTGGCGTAAAGGATCATAAACCCGGCGAAAAGGACGATAGAGAGAAACGAAGAGATGACGAAGTAGATCCACAGCTTGGCCCGTGTGCTCATGAGACGCCTCCGGCAAACCGGTAGCCGACGCCCCGCACAGTTTGGATGTAGATGGGTTGAGAGGGGGTGTCCTCGATCTTCTTTCGCAACTGGTTGATGTAGACGTTGATCATGCCGCCGTCAACTTGGTCGTGGTTCCAAACTTTGCGCGAAAGATCCGCTCGGGTGAGCACCTCATCGGAATGACGCATCAAGGAGTAAAGGATGGAACTTTCAGTGGGCGTCAACGTAAGCGTCTTTTCCCCTTTGTACAACGTCGAACTGGCGAGATCGAGGACGAGTCCGCCTCGCCGGATCGTGCGATCCTCGGGGTACGAGAGCCTTCCGTGGCGACGCAGATTGGCTTGGATGCGGGCGACCAACTCTCGTGGGCTAAACGGCTTGGTAACGTAGTCGTCGGCGCCGAGTCCGAGTGTTTCAACCTTGTCGGACTCGTTGTGGCGTGCACTGGCCACGATGACGAGGGTGTCCGTCCGCGCCTTCCGGAGATGGTGCAAGACTTCGAACCCGCTCGACTCCTCCATCATCAGGTCCAAGACGATGAGGTCGACGGTTTGGCGGTTTAAGACTTCGATGGCCGCACGACCGCAATCGGCCTCGAGCGCTTGCATTCCGTGGCGCTCCACGTGAAGGCGAATGAGCGCTCGAATCTCGCGCTCGTCGTCGACGATCAGAATGGTAGGCGGTGTGGCATCTCGCACGTGGCCGAACTCCCAGCGCAAAGGTATTGAGTCTTGAAAATGTTCAAGAGTCTATGGTGGTGTCCCTTCTTGTCGTTATCGGTACCCTGCGCGAAAAGCCCGCCGGAAGGGGGCTCCAGCGGGCTTCTCTTATAGCGTTCACAATCGAACTTTCTCGACAAATACTACTTGCCGTTCCAATACTCGTTGACAATCCCTTGGGCCTGTGACGCCGCTTCCTCCAGCGCGGTCCCCGGGTCCTCATCGCCAAAGAGCGCGCTGCCGACCGACGAAGCCAGCAAATTGAGCACTTGCGACGTGTAGGGCAACATGGGCAGCGAGGTCGAACGAGCAAGGGCCTCGCCCACGATCATCCAGTCGGGATTCATCTCGAAATAGGCCGGGTTGCTATTAAACGCCCGCACCGGTGAAGGCCGAGCCTGCCGCAACATAAAGTAGCCGGCGGTCTCTTCACGCAGGGAGAGCCACTTCACGAGCTCCCAAGTGAGGCTCGGGTCCTCGGTGCCTTGAACCATTGCCCAGTGGAAGGTGCCGGCGTTCACACCACTTGGACCGCCCGCCTCGAGTGCTGGCCTCACGCCGATGCCAAAGTCAAGGTCGGGGAAGGTCTCGTTTAGGTAGCTATACTCGAGGATGCCGTTTGGCCACATGGCTAGTCGCCCCGATGCAAAGGCACCTCGAGGACCCGAACCGTACGTCGATTGATCCATCTGCTCAAACATTGCGTTCAATTCGGGCCATCCGCCTCGATACAACCGTTGGCCGGCGTTTTGCATAAAGGTTACCGCTTCGACTCCCGCGTCTTGACTAAATTCGATTCGCTTCGCGTCTTGGGAGAAGATGCTGCCGCCGCCCGAAGCGAACCAAGCCGCTTCACTAAAATCGCCCCCGTAGAAGGCGGAGCCTGCACGGATCAGTTTATCTCCGTCATAACGTGTCAACTTCTGCGCCGTCTGGAGCCACTCTTCCCACGTCGACGGGACGTCCCCAATTCCCGCTTCGTTAAAGGTTGTCTTGTTGTAATAGAGGAGTGAGTTGGTATCGCCGCCCGTGCGCATCGGGAGGCCAAAGAGTTGACCGTTCCACCGACCCGTTTCAATTTCTGATGGGTACCAGGTGTCCATCGAAATGTCATCTCGTTGCAAGTGTGCATCGAGCGGCAGGAGGAATCCCCGGTCGACCGTTCCCGGAATGTTCAGGCTGTGCATCATTACCACATCGGGAGGCGTACCTCCGATCACTTGGGTCACGAACTCTTCAAGAATGGTGTTCCCGCAAGCCGTGAGCTGGCCAGTGACGGTGACGCCCGGGTGGGCTGCCTCAAAGGCGTCGAGCATCTCGTTCACCCAATCGTTGCGATGCTCGGTCCAACAGTGAAGCACCGTGAGACTCTGTTGCGCAAACGCTTGGGCGCTCACGATCAAGAGTGCGCACACAAGCGTTAGGAGTTGCATCGCTTTAACCTTGTACAACCGTTGAATGTGTTGCATGATGGTCTCCTCCATATAAGTTTCGAATTAACCTCTCGGTCAAACTAAGCTCCCGTTTCCCGTTGGGTTAGATCGGCCGCTCTTTGGATCATGCGGGCCGCCGCTTCACCGATACATATCCGATTGAGCACTGCCACCTCCTCCGTGTTCGACGCATGGATCGCACGGGGCAACCATGGTCCCGCCAGGACGACCCCCTCCTGCGTGACAAGATCTTGAGGGCTTATCCCACGTGCTTTGAACGAACCGTCCACGTCCGTGAGGAGCTCTCCCACCGGTGATTGATCCGCCGTGAGACCACCGCCCGTTTCAGGGGCGACGTGCAATGTAAAGGGCGGGCGACTCCACTCGTCGTCTGCAATGTAAACGACCCCTGCCGATGCGAACACTGCGTCGCACGCTCGGAGGCGTTCTGTGGTCCGGCGCACGACGGAGGGAAGGGCTCTCTCCCGCTCGGAGTAATCCTCCTGCGTGACGCAGGCGTCAACTTGAACCAAACGGTCGTTGATGGGGTGGACGTCAATTTGTAAACGCTTGAGTAAATCCCCCAAATCGCCACTGTCGATCCGGTCTCTCATCGCAGCGACGTCGACGCCATCAAGCACGAACGATCGCTTCACACCGATGCCCGCCCCATCAATCGGTGCCCGCAGGGAGCGATCGACTAACCGGCCGCTCTCGTCGGTTTCAACGATCACGGGCGCTTCGATCAACCCGTATCCTTCCTTGGTACCCACCACAAGGCCGCGGGGTACAGTGCCGTCTCGAGTCACTGCGATCGGCCATGCGTGAAAGAGAGGCTCAACCTCTCGCTCCACGAGCATGCGGTCGAAGATAAGCTCCGCGATGGGGGCGTGAATCACACCGCCCGAGTATCCGCCGTGCTCGGCGAGTCGTCGATGGATCTCTGCCGCTACGTCAGCGTGTGCGGCGGCCCGCTCCAGGTCGAGAAAGACGCGCCGGGCCCTGCCGATTTCCCAGCCGAAGCTGCCGCGCCGCTCTACGACAGCCACTCGGTAGCCGACTTCGGCCAATGAGACGGCGCAGGCTACGCCTCCGATCCCGCCTCCATTTACGATGACGTCGGACGTTGATAGGACATCAATTGCATTCCAGTTCGGCAACTCCATGGTTTACCCACTCGCCCTTCCCTGAGCTTCGCGTCTTGCACGCTCGCACATCTCCCGCACGCACTTTGCCGCGTGGCGAACGTAGCCGCGGGAATCAAGGGAGTATGCCTCCAACAGACTCCAACCCCTGACTTCCCCCAACTCCGTAAGCAGGCACGTAATGGCGAGGTCGATGCTCCACTTCATCGAGCGATTCACGCCACCCCAAACCTGATACTCCGCTCCTCGCTCAGGCCAATCGAGCACCGCATAGAGCGTATCACGCAGGCGTTTGCGGCCGGACTCGTCGATCAGCTCTACCACAGCCATGAAGTAGTGCAAGATGTGTAGGATCGAATCGGTCTCACGTTCGTTAGGGAGGCGGTCCAACAGGCAGTCGACCGCGCGAGTCTCTCGAAGCGCTTTGAGGGCAATTAGCGATGCAATCCAGCGTGGGGCAGCGCGAATACCCGGAGGTGTGTCGCTCTCGCGACTCTCAATCGATCGGAGCAGGTGGGAGGCGCCATCGGCCCGTCCGAGGAGTGCCAATGCGATAGCGAGTGTGCGGGCGTATGCGCCCTCAGCGCTCTGCAATCGAGCGAGTAAAGGTCCGACCGCGCGTTCGCCGGCCTTTGTGAGCCACCACAGTGCCTTCCCTTCGTCTTCCTCTGACGCCAAAGCGTCTATCAATGCGGCGATGTTCGCCTCATTCGAAAGGTTTTCCAGCGAGAGGGGAACCGTCACACCCTCCAGTTTTGGTTGGACCCAGGGTCTGCTCTGGCGCGTGAGGTCCTCCGGCGTGAGCACACCCTGGTCGATCAGTCGGTGTTGCAGGGCGGTAATGTCGAGCTCCCTTGGCTGACATCCACGGTTACAACAAAGCGACGCCGCGGCGCCGACCACCTCGCCTACCTGTTGAATGTCGCGCTGCATGCGAAAGCCCGCTGCCGAGTCGTGCGTTTGCGACAGTGCCCGACAGCCGATCAATAGCCCGTTCACGCCCTTGGGAATGAAGCAGCGAAAGGGAATGTCACAACCGATTCTTTGCTTCCAAAGTCCCATGACACACACCCAGATCTGGGCGGCGAGGCTCTCGTTGGCGAAATCGTAGGCATGGGTGTCGTAGTGCGTCATGCACTTCATCACGACATCGTCAAAGCGGCGGTCAAAGGCCAAGTCGTCGAGTTGAAGCACGTACTCGCCTGTGATCTGCCGTCCCTCTCGTACGCCCAAGTGGGGAGAGGTCGCAATATAGACGTCCCGCGCCAATCGATCGTCGAGAAAGTCGAGCAGGATTTGCCGGCCTTCGAGATAGGCTCTTGAAACGTCTTGAGCGCTTGAGCTGTCGACCCAGCCGCCGTCCACGTTGAGCGGAGCGATTCTCCCGTTGTAGAGGTACCGCGGGACAACAGAGTAGTTGTTCATCCCGCCGTCCCACTCGCGGCCCAGCGTGAAAGGGACGCCCGCCAGCGCGCATACATCACCGTCACCGGTGGCGTCAATCGTGATGTTGGCGGTGACTCGCAGCGTGTCATCGGGCTGTGCAAAGACGACTCCGAGGACATTACGCCGCTCGTCATCCATCTCTACCTCGACAGCCAACGAATGGAAGATGAGATCGACACCGGCCTCACTCAGCATTTCGATGGCGGTGAGTCGCTTCGCCTCGGGATGAATGCCTTGGCTGTCGCCTCCGATTCCGTCGCCGAGTTCGTCGGTCCTCCGGTCCAGCTCACGCTGTAAGCCGGCGTTGATGCCGTAGTAATAGAGGTGAATGCCGGCCCGGGTGGCGACGCCTCCCAGCGCGCCGTCCCGTTCGACCAGCACGACCTTCGCGCCGTTTTGGGCGGCGCTAAGCGCCGCCGCTACTCCGGCCGTTCCACCCCCAACGACCAATACGTCAGTCACTCGGTGCTGCACGGTGATTTGGACCCTCCTTGAGTTTCGCTCTCTCCTGGACAGGGCCCCGTCGACTCTCTAACCGCAAGGCTAGGGGGAAGCACAATGCGGGACCCGGTCAGATCTTTGTTTTCACCCGCCACCACCAAATGCGTTGCGGCCAGGCGGCCCATTTGCAGTATCGGCAGGGATACCGTCGTGAGTCGCGGCCGCGTGGACTCGGCCTGGTCTTCGTCGTGATAGGCAATGACGCTCAGATCGTGGGGGACGCTCATACCGACTTCTTGACAAATCTGGAGCACCGCGATCGCAAGTGACTCGTAAGCGCACACCAAAGCGGTGATGTCACGAAAGGCGTGGGTAAAGAGTGGTCGTATGACCGATACCGCATGCTTTACGTCCCAGGGGTGGTCGATGGACCATATGAAATCGGTATTGAGACGGTAGTCGTAGCAGGCCCGCACGAAACCCGTCAGCTTTTGGTCACTGGTGCGGGTCAAAGGCGATCCATTCAGCAAGCCAATGTGGCGGTGACCAAGGCCGACGAGATGATCGATCGCCATACGGATACCCAGCTGCGCGTCCGTCTCCACGGCGCCCAGCCTACGACTGGAGGCGACGTGGGACCCGACAATAACAGAGGGCAGGTTCGTCGATTCGAGGGAAGCAGCGAGCTGGTCACTGACCGATCCTCCAATGACGATCGTGCCGATGAGGTCGGCAGGGATAGTGTCGGCGTCTCGATCAGTTGACCACAACAACTCGGTGTGGTACGGTGCGAGAACTTGGAGAGCGCCTTCCAGTACCTTGGAGGCGAAGGGCCCGATCTCATCGCGCCTTGGGACTTCGGAGCTGCCGGCGAACAGCACTCGGATCGGCCTGCCGGAGATCACCGGATTAATGCCGAACGGGTCGTCGCGGAGAAAGTACCCCATCTGTCGGGCCGTCTCACGCACTTTCATCCGGGTCTCTCGCCGCAGGAAGCCCTTGTTGTTTAAGGCCTGGGAGACTGTCGACGGCGACATTCCCAGTGTCTTGGCAATCTGACGGATGGTGACAGGCATGTGTGCACCTCCCGATCAGTCTCTGGTTCTTAAATTATAACTCTGTATACTGTCATTTTCGCGAACACACCGCGAACACCGGGATGACAATCACCACCATCGGATTAGACGATTTCGTGGCGGACGGGTCCCAAGAATCTGCGGAATTGCCTGTTGATGGAGGAGGGTATTCTCGCCAGAACGTGAATTTTGCCCAAACGTCGTGTCGAAGCTGCAAGGAGCGAATGAGCCGTGTGGATTCGCGAAAACGATATGAGAAGCGTCGCCCGCTTGTGGCACGATCTCTCTGAAATGCCCGCTAGCAGACCCGATGAAGCAATGCGACATTGTCTGGAAGGCTTGACCGTTCTTGTCGGAACCTGCAATGCCTTCTGGATCGGAGCTACCCGGGAGTCGTCACACGATCCGCGAGATCCCCTGCATGGCTGGCGTTCCAAGGCAATCTTTACGCTGCACGTGTCGGACGACACCAATCGGCGTCAGGCGCGCATTTACGAACAGTTTGAGCAGGCGGAGATCGATCCTCACACGTTGGCACTGATCGCGAAGGCCGGCAAGACCCGTAGCTTTCTGCGCTCTGAGCTTGTCGATGATACGACCTGGTCCAAATCGTGGTTGTACGACGAAGTGTTTCGCCCCCTGGGGATCCGCGATCGCCTTGTGGGTGCGCACGCCGTTAACCTTCGGAGCGAATCGTATTTCGGTTTCGACAGAACGAAAACGGATAAGCCTTTTGGCGATCGGGAACGCGACATTTTGCGCTTGTTTCTCTACGGAAATCCGGCTTTTTTCCGCGAACAGATGTGCGTTCGGGGACTGACGGGTGCGCATACCGGTCTGACGCCCAGAGAGCAAGACGTCCTGCGCATGTTGCTTACGGATCGATCCGAGCGGGATATTGGGCTGGCGCTCGGTCTTACGACGAACACGGTCCATCAGTACGTCGTTTCACTCTGTCGTAAACTTGGTGTTAAGGGCCGGTTAGGTCTCATGGCTTACTGGCTCCGGTACGACGCCGCAGAGACGGACGATTCTCTCGGACATGGCGGTCGGCCTGCTGCAGGGCGATCAACGAAACCGACCGGGGATCGTCGATAGGCTCGGTCCGTCCCTTTACACTCTTTTAGGACAGCCTTTACACCCAAAAAGCGCACTCATTTTCTTTATAAACTCCTACGGATACACCCCTACTAATCAGTAGTGGTCGAATGCGTCGCGTCATTGCTACAATGAGACCGGCACGGCGTAAACCGTATTTTGGAAAATTTGGTGGATCCAACGCGCGCGGCGTGAACACACCAGAAGGCGGCAGAGTGATGAAGCGATTTCAAATAGAGATACGTCAGAAGCGAGAGTACGGGGTGCGGCTGGTATTTGCGATGATCTTGGGCATCTACCTGTTTTTCACATCGGAGGGAGGGGTCCTTGCGGCGCTTCCCGACGGCGGGACGATTATATCGGGCAGTGGAGCGATCAGCCCGATCGTGGACGATAACCTGACAGTGACCCAGTCAAGCAAGGCCATGATCATTGAATGGAACGATTTCTCGATCGGCGAGGGGAACGCCGTTCACTTTGACCAGGCATTTGGGGCCGATTCGGTGGCGCTAAACCGGGTCGTGGGGGCCGATCCGAGCACGATCCTAGGGACGCTGACGGCGCCGGGACAGATTTTTATCGTCAATCCTCAAGGGGTGCTATTTGGCGAAAATGCCGAGGTCGAGGTGGGGAGCCTGGTCGCTTCCACCCTCGCTTTGAGGAACAACGCCTTCCTTGACGGGGACTACGTCTTTACGGACGGCTCGGGGACCGGGACGGTCGTCAACAAGGGTACGATCAATGTCGCAGACGGGGGATACGTCGCATTGATCGCACCGCAGGCGACCAATGCAGATTCAGGGAGAATCACGGCACGCCTGGGTACAGTGGCGATGGGCGCGGGAAACGAGGTGAAGCTTGAGCTGTTGGGAGACGGCTTGGTTGACCTGGAGATCGACGGGTCGCTTGCGGGTGCGTTACTCACCAACGAGGGCCGCTTGTATGCGGACGGTGGACTCGTCTTGTTCGAAGTCGGCGCGAAGGCCGATCCGACCGATTTGGTCGTAAATCTGGAAGCGGGGGTGGTGCGGGCAAACTCTGCTGAGCTTAAGGACGGTCGCATTGTTTTATCTGGCGGTGATCAAGGCAATGTCCGGCTCATTGCATCCAGTATGACGGCAGCGGGCGGCATTGATGTCACAGGGGAGCAGATTTCCCTACGATCCATGAACTATTTCTCCAGTAAGCGTCCCGTGAGTATGCGGGCAGATGGTGACATTGTGATCGAAGGGACGCTGGTAAAGGACGGGGCCGGCGACTTACGCTTGCGTGCTGATGCGTCCGGAACAGACACCGGGACCGTGACGGTCGACGATGCATCAGGCAGTGTGGATATGAACGATGGCGCAGACCTGGAGATCTTGTACAATCCGATCGATCCCGGGGGCGGTGCGCACCGCTACACCAATCCAACGTCGTACGAGGACTCTGTGGATTTGGACGGCGGCAGCCTCACGGCGTACATGCTGGTGAACCATTCGGACGATCTACAATCCATTGCGGAGAATCTCGACGGCACGTATGCGCTGGGCAGCGACATGGACACCAGTGATACGAAAGGGTGGAACGCAGGCGCGGGCTTCGCACCGATTGGCTCGCCTGGGGGCCCCTTTACGGGCCTTCTGGATGGTCGTGGGCATGCGATCGATGGCCTGGTGATCAACCGCCCCGGGACAGACTGGGTTGGCCTCTTCTCACGGGTCGGGGCCGACGGTGAAGTGAGAAATGTAGCGCTGACCGATCTGCGGATCTCGGGCCGAGACTATGTCGGGGGATTAGCGGGATCCAACCTTGGCACGCTTACCGGTTCGTCTGCCGCGGGAAGTGTGAGCGGTCATCACTTTGTCGGGGGGATGGCCGGCGTCAACGAAGGCACTGTGACGGGATCTGAAACGTCCGTCACAGTGACCGGAACCGGCAACAACATCGGAGGTCTGGTGGGGCAAGGCAAGGTCGACGGGTCGATCAGCGAGTCGCACAGTTCCAGCTCGGTGAGCAGCGATGGTGTACGCATCGGAGGTTTGGTGGGTGAAAACTTCGGCGCTGTGAGCGATTCGTATAGCACGGGAATCGTGGCCGCCGGCGGTCACAGCGCTGGCGGCTTGTTGGGGTACAACAGTGGGGCCGTAAACAACGTGTACAGCACTGGTACAGTTGGCGGCAGCTATAGTGTCGGCGGCCTCATCGGGGACAACTCGGGTGATGTAGGCAACACGTACAGCACGGGTACGGTTACCAGCGGCGGCTTCAATGTCGGCGGCCTCATTGGGAATAACAAGGGTGATGTAAGCAACGGGTACAGCACCGGTACGGTTACCGGCGGCGGCAATAATGTCGGCGGCCTCATCGGGAACAACGCGGGTGATATAAGCGACTCGCACAGCGAAGGGGCAGTGACCGGCTTAGGAACGAATACTGGCGGATTGGCGGGTCAGAGCCTTGCCGCCGGCTCGGTAAGCCGGTCGTACAGCACAGGCAAAGTAACAGGCGGCGCGAATCTAGGCGGTCTCATCGGGCTAAACTCTGGAATTATAACTGACTCTTACGCTGCAGGAGACGTAATAAGTTCTTCAAAGGATGTTGGCGGATTGGTGGGAGTAAACCAGGGAGAAGTGAGCAACTCATACAGCCTGGGAAATGTGACCGCCGACGGCATTCAGTTGGGCGGCCTCGTCGGGTGGAACAGTGGCACCATTAGTCGCTCGTACGCAAAAGGAGACGTCATCGGTAAGAGCGACACCGTCGGCGGGCTGATCGGCACGAACGGTGTCACAGGTACAGTGGACGAATCGTACGGCACCGGTCGAGTGACGAGCTCCGGAGTAAATCTGGGCGGACTCATTGGTGAGAATTGGGGCAACGTAAGCGCTTCATACAGCACGAGCATCGTCATTGGGGCGGGCAGTCGGATCGGTGGCTTAATCGGAAACCACGCCGATGGGAGAATCGAAGGATCCTACAGCACGGGGAGCGTCGAAGGAGCGGGGGATTACGTAGGGGGCTTAATTGGGAGGAACTTATCCGACGCACAGGGCTCTTACAGCACGGGCAATGTGAAGGGCGACGGCGCTGCCGTGGGCGGCCTCGTGGGGGTGAACTATGGGGAAATAAGTCGCTCGTTCGCAACAGGCGACGTGATCGGTAAAGGCCAGAGCGTCGGCGGGTTGATC
Source organism: Limnochordia bacterium (assembly GCA_041686855.1). Lineage (GTDB taxonomy): Bacteria > Bacillota > Limnochordia > DTU080 > RSA5 > JAWLDA01. The sequence continues at coordinate 51,706 of JAWLDA010000009.1, forward strand.
GGTGAGAACTCGGGTAACGTGACCGAAACTTACAGCACGGGCGCAGTCATCGGGGCGAGCGATCGGGTGGGAGGTTTGATCGGGTATTTCTCAGACGGCATTGTCCAATTCTCATACAGCTTGAGCCCTGTGAAAGGAACGGACGATGTCGGTGGTCTGATCGGGAGGAGTACTGTGACATCGAGCGTTCGTGATTCGTATAGCGCCGGCGCGGTGTGGGGCAGCGGCTCCGACGTCGGCGGGCTCGTCGGTGCGGTCGTCGGATTTGGAACAGGCGAGGTCGCCCAGCGAAGTTTTTGGAACGTGACGACTTCAGGCCAAACGGCAAGTGCCCCAGGACTGGGCGCAGTAGGCCTTGAGTCAGGCCAGATGATGAATGAGGAAATCTTCGCTGCCTGGGACGCCACGTCCTGGCGGATTGTCCATGGGATCTCCTATCCCTATCTCGATTGGCAGTTTGGCGGTGAGGCGCCAACCGTATTGCGGGGCACCGTGACCGATGTGGAGGGCAATGTGGGTACCGCCGGTGGCATAGGAGTGGGGGCGGCGATCGACGGCGGTTTGATTGGCTCCACCTACACGGGCGTAGACGGTTTCTACTACTTTGCTACCGATCCGAGAGATGCAGGTGCGGCGTTGGCGTGGTTGGACGGCAACCGCTTTGGAGAGGATGCTCTCGGCGCTGCGCGCGGCAACGCCGTAACGGCGCTGTCGCCGGAGGGCCATGCTGCGGATTTGGAGGTCGCCGCAGGCAGACTTGCGATCGATACGGATTTGACTGCCATGAGCTCGGTCGTCTCCGACCTGCTGCAGCGGGCCCTGGGCGATGATCCGGAGGAAGCGGTCGAAAACGGCGCCGTCTATACGGTTACAGGCGCAGCGCCGACGCTGGATCCCGGTATCGATTTTCACGTGCGCGCCAGTGGCGACTTCTCGGTCGACACGTCGGTGGGAACGGACGGGGGCGACATCCTCGTGCACTCCGGCGGTGACATCGTCATTGCGGATGGAACATCCCTGACGAGCGATGCGAGCGGGGACGCCGTCGTGCTTGCAGCCGGCGGAGATTTCGTGAACTGGGCGGGGCCCGGCGCCATCGTCACGACCGGTGGCGGTCGCTGGCTCATCTGGTCAGACGGGCCTGACGGCGACGCTCGGGGCGGGCTTGTCCACGCATTTCGTCAGTACGGCGCGACACACGGTGAAAGTGACGTGTTGGGTGTTGGCAACGGCTTCCTCTACGAGTTCGCCCCGGAGGTCCGGGTCGCACTTGTTGGCGAGGCGCGCAAAGTGTACGACGGCGACACGGATGCGGTGTTGTCGGCAGGCAACTTTGCGGTAGTAGGCGCTCTAGCGGGGGAGACGGTCGAACTCGCCGGGTTACCCGTGACGGGTCAATACGAGAACGCCGACGCAGGGGACGACAAACAGCTCACGGTCGATATCTCCGGCGTCTCGATCGACAAGGCGACCGACGGCGCCGTTGTCATCTATGGTTACCGCATTGACCCGGACGCCCGGTCGGTCAGCGAGGCGATCGGGACGATCACGCCTGCGACGCTCACGGTGACCGTCGCGGATGTTTCGCGCCCGTACGGCAAAGAGAATCCGGCCTTTACGGCGTCCTACGAAGGGTTTCAATTGGGCGACGACACGGGTGTGCTTGGTGGGGCACTCTCCTTTGAAACCGTGGCCAATATATCGTCGCAGCCTGGTACCTATCGTGTGACGGCCAGTGGGTTGAGCGCAAGAAACTATGAGATCGAGTATGTCGACGGAGTGTTGAGGGTTCTCATACCGAACAGTGACGTCTTTCAAGTTCCAGGACTCCCCGATCGGGCCTACCTCGCGGCGTTGTGGAGCTTTTACGACGCTGCGCTGGACAGTTACGACGCGGACCAATGAGCAAGAAGCAGTGTAAACCGTCGGGCGAGGCTGTGGAGGTAGTGCGCGTGATGAACAGGGTCGGATGGAAAAGGCTTGGCAAGTGGTTTGGAAACATTGGAGTTTGGTGTGGGCTTTGCGCCTTTCTACTCGTTCTTTCAAGTCTGAGCGGTTTAACGTTGTTGAAAGCCCATGCGAATGCGGGTGTCAACGTGAATTCGGATGCAGCGTCCTCCGGACTTGACGGGGAGCTTGCATTTCAGGTCAATGGTTTCGTATTCACGGGAAACACCGTATTTGACTCGAACACGCTGACCGAAGCAGTGGAGGATGCCGTCGGAATGCGACAGACGGTGTCTGATCTACAGTCGGTTGCCTCGCGGGTCGCTGCGTTTTATCGATCGCATGGCTATCCGGTTGCCCAAGCCTACCTCCCTGCTCAGGAGATCGAAAACGGGATTGTAGAGATTGCTGTGGTCGAGGGACGCTACGGTCGAATCGCACTGCAAAACAGCGCCGGTCTGAGGGATCAGGTCGCGAGAGCGCATTTAGGATCGGTGCAGCCGGGAGCGGTGATTGAGAGGTCTGCGTTGAACCGTGTGACGAGGTTGCTCAACGAGACTCCGGGCATCTCGGCCCGCTTGAGCCTGTCGATGGGCGATGAGCCTGGGACTTCGAATTTGACTGTCAAACTGGCCAAGGGACCGCTTTGGTCGGGGAGCCTTGTCGTGGACAATTTTGGCAGCGAGTACCTCGGTCGGTATCGAACCACCCTCATCGGAGCGCTACACAACCCTAGTGGATGGGGTGACCGTGTCCATGTCCAAATGATGAGCTCGGGGGCGGGGCTTGTGCATGGGCAACTGGCGTACACGGGACCTGTAAATGACGGACCGCTGCAGCTCACGGTGACGCACGCTGTCTCCCGTTACGCGCTGGGCGGCGCCTTTACACCGTTAAATGCAAAAGGAAAAACGGAAAAGTCGAGTCTGGCGGCACGCTACCCTTACTTGAGAGCGGCTGATGCGAGTATCGACGTCGGCGCAGAGTATGATGTTCGCAGGCTGGAAGAGGAACTCTTTGGTTCAGATAGCCTGAGACAGGCCCAAGTTGTCACATTGACAACTTCGGGGGCGCGTCGGATTGACATAGGATTGGGCGGAGCTGACCGTTTCTCAGTCGCGGTCAACTCTGGAAATTTGCAGATTGCAGACCCCGTCGAAGCGGCTCAGGACGCCGCTGCCGCGCGGACGGCCGGGCGTTACGCCAAACTCGCGGCTGAACTGGTACGTCAGGTGAGGTTGAGCGAACGCTGGACGTTGTCGGGGACACTTAAGGCCCAGTGGGCTTCTAAGAACCTGCACAGTTCTGAGAAGTTTGCCCTGGGCGGCGCCCAAGGCATCAGGGCGTATCCGTCCGGTGAAGCGTCGGGAGACCAGGGGTGGTTGACGCGGATCGAGGCGGTTCTAGATCCACAGGTTGCACTCGATTACATTCGAAATCTGCGTCTGACGGGTTTCGTGGATGGCGGGAGTATCCGGTTTAACAAGCAGCCTTGGCAGGCGGGAGAGAACGGACGAACGCTCCTTGGGGCCGGAATCGGACTCCACTATGCTCCCGGCGAACATTTGCAAGCTCAGCTTGAGTATGCACTGCCGCTCGGGGCCGAGCGGGAAGAGAACGCCGGCGGGCGTCTTCTGATGCAGGTGAGCGCCCGGTGGTAGTCCGTGTTGATGCAGGGGGGCACCAGACGTGGCACCCTGCTCTGTAGGGTTGTACTTGAAAGGGACTCAGCGCTCCGCATAGACCGAGACCGCGCCTGCTTCATCAAAGGCCAAGACTTCGTACGGTTCAGCGTACGGGCCCTCCATGCCGGGCGACCCCACGGGCATGCCGGGGACGGACAAGCCCTGCACATCGGGTTGCTCGCGCAGGAGACTCGCGATCACATCTGCCGGCACGTGTCCTTCGACCACATACCCGCCGACCTCGGCTGTGTGGCATGCGGCGAGACCCGGTGTGATGCCGTGGGCCGCCTTGATGTAGCCCAACTCTTCCCCTGTCCGGTGCTTTACGTGTACGGTAAATCCACTCTCTCGCAGGTGACCCACCCACTTGGCGCAACAGCCTCAGGTAGGACTGGCGTACACCGTCACCGGGTTGTCCGCGGCGACGGACTCATAAGGATCGGGAGCGGATTGGGTTGCCCAGACGCCCATGGCCCCTCCCATGAGCACGATCAAAAGGAGAGCGATTTTCCACAGACCGCTGATTCTTTGCGCCATGTTGCACTACCTCCCGGCGACCATCGTAACATAGAAATATGACCGCCGCGTGAACAAGCCCTGGCAAAGAGTGGGGACCGACGGTCGGCCCCCACATTTTTCCATGAAGTCGAATTACGCAACCGCCAAACCCCCGTCTATCGTCAAGACTTGGCCGGTCATCCACGTAGATTTAGGATCGGCAAATTCTACAATCCACTTAGCAACCTCATCAGGCTCCCCACGTCGTCCAAGAGGGATTCGTTTCCTCTCCTCGCTCTTGATGGACGCAACCACCTCCGAAGACAGGCCGGACGTCTCTAATATTGGAGTCTCCGTCGGGCCCGGCGCAATGGCGTTGACCCGAACGCCATGAGGTGCCTGTTCCAGCGCCCAAGAGCGGGTCAAGTGTTCGAGTGCGGCTTTGCTGGCACCGTAATGACTCGCATTGGGAGAGGCCTTGTGACCCAACGTGCTGGAAACATTCACAACGGCACCCTTTGTCTCTTTGAGATAAGGCAACGCTGCTCGGGTGAGGAGGGTCGGTCCCAAGATGTTCGTGGTGAAAAGTCGGGTTACCAAATCATTGGGGACATGTTCCAGTGGGCTTATGCCGAATGCCCCCGCATTATTGACGAGAACGTCAATCCGGCCCCAGCGTTCAAACGCTTCTTCGATAACTTTTATCGAGTGGTTCTCCACCGTCACATCGGCGACGACGCTTGCTATACCGGAGTGAGCATGCTCGGTCTCCTTCAACGGTTCAGGGCGGCGGCCGGTGATAAGCACACAGGCCCCTTCATTGGCAAAACGGATCGCAGCTGCTCTGCCGATCCCCGAGCCGCCCCCGGTTACGATGATCACTTTATCTTTAAACCTGTCCTTGTGTGTCATCTTCCGAAGTCCCTTCTCTGGTGCTCTTTCATCCGGCCAAGCCGTGCCGCAATCCGTGCTCTAACCTCTTGCAGCTCGCATATTCGGGAATCAATATAATCGAGTTTATCTTGATACAGGGTGATCACTTCCTCGCAAATCCCTTCCGTACCACTTTGATCGTGAATGTCGAGACACGGAACCAGCGGGCGTATATCCTCAACAGTAAATCCGTTTTCGAGCAGTCCTCGGATTTTTTTAGCCCTATGGATCGCACTCGCGTCGAACTCGCGGTAGCCGTTTGCTTTCCGTTCGACGTCGAGCAGGCCCATGTTGTCGTAGTAACGTAGCGATCGGACACTAATACCCGTGCGCTTGGCCAGCTCACCAATACGCATTCACTTGTGCCTCCTCAGGGCTTATTATAAACCCTGACATTAGTGTCAGGGACAAGGGGTTGCAACGCGTTGGATGATCGGAAGTACCGCCAACGCACCCGCGGCACAAAAGATTCCGACATAGTTAAACGTACCGCCACCCACCTGAAGCAGGACGGCCGCCAATGCAGTAGATGACATCATCCCGCCATACATCGCAGAGCTGTTTAACGATAGGACGGTTCCTCGCCCCGCCGGTTGGAGTTCCGATACGAAGGCGGCTAACGCGGCATGACCCAAGCCGAATGAAGTAGCCCAAAAGACGTGGATACTCATGGTTAAAAATAAGCTACCGGTCAACCAGGTGATGGAAAGCACACCGATGGCTGTGCCAACACTACTGATCATGACCACGGCCTGCTTGCCTACGGAATCGGCTAGTCTTCCACCGATTACGCTGCCGACGACACTCCCTAGGCCCGCAACGAGAAGGGTTAGGCCGATTTGATGCACCGTAAGACCATAGTAGGTTGAATAAAAGAGTCCTAGATTCGCGTGTACCCCTTGAAGCGCAGCAAACCAAAGGAAGGTGGAGAGCAGTGCTAAGGATACGGACGTGCTGGAGAAGGCCGCTTTATACTGATTGATAAACATTCCCAAACGCAACTTTAACACTTGGGTGGGGCGATCGTTAGCGACTTCCACGGCCGCGCCGAGGGTGAGCAAGATGGCGATCACCCCGACCCCGCATAGGGTCCAACGCCAGGATAGGACAGCCGCGACATAGGTGCCGATTGGAATTCCCACTAAAGTGGATGCAACTAATGCCGCCATCACGACTCCCATTGCCTTCCCTCGTGAAGCATAGGAAAACCGATCAGCAACCATTGCAAAAACCGCAGGCTCTAACATGCTGGCTCCGAGGCCCGTCACGGCTCGGTACACCATAATCTCTCGGAAGCTAGTTCCAAATCCCGCCATCACCGTACCGACACCCAGGATGAAGAGTCTCGCCACGATACATTCTTTTCGTCCCCTGTGATCGGATAGGGTACCGAAAACGGGTGCTGCCACGGTATATACTAAAGCGTACACCGTGACCAATAGAGCGCCTATCTCCGGCGAGAATTCGAGGCTCTCTGCCATCACAGGGACGAGGGGTACAGTCATGATGGCATCCAAGCCGACGACGAATGAACAAATCGCAAGAAGGGGTAAGATCCTTCTCGGATATGTCTCTGTGTAGCGATCCATTCTCTAACCCCCCATTACAAACACCTAGGGCAGAGTATAGAGCATGACATTAGTGTGAAGGTCAATCATCCAATCACCGATTCATTCCATGGAGGGATATCGTGCAGCCGGATAACAAAAGAGACCCTATGACGTTAGAAGTGATTGCCACGACAGTAACCGACGCGGTTGCAGCAGAGAGTGGGGGTGCGGACCGAATTGAACTCATCGATAACTATCTCGAAGGTGGTACCACTCCGTCTGCGGGAATCGTTCGAGCGGTTAAAAAGAGCGTCTCCATTCCTGTGTATGTGATGATTCGTCCTCATGGAGGCGGCTTTGGAGGACACGCTAACCCCTTCGAAGGACGCCACGTGATCGCCGAGCTGGTCGCGCAAAAACGGCTTTCGATTATGATCGGCGGCGGGGTGATGCCGAACTTTCTTCCGCAGGTGATTGCAGAGACCGGTGTGCGTGAGGTTCACGTTGGCGTCGCAGCGCGGGTGTCTCAGACTTCGACCTCTCCCGTGAGGGTCGAAAGGGTTCGTAAACTCAAAAAGATGTTGGAATCATGCGGATAAAGGTTTGTTTAGCTGAGAAGAATCCGAGCCCCACGCCTCGACTGTTGCAGGCGTGGGGCTTTCCCGTCTATCCATTGGAATTTAGTATTGCATACGATCCCAAGTCCCCGCGCAGCGCGTCTAGCAGGCCCTCGAATAGAGAATCGATAAGCGATAGCACGCGGATGAACCACAATGCGAGGTGACGCGGTGCGTTCGCTCAATTTTCGTGAAACCGGGCTATGGGTGCTCGAGTCGGGAATAAGGAAGCAGAGGAAAATGGCAGTCTTTGTATAATTGACTGGTGACACACTTGCAACACTGGGGGTTGGGGGCCGGGATTTCGGGAGGCCGGTCCGTGCGTTTACCATCACAAGGAGATTTTATGCCGGTTTCGCTGGTCGGGCCCTCCGCGCAGAAAGGAGCCCGCCATTGACTGCGGACCGTTCATATGGGACTGAGCTGCTACGAGCGCCAGAATTAACAGAGTTTGCAGAACCTCCGGAACCCTTAGCGATCGTCGGTATCGGTTGTCGGCTTCCCGGAGGCGTCGATAGCCCCGACGCATACTGGAACCTTCTGACCGGAGGCGTCGACGCGATCGTCGACGTGCCTCCGGGGCGTTGGGACTTTCGGCAATTCTACGATCCTGATCCGGCGAAGCCTGGCAAGTCTTATGCACGCCAGGCCGGATTCCTCACCCACGATCCCTATTCGTTCGACCCGACCTTTTTTGGCATATCCCCCCGTGAGGCGGAAGTCCTCGATCCGCAACAGAGACTCCTCCTTGAAGCGACGTGGGAAGCCTTTGAAGACGCTGGGATTCAAGTGGAGCGTCTCTCTGGAAGCGATACGGGCGTTTTCATCGGAGGCTTTACAACGGATCACCAAGTGAACATGCTCGGGGCGGCCAATCGAGAGATCATCAACAACCACTCGCCGACGGGCACGTGCATGACGGTGCTGGCAAGCCGTCTCTCATACACGTTTAATCTGATGGGGCCGAGCGTGTCGATGGACACGGCGTGTTCGTCGTCTCTTGTCGCAGGGCACTACGCCTGCCAAAGCCTTTGGACTCACGAGTGCGATCTCGCCATCTTGGGCGGGGTAAATGTGATGACGATTCCGGAGTATTTCGTCGCCATGAGCAAGGGGCGCTTTTTGTCGCCGGACGCCCGCTGTCGTGCGTTCGACAAGGACGCGTCGGGTTATGCGCGGGGAGAAGGAGCAGGGGTTCTCCTCTTAAAGCGGCTTTCGGCGGCGCTGCGGGATTGCGATACCATCTACGCTCTTGTACGGGGGAGTGGCGTCAACCAGGACGGACAGACGAACGGCATGCCATTCCCCAATCCAAACTCCCAGGAACGACTCATTCGGCAGGTTTGTCAACGGGCGGGCGTCTCACCGGGCCGCATCGCCTACGTCGAGGCCCACGGCACGGGGACGCAGGCCGGCGATTTTGCTGAGGCATCAGCGCTCCATGCCGCCTTGAGCGAGGGCCGATCGCAGGGCGAGATTTGCCGGATCGGCTCTGTCAAGACCAACATCGGGCACCTTGAGGCCGCGGCCGGCGTAGCAGGTCTCATCAAAGCCGCTTTGTGTCTCAAACACCGAGAGGTCCCGCCCAACCTCCACTACCGCGTGCCCAATCCCAAGATTCCGTTTGACGACTACTGCCTCCGGGTGGTGACGGAGCGGACGCCGCTCGAGCCCATCGGTCCAACGCTTCTCGCCGGGGTCAACTCGTTTGGCTTTGGTGGCACGAACGCGCACATTGTGCTCGAAGAGGCGCCTGAACGAAATGAGCCTCCCGCCACCGATTCGCCCTCAGACAGGCCCGTCCTCGTCACTCTTTCGGCCCACGATCCGGACGTCCTGGAGAACCTCGCGGACGAGGTGAAGAACACAGTAACGGAGAGCTCGGCTGGCACGCTGCACGACCTCGCATACACCACCAACCGTCGGCGCAGCCACCTTCGTCATCGTCTGGCCGTGGCGGCGGACTCGCTCGACGATGTGGTTTCAGGGCTAAAGGAGTTCGTGTCGGGAGGCGCCCACCCCGCCCTGGTCTCAGGACACGTGTTAGGCGACGAAGAGCGAAAGGTCGTCTTTGTGTATACAGGAATGGGCCCTCAATGGTGGGGCATGGGGCGTGAACTCGCCGAGAGGGAGCCCGTCTTTCGCGCTGCGCTTACCGAGTGCGATCAGCGCTTCGCCGCACATGCGGGCTGGTCGGTGTTGGAAGCGCTCGGCAACGACCCAAGATCTTCTCGGGTCAGCGAGGCACAGGTGGCGCAGCCTGCGAACTTTCTGATCCAGATGGCGTTGACACGCCTTTTGGCGTCGTGGGGCGTTCGACCCGATGCCGTGGTCGGCCACAGTGTCGGCGAAGTCGCATCCGCCTGGGCGTCGGGCGCTCTGACCCTCGAGGACGCGCTGCGGGTTAGCCACCATCGCAGTCGCTTGCAGCAGACGACTGCCGGCAAGGGAGGGATGATGGCGCTTGGACTGGGCGAACGTGACGCATCGGCTCTTGTCGCCCGCCGTGGATTCGATGACCGACTCTCGATTGCCGCGGTCAACAGCGGTCGGTCGGTGACGTTGGCCGGCGAAAAAGAGGCTTTGTCCCAGTTGGCGACGGGCCTTGAGACAGACGGCGTCTTTCATCGTCTCCTCGATGTCGACGTGGCCTACCACAGTCAACAGATGGAGCCAATCCGAGGTGATCTGGAAGCGGCCCTCTCGGACCTGCGTCCGGGCCCCGCGGATGTACCGCTCTACTCCACGGTGACTGGAGGGCGACTCGACGGAGCCGCCCTGTCGTCCGACTATTGGTGGGCGAATGTGAGGAGTACGGTCCGCTTCAACGACGCCGTGAAGGCCCTCCTCGCCGACGGCTGTACCGTGCTGGTGGAGGTCGGTCCCCACCCTGTCCTGCGCCATGCTATCCAGGAGATCCTGCGCGACTCGGGTAGCGCAGCCCGACTCATCCCGACGCTCGATCGAAAGAAGCCCGAGACGCAGGCTATGATACAGACGCTGGCGACGCTGTACACGCTTGGATTCCCCCTTGACTGGGAGGCGGTCGCGCCGAAGGGGAGACGTGTCTCGTTGCCGTCGTATCCTTGGAAGAGGTCCCGATACCAGCTCGAATCCAGAGTATCTCGGGAGTATCTTCGCGGCACGAGCGGTCATCCGATCCTGAATCGCCGGACGGACGTGCCTGCGCCAACCTGGCAAGTCGAGCTGAGCGCGCAGCTCTTCCCCTTCCTGCCCGATCACAAGGTAGGAGGTGCAACCGTCGTTCCCGGTGCCTTTTATGTGGAAGCAGGCTTGGCCGTGGGTGAGACCCTTTATAAAGAACGTGCCTGCATCATCAAGGACCTCGCCTTTCATCAGGTCCTCGCAACGGAAGCCGAATCGTTGCAGGACTTCCTAACGACCTACGAACCCAAGACACAGGAGTTTACTGTTTACTCGAATGTGCACGGTACAGCGGAAGACGAGGTGGCCTGGAAGCGTCATGCCGTAGGCAAGGTGATGCCGATCACCATGGACGACGAACCGCAGCCTCTTGATATGGCGCACCTTCGCTCGAACTGCCCGGCCCGAGTCGATGTCGACGCATTGTACGATGTGCTCGAAGAGTCGGGGCTCTCTTACGGTCCGCACTTTCGGACGATGGTGGACGTGCCCCGCGGTGCGCGCGAAGTCTTGGCGCGGATCGAGCGGCCGAAAAGTCGGGCGACGCACAACCAAACGGAACGCAACGATGCTTCCGTGGAGAAAGGCGAACGATACCTCCTCCATCCGACACTGCTCGACGGATGCTTTCAGGCCCTGTTGGCAGCGGTCGATCGTCCCTCCGGCGCTCCCGCCGATCCCTTCGTTCCGGTCTTCATTGAGAAGCTTTCACTCTATGCCCCGGTCGAAGCGGGCTGCTGGTGTTTTGGCCGGATCGTGGCAGAAGCGTCGAACGAGATCACGGGCGAGATTGACATATTGGACGAAGCGGGTCGCGTATGCGCTCGCGTGCAGGGACTGCGCTGCCGAGCAATCGCCGGGCCCCGGTCGACGCCGAAAAGCGATGAGTTGTATTACCGCTCCGTGTGGGAGGCGTGCCCGCTCGCGCCGACCGAGGCTGCAGAGGCCGCGGGAAGCCCCGGCGGTCTCGGGCTTTCCGCCGACGCAGGCGGAAGCGTCGAAACAGATCTCTGGCTGGTCGTGGCGGACAACGAGCAGCAGGCGAGCCCGGTGCAGGACGCCTTGGAGAGGCAGGGTGCATCGTGCGTCCTCGCGACATCGACCGACCGCGACGACTTCATCGCCGTGTGCAAGGAGCTCGCACCGCGCCCATTCTCTACCGTGCTTCTCTCGGGCAGCGTAGTGCCGGACTCCTCCCGAAGCACTGGTGAACGGACCCATACAAAGAGGGAGGCCTCCACTGACCGAGAGGGCGAGTCGGCCGATCACTCCGGTGTGATCGCCGGGGCCGCAACCCGTGAGGCACTGCGCGTTGTGCATCTGGTCCAGGCGCTTGCGGAGACGGTTTCGGACAGATCAATGACGCTGGGAATCGTCACGTTCGACGCCCAAGCGGTGGCGCCCGACGACGAGATCAGCGGTCTGGATCAGTCGCCACTTTGGGGTCTGGGTCAACTCATCGGACAGGAGCATCCGCACCTTCGCTGTAAGCTGATCGATGTCGCGAGCGCCGAGTGGGCGCAAGCGGCGTCGGCGGTCGCGGCAGAGCTAACTTCAGGTAACCGGGACGCAGACGTGGCACTTCGGTCGGGAGCCCGCTTCGTCATGCGGTTCGATCGCGCCGGCGGCGGGATCGATGAACCGCGGGTCGTGGAGCGTAGCAGCCAAGATCCAATCCGTCTGGAACTGACGCGCCCGGGAGACTTAGACAGCCTCGCCTACTTCGAGACCGAACGGCGGCCGCCCGGGCCGGGTGAGATCGAAGTCGCGGTATGTGTCGGTGGCCTCAACTACAAAGACGTGCTCAAAGCGACCGGGGCCCTCTCACCGAGCGTCTACGAGAACACGTGGTTTGGGACGCGGCTTGGGATGGACGGCGCCGGGCGAGTCACGGCGGTCGGGGAGGGCGTCACTAAGTTCGAAGTAGGCGACGAGGTCGCGTTTCTCGAGTCGGGGTTCCGCACGTATGCCACCATTCCGGCCTCGCTCGCGATCCGTATACCTTCGAAACTTACGATGGAAGAGGCGCCGGTCCTGATGCCATTCCTCACTGCGCATTACGGCCTGCAGGAGGTGGCTCGGATACGGTCGGGCGAATCGGTGCTTGTGCACAACGGCAGTGGCGGCGTGGGCCTAGCGGCGATCCAGATCGCCCATTTGGCGGGCGCAACCGTCTTTGCCACCGCAGGGACTGAGTCCAAGCGAGCGTACCTGCGCGAGTTGGGTGTTGAACATGTTTTTCACTCCCGCACTCTCGACTTTGCGACGCAGATTCGCAGGCTGACGGAGGGTCGGGGTGTCGACGTCGTCATCGGCGCGGCTGAGGGCCAGGTAATGCTGGAGAGTTTTGCCCTTCTGGCACCGTACGGACGCTACGTCGAGCTGGGCAAGCAGGGAGCGATGGGCGGTGCCGACCTTCCCATGGCGGCGTTCAATAAACACCTTACCTTCGCGTCGGTGGACATCGACCGGTTGGCGCTGGACCGCACGGATGTGGTCGGACAACATCTTCACCGCATCGGCGAGCTGTTTGAAGCGGGGCGGCTGCGATCGATCCCGGTGACGACGTTTCCCGCGCGCGAGGTGGAGCAAGCGTTTAGCTTGATGGTGGCGAGCGAACACGTCGGCAAGGTCGTCGTCCGCATGGAGGGAGAACGGGTGTCGGCGCACAGTGGCGCCCGGAGAACGCTCTTTCCCGATCCCGACGCCACGTACTTGATCACTGGGGGAACCGGGGGATTCGGACTCGAACTTGCCGTTTGGCTCGCGGAAAATGGCGTCGGAGGGCTGGCGCTCGTCAGTCGCAGCGGCGTCGCTACCGATGAAGCGCGGGCAGCCGTGCGGCGAATGGAATCCTGCGGGACGCGGGTGGTGGTAGGTCGGGTCGACGTGACCGATCCCAAGCAAGTCGACTCGTTTGTAACGTCACTGCGCTCCGGTGAACTGCCACCGCTCAAGGGCGTCTATCACGCCGCCACGGTTCTCGATGACGCTTTTCTGGTCGACATCGACAAAGAACGCCTGGAGTACGTCATGGCGCCCAAGGTGAGAGGCGCACTCAACGTGCACGAAGCCACAAAGGAGGACGCTCTCGACTTCTTTGTCTGCTTTTCGTCGGTCTCGTCTGTCATTGGAAACGTCGGACAGTGCAACTACGTGGCGGCGAATGCTTTCCTCGACGCGTTCGCCCATTACCGTAGGGCGTTGGGATACCCGGCGACGACGATCAACTTGGGAGCCCTGGCCGAGGCAGGCATTGTCTCGCGCAATGAGCGGGTCGCCAAGATGTTTGAGAGTTCGGGTGTGAAGGGTATCTCGACGGAGACTGCGCTCCGTGAAATCGCACGCATCACACAATCGGGACCGACTCAGATCGGTCTGATTGATCTGGATTGGGGGAGCTGGGGGCGCGTTTTCACCGTCAGCCGGGATTCCTCGAGGTTTGCACGCCTCATGCCCTCAAGCAGTGAAGGCGGCGCTCAGAACCTGAATGGGCAGACTGCTCTCCTTGAACGCATTGGGGCGCTCGAAGGCGGCGAGCGGTTGGCCGCGATACGAACCGAGTTGATCGACGTGGTTGCCGACTTGTTACGCTTGTCGCCCGACAAAGTCGACGTGAAGGCGAGTACGTCTGAGCTCGGCATGGATTCGCTCGTCTTTCTAGAACTGCAGCTTGCAATCTCGAACCGGTTTGACGTTGAGCTCTCTTCGATGGAGTTGTTGAAGGGACCGTCGGTGGACCAACTGGTGGCCGTCGTGGACCGAGCGATCGTTGGTCCCGACGCGCCGGAAAAGGACTCGCACCACGATCCTGAATCCGACGACGCCGCCTGAGCGGTCGAAAAAGTTAGCGCGAGGACGGCGACGCTTGCCGTCCTCGCGCCTAGTGTATGCTCTCTGCCTGTGTTTGACGTGCTAGCCTCCAGATCCTCAACACTTGCCAGGCCAAAACGGCAGCACCTAGGATGATCAGCGTGTCTCCAGGTAAGCGCAGCTTCATATAGGTCTTAATCACAGACTGCTCGTAGAACGGCAGCGAGCGCGCTGTGTCGTATGTGCTGGTGAAGACCTCGTTTAGCTGGATTATGCCGACGGGGACTACGCTGACGAAAAGCATGAGGAAGAGCCCTGCGTTGAGCAGATAAAACGAGATCATCAGCGGTTTCTCCGGCCACTTAGTGTCTGGAACCAAATAACGAAAGCCGTAGAGCATGAGTCCGATGGCTAGGAATCCAAAGCCACCCAGCATCGAGCCGTGGGCGTGTGCCACGGTAAGGTAGGTCCCGTGTTCATAGTAGTTGACAATCGGAAAGTTGATGATAAGTCCCAACACGCCAGAGCCGATAAACTGCCACACCGCACTGGCGATGATGAAATACATAGCCACGCGTTGCACGGTGGTGGCGGACTGAGACCCCATTTTGCGGTACGAGCCTAAAGCGTGGAAGAGGAGCAAAAAGAGCGGAACGACCTCCAAGGTGCTAAAGATGCTTCCGATCGAGATCCAAAACGCAGGTTGTCCCACCCACCAGTAGTGGTGTCCGATCGCCAATGTGCCTGCGAGTACGACGAGAAAGCCCTCCAGATACACCGACTTGGTCACGATCTCGCGCGTGACGAGACGCAAATTAAGCAGGACGATGGCGGTGACGGCGACCTGGAAGAAGGCGAAAATCCCCTCGACCCACAAGTGGACGGTCCACCATCGCCAAAATTCCGCCAGTACGAAATGGGAGCTCGGCAAGAACCATAGGCTAGGCAAGAAGGCGACCGAAATAGCGATCCCAATACCTACAAGGATGCGTTGGATGTGGCCCTCTCTCCTTCGCATCACAGGTCCGTACCATCCCCAGAGTAAGAGCATCCAAAGTACGAAGCCGGCCAAAAGGGCGTACTTCCAGATACGGCCCATGTCGACGTACTCCATGCCCTCGCTTCCCAGCCAAAACCAGCTTTCTCCGAGAAAATCCCGGACCGAGAGGTAGATGCCAAAGACCGTTCCGACGACGCTGATCACGATGGACCAAGTCATGAGTTTCGAAACCCGAGCGAGCCAGGGCCGTTCCCGCCCACCCAAGAACGGAGCCAAAAAGAGTGCGGACGCCATCCACATGCCCACGACCCAAAAGATTCCCAGGTCCACGTGGA
Source organism: Limnochordia bacterium (assembly GCA_041686855.1). Lineage (GTDB taxonomy): Bacteria > Bacillota > Limnochordia > DTU080 > RSA5 > JAWLDA01. The sequence goes on from JAWLDA010000009.1 coordinate 67,249, forward strand.
CCGCACGTACGGCCGAAAACGGCAAGACGCTGGCTCGATCTAGGCCCAAGGAGCTAAAGATTCCATAGAAGTCCTGGCGGCTTGTGAAGGCGTTGGCGATATAACCGCCTGCCGCCGTCTGGATGAAGAATAGGAGCGCGGCTATGGCGAAGAGAGGGATGAGGGCCCTTTGGGAAATCGAGATCTCGCTCTCTCCAGGCTCCGCGTGGGGGAGCTCGGGAATGGGTTCGACGCGAATGACCTCGTATCCGATCACGATGAGGGCGGCTAGAAACAAGACGATGGCGACGGTCAGAGTCGTCCAAAACAGATTCGTGGGCGTGGGCACGTTGCCTAAGGAAGGTTCGTAAGGCCAATTGTTGGTGTACGAACCGTCGCTTCCAGGGCGCTCTTTGACGCTGATCCAAGCCGTCCATGCGATGAAGTCGGCCAATCGCTCGGCCTCATGGACGGTGGGGATCGTACCGGGACCGACGCCTTCTTCGAGCCTGCCATTCACGTAAAAGTCGACGTAGTACGCTTGGACCTGTCGATGGACATCGAGCCACCAGTTGGGCACCGTGAGCGTATCACCAACAATCTCGGTGGTACGGATCTGCTCGAGGTCAGCCGAGCTCCGGTCTTGGAGTGCGCGTGAGACAAACCTCAGATACTCCGCGGTGTAATCCGGACCGTAGTACGCACCGTTGCCCAGGAGCGTTCCATAACTCATCAGATTGTACTTGTGAAAGACCTCTTTGCCCTCAATCAATCGATCCTGGGTAAAGAGGATATCCCCATCGGACGTTGACACGACGCGGGGAATCGGAGGCAGACCGACAAATGAATAGTACGTCCCGATGACCATCGCCGCGATGCACAGGATGACTAAGACGATGGCCGTACGGTTGAGCGTTCTCAGCGAAATCGGTTTCGGATTCCACGTAGTACCGGGTCGATGGGTTGGCTTATCGGGATCACTCAAGAGATATTTCGCTCCTTCGTTGATCTGACGTCCCCACACGTGCCTTTCCATCGACCTTAGATTAATCTGTACACTTTCCTCCTGCCGGGTTTCGTTTTGGCGCCGTCGTCGATGACCGGGTGACGAGCCAGGGCATAAGGACGCTGTCCTGCACGTTGTCGCCATCGATCATGCGGATGAGGGTGTTCATGGCGAGTTCGCCGAGTTCACGTTTAGGCTGAGCCACGGTTGTGATGGGAGTCTCGACGTATTGTATGTATGGTAGGTCGTCGTAACCGACCAACGAGAGGTCGTCGGGGACGACGAGTCCATGCTCCTGCGCCGAGCGCAAGGCGCCCCATGCCACGAGGTCCGAGTAGCAGACTAAGGCGGAGGGGCGTGGATCGAGTGCAAGAAGTTCGCTCGCTCCCGTACGGCCACCTTCCCAGTTGGTGGGACCCACTTTGATCCATGCCTCTCGGGGCTCGATCCCGGCGTCCTCCAACGCACGGCGATAACCCATGAGGCGCTGCTTGCCATGGCGGTCATCTCCGGCGAGGATACCGATGTGTCGGTGCCCCAAGCCGATTAGGTGACATGTCGCCTCGTAACCGCCTCTCTCCTGATCGACCAAAATGCTATGAATCCCGGGTACTTCGCTGTAGAGGAGTTGAAGGACCTTGAGCTCCTCCAAGAGGTCGTCCAGCTCCGCCTCCCGAGTCGGCCCGGGCAGCCAGAGGACCCCGTCGACGTTCCTCTGCCTCAAGGTTCGGAAAATCTCCAGCTCCAACGCTGGTTTAAACGCTGTTAAGTAGAGAAGGCAGCTGTACTGCATCTCCATGGCCACGTCTTGGAGTCCCTGCACGATGTCTGCGATAAACGATCCGTCGACGAAGGGGACGACGAGACCAAACTGGTAGGTGCGGTTGCCTCGCAGAGCACGGGCGGGGATGTTGGGATGGTAGCCCATCTCTTCGGCGATGCGCTGTACCTGAGCCCGAGTCTTGGCTCCGACCTTATTGCGATGTGTGTCGTTGAGGACGCGTGAGACGGTGATGACCGACACGCCGGCGCGTTGGGCGATCTCTTTCAGGGTAACCATGATGGATGTCCTAACGTGTGACTGGGGGCACGGCGATCTGAGTAGACGCCGTGCCCAATCTTGGGATCGTTATCGTGCCATGTTCGAGTTGAGCGGTGGGATCACTTCGTCCATCACGATGCGCGGCGACTCGCCGTGGGTCAATATGCGGTTCAACGCATCGCCGATGACGCCCATCGCCGTCGTGTTGTCCGCATACATCGGCGCTGGTGCTGCGTACGACCAGGCTTCGAGGAAGACCTCAAGCTCGGCATTGGCGGCGCCGGGATAGGTCCGATCCAAGTCCTGCAACCACGAGAGGGCCGCCGACTTGCGAGCGGGTTGCAGTCCCATGGTGCTGGCCCGAAGTTCGTTAGCGTAGGGGCCGGTCAAAAACTTGAGCCACTTCCACGCTGCATCCCGATGGGGAGAATCCCGATACACGCCGTATGCCTCGTAGGCGATGACGGTGGCTTGCCCGGCCTCGCCTGTGGGAAGATGAGTCAGCCCGACGTTGACGTCGTCGGCAGACATGTACCAGTTGACGGCCCAGGAGCCATCGAGCTCCATGCCGGCTTGTCCGTTGAGGAAGACTTGGTTGTTGAGCATTCCGCCGATGGGCATCACACGGTCGTCGTGAATGAGTGAGCGCAAGAACTCGAGGGCCTCGACCGCTTCGGGCTGGTTGAGCGTCGCGATTGAGTTGTTGCCGGGTACGTGCAGCGTACCTCCGTTTTGCCAAACCCACGGTGCGATTCGTTCGTAGCTTAGAAAACCTTGCACACCCCACTGATCGGTCACGTCCGGATTGCCGCGCCGGGTGAGCTTACGAGCCGTCTCTCGGAATTCGTCCCAATTCCAATTGGCCGCGGGGTTCGCGAGGCCGGCCTCGGCAAAGAGATTCTTGTTGTACCACGTCGCCAACGTACCACCAAAGAGGGGAAGGGCGTAGCGCGAGCCGTTAGGCAAGGTGAACTCCTGCAGTTGTCCTTCGTTAAAGTCCGCAAGATCTTCAGTGGTGAAGTCGCGGTCGAGATACGGGCTCAGGTCGATCAGAAGGCCCGACTCGCCCCAGCTTCTCAGGTGATCGGTCCACCAGGCTACGACGTCGGGCGCTGTGCCTCCGATCATTGCCGTGGTGATGGCATTGGGGTCGGTTGCGGGCTGGTACTCAACGTTGATACCGGGGTTTTCGGCGGTAAAGCGTGCGATGGCTTGTTCGGCAAATTCTTCGATACCTTCTCGCGGATACTCCGCCCAGCGAATCGTGACACTCTCTTGGGCGTGGACGCCAGCGAGAGCGAAGATCCAAATACCCAATGTGAGGGCGAGTACCCATTTCATCGATGTGCTGTGGAGATTCATGAACTCACTCCTTTTTATGATCGTGGGACATGCGGGCGTCTCTTGCACAGCTCCTCGGCGTACTCAGCCAATGGGGGTTCGCCGTGGAGATCGAGGTAAGCTTGGTCCATGTCGACCGCAAACGTAGTGACGTGACCAATACCTAGTGAGGCATAAAAGTCGAGGTCGGCTGCCAACACCTCCCGTGAAAAGGGGAGCTTCGTTGGGGGCTGCGTATAGTTGGAGAACCACGAGACGTCGAGCCAGTACTCGAGCACCTGGGCCTGCTCGGCTGGGAAGAGTTTGAGGTTGGCCTCCAAAGCGTTCACGTAGACGCGCTGTGTCTCGTGGTCCGCGTCCATGGGAATCTCATGGACGCGGCGGATGGGTGCAAACTCAAGGAAAACTCCGGGGCCCGGTGTAACATCCTGGGGCGCCTCGAGCGTGTTATGGTAAGCCAAGTGGGCAATCTGGGCATGAGGATCGACCGCTTCTTGCAAGCGCTTCGCCAACGCATTGGTCAAGATGAGTGATTGGTCGGTGTCGGAGTAGGAGCGGCATTTGGGGCAGCGGCACCACGGAGGGCCGTCGTCGGGCCACAAAAAGTAACGGTGGGTCGTCGGTGAGAGTTGTTTAGCGAGGTCAACCGCTCTGGCCAGGATGATCTCCCATGCATCGTCCGACTGAAGGCAGAAGTTGCCCTCCGGCGTCCGGTTGCCGTGCTCGTCCTCTCGAAAGAGTTCCGGGGTGCTTTCAAAGAGATGGCGAGGCAGAAGGTAGTTCATCGCGTGAAGCTCGTACTCCACGTTGATGCGGAGGGTCCGGCACGACTCCAGGAACGCCTTTCCCTGCTCTGATGCCACGAACGTTGTGATGTCGGTGGAGTCTTGATGGGGATGTCCGTGAAGTGCAATCGTCGTGAGTCCCAGTGTGGCGGCGCGTTCGGGCCAGTCTTTTAAAAAGCGCAGAGGGCCTAAGACGACCCCGCGCGTTTCAAAGGCTGAATCCGGACACTCTTCTCTTGGCATGAGACAGAACCTCGCCCTCGTTGTGTCTGATAAGGATAACGTTGTCCTTATCATTAACATGGATTAGAGGTTGTGTCAATACTTGGTTAATTCCTTTGACTTTAGGCTCATTCATAGGTGCCTTAAAAGTGAACGAACAGGGCGTTGCCGTGGCTCGCCCGGACGACTTATAGTCGCTGTATGTGCAACCCACCGTCGACATTGATGATCTCTCCAGTGGAATAAGGCAATTCGCCGCAAGCCAGTATGGCTACTGCCTTGCCAACATCCTCGGGCCTTCCCCAGCGGGCGATGGGGGTGAGCCCTTGGGCAAAAAGAGGGTCAAAACTCTCCCTTACGTTGGCCGTCATGTCGGTCGCAATAATTCCCGGTCTCACCTCGAAGACCCCGATGCCGTACTCCGCCAAGCGAACCGCAAAGAGTTTGGTCATCATTGTAAGGCCCGCTTTTGAAACGCAATAATCCCCTAGATTGACGGAGACCGTGTAAGCGGACATCGATCCAATGTTGATAATTTTGGGATGCTCGCCCGCGGACCGCCGAATCATCTCCTGCGCCACCCGTTGTGTCAGGAAGTACGGCCCCTTGAGGTTCGTGGCAATCAGCTCGTCAAAGCTCTCCTCACTCGCCTCCAAGATGTCTTGCCGCACCTTGGGGGCTATGCTGGCGTTGTTTACAAGCACGTCGAGGCGCCCAAAGCTATTCAGAGATTCTGTTACTAGGTGTTCGCGATCCGCACCGGCCCCTAGATCAGCCTTAATAACTACCCCATCACTTCCCCGCTGTCGCACTTCCTGAAGGACCTGACGGGCTGCTTCTTCGTTGCGATTGTAGTTAATGATGATCCTCATCCCGGCGTCAGCCAGCGCGAGCGCAATCCCCCGCCCAATGCCCCGGCTAGACCCGGTCACCAAAGCAACACGTTCCGCTCCCATGCTTTTCCCCCCCGGTTCAGTCTCCCTTGCAACTCTGAGCGGCATCAAAACGATGGCGGTAAAGAGTGTGTCCACTTGAGCGTGGGTACTTCGTCATACGGTGAGTTAGTGATATCAAGATGTGATCCTTTTCTAAGACCAATTGCCACAGACGCAGGAAAGAATGGACGGCAGAACGTTAACGGGTCAATCTCACTTATTGGACCAAAGTCCCCTTTGAGTTAGGAGGATGGTATCCCGGCCTCGGCCAGGCGGCAAGTTTGGGTGTCGGCAAGGGGATCATCGAGTTGAAAGGCTTACAATTCACGGGCTGGATCGGATGGTTGATGCGAGTAGGCTTTTTCCTCTATTTCATGCCCTCTCGACTGCGGGCATTGCGCGTCATTGCTGATTTTCTGCTGCTGCCGATCACGGGCCGAGATTTGACGACCATTGGCGCTCCCCGCGAGGCGCGGCGGGTCGCGGATGACCAATCAGCTTAGCGTACATTTTAGCGTACATCAAGTCGAACGCTCGGGCTCTCTGGAGGTAAAGTCCCGCCGAGCAACGATTGATTGGGTCGGCTATGAAATTTGTGGCGTTATAGAACGTTCCGTAAAGGAAATGGTGACCTGCGTGCCATAGGGATAACCATTGCCAATTGAGAGCGCTGCCTTCGCTCGTACGGGGAGACGAGAAGGTGAGCAGGCAATGGGGTCGAGGGGTGTGATACGCATGGGTGCTCCGACGCTTACTAGTCGGCCGGTGTGGTTAACCTTTGTGGCAATAATCGGACTGGCGGTCGCTACGCTGGGTATAGCGGCCGGTCCCCTCGCGGACATTGCGATGGCGACGGACCGGCAATCTTCATTTGTCGTAAACGGCTTTCGCTTTAGTGGCAACGCATCGATAGCGTCAGAGACGCTTCAAGGATTGGTAAAGTCGGCGCGCGGCAAAACGACGAGCATCTCCGACCTTGAGGTACTTGCGGCCCAGATCACAGAGTACTACCGGGCCCAAGGCTATTTGTTGGCACAAGCCTACGTGCCCCCGCAAACGATCACCCGCGGAATCGTTCACATCGCGATGGTAGAAGGACGTTACGGAGCAATCTCCGTCAGTGGCGAGCCATCGTTGCGAACCGACGTGGTTGAGGCGCACTTGCGACAGTTGCAGCCAGGAAGCGTGGTCATGCGGGGCCCACTCGAACGAGCCACGCTGCTCTTGGCGGCGTTGCCCGGGGTCGACGCCGAGGCGACATTGAGGGCGGGAGAGGCTCCGGGTACGACGGATCTTGACGTCTCGCTGCGGGACGCGCATCCTCTCAATGGAAGCGTCGTCGTCGACAACCACGGCGGCCGCGCCTCCGGCCGCTTGCGCGGTGCCGTAAACATTCAATGGAACAACCCGCGAGGCTACGCGGATCAACTCGTTGTGAGTGCGCTTAGTTCGGGCGCCGGTCTGGGATACGGGCGGATTGCCTACGAGGCACCCGTAAACTATCGTGAGCTGCGCTTGTTGGTCGCTTACGCTGCAAGTGAATATGCGTTGGGGGATGTCTTTTCCGGCCTAGGGGCGACCGGCGAATCACGCAGTCTTAATCTTACCTTGCGATACCCGCTCGTTCGATCTGAAGGAGCGGTGCTTGAGGGTCTCGCGAGCTACTCGGCTTCGACGTTGGCGGATGCGGTGGACGGACTGGATGTGACACATCGCCGCGCGGGCGTGACTCAGGTGGCCTTTCAGGGAGAGCGCCGATTACCTGCCGGCCTGAATGCTGTTGGCGGGTTAACGCTGGATTCGGGGGTGCTCGAGTTTGAGAACGCGGCGGCCAAGGCGCAGGATCAGGCGACGGCTCGAACCGAGGGAGCGTACCATCGCGTGGTCGGTAATCTCTCGCTGACCCAGCCGCTGGGGTCAGCGTATAGTCTGAGTGCCGCGATCGGTGGCCAATTGGCGTCGAAAAACCTCGATTCCACCGCCAAATTGGCCCTCGGCGGACCCGACGCCATTCGCGCCTACGGCTCGAGCGAAGCGTCGGGCGACGAGGGGTGGATGGGGCGCGTGGAGCTTCGGCGCGCCTTAACTCTCCCCTGGTTACCCGGCACCATGACCGGTTCGGCCTTTCTGGAGGGTGGCCGCATACGGGTTAATAAGACGGTGTGGCCCGGAGCTGGTGCCGTCAATGCTCGTAGCCTCTACGGCGTCGGCGCTGGACTTGCGTGGCGCTGGGGAAGCGTGTCGACTCAGCTAGCCTACGCGGTACCCGTAGGGGCAATCGATCCCGACCTGGACCGGAATGGCCGGTTGTGGTGGCAAAGCGTTTGGCAGTATTGATGCCTGGCGGTAACTCATCTGTCCTGTCGATCGAATCGATCCATGTCTTGTGAAACCGTGCGAGAGAGGAGAAGACCGAGATGGATGACCGGCGGGATTGGTGCATTCCGGGGATAGGGACAGTGTTGCGGAGGTTGGGGCTCAGCCTGAGGCGGTCATGGCGAGCGGGTGCATGGTGTCTTGTGTGCCTGCTCATGATTCATGTGGCAACAGGGGCTGTATTGGCCTTGCCGCAAGGCGGGATGGTAGCCCACGGCGACGGCGCGATTTCAGTCGATGAGACCGCAATGACCGTCTCGCAGGGGAGTCACAGACTAATTATTGACTGGCATTCGTTTGGTGTCGATTCCAGTGAATCCGTCGTCTTTCACCAACCAAGCTCCAGGGCGATTGCGCTCAATCGCGTCGTAGGGCGCGAACCCAGTGACATCCACGGGAGCCTGACGGCCAATGGCCAGGTCTTTCTCCTCAATCCAAACGGCATCCTATTTGGCCGAGGAGCAAAGGTCAACGTCGGCGGGCTGCTCGCCTCGACGTTTGCGCTAAGCAACGAGGCGTTTTTGGCGGGGGATTTCCGTTTGGCTGACGTGAACGGGGCCGTCGTCGTCAACGAAGGAGAGATCAAATCGGCGCCAGGCGGGTACGTGGCCTTGGTGAGCCGACGCGTCGACGTGTCGGACGATGGCGAGATCACCGCTCCGGGCGGAGATGTGGCGCTGGCAGCCGGCGGAGCGGTCCAATTGCTGCTTGGCGCTGAAGGTCTACTCAAGGCGGAAGTGGATGAGGCAGCGATAGGCGCCCAGGTAAATCACGGGGGCGTCATCACGGCGGACGGGGGAATGGTGCTCCTCAGCGCCGACGCCGGCGATGCTCTCGTCGACACGGTCGTGAATCACGAAGGAATGATTCGGGCGCAAACCGTCGCCAACGAGGGTGGCGCTATATACCTTTTAGGCGGTGTAGAGGGCGGCACCGTGCGAGTGGCGGGGAGTCTTGACGCCTCGGCACCTGCAGGAGGTGACGGCGGCTTCATCGAGACGTCGGGCGCCATTGTAATGGTAGAGGGTAGTCCGACCGTGACCACTGCCGCGGCTCGTGGAAAGACCGGTACGTGGCTCATCGACCCGACGGATTTCATCGTGGGGACCGGCGGCAACATCACGGGCGAGGCGCTGGGGGAGAGCCTGGAACGTACCGATGTCACGTTGGAGACGGCGGCCGCTGCCGGGGGCCTCGGGGATATCTCTGTCAACGAAGACGTTTCTTGGAGCAGCGACAGCACATTGACGCTACTGGCACATCGAAATATCGCCATTAATGCGGACGTGACGAGCGCCAGCGGAGGCAGTGTTTCCCTGAGGGCGGACAGCGACGCCGACGGGAGCGGTTCGGTGACGTTCGGCGACGATGCCTTTATCTCAATGGTCGACGGAATCGTTTCGATTTACTATCAGCCGGTAGCCTACGATGATCCTGTATCCAAGTCCGACGTGAGCGGAAATCCGTTTGTTCCGTTTGTATCCGACGGCGATCTCACCGCTTACATGCTGGTGTACGACGTCGAAGACCTCCAAGCCATGAGGAAGAACTCGGCGGGAATTTACGCTCTTGCTGCCGACATTGACGCCCAGGCTACAAGAGATTGGGACTCAGGGGCGGGCTTTGAGCCTATCGGAACCAACACCACTCCCTTTTCGGGTGTTCTTAACGGCTTAGATCACGCGGTCCACGGGCTTTACATTGACCGGCCGGACCTCGAACGCGTGGGTCTTTTCGGCGTCGTGGACTCCGGTGGCCATGTGCAGCGGCTCGGCTTGACGGACCTCGACGTCACGGGTGGCGAAAGTGGAACGGGCGGACTTGCGGGCGAGTCGCGCGGTAGCCTTAACGACGTGTATGTTACGGGTCGGGTGCGCGGAACGGATGTGGTGGGCGGCATTGCCGGGGGGAACGCCGGCACGATCATGGACGCGTTCAATTGGAGCGACGTCGGTGCGATGAGCCTTGGCGGCCCTCCGATCAGTGAGCCGCCGGACACGGACGGGTCATCGAGCTCTGGGTCGGTGAGTGTCGGAGGCGGCGCCTACGTGGGTGGCCTGGCCGGAAAGAATGATGGCGTCATTCGTAGAGCGTACAATTCCGGTGACGTGACCGGTGGGATGTATTTGGGGGGCATCGCCGGGTCCAACGCCGGGGATATTGCGCAGGTGTACAACTCCGGTGGAGTGGGCGGATCGTTGACCCTGCCTTCCATCCCCAGACCAGGTGAGAGCGTCAGTGGGAGCGTCGACGTCTCATTCGATGTCTCATTCGTAGGAGGCCTTGAGGGTTCGGGTAGTCGCCTTGATGATCCGATCGACGGCGTGATCGAGAGCTCGGCTGAGTACGTCGGCGGGCTGGTCGGGCGCAATTCGGTGGATGGCGTCGTAAGCACGGCCTACAACATTGGATCGGTGCGCGGCACCGCGCATGTCGGTGGCGCAGCGGGGACGAACGACGGCGTTATCTCTGTGGTGTACAGTTCCGGGGCAGTAGACGGGGAGACTCTTACCGGTGGCCTGGTTGGTGCTCAACAAGGGGAGCTCCGCGATTCCTATTGGGACGTGGGTACGGCTAACCAGGTTTTGGGTGTGGGCTCGGGTTCGGACGGAAGCGCGCTCGGAATGACCACACAGCAACTGATGATTCGGTCGACGTATACCAATTCCGGGACACGCTGGGATTTCGCGGACGATTGGTTCATGATCGAAGGCGAGACGCGTCCCTTTTTACGGATGGAACACCAGACGGAGATCCGCAACGCCCACCAATTGCAGCTGATGGCGGTCAACCTTGACGGAGAGTACACGATGGTAAACGATATCGACCTCGGCGCTGCTCTGATCCTTCCGGGAGGGATGTGGGACGCCTCCGGTTTTGTGCCGGTGGGATCGACGTCCCAGGCGTTTCGCGGGGCGTTCGACGGCGGGGGTCGTACCATCGACGGACTCACGATTGACCGGTCGGCATTAGATGGTGTGGGTCTATTCGGTGCGATCGACTCCTCTCTCGGGAGCGTGCGTAATGTCGGCCTGACCGACGTAGACATCGTGGGGCGCGAGTACGTGGGCGCTTTGGCAGGATGGAGCCGAGTCGACGTGAGCAGTGTGTACAGTACGGGCCAAGTGCGTGGCGATGGGACGGTAGGCGGACTCGTCGGCTACCACGCTCCATTTTTCGAAATCGCTCAGTCGTACAGCGACGCGCTGGTAGCAGGCAACGAGTATGTAGGCGGACTCATCGGCTCAAACGATGGGAGGCTCAACCAGGTCTTCGCTACGGGAGCGGTGTACGGCACGCTCTCTGCCGGCGGTCTCGCAGGATCGAACAACGGTGAAATCGTGTTGGCGTACAGCACAGGACCGGTGGGTGGCGGTGGCTGGGTCGGAGGGCTCGTCGGCGAGAATGAAGGGATCATCGAGCATGCATATAGCGCCGGAACGCTTTCACGCTTTGGTGTGGTCGGTGGTCTGGTAGGCTTGGCGGGCGAAGGATCCACCGTGGAATCCGCCTATTGGGACGTTGAGACCTCTGACGTCGATGGTGCGTTTGGGAGTGATTCGGGCTACGCACACAATGTGGGTGGTAAACCTACGTGGGATCTGCAAGATGCACAAAACCCCATATTTGGGCTGTGGGATTTCCAGGTCTGGGGCGTTGACGACGCACACAGTTATCCGTATTTTAGGTGGCGTTTCCCCGAAGGCCCCTCGGTCGTCTCGGGCCGCGTTGCCGGAGTGAGCACCGGCCAAAGGAATCTCGGCGTCGACGTGGCGGTGGACGGCGAGCACTTCGGCGCCGCCTATACCGGGGCAAACGGGGTTTACTACAAAGCGATCGATCCCGTGATCGACGCAGAAAGCGCCGTCTTGGTTTGGTTAAACGGGACGCGCTCTTGGGCTGAGTCGGGCTCGATTCGCGATGAAGTCGGGGAGTGGGGAAACACGCTCGGCCACACCGCTTTGGACATTTCTGCCGGTTGGGTGCGCGTCGGGACGAGGAAAGAGGCGTTCAGCGAGACCGTTACAGATGTCATTCAGCGGGCGAAGGGTAGTACCTTGCCCGACGATGGCATGATTCGCTTCTTCACGGTCGGAAGCGAGTTTCGGGTAACACCGGACGCGAATCTGGAAGTGGTGGCGACGGCTGACGACATCGTTCTTGATCAACCCTTGACGGCAAAGGGTTTAAAAGTGACGGCATCCAAGCGTCTCACGGTGGCAGATGCGATGACCGCGACCGACGGTCCCGTAACGCTCCATGCATTTGACGACTTGACGCTCTCCGCGGAGGCGAGCGTCGGTGGCTCTGCCTCGGATGTCGCGATTGTGCTCTCTGCAGGCGGTGAATTCGTTAATCACGGTGGTGCAGACGTACTCGATCCGACGGGTGGAGGTCGATGGCTTGTCTTTGCGGCCGATCCCGCTTTGAGTGAGTTTGGCGGGTTGGATAGTGGAAATACGGCAATTTGGGGCCGGCCGTTCAACCCATTTGGCCCCAGTGCGCCTAGCGTGGCTGCGGCAGGGAATCGTTATCTTTTTGCCGTGAAGCCGACCATCACCGTCTCGTCGATAAATCTCGAAAAGACCTACGGCGACATGCTGGAAGACGGGGCCTTAGCGAGCGCGTACGTTGTCGACGTGCCGGAGACCGGTGTTGCCGGCGCCTTTCTCTCCCATGGACGAGACGAAGCGTACAGTGGGGCTCCTCGGTTGCATTCGGACGGTGCAGCGTCGAATGCGCCCGTTGTCGAGAGCCCGTATGTGATCTCAGTTTCGCAAGGTAATCTTACATCGTCGGCGGGATACGGGTTCCAGTTAGTCGACAAGGGTCGGCTGACAGTCAACCCGAGGGCGCTGAGAATTACGGGTTTGCGAGTGAGCGAGAAAGCGTACGACGGAACGACGACTGCCACGCTGCTCACGAATGGGGTGAAACTATCTGGTGCGCGGGTGCATGACGATGTCACTTTGGACGTCAGCGCGGCCATGGCGAGGTTTACCGAGACCGATGCGGCTGAGTCGGTACCGGTCACCGTGACAGGCCTGGGATTGTCGGGAAGCGACAGCTCTAACTACACCTTGATCCAGCCTGCCGGTTTTAAAGCTGCCATCAAACCGACTTCTCTCATTGTGCAAGCCCACGATGCATTCCGGTCGACGGATGCTCCCAATCCCGATTTTACGTTTGGTTATCACGGATTTGTAGGGGGCGACGGTCCGGAGGTTGTGACGGGCGACGCGATGCTGGCGACCACCGCGAGAGAGACCTCTCCACCTGGGAGGTACCTGATCGCCTTTACTGGGGCGACGTTGACGGCAAAAAACTACGTCATTCGATACGAGCCCGGTGTCCTGACCGTGGTGGCGCCAAAGACGCGCCCACCTGTGCCTGAGCCTGAATGTCGAGGGGGCGTCGGTGGTGGCTTCCCCTTTTCAAACGGAACTCTTTCTTTGACTGGCGGGATCGACTGTGGCGGTGCCTCCGGTGGGGGCGGGTCGGCAGAATCGTTGATCAGGCGGGGAGATCTGTGATTTGGGCGATTTCCGTCGCAATTGGGATAGCACGATATTATATGGCGGATCTCGGCGACAGGATGACGATGCGCTGTCATCGATTGCTCTTCAATTGCATTCATAACAGGAGATAGCGGATTGCCTAGAAGTCTAATTTGGAAGAAGTCGTTCGAGTGAACGAATACCACGAAATTGGGGTGCAAGTAAGATGAAAGCGATCTCTCACCGCTGCCTAACCGGCAGAAGTCTACGCGTAGTAGCCGTCGTATGCATAATGTGGTTCGGCATTTCACCTATTGGTTCGGCGGACATGCGACTGGTTAGTGAGGCGCAAGGAGAAAGAAGCGAGATGTTACTCAAAGAGAATCAGATTTCCATTCCGTCGGCAGACGGTAGCCAGATGATGATCGAGTGCGGCACGGGGGAGATGACCTTCGTCGCCCCAGCTTCCGTCAAGCGTTACTGGAAGGGTACTATTGACGAGTTTCAGAGTGCCCTGGGGGGAATGTTCGGTCAAGCCCAAGGTGCCGGTGGAGGCATGCCCGACATGGGCAAGGCGTTGGGGGGCCTCTTTGGCGGGGAGTCCGACGACCCTGACGAGCTCAACGTTAGGGTAACGAAAGTGGGCGACGAGACCATCGCAGGGTACGAATCCGAGCACTATCTTGTTGAGACGGGTGACGGCAACGACTGGGAGACGTACGAGGAAATCTGGATCTCCGGCGATTTGCTGCGTGACGTGTTGACGGAGGTAGGAGAATGTATCGAGATGGCGCTGAGTTTGGGCCAGGAGTTGTCGACAATGGGTCCCAGCGGTATGGCCGACGTCACTGCGGTTTTGGCGTCTCCTGATTATCAAGCGCTTTTTGGTCGTGGCTACCCTGTCCGCAGTGAGCGGACGATGCAGATGTTTGGCATGACGATGGATATGAGCACCGAGGTCGTCGAGGTAAATGATGACTCAATTCCTGACAGCGCATTCGACGTTCCTTCAGGATACCAGCGGGCCGAATCCCCGTTTGAACTCTTTGGAATGTAATCGGGCTTGGGGATAGCGTCGCGAGCGATCAAGGAGGGTCCATTTGAAATCTTTTCGTACAACGGTCTTACTCGGGTTGCTGGCCAGCGCATGTCTCATCGCCGGCAGCCCTACACTTGGAGCCAGCGAGGACGGTGCCCGATCCTCGATCACAGCGGATGCGCCCACGGCGAGGTTTTCGTTTTCACCTTTCGAGCCCGAGCCCGGTCAGCTGATCACGTTTGATGCGTCGGCGTCGGAGGGAGAGGGCGGGATCATCAGCTACCAATGGGATACGACCGGTGATGGTTCTCATGATCGGGCGGGCAAGGTGATTCGACGTTCGTACGAAGAAGCCGGCGAGTACCCCGTGACGCTGATCGTTCACGACGCCACCGGCCGCGTTAGTAAGGTGACGCGAGTTGTCAGGGTCGGTATTCAGGGCGCTTGGCTTTCGATAACGACGGATCCCCCGGGGCTCACTGTTTATCTCGACGGCGAGCGAATGGGTGTGACACCCATCGAGCTCGTTGTTGAGCCCGGCGAGCGCCACCTTCGCCTCCGACACTACTGGCGTGGGGAGTGGGAGACAGCGGTCGATATGAGCGAGGTGCGATCTCTCGCTCTTGAACTTGTGTTGTGGAATGAAACCGATTAACCCAAGGAGCTGAATCTCTTGATTTTGAAACGAGGAGGCCCCGAACATTTAATGAGGGGCCGTACGTCAACGAACGGCCAACTTATCATCTGCGCATTAATCGTCCTGGCGTTCGTCGTCGCAGGGCCTCACGGCGCGGCGGCGTCCGAATCCATTACCATTGCGGTGATGCCCTTTGACTTCGGGGGCGGAGGGCAATGGAGCGGTATCGACGTTGGGCGGCAAATCACAAGTTTGGTTACCGACAACCTTGTCAACAAAGGTGACTTCCTTGTCGTTGAGCGCGACTTGATTGACGAGATCATTGGGGAGCAGGACTTCGGCGCATCTGGACGGGTCGATCCCTCCAGAGCCGCAGAGATTGGTCGGTTATTAGGCGCAGATGCCTTGATTTTCGGTTCAGTTACGCGATTTGAATTCTCTTCGGGTGGGGGAATCAGCGCCTTCGGGTTCTCGCTGAGCAGTACCTCCGCTTCCGTCGAGTTGAGCGGCCGGATTGTAGACACGTCGCAAGGCGTGGTGCGCGGGTCGATCGCTTCGGAAGGGAGTGCTTCAGGATTAGGCATCGACATCGACGACCTCAACGGTATCAGCTTTAATGCGTCCCAATTTCAAGAGACCGCTCTCGGCGAGGCGACGGTCAAAGCAGTCGATGACTTTGTCGGCAATGCCGCTCGAGCCATCGATGAAAGCGCAGAGGATCTCCTGGCTGCGAAGGAGCGCGGCGAGTTGGAGGGTGCGGTCGTTGCTGTGATCGAGCAAGGCGTCGTCCTCAACATTGGGGCCGATGATGGCGTGCGGATGCAGCAACGCTTTCGCGTCTATCGATTGATGGAAGTAGAGGGTCTGACTGATCCGGTGCGCATTCCCGTTGGTGTGGTGCAGGTGATTAGCGTTGACGACGGTGCGGCTGTCGCGGTGTTTGAGCAGATGACTCAGCCGGCCCAGGTAGGAGATCGTGTAGGACCCGAATAGAGAATCGATGAGCGGATAGCACACCAATGCTATTGCGAGGCGGCGCGGCTTACGAGAGGTGAGCGGTTTGAATGAAGGATGGGTAAACGCCAAAATGCTCTCTGCAATCACGTGGGCACTGTTGGGTTTGCTGGTGGTCGTCACACCATTTGACGCACACGCACAACGACCCGAGTGGGACGTGGTTGGAGGAATGGTGGATCAGATCTTTGGCCCTCTTGGTCCCGTCGCTTCGTTTCTCAACCTCGAAGAGTTGATTGAAGAGCGACCAGCTGTGTGGCGGGGGAGCATGGCAGGCATGACTTTCGGCGGACCGGCCTACATATACCTGCTGCGCTGGCCTCCGGAGGAGGACATGTTTGCAGGCCTTCCTATTGATCTCGACATGGAAGAGCTCTCGCCTCTCGGCGACAGCACGCAGGTGAATATCGTTCTTGTCGATCCAAATCTCGGTCCAACTCGTCTCACGGGCGCCTTCGTCGGGCCGGCTGGCGAAAGAACGTTCCAACTTCACCTCGACGGCGACGGCGCCGATTCCGCAGACGAAGCAGTATTTAGGTTGACCACCGCGCCTTCCTCGCTAATTGAAGAGCACACATTTCGGTCCACACAAGGCCAGATGGTCGTGAGTGACGTGGACTGCGGATTTCGTGCAACCATCACCGCATTGATGGAGACGCTTACACCGTCTTGGCAAGACCCGCCAGTATCGGTTGCCCCGTTTGATGCGCAGATTTGCGAGGTTGCCGGGGATCAGTCCGGTGAATTCTCATGCGGCCTGCTTGAGATCGTAGAGCACTGGCCGGAGAGACGCCGAGAGAATGTTGACTTCAAAGATCCTGGGATCAAAGTTGAGTTTTCCGATCCTGTTCGGTTTGCCAGCGTTGGTGATCACTTTGAGGTGTTTACCATGGGCTCCGATGGTGAGAAAATCAGTGTTCCGGGCGAAATGGTGCGAGAGGACGATCATACTCTAAGCTTTGTTCCCGAGGCGCCGTTGGAACCTGGTGTCATCTATGAGGCGCGTGTCCTCGGTGGGCCAGGCGGATTGAAGAGCCAATTCGATGCTCACTTGCACGAGGATTACCGGTGGCGCTTTTCCACAATGTTTGAGCTCAATGAGGAGAACATCGACTTACACGTCTACCAGACTTCCCGCGATGCGCCGCTCGTCGCCGACAAACCAACGCTGACGCGCGTCTACGTAAATTGGGAAGAGTACGAGCACATCGACGCGGATTGGCAGCCCACGTCCTTCGAGGCGGCCGTGCGGATCTACGATTCCGCCGATGGGGAGCTCTATACAGAGTATGAGCAACCAGTCCGAATTCATCGCCCCGACCAGTATAATGAGTTGGACGAACGTCACGCACGCCACACGGTCAACCTGTTTGGCTGGAAGCCAAATCAACGAGGTGGATCGACGCTCATCGAAGCGGAAATCGAACCGCATGAGGTGTATCCTGAGCCTACCATTCCCTATAGGTACTATGGAGAGAGACAGGTTGAACGCTGGCCGTACGATCCGCCGCGGTTGGTGTTTGATTACTTCCTACTGCCGATTGGTCCCTGGAGTGAAGGGATACCATCGGAGGCTTTGGCGAACGCTCGCAGCATGGCTCGAAGCACGGCGATCTATACGACCCAGACTTTTCCCGTGGTCTCCACGCACGGACGGTACGTGGGCGCGGCAAACATCAATTTCGGGGACAGAGTTCCCGATAATCTCTTTTCTGCCGAAGGCGCCGCGGAGCTCCTTCTCGACGCGACCGGAATTGGACGGACCAAGCGTTACCTCAGGCGCATCATGCAGCGAATTCATGATCAGTACGGTCCGCGCACCAACGCCGACGTGATCGTCGGGCTCTTTCCCCTGGAGTTTTACGGATCCGGCCAGTCGTTCACCGACATCGACGTCAACTGGGACACAATTGATGAAGTGCCGGACTTCTTCTTCCGTACCGTTATGCTCCCGGTGTGGGACGGCGGTCCGAACTCGAGCGCCTTGACGCACGAGTTCGGCCACGCGTTCGGTTTGCATCACGAGCCGCCTTCGTCGAGTGAAGAGGAGCGCCTTGCGGCGGTGGCAGCTTATGAAGCGGACCGTTACCCTGGCATAGAAGGGTTTCGGATTGCGCCGAGCGGAACGCACGGCTGGAACAAGTCGACAGAAGAAGGCAACGCGGAACATTCGATGACCCTTGTCTCGTTCATGTTCCCCGAATCGAGAAGTCAAGAGACAGCGTTCACGACTGACAGCCACTACAGAAGTCTTTTAAGTACGTTTAGAGCTCAATCGATCGCCCAACGGTCCGAGTGGAGGCCGACACAGGCGGCTCAAGTGGCTGCACTGGGACCTCTAAGTGTGGCGGCCCTTCCGACGGACGTGCTTTCAGACGAGTCCGCTGAAGCTGAGGCGGCCTCCTGGGCTTCCCAACAAGCTGAGTTCATGATGGTCGCTGGATTCGTTCGCACGCATGATGAGGGCGGAGACGAGGCCGAAATCGAAGCCGATTTCGAAGCCGAGTTCGAAGCCGAAATCGAAGCGGTGCGCCGAGGGATCCCGCGCGCCCGTGATTTGCCTGAAGGTCCTTACACCGCTGTTTTGATCGACGACGATGGGCGTACGTTGGCTGCGGAGCCGTTTGGCCCCCCGCCCCTGCCTCCCGTGCCGGGGGATGGAGACCCAGACGGGTGGGAGTACTTCCAGGTCTATTTGCCCGACGATCCCATGGGTCGCCGGATCGAATTGCGAAGAGGTAACAATGTGCTGGCAGTACGTACCGCCGAGGCAATGGAACCGGACGTTTTGTTCGTGACGCCTGAGCCCGGTGCTCATCCGGAAGGGCCCTTCCTGGTTGAATGGCAGGGGAATTCTGACAGCCTGAGCTATACGTTGATGTACAGTCCGAACGGGAGATTCCCCTGGCGATTGCTCGCTGCGGATGTAAAGACAACCACTTTCCAGGTACACCCGGAGCGCCTCAGACCGGGGGCGAACCCGACCCTGCGAGTGATTGCAAACGACGGGTTCGAGGAGGCGGTCGATGAACTGGGATTCAGGTTTTCCCGAGAACCCATACCGGTTGTGACATGGCCTACTGAAGGTGAAGAGGTACCCCGCATGCTAGACGTGGAGGCGCTCTTTGACACCGACGTCGAGCCGACGTCGTTACGTGGGCGGTTTCAACTGTACGATTTGGCTGGCGAAGAAGTGCCTGTATCGATCTTATACGACGAGGCGACACAGGCGGCGCTCCTCACCCCTCAATCGCCGCTGGAGGCTGAACGGACGTACACTGCCATCCTAAGGGCCGGTGTCGTGGATCGTTACGGTCAGCGACTTGCGAACGACGTCTCGTGGTCGTTTGTCACGGCGGAAGCGTCGCCACTCAGAGAGCTGCCTCATTTTTTTGATGAGATGCTGGCCGGCGTACCGGCCCAGAGGTCGGTCTCCGAGTTGACCGACGACGGGGATAGAACCGCGGGCGTCGAAGAATCTGAGCCTGAATCCGCGTTTGAGGCCGCGTTGCGATCGACTCTCCAGTCGATGCAAAAGCCGTCGCCCCAATCATCCGCACAGCCCGAGAGCGAAGCAACCCGAGCCGAGTCGCCAGACGCCCCGATGGACACCCCGGCGAACACACCGACGGACGCCCGGACGGACACCTCGACGGACACACCGCTGGATGGCGAAGGGACATTGAGTATCGGCGACCGTTCAATTCGGTTCGCGGTGGACCGGTGCGCTCTGGAGCAGTCTGGAATGGATCCCTTGGAGATGTTCGGGAGCGGCGTGGACGAGAGGACAGGGGACACCCTGCAAATATCCGTTAGTCAATCGGGCGGTGAGATGGGTGTCGGTCGTGTCGACACAGTGGTTGTGGATATGGCCGGCGGCGCCGACGTGCTGACGGCATCGCACATGATGGTTGGCACGTGGATCAGTGCTACAGGGGAACAAGTTGATGGACCGCTCGTCACCTTTGGTGCTAGTGGTACTGTGCGTGGTGGAGGCAAGATTCGCTCGACCGTACAGGGAGATGAGCAGGTTTTCTCGTTCACGGCGAGTTGCCCGTAAGTACCAACTCACCAAAGACCAACGAAAAAGAACTGTCAAATGGGTCACTCTCTTCACCCTGCGAAGGTTGTGGACTCCGGACTCAATCATTGTAGCAACCTGCGTAGGGCGGAGGGTTACGAGAGCGATCTCGGACAACGCGAAGAATCCGTCCACGCCGATGAGGAGAATGACGAGGACGAGTTGCCAGTAGTCTCACCAATCATGAGGCGACGAATCTCTCCTTTCTCCCCAGTCGGCCCCTTGGCATTTCAAGACGTCAATCCTGCTGCGGCACACTTGTAAATGGTCAAATTCCATAGTTCAAAATCGCGTCGAGGTGTTGAGAAGAAGTCGCAATAACGGCTTGACAAAGAACAGGAATTAGAGACAATGTTAATAGTAACGATGACTAGTAAGGAAATGAGGGATGGACAAGCCATGGGCGCTTGAGAGAGGATGTGAGGGATGGCTAGGCCCAGGAATACGAAACAAAAGGCTGCTGTGCTTGCCGCCGTCAAAGGCGCGAATCATCACCCCGATGCCAAGTGGGTGTACGGAGTGGTAAGCCGCGAGATTCCTGATATCAGCCTGGGTACCGTCTATAGGGCGCTCGCATCCTTGAGCGCCGAGGGGTTGATCAAGGAATATCAACAAGCCGACGGCCCTTCCCTCTACGACCCCAACACCGAGGAACATTTTCATATCCGCTGCAGCAGTTGTGGTCGTATTCAGGATGTCCCCCCTGTAACTCTGCCAAACGAGATGTTCGAGGCAATTCGGCAGGCGAGTGAGTTTGCAAGGGTCGATCAATTTCGACTTGAGTTTGGCGGCATTTGCGCCATCTGTGCGGAGGAAACCCGAGATTAGCAGATGGATGCTGAGAGTTCACCCCGCGAAAGGAGAAGGTACCATGAGTGAAGAGAGCAAGTGTCCGATTACCGGTCACGGTCATCCAAACACGGCCAGCAGGGGCACGTCAAATCAGGACTGGTGGCCAAACCAATTAAACCTCAATATTCTCCACCAGCACTCTTCCAAGTCCAACCCCATGGGTGAGGACTTCAATTACGCTGAGGAGTTTAAAAAACTCGACTACGAGGCCCTCAAAAAGGATCTCCACGACCTAATGACGGACTCGCAGGATTGGTGGCCGGCCGACTTCGGTCACTACGGACCCCTCTTTGTCCGAATGGCATGGCACAGCGCGGGCACGTATCGCACTGCAGACGGCCGCGGCGGCGCGGAGTCCGGTGGCCAACGATTTGCGCCGCTCAACAGCTGGCCCGACAATGTCAACCTCGACAAGGCGCGCCGGCTTCTGTGGCCGATTAAACAGAAGTACGGCAAAAAGATCTCTTGGGCCGACTTGATGATTCTCGCCGGCAACGTCGCCATGGAGTCGATGGGGTTCAAGACTCTAGGTTTCGCCGCTGGGCGTGAGGATGTCTGGGAGCCGGAAGAGGACATTTACTGGGGGAAAGAAGGAGAGTGGCTCGCCGACCAGCGTCACAGCGGCGAGCGCGAACTGGAGAATCCCCTGGCCGCTGTGCAGATGGGTCTCATCTATGTGAATCCTGAAGGGCCGAACGGCGAACCCGATCCGCTTGCCGCTGCCAAGGATATCCGCGAGACTTTTTCGCGCATGAGCATGACCGATGAAGAGACTGTCGCGTTGATCGCCGGCGGACACACCTTCGGCAAGACCCACGGTGCCGCCGATGCGTCCCACGTGGGCCCGGAGCCGGAAGCCGCCCCCATTGAGCAGCAAGGCCTCGGCTGGCAGAACAGTTACGGCACTGGCAAGGGCGCCGACACGATCGGCAGCGGTTTGGAGGTCACTTGGACCACGACGCCGACTAGGTGGACGAGCAATTTCCTGTGGAACCTGTTTGGCTACGAGTGGGAGCTCACCAAGAGCCCTGCCGGCGCATGGCAGTGGAAACCGAAGCACGGTGGAGGCGCCGGCACAGTTCCTGCCGCCCACGACCCGTCGAAGCGTTACGCACCGGCCATGCTTACCACAGACATCGCCCTGCGGGAGGACCCCGTCTACGGAAAGATCGCCCGGCGCTTCCTCGAGAATCCGGATGAGTTCGCTGCGGCGTTTGCCCGGGCGTGGTTTAAGCTGACGCACCGGGACATGGGTCCCCGCACTCGCTATCTGGGCCCTGAGGCGCCGACGGAAGAGTTTATCTGGCAAGACCCTGTCCCTGCAGTCGATCACGAGCTGATCGACGCGGCCGACATCGAGGCTCTCAAGGCCAAGATTCTTGCTTCCGGGCTATCGGTTTCGGAGCTTGTCTCGACCGCTTGGGCATCGGCCTCTACCTTCCGTGGCTCCGACAAGCGCGGCGGCGCTAATGGCGCGCGCATTCGCCTGGCGCCGCAGAAGGACTGGGAAGTGAACGAGCCTGACCAACTGAAGCGTGTGCTGGAGACTCTTGAAGGGATTCAAGACGAGTTCAACAGTGCGCAGTCAGGCGGGAAGAGGGTTTCGCTCGCCGACCTGATTGTCCTAGGTGGATGTGCCGCTGTCGAACAGGCTGCGAAGAATGCCGGATTCGATGTGACCGTTCCTTTCGCTCCGGGACGCACCGATGCGTCGCAAGAGCAAACCGATGTGGAGTCCTTTGCCGTTCTCGAGCCGATTGCAGACGGGTTCCGCAATTATCAGAAGGCGAAATACTCGGTACGACCTGAGGAGCTACTGGTTGATCGTGCGCAACTGCTCACGCTGACCGCTCCTGAGATGACGGTTCTCATTGGCGGCATGCGCGCACTTAACGCCAACTTCAAACAGTCCCAGCACGGCGTCTTCACCGAACGGCCAGGGACGCTCACCAACGACTTCTTCGTGAATCTGCTCGACATGAGCACGGAGTGGAAAGCGACCTCGGAAGACGAAGACGTGTTTGAGCTGCGTGATCGTGGGACGGGCGAGGTCAAGTGGACCGCCACACGCGTCGACCTCATCTTCGGTTCGAACTCCCGACTCCGCGCCTTAGCGGAAGTGTACGGATGTGAGGACGCAAGTGAAAAGTTCGTGCAGGACTTTGTCGAGGCCTGGTCCAAAGTCATGAACCTTGACCGTTTCGACCTTGGTGATCAAAAGGCGGCTGGTGACCTAAACCAAGATTCGACTCGGGAAGCTTCCTAACGGAAGACGAGAGCCGAGCGGAACGTAGAGATGTTCGTAGCAGAGGCTATCCCTAAGCTCTTGGGATAGCCTCTCTCAATTGCGGACGTTTAGCTATTGCCGTCACGATCCCCCATGACCACCATTTTCCATCGCCTCTAGGCTTATAAACGGCGCCAATATGCCAACTCTAGGCACGAAACAATCATCCATTTCGGGGGGATTCAACCGTGCAACAGTTCGGACAGCCGCAATACCAGCAGGGGTTTGGACAAGCCCAGCAACAGAATTTGCAGAGCCAGTTTGGTCAGTTCCAAAACGGCCAACAGCAGCCTCAACAAGCTTTGCAGCAGCAGGCCTTCGGCCAGTTCCAGCCCCAGTCCCAGCTCCAGCAGGGCGTCGGCCAATTGCAACCGCAGCAGCAGATTCAGCAGCAGCCTCAGTTGCAGCAGAATGCCGGCCAACACCAGTCCCAGCAACCGCTCCAGTTTCAGCAGGGTCTCAATCCATTACAGCAGCAACAGCAGCTGGGTCAGACGAACCAGACGCAGCAGTTCTTTCCCGGCATTGGCCAAGACAATCCCTACGCCCAGGGTCAGCAGAACCAGCAGCAGCCTCAACAAGCCTTGCAACAGCAGGCTTTTGGTCAATTTCAGCCACAGCTTCAACAAGGCTTTGGACAGTTGCAGCCGCAGCTGCAGCAAGGCATTGGTCAATTCCAACCTCAGCAGCAAATTCAGCAGCAGCCTCAGTTGCAGCAAAGCGCTGGCTTCTTTCAACCCCAACCCCAAGCCCAGCAGTTCCAGCAGAACATCGATCGGTTCCCGCAACAGCAGTCCCGGTTCTAGCGGTAAGTACGAGAAGGCCGACAGCCAAAGTCACGTCAACGACAAAACCCCCTGCCGGGGGTTTTGTCGCATTCTGGAGTACCACGTGTCAGTGGCGCACAGTGATGGCGCCTTGCAGGGTGTACGTTAACCCCTCGAAAGCCGCGCAGGAACCTACTCAAATGGGAACAAGTAAAAAAGCATAGGGTACGGGAGCTTGGGGTCGAATGCCTAAAACCAAACATCTACACGTGTTACGAGAACATGGAGGTGGGTTGGTTGAGACTCGCTTGCAGCTCGCTGGCATTCTCGAAGCAACCATTCGCTGAAGCGTTGCGACTCATTTCCGCACTCGGCTTTAATTACGTGGACCTGGGGGTCCTTGAAGGCTGGGCGCATATCTTCCCATCCCAACTTACCGACGATGTGGAACGCATTGCGGACACCACTAACGAGGCACTGAGTAACTACGGTCTCGTTCCGATTGCATTCAATGCGAATCTAGGTACAAGGGAGACGGACGTTCGTGGGGAGCGCATGAGAGGACTTCTCACACTGGCGGAACGACTTGAGGTCAACGTGGTGACGCTTCCCGCTGAGGGCGGGAACGTGCGTGAAGCAGCCGGACTCATAAGTCCCCTCGTCGAACTCGCGCAAGACCGCGGCATCAGCATCGCAGTTGAGACCCATATCGGTCATGTAACTGAAGATCCAGAGCGTGCGCTCCGTCTTGTCGAAGAGGTTCCGGGGCTTGGCCTTACGCTTGATCCTAGTCATTACTACGCAGGTAAGAATCAAGGGCGAGCGTTTAACGCCATCTATCCTTACGTACGTCATCTTCATGTGCGTGATGCCGGGCTCGGGGGCTGGGAAGCTGTGCAAGTGGCGGTCGGTACGGGCGCTGTCGACTTTCCAGGCATCCTTCGAGGACTGACGGCTCATGGTTATACGGGTAACGCGTCGGTGGAGTACATTGATACCATCGGCGACTTAGACGTAAGGCGTCAGTTAATCGAGGCAAAGGCGCTGGTTGAGAAGGAATGGGAGGTTGACGCCGAGTGAGTCGGCTGCGAGCGGCCGTGGTGGGATGTGGCGGCGCGGGGCGAAACCACGCCAGGGCGTACCAGCGGTTGTCGGATACCGAGTTAGTGTGCGTTTGTGATCTGGACGAGGCTCGCGCTGATGGGCTGGGAAAGGATTTTGGCGTCTCTTCATTCTCTAACGTAAAGAGAATGCTCGACGTTGCAAAACCCGACCTGGTCTCTGTATGCACGAAGGAGTACCACCACGAAGAGCCTACCATCGCTGCATTAGAAGCGGGAGCTCACGTCTTCTGTGAAAAAATCATGTCCTATTCCCTAGAGTCCGGACGCCGCATGCTCCAAGCGGCTAAACTCAGTGGGCGAGTCCTCGGTGTCGACTATAACTACCGTCATATGCCTGCCTGGCGCTGGCTCAAGGAGCGGCTGCTAGCGGGAGATGCAGGCGAGCCAACACTGGCTGTAGCCACCGCTCACTCATTTTGCTGGCACCACACATTAGATCTATTTCGTTTTTTGTTCGGCCCGATCGTGGAAGTCAGCGCGACGATGCAGGACGATCCCCAAAAGACCCCATACCCCTGGCACAGCCAAGATGAAATACTGTACATCCCGTCCAACGCCGTTACCGCGACATTCACATTCGAAAGCGGGTTGATCGCCCAATTAATCAGTAGCATGCACTTTGATCTGAAGGAGTACATGATTGATCTGCAGGTGGTTGGAACGGGCGGACGGATCGGCGTCCGGCGCATCCGGCTTGATGACACGAGGGGAACCCTTGAACATTCGGGTGACGGCGCTCTCCCCAGTTTGCCTGTTGTCTCCCTCGATGAGTCATTCACCCTCTCAATCGCTGCATTCGTGGGTGCAATCAAGACGGGGAGTCGTCCGCCAACCACAGTCGAGGACGGATATGAACTCCTAAAAATTGAGAACGCCGTCGTTCGGTCGACAAAGGATCGACGGCCGATTGCGCTCAATCGCTCATAGGCGCGGTACCAACTCTCGTGACCGGCGCCTACGTCGATACGCTTGTGGGGACTTTGCCGGCTGAGCGTCGTGAACCCGCCTCTCCTTCCGTGAGACACGTTTTGCCACAATGGCGGTGACGGTCGTGCAGGGTGCGGGTATTTTTCTGACATCGAGTGGATCGACTAGCAGGCTCGACAAGAAGGATTGACAATTGACAGGCGTACTCCTTGGGCGATCTCATTGGGCGTTCCCGTCAGGCGTTCCCCTGGGTGTCCGAAAAGTGCTTGCTATGTCCGTGACCCCGACATCCAGCGGTGGTCGATTGAGAGGGGACCCTCTTTAAGCAGGCCGTTTCTTCTGGGCACCGTAGTTGGGAGCCACCACCGGACTAGTACCGGGTATTTTTCGGACACTGATTGGGTCGACAAGTGGATCGACAAGAAGGCGCGACAATCGACAGGCGCTCCCCTGGGTGTCCGAAAAGTGCTTGCTACTTCCATGACATGACATCCAGCAGTGGTCGTTGGTGAGGGTGCCCTCTTTGAACAGGGCTTTTCTTTCTCGCACCGTAGTTGGGAGCCACCACGTGCCAGTACCGGGTATTTTTCGGACACTGATTGGGTCGACAAGTGGATCGACAAGAAGGCTCGACAATTGACAAGCGTTCTCATTGGGCGTTCTCATCGGTGCCCGAAAAGTGCTTGCAATGCTCGAGACCTCGACGTCCAGCGATAGTCGTTAGTGAGGGGACCCTCTCTTGAGCAGGGGTTTCCACTCCTTCTTGAATTGAACGTGGAAAAATAAACGTGCGCAGATTGAACGTGCGCAAAAAACGATCGTAAAGTTAACGCATCGATTTTCATACCACTTCCCCGTGGAAACCGAGATACCCGACCTAGGTGGTAACTAATTGACTGCAGCAGAAGAATATTCCGTGGTGACCGTGCCAAGGTTAGGCCCGTTTATCTGCATGCGGCACTTTGGTTGCGGTTTTCTAACGTTGTGACTTGGTACACTTTAGGTGCCGGACGGGAGCGCATCGATTAATCGTGACTGGCCGGCAATGAGTGATCTGTCGGAATGGTATTCGGCTTCAGATAACACGGCTTGAGCCATTAATGGAGGGATGCGAAGTGGAAGTCACACTTGAGAGGTCAGTCGGAGAACTCCTCGAAAAGTTCCCAGATATCGTGGAGGTTTTTGAGAAGCACAACGTTTTTGTGGAAGACGAGTGTGATCAGGTGCTCGACTTCCCCCTCGAAGAGTGTGAGACATTGTGTCGGATCGCTGACCTGAATCAGCTGGTGGCAGACCTCAACGAGCATCTCCGATCAAAGATCAAGGCGTAGAAAGATTCGATCAGGGGTGGGCCTCCCGCTCGCCCACCTTACATACTCTCGTCAAACGGGTCATCTCCATATAAGCGCCAAGTTGCCTAATGAGAGCTTGGCAAACATCCTGCTACTTAATGCTCCCCCCGGCCATTCCAGAGTTAACGATCTCATTTGACATGTTCGGCCTTCGAAGTTGTCGGTAGAGGGAGGCGTGACCTCGATTTAGCGTCGGTGTCTGATAAAAAATGACGTTGAGGTCGGGTTTGCCGTTTGCACGTCATAGGAGATAGCGGTAGGGGCATTAATTAATAATAGTGGTGGTTTATGCCCGGTGGTTTATATCCGAGGAAGCAGGGGAGGGTCCATCGACCGTGCCGTGTGGGAATGTGGACCGAGCGCCTACCGTCAAGCAGGTTGCAGAAGCGTATCAGCGCATTGTTGGAATCGTTCACAGGACGCCGCTCGTAAGATCTCGGTTGTTGAGTGAACGGGCGGGCTGTGAACTCTTTTTTAAGGCGGAGAATCTTCAACGAGCCGGAGCTTTTAAATTTCGAGGCGCGTACAACAAGATTGCGTCCTTGTCGGAATCCGAGAGGCAAAAGGGTATCATTGCTTTCTCGTCGGGGAATCATGCCCAAGGCGTCGCCCTCGCGGCACAGATGCACGGGTGCAAATGTACGATTGTCATGCCCGAAGGCTCCTCTCCCGCAAAGGTTAGCGGTGTACGCCAATACGGAGCCGAACTCGTCTTTTCGGGGCCGCGCAAAGGGGACCGAGAAGCGCGCGCTCAGGCGTTGATCGATGAGTTCGACTATACACTGGTTCACCCGTTTGCGGATCCCAAAGTGATAGCCGGTCAAGGAACAATCGTCTTAGAACTTTTGGAGCAGTTACCCGAGATGGACGTTTTGGTTGCCCCCGTCGGCGGCGGCGGACTACTCAGCGGGTGTGCCATTGCCGCAAAGGCGCTTTTCCCGCACGTTCGGGTGATCGGGGTAGAGCCCCAAGGAGCGGATGACGCCCACCAGTCATTCGGCAAGGGAAAGCTCACTGCAATCGAGGCCCCCGCCTCCATCGCGGACGGACTCCTTGCCAGCCAAATCGGAGAGTTAAACTGGTCGATCTTTAGAGAGACGGTCGATGACATAGTCGTCGTCAGCGAGGAGGAGATCAAGGAGAGTATGGCGCTCTTGCTGACACGCACTAAGTTGTTGGCAGAGCCGAGCGGCGCCACAGCAGCCGCGGCCGTCTTCTCTGGGAGAATTGATGTGGCAGGCCAAAGAGTCGTTTGTATCGTCTCAGGGGGAAACGTCGACGTAGCCTCGCTGGGAATGTATTTCGGCACGAGTGCGCCGCACCAGCTCAAAGGAGGCGACTAGTAGTACGACAACAAGGAGCATGTTCGCACCCATTGCCGTCTGAAAGTTAGTGTAGTCGGCAATCATTCCGGTCCACCAAGGCGGGAGCATTGAGCCGAGTGTCATTCCTGTGGAAAGAATGCCGGTGATCGTGCCCCCTTGCCTCTGAAACGCTCGATTCGCGATGGCCAGCGCGGTCGGATAGAGGCCCGATAAAAACAAGCCGCTGAAGAAAATTCCTGGTAGCAGGAGTAGTGGCTGCTGGCCAAAGATGACCACGAGCGGGTACGTAACTGTCGTACCGAGAGCGCATAAAAGGATCGTTTGGACGTTGCCGATGCGCTGGGTGAGGGCGCCGCAGGCAAAGCGTCCGAGGGTGAGGGCGGCGTAGAAAATGGAGATCGTGCTTGTAGTCAAATAGGGGTGCATCGTTCCAGCGAGGTCGAGGAACGTCTTGATCCAACCGACTAAAGACCCGGCGACACCGTTGTAACAGAACGCGATGAGGATAAGCGTTAACAATAACGTGCTCCGAGCCAACTGAGGCGTCGAGACGGTTTCGGTGTCGGATTGCGCTTTCTTCCCGGGGAAAGGCGAGCGCATTGAAATGATACCAAAGAGGGTCCACAACAGGACCGGTGCGGCGACGATCCATCTCCAGCTAATGGGTTGTAGCAGAGCGACGCCGATGAGTAAGGGCGCAACCATGGCGCCTGCGCCATAGATTCCTTGCAGATAGTTGAGGTATCTCCCCGTTTGGTTTGGATTCACTTCAGCGACTAACGTATTGAGACATGTCGAGAGCGCTCGTTGACCGATACCGAAGATGGTAAAGCCCACAACAACCAGGGGCCACGACGGGGCTAATACAGCGGACGTTAACCCAAGCACGGAAAGGAAGATGCTTAGAACGATGACGGGTTTCGTGCCATAACGGTCGACGAAAGGGCCCGCTGCAAGCCCGCCGAGGCTCCCTCCCAAAGAGCGTGCCGGAAAGAGTAAGCCTGCGACAGCGAGGCTTAGTCCAAACTCATCGATAACGGTGGGAAGGACGGGGGCCACAACCGACGCGCCGATACCGAAGAGGAAGTATTCGCTAAAGGCCAATCGCGTCACAGATTGAGCTCTGCCACCCATCGACATCGCTCCCCAGAGAATCGTATCACCCTGCGCCTCCTCGTTCCTCATCCAGGCGGAGAGTGCCTAGCGTTGCTCGTGCTCAGTCGGATTTCCCCGCGGCAATCTCTTGGATCTCGGCAATGACGTCGGCGTCGAGTTGAAAATCGACGGCTTTCAGGTTTTCATCGAGTTGGTCAATACTGCGAGCGCCGATGATCGGGGCGGTGACGGCGGGCTTGGCCAGCAGCCATGCCAG
Organism: Limnochordia bacterium; assembly: GCA_041686855.1. Lineage (GTDB taxonomy): Bacteria > Bacillota > Limnochordia > DTU080 > RSA5 > JAWLDA01. The sequence goes on from JAWLDA010000009.1 coordinate 97,210, forward strand.
TGCAAGCTGGGATACACTCATCCCGAGGCCCTGCGCATACTCTGACAACTGTGCCACGGCCGCGAGGTTGCTGTCGGTCAGGCGTCGGCGCATACCCTCTTCATTCGCCGCCCGGCTCCCTCGTGGAATTGGCGCCCCCGGGCGATACTTCCCGGTGAGGAGACCGCCGGCAAGCGGGCTGTAGTTGATAATACCGATGCCCTGATCGACGCAGAGCGGAACGAGTTCGGACTCGGGCGCCCGATTTAACAAACTGTAAGACGGCTGCACGGTGTCGAATCGGGCCCATCCCCGCTTGTCGCTAATCCACAACGCTTTGCACAGGCGCCAGGCGGGAAAGTTAGAGCACCCAATGTAGCGTACCTTTCCCTGATGGACGAGATCATTGAGTACACTTAGCGTCTCTTCTAGCGGCGTGTCGACATCTACGCTATGCGCCTGGTAAAGGTCGATGTAATCGGTGTTCAAACGCCGTAGGCTCGCTTCCACCTGCTGCAAGATGTGTCGCCGTGAGAGCCCGGCGTCGTTGGGGCCGTCGCCCATCCGCCCCCATACCTTGGTTGCGATCACGACTTGGTCCCGGCGCCCCTTGACCGCTTTGCCGACGAAAGTCTCGGATACACCTCGGCTATAGGTGTTGGCGGTATCAATAAAGTTGAAGCCTTGATCGAGAAAGTGGTGAATCAATTCAATCGAAGACTTTTCGTCGGTCTCTCGCCCAAATCGCCATCCACCGAGACAAATCGGCGACACTTTGAGTCCTGTGGAGCCCAATCGACGGTATTCCATTGGTAATGATCCCCCTTGGATTTGTTTTCGCCGAACAGCCGTCCTCGAGAAGGTAGGACCTTGTGGTCAATTGATCATAACGCGCAACCGTCGGGTCCACAGTCCGCCCGACGCCTGGCTTCTTCGTCCTGCTCTTTGGCAAGTTGTTCTTTCTGCCACGTTCGATCGATCGTGGGGTGGAATTTCTCTGGGAACTTAATAGCCCAGATTTGCTTGCGAATCACAAAGTTGTTCGGGTTTAATTCGAGGGCGCTCTGCAACTCGGCAAGTGCGTCATCCGTACGATTCTGCGAGAGGTACTGGACCGCAAGTGCGAATTTCGTGTCAGAGAGCTCTCGTCTTAGTACATCGTTCGAGGTCGAATCCGAACCCGCATCTTCGTCAATTTGCTCGATTTCTCCGTCAATCAAACGGCGAACGGCCCGAAAGTGCTCGTCATTATCGACGCTGAAGCCGGCGAGACATATGTACCGGACGATTCCTTCCTCGTCAAGGAAGATGCCATTGGGGATGGCGTTGTAAGGAATCATGCGCCCAAGCCGGTTTTCAGAATCTACCGCGGTGGGAAAGGAGAGACGCGCTTGTTCGACAAAAGGACGAGCAGCCTCCGGTCCCCTTACATCTGCGGCGACGGAAAGAATCTGGAAGTTACTCTCGCGGTACTTGCCGTAAAACTCCTGCCAACCTGGCAGTTGCTCGCGGCAGCCTCACCAGGAAGCCCAGACGAAGATAAGCGTCTTCTTGCCCCTGAGAGCTTCTCGGTTGATTGACCCTCCGTCCAATAGGGGTAGCGTAAAATCACTCATTCGTTCACCGACTTTGATAGCCATACACATTCACTCCTTCAAGTCTCTTGGTAGCGTGTATGTCATTACCATACCACGAAGTCGGCTGTTCAGTCAGGACCCGTGCCATGGTGCTGAACGCCGCGTTGGTCGGCCAGTATAGCTCCCGCCTAACGTGCAAATACTTCCTAGCAAGGTAGAGAATGCGAGTAGGGGGGATCGAAGGATGCCGCGCGGCCCTTTTCAGTACCTTCCCTTTCTAAGGCGGAGACGCGCTGAACGAAGACCGGTAACAGCGCCCTCGCTCCGCACCCGAACAGGTCTATCCACCCGGCTTAGTGAGAACCTCATTCGTATCAAAGAGACGGTGGCCGGAAGTAACGACATCATGATCCGAGAGTTTAAAGCCGGAGATCACCGTCAGGTTGGGGCGGCGATTTTTTACGTCGAGGGCATGGTTGATAACGCCGTCGTTAATGACGAGATCTTAAAGACGATCATGATTGAAGCGCGTCAAGTTCACTCAGCGGATCGGACGCCGAGCCACTCTCTCCTCACGCTCGCCAAAGAGTCTGTCGTCAGCGTCGGCGATGTCACCATCACGGGCAATTTCGACGAATTGCTTTTTCACGTGCTCTCCGGCAACGTCGCTGTTCTTTTTGATGGATACGGTGAAGCCCTTGTGGTGAATGCAAAGGGCTGGGAACAGCGCGGCGTTAAAGAGCCTACGACCCAATCGATTATCCGAGGACCAAGAGATGGCTTTACGGAGACTCTGCGGGTGAACACAGCACTGGTTAGACGGCGTATTCGCGATCCGAACCTGACTGTTGAGATATCGCACGGCGGCAGGCGCACCAAAACTGACATCGCCATACTTTTTATTCGGGGCATCGCGAATCCAAGCATCGTCGACGAGGTCAGGAAGCGGCTCAACACGATCGACATCGACGCTGTTCTTGAGAGCGGCTACATTGAGCAGCTCATCGAGGACAACTGGTGGGGGCCGTTCTCCACGATTAAGGATACCGAGCGCCCCGACGACGTTGTAGGGACGCTCCTCGAAGGTCGCGTGGCCATCATGGTGGATAACTCGCCGTTTGCCCTCGTCGTCCCTGCGACGCTCTCTTCGTTTATTACGAGTAGTGAGGACTACTACTTTCGTTGGCCGATCGCAACGCTTGTGCGGCTCCTCCGATATGGGTCTATGTTTGTGGCGTTGACGCTCCCCGCTTTTTATATTGCATTGGCATCTTACCATCCCGAAATGATCCCGACGGAACTTGCGATTTCAATAGCTGCAACGCGGTCTGGAGTCCCGTTCCCTGTTTACGTCGAGGCATTCATGATGGAGATTGCGATCGAGCTCCTCCGGGAGGCGGGGATTCGTCTGCCCGGTCCGATCGGTCAGACGATTGGAATCGTTGGTGGGTTGATCGTAGGGGAGGCGGCGGTCCAAGCCGGCATCGTCAGCCCAATCATCGTCATCGTTGTAGCAACGACAGCCATAGCCAGCTTTGCGACCCCGTCGTACAGTTTTGGGCTCGGAGTACGCATCCTACGTTTTCCCTTGATGGTGCTCGCCGGAGCGTTGGGCCTTTACGGTGTTGTGTGGGGGCTGCTGGCTATCTTGGTGCACCTCGTCACATTGCGAAGCTTCGGCGTCGGTTTTATGTCGCCGTTTACGCCGGCGCGTCCCGAGGACATCGCTCGGGATTCCTTGATCCGCCTGCCACTGCTCTCGTTTCAACGGCGTCCGTCATTTATCGAGCCGCAAGATTCCGACCGCCTCGACGACGAGCGCCAGAATGACAGGGTGAAGGGTGACACCTTTGATAACGAGTAGCCGGGTTGTCCAAATCGCGGTGCTGCTCTTGATCGCCACAGTCGTTGCAGGATGCTGGGACCGGGAGGAGATTGACAATCGGGATTTCGTGCTGAGCACAGGAATCGACCTCGCTGGACCGGAGGATGTGGGAACGGACTTGGGGACCTCAACCTCTCCCGACGGTGAGCCCATCTCGTCCTCCGATCGGAAGCTTCGCTATACCATTGAGTTTCCTATATGGCGAGCGCTGGCGCAGCAGCAGAGTGGAGGGGACGGTTCGAGTGGGCAGAGGTTTACAAAGCCCGCGCAAGTCATATCATCGACAGCCACCACAGTGTTCGAGGCCGGTCGTTTGATGTCACTGAGGGTCCATCGCAGGATCTTCTTTGGGCATATGGACCTGCTTGCGATTTCGGAAGAAGTGGCGAGAGAGGAAGGGATTGCTCAGGTCGTGGATGTCTTTGAACGGGACCCCGAACTCACCAGGCGGTTCGTCGTAGCGATCACCGACGGTGAAGCCCGGGAGCTCTTGTTGCTGGCCCCGAAAGAAGAGAGCTTCGTCGGCACGTATGTCAAGGGCATCATTGAACGCCGTGAAAAGTCGTCCCGTATGGTCAACGGCGACTTTAATAGATTGCTCATTTCGCTTCACGGGAATAAGAGTGCGGTCCTCCCCATGGTGCGTGTCGCGGAGGATGAAGTGGTGATGGGCGGAGCGGCTGTGATCAAGGATTACAAGATGGTAGGAAAGTTGGCAGAGTTGGAGACTCGGGGGTTACTCTTTATCCAAAATCGGGTAAGAGGGGGGTCCGTCGTTCTCAGTGACCCTGAGAAGCCCTGGGGCGATTTGGTCTTTCAAATCGGGAGCTCCCAGACAAGGGTCTCGCCTGAGTTGAGAGATGGAGAGATTGTATTCCGTATCGATATTTCGGTGGAAGGGATCCTCAACGAACAAAGGACCCTGAATATCCTTTGGGATGAACCCCTTATCGAACAGGTGGAGCAGGCGGTATCGGGTCGGATTGATCACGAAGTGCGGCGGGCACTCGAGGTGCTTCAAAACGTGTTACAAGCCGATGTAATGGGTTTCGGAGAGAGTTTACACCGAAACCTCCCTGACGTGTGGAAGCACGTCAGCCAGGATTGGGAGGAGACCTACCTTCCCGGCGTCAAGGCGGAGATCACAGTGAAGAGCAACGTCCGACGGATCGGACTCATTCGATAAGACGAGATTTAAAGTTGGAGGTTCGCGGTACGTGATACGGGATAACGATCGGGTTTCGTCCTGGCAGATGACGGTGATCGTGATTAGCGCCATCAATGCCGTCGGTATTCTCGTTCTGCCGCGCAAACTGGCCGACGGAGCAGGACCCGACGGTTGGCTGGCGTTGATCATGAGTCATGCGGTGGCCGCCGTCGCGATCGTTATGATCGTCAAGCTTGGATCTCGCTTTGTGGATCAGACATTCATCGAGTACGCTCAAGTGATTGTGGGTAGGCCTCTCGGGCTCCTAATTGGTGGTTCTATAGCACTCGCGTGGTTGTTCTTGACGGCGCGTACGACCCGCCAGTTTGGCGATGTCATCAAGATGTTCCTCTTGGACCGAACGCCGATAGAAGTCATTCTCTTAAGCTTTCTCCTGCTCGCCGCGGTCCTGCTCCGGCACGGCGTGGAACCCATGGCGAGGCTCGTCGAGATACTGTTCCCACTTTTCCCGGCAGCCCTAGTGATCTATGCGGTATTCGGGATCATTGAGGCTGATTTCAGCAATCTGAGGCCGGTCTTGGAGAATGGAATCACCCCGGTGATCAAGGCGGCAGGAGAAGATCTTCTCAGCTTTCAGGGAATCGGTCCGTTTCTCATGCTCATTCCCTTTATGGTTCGACCGGAGCGCGCAAAGAAAGCCGGTCTCATCGCGCTCAGCTTCAACCTACTAATCCGCGTAGGGTTTTTCGTGATAACGGTTGCCATATTGGGGGTTCAGGAGACGGCACACGAGATATGGCCCGGGCTCGCGATTGCGAAGATCATTCAGGTCGGTGAGTTCTTCGAACGCGTCGATGCGGTCTTTATGGCCATTTGGATCACGGTCTCCTTTACCACGCTGGTCGTCTACTACTACCTATCCAGCCTTGCGATCAGTCAGTTGGTGAGGTTTCGGACACCGTTTCCCGTCGTACTTCCCCTGCTCCCTGTGATTTACGTCGTCAGTCTAATCCCCACCAACATTATCGAGGCCTCAAACTACTCCGACATCCTCGATATGGCTTGGGCCGTATCGGTGTTGATCGTTCCTAGCGGACTCTTACTGATCGCGACGATTCGGGGACTGGGTCGTACGAAGCAGCAGGCGGAAGGTTGAGGTGAAATCGGTGAGCGCTCTTTTCGAGGTTGTCCAAGAGCGGTTTGATCCGCCGGCACTCATCTTGTTTGCTGTCGTCGGCGCTCTGGCGCTTGTGCTCGATCACCGATTGGTCCTAGGTTTTGGCTTGAAACGGGAGGCGCGATTCGTCAAAACGCTTGGCTGGACGTATGTTGCAGGGGCCTTTTTCATGTGGATTGTGCTCCACATCCTCTCCCCGAGCCGTATGTAATGCGTCGGTTGGGGCTGCGCTAACGAAAGGCTGCGCTTAATCAACTAACTTAGTCAACTAAAATGAAAGCGCCCGACACGGTTACTCGTCAAGGCGCTTTCAACGTTAACCCTTCGCTCCCACACTCACTCGGCGTTCGATTCGTCCTTCTCTTTCGACGCCTTCTTATTCATTTTCTCAAGAAGCTCAGGCAACGCGTCCACGATCTTCTCAATCGACCCACTCTTGCCGGCTGATTTGCCGGTAGGGATGAAGGTTACATCATCCCCCTTGACGACCATCATTCCAGAGACCGTCATGCGAGCGCCGCCACCACCGCCGGCTCCGGAGCCTTGTTCGTTTCCACTAGATTTGCCGTCGCCGCCGCCACCCCCAAAGCCAAAGCTCACGTTCATGATGGGGATGAGAACAACGTCGCCAATCTCGATCCGGTCTCCGATCACGGTCTTGGTTGTGAGCGCCTCTGTTACCTTTTGAATCACATGGTCGATGTCGAAATTCATGCTCATACTGCCTCCTTCGTTCGTTTAGGACTTCTCCAGATGGCTTCTCGTAAATGTGGCCACCAAATCGACCTCACGGCGGGCCGCAATGCGACCCGAGTGAGCAAAAACACACCTTGTAGCGGGTATATACGCATGGTCATCTCAAGCCAACCATCCAGTCTCCCCTCTACGTAGTCCGGCTTCAGCTTGAGCTCCGGAGAGATCGGCAATCCTGCGATCAGGGCATTCGTCATCGCCGTGGCGAATGGATCCGGAAATCCGTACACGAGTTCACCCTTGACCTTTAACTTGAAGAGGTGCCACACTCGGCTCATTAGCCATCGCACCTCAGGCAGGAGTCTCCGGAGGTGACTCAGGGTGAACTCTTGGGGGCGAAAACGTTTTCGAGCAGGCTTCGTTCCTTTCTTCGGCTTGGCAGTTGGTTGAGTCGTAGCCGTGTCGCGGGCTACAGTTGGCTCGCCGCGCGCAACCTTGCGGCCCCCGATCCGTCTTGGAAACCCAAAGAGTCGCAATTGGCCATGCACTTCGCCGTCGCGCCTCTCCAAGCTCACTTGCACGGCTCCCAGTAGTCCACTAAGACGAGCATTCAGCACAACCTCGTCCCAGTCGACGGGAGTCTCTTCACCTAGATGCAGGGAGTCAAATCTGGCGTTCAGGTGAACTGGCGGCAAACAGAGCGCGACGAGTAATATCCCCACAGCTCCCAAGGTCCATAGCAAAGCGACGAAAATGGCTTGAATCAGCTCAATGGTGCTCGCCTCCTTTGCGGCGCAACCATCGAGGCAGTGATCGTCCAATCAGTGTGCTTCCGGTACGACGAACGAGCGAACTCAAGGTGTTGACGGGGAGATGCCGGGTCCACGAAACGCTGTAGTTGGCCCACGTAGGCACGAAGGAGCCAGAGATCGATTTCCGCAACGCATGGCTTTGGTGCTCCTTTTGCTCGTTGTGCCACTCCCGCATCAACAAACGGTACGAGTGCTCAAGCTCTGCCGGGAGTTCTACATCAAGAGGATGCGCCAAGTCCCACATGACTTGCTTATACTCCGTCACTGCGACTCGACACGACGGGCAGTCGGCCACATGCGATTTGACACTCTGCAAATCGGCGTCTGACAATGTACCCTCGGCAAGAGCTTGGAGAAGCGAGTGGTCTCCACACATTGACCTGTTCATGACCCCACCTCGTTTCGAAGTGACTCCCTCAACTTTTGGCGAGCCCGAAATAGGTATGTCTTTACTGTGCCAAGTGGTAGGTCTGTTACGTCGGCAATCTGCTCGTACGTGAGGTCCTCCTCGTGTCGCAACACGACGACCATCCGGTGGAGGGTGGGGAGCTCACCGAGTGCGTGGTCCAAGATCTCCCGATCCCAGGCGAGCTCTGCCGCAGTCTCAGGGGTTGGTCCGCTCTCGCGTGACTCGAGCTCCTCCATGGCTCGATCCCACGTGAGTGTTTGGGGACGGCTCGCGTCGGCCCGCAACCGGTTAAGACATGTGGTGGTTGTAATCTTCCGCAACCACGGCCAAATAGGGCTGCCCGTACGGAAACGGCCGATCGCGTGCAGCAGTTTAAGAAACACGTCCTGCGTCGCATCGAGAGCATCCTCGCGATTTCGAAGGAAGCTATACGCTCTACGATAGACGCGACTTTGGTAGACGGTGAGGAGTTGGGAGAAGCCTTCCTGGCGTCCTTGTTGACAAAGGCGTACGATCTCTTCGTCCGTGTGCAGCGCTGCTCCCTCCTCGCCATGCGTCTATATGTTAATACACTCAGAGCGGGGAAAAAGTTTCAAGATCAAAGAACTTTTACAGGGGGAGGATTTAAGAGGACGCGAACGGGCTGCCCTTTAAGGGCAGCCCGTTCAACGTATCTGGAGAGGAATTAGTCCTCCCAGACCACTGCCGACCAGTCCACCTGAGCGAGGAAGACCGTGTTGTCTTTGGCCAAGCGCTCGTCAAGCAAGTCGGCCTGGAGCCTCAGCGTGTGCCGACCACCATCGGGCAGCGTGTCGTAGCACTGAATCGCAAATGGGGACGCGACTTCGGTGCCGTCTCCACCCGTCTCCGCAGCGAAGCGGACACGCCGCTCACAGATCACCTGGCCGTCTCGAAGGATGCGGAGTTGAAAATCTGCAACAGCAACGGAGTCACCGTCGTCATCGGCTGCAAATTGAATCAAGCCGGTGATAAGGTGTTGAACCGGTGAGCCTCCGTCGCCCTTGATATCCAGCTCCGCCACGTCCTGCCAGATGACGTTTTGGTCGTCTTCACCATTGAACATTTCGCTGTTGTCGTTGGTGAAGAAGAGCCTGGACTTTTCGAACGACATATTTAACAACTCCTTTCTTTGAATTCCCAAAAGCGTGAGCGCTTCTGGTTGCTACAATCTATTCCTAATCAAAAAATGTGAAATAGGAATTCCACACTTTTTATTTGTCCGGTCTCGCCGGGTGCATGAATCATAGAAAGACACCCAACAAACAGGAAGAGGACGTCCGCATGTTGTGGGAACGTCCCCTTCTCTTGTTACGAATCAAAGGCCTTATTGTGAACCGAGCCAGTACGTTGCCGACCTACGCGAGCGCGTCCAGGTTACTCAGGTCCACCGGATAGAGCGCCGGGTTCCCTGCAATGTGCGCTTTCATCTCGTCCAGTGCGAGCCTTCCGAGACGGAGGTGGCGGCGTAGATCACCTTTGCTAGAGTGGGAGCGGGCGCCAAAAGCTCGCTGGTGAGCGCCGGGGAACGCCGGGGAACCCCAGGAGCAGATAGCTACCTCTGCATCCTGCAACAGATCTGCTGCTTCTTCTGCGCTCGGCGCTCGACCGGGGTTCTCTGAGACTTTGACGTCGGCGATGCTCCGCAGCTCCTGTGGCCTTTATCACGAAGTGATGTTGGACCGGCGCACATGGGTCTCAGGCAGAAGCCATAACAGAGGGACCCCGAGGAGGGGGAGGAGTGCCGCCCAGCGGAGCGCTGTCGACAGGCCGATGGTGTCTGAGAGGATCCCAAACGGTACCACCCCGAAATTGCCTAGGGCCCAGACCGTTCCCATGATGAGCCCGGCAGCGACCCCCGGGCGGGAAGGGAAGAGCTCCTGCGCATAGACGACGCCCGCGGAAACCGTGGCATAGAGAAACGTCGCTGCGAGGATGAGGAAGAGCAGACTGAGCGGTCCTGATGTTACGAGGAAGAGGAGAATGGTAGGGCCCGCGAGGATTTGCGTGACCAACGCTACCGGCCGTCGGCCGAAACGGTCGGAGAGGTAGCCGCACGCCACCGCACTGGCCGAACCGACTCCCAAGTACAGCGTGAGCACCATGCCTCCGTACGCTTCGGAGTTCCCCTGATGAACGTAGTAGAGCGGCAAGAAACTCGACAAGGCGGCGTGGGCCGTCACTCTAGCCCAAAGTCCCGCCGTTAAATAGCTGATGTTGCGCAGCTCGGACGGGGCGCTTGAGTGGGAGGTGTTTGAGCTAGAGGAGCCTGGATTTGAGTCCGATTGAACGTCGGTCTTGGCGCTCATATCTTGTGCACGTACGGGAAGTTGGTGCAGTCGGATGCCGACACAGATCAGCGCCACCAGGCATGCGAGGACGCCGATACCGGCGAGACCTGCCAACCCGAAGAGTTGCGTCAAGCCGACGGCGAGTAGCGGAGCCAGAGCCATGCCGACGGTACCGCCCAACGAAAAGATAGAGAAAGAGCCGGCTCCTCCGCTCCGCCCTACACGTTTGGCCATGATTGCTGCGACCGGGTGGTAGACGCCGCCGCCAATACCGCTTGCAATCGCCAAGGCCAGCAGCCATCCATACGATCCGGAGAATCCAAAAAGGGCGGCGAAGATCCCCGTCCACAATACCGTGACCGGGAGAAACCAGCCTCGGCCGTACCCATCCACCAGGTGCCCGTAAAGGGGTTGCGCAAGGCCCGTTGCCATCGACCGCAAGGAGATGAGGAGGCCCGCCATACCGAGAGAGATCCCGAGCTCTCGGACGATCAGGGGGAGTATCGGCGGTAGAATGTTTAGCACCATATCGATGAAGCCGTGGGAGATTGCAAGTGTTCCTAGGCCGATGAACGGGACCTGGACCATGGGGGCTGTCGATGGAGTCCGGACGTCTTCTCGCATACTCGTTCCTCTCGATCTACGGCGTCTTTTTCGCCAGACTCTTAAAGACTGTTTCGTGGGATTCCTGTAATCCATTACTTAGGTATTGACCTAAGTTAAGGCAGCGTGTATCATCACGGTGGTGGCGCTCACCATCACCGAATGCGCGTGTACATAGGGGGGAAGCCATTGAGCGCCTCGACTGCTGCCTTCATGGAGGAGACGATAGACGAAGTCTTTCGGGCGTTGGCCGACCCGACGCGTCGAAAGGTGCTCAAACAGTTGAGCTGTAACCCGTCGTCCGTCAGCGAACTGGCCGAACCGTTTGACATGGCGTTGCCTTCGTTTGTCCAGCACCTCAAGGTGTTGGAGCAAAGCGGATTGGTTCAGTCGACCAAAAAGGGGCGCGTCAGGACGTACCAACTCGTGCCAAAGCGCCTTAAGCTTGCAGAAGACTGGTTGGCGGAGCAGCGGACCATCTGGGAGCGACGTTTGGACCAACTCGACAGCTATCTTTTAGGACTCAAGGAGGAGAAACCTATTGACGACCCCTGTTGATCTTGAGCTTGATCCAAAGCTGGACCTTGTCCTCGAACGAGTCGTCGACGTGCCTCGGGAGTTGGTTTGGAAGGCCTGGACAACGCCGGAGCACGTGGTGAAATGGTTTGCCCCGAAGCCCTGGTCCACCTCCGAGTGTAAGATCGACCTACGCCCCGGCGGGATCTTTCGCACTGTGATGCGCTCGCCCGAGGGAGACGAGTATCCGGGAGACGGGTGCGTCCTTGAAGTGATTCCCAACGAACGTTTCGTTTGGACCGGAGCGCTCTTGCCAGGATTCCGACCGGCGCCTTACGATCCAGCGGGGCTGCCCTTTACCGCCATCATTTCGCTGACGTCCGAAGGCGCCGGCACCCGCTACACCGCTACGGCGATCCATGCGGATCCGGACGGAGCCAAGCGCCACGCCGAGATGGGTTTCCTTGATGGATGGGGCATCTGTCTCGACCAATTGGTAGCTTACGTTAAGACATGGTAGGAAGATCGTCGGTTGCCTTGTGTCGATGACGATCTACTCGCCTTTGAGTCGGTGCTTCTCCAGTTGTAGTTTCATTAAGCGCGCGATTGGGGAGTCGAGTTGATTGGCGATCTCGATCACTCTGGGGTCATCAAGCCCATACAACGATACGACGCGATCTAGCTCTCGTCGTAGACGAGCAATCTCTTGGTGAAGCCTTTGGATCTCGTCCTCACGTTTAAACTCTTTCACCAGTGTTGACCTCGCCGTTTGAGAATGATTCGGCACACTCCACCTCCGTGTTTTGAGCCGCATGCGACGTAGCCGCAAGATCTACGAGACGGGCGGGTCGTGAACGCCCGGAGAACTCATGTGCAAGGTTTGAAATGTGGAGGTGGAAAGTGAGTGCCGAGACAATGGCTCTATCAATCACAGATAAGCAATCACGGTTAAGCGATCGCGGATAAGACATAGGGTCATTATAAACAGATTGTGGGTCGGGTATCAAGGTCGAATTTGTCGAGCCTTCATGTGCCGCAAAAGGTGCGATAAGGAATGGGGGATGGTTCCGACGGCTTGGCGTATTCGTCCTGTTCGGGGGAGTACGTGAAAGGGTTCGCAAGCGCATCGAGCAATCGTTCCATCACGCCGTAATCCCCTTCTTCGACGGCGGCGTCCAGGGCCTCCTCGACGCGGTGATTACGGGGAATCACCGCTGGGTTGCTGCTTCTCATCAACTCCTGCGAGCGGGAACCCTCATCTGGTTCCTTTCTGATCCGGGATTGCCAGCGATCGTGCCACTCCATAAATTCGGGTAACTCGGACATCCCGGACTCCTCCGGAAGGTCAAGTGTCAAAGCTCTAAACGTATTTGTGTAATCCGCACGATGGTTATGCATCGTCGTTAACAGATCTTTAGCGAGGGACTCGTCATCCGCCTCGTGGGTGGACAAGCCCAACTTAGCTCTCATGCCATTCAACCAATGGCTTTGGTAAAGGTCGGCGAAGCCCGCAATCGCTTCCTGGGCGATCTCAACGCCCCGGTCTTGGCTGGGATGCAGGAGCGGCAAGAGAGTCTCTGCAAATCGGGCCAAATTCCATTGGGCGATTTTGGGCTGGTTTCCGTAAGCATACCGTCCAAAGTCGTCGATGGAGCTAAAGACGGTTGCCGGATCGTAGACGTCCATAAAGGCACATGGACCGTAATCGATGGTCTCGCCACTCAGGGCCACGTTGTCGGTGTTCATTACGCCGTGAATAAAACCGACGAGTTGCCATTTGGCGACGAGGGCGGCTTGACGCTCGACCACTTCCTGGAGTAAGGGCAGGTAGTCGTCCGACTCTTGCTCGAGGTGAGGAAAGTGCCTTTGCCGGGTGTAATTTGCCAGCTCCCGAAGCTCTTCCACGGTGCCCCACCTGGACACATATTGAAAGGTTCCGACACGCAGATGACTGGCAGCCACACGGGTTAAGATGGCACCGGGCAGTACGGATTCACGAATGATGGATGCTCCGGTCGTTACGACCGCCAGGCTCCGAGTCGTGGGTATGCCTAGGGCCTGCATGGCTTCACTGATGATGTACTCGCGTAACATCGGTCCAAGGGCAGCTCGACCGTCGCCTCGGCGGGAGTACGGGGTCTTACCAGAGCCCTTGAGTTGCATGTCAAACCGCTCTCCGTCTGGTGTGAGCTGTTCACCAAGTAACACAGCTCGGCCGTCTCCCAACATGGTAAAGTGTCCGAATTGGTGCCCGGCGTACGCTTGGGCCAGGGGAACAGCTCCGTCGGGCATCTGGTTGCCGGCTAGGATGGCTACGCCTTCGTCGCGCTGCAGTGCCTCGCCATTCAATCCTAAAGATGTCGCCAAGCGGTGATTGAGAATGACCAACTCGGGTGAGGGGACGGGCTCTGGCTTGACGCGAGCGTACAAGGTCTTAGGCAGGTGTGCATAACTGTTCTCTAGGTTCCAGCCAATATCGGCTGCGCATTGGCTCATCGTACCGCCCTCTCTTCATGTTCTCTTTTGAGAGTGTATCAGAGTTTGTATGATTTTACGCGGGCCGTCTCATAATGACAGAGGTAGGCTAGATCATTTCTCCCTTGTGAAGGGCGGTTTTTCGTTAGCGATGGCAAGAAATACGGGCCCGAAACACAGAATGTGTCGTAGAGCGGGTACACCCCTTTGCGGTTCTCCTAAGTGTCCGGTACTGAAGCGGCCGTACCCACCGGGGGTACACGGTCAAAAGAGGCGCGTGCGGATGAGTGAGTATGGAAAGCAGCTCCTTGAGAAACAGAAGTTGCGCACAATTTACGGTGTGATGGAAAGGCAGTTCCGCAACTACTTTCATCAGGCGCGCCGGTCGAGAGAGCGTACTGGAGAGGCGCTCTTAAGCCTTCTGGAGCGCCGCCTCGACAACATCGTCTACCGGTTGGGATTTGCCCCGACATTACCTGCGGCACGACAGTTGGTAGTCCACGGTCACATATTGCTCAACGATCGCAAGGTGGACATACCGTCTCATCTTGTGAAGGCGGGGGATACCGTCGCGGTCAGGGAGAAGAGCCGGGCCATGCCGTTGATCCGGGCCTCCTTGGAACAACAAAGCGGCGTTCCAGAATACTTGAGTCGAGATCAAGAGGAGCTCTCCGGTCGGCTACTTCGAGCCCCTCAGAGGGACGAGATTCCTGTAGAGATCGACGAAAGCCTTATCGTGGAGTTCTACTCCCGTTAGCCCTCCGCGCGGGGCTCATTGTGCTTTAGGGACTACGTAGTCGTTCCGATTCCACCGATCCTTTTGTGCCCCGGTAGTGACCGACTTCACGGTGTTCGCACCGATTGCCATCAATCCGTACTCAATCGCATCGACCAACGCCCGCCAACTGGCTTCGCCGGTGTTGGTCGACACCCCGATGGTCGTCCATGAACGACTCCCCATAGAGCATTGAACCAAGACACGCACGAGCGCGCTTGTTCCCACTTCCTCACCGAGAATTCGCACCTTGTAATCCGAGAGTTGAATCCGACGGATCTCAGGATAGTTGCGGGCCAACGCCTTGCGGACGGCGTGATCGAGCGCATTGACGGGCCCGTTGCCTTGACCCGTCGAGCGGAGACGCTCCCCGGCAACCTCCACATCGATGATCGCCTCGGCCAACGCCGTGCGGCCCAAATCGTCGGCCGTCTCGTTTACTAACTGGAATCCAACGGGACTAAAGAGAGGCCGATACGCTCCCGTTGCTTTTCGCAATAGCAGTTCAAACGAGGCCTCGGCCTCTTCAAAGACGTAACCCTGGCGTTCCATCTCCTTGATCGTCTCAACCAGTTCACGGAGGATCGAGGAGTCCCGCTGTATTTCAATGCCGTACTCTCGCGCTTTAAAGAGGATGTTGCTGGCTCCCGCTAATTCGGAGACCAACACTCGGCGTTCGTTGCCGATCACGGCAGGTTCAATGTGTTCGTACGTCTCGGGCCGCCGTAGAAGGGCGGAGACGTGCATGCCTCCCTTGTGTGCGAAAGCGCTACGGCCCACAAAGGGCTGCCGATCATCGGGACGCACGTTGGCGCATCCACTGACGTAGTTGGAGAGGGAGGAGAGGCTGCGCAATGTTTCGTCAGAGACCACCGAGTAGCCCATCTTTAGCTGAAGGATGGGGACGACCTGAATTAAGTCGGCGTTGCCGCACCGCTCACCGTAACCGTTGATGGTCCCCTGAATGAGAGTGGCGCCGGCCTCAATGGCCGCGATGCCGTTGGCGACGGCGAGACCGGAGTCGTTGTGGGTGTGCACGCCGATGCGCAGGTCAGGGAGACGACGTACTACGGCTTGGGTCATCTCTGCAACCTCTCGGGGCAACCGACCGCCGTTGGTGTCACAAAGCGTGAGAACGGAGGCCCCGCCTCTCACTGCGGCTTCGAGCGTTTGGAGCGCATACGTGGCGTCGGCCCGGCACCCATCAAAAAAATGCTCTGCGTCGTAGATTACGTCGAGACCTTTGGAGCGCAGGTACGCCACGCTCTCCTCGATCATCCGCAGATTCTCATCCAAGGTGGTGCGTAAAGCGTCAGTAACATGGAGGGTCCACGACTTCCCGACTAGAGTCGCCACCTCCACTCCGGTGGCCACGATCGATTGCAAGGAGGCGTCCTCGTGCGCCACCACTCCTTTGCGCCGAGTCATACCGAAGGCGGTGATCTTAGCCCGGTTCAGTCTTAATTCCTTTGCGCGCCGAAAAAACTCGATATCCTTAGGATTGGATCCCGGATATCCCCCCTCGACGTAGTCGAGGCCAAACTCGTCTAAGCGCTGAGCGATCTTCAGCTTCTCCGCCACGCTAAAGGAGATGCCCTCTCCCTGAGTCCCATCCCGCAGTGTGGTATCGTACAACTGAACCGTTTGCACTGCCCGTCTCCTCCTTGCCGTAAAGCAAAATAAAAAAACTCCCGTCCCGAAAGGGACGAGAGCATAAACTCCCGCGGTACCACCCTAATTGCCGTAGCTAAGACCGCTCACAAGGTACGGGACCCGCAATGGTCCGATACCCGTTCCCTTTTAACGGTGGGAAACTCCGGATCCCCTACTCGCGCGCCTTGCGTCAAGCGTTCGGGGAAACAGCTCAAGGGTGATTTTCGGGCGACGTCATGACCACCAGGCTCCCACCATCCCCGGCTCGCTTTTGGCAGAGCTGTCGACCTACTCTTCCCTCTCATTGCCTTTAAGATATTTGCGTTACAGAATATCACAGACCAGGACGTGATGCAAGCGAGATCATTGCAGGGCAAAACGTGGAACTGGGCTAATCAGCCTCTATGCAACCTACGGCTGATTCGGATCTCATTCTTCGGAATCTTGCGGTTGAGCACAAACTACTGGAGCGGGCTGAGACCTTTTACCGGCAGAGCGACCCGCGCTGGTTTTTCAGTCTTGCCCACGGCATGATCACGCAGCAAATCAATCGCCATATCGCGGCCTTTGTGCATCCCAATGCGCTCTTGCGGCTTAACACGCACTTTGCCGAAACGTATCTGCGAGCGATTGAGGGGACGCCTCATTGCGAGTGGGTAAGTGTCTTTCGGCGTTGTGATGCGATGAGTAGCAGGGGAGCACAGCGAGAAGTACAGCGCGGAGAAGCACGACTCGCCCCATTGATCGCCGGGCGGCTGATGGCCAAGGTGCACATCAGCGTTGATCTCCGGTCGGCGTTACGGGAGGTGGGGTGCATTCCTCCTGCCGATTTCGGGAACATGCTGGCACTTATGGATCGCGGCATTTCGGCTGGGTTGGAGCGTTTGCGGGAGCACAGCGGATACCGAGTCGCTGGTGTTTTGGGACGACTCGTCGTGCTGGATGTGCAAGCCTGGCGCAACGCGGCCTACCGTAGCGTCTGTCAGACGTCCGTGCCCGGGGTCAGCAAGGCGTTTCGGCAATGCATCCAAGAGAGGCTCGACACCGAAACCGCCAGTCTCATCCCTTATGAACTCGACACCCATGACACACCCTAGTAACCAAATCGGATGGAGGGTGAGCCATGGCTGACAAACGTGCCAATGACGAAAAACGTACTCAGCATGAGAAGGCGGGGCAACCGTTGTGGAAAGGTAAGCCGATCCCAGAGGATGGTCCCGATATAGAGACGGGCGAGGATTACCTCGAGAAAGAGGAACGCCCTCGTGCTATCGATAACGACCGGGCGCTGAGAGCGTTGGGGAAAAATCAGCTTCGCTAGACTTCGCTAGACCAGGGCCCTTCGGCTGTGCCGAAGGGCTTTACAATGGACCCTACTGAGAACACGCGACGTGGTAGAATTGCAGGTGGAAAGAGGTGGAAAGAATGATTGAAGATAGAGATGAAGTTAGAGATCCTGCGGTTCACCACGCGATTGACGTGCGTCAGTTTGGGGCGGTCGGTGACGGCGCTGCAGATGATACGGAGGCCATCCAACGGTCGTTGCGGGCCTCGGGCAACTCGATCTTTTTCCCGAGAGGTGACTACCGCATCACCCGAAGCCTACACGTTGATCTAGCGGAACACGGGCGCGCGGCGATTCGTGGAGCGGGAGCAACCTTAGTGCATTCGGGGTCAGGGCCCGCCCTACATATCAGGGGGAGTCACCAGGGGACGTCCGATCCTGCCAGCGTCAGTGTGACTACGCACGAGCGGGAAATAACGCCGCTCATCGACGGGATGGACGTGCTTGGCGATCATCCCGAGGCGGACGGCATCCGCCTGGAGATGAACCTCAAGTCGGTCATTTCGCGGACAACGTTGCGCGGGTGCCGCTACGGGATTCATGCCGTCCGGCGCAATCGGGATCTAATCATTGACGCCTGCCACATTTACAACAACTCGATCGGGATCTATCTCGACGATGTCGACTTGCATCAAATCAACATTGTCGGCAACCACATCAGTCACAACGCGGCCGGTGGCATCAAGGTGGCAGGCGGCGCCATCCGCAACATCCAAGTGACTGGTAACGACATCGAGTACAACCATAAAGAGGGCGGCAGTGACATCTGGTTTATCGCCGGCGAGCGTGCCATTCGTGAAGGCGCGATTGTGGGGAATACGATTCAGGCGCTTTCCGGATCGGGTGGTGTGAACATTCGCATCGAGGGTTTCGCCGACAAGACTCCAGACAAGATCGGCCACCTCTCCATCACGGGCAACCACATCGCCAACCAGTCGGATGCGAACATATTCATTCGCCACAGTCGGGGCATCGGAATACACGGCAATACCATCAAGGGCGCTGCTCGCAACGTGGTCATCGAGGATTCGCGGGCCGTTGCGTGCAGCGAGAACGTGTTCGACGACAATCCGGACTACCGTGCCCATCAAGAGAATATAAGCCACGTCGGTAGCATCTTGCTTAGGCGTGCGCACTATTGCAATGTTCAAGGGAATATCTTGACGCGTCCATTTGGTGGCTCGCAGGAGCGAGGCGGAGCGATCGAAGCTTACAGTGGCAGCTTTCTCAACATTAGCGGTTGTACGATCGTCGGACCGCGATGGCGAGGCGTGTGGTTGGAGGATGTGCAGGACTCCATTGTAACCGGCTGCATCATTGCGCCAGGCGAGGGCGTCGACTCCATGCTCGAGGGCATCGCAGAATCGGGTGGGAGTGAGCGCAATCTGATTACGGGAAATCGAGTCCGACCGGGACAAGGAGATGCGATTCGACTCGTCTCGGACACCAGCGTGGAGCAGGGTAACTTGACTGAATGATAAGAGTGCGTAGAAAGGGTGGTCCAGGTGTCAGACCAGGTCGACGCTTCGCTGAAACACCTTAAGATACGGAGCTCGGTGATAACAGAAGGGCTCTCCCGTTCACCCAACAGAGCGCAATTGCGGGATGTCGGCTTCACTGATGAAGATTTCAACAAGCCTCTGATCGGTGTGGCCAGTACGTGGAGTGAGACGGTCCCTTGCAACATGCACATCGACGAGCTGGCTCGGCGATCTAAGGAGGGAGCGCGCGACGGTGGGGGCGCCCCCCTCATCTTCAATACGATCACCGTGTCGGACGCTATCGGTATGGGCACAGTGGGGATGCGCTACTCGTTGCCCAGTCGAGAGATCATCGCCGACTCGATTGAGACGGTCGCCGGCTCGCTACAAATGGACGGGTTGGTGACGATCGGCGGTTGCGACAAGAACATGCCCGCCTGCATGATTGCAATTGGCCGCATCGGTGTTCCCGCGGTCTTTGTATACGGCGGCACCATCTTGCCTGGTCGCTTTAAAGGCAAGGATATCGACATTGTGAGCGCCTTTGAAGCCGTTGGCCAGTACAACAGCGGCAAGATCGACAAAGAGGAGCTGTACGGCGTTGAGTGTCACGCCTGCCCCGGGCCCGGCTCTTGCGGTGGCATGTACACTGCCAATACGATGGCCTCGGCCATCGAGGCAATGGGCATGAGTCTACCAGGAAGCTCGTCGTATCCAGCGGTTTCGGCAGATAAGGTGGAGGAGTGCAAGGCGGCGGGGCGAGCCGTCGTTGGTCTCCTTAAAGAGGGGATCTACCCCAAGGATATCTTGACCAAGAGGGCCTTTGAGAACGCTATTTCGGTGGTCATGGCCTTGGGTGGCTCCACCAACGCATTTTTGCACCTATTAGCCATTGCGAACAGTGTGGACATCGATCTCAGTTTGGATGACTTCGAGCGCATTCGCGCACGCGTCCCGCACGTGGCGGATCTCAAGCCCAGCAGCACGTACGTGATGAAGGATCTGTATGACGTGGGCGGCGTCCCCGGCGTGATGAAGATGCTGCTCGAGGAGGGCCTGCTCGACGGCGATCAGCTTACGGTGACGGGTCATACCATTGCAGAAAACCTCAAGTCGTTTCAACCCCTCCAAGAGGGACAAAAGGTGATTCGCCCCTTGGACCGGCCTTTGCGCGCCACAGGTCCTCTGGTCGTCTTGCGAGGAAATCTAGCTCCGGAAGGCGCTGTAGCCAAGGTCTCGGGACTCAAACGGACGCAGATCACCGGCCCGGCTCGGGTCTTTAATTCGGAGGAAGAGGCCACCGAGGCTTTGCTCAACGACAAGGTTAAAAAAGGGGATGTCGTCGTCATCCGGTACGAGGGTCCCAAAGGCGGCCCCGGCATGCGGGAGATGCTGGCGATCACGGCGATCGTCGTGGGTAAAGGTTTGGGGGAGTCGGTCGGCCTCATTACCGACGGGCGGTTCTCGGGCGGGACGCACGGGCTGGTCGTGGGCCATGTGGCTCCAGAGGCCCAGGTCGGTGGACCGATCGGTCTCATCGAGGACGGCGATATGATCACCGTTGACAGTGAAAAAGGTGAGTTGTCGGTCGCGCTCTCCCAAGCGGAATTGGACGCCCGCGCCGCCGCGTGGACGGCCCCGCCACTCAAGGTCCAGCGAGGCATTCTAGCCAAGTATGCCAAGAGTGTTTCGTCTGCGGCCCTTGGTGCCGTGACGGATTTAGAGTAGCAACATCAGATCTTGAAAAGTGTATTGATACTAGCGAAGAGGATTACCAAGGAGGCCATGCGGCGAATATGGATCGGCTGGGTCTGGCGGGTGACGCAAACGCCCAGTCGTGAGCCCGCTATGGCTGCGAGGGATCCGAGGAGCGCCAACTTCAAGAGTGTCGCGTCCAAGTCACCTGCGGACCCGTGCAATCCAAGCGTCATAAGGTTGCCAAGGAGAAGGGTGACTCCGAGTGTCGCTTTGTAGGAAATCGCCTTTTCGTGCGTGCTTAGAAAGTAAAGGACCAACCACGGCCCTCCCATACTAAAGAGGCCACCGGTCACGCCCGATAGAAACCCGAGGAGGAGGGCGATCGGCAAAGAGATTCGAATTCGTGTTTGGACGTTTTGAAACGTCTTGTAGAGGAGATGCAAGGCGAAGAGCATGAGTACAATGGCGAGCCAGTACTTCATCTCCCGAGAATCCCCGTAGACTCGCAAGAGCGGGAACGCCACCAAGCGCCCGAGAAAGACGGTGCTCAGCACGGGGACGAGATTCCGCCAATCGATGTGACGCCAAAGTTGAAACACCACGGCCATAGATGTAACTGCGCTCAACGCGACGGCGATTAAGATTGTCTCTTTGATGGTAAAGAGAAGTGTCAAGAGGCCTACCGCAAAGAGGCCGAACCCAAACCCGCTCGCACCTTGGATAAAACCGGCGACAAATACGATGACGATGTAAAAGAAGAGAGTGTGCAGATCCAACAGCCTTTGGCTCCCTGTCGGGCAGAGGTTCGATGCTCATATTGGCGGGAGTCAAAGGAGTCTCCTGCTTCGCTTTCGTGACCAGGTACTGTTTAAGGCGCCTCCAAAAAATTTGAGAGAGCGTGGTGGGTATGGATGAACATGCGCGCAGTTCCTACTGGCATCGAGTCCTTGGACCGAGTCGTCCAGGGTTTACGCCTGGGTGACAACGTGGTGTGGCAGGTCGACGAGCTGGCTGACTATGCCGCCTTCGCCCGGCTCTTCGCGGAACAAGCGATCGGGGACGGAGAGCCTTGTGTCTATGTCAGGTTTGCTCCTCATGAGCCGATCCTTCACCCGACCCCCGGACTCACCATCGTCGAAGTCGATCCACGTCCCGGATTTGACGCGTTTAGCGGTAACATTCACCGCATCATCGACGAAGCCGGGAGGGGTGTCCGGCATGTTTTTGACAACCTCTCCGCCCTGGCCGTCGAGTGGAGCACGGACGAACAGATAGCCAACTTTTTCCAGTTCGCCTGTCCGTACCTCTACGAGTTGGATACGGTCGCTTACTTCGCCCTCACTCGGCACCAACACGATGGGAAGGCCATCGCTCGCATTCGCGACACCACACAAGTGTTGTTTGACCTCTTTCGTGTCGGTGAGAACCTTTACATGCATCCTTTGAAGGTGGCCCAGCGGTATACACAGCGGATGTTCTTGCCGCACCAGGTTAGCGAAGGCACGCTCACCCCGATATTCCATAGCGGTGACGCTGCGGTGGTCGCCGCGAGCGCCAGGCGCAGACCTCTCAGCGCTCGGACAAGTTCCATCGCACCATGGGAGAGTCTCTATGAACGGCTCCTTCAATATCGGGGGAACGAGGATTCTCCGGAAGTGGTTCCTCTCAAGCAGGAGTTCTGCCGCATGTTGCTTGGGAACCAGACCCGCATCAACGAGTTGGCCGACAGGTACCTCACGTTGGATGATCTCATCGGAATTCGGGAGCGCTTGATCGGTTCGGGAAAGATCGGCGGTAAGGCTGCGGGCCTGATTCTGGCCAGATGCATCCTGCGTGAGCGCAGCGACGTCACCAACTATCACGAGGTGTTTGAGGATCACGATTCATTCTTTATCGGATCAGATATCTTCTTTAGCTTTCTGGTGAACAATGATCTCTTCCGCCTGAGGTGGCAAATTGCGCGAGAGGACGGGCTGTCGACGGAGAGGTTTGAAGATGTGGAACAGCGCTTCCTCGATGGGGAGTTTTCTGGGGAGATTGTCGAACAGTTTCGCGTCATGTTGGATTACTACGGGCAGGCGCCGGTGATCGTGAGATCGAGCAGCTTGCTCGAGGACAGCTTTGGCAACGCTTTTGCCGGTAAGTACAGGAGTGAGTTTTGCGCCAATCAGGGAAGCCCCCGGGATCGACTGGAGGAGTTTTTGCGCGCAGTGAAGCTGGTTTACGCCAGCACGCTCAATCCTGATGCTCTCTCGTACCGACGAAAGCATGATTTGATCGACAGGGATGAGCAGATGGCGATCCTCGTGCAGCGGGTAGCCGGCGCGCCGTACAAGGAGTATTTCTTCCCCAGTGTGGCAGGTGTGGCCATCTCACGGAACCTTTATGTTTGGACCGATCGGATCGACGAGAGACAGGGCCTTGTGCGTCTGGTCTTTGGTTTGGGGACGCGGGCGGTTAATCGTGTCGGCAGCGATTATCCCAGGATGTTCGCTGTCAGTCATCCGCAGCTCAGACCGGAACTGGGCAGACGAATCCTTACCTACTCCCAACGCCAGGTTGACGTGATTGATTTACAGCGGAACCGCTTTGCAAGCGTGTCCGTGCAGGAGCTGCTGAGCGGCTTGGATTACCCCCATCTGAAGCTCTATACCTCCCTGTGGAAAGGGGGGTATGCGCTTGATGCATGGATGAGCGGCCCCTCCGGTCCAGAGGAAGAGTTGGTGCTGACCTTCAACACGTTGCTGGAGCGGACCGGCTTCGTTAACACGATCCGCGGCATGCTCTCGACCCTGGAAGAAGCGTATGGCCACCCCGTCGATACAGAGTTTACGGCCTCCCTCAGTGACGATGGGCAAGTTCGAGTCAATCTGGTGCAATGCCGCCCCTTGTTCTTACCTGATGCAGCGGAGGCGGTGGAGATTGCGGAGGACATTCCGCAGGAACAGATTCTCTTTCGGTCGTCTGGGACCATTCGCGGGGGGAGTGTCCCGCGGATCCGTTACATACTCTACATCGATCCTGCCGTCTACGATCCCGCGCCGATGGGCGTGAAACGCGCTATTCCACAGCTGATTGGGCGTATCAATCGCTTTTTTGAGACGGCGGCCGAGAACGTAATGATGATGGGGCCGGGGAGATGGGGGAGTAGCAGTATCAATCTGGGTATCGGCGTTGGTTATGCCCAAATCAATCACACCCAGGTCCTCGTCGAGATGGCGCGCGAAGCGGCCGGAATGGTGCCTGACGTCTCTTACGGAACCCACTTTTTCCAAGATCTCGTTGAGGATGAAATCATCTATCTGGCCGTCTATCCCGACGATCAAACGTCAGAGTTTGACGAAGCCTTTTTCACCGAATCTCCAAACGTCCTCACCCAGGTGCTGCCTGACGCAAGGGAGATCGCCAACGTGGTCCGACTCATCGATGTGGCGGCTGTCACCGGCTCGTACGCCAAAGTGGTGGCCGATCCGCAGGCTCAGATCGGCCTTTGCTACCTGGAGACCAACGCGTAAAGGCTGCTAAGTCATCTCGGTGCCTTCGTGCTGTCTTCGCCTGGAGTGGGGAGATCTTCAAACAGGTAACGGTGAAGGGTCGGAGCAATGGTTGCGACGACACTCTCTTTGTCTGCCGTGGCGAGCGGTTCAATTTTAAAAATGTACCTGGCAAATGCCAATCCAAAGAGCTGACTGGAGATTAGCGAAGCGCGCATAGGGATCTCAGATGGTTCGACGACGTCGCCCAGACCGTCGATCACTCGACGCACGATTTGGGACGAAAAGAGATCCCGCACGAGCCTCTGTGACTTTTTATGGGACGCGGCGCTCCGCACCACGCTTGCGATCGCCGGCCCGCTGATGGGTCCTTCCCACACGGCGAGAAAAATCCTAACGAGTCGCTGGGCCACTTGGTCAGGGTCGCCGGCGAAGACTTTGGGTACGACCCTGTCGGGATCAAATGGTAGCTGAACACTGGCTAAGAAGAGCTTGTCCTTGCTGGCAAAGTAATGGAGCACCAGCGACGGATCAACATGTGCTTTGGAGGCGATCTCTCGGATGGACGCTTTGTCGTAGCCGTGTTCGGCGAAGACCTCCCGGGCGACCGCGAGGATGCTTCCGCGTGTATCTTGATTGCCCGGTCTGCGTCCTTTCCGGCGTTTCATTACCTAATCCCTCCGATTTACGGGGTTCGTCGTCTTTACGGGGTTCGTCGTCGCAATGTGACGGCGCCCATCACGAGAGCCGTTATCACAACTCCGATCAAGAGAATCATATCACGCCATAGCGTCGCTGTCGGATCGGCGTGTGCGCCGACCTCTTGCAGAGCTTCTACTGCGTACGAGAGAGGCATGATCGTGCTGATTGCGCGTAACCAATCGGCCATCTGTTCCCGCGGGACAAGGAGTCCGCACAAGAGAAATTGAGGGAAGACGACTAACGGCATGAACTGTGCGGCCTGAAACTCTGTCTTGGCGAATGCACTAAAGAAGAGGCCCATAGAGACTCCTAAGAGGGCATCGATGACCGCTATCAGGATCACGAGCCACTGACTGCCAAGGGTCTCCAGATCGAGGAACGCGTAAGCGACGGTTGATGCTAACAGCGCTTGAATGGCGGCCGCTAAGCCAAAGGCGGCGCCGTATCCAAAGAGCAGATCTAACTTGCCTACGGGAGTCGTAAACAGCCTCTCGAGCGTCCCGGACGTTCGCTCACGTAGCATGGCGATGCTGGTAACCAAAAACATGACTGTAAACGGAAAGATGCCAAGCATCACCAGCGCGATACGATCGTAGATTGGCTCGTTCCCTTCCAACATGTAGTAAAGCAATGTGAGGAGCATCACCGGCACCACGAGTAAGAGTGCAATCGTGCGTCGATCGTGGCATAGCTGACGAAGGATTCGTAACGTGGTGCTCATCAGGATGCGCAAAGACATTTAACCCACCTCCAATGTGGCTCGGATGAGCTTGAGAAATGCCGCATCGAGATCCTCGACGCCGGCGGCGGCTTTGACCGCCGCGGGGGTGTCGTCCGCGATGATCGTTCCTTCTCGGATCAGAATGAGGCGGTCACATCGATTGGCTTCGTCCATCACATGACTCGAGATGAGAAGCGTCGTCCCTTGTTGAGCGAGTTCGCGAAAGTGTGCCCAAAGTTCGTCCCGCAGGACCGGGTCCTGGCCGACCGTCGGTTCGTCGAGCACGAGTACTTCAGGACGAAAGACGAGGGCACAGGCCAACGAAGCTCGGCTGCGCTGGCCACCGGAGAGAGTCCCAATCAACTGGTCGGCCTGCTCAGAGAGGCCGACGCTGCGGATTGCTTTTTCGGCCTCGGACATCCCTAGACCGTATAGGCTCGCGAAGTACCGGACATTCTCCCGCACGGTCAGATCCGAGTAAACACTGGGCGACTGTGTGACATAACCAATCTTGTGGCGAAGTGCGCGCGATCCCGCCGGTTCCCCACAGACCGTGACGCGCCCCGATGTGACTATCTGCACACCCATGATCGCACGGAGCAAGGTTGTCTTGCCACTGCCGCTCGGTCCAAGGAGCCCGGTGACACTGCCTCGACGGACTGTTGTCGTGATTCCATGCAGCACGATTTTCTTGCCGCGTTCCACGACGAGATCGTCCACTTCAATCACACGCTCCAAAGAGGGTCCCTCCTAATTCAACGAGTGTTGAATAAATGCTACCCCAGTTTATGTCAGCGCGCAAGAGCGGGATGACTCGTTTGTAGGGACTGCCATTGTTGGTAGCATCTCGTCGAAAGGTGCGCGATAATGAAGCCGATTTTGAAAATGAGGTGGACATCGTGTCAAAAGCATTTGCCTGGCCAAACGGTTGTGAAGGGGCGATCTCGCTCACCTTTGACGACGGTCGAGATGATCAGCTCGAGAAGGCCGTTCCTCTTCTGGACCGTCATGGAATCCGGGCCACGTTTTACACGCCTCTTGGGCAGAGCGACTGGCAGACGAGGCTTGAGCGCTGGCGAGGGGTGAGCGAATCGGGACATGAGATTGGCAACCATAGCGTCAATCACCCCTGCCCGGGCTCGCTTTTTCCCGAGTGGCCCAGCTCAAAGTGCCTGGAGCAGATGACCCTTGTCGACATCGAAGCGGAGATTTTGCTGGCAGAGGAGCGGCTCAATTCGTTCTTTCCCGACCGGCCCCGCACCTATTGCTACCCGTGCTACGCCGACTTTGTCGGCTCGGGCGCCAATCGACAGAGTTACGTGCCCGTGGTTGCCAAGCATTTTATTGCGGCACGCGGCAAAGGGGAGTTTGGTCGCAACTACCCGGCCACCTGTGAGCTGCACTATCTAAACAGCTGGCGCTGTGAAGGGATGAGCGGGCCACAGATGATCGGTTGGACAGAGTTGGCCGCGCGGCACGGCTCGTGGGACATCTTTACCTTTCATAGTATCGATCACGGAAAGCTCGGTGTCAGGTTGTGTGACTTGGAAGAGCTCGTCGCTCATCTGGCTAGAGCTCATCAACGACTTTGGGTGGCGCCGGTCGTGGAGGTTGCACAATACATCGCCGCGTGGCGGTCCAGCTAGCGCCTCGATAACTGTTTATTGGGCCCTCTCACAGATGGATATCGGTCTAACCTTATTTGAATTGGTAGGTCTCGCGGTTAGTCCACGCGGACGGATCGGGAATGAGGAATTCTACACTATGGCCGTCGATCTGCACAAAGGCGGCGGGACCGAGAGGACCAATAAACGGCGCTTTCGTCACGTGCCGGCCTTTTAAGTGCGGCCAAATCTCACGCACGGCGAAACAGAAATGCATCGATTTTTGCTTGAGTGTTTTGGGTGTGTCGTCTGGGTGGTTTAACTCCTCAATACCGTTGACGACGGGGCTCACCCGCACGCCTGTTTCTGGGATCTGGATTGCTTTGGGGTGGGGACGATCGACCCAAAATCCAAGGTGATGAAGCTCGTTTAAGCTTACACGCTCCGCCAGCTTCAGAATGGTGGATCCGTACTTCTCCCAATGTTCGTGGGCAAATCCCTCTGGAAGTTTCATTGATGAACACCTCGTGATGACTGTGTCGTGGGGTTTGGAATATTGCGCAGAGACTATGTGCCTTGCCCCGACGTATGTCGGATTAACGTGGCGACAATCTCATTGTGACCTCGGCTCTTCGCCCAAGCGATCGGGGTTGCCCAGCCGGCCCATTGAGGCTCGCGGGGCAGGTTGGGATCCGCGCCTCGACTAAGGAGGAGTTTGACCATCCCTACCTGTCCATACTTCGCGGCATATCCGAGCGGGGTCGAGTGAAACTCGTCGTCGATTGCGTTGATATCGGCGCCATGATCGATAAAGAGCGAAGCTTGTTCTGCGTCTCCCGCTTTGGCCAATCGATGAAGCGGTGTCACGCGTAACCAGTCACCTTGAAACGGAAACTCTGCAGGACCGGCGGGGTCCATTCCATGGGCAAACAACTGCTCGGTTATCTCCCGGGTCTTCCCAGGCACGGAGACCTTTGTGGGCAGGTCCGGTTGATATCGAAGCATCAATTGGAGGAATGGTTCGTGCTGTGCAGCGCCGGCTAGCGCCTCCGGGTCGTCGGCGAGACTGGGATTCGCCGCAAAGACCGCTGCCGCCGTTTGAAGATCGTTGTAATAGGCCAAGAGTGAGACGCTGCGAGCCGCGCCGTAGGTGCACAGGAGGTCGACCATGGCGCGGTCACCATTCATGATCGCCCGACTCAAGGTGTCCGCCGAGCTCTCCACTTCTACATTAGGATAGGCACCACGTTCGAGGAGGAGCTTTGCAATCTCGGCGTGTCCGTTCACGACGGCGGCGTACAGCGCGTGCCCTCTCGGCGCAATTCCCTCCTCGGGGAGATTGGGGTCCGCCCCTCGGGAAAGGAGGAGGTTCACGATCTCAAGATGCCCTCCGGCGGCAGCGTTGCGTAAGGGCGTCCCGGAGCAGGGGTAGTACGTCACATACTCTGACGGTCGGTTGGCGAGACTCGGATCGGCGTCGAGGAGTTCCTCAACTCTTGTGGTATCGCCGATATACGCAGCCGTGCAAATGTCGCAGTAAGCACCCTTGGCGCGCAGGAGCTCGATCACTTCGAGTGGTGTCGCCGGAAGCTCGTGGCGCCAAGCTCGATAGTGATAGTCGCCGTTGTTGAGCTGAATCGGTCGGGCACCGTCGAGTCGCATCACATCGATATCTGCGCCCCGTTCTATCAATTCATTGATCATGTCAATGTGTCGGGTCATCACGGCCCAATGGATTGGACGGTTGGACCGTGTGTCTACGGCGTGGACGAGCTCCGGCGAAGCATCGAGTAGAGAGCACAACTCCGTGATGTTACCCTCGCGAATCACGGCTGCGATTCCTTCACCGGATATCTTAGCCCCGTCGGCGCCCGCAATGGCACCCTCGATGAGGCGTTCCATCTCTCGATGCGCTCGGTCGCGTGCCATTTCTAGGAGCGTGTCGGGGGTTCCGGAGTTGATGGGATCAGCTCCGTGCTGGAGGAGCAGGCGCGCGGCGTCCAAGCGATTCTCGCGCACGGCGAATGAGAGTGGTGTGCGATACCCATAGGAAGAGCGGGCTAGAGCGGGATCGTGGACTAAGAGTTGCTTTATTCGCTCGGTGTCACCGTTGGCCGCTGCGCAAAACATCTCCCACACGTCCGAAGCTGCTCCGGGTGACCACGTCAGCTTTTTCTTTGACTTTAGCGCATCCGGTTGAATCATAGACGTCTCCTCCTCGACTTAACAGCCCATCTGCATGCCTACTCTGTCGATGATCGGATTCGCCACTATGCTTTAGCGGAGATATCCACGTTCCCTCGATCGTTACATTGAGCGAGTCCAAGGGATGTCCTTTGCCGAGTCTCGGATCCAATGTCAATGACTAATCTCACATTGTGGCACGTTTCCAAGGGATTATGGCACCGAAAGGGGAATTGTGGCAACTTCTAATTGGTAGTGGCGTTTGTGAGTAACGTCAAGGCAGATATGCTCATCTCTCTTGGCGCGGCGGCGACTGTCGGGGGCGAGCCCGTGTTCCGCGGCGGTTTCTCTATGGAGTTTTAGGCTGCCGTCCCAAGACCAAGCTTTCGTGGCGAGTGCATATGATGGTGTTAGAGAATCGACGAGAAAGAGGAGGGTGAAAGGATGGAAACGGCCGCCGAGGAGTTTAAGTTTGACTCGTATGAAGCAGATATTGATCCAACCGAGCTTTACCGGAGCGCGGTTACCGCTCGCAGTGTTGAGCGCTTCAAAGACGTGACCGCATCAGATGTGGAGCACTTTGACGAGCAGGGTTATGTGGTCATACGACGTGCGTTCGAACCGGAGATGGTGGCGGACGCTATCGAAGGTTTGCTCGACCTCATCGAGGGTCAAAATCCAAACTTCCGCAAAGGAATTCAATTTGAAAAGGGCGCCCGTGAACGGCTGGCGTCTGTGCCTCGTGAACAGCGTTCGGACTTAGTGCGCAAACTCATCAGTTACGTGGAACACGACGCTCGACTGATGGCGATGTGCGCGGATTCCCGACTTCTGAGCCTTATTGGAACACTAATGGATGCCGAGCCTGAGCTCTGGGCCGACCAGGCGTTGCTGAAGCCGCCCGGTGGCGGACGTGAGAAACCGTGGCATCAAGATCTAGCTTACTTTAACCTACCGCCCCAGACGCCGGTCGTCGGCGCATGGATCGCACTTGACCGGGCTCTGCCCGAGAACGGTTGTATGTACCTGATTCCGGGGAGTCACCGAGAGGGTCCTGTCGTGCACTTTAGGCGGCGGGATTGGCAGATCTGTGATACTGATGTGGAGACGGCGCGCTCCGTCGTGGTCCCTTTGGAGCCGGGCGGTTGTCTGCTCTTTCATGGCCTCCTGCACCACGGGACACCTCCGAACAACTCGAGTTTGCGTCGGCGTGCTCTGCAGTTTCACTATTTCCCCAAAGGGATCGCCACCATCAGCTCGTCGGATCGCCTGGCTATCTTCGGAAGCGAAGGCAAAGACGTCGAGTGTTAAAGGGCCGACTCTGGACGACTTTGATCGCTTCGGCCGATTAGCGGTTTTTGGAGGCGAGCGCAATGCCGGAGGCGGTGTGTGGGATGCGGTCGTGGCTGCGGTCGTGGCTGCGGTCGTGGCTGCGGTCGTAGCTGCGGTCGTAGCTGCGGTCGTAGCCTCACCTTGTAGCCTTGTTGCGACTGTCCGATTTCTGCCCGCAGTCGATCCGAAGAAGGGGCATCCTGGGATCCGGCATTGCTGACGCTTCTTTGAGCTGGGGTTCTGTCGTCAACTGGGGCCAGGATGAATAGAAAGCGTCCTCGAGACGGGTGCTCTGGCACTTTTTCGGACACCGCCTGTGAGATCGAGAGGAGTCTCAGACACGGATCTTATTCGAGCGATTCGGTGCTTGAACGATTGGTGCTCTGACGATCAGTGCTCTGACGATCAGTGCTGGAGTAAATGGTGCTGGAGTGATCGGTGTCCGAAAAATGGCCACAGTCTCCGCCGTGTTGATCGCTCCTTCCCTCATGCCAGAGCTCTGCGTCCTGTAGCAGGGGAATCAAAAATCCAATTACTCGGTCTCAACCTTCTGGCCGCCAACATGTGCTACTGCGAGCAATAATCGGACACCCCGCCGGCAGAAAACCCTCGCAAGAAATAAGCAATCTTGAAGGGGAACATGTGTTCTCTGGCGAATATTCAGAGTGCACAGAATGGGGGCCGAACATTGATGCGCTTATTGCAGGTACAGGTTCCGTTAGCCCTATTGCGCACGCGCGAGCTCACCCCTGCAGCCAAGCTCCTTTGGGTCGTTTGCCACCTCGATACCATGCGAAATCGGAAACGGTCACACGCACCAACACATCTCGCCCGCCGCACCGGCTTGGCGAGATCAACGGTGTACAAAGCTTTCGCGCAACTGGTACGCACATCCTGGGGGGCGATGTACAGGGAGCGCACGTCCGGAAAGCGGCGATTGCAAACTCGTCGGCCTTCCGGGACTTCGAGCAAGGTTGTCCGGATTCCGGTGGATCTCGCCGATTCGCGAGGGAGTGTGGACTCGCAGGCGATTGTTTGCTTCGGTCTCCTCCAAGGACTGCCGGAATTCAACGGGCGAACGGGCCAGTTCAAGTGGGCCGAACTGGCCGCTGCGACCCGACTGCACGTAAAGACTGTGAAACGCGCCGTCCATTCACTTGTGCAAGCCGGCTGGGTAGGGGTACAGCAAAAGAATCGACTCGCACCGATTCGCTTTATCCTCCAACACGCCGACGAGGCGTGGAGGAGAGGCGCCCAGGCGCGCCTGCAATGGAGCTCATATGGCGGACAGGCGTTGATGCTCGAGTATCTGTCACTGATCGTAGACTCGCGGGAGTTCGTCGACGACGCCGCAGCCGGCTTTCTAATCAATCCGCGGACCCAGCAGCTACTGCAGTTCGACCGTTTCTATCCTTTGCACCGCGTGGCATTTGAGTTCAACGGGAGGCAACACTACGAGCCTACCGAGCTCTACTCCAAACAGCAAGTTGCTGTCCAGCGAGCGCGGGACGCGACGAAACGAACAATATGTGCGTCGCAAGGCATCAAGATTGTCGTAGTGCACGCGGAGGACCTGTCGCTCGAAGGAATGCTGCGGAAAGTGGGGGACTTGTTACCGTTGCGGGACTTGAGTGGTTATCCGAGGACGATCCGTCATCTGGATAACGCCGCCGGTCGCTACATGAGGGCCGCTCGCACGGCGTAGTTGTTCGTTTCAGCGTTTACGCCATAACACCGTGAGTGTTGAACATAACCAAACAGGCTGTTCTCAGTAAGATGAGGGCTGCTCGCACTGACAACGACGCGACATGGCCGCTCCCTGTCCCACGCACCGTGAAGGCCCAGTCAGGGCCCTAGGAGTGAGCCAAGAGAGAGCCTGGGAGAGCCTGGGAGAGCCTGGGGGAGGCCGGGAGAGGCCGGGAGAGGCGGGGAGAGGCAGAGCGAGCCTAAGAGAAAGCCTAAGAGAAGGCCAGGAGAGAGCTTTACTCGGAGTTCGGTACTCTGAGATCAGCGAGGAACTCCTCAGTGACCTTCTTGCCCAAGAGGAAGTACTTTCGATCGGGGTACCAAATGACACTCTCTCCGTTTCGGCGAGTGAAGCTGGTGTATCCAATGCACTCCAACCGACCCTGAGGTCCAAGGGGAACGGCGTCATTGTCCGCAAAAAATTCCGATTCACTAAACCAGACCGGCTGATCCGCCCCAGCTCGATACTCGCCCAATGCAATGTAGGCAGGACGCCTATTCTTGGCCGTCTCTTCTGGAGTACACCCGTCGAAGCGCCCGTCGTTATTGTTGTGAAGCAGGATGTAACGACCGTCACCGAGTTCGTAGATTGGGCAGCAAAACATGGGTTGTAGAATCGGCTTCCCATGGTCTCGGCGCAGAAGAGGTCGCGGGTTGGACCAGGTCCTCCCGTCATCGCCGGAGACCGAGTACCAAATGCATCCCGCCATTGTGCGCATGACGCAAAAGAGGCGCTCATCAGGCAGGCGCACGAAACTCGGCTCTTGGGCGACACTCAAAAGAGGGTTGGTGTAATGGGGCACGCGCAAACTCTGCTCTCCCCAAGCAGAGTATTCAATGTGAATATCTCCGGGACGCGGATCCTCGTCAATGTTCGTAAAGCGCATAAACTCGGAGACTGACTCCCATGCGGTCCACGACGTGTTGTGCGGTTTGGTGCGGACGTCTTTGCTCACCCAGCGGGTGAGTCCGACAAACCACCGCCCCTGCAGATCCCGAGAGGGCATCTGCCACACGACCCAATTGGGAGGAATCGTGGGATCGACGCTGTCGTGCGGGCTTCTACGCATGGGAATCGTCTCTGGGGAGGTCCACGTTGCGCCTAGATCATCGCTGAATACACAGTCCATCGTTCCCGTATGCGCCTTGGATACGTCGCTAACACCTTGACTCTGGTTGTAAAGAACGTATATCCTGCCCGACTTAGAGACGAGAGGGAAACCCCAACTGGCGATGGGGCCTTCTTCTCCCGCAGGGGGACCGGCGATACACTTCGGCGATTTCCAGGTGACTCCGTTATCGTCACTTGAGGAGAACATAATCCGGTGGTCGCCTGCATTCTCGTGCGTCGACTGGGTCCAGACGGTCGTCAATGAACCATCGGGGCCATCGAATACGAGAAAGTGTTCGTTACCCGTGTCGTAATCGGAGGTCGGCTTATATGCGATGTAATCTGGCTTGGTCCGACGAAGTTCAACTTCGACATTTATGACAACCACGCTACTTTCTATGGGATGATGAGGCTTTGGATACACCTGAGCTTTTTTAACCCGCCCGCACGGATGAGATCGCAGTCTCTCACAGCCACTTCTTCCGTCGGAAGTAAACGATCATGCCACCCGCAATGACCAACATCACGATCCAAACGGCTGGGTAGCCCCAGCGCCAACCTAGTTCAGGCATGTTGAGCGGGCCAGACGCGGGGTTGAAGTTCATCCCGTACACCCCCGCAACGAAGGTCAACGGAATGAAAATGGTGGCGATGATTGTAAGGACTTTCGTGATCTCGTTCAGGCGTTGACTTGCACGGGAAAGGTACAGATCACGAAGGTCGGACGCGAACTCTGCATAGCTTTCGATGTGGTCGAGCACTTGGAGAACGTGGTCGTAGAGATCGCGCACGTAGACGGACGTGATCTCGGAGAGCCGTAAGGTTTCGTTGCGAGCGATGGTACCCACCACTTCGCGCAGGGGCCAGACGGCTCTGCGTAGATAGATGAGTTCGCGCTTCATGTTGTGCAATGCGTGGAGGAGTTCCTCGGTGGGCACTTGTAGGACCCGGTCCTCCAAGTCTTCGAGGTGGTTGGCCATCGCCTCCAGCACCGGGAAGTAATGATCGACGACCGCATCCATCAAGGCGTAGGCCAAATAATCTGAACCACGGGTCCGAATTTGGGTTCCCGATCGGATCCGCTCCCTGACACCGACAAACGGATCGCCGGCTTTCATCTGAACCGTCACGACCATGCGCTGGGTGACGAAGAGGCTCAACTGCTCAGTGTCCACTCCGTTTTTCCATTCGACCATCTGCAAGACAATAAACTCGTACTCTGGATAGTGCTCCACCTTGGGCCGTTGGGGGACGTTCATGACGTCTTCGAGCGCAAGCGGATGGATCCCCAGGCGTTCGCCCACTTCTTTGATGAGCCTTCCGTCACCGTGACCGACGATGTTGATCCAGGTGACGGCCTCGTCACGCACAAGGTCGAAAGCGTCGGCGAGGGAGACGGAGCGCTTCTCTTCGACGGAATCAGCGTCGTACACCAGGACGTCGACTGCAGGATCACTCGTCGGTTGATCCTGGGGTGGTTCAAATCGTCCCGGCGCGCTACCGGGCTTTGAATACCTCTTGCGGAAGAGGCGCTTTTGCGAAGAGCGCGTCAAGCGTCCCAGGAGCGGGTCGTGTTTTCGGTGGTCGTTTGTAGAGCCGTTGGCCATGTCACTCATGGATGGTCCCCAATCAGGAGCAAACAGCCGCTTATCGTACGGCTGTGGTGTTCGCGCGTCTATTAATAAAACCTTCGACAGGGTGGGTTGAATTCCCTGAAGGGGAGTGAATGAAAGGGGTTGGAGATCCAGGGTCCGAATATTCCGTTAAGGGGGGCGGTATTCGTGGTTGTGGGTCCTTTGGCGCATGGACGCCCGTTACGACCGCTGGTGGGTCGCAAGGGCGAATTGAAGCGTATCACGACGGTGATCCATGAGACCTCTCGGGGGCAAGGCGGGGTCCTCTTTATCACGGGAGAACCGGGGATCGGAAAGAGCAGGCTCATTCACGAAGCCTTGGAGATCGCCGGGCGGCGCCGGTTTGCCTCGTTCTTCGGCAGAGCGGACCCGCTAAGCTCGGATCTTACCTATGCGGCGATTGTCGAAGCGATCGGCACTTTTTTATCACACGCAACCGACCAACGACGTGCGGCCTATCGGGAAGAGTTTCCCCAGCTTGGACTCCTCTTTCCGGAATTCTCCCCACCGGACGATGCGCTACAGATAAGACCCGATCTGGCCAAGATGTGGCTTTTCGACGGTTTGGCTCGGTTTATTAGTCGAGTGGCCGAGGATCGCCCCGTCCTTCTCGCATTCGACGATATCCACTGGGCAGACAGCGCAACGATCGAACTCATACACTACATCGCACGTGGAGTTGGTGGGAGCCGTATCCTGGTCTTGTGCACGTTTCGTGGAGCCGAGCTCGCCGATGCTCCGTTGCTTCGCTCAATGATCGTCGGGTTACACCGGACCGGCCTCGCGGACGAAATGTTGCTCACCCGCCTTGAGCCCGAAGCGATGAACGCAATGGTGAGAGAGCTCATCGGGGAAGAGCCTCCCCAGGAGCTTTTGAGCGCCCTTCAAAGTAGGACTGCTGGAACACCGCTTTACATTGAGTGTATCGTACGGGCCTTGCGCGAAACAGGAGCGCTGGTGCGCCAAGGCGACACGTGGCACGTGTCGTCGGAATTAGCAGCGTACGTCCCACGCGATGTCCGGCGTCTTGTCCTTGAGCGACTCGAACGACTCGATTCCGACGTACGGCGCGTACTCGATGTCATCGCCGTATTGGGGGACAACACGCCCCACGCCTTGCTCGCAGAAGTATCCGGCCTGCGCCACAACGACTTGGCGTCTTGCATAGAGCGCCTCATCTCTGCCGGTCTTGTCGAAGAGCGGGTTCGCAAAGGAGTGATCCTGTACTCGTTGGGCCACCCGATCGTGGGTGAGGTGGCGTACGGCGAGATCCCGGCGGCGACGAGGCAGCACATTCACATGGATGTCGTGGGGATTCTCGAACGGAGCCCCAATCCTGTTGACGTGGGGAGAATCGCACGCCATTACCGGGGCGCCGGAGTCTTGGCGGATAGAAAAATGGCACTCCGAGCCTTCGCAGATGCCGGGCGTCTCGCTCTTAAACGACAAGCCGTGCAAGAATCGTTGAAGCTGCTCCAGGACGCCCTCGAGCTGGCGCGGGAGTCCCGGGATCGGGATACGTTGTTGAGTCTCCTGGAATCTCTTGGCGAGTCCTATGATCGGGCGGGTGACTTTGAACGAGCGATGGCGTGTTGGAACGAAGGGCGGACTGTCGCGGAGGAGCGAAACCACCGGACTGCTCTGGCGCGACTACACAGGCACTTGGCACGGGCCTGCCTCTTTTTGGGTCAGTTTGACGAAGCTGAGCGTCAGTTAATCAAAGGAATAGGCATCAAGGGGGAACAGGGTTCGCAAGAATTGGCCGACTTGTACTTTACGTGGCTATCCCTGTTGGGCCATCGGGGAGATTGGGCAGGCGGAGGACCCGTTATCGCCCGCTTGTCCGATTTAGCCAAGGACCATCCAGACGATCGGACAACGGCCATGGCCAAATTGGGCGAATCCCTCCCCATCCGCGCGCAGATGCGATTCCGTCGAGCCATACCCTTGCTCGTCCAGGCTCACAGTGCCGCTAAACGGTCGGGTGACTCGGAAGTCCTTCAATCAGTCGCTTTGTCCTTGAGCGGGACTCTTTGTGTCTTGGGCGATCACAAGGAGGCACTAGGATACGCTGAAATGGGGATTGACGAAGCGCGTCGGAACGGAACACGCCCGCTTCCTTGCGCCGAACTTTACGTGGTAGTCGCCCATTTGCTTGCTGGTCGAACGGAACAAGCTTTGCGATATAGCACGGCGTATGTCGAGGATTGTAGGCGAGTGAGCGAGCAACTCGCGCCCTCGTTCGGAGTTCACGCCTTGGTACTCTCTCGCGTGGGTAGACTCGATGAAGCGTACGAGCATATCAAGGACGTACGAGAAGCGGCGGCCGCGTCCGACATTAGCGACATCGAGATGGAGTTCGTCTACCTTCCCGCAGCGGCGGTAGCGCTCGAAGCGGGCGACGCGGAAAAAGCGTTGGCGTCCGCCAGGGGATTCGCCGACTCACGTTGGTTTCCGACGTTTCCGGCGCTTGGGTGGTTCCTTCTGGCTGAGGCGCAAGTCTCATGTGGGAGAATAGACGACGCTCTTCAAACCGTCGATCGACTCCTGCGCTTCGAAGAGGGAGGAGAGTACGCCCTTGGTTTAGGACTCCTCGCGCAGGGACTGGTACACGCTCGAGGAGGAGAAAAAGCGGTTGCTGTGGAGTCGCTCCGGCGTGGTTCCAAGGAGTTTAATCGCCTTGAGCTTCCGTTTGAAGAGGCTCGCTGCAATTATGAGGTCGCACGCCTCCTTGGAGACGGCCCTGAGCGCGAAAGCTTGCTTTCCTTGGCTGTTCAGGGATTCCAGAGATCGGGGGCTGGTCGCTGGGTGGACACAGCACAGCGACTCATCGACGGTTCATCGCCGGCGAAAAACGGAGGAGCCCAGGGCACTCCCTTAAGTGCACGGGAGTTGGAGGTTGCCCAGCTTGTTGCCGAAGGACTTTCAAATGAAGAGATCGCAGATCGGCTCTTTATCAGTCGACGAACGGTCACGACCCATTTGACCCGTATCTATGGTCGACTTGGTCTCACCTCACGGGTTACACTCGCTCGCTACGTAAGCGAGCAGGAGCATTCCGCTGAACGGGACTCCTCGTGAGGGCTTGTCGGGTCTCTACTCGCCGGTACGTACCCATCCGTATGCTGTACGTACCCGCGCAGCGCGCGAGATACGTAGTATAGACGATGGGCGAGGGTCCCGCACTTAGCCTATAATCGCCGTAAACCAACCTGGAGGTGCGGGAGATGACATTAAAGGAACCGTACATGTTGGCAGCGGACCAAGGGGATGCGTATTGGTCGCTTGGCGGTCTACTGGTGCTTAAAGCGACGGGAGAGCAAACCGGTGGGGAGTGCACCGTGTTTGACGCGTTGGTGGCGCCCGGCGCCATCGCTCCGTTTCACATTCACCAAAGGGAAGACGAGGCATGGTATGTCCTCGAAGGTTCAATCACGTACTACTGTGGCGACCAAACGATCCATGCTGGTCCAGGATCGTTTGTATACGGTCCTCGGGGAGTTCGCCACGGGTTTCGAGTGACCGGTGACCGACCTGTTCGTGCACTTACTGTGGTGACGCCAGCGGGTTTCGAGGGTTTTATTGCGGAGATGGGGCGACCGGCTCCGGCGATGACGCCTCCGCCACCAGAGCCGCCGGACATGGAGAAGATGTTTCGGCTGGCAAAGAAGTACGAGATAGAGCTTCTCGGGCCGTTGCCGGATGACGTTGGAGCGGAGCGAGAACACGCGTAAGGAAGAGCCAGGCCGCGAGTAGGATGCTCCCGCAGAAGCAGCCAGCCAGGCGCCTTCGGCGTCATAGTACCGCTAGGAGACCTTGGCACTCGACGTTCTCGCAGACGTGCCAAGGTCTCGGTTTGTGGTGAGTGTGATTACGCCTCGCTATCCCTCAACCCGGGAGCTCGTTGTCCGAAAGGCATGACCGGCTGATCAAACGTCGAGATGACCTGCGGCTTTGAAAAGAAACCAAGACAACGAGCGGTCGTGTCACCGACGTTGCGCACGGCGTGAGGGGCCATCTCCGGAATGACGGCTAACTCTCCTGCCGAAAGAGAGAGTGCCTCGTTGTCAACCGTCACTTCAACCTCCCCGTCTAGGATTAGGAGAGCCTCCTCGGCGCTGTCCGTGTGTTCACCCAGCCGCTCCTCGGGATCAATCGTGAACAGGACGACGGAAAGAGATTCCGTTTGGATACCCGTCCAAAGGGGGAAATCCGGTGTAAAGGGCAAGTTCACCTTCCACCGAGACCTTTGATCTTCTTCGTACCACGCTTCTGCCATCTCGAGTTCGTGAAGTCGTACCTTCTCCATCGTAAATACTCCTTTCGGGCTTGAGGCCACTCTCTTCTCTTGGTTTCCTCAAGTGCGCACCGGGGACGCACCTAAGATACACCATGTTGTAACCGACGTCAATATTCAATAACACATAACGTCAACGAATGATCCCCGATTGCAATTGTTGGCAGGGAAGAGGTGTGCTATCCTTTAGTCCATGGGACGCCAGTACCGATCGAAACTGCGAGAAGAGAGAGCGCGGCAGACCCGCCTCGAGATCGTGAAGGCGGCGATGAAACTTCACGGGCGGGGCATCACGGAGATTGAAGCTTTGGCGGATGAGGCCGGTGTCTCACCGTCAACGGTCCGCAAGCACTTTCCGACCAAAGAAGACATATTTACGGCATGTACGGAGCATTTCGGCCAAACGCTGCGGATACCGTCATTAGAAGAGTTGGCGGCGATCGAGGACGACGAGGAGCGGATCAAGCGGGCAGTCATCGAGGCAGTGGAGCTAAACGAAGCGACGCTGCCGTACGTGTGGTTGGCAGTAAAGTTGGGCGACGAATCGCCGGCTCTACGCAACTCGCTCGGCATGTCCGAGAGTTTCGCACGGGGTATCGCCAATGTGATCCTGGGACACTCACACGACGGGGATGATGAGATGCGCGAGAAGGCGATCGGATTTCTCGCCGGGTTGATCGGTCCCTTGACGTATCGAGCCTTGCGTGTGACGAGTGCTCTCTCACCCGACGAGATCAGGGACTACTTGATACCCGTGGTACGGAATGTTTATCAACGAGAGACTCACAACCCAGGGACTCAGCGGGCAGAGGAATGACCACTCTGACTGCATGGAGGTATCAGCGTGTTTAAAGGAGTCTACCCACCGATCCCCACGCCATTTGTAAACCAACGGCTTGCACTGGACAGACTTCGGGAGAATGTGTCTCGTTGGAGCCAGACGGGCCTTACTGGCTTTGTCGTCGCAGGCTCAAATGGAGAGAGTCCATACCTCAGCGACGACGAAAAGGTGCGGATCGTGCAGACCGTGCGCGAAACAGCGCCGGATCTAAAGGTGATTGCTGGAACCGGTTGCGAAACCACAGAGTCCACGATCAATTTGACAAAGGCATGCGCTGAGGCTGGGGCAGACGCCGCGTTAATACTCCCTCCGCACTACTTTACAGGAAGTATGACACCTGATGTTCTCGCCCGCTATTTTGAAGAGGTGGCCGACGCATCGCCGATTCCCGTCCTCTTGTACAACATGCCTAAGAATACGGGTGTCAACTTGAGCGCTAACCTGGTGGCGGGGCTCTCCCGGCATCCGAATATTGTGGGCATAAAGGATTCGAGCGGAGATATCGTTCAAATCAGTGCGACGGTAGCGAACGCCATGGGCGGATTCGAGGTGTTCGCCGGCTCCGGCAGCTTTTTGCTACCGGCATTAGTCATGGGCGCGGTGGGGGGAATGATGGCTGTGGCCAACGTGGCGCCGGAGTCCTGTCTCCAACTCGTACGTTTGGTAGAGGAAGGGCGGTTGGACAGAGCCCGCCGTCTACAACAAGCGCTTCTGCCCCTCAATGCGGCGGTGACTCACCGATTCGGTGTCCCTGGCCTCAAAGCTGCCCTGGATCACATTGGCTACTTTGGTGGCGAGCCCAGGCGCCCACTCAAACCACTCGAGGGTGAGGACCGTCGCACCGTCGAAGAGATCGTGCGCTCCTTTCAGCCTTTTCAAGAGCCATGACCGGTCCCATTCACGCCCTTCCCATAAGCCGCCGGACGACCACCAGTGCCGCGAGCGCAAGAGGAACGCCGAACGCAATGGGGAGGGAGAGTGTCGGCCACCACGTTTCCAAGAAGAGACTGTAAAACTGTCGGTCGGATACTAACCAGTAGTGAGGAAACAGGGAGAGTAGGCTCAAGACGGTCATTGAGGCGCCGCGTCCGAGGCGCTCGACCTTGACAACTGCGGCGATGCTCTCATGAGCGAAATAGAGGAGCACAATCGATTTTGCAAATACGCCAAAGGAGAATAAGATCATCATCACCATCTCGTAGCGGTGGACGTAAATGCTCAGTTCGGCGGCCCGTCCAAGTTGCATGCACGCGATAAGGTATTGGGCAGTCACCTCGGGCCCAAGGACGGCGACCTCGAAGATCGGCCACGCCATCGACTGAAGGGCGCCAAAGCCCAGCCCCAACCACGAAAGGCCTAACCACTTCCCCTGATTTTCCGTCTTTTTATGCACGTAGGGGAACAGAAAGAGTGAAGCAGCGACCGCTACTGCAACATCGGTGTCGGCGATGAGGCTTGCTAAGAGAACCTCTCGTACGCCGTGATCAAAGAGCGGGAGCAATCGGTCGAACCAAAAGTGATCCGTGGTCCCGATCACCATGCTCAGTGCCAGCATGAGACCTGTAAAGAGTCCCCAGACTGAGAGCCGGGCGGCGACTTCGAGACCAAGGAATGCACCGTAAAGCACAAGGAGGGTGTAGAGCACAACAAAGATGACCAAGGGCGTCTCCGTCATCAGAAAGTCGTTCAAGTGTAGTTCGACTGTGATGCCGGAGGTGATGAAGGCTCCCAAAAAGAGCAGGCCCATGAGGAAAAGCAATAGTTTGCCCAACGCCCTCCCGGCAAGACGGGGGATGTATTCAAAAGGCGTCGTGCTGCCAAAGGCTCGAACCACGTAAGATGTAGCGATCATCACAAGCGCACCCGTGGCAAACGCGATGAGCATCGAGAGCCAAAGATCGTTCCCGACACGGCGCGCCAGGACTCCCGCAGTAAAGCCAAGCGACTTCCCGTAGACGAGGTTGGCCAAGATGGTGACAGCCTGAAACCGCCCAATTTGAATCGATGGCAATGCGTATCCCCCTTTCCAGCAGTCTCTTCGATTATGGTGCAGTAAGGTTCATGGGCCTCACATAGATACCCATCCTGGGGATCCGGGCCTGGACTGAGACTTCCGTCGCAACCTCGGGAAACATATCGTTCCAGTGGTCCTTGTTTGTACGCCACCACTGCGGGTGTTGGCGGTGAATCCGAAAGCCGTAGAGAAATACGTCGGTGCCGAGGTTTCGTTGCACGCTATCAAGCGCTGACCGGATGTCCTCTTCGATTCCCTCTGCGAATCTCTCTTCCGTCATCTCTTGAAGTTGCATCACGTCGATATCTTCTGTTACGCAGTCTTGCTCGTTGAGCCATCCCTCGGTGTCCACTCGAATACGAAAGGTAGGTCGTTGGCCCCGGATCTCGCTCGTTACGTCGACACTGGGTGAACGAATTTCAACGGCCATGTTACGGGCCGGATGCCCTGGACATGACAAAGTGATCACCGAGTTTCGCAGCTCCCCCCGTATCCAAAGGAGACCTCGGGCCGCATCCTCATCAACGAATCCGACGAGCCGAGTACCGTTAAAGATGGCAACGCCCTTCAGTTCGGCTTGAAGCGCGCTCGCTTTCTCGCCTTCTTGATTCCCCGCCGGCGCTAGATGTGGTGACAAACGAATAGCAGGGAGTATGACGTTCACGTCCGAGGCTAAAAAGGACCATAGCGCTCGGGCGACGTCAGCCCGTACGGATTCACCGGGGAGTTCGGCATAACGTAAAAGCGCGGCGATGGACGCGCCGGGAATGTTCTCCATCCCAGTCTTCGTCGTGACGATGGAGCGAGCGTCAGTGCCTCGAGCAACAACGATCCATGTCCGCAAACGCAGCTCCTGATTGCGGGTGAAAAAGTCTATCACAGGGGTGATATCTTCGCGCGCAACGGACTCTCCAATAACGATCACCATGTTATGAGCCCACATGATACGACGAGATGTAAACCGAGCCAGATTACGAATAGCCTCAAAGAGGGTATCACCGTCGGCCGACGCTGTGAAGACGGGCTCCTCTTGTCCGCCACCACCATCTCCTCCACCCCCAGCGCCCGCTACGGCGGGGCGCGCAATTTGCGCGGTGACCAAAAATCTGTTGGAGTCCTCCGCCTGATCGACGCCGACGGCCATTACCAGCGCAAGCTGATTAATCTCGCGCGCGTCCCAGCATCCGCCGATAAGGAGCGGTAATAGGAGGAGGAGCCCAATTTGCGGCCAAGGGCGACTCACGGCGCATCCCCCGACGGGTCATCACTGTGGCGGCTTGATTTGGGTGCCGGAGGCTGCTGTCGAACGGTACGGGGCTCCGACCCGAGCCGCGGTCTCCTCAACATCAACCACCAAGGCGCCCGAACGAGCGTATCACGTTGCTCCGGCACCATAACGGGAACCATTGGAGCCAAGAAGGGTGCGCCGAACGAGCGGAGGCTGGCCAAATGGAGAAAAAGGGCGAGCAAGCCACCGAGGAATCCGAAGACGCCAAGCACACCGGAGAACAGCAATATGACAAAACGGACAAGGCGAACGGTAAGCGAGAGCGCGTACGTCGGCATAGCAAAGCCCGTAATGCCTGCCGTAGCAATTACGATCACAGTGCTGGGTGCGATAAGTCCCGCCAAGACAGCCGCCTCCCCAATGACCAAGGCGCCAACGATACTCACGGTTTGTCCTACCGCACGGGGCAGACGCAATCCGGCTTCTTGGATCGCTTCAAACATCGTCAGCATTAAGAACACTTCAAGGATCGTGGGTAAAGGGGTCCCTTCTCTTCCGCCGGCGATGCTAAGGGCCAAGGGGGTCGGAATCATCTCGTGGTGATACGCTGTCAGTATTACATAAAGAGCCGGAAGGGTGAGTGCCACGAGG
Source organism: Limnochordia bacterium (assembly GCA_041686855.1). GTDB lineage: Bacteria > Bacillota > Limnochordia > DTU080 > RSA5 > JAWLDA01. Next base: position 141,324 of record JAWLDA010000009.1, read on the forward strand.
AAGGCTCCAAAGCGGACCCAGCGAAAAAACGAGGCCACCCAGAAATTTGAGTAATAATCCCCGGGCGCCTGAAGAAGCTGCCAGAACGTCGTGGGAATGATCAGCCCAAACGGCGTGTTGTCTTGAAGGACCCCTACCCGCCCTTCGAGGAGATTGCCCGTAAACTTGTCGGGCCTTTCGGTCGCTTCAAGGATTGAAAATGGAGACCAGGGTGTATCCTTGATGAGCTCCTCGAGGTAGCCGACGCCCAGAGCACTGTCCGTGTTGATGGCTTCTAACCGCCTGCGCGCCTCATCGACTAGGGATGAGTCCGCGAGCTCTTCGATGTAGACTAACGCCACGCCGGTCTTGGAGCGTTCGCCAATGCGAAGCGCTTCGATGCGCAAGCGTGGATCAGTAATGCGACGGCGAATCAGCGTCATGTTGACCTGGATGTTCTCCACAAAGCCGTCCCGAGGCCCTCGGACTTCGGACTCTACGCTAGGCTCTTGAACGCTCCGCCCTGGATGCCACCGGGTATTGGCGAGGAGAACGTGGCGAGCTCCCTGTAGAAAGAGTGCGGTCTCACCCGCCAAAATGGCCTCGACGGCCTCATCCAGCGATTTACTTGCCTTGGAGTCGATAACCACGGCAACTGTCTCTTGGAAGTCGAGCACAGGGTCGGAATATACGTCAGGGTGCGAGAATGGAGGATTTCCGTATCTGAGAGCGGCTTCTAGGATCTCCTCGACCCCTTCCCCTTTAGCCAAACCCTTAAAGTACACCAAAACCCCTTTGCGTCTTCCTCTGTACCCTGTGGTGAACGTCCGAAACTGAAGATCCGTCGAGTCTGCGAGCAGTCCCCGTAATGTTTCGCAGTTCGCGTCAACGCTTGAACTGACGGGGGTGGGATCGGGAGCTTCCTCGTCTGAGGGAGCATGATCCTTCGGTTTCTCGGCCAATTCATTGCGGACACGCCCGATCTCTTCCTTGATGAGCTCACGGATAGGGCCGGTCGCAAGGATCTCTTTGATCTCGTCTCTGAGTTTGTCATCCAATGGAAGGCCGTCCTCTCATGAGTCTCAGGGTGGACCTGTCTTTGGCAGTATGCCTGGAAAGATCCATGAGTACACACGAGGGGTTAGGTTCGTGGACTTCAACCAGAGTAGGAGATTGTTACAAGCCGGCGCAAGCAGGTTTCAAAGCGCAATAGGGCGTACGCGTCAGGGTGGCAGGGAAGAGGTGCCATGTTGGGAGGGGGCGCCGTGCCTTGGCTCAAATGGCTGTACGAAGCATCGATGGCATTCATGGCAATAGCGGTTATTTGGTCGTTCACTCTATCAGACGTCGCTTGGGCGCGCTGGGCGAACCTCGGTATTTGGGCCGTCTTTGTGACAGATTTCGCGGTCCGTTTCGCTAGGGCCTCAGATCGTCGGCAGTTTTTTCGTCAGAATCTCCTCGATTTCATTGCGATCTTACCAATCGACTTTTTGCGTCCACTTCGTCTCTTTCGTTTGGTGCGGCTCCTGCGTGCGGCTGCCATACTATGGCGTTTAAGTAAAGATATTCGGGGGATCGTAACAACCAATCGTCTTGGGTATGTCCTGCTGGTTACCGTTGTCCTTGTGGTGACGGGCGGGGTGGCCATATGGCTGATTGAGCCTGGCATTGACGAGTTGGGCGACGGAATATGGTGGAGCATTGTAACGACGACCACGGTTGGCTACGGTGACATTTCGCCCGCAACACCCATAGGGAGGGTGATCGCCGTCGCCTTGATGACCATAGGCATTGGAAATCTTGGTATGATTACGGGCACCATCACTACTTACTTTCTTAGTCATGTGGAGCAGGAGCACGTCAATCCCCACGTGCGACACATTCGAGACCAACTAGATCGATGGGATGAGGCCTCGCTCCAAGAGAAGAGGCAACTTGCGGCCCTGCTGACGACCTTAGCTGAGGAGGAGATGAAAGAAGCGGAAGAGGGTAGCAGGGCGAGTCCCCGCTGAAGGGGGAGAGCATTACATAAAGGTCTTGAATGAGACCCAAGGCCTGCGGGGCTGCGTGTGGGCAGGGTCGTCGTTGTACTCCGGTGGCGCGAGGGCGTATCGGCTCAACGTGGTGACGACGGATGCTTTTCCTGAGGTGATCTGACTCAGTTGCACCGGGTACTCCAAGAACGTGGAAGCGGGTACTTCGCCTTGCACCACAACCGTCTCATCGGTAAAGAGCGGTTGGTCAAAGGTCCCCCGCAGATTGAGAATGTCGCTGCAAATCCGCCCCCCAAAGTCGCTGGGAGCATGGATGCGAAACGAGAGGATCGGCTCAAGGAGTTGAGTGCTGCAGTTGTTGAGGCCGTCCTCAATGCCCCACATCGTCGCAGCGATGAAATCCAGGGGATGCGTGTGCTGCTCGTGATCGGAGCCTTCAACGAGAGTGATGCGAAGGTCCGTCACTTCCCAGCCCCGCGGCCCTTGCTGTAGGGCAAAGGGGATACGCCGCTCCACTTCACGCTGATACCGCACTTTGATATCCCGCGGCTTAACCTCTGAGGTGTACATCACTCCACTCCCTCTGGGAGCAGGCTCGATGTGAAAGCGCATGACGGCCCAATGGGGTGTCCGGGTGTAGCGGACGTTACCTTCGCCGATACGTACTGGGGTCTCCTTAAAGATGACGGATGGTCGGTCAAAATCTGCCTGGACGCCGAAACGCTCGGCGAGGATCGCTTGCACGATCTCCATCTGGACGGTTCCCATCACTCGCACTGTGATCTCACGAATGTCCGGATCCCATACGATGCCGAGCGCGGGATCTTCGTCTTCGAGGTGCTTCAGCGCCTCCGCCAGTTGCACGTAGTCGCCCCCGTCGGCCGGAGAAGCCTTCACCTGAAAGACCGGAACGGGCATATCAGGAAGCAGGGGCTTGCGGCTCGCTTCGCCCAGAATCTCCCCGATTTTAGTCTCCTTAAGACCGCAGAGTACGGCGATGTCACCGGCTTGCACTCTCCCGACGTCACTGTGGGTATTTGCATGCATCTTGCGAATCTGGGTCACTTTCTCCTCGATGCCGCGTGTTGGGTTGACCAGGCTCTGGCGATTAACAATTTCGCCGCTATAGACACGCACATACGTCATTCGTCCCATCGTCTCGTCCTGTTGAATTTTGAACGGGACGGCACACACCTTGTCGTCCGCCTCCACCTGTGGAGGGGGAAGGTATCGGACAATCCCGTTGAGCAGGCTCTCAATCCCAACTCCGTGCAACGCGGCGCCGCAAAACACAGGGAACACCCGCTTCGAGTGAACGAGCGAGACGAGCCGCTCACGGAGCCACAAAGGATCGATACTCTCCTCGCCTAGGTACTTCTCCAAGACAACGTCGTCTTGGTCGGCGATCGTCTCCATGAGGGATTCTCTCCACCAGGAGTCGACGTGGACGGATCCTGCCGGAAGGGAGTCTGTGGGGGCGACATGATTCTCCCGGATCACCTTGTCCGCGAGCACGTCATAAAGGCCACTGAACGTGTCGGCGCTTCCTAAGGGAAGAATCAGCGGGATGGCGAAAGGGGAGAGCCGCTTTCTGACCGATTGAATCGCTGATGTGAAGTCGGCGCCGATGCGATCCATCTTGTTCACAAAAAAGAGCGTCGGTAAGTCGATGGAGCGAATCGCTTCCCAAAGCGTCTGGGTGTGAGTTTGCACACCATCAGGGCAAGAGATGACTACGATGACGGCGTCAAGTACGCTAAGGGCTCGGGTCACTTCCGAAGAGAAATCGACGTGACCAGGCGTATCGATGAGATTCACCGCGTGATCTTGCCACTCAAAGGTGGTTGTCGCCGAGATGACGGAGATGCCTCGCTCTCGTTCGACCGGCAGCCAATCCATTTGAGAGGTGCCGTCGTCAACCCGGCCGGTCTTTCGAATGCGACCGGCACGAAAGAGTATTTGCTCGGTGACGGTTGTCTTACCGGCGTCGACGTGAGCGACTATCCCGACGTTGCGGAGGCGGACGTTTTCCATGGGTGGAGATTTCGAGAATGATCAAAGGCCCTCCTTTCCTTGTCACTTTGATTGCAGACTCAAACCTCGTCGCCGTGTATTCTGCTCGTGAAGCTCCGATATGCCCAGGACGAGGTGAATAAGATGCGGCCAATTACCCGTGAAACGACCGTTAAAGAGGCCCTAGAGAGCAGTGATGATGCGCTCGCTCTTTTCAAAGCGCATGGAGTCGACCCGGTTGTGGAATGCGGCCTTGAGTGCCACGTGATCACCCTGGATCGGGCGGAGAGTCGTTGTGAGTTGCAAGAGGTCGACGAGCTCATCGATGCACTTAACGCGGCGGTCAGGTGAGAGGGCCGCAACCCGCATTTCCCGGGTGTCCCGTGGACAGACTTCCCTTGGAGTATAAGACACAAGGGGAGTCTGTCAATGGAGACGCAGACGATTGAAAAGACTATTGAAAACGGTGCATTTGGAGAGAAAGAAGTCGCATCCGATGTCCTTTGTTTACGGACGATGATCGTCAACGTTGTCTTAGTGGGCGAACCCGGAGCCAAGTCGGGCGACTGGGTTCTCGTCGACACCGGGTTGGGCGCTTCGGCTCAACGGATCATTGATGCGGCTACCAATCGTTTTGGCGCGGACAGCATGCCGAGGGCCATCGTGCTGACGCACGGCCACTTCGACCATGTGGGCTCGGCGATTCAACTCGCCGATCACTGGGGTGTGGAGATTTACGCTCATGAGCTCGAAATACCATATTTGACGGGCCAGACCGATTATCCACCACCCGATCCGCATGCAGATCCCGGCCTCATGGCGCAACTCTCGGTCTTCTTCCCTCGTAACAGTACCAACCTCGGTGATCGAATCAAAGCTCTCCCGCCTGACGGGAGTGTCCCCCCCATGCCTGAATGGAGATGGGTTCATACACCGGGGCATACGCCCGGACACATCTCGTTATTCCGTGAGCGCGATGGGGTGCTTGTCGCCGGGGATGCGTTCACGACGGTACGGCAGGAGTCTGCCTATGCGGTCTTGTCCCAGCGTCAAGAGGTGCACGGTCCTCCATCTTACTTTACGCCCGATTGGCAAGCGGCCGTAGACTCGATCAACCGACTCAAAGAGCTAAAACCGTCAGTCGCCGCGACAGGCCACGGGATTCCAATGGCTGGGGAGGCATTATCACAGGGGCTGGAGACGCTGGCGACTGAAGGGCCGGCTAAAATACGAGGTTAGATAAAACAGGCTAACGGCTCCCTCTGGCGATCCCAATCACCCCCGAAGGCGCTTTCAATGCACCCCGCGTCCTCGTGGGCAGCAGAGAGGGACGACAGGGGAGCCGGATTTCCACATTGTAAAATCCTAATCACTGCAAATCCTACATCCGTGCCTGCCCACACACTCGGGGTGGTACGCCTACTGGTCCCCACTCTCTAGCGCCTGCTGCACCTTGGTCATCAGTTCGGCTGGGTCGTGGCCGTGATGCGCTGCAATTGTTTGCAAGTCGAGTTCAAGACAGCAGTCGTCGACCCCCAGTGCGTCAAAGAACTCGAGCATGTGCGGATGAAGGCGGATGATCTCCGCAGCCGTCCTGTCGAGAGTCAAGCCGTCGGTCGATGGTTTTGCCATGCTCATCCTCCCCTTTCACAAACCATTCTCCCTGAGCCGACCTCGAAAGTATGCAACTTATGTGCGGTGCCGCTACCAAAGTTGCATACGAAGGAAGTCGCCGGATGCGAGAATGGGCCTGTAGCAATCGCCAGAGAAGGCGGCGCGGGACGCCGCTCTCGTAAGAGTCGGGAGGCTTTAGGATGGTGAGCGAGGGATCCATAAACAAGAGCGCAAAGGACGACCGGGTCGATATCACAATCATCGGCGGTGGACCGGTAGGACTGTTTGGGGCCTGTTGCGCCGGTCTTCACGGATTGTCCACCAAGATCATCGAGGCCCTGCCCCAACTGGGCGGACAGTTGGCCGCGCTCTATCCAGAGAAGTATATCTATGATGTGGCGGGGTTTCCCAAGGTGCTTGCCAAAGATCTGGTTGCTAACTTGACGGAGCAGGCGATGCAGTTCAACCCGTCGGTATGCACCGGTGAACGTGCCCTTGAGTTGCGCCAAGAGGGCAAGGAAGGGTTCACGATCGTCACTGACCGCGCCCATCATCGGACCCGAGCCGTGATTTGCACCGTAGGACTCGGCGCCTTTAGCCCTCGTCGGCTCGATGTACCTGGAGTCGCTGATTTTGAAGGTCGCGGAGTGCATTACTTCGTCTCCAGCCTGTCCGATTTTGCCGACCAACGTCTGCTGATCGTGGGCGGCGGCGACGCTGCGGTGGACTGGGCGCTGGCGCTTGAGCCAATCGCCGCGGCGATCACGCTGGTTCATCGGAGAGGCGCGTTTCGCGCGCAACAAAGCAGCGTTGATGCACTTTTCGCCTCCTCGGTCGAAGTGAAGCTCTTTCACGAGGTGCGTCAAATCACGGGGGACGACCGCTTGCAGCGAGCCGTTATCTTTGAGAATCGCAGCGGCGCCGAGACAGCTTTGGGTGTCGATGCCGTCATTTTGGCGCTCGGTTTCACCCCGGATCTCGGTCCGATCTCGACATGGGGGTTGCATGTCAATGAGGATCGTATTTGTGTGAACTCGGCCGGTGAAACGAACATTCCCGGTGTCTTTGCCGCCGGCGATGCGGTCGATTATCCGGGGAAGCTGAAGTTGATCGCGGGGGGATTTGGAGAGGTGGCGACCGCGGTCGCCCAGGCCAAGCGGTACATCGACCCGAGCGCCCGGCTTCAGATTCACTCAACCAACCTGAAGATACCGGCGAACACCTGACGTAGCGGCTCGGAAGCGCGCATAACTTGTGCGTTCCAAGTAAAGCTATCCCTATGAGCACTGGGAAGTCGTGGCATGCAAGTGAGAAGGTAGCAGGGCACCAAGTAGCGGCTCTGATCATACCTGGAATTGGTTCAACGGCCGTTCTCTTCGCGCCCAGGGTGATTGTGCAGTTGGCAGAGCGGGACGCATGGTCTGTGCCGTTGTTGACAGTACTGTACGGGCTTGCCATTATCACTATTCTGGTAGCGCTGCACAATCGCTTCCCCGGCAAGACACCTGTGCAAATTGCGGGCGAGCTCTTTGGGCCGCCCGGCCGGATGATCGTCGGAGGGCTGTACGCCTGGTTCTTCCTCCATCTACTCGCCGTCTCGGCGCGGCAGATGGGGGAGTTTTTTACTTATTCGCTACTGCCGCGTACGCCCATATCCGTGATGATCATCTCGATGTTGGCGTTGGCCGTTTGGGTGGTCCGGGCCGGACCGGAGACATTCACCCGGCTCGCACCCGCTTGGAGCTGCATCGTCTTGGTTGCAGCCGGGGCAATCATTCTGCTTACGTTTCAGGACCTGGACTTCGGCCGAGTGATTCCAGTACTCTCCACCGCACCGAGGAATCTGCTCCAAGCGGCGACGGTGACTTCGTCGTTCTTTGGCCAGCTCATTCTGCTTGCATGGTATCTCCCTCTTCTCGGAGGCGGAAAGGGGGAAGCGCGGTGGATTTACGGGGGCATGGTCGTGTTGGCGGCCATGATGGCCTCTTTGCTGGTATCAGCTGTCGCCTTGTTTGGTCCGGCGATGCCGTCAAATTTCACAGCGCCAATCTTTCGCGTCGTTCGGGAGGCACAATTCGGGGAGTTCCTTACACGTCTTGACGTGATCTTCTTGGCGGTGTGGCAAGGTTCATTCTTCTTCAGACTAGCGTTTGTACTCTTTCCCGCAGCGAGTAGCCTTGCGGAAACATTCAACCTCAAAGAGTATCGATCTCTCGTCTTTCCCGTCGCCGTGTTTGGTGTCGGGCTCTCACTTCTGCTGTTCACAAACGTCCGTGAAGTCTCCGAGTTTATTAGCGGACCCGCCGTTCCGTATGCGGCTCTTTTCCAGCTTGCCTTACCTTTGACTCTTCTCCTTGCAGCGGTGGCGCTGCGAAAAAGCGACGGCAAAGACGCTTGAGCCTTCCCCCGCATAACGGCCTGGATACTGAGGCAAGTTATTCCACGGCCCAGTGTGTTTGAACGGCGCCTAAGCGACTGTAGGGAGGTGACGATCCATGCCAAACCGAGACGAATCGTTTGACGTTGAATCCCTTTCTCAGTCGCTTTCGGACAACACGCGGGAGGCCCAACAGGCCTTGCGCCGCCTACGGGATCACGTCGAGCGACTCGAGTCGATTCGGGACCGCTCAAAGCGACTTCAGGCATTGCTTTCGGCTACGGAGACGCTTGAAGGGCTCCCTTTGAGCGAAGACCTTGACTTAAACGTAAAGACGTTAGAGGCGTTGTTTGGAGGATCGTCTGACTGGGTCGCTCGCCGGGTCCGCATCGCCGGGGGAAGGCAGGCGGCCGTTACATATATCGATGGGCTCGCCGACAAACAGATGCTCGAAGAGAACGTGGTTCGCCCCCTTCTCTACGAAGCCTTTCCGATCCACGCCGAGTGCGACATGGACGACGTGCGCTACGTACTGGAGAATCACGTGATTGTCCACACCCAAGTGAAGACGGTGGAGAGTGTACACGATGTTGTGGACGCCGTACTTCATGCGGATGCAGTTTTATTGATCGACGGAGTGAGTGAGGCTCTCGCGGTAAGCACTCAGGGTTTTAAGACCCGTGCCGTTGAAGAGCCGGAGACTGAGGCGGTGGTCCAAGGGCCTCGGGAGGGATTCAACGAGAATCTCGGGACCAGTACAGCTTTGCTGCGGCGGCGGATTCGCACGCCCAACCTCAGGGTCGATCGTCTGCGCGTCGGACGTCTGACGCGCACCGACATTGCCGTCGTGTATATCCAGGGACTGGCGGCAGACGGATTGGTCGAAGAGGTTAAGAGTCGGATCTCGGGTATTGACATCGACGGCATCATTGATAGTGAGTACATTGTCGAACTCATCGAAGACGATGTGTACTCGCCGTTCCCGCAAGTATTGAATACTGAACGCCCGGATATCGCGGCGGCCAATCTACTGGAAGGACGCGTGGCGATCTGCGTAGACGGTTCACCGTTTTGTATCGTCGTGCCGATCACGCTATGGGGCATGATGCAGGCGAGCGAAGACTACTACGGTCGGCCCTACATTGGTATGTTCATTCGTCTCCTACGCTACGTGCTCGCGTTCTTTGCCCTTTTAGGACCGTCTCTCTATGTGGCCATCCTTACATTTCACCAGGAGATGCTCCCGACATCGCTGCTGCTCACCGTCGCGGCCACGCGTGAAGGGATCCCGTTTCCGTCCGTGGTAGAGGCGCTGATCATGGAGCTCACGTTTGAGGCGTTGCGTGAGGCGGGCGTCCGACTGCCGAAGGTCGTCGGTCAAGCGGTGAGTATTGTCGGAGCGCTGGTGATCGGTCAGGCGGCAGTGCAGGCAGGGATCGTCAGCGCCCCGATGGTGATCATCGTGGCGTCGACCGGAATCGCGTCCTTTACCTTCCCACGATTCAGTTTGGGTATTGCTGTCCGTTTGCTCCGCTTTCCCATGATCATCGTGGCATCGATCCTGGGTCTGTTCGGCATCATGTTGGGCCTGATGGCGATTGCCATTCATCTGGTTGGGCTCAGAAGTTTTGGGGTGCCTTATTTGGCCCCGGTAGCGCCCCTCTCCTTGGATGGCCTCAAAGATGTGTTCATCCGTGAACCGCTATGGACGAGGAAGCTGCGCCCGCGTCAAGTGGCGCATACCAATCTCAGGCGACAGGAAGACGGGATCAAGTCCGGACCTGACCCGTGGGAAGGCGATGCGGAGAGCCCCAAGGCGGGAACGAACTCATGAGGGCGAGAGGAAGGCGCGCCACGTCCAGGGTCCGTATCGCTCTGGCCCTGGGCATAGCGTTACTTGCCACCGGGTGCTGGGACCGCATCGAAGTGAACGACATTGCGATCGTACAAGGGGTTGCTCTCGACAAGGCGGGGGAGAACGCCCTTGAGTTAACGGTTGCGATCGTCGTTCCGTCCCGGGTGGTGCCGCCCGGGAGCGCGGGCGGAGGGTCAGGTCCGCAGCATTCCCCTTTGACCACGAAGGCGGCCACAGGTCGAACCGTGATGGATGCCATCACTGCTCTGCAAAAGAAGAGCCCTCGGAGACTCTTTTGGGCCCACAACGCCATCTTGCTAGTCGGCGAGGAGTTGGCTAGGGAGAATGTGGTTCCGGCCATTGAGTTCTTTACCCGCCAGCGTGAACCGCGCCTTCGCACGGTGGTTGGTGTAGTCCCCGGCAAAGCAAGCGAGGTGATGGCGACCGTCTCGCCGATCGAACTGAATACGCCTACGGCGCTTAGAGAGACGGCCCTCTTTCGTGCGGGCGTCTATGTTGAGATGCGTGATTTTGTCGGCATGCTGACCAGCGAAACCGAAGAGGCAGTGGCCAGCCGTATAGAAACCGTGACGAGCGGTGCGACGGAGCCGGGGGGCGACGGGTTGCCGCCCGCCCAAGAGAATCCGCCGCAAGCGGCGATTACGGGTACTGCCCTCTTTCAGGGCGCCCGCTTGGTGGGCTTTTTGGATGAAAGAGAGACACGCGGTCTCTTGTGGTTGCGCGACGAGCTGCAAACAGCTACCGTGACGGCGGCCCTAGGTGAGCCGGGAAAATGGGTCAGTTTTGAGTTACTGCGGGCTAAGACCGAACTGAAGCCTCATTTAAGAGGTGGCCGTATCGTGATGGAAGTGAAGATTCGCACCGAAGACGATTTAAACGAAAATGCCGCCGGAGTGGATACGAGCGACCCAAAGGTGATTGAGTTGCTCGAACGAGAGCTGGCGGCGACGGTCGCTGAACGTGTGCTCCAAATCGCCGAGAAGGTACAAAAGGAGTTTCGCAGCGATGTCTTCGGCTTTGGTGAAGCGGTGCGGCGTACGAACCCTCGGATGTGGGAGAGCATTAAAGACGACTGGGATAACATTTTCCCGGAGGTAGAGATCGAGGTAAACGTTGAGGCGTTCATTCGTAGAACCGGACTTAGCGCCAACCCGCTGCCCGTTAAGGATCAAGGCTTGATTACGTTCGAACAACTCAAAAAATGCTCGAAGGGAAGGAGTAGTCCGTGGCCCTGTTAGGCTTCGCTGCATTAATGGGAGCTTTCTTTTACTACGAGTATGCTCGGATTCGGCGTTATGGCGGCGGCCAAAGGGAGCAGGTCGCCTTTTCGGTGGTCATGCTCTTGGCCCTTCTCTTTGGCAGCGCGATGATTCTTGGACTCCCGATCCCTAATCCGACAGACTTGATCGAAGCGATCTTTCATCCAGTCGCGATTAAGCTAGTCCCTCCGAGTTAGTGTGATAAGCCGTCTTTAGCGTGACTGAAAGGAGCAGAGTCGTCTGGTGAGTTGGGAAGGAGGGCGCATTTCCTCATACGAGGCAGCTATGATGATCGCTGCTATTGTGCTGCCGACAGCGGTGATGACGCTTCCTCCAGGAATGGTGGGAGAGGCAGTGCAGCACGCGTGGTTGTCGGCGGTGGTTGCCACTCTTTGCGGACTGGGTATCGTTGCCCTCGCCGCAGCAATCTCTCGAAGTGCGCCGGGAATCACGCTCATCGGCGTAACGAGCCGCCACTTGGGCGCACCGGGACGCTGGATCGTCGGCGCTTTGTACACGTGGTGGTTGCTACACGTCAATGCGCTGATCTTGCGGTCCGTCTCCGAATTCGTTGTGATTATCTTGCTCCCGCGCACACCGGTCGTGGTCGTCGCCGCGAGCCTCACGGCCCTTGTCCTCTGGGCGGTCCGGGGCGGCATAGAGTCAGTGGCGCGCCTTGCGACGCTGACGCTTCCACTCGTGCCCCTCAGTGTATTGCTGATAAGCCTCCTGTCGTCTCAAGACTTCGATCTCGGGAGACTCGCGCCGCTGTTGCCGACCGAAGGGATCCGCCCCATCCTGCGAGGGGCGGTCGCCCCTGCGAGCTTCTTTGGAGAAGTGATTATCGCGTCGATCGCAATCTTTCCGTTTTTAAATGACCCAAAGAGGATGCTGCGCTCAGGGATTGTAGGCGTGCTCATGACCGGCGTGAGCCTCGTCGTCGTGCTCCTTGTGAGCGTTATGGTCTTAGGGCCCGCGTCCGCTTCCGCGGATGAGTTCTCGTTTATTCGGGTCGTTCGGCTCGTGAGCATCGGTGAATTTCTTCAACGCACCGAGGGTGTCTTTGCTGTATTCTGGCTGTTCGCTATGTTGGTCAAGCTCATGATTTGGTTTTACGCAACCGTGTTTACAGGCGCTGAATGGCTGGGCCTCAAGACGTATCATCCTTTGACCATTCCCTGTGCGGTGGGCACTGTAGGATTGGCACTCTTGCTGCATCGGAATATTATCGAGTTTCGGGCGTTCGTGGCGACGACTTGGACGCCGTATGCCGCCGTCTTCGAACTGGTTATCCCCATGCTCCTACTCCTTATTGCGTTGGGCATAAAGAAGGCGCGCGAGCGCGGATCAAGCATGCCGCGCGTGCCCCAAATGCGCCAAGCTAAGCGGTGAATATTGGAAGGGGTGGAACCGCACACTACCAGCGAGTCGATTGATGACGTCTCAGCTGGAGGACTCGGTTTATGGGTCTTATAAAACGCCTCTTCGGCCGGGGCAAGGGCCCGGCGCCACCCCCTGCGTCACGTCACCGCCCGATCAAGGGCCGCGATCTCCTCGAACAACTGCGCAATCAGTTCGCGGGCCAGGACGACATCCGCTTCCGCGACTTCGAACTCGGCGGTTGGGGTGTTCGCGCCGCCCTCGTCTATGTTGAAGGCCTTGTTGACACAAGTCGCGTTGAAGAGGGTGTGACCAAACCGCTTTTGCGTTGGAGCAGTGAGGTTGAAGCCCCCGCTCCGGGAGTGGCACGCCGTATCGACGCGTTGCGTACGTCTGCCCTTCCCTCCGCACAGACGACTGTGGAACCGGGTTGTGAAGAGGCGATCTCCGCGATCTTGGCGGGCGATGTAGTCTTGGCTTTGGAGGGCGAGACGCGGGGATTAAGCATAGCCAACCGCGGGGGACAAGCGCGGGGCGTCGAGGATGCGGCGCTGGAAGTGACGATCCGCGGGCCCCGGGACTCCTTCACTGAGACGCTTATGTGGAATATCGCGCTCATCCGCCGCCGCGTACGCGATCCCAGCCTGCGCATCGGCCTGAAGAAGGTGGGGCGGAGGAGTCGAACCGATGTCGCGCTCATGTACATCGATGGGATCACCCCACCGGGCTTAATCGAGGAGATAGACCGCCGGCTGGATGCCATCGACATCGACGCCGTTCTCGACACAGGCTACATTGAGCAGTTGATTGAGGATGAATGGTACTCGCCCTTTCCCCAGCACCTTAAGACCGAACGTCCCGATCGGGCGGTCGCCTCCCTCCTGGAAGGGAGAGCTGTACTCCTTGCAGATACGACGCCCATGGCGTTAATGATGCCGGCCACGCTAGACGCGTTCTTTCACAGCCCCGAGGACAGCTACGATCGATTTTGGCCTGTAAATTTGCTGCGTCTAGTGCGGTTTTTCGCTTCGATCATCGGGGTGCTCGCCCCGGGCCTTTACGTCTCCTTCGTGGCGTACCACCCCAACATTCTCCCAACCGAGCTCGCCCTGCGCATCCACGCAAGTCGAGAGGGCGTCGCGTTCCCCGTGGTCGTGGAGGCAATTCTTATGCAGTTCTTCCTCGAGCTCATCAAGGAAGCGGGTCTTCGTCTTCCCGGGCCGCTCGGTCAGACATTCGGCATCGTCGGAGGCTTAATCCTTAGCGATATCGGCATTCGGGCGGGCCTGGTTAGCGAGGCCATGGTGATCGTGGTCGCGGTCACGGGCATCAGCACGTTCACAAGCATCGATCGGGAGCTCGGAACGGTCTTACGTCTCCTTGGACTGCCGATCATGCTCTCAGCGTCAATCTTTGGCTTGTACGGATTGATCATGGCCTCATTGTTTATCGGTATTCATCTCGTGACGTTGCGCAGCTACGGTGTGCCCTACTTCGCGCCGTACGTCTACTACGATTGGAGGGATTTGCGGGACACAGTCTTCAAAGCGCCTCTTGGCAGCATGCGTAGGCGTCCGTCTTATCTGCGGACTGAGGATGTCCAAAGGCAAGATTCCCCGGGAGAACGGAGCAGTTTGAAAGGGCCGTCAAAATGAAGCGGGAAACCGACAACGACCGCCTGCCACATAAAGTGATCGCTTACGTCGTCATCGTGGTTATCACCGAGCTCAACTTTCTGCGCCTAGGGGGATCGATTGCTGCTGTTGCCGGCCAGAATGGTTGGCTCGCGATTCTCGTAGCGGGATTGGGTCTCGCCGGATCCGCTTATATCATCGTCACACTGATGCGAATGTTTCCGGGGAAGTCCCTCGTCGAGATTGCTACGGACGTGTTGGGACGCTTTCTGGGGACGGGTGTCGTCGTCTTTTACATCGTGTACTGGATCCTGCGCTCGGGAGTGATCGTGCACCTCCAAAGCCATCTTTTCTCGCGTCAATTGCTGCCGGACACACCCGAAATGCTCCTCAGTCTTTACATGGTCGTCCTCAGCTCGTACCTGGTGCGTCACGGTTTTGAACCGATGGCGCGCCTCTTTTGGGTCCTTGTATTTGTTTACGTGTTCAGCTTATTACCCCTCGTCCTCTTTGGGATCGGCGCGGTCGAGTTTGGCCGCTTGAAACCCGTGCTACACGACGGGATGCTCCCCGTATTACACGGCGCGTGGGTTACATTTGTGGCAGGGCCAGGCGCGGCTGTGCTGCTCATGCTCTCCCCGCTATTCACAGATCTGAAAGGCGCACTGCGCAGCGCGTTGGGTGGTGTTGCTTGGATCATTCTTCCCGGAGCGTTTCTCAATGTGTTGCTTGTCGGGCACTTTGGACCGCTGGACATGGCTGAGATGACGTGGTCGACGATGACGTTTGCGAGAACCGTGGAGACCCCCGGATTCACCGGCCTCAGGCTAGATCCAATCTTTTTGACCTCGTGGAGTCTCATGATCTTTGGTACCGTCTCGATCCTTCAGTACGCCGCGGTGAGCGCCCTGCGTCGTCTCTTTCGTGCCGAGGACAACCTCTGGTTGGTAGTCGCTACTGGTGCGAGTCTCGCCGCGGTCGCGTTCGTTCCGATTTCACCACCGGACTTGGTGCGTTGGGTGGAAGGCGCGAGTGAATGGACGACGCCCGCGATTATCGTCGTCTTTCCGGCCCTCTTACTGATCGTAGGACGCATGCGTGCGCAAAAGACGTCGGCTGTCAAGGGGGGCGGGAGATGAAGACGTATCGCGCAAGCCGATCCTTAATACTCCTGGTCTGCCTTGCGTCACTTCTTACCGGCTGTTGGGATTACAGCGACATCGAGACGCGAGCATTTGTCCTGGGCCTTGGAGTCGACCTGGACAAGGCCTCTCCCGACGGAGGTTACCTACTCACAGTCGAAATACCCCATACAACGTCGTCCCAGATGCAAGGACCCACTCCCGGCGGTGGAGGAGGCGGAGAGCCCAAACTCGTGGCTGATGCTACCGGGAAAACGGTAGCTGACGCGACGGTTGCACTTGGCAAGAAACTGCCACTCACTCCGGCTTGGGGGCAGATTATTTCGGTGGTCATTTCGGAAGAAGTGGCTCGCGAGGGAATTAACCATATTTTGGACATTTTTATCCGGGGGGTGCGATTGAATATTCGTGCCCGCCTTTTCGTCGTAGAAGGTAGCGCGGGCGAGGCTTTTGCACACCAGTCCACATCTCAACCCGTCACCTCGCAAGTACTGCGTCTCATGGAACATCACTTCGACTACTACCCGCGATTTGCGAAGCCGAATCCACTGCACGAAGCGAAACGACCGATCAACGAAGGGCCAACGCTCTTGCCGCGGCTCGTCATGGAGGGAGGAGAACTCATCATCAGTGGGGCGGCGGTGATGCGAGAAGGGAGTATGGTCGGCTGGCTCGATGAAGAGACGGCAGAAGGAGCCAATTGGTTGTTGGGAGACGTAAAGCGTTCTCACCTCATTCTTCCCTGTCCGGGAAGCCCGAACAGTTCGATCGCTTTGGAACTACGATCCAAGGGGCGAAGGATCAAATTCCGTCAGACAGAGCCCGTTGCACAATTCCACTTTGAACTTGCAGCTCATGCGCGCATCATGGACATGGCGAATTGTCCGCTGAGTCCCGTTACTGTGGAGGATCGCCGCAAGATTGAGGCTGATGCCGAGGCCGCCTTGAACAAACGGGCCATGCGAGCAATCACTCGTGCGCAAGACGAGCTGGGAGTGGACTTTCTTGGACTGGATGTCTACCTACAGCGTCACGCCCCGAGAGTTTGGCGAGAGCTCGATTGGGAGCTGGCTTTTCCCCAGGTGCGCGTCACGGTAGGCTCGGACATCACGATCACTGATCCCGGTAGCATCAACCGAGAGGCGCGGTTGTAGACCGCCCCTCAAATCTCCGGAATGAGATCGAAGTACTCGTCGTCTTCGTTCTTGCCGCCGTGCCCTTTCCCCACATCTTTTTCGCTGGCGACAAACTCCACCGATTTTACCCATTTCACCATCTTATAGCCGAGCTGGTTCTCGACCCGCAACCTAAGCGGTGCGCCGTAAAGATGTGGAAGCGGTTGGTCGTTCATTTCGTAGGCGAGAATGCACTCAGAGCGCAGGGCGTTCTCCAACTTTTGTGTGTCGTAGTACTCGCCGCCGTACAACCCTTCGCCGAAGGAGTTAAAGACGACCACCTTCGCTTCAGGCAGGGGGCGGACCACCTCCGCAAGCTTGGCGATCGTCAGACCGCCCCACTGAGCAATCCCCGACCATCCCTGGATGCAGTGGTGCATCGTGATCTGCTCGTGCTTGCCTAAAGCTTTAATCTCATCGAGGGAGAGACTGACGGGATTCTCGACCAGACCCGAGACCTCGAGTCGAAATTCGCGGAAATCGTCGGCGGCGAGACCTCGCCATTCGTCGGACTCCGGCATCTTGCCATTGGGCCAAAAGTAGGGAGAGATGTCCTCCCGTGTGTATTGGGCACGCGGTACCAAACGACCAAAAAGGAGACGGCGCATGATACCCGTGTGGACGAAGCGGGCAAAGTACTGCATCACCCGTGGTCGGTTCCACGATAACCAGTGTGCGAAGAGTGCGACGGCGCCGACGAATCCGATTCCGAGCAGCCCAAGCACCGCGCCGTTTGAGCCGTTGCCACTTATGCCGAGGACGATGTGGTTCATGTTTTTGGCGAACCCTGTTGCGATTACCAACGAAACGTGCATGACCAGGAATGCGAGATAACCGAGTAAGAGAGCAAAGTGGATCGAACGGGCCGACTGTCTCCCGCCGAAGAGCCGGGCGTACCACGGAAAGTGATTTACGACAGACGGCGACATGGCCATGGCCGTGAGCAGCGACAACGGGGCCATGATAAAGACCACCGCGAAGTACCCCACTTGTTGCAGGGCATTGTAAAACAATAAAGTCTCAGGCTTAGGCGGCCAGTGAAACGTCGCGTAGTGTACAAGGACAGCCCATGCATTGGGGATGATCTGCGTCGAGGTCGGCACCAGGCGGTCCCATTCATCGGTTACAAAGAGCAGAGTGACGTAGACGACGCCGTTCAAAAACCAAAAGAGGGCGGGTAGGAAGTGCCAGTGGCGCGCCACGCCGATGGTGTGTCGGTAACCAGGGAGCGCGACCCACGGTGAGATGTAGCGAGCATCCTCCTTGGCAGTCCACACTTTATCGGGGGGAATCTCCACCGGGGTGAAGCGAATCCACTCCGTTCCCGGCGTACAGTGATCGTTCCGGTAGAGACGCGGATGGTCCATCAAAATCGAAAGTCCACTACGGATGAGCAAAATGATGAAGAGAAAGTTGACGAAATGCGTGATGCGGATCCAGGCAACGACAATCGGCAGTGCGATCAGGCCGAGAACGACCCAGACGATGGGGCGCCCAAGGACATTCGCCCCTAACTCCCGGGCCATTTGTCCTTTCTATGGAGGACTCACTCCTCTGTTGCCGGTTCTTTCCGCCGTTTATCATGAGTGCCGCACCGTACCTCGCGTCCGTTTGCTACCAAAGTCGCAGACGACCCGTAGGGCGGGTGCGATACTGATCTTGCAAGCCATGCCGGAAAATCAGAAGGAGTGTAGGACGTGTCACAAAAAGCCAAGGGGTCCCTGCGTTGGTGGATTCCGTTTGCACTGGCGATCGGTGTGTTGGCGTTCGTAATGTCGATGAACAACAATGGCGCCGACGTCCTCAGCAGCGCCCCAGTCACGACTGGCGAAGCGTCGGCAGCCGTCAAGACGTACGTGCCGCCGGGGGAGCACGATGATTACTACATGTTTGCATCGGGAGGCCACTCAGGCAATGTATTCGTCTATGGGCTTCCCTCGATGAGACGTATTCGAACGGTACCGGTCTTTACGCCGGAGTCTGCGACGGGCTACGGCTTCGACGACCACAGTAAAGAGATGCTCGGAGGGTACACCTGGGGAGACGTTCACCACCCCGCGCTCTCTGAGACAAAGGGCGAGTACGACGGACGCTGGCTTTTTGTCACAGACGTAGCCAACAATCGGGTCGCTCGTGTGGATCTGGACACGTTTATGACCGAACAGATCCTTGGTCCGATTCCCAACGTGATGGGACCGCACTGCGCGGCCTTCATCACACCCAACAGCGAGTACCTCTTCCTCCCGACCCGTTTCTCCACGCCTCTGCCGGTTGGCCGATACGTGCCCCTAGAGGAGTATGGCGAGGAGTATTATGGTGCGATGAGCGCCATCGCTGTCGATCCCGAGGATGGGGAGATGAGCGTGGCCTACCAACTGTTGCTTCCGCCATGGCAGTACGATCTCTCTGACGCCGGTAAGCTGGAGAGCGAGGGCTGGGCGTTCTTGTCCACCTTCAATTCCGAAGAGGCGACCGAACACCTCGAGGTCAACGCCTCCCAGAGCGATCGCGACTACATCGTCGTCTTTAATTGGAAAGAGGCTGAGAAGGCCGTTGCAGAGGGCAAGTTTAGCCTTGTAGACGGTGAAAAGATGCTCGATCCTGCTGACGTCCCCGGGCTCGTCTACCTGATTCCGGTAGCCAAGAGCCCCCACGGGGTGGATGTCTCGCCGGACGGGCGCTGGATCGTTGCGAGCGGGAAGCTCTCCCCGACCACGACGGCGTATGACTTCCGCAAGATTAAAGAAGCCATCGCTAACGAGGACTTTGAGGACACGGTACGCGGTCTCCCCGTCCTGAACTATGAGACGGTGAGAGCCGGAGAAGTGCCTGTCGGACTCGGCCCGTTGCACACTCAGTTTGACGGTGAGGGGTACGCCTACACGTCACTCTTCCTCGAAAGTGCTATCACCAAGTGGAAGCTGGGTACGTGGGAAGTTGTCGACAAGGAAGCTATCCGCTACAGCGTGGGGCACTTGGCCATCCCCGGTGGAGATACGGTCGCTCCTAAAGCCGAGTACCTGGTCTCCCTCAACAAATTGGCGAAGGACAGTTACCTGCCTGTTGGACCTTCCCACCCTGAGAGCATGGACCTCATTGACCTCTCAGGCGAGAAGATGGAGATGATTTACTCCGCGCCAACCGATCCGGAGCCGCACTACGCCCAGATTATCGATGCAGACAAGATCGACCCGATCCTGGTCTTCCCCAAGGATGAGACACGGCCCAACTCGGTGTGGAAGCCTCAGGACGCTCGGATTGTCAGGGAGGGTAACCAAGTCACCGTGTACGGTATGGCGGTGCGCAGCCGGTTTGTGCCCGACAAGATCGAGGTGAACGAAGGAGACACCGTCACGCTCTACATTACCAACGTCGAACAGGACTCCGACATCACCCACGGTTTTGCCATCAACCTGTACAATCTCAACTTCGAAATCCAACCCGGCGAGACCAAAAAGATGACCTTTGTCGCCGATAAGCCGGGTGTGTACCCGTTCTACTGCTCTAACTTCTGCTCGGCGCTGCATCAGGAGATGCAAGGGTACCTCCTCGTTAAGCCTCAAGAGGGTGGAGAGCTGGAGAGTGCTGCAGCGCACTAATGTGTGAACCAAAGAATGGGGCCCCGGCCGCATCCGGGGTCCCAACGGTTCAAGTTGAGAAGGAGGGAGAGTCTTGGCACGGTTGTTGATGGGGCGACTAAGCCGACGGAGTATTGTGATCGTCGTGGCGGCGGGGCTCCTCGTTATTCTAAGCTCTAAGTTGCCTGTCTGGGGGATGCTCATGGACGCACCCCAGTACCCCGAAGGATTGCGGGTGGTGGTGTACCCCCACGGCGTTCAAGGGGATATCGAGATCATTAACATTCTCAATCACTACGTGGGTATGAAGCCGATCGAGCCCAATGACTTCGCGGAGTTTCGTTATGTACCCATGTTGATGATGCTCCTTGGCTTATTGGTGATCGGGTCGGCGCTCAGTCGGCGCCGCTGGAGCGTGGTGGTCGTACTTTGCCTAACGCTCCTAGGCGGCATCGCCGGACTGATGGATCTCCAGGGATGGTTGTACGAGTACGGTCACGACCTGGATCCGACGGCCCCGCTCGATTTTGAACCGTTTACTCCGCCGATGGTCGGCTCCAACGTCATTTGGAACTTTGAGACGGTCTCCTATTTCCTGACGGGCACCTACGTGCTGGCTCTGGCCGGGCTCATGATGCTCTACGGATTGTTGCGAGACGGGACGCGGGTACGTCAGACAGTGGACGATGCAACCCCGACCGCGGTCAAGACGAGTCGCACCCGCACCAGCAGAGAGTTGGCGCCGGAATGAGACGGATACGGCGGTTCGCAGTGGTGATCACGGCGAGTCTGTCGATCCTCTTCGCTGGCGCTTGGACGGCGAACGGCGCTAATTGGAGTGTGGGCCCAAAGGGTGATTTCTCCACCATTTCGGGGGCTCTGGAGGCGGCCGCAGACGGCGACGTGATCCGGGTGGAGCGGGGCGATTACCAGGAGCGAGTGTTGGTCGATCGCTCGGTGCAGCTTGTGGGCAATCCCGGCGCGGTGATTGACGGGCAGGGGCAGGGATCGACGGTGACGGTGACGGCTGACGGCGCGGTGGTTCAGGGATTCACCGTGAGGGGGAGCGGGATGCGCCTCACAAAAGACGATGCCGGGATCACGATCCAGGGAGCCGCCGGCGTGATGGTTCGGGGCAATCGCCTCGAGGGCAACCTGCACGGCATCTATGTCTCGGAAGCCGCCGACGCCGGACTGTTTGAGAACGTCATCTCCGGACCTGGACATCTCATCCAGGAAGACAGGGGAAACGGGATTCACATGTTCCATTCCCCCGGAGCCCGGATTGCCCGCAATCAGATCACGACGACGCGGGACGGAGTCTACTTCTCGTTCTCACACGGGGCCGAGGTGCGCGACAACCGGGTGACCCAGGCGCGGTACGGTTTGCACTACATGTACTCCGACGACAACCTCTTTGAAGGGAACCTCTTTGAAGAGAACGTTGCAGGGGCTGCGCTCATGTTCTCTAACCGGCTCCGCCTCCTCGACAATCAGTTTGTGAACAACCGGGGCCGACGGGCGTATGGTCTCTTTCTCAAGGCGGTCGGCGAGGTGCACGCGTCCGGCAATCTGATTGCATTCAACACGACGGGGGTGTTTGTGGACCAATCCAATCGGAACGAGCTACATGGCAACCTCCTGGTGCACAACGACGTCGCGGTCCTTCTCAACGCCAGTGGTCGTCACAATCGATTTGAGGGAAATCACTTCGGCGGCAACCTGGAGGACGTGCGTGTCGACGGAACATTGCCCGATGCATTCAGCGGAAATTACTGGGATACGTACGCTGGGCTGGACCTTGATGGGGACGGGTTCGGAGATTCACCGCACCAATCGGGGGAGATCTACGCTGAGCTTATCGCCCGCCACCCGGAGCTGCAACTGTTTGTACACGGACCGGCGTTCCGGTTCCTCAGTCAGCTCGAGCGCTGGTTCCCCGTCGTGCGCATCCCAAGGGCGATGGATGTCAGGCCACTCGCCCAACCGAGAGAGTTAAGGACTGGAGCGTACAGTTTGGGCGCGGAGTCGGCGAAGCCGTCGTGGACCATGGGCGCACTCTCCCTTGGGGGACTGCTCCTGGCTATTTACGCAAGGCAACGAGGAGGGCGATACCGTTGGCGGCCATCGAAGTCGTGAGTTTGCGCAAGCGGTTCGGCGATGTAGAGGTGTTGAAAGGACTCGACCTGTCCGTGAACCCTGGTGAAGCCGTGGCTGTTCGGGGTGCGAACGGCAGCGGCAAGAGCACGCTGCTGCGTACCCTTGCCGGGCTCGTTAGGGCCGACAGCGGGAAGGTGCAGGTTTTGGGACGTTCGCCATGGCCTGCAGGGGGGCGCGGCGCGGGATACATGCCCCAGCGAGTCGAGTTCCCTCCGCACTTCACGGCTGGAGAGATCCTGGGATTCTTCGCCAAAGCGCGGGGTATCGCCCTCTCTGAAGTCGAGCCCGCCGCTCGGGCCTTTGCGATCACCTATATGGAGCGTCCCGTAGGATCGTTGTCAGGGGGAATGACCCAACGACTCGCCTTGGCGGTGGCGTTCATGGGGGCTCCTAAAGTGCTCCTCGTTGACGAACCGACGACGGCTCTCGATGACGTAGGTGTTGACTGCTTCGGGAGTGCGCTCGAAGCCGCCCTGTTACGGGGAGCCGCCGCCGTCTTTACGACTCACCGCCTCGCGTTGACAGCCCATTGGGCGACGCGGGTTTACCGCCTCGAAGACGGCGCGCTTAGAGGCGACGAATCGCTGGAAAGCGTCGGTCAGTCTGGAGCAGGGAGAGGAGTGAGCCACGTATGAGTGCCTTGCGAACGAGCGCCTTGCGTGCCGGCGCATCGAGTGTGCCCGCACTACGGATGGGTACCTTGGGGACGGTGAAAGAAGTGGCCCGCATGGAGTTTGCCGGCGCGCTGCGGGCATCGTGGTTGCGGTGGATGGTGGCGCTTTTCGCCGTGACTGCCATCGCCATGAGCTACGCAGGCTCCCTGGCGTCCGGAGTGCCAGGGTTCCAGGGTTTTAGTCGCACGAGCGTCTCGCTGATCAACCTCGTCTTGTTGATCGTGCCCTCATTGGCGCTGGTCCTGGGGATCTCCGGATTCGTCGGGCGACCGGGGTATTGGGAACTCCTCCTGGCGCAGGGAATGACGCGCCAGGCCGTGCTGGCGGGGAAGTACATCGGGTACCTTGCGGCCCTTTGGCTCTCCCTATTGGGCGGGGTGAGCGCCGTCGGCGTCGTGTTTGCCCTGGTTGCCGGGGCGAACGCTTGGAGTCAGTTGGCGTTGCTCGCGGTCGAGGGTGCGGCGGCGATTGCCGCTTACCTCAGTGTGGCGGCTTTGGTAGCAGTTGTGACGAGGGATCAGAGCAAAGCGCTGATTGCCGGAGTGGCAGTGTGGTTTCTTTCGGTGATCGTGTACGACCTAGCTGTGGCAAGTATCGCAGTGGCCTTGCCTGCACCGGCAAACGTCTGGGCGCTTGTCGGCTTGGTGCTTGGCAACCCCGCGGATATGATCCGCACGGCCTTCTTTGTCGGGGTGGGAGTGAGTGATTCACTCGGTCCGACGGGCGCCGCTCTCGGGCATTTTCTTGGGTCGAAAGGGAGCTTCTACCTGCTCAACGTCGGTGTGGCTCTCTGGTCGGCCGCGTGTTTGGCGGTTGCCATGAGGATCTCCCGACGGTGGGAGTTTTGATACGACGCATGTCAACGGTGAACGAGAAAAAGTGAGGAGTGAAAGAGAAGTGAAAAGAAATAAGTGGGTCGTTGCGACAGGCATGATGATGTTGGTATTCGCGCTGATCCTCTCAGGCTGCGGCGGAGGGGATCAGACCGCTGTAAACTCGACCGACGACGCGCAACCCAAAACGAGTGAGACGGTGCAAGCGACAGCGGGAGCCGCTGCTTCGGGTGATGAGGACGGCGACAAAGTGGTGGTGGAGTTGAAGAATTTCGCATTTCAACCCGCCGAGATCACGGTAGCCGCCGGAACGACGGTCGTCTTTCGCAATGAGGACGTGTCGACGCACAACGTGCTCCAGACCACGGAGGACAAAGTGAATAGCGAAGAACCAGGATTTGAGTCGCCCCAGCTGCCGCAAGGCGTCACCTGGGAGTACACCTTTAACGAACCCGGTGAGTACCCAGTCTTGTGCACCGTCGGATCGCACTACCTGATGGGTATGGTTGGTAACGTGATCGTGACGCCGTAGCGTACGCGCGTAGGGATTCCCTTGCGTAGTCATGAAGGGGAGAAGGGCCGCTTAAGAAAGCGGCCCTACTTATTACGCTCGAAACGAGTATTCCCGGGGTGATCGGGGCAACGTGAAGAAAAATCGCGTTCTAAGGAAGGAATCGCCATGGACGGGACCTTTCAACCGCAAGAAGATTGGGATCCGAGAACGGAAGCTGTGCTGAAAGATCAGCGAGCTGCCTACGATGAGATGCGTGAACGGTGTCCGGTGGCGTACAGCGGCTTCTTGCACTGGTCCTTATTCCGCCACGAAGATATCACTCGCGTCCTGCACGATCCGGAGACGTTTAGTAACGCCGTCTCTTCGCACCTCTCCGTGCCGAACGGCATGGATCCGCCTGAGCATACAGAGTACCGCCGGATCATCGAGCCTTACTTTCAACCCGATCAGATGAATGCGTTCGAGCCCGCATGTCGCCAAATTGCCGCGGAACTGGTAGGCACGGTGGTTGAGCGGCGCGAAGTCGACGTGATCGCTGAACTTGCGCAGCCGTTCTCTGCGCGGATTCAGTGCGCTTTTCTTGGTTGGCCTCCGCACATGTTGGAAGCGTTGAGCCTCTGGGTGCGCAAGAACCAAGAGGCCACGCTCGCGCAGGACCGAGAGGCGATGGTAAAGATCGCTCGGGAGTTTGAAGGTTACATCGAGCGATTGTTGGAGGAACGGCGTGACGCAGGGACGGACGCGCCCGACGACATCACGACGAGCCTGCTCCATCAGCGAATCTCTGGTCGTCCACTGCGTGACGAAGAGATCGTGAGCATCTTGCGGAATTGGACGGTTGGTGAAGTCGGATCGATCACCGCGTCCGTTGGCATACTCGTGCACTATCTTGCGGAACACCCAGAGCTCCAACGTGAGCTGCGCAATCAGCCGGCGCTGCTTCCAGCCGCCATTGACGAGATCCTGCGGATCCATGGGCCATTGGTTGCTAACCGGCGCGTGACGACCCGACCGGTGGAGATCAACCGACGAACGATCGATGCTGGAGAACGCATTTCGCTTATTTGGGTCTCGGCCAACCGGGACGGGCGAGTCTTTGAGGATCCCGATACGTTTCGGCTGGACCGTGATCCGTCAAAGAACCTTTTGTACGGCGCCGGGATCCACGTCTGTCCGGGGGCACCGCTGGCCCGTCTCGAGATGCGCGTCGTGTTGGAAGAGATTCTTGGTCGCACGAATCATATAGAACGGGTCCCCCATCAACCGCCGGAGAACGCTGTCTACCCAGCCGGTGGCTTTGCGACGCTTCCGGTGAGATTTCGATCAAACTGATGAAATCATTGTAGCTGTTAGAGATTTCCCCGTGATTGGGTGGCAGACTTCCTGGGGGAGGGGATTCTCATGGAAACGAGTTTAGCCGGGAAAGTTGCTTTGGTTACAGGTGCTGCGTCGGGAATTGGTGCGGCGTGCGCGTTGGACCTCGCTCGACAGGGTGCCCGGGTTGTCGTGGCTGATTGGAACGCGGACCTCGGTGAACAGACGGCCGCCGCGCTTAAAGAGAAGGGAACGGAGGCTCTCTTTGTCCAAGTGGACGTCTCTCGACCTGAATCGGTCGAGAAGATGGTTGCCGAAACGCTCAAAGCATTTGGTCGCTTGGATGCAGCGGTAAACAACGCCGGCATTAGCGGTGAGTCCAATTCGACAGGGTCGTACTCGATTGAGGGCTGGCAAAAGGTGATTGATGTCAACCTAAATGGCGTCTTTTATTGCATGCGTCATGAAATCCCGCCGATGCTCGCTCAAGGGGGAGGAGCCATTGTAAACATGGGATCCATTCTCAGCACTGTCGGCTTTGCGACCGCGCCGGCTTACGTGGCGGCGAAACACGGGGTTGTAGGGTTAACGAAAGCGGCGGCGCTCGAGTACGCACAGCAAGGCATACGCATCAACGCGGTGGGCCCGGGATTCATCAAGACGCCGCTCCTCTCCCAGCTGGACGAGGAGGCAGAGGCCCAGATTGCTGGACGGCACGCCATGGGGCGCATGGGGGATGCGCAGGAAGTCGCGGAGCTCGTCACCTTTCTGTGCAGCCAGCAGGCTTCGTTTGTGACAGGCGGGTACTATTTGGTCGACGGTGGATACACCGCACAGTAAGGCCAGTTGTCGCCAGCCCAACCCATCATCCCTGACGAGAAATATCAATGGGCCAAGCATGTCCAATACGTTTAGTATTGCTTAAACGTATTGGACGTATTATTATGGACGTGTAAATGGGGGGAAGCATGATGGGAACCGCTGATCCAGACATACAGGTGTTTATCGACCGCTTCGGTCGCTTCTTTGAGGAGACGGGGGCCTCTCGCTCGGGCGGACAAATACTCGCCTGGCTTCTGATCTCAGAAGAGCCACAGAGCCTCGACGACATTGCCGCAGGTCTGCACATCAGCAAAGCCTCGGCAAGCCTCGGCACCCGTCAATGGGAGCAATCCGGCCTCATCGAACGAGTCCATAAGCGAGGCGACCGCAAAGTTTACTACCGGCTCCCGTCCAACATCGCCCACTCGCTGACTCAGGCTTCGTTGCAAAAGTTCCACCAACTGGTCGAGCTGGCCGAGTTGGGCCGTGATGCTATCGGCGCCGATCGGCCCAGCGCGAGAGCCGTGCTCGACCAGTTTGTCCGAGTGTACCGTCATCTCAATGAGCGCGTCCCGGAGATCTTAGCGGAACTCGAAGAGGAGTGATGGCGCGATGGCGTTTCTGGAGATCAAGGGCGTTCAAAAAATGTACCGACAGGGAAAGCAAGAGGTGCACGCCCTCAGAGGCGTCGACGTGGAGATCGAATCAGGCGAGTTTACCGCGATCGCTGGTCCGTCCGGGTCGGGTAAGACGACGCTCCTTAACCTCATCGGTTGCCTGGATACGCCCAGTCAAGGTACGATCCGACTCGCCGACCGCGAGCTCTCGCAAAGGAGCCGTGACGAGCTCGCCGATATCCGCAGGGAGAGGATCGGCTTTATCTTTCAATCGTACAACTTGATTCCCGTACTCACCGCACGAGAGAACGTCGAATTCTCCCTCTCGCTCCTCAGCCGCAAAGAGAGTGCGCGCCGCGCCACGGAGATGTTGGCTGTGGTGGGCCTAAACGGGATGGAGAACCGCAAGCCAGGGGAGCTCTCCGGTGGACAACAGCAACGAGTGGCGATCGCTCGTGCGCTGGCAAAGGAGCCGGACCTGGTCCTGGCCGACGAGCCGACGGCCAACTTGGATTCGGAGACAGGCAAATCCGTACTCGAGCTCATGGTAGAGATGAACGAGAGGCGAGGGACCACCTTTATCTTTAGTACCCATGATCCCATGGTGATGGCGTACGCCCGCCGACTAATCACGCTGCGGGACGGCCGCGTGGAGGCGGACGAGAGGAGAGATTCCCGTGCGGTTCCTCGTCAAGCTGGCGACTCGTAATCTCTGGCGCAACCGTCGGCGCACCCTGCTCACGGTGAGCGGTTTGGCGCTAGGTATCATGTGGCTAATCCTTGTGGACTCGCTCTTGGGTGGCTTGACAGAGAAGGGGATCCAAAACATCGTCGACTTCGAAACCGGCGAGGTTCAAGTCCACGCTTCAGGGTATTTTTCCGACCGGGAGAGCCTGCCGCTGGACCGGGCGCTCTCTCCTGATCAGGTGTTGCCCACCGTCACCTCCGTCGATGGAGTCACATCCGCGGCTCCCCGGCTAATCTTTGGAGCGCGGCTGGCTGTCGGATGGGAGGAGTTTCCCGTCATTGCCGTCGCTGTGGATCCCGGCAGGGATCCGCAGGCGCTTCGCGTCATGCAACATCTCGAGGGCCGATCCCCTTCGCTCGGCGCATACGAGGCGGTGATCGGATCCAGCCTGTCGGAGCTCCTCGACCTCACGGTAGGCGATGTGATCACACTGACGACCCGTACCCGCCTCGAGGCGATGCAAGCACTGGATTTAACCATCGTCGGACTTGCGCGCACTCCCAATCCCAACGTGAACGCGAATCACGTGTACATGCCGCTTGACGTTGCCGATGCGGCCTTAGCCATGGAGCAAGGTGCCACGGAGTTCGTTGTTCGCCTTGAGCCCGGCCTGCGGGAGGCGGACGGCGCCGAGCGGATTCGGCAAGCCTTTCGCCAGGCGGGAGTTGACGCTGAGGTGCTCACCTGGCGAGAGTCGGCGGCCGAGTTTGTCGCTTTGTCCCAGACGAGCGCAGCATCAGACATGCTCTTGGTGGGTGCGATTCTTGTCATCGCCATTGTCGGCGTCACCAACACCGTCCTCCTGGGAGCGCTGGAGCGTACCAAAGAGATTGGCATCATGAAGGCCATGGGACTCAAGGAGCGAGAGATCGTCCGCCTCTTTTTACTCGAGGCGACGGGCATCGGACTGATCGCAACGTCGTTGGGCGCCGCCTTGGCGGCCGCGGTCAATCTGTACCTCGTGGAGGTCGGCGTCGACGTCTCGGCGATCCTTGGAGAGATCGATTTTGGCTTCCCGATCGGTACGACCATCATCGGCTCATGGAACGGCGCCGTCTTTATTTGGGCCGCGGCGGCCGGTGTGGTTGCCTGTTGGGGAGCCGCCTACCTGCCGGCCAGACGGGCCGCACGCCTCGATCCGGCTACGACGATCAGACGGTAGCGACGCTTGGGTTGACGGATTAAGGAGGGAAGAGACATGAACGTGTTGCGGATCGCATTTCGCAACTTGGGTCGCTCACCGGCTCGGACAGCTCTCAGCATCGTCTCGGTCGCCGTCTCTGTTATGATGGTGCTTCTGTTGAAAGGCTCCGTCGATGGCATCATTGGGACGATGGAGGAGAGTACGATCCGGCTCAGCTCCGGCCATGTACGCATCATCGATCGTGAGTACCAGGCGCGAGAACGACTCCTCTCCCTCCAATACCCGGTCGACGGCTGGTCGGGCGAAGGCGTCGAAGAGATGCTCGGGGACCTACAAGGTCTCGAGGGCGTCGCCATGGTCGCGCCCCGACTTCGCTTTGGTGGCATGGTGAGTTACGAGGACGATTTGCGCAGTGTCATGGTGGTCGGTGGCGATCCTGACGTCGAAAAAGATCTCCTGCGCACGGATCGGTACTTGGCGGAAGGGCGGTTCGTCCAAGCAGGGGAGCGTGAGGCGGTCCTCGGACGCCGGCTCCTCAACCGTCTCGATCTTGAGGTGGGCGACCGCTTCACCTTGGTCTACAGTTCGTCGCTGGGAGCATTGAAAGGGTACACGTTCACCATCGTCGGGGCCTTTGAAAGTGGATTGACATTTTTGGACGACGGAACACTCTTTGTACCGCTCGACGTTGCTCAGCAAGCAGTTGATCTCAGGGGTGCGGTGACGGAGTTGCTTGTCATGGCAAATGGCTTGGGCGATGCGCCGCGGGTTGTAGACCGCATCAACGAAGGGTTAACCGCACACAACGCCGACGACCGATACCTTGCGATCCCCTGGTATGAACACAACGAAATTATTGAGTACCTGCAGTACGGTCGATGGATCTACGACGGGATCTACGTGGGACTCCTCATTCTCGCGAGCTTTGTGGTGATCAACACGTTTGTCATGATCGTCAACGAGCGAAGACGGGAGATCGGCATGCTGAGCGCGTTGGGCCTGCGCCCGCGGGAGATTCGCACGTTGTTTCTCGTGGAAGGCGCACTGTGTGGCGGTGTCGGTAGCTTCGTTGGAACCATCGTCGGCGCCGGCCTCGTCTGGTTTATGTCGACTACCGGAATCCCGCTCCCGGGAGCGGAGGCGATGGGAGCAGAGCTCATGTACCCCACGACGCTCTACCCCATGTTCTCCCTAGACGTGGTGATATACGCCTTCGTAGGCGGTATCGCTGTCACGGTAGCGGCTGTTAACATTCCGGCTCGCCGAGCTGCAACCCTGAGTCCTACAGAGGCGTTGCGCTCATGACGGGTGTTGCCTACGTCTGACACTTGCGTCCCAAGAGCATGAGAGGGTTAGGAGGTTCACACGATGAAACGGCAGTTTTTTGTCTCAGTCGTGACCGGGTTTGTCGCCATGTTGCTGGTGTTGACACCGTCCCCAGGAGCCGCGCAAGGGACCGACTTGTCCGCTGCACAGATCATCAAGCGAGTCGACGAGAACGCCGCGTTCACAAGCGCTCACTTTGAGAGCACCATGGTGATTCGTACGGGCCGGCGCGAGCTGGTCAAAGAGATGGAGACGTACAGTGACGGAGAGGGAAACGGTCTCGTCACCTTTCACAATCCGGCCGACAGGGGAACCAAGTACCTCAAACTCGGAGATGAGCTTTGGATGTACTTCCCCGACGCCGATGACCTGGTGAAGATATCGGGACACATGCTTCGACAGGGCTTTATGGGCAGCGACTTCTCGTACGAAGACACCTTGGAGAGCAGCCGCATGCAAGAGCTGTACGATGTAACCTTGGTGGGAACAGAACCCTGCGGTGACGAGACGTGTTACATCCTCGACGCCGTGGCCAAAGAGGGAGTCCAGGTCACCTATGCTAAAAGGCGCATGTGGATCGACGCGGATCTCTTTGTGGCCCGGCGAGAAGAGCTCTTCGCTGTTGGCGGGAGGCTTCTAAAGGTCGCCGACGTGGAGAAGGTGGAGGTGATCGACGGTCGGCCATTTGCTACGCAGATCACGATGCAGGACCTGCTGCGTCGAGGCTCTTCGACAACCCTCACCCTGGAGAGCGTCGCGTTTGGTATCGACATCCCGCAGGACCTATTCTCACTGCGTAGTCTGATCCGATGAGCTACAAAGCGAGCAAGAATTCGATGGGGGCACGTGTCGACGAGAGAGTGGTGGTGGGAGTGGCGTCAATCAAGGAGTGGCACAACATGAAGCATTGGGTGGGTGCCCGCACGCGTCGTCACATGTTAACGTTGCTTGGTACCGTCGCGTTGATGCTCGCCTTACATGTACAGGTATGGGCTCAACCACAGCTCACATGGGGCGGTGAATGGAGGGGAGCTGTGGACGCCACGCGTGTGGATGACGGAGTCGACGTCGCCGCGCAGGGCGGTCTGCGGCTGCAGGGGCGGACACGCACCTATCCATGGCGGCTCTTCTTCGACGGTCGAGTGGACGTAATCGGCTCCCTGGCAGGAGCCCGAAACGTACAAGCTGACGTTGAGGTGGACCGGCTCTACGTACGTCTTTACTTGCCTTCTGCAGACGTGAGCGTCGGGAAACAAGCCGTCAATTGGGGTGTGGGGTACGCGTGGGCACCGACCGACATCTTTGGCCCTCCCAATCCTAACGACCCTTCCGGCATTCGCCCCGGAATTGAGGCGGCCGTTGTGCAGGTGCCTGTCGGCCCCCTCGACTACTGGAGCCTTGCGATTGCCGACGGCAAGGCGGGTGTGCGCCGCAGGGGTCACGTCATGGGTACGGACTGGTCTCTCCTGGCCGCCGTCGACCAAGGGGATCGCCTTTGGGGGGCAGACCTCAAAGGTGACGCGGGGGTTGGCTGGCATTTGGCCGCAGCTTATCGCATCCCGGACGAAGAGTCGGTAAGCCCGTCGTTACAGACTCTGATCGGAGCTGACTACAGTTGGCTCCGCGGCAGCTTGGTTTGGGTCGGCGAGTATTTGATCACGCACACCGATGGTTGGGGCTCTCCTGCACATCAGAGCGCCTTTGGGCAACTGACCTACCGGGTCGACGAATTCACCTCTGTCGTCGGCGCGGTCGTTGCAGATCTCACCAATGAGCAGCACCTGTGGAACCTCAGGGTGACGACCTCCCTCGGACAGTCCCAAATAACCGCCGGGCTCTCTCTCTACAAGTGGGGCGGCAACGCTCGAGCCGTACCTGGGCCTGACGCTCGACTCAAGGTTGAGTTCTCGCAGGCGTTTTAGCGGCGGTCGGCAGTCAAGCTAACAATAAGCGATCGAAGCGACTGAGTCCAGCAGGTAGTCCGCCACGCCAAACAGTTCGTCCGAGTCGGCGGCTCCGGAGAGTACACCGATAGTGGCTCGGAGTCCGGCTCGCTTGCCGGTGTATATGTCTGTCGCG
Organism: Limnochordia bacterium; assembly: GCA_041686855.1. Classification (GTDB taxonomy): domain Bacteria; phylum Bacillota; class Limnochordia; order DTU080; family RSA5; genus JAWLDA01. The sequence goes on from JAWLDA010000009.1 coordinate 173,576, forward strand.
GTATCGCCAACGATCACGGCCGCATCCTCAGAGATATTGAGACGTTCACAAGCGAGCTTGGCCATTTCGGGATTAGGCTTGCTTTGAGTAACACTGTCGTGGCCAAGTACGACATCCACATAGTCAAGAGCACCGATCCGATCAAGGTCTTCCAGCGCCCGTCGCCGAGTGTCGGCAGTGACGACGGCAACTGCAATACCTGCTGTTTTGAGGTTACGCAGTGTCTCGACCACCCCCGGAACGGGGGAAGTCAACGTTGACCACGGCAAGCTTCGTTCTACGTTCAGCAAACTTGCGGTCGTTTGTCGCCAAGCATCATCCCAGGGAATACCCGTATGGCAAAGTTGGCGGGCAGCGAGAATCAGGATGTCTTCCGTAGGGGCTGACGCGAGGATAGAGTTCGGCTCCAATCGATCGTCTGTACGACTCCATCCAATCGAGGCCTTGAATTGGTCTTTGATCTTCGCGAAGGCGGGAATCGCATCTTCGAGGTGGTCGATAAAGGACTGGGTCCAATAAAGCCACATTGAATGAAAGTCGATCAACGTTCCGTCCTTATCAAACAACACTCCGGCGACATCTTGAATGTACCGTTCTTCCTTGCCCGAACCGTTCCCACTGTTTGGTACGATACACTTTTTAAGGGTTAATGTAGCCACGATCAGTATCCACCTTGAAGCAGGCACGTGTACATTCTTAGATAGTCATGATATTGGACGTCTCGTACGTTCCCGGTTGTTTGGGGATCGTTTTCTGCCTCGTGTGCAAGGCGCTCGCAATCGGCGGGATCGATGCCGAGGTCGATCAGAGTAGGTATTTGCAGATCTTTCGTCAACTCGCGCAACCAGGTTACCGCCTCTAAAGAGGCCTCGCGATCGGACAATGTGCACGTATTAATGCCCAACGCCTCTGCAAACCTGCGATGTTTGTGGGGGTCTCCCATCCAATTGAACTCGACGACTGTCGGCAACATGGCGGCCACGACGAGTCCGTGGTGGGTATTGGGATAAATTCCGCCCAATGTCTGTGCCATTGCGTGGACGGCGCCCGCGCTTTCGGAGGCATAGCTAAGACCTGCAAGCTGCGCAGCCATCGCCATGGAGTAGCGTGCTTCCAGATCGTTTCCGTTGGCGAATGCACGTCGCAGATATTTCGATGCCAATTCTACCGCGTAAAGCGCGACCGCTTCGGTATGTGGTTGGGCGAAATGGCATGTGTAACATTCGTACGCGTGGCATAGTGCGTCGATACCAGTGCCGGCTGTCACCCACGGCGGCATCGAACTCTGAAGCTGAGGATCCGCAATGGCTACGTGAGCGCCGATGAGGGGCCCGCCAACGTTAAATTTAAACTCTCGATCGGGATCTGTGATGACAGCCCAAAGCGTAACTTCACTTCCAGTCCCCGCAGTTGTCGGAATGGCGATCAGCGGCAATATGCGATGTTGGAGTTCCCCCTTCCCAACTTCGAATTCGAGAATAGGTCTATTGTGAGTCACTTCAACTCCGACGGCTTTCGCGGTATCGATACTGCTTCCTCCGCCAAGAGCGATCAACCCATCGCAATCGTGGGATCGAAACACAGCGGACGCATTTGCTATTGTATTCGTAGATGGGTTTGGTACGACGTCGGCGAATTGGGTATACGAGACCCCACCTTCGTCCAAACGGGCGGTCAATCGCTCTAGGAGTCCGGCGTTAACCACCCCTTGGTCGGTTATGACCAGGGGTTTCGTGACGCCGAGGCTCTCTAGTTCGTGGACGATCTGTTGGAGAGCTCCGATTCCGTGAACCATGCGGGTTGGGGTTTCAAACTGACGGCAGTCATAGAGCCTTTGAATCAAAGCGGTACCTACTTTCGTCCAAATGCTGGTTTGAGCCTGAGAATATATCAGCTATGCCAGTAGAGTTCAACGGATCCGGTAAAAAACAAACGTATGCGAAACGAAGTATCGCGCAAAAACGAAAGGTGTGTCAAGGGAGACGGTAAGAATCCTTTCTTGGAAAAGGTTTTGGAAAGGCCCCTCTTGTGCCGTTTCTGCGAATTAACTACGCTGGTGTAGTTGGAATGAGTGGAAATAGAAACAAAAAGAAGGACGTGCGCGCTTTCGTTGGAAAGGAAGAGAGCAACGTTGATTTTCTGAGAAGGAGATGTGTGGTTGTGAATGGTCATTTCTACCGAATGCTCTGGGGTGTTCTGGCTATTGCGTTAGCATTCGCCCCAATCGCCGATGTAGCCTCAGCCCAGGAACCGATGACGCTGTCCTTTCTAACGAATGGATCTCCTCAATATGTCGAAAGTACACGTGCGTTTATCGAGGAGTTTGAGCGCGCCAATCCTGACATCAAGATTGAGATGAGTCTAGGTGGAGTTGATAAGTTCCTGACGTCGTTGGCAGGTGGTACGCCGCCCGACATTGTGCGACTGTACGCTGCGACTGTGCCGGAGATGGCCGCGCGCGGTTTGATTCAAAACCTGACACCATTCCTCGCGAAATCCGGAGTCGATACTGCTGATTTCGTGCCGGCAATTTGGAACAGAGGATTGAGTTACCGCGGCAATCCCTACGCGGTCGCCTACGGAATCGGTGTGACGGGGATGTTTTACAACAAGGATCTTTTTGCTCAAACGGGACTTGGCACGCCCGACGCCTCATGGAGGTGGGAGAGCGAAGGTTTGGAGGCCGGTAGGAAACTGACTCAGTCCGGTGCGGACGGAACGATCGAGCGATACTTTCTACCCTCAATCCCCCGCACTGAGGTTGGTCCGTTCATGTATAGCGCTGGAGGGGGATACTTTAGCGACGATGAGCGGACGGCCATCATTGATCGACCTGAATCGGTTCAGGGCGTGCAATTCGTTCGTGATCTCATGTGGCAGTACGAGATTGCCGCTCCTCCGGGAAGCTCGGTCAAGTTTACCGAAGGAACGACGGCGGCCTTTAACGTTGGTAGTTGGTACCTCTCTGAGATGAACAATGTGGATTCGTTCGACTGGGATGTCGCTCCTCTGCCCTCGCTGTACGGAGGCCGTGGAACGGATATTTGGCCGGAGACTCCCGTTGCTATTCCTGCTGGCGTACCCCACCCGGACCTGTCTTGGCGCTTTCTCGAGTTTATTGTGAGCAAAGAGGGCCAGACGAGTTTGGCGGAGTTGGGTCTGGCCACGCCGCCGTTGAAGTTGAGTGTGGGCAGTGATATTTTGACAGATCTCCATCCCCGTGTGTCGACGGACGTCTTTTTAGAGTTGGCTGTCTTACCAGAAACTAAGCCCTATCCGACGGCCCCGAGCACTGCTTTGGAGCCACTTTGGTCTGCGCTGACGGAAATTCTTAATAATGAAGCACCTGTAGCTTCGACCCTCGCCGAGGCTGCGGAACGCTCTGACGTTGCTCTTGAACGGTTTTGGGCCGACGTGGAGGCAAAAGAGTAATGGTAGTGGATACTTCTCAGTCGGCGGATCTGCGCATTCGCTTTCTCGGGACGGCGGACGCTTACCCCAACCACGGACGTTACAATTCCTGCATCGCTATCGAGACTGAGGTTGCGACGTACCTCCTGGACTGCGGAGAGCCGTGTACTGCGTCGTTGGTGCGTGCGGGAATCGATCCGAACATCGTCCGATCCGTGTTTGTTACTCACGCCCACTCAGACCACATCACTGGACTGCCGACACTCGTCGATACCGCGCGGCAGAATCGTGTGGGAGAGCCCGTGCGAGTTTACCTGCCTAGGTCGGCCGTTGAGGGAATTGCGGCGTACCTCGCCCTGGTAGGGACACCGCATAAAGCACTCCATGCAATTGGGCCTGGTGAGATTTACGACGACGGTAGTGTGCAGGTGGAAGCTCATGTCACTAAGCATACTCAGGAGAGTTACGGCTTCGTTATCCACCACGGTCAAAAGCGAATTGTGTATTCGGGCGATCTGAAAGAGGCCGGGGAGGTCGCCCACCTTTACGACGGGGCCGACGCGGTCATTACAGAGCTGGCTCACTTTGAACCTGACGAGTTGGGCGCTGCGCTTAAGGACTGTAGGATTGGAAAGCTGTTTGTTACTCATATCAATCATCACATGATGGCTAGGAAAGAGGAGATTGGCACCAGCCTACAACGCAGGCTCGGCACAATTCCAGTTCATATCGCCTACGACGGGCTAGTTGTCGATTTGTGAGCCGACGCACGTCAAACCTCACTACGTTAGGTACGGCCGCCCGCATTCGCTGTGGGCGGCAGCCTTAATATTCTCTAATCTTCCTCTTGATCCGGCGCAACTAGCACCTCTACGCCCGCCTCTCGCAGTTCGTTTACGACAGCGGATGGAGTCATCGCATCACAGACAAGGGTATCGATCGATTCGATGGGCCCCATCTGATAGAGATACTCTCGGCCGATCTTCGTGTGGTCGGCAAGTACGATTACCTGCTTCGAACTTGTGATCATAGCTCGATACACTTCGCATTCGAGCATATTGGGAGTGCTAACCCCGTATTCGCGTGAAAGCCCGTCGACCCCCAAGAACAGTTTGTCGACACGGAGGGTGGCGAGTGCCGCAAGGGTCATAGGGCCGATAAACGCCATCGTGACATGGCGTAACATACCGCCCAAAAGGATTACCTGAGAGGAAGGCTCTTTCCCGATCTCGTCCATAATGCTCCAGCTGTTCGTCACCATTGTCACGTCGGGTCGCAGCTTCAATTGATGAGCGAGGGCCAACGTCGTGGATCCGTCAGTGAGTAAGACGACATCTCCGTCTTCGGCTAAGTGTGATGCGTGAGCCGCGATACGACGTTTCTGTGTCGGTTCGATTCGCTGGCGTTGGGAGAGGGTGCTTTCGATTCCCGTCCGATGTCGGATGAGGGCCCCCCCATGAACTCGTTCGAGCAAGCCTTGCTTCTCGAGACGCCGCAAATCGTGTCGAATCGTCACGACGGACGTTTCGAATTTTTCGCTTAGTTTCTTAACAGAGACGCTACCTGCCGCTTCGAGCAGTCGAAGTATCTCGGCCCGTCGTTCGTCTGCGAGCATTCACGGTCGCCCTTTCGGGACCCTTATTGGTAGTAATCCGTAACGACAATTCGCCACCCTTGATTCGACAACCACGATCGCCGCCCTGCTAAACGGAGGCCATCAGCGCTCACCGCGTTCAAAGCGCTCGACGTTCTCCCGCCAAACTGGCAATGACCCACTCGCCTCGAGCGTCGTGAGATCAAAGGTTGTCTCGTGTTGAATTGCTTGTTTGAGGGCCGCTTCCGGCGACTGCATCCACCGCCGCTCCTCGGAGTTGAGCCGTGCAACCCACCTGGGGAATTGGTTGTTGTGGAATGTCTCCGCCCTCTCTTCAAAGGGGAGGACCCGTAGCTCACCGTTCTCATCAAACGAGGAGGCGAACCCGTGCCTGCGCTCCCAGGCGACTATGAGCGTGTGCAACTCGTCGGCCTTGGCTCGATGCTCTGAAGCACCCCTTAAAAGGAGGTTGTGGCGCTCGTGGGGATCGGATGCGAGATTGTAAAGCTCACGCCATCCGCCTCCGAGGTAGTAGGCGTAACGCCAGTCGCCCTGCCTAACCGAGAGCCACCTGCGGGCGCCATGACCCAACTCCAGGACGATGTGATCTCGCTCCTGGGCGAGACCGCCGCCCTCGCGTCCCAACAGTGAGCTACCCAGGAGCGGGTGCTCGTCGGCGTGAGGACGCGGGTACTCCACCTCTGCTAGATCGAGCGCTGTCGGCAAAATGTCGAGCAGGCTGACAAACTCATCTGAGACCGCCCCTTGGCGGACACGACTGGGCATACGCATGAGGAACGGCACACGCGCCGCCGGCTCGTAGGGGATCGCCTTTTGAAAGGCGTGTTGTTCACCAAGCATCTCGCCGTGATCAGACGTGAAAATGACTAAGGTGTTCTCCGAGAGGCCGAGCCGGTCCAGCGTCGCAAGAATCCGTCCAACGCCCCGATCGATGAGTGAGACGCTTCCGTAATAGAGCGCTTTGATACGTTGCAACAGCTCAGGAGACGCGTGTTGCACATCCGCGTACTGAGTGAGCTGTCGAACAGTGGGCGGCAGTGTTTGCGGATCACGTTCCCACGTCTCTGGCAAGGAGAGAGCATCGGGATCGTACATGGAGGCGTAGGGCTCGGGTGGGTTCCACGGCGGATGGGGAGCGATCCACGACGAAAAACAGAAGAAGGGACGGTTTCCGCTCCGGGCGTTTTGTTCCAGGAAGTCGACTGTCCGATCGGCCACCCAGGTGCTGCCGTGATGCTCTTCGGGAATGAGGGAGACTTGCGGGAGGTGGTAGAGGATGTTCCGAATGCCGTGTACCTCGCGGATGTGTCCGTACCCGTGTTGCTGCAGGTACATGAGGTACTCGTCCTCGTCCCGCCAATCGGGAATCTCCTCCATCAGCTCCATCCGGTGAAAGCCGTGGTGCCGCCGGACTGGACGCCAGTGCATCTTTCCGATGGCGTGCGTGCGATACCCCGCTAATCCGAGCAGGTGAGCGAGGGTGGGCAGCATCGGTTCGGGATTAGGAACGGTCAGTGTGGGACGCAAGTGCACAGAACACGGCTGACCTGTCATCGTTGAATGCCGTGCCGGAATGCACACCGGCACGTTGCTGTACCCGCGGGCAAAGCGCAGCCCTTGCGCGGCCATCCGGTCGAGGCCGGGTGTCTGGATCTGGGAGTTTCCCGCGCAGCCCATTGCATCGGCGCGCATCTGGTCGACCATGAGCAGCAGAACATTCGGCGTAGTTGCCACGTTAGGTGCCGGCACGGCGTTCCCTCCTTGGGTTACACGTACCCCGTTTGATAATCGGTGTTAGCCACGCTAGGCGGCCGTTCCTCCGATTTTCAAGATTGACGTCATTTGTTAGGAAAAAATGACGGAAAGTCACAAGTCTAAAAGAAGTACATTTCAGAGAAGCACAAAAAAGGTGCAAAAGGAGTGGCTCAAACGTGTCCAGTCGGTCTCTGGGTGTCTTATGGCGATTTGTGGGAGTCTCTGTGCTGTTGGCGTTCGTCGCGATCTCGCCGGCCTTGGCGCAAGAGACGGTGAAGATCACCTGGTGGTACAACGCGAACGACTTTATTCAAAACGAGTTGATACCGGCGTTTGAAGCTGAGAACCCGCATATCGATGTCGAGTACGTCGTGGTGGACGGGAGCAAGCAAGACAAGATCCTTGCGGCGTTCCTTGGGGGAACGGCTCCAGACATCTTTTGGGGATGGCCGGAAGAGCGGATCATGCTGCCGGAAGCAGGGATGGTGCTGCCTTTTGACGCCTACCTCGAGGAGTGGGAGGCGACGGACGATTTTTTTGAAGGCGCTTGGGCCAGCGCGCGTTACATGGGTAAGACGTACGGCATCCCTTACTATCTCGATCTGCGTGCCCTTTTGTACCGCAAGGATCTCTTTGACGAGGTTGGCCTCGACAGCTCTCGGCCGCCCCAAAGTTGGGATGAACTCACCGAGGCGGCCACGAAGATCGTTCGCCGCGACAGCAACGACGCGATCGTGCGTGCCGGGATCCACCTCGATCCTACGGCTAACTCCTTTGCTCCGTTCCTCTGGCAAGCTGGTGGCTCGTTCCTCACATCCGATCACAGCGCCGGAAATATGTTGAGCCCCGACTCGTTGAGAGCGCTTGAGTACTTCAGTCAGCTGGTGCTGGAGCACCGTGTCTCTCCAGCCGGAGGATTCCCGGATGCATGGGGGAAAGGGTTTTGGAGCGGATCCCTCGGCATGATCTACGCGAACTCCGCCGTTCCCAGCCGCGTCAAGGCCAACGCACCCGAGTTTTACGATCTGGTCGGATCGGGCCTTCCCCCGAAGGAGAAGGAGCGCGCGGTGTTGCTGCATGCGGACTACTTTGCGATCAACGCAAACAGCGAGCATCCCGACGAGGCGTTTGAGCTACTCAAGTTCTTCTTTCGCCCCGATAACCTTGAGAAGTTCTCCGCAGTTAACGGCACAACACCTCCTCGTAAGTCGCTCATGATGTCCGATTACGCCGCTGACAACCCAGCCATGTTGCAGATTTTGGAGGCGGCCCCGTACGGGCGGACACAGCCACCGATGAGAGACTCGACGCAATTTTTCAGTGCCACGAGCGAGATGTTGACGGCTGTGCTCAATGCTGAGATGGCGCCTCGGGCTGCCGCCGAACGCTTTAATGCCCGTATCAACGCCCTCTTGCGTCAGTAAGTCCAAACTAAGGCGGCGATGGAGTCGATGTTTGATCATTGGAATGAATCCCAGGCGGCGCGCCCTCAGGGCACGCCGCCGTTCCTGCAGGACGAAGTGATCGTGGAGGCGTGCCGTTACGCCGGACTTCCTCAGGAGATTACGAACGACGCCGTAGCGCAAGCTCGAGCTGTCCGCGCGGACCCCGAGATGCTCAAGGTGGCTTGGCATTGTCATTGGCGCCTATTCCAAGACCCGTCCTTTGACCGGCGTGAAGTGCGAGGGTGGTCGGCGCTGGAGACGCGGCTTGCAGAAGAGACGGGGGCGTTCTGTCTCATGCTCGCTGTCTCGGGCATCTCTGTGGTACGAAAGAAGTATGAGAAGCTCGGAATCCCGAGAGACGTAGTTGAGGAGACGCTCGGGGATATTACGGTGTGGGTGAATGAGCATAGGCGCCGCACACAGCGAGTCGGCTTGCGGTTGGTCGGCTTGGGCTGGCTGATGAATCACATGCACGGCAAGCTTTTCCGACTCGGCCGGCTACAGTTCGCTCCTGGGATTTTCCAGGGGAGGCTGCGCATCTTCCGCCACGTGCGGGATGGTCGTGTTATCGCTTTGGCAGAGGACGGGGTGCGGTTTCGGCCGGACGGACAAGTCGATGGAGCGGGCGGGGTGTACGCTGGATCGGAGGGTGTGGAGGCACGCCTGGGGGAGTCTGAGGAGGATATCGAGGGGATTCCTGTCCACCCGGAAGGGAGGGCCGTGTTAACACGGCTGCGACTTAGGAAATCTGAATGGACGCAGGTGTTAGGCCCCGGTGACTCCGCACTCCACATTCACATTCCGGAAGGGGAGCCGTTGGACTTCGACGCATGCGGCCGCTCGTTGGCCGAGGCTCTCACATTCTTCCCGCGCTACCTTCCAGAGCAGTCATTCGTCGCATTCTCGTGCGGGGCGTGGCTCCTCGATGCACAATTTGCCACGCTCCTTCCCGCTCATTCAAACATTGTCCGTTTTCAACAGGAGTTTTACCTTTATCCGATCCGTTCCACCAGTCAGAGCGCCTTAGAACGGGTCTTTGGCACGGGATCGGTCGATCCGCGTACAGCGCCTCGAGATACTACGGTTCGGCGTGTGATCCTTGAGCATCTCGAGCGCGGCGGGCACTTCCGTGGAGGCGGTTGCTTTTTGTTAAAGGATGATCTGGATTGGGGCTCCCAAGTGTACAGGTCCCAAACGCTTCCGTTTCAAGAGATCACCGCGTAAGATTGACCGAGGGGCGGTAAAACGCCCCCGGTCGGCCCCTACCCACCTGATTAGGCGAAGAGTCGATGGGGGTCAAACAAGTCGATCGCGTGCTGAGTCGAGCCATGTATCGCTAAATCAGCGAGAATCTCTCCGATGACACTGGCAAACTTAAAGCCGTGACCTGAGAAGCCCATCGCCACGGTAACGTTGCTGTGGCGGGGATGCTCTCCCAGTACGAAATGATTATCCGGCGTCAGGGTGTACATGCAGGTGGTGGCGCGAACGCATTCGCCGTCCAGCCCCGGGATGCGGGAGGCGAGGAAGTCTCTCAACCGGTCGATCTCTTCGGGCGCCACGCTCCTCTTGGGTCGATCCGGGTCGCAGGGATCGCCTACATTCATGAAGGCCACCTTGACACTCCTGTTGTCTATGGTAGGGAAGCCGTATAGAAAGTCCCCCTCGGGTAAGTCCCAAGTAAAGCTGGGGAATCGGCCGATGTGAAAAAGGTCGATCTCTTGCGTTGGTTGCATCCAGTACATGACGCGTCGTTCAGCCTGTAATGCGCCTTGGCGGGGGAAGTGAGCCAGATTGGGCGCCCAGGCGCCGGGAGCGATGATCAGTTGCTCTGCTTCGTAGGTACTGCGATCCGTCGTCACCCGCACAGAGTCCGACGTGGCCTCCCAGTCCATCACCTTCTCGTGAAAGCGCAAATCCGCACCCCGCTGAATGGCGCCGTCCAAAAAGGCCCTGACCGCGTCCTCACACCGCAGAAAACCGGCGTTCGCGTCGTAGAAGCCCACGTTCTGTGGATGTGGTGCCATCGCGGGGAATCGACGTTGAAGCTCCTTGGCATCCAACAGTTCGTATGGAAGGTTATGTTCGTTGGCGCTCCGCAAGGCGCCGGCCACGCCCTCACTATTGGAAAGCCCCACGTAGAGCCCGCCAGTACGGGTCAGTAATCCCCGTCGGCCGCTCTCTTTCTCGAGGGCTTCCCAAAGGTCGTAGGCTCGGGTGACAAGCGGGACGTAATCAGGGTGCTCTGCGTACAGTTGACGGATCATGCGCGTCTCACCGTGCGAAGATCCCCGATCGTGGACCGGATCAAACTGCTCAAGACCGATCACACGGCGTCCGCGTCGGGCGAGCTGATACGCGGCGGCGCTGCCCATTGCTCCTAATCCACAGATGATGACATCGGTCACGTACGTCCCTCCTGACTCCTGGCACATTTATCCTAAGAATATCACGCGAATCTGTGCAAAGTTGCCTTCTGAGGTATGTCGTTTGTTCCCTCCTTAGGTTGGGAACCATGAGCGTAACCGGAGGATAAGGAGTCGAGGAGCCATGTGGCGCTTTGAAGGGAACGACACGGAAGGCATCATAACAAACGGTCAGGAGTCTTACTCGTACGAAGTGGACGACGGCGAGGTCCGGATCTGCTTGCCTTTTGGCATTAATGAAGAGACGTTTAAAGAGAATCTCGAGAGGGACGGGTGGTCCGTCGATCGTGATCACGATCGGTCGGAGTCGCTGGGTTGGGGTCCCCAACACGACGCTGAAGGGTATTATCCCTACTGGCTTCGAACCAACCCGCATAACTCGGAGACGATTCTCGCCATTCCACCGCAGGATTACCGAATTCCAGGCAACACCATGCGCTCCGAAACTGGGGGCGACGTCGAGGAGAAGCAGGCTAGTGGACACACTCCCATCTTTGGTTCTGGGGCGTTACACGAGTTTGAGAAATGGTTGCCTTACGTTCAAGAGGCGGCCGGGAGTAGATTGGATCCGGTGACTCGCTGATCACCAATTCCATTTGGGTTGGCTCCTAGAGTACTTCCAGCGTTTCTTGCAACGTTGTGATCGCCTCACTCTCCACATCATGAATCTCCATCACATGCGCCGCGATCTCCTCACGCAGGGAAGCGGCCTCGGCATCGGTCAGCGGGAAGTCGGTCGTTGCGGCTTCCCGCAGCCTCTTTAGTTCCGCGTTCATTGCTCGCATCTCTTCGAGCGCGTTCGGTCCACGCTCAATATACGCTCGATGGCGCCTCTCCATCAGCCGTCGGCTCTTACCCAGGAGGTCGGTGCGATCGGGGAGCAGGTGTGCGGGAAGGGCACACCATAACGCTGCGCTCTTCTCGAAACTACGGGCCACCTCGTTCAACGTCGGCTTCTCCAAAATGACGGCAGCCTCCCGTAGAAACTGGGCGTAGAGGCCTCGATCGGCGTCAGCATCCACCCCTTTGCCGAAGATCGCCGAGAAATTAAAGGCTGACGTTAGCCCTGCATACATGGGCACGCCCGGCGGAAACTGCTTGCTCCAGCTGCTCCGCCCCTTCGTCTCAACAAGTGACTTCGCTAGGAGCCTGTGTGAGTAAACCGTCTTAATTATGCATGAAAATATCAACTGAATAGCGAAGACGTGTTGTATGAAGCGCTTTCGAGAGTACGAACC
>JAWLDA010000010.1:0-4089 GCA_041686855.1 Limnochordia bacterium
AGTGGTAGCGTCAGTGGACACCAGTGCATCGGGTATTCGCTATTCAGTTGTCAAGGTTCGATGAGTCAAAGTGTGGGTTTACTCACACAGGCTCCTAGATGTCGGTAGGCCTGCAGTCCAAAGTTGTTCGCAGTGCCCCGGGGTGGCTTCTGTGTAAACAGCTTGACGCAGTCGTCGATGCCCTGGTGCACGGCGGAGGGCAGCTTCTCGGGATCCGGCGCGTCAACGGTGAGGAGACGGTGCTTGTCTTTTTTGATTCTCCCACGTGCCATGGCCAACTCACTTCGGGTCAGGTACAGCGGGGTAGCGGCGCGATCGGCGATGTGGACTCTATCGGCGTCAGCATCGTAGCCGTACACGACGATTGGGAAGCTGCCCCACATCCCTTTGTCGGAGTCGAGTGCGTTGTAGGGGAGGCTCCACATGTCGGCCCACACGATCGCGGGTACTCCCTCTTCGAGTGTGGCCACGAGTTGCGCCATCGCACGATCGGGGCTCGCCGTGCGGGTGACCTGTTGTTCCACTCCCAGGCGACTCAGCATGCGATCAAAAGGGTCAAAGGTGTTACGGGTGAGCAAGTTGCACTGGGGATCGTACCCTTGGTAGGCGAAGACAAAGTAGCCAAAGGTAATTCCGCCGCTGACGCCCAGGAGAAGGGCCTCACTGTACGGATGACCTGTGTGCGGCGCCGAAATCTCTGTGTAGGCGTAAACGTTGTGGACGCTCCCTGTCTCCCAATGGCGTCCGTCAAAATGGTGGTAATCACTGAGACGTGGCATAGTCAGGCAACCCTTTCGTTCGCACCCGGGCGTTCGCTCGTAGGTATTTCGACCGATCAGCTATAAGTTTAACGCAAGTTTCTGGAGGGGCGCGCAAAGAAGAGACATACTCTGCAACCCTTGACTTTTGGATCACAATTACGACAGGAGTGAGCTTGCGATGACTCCGGCCATCGTGGCGCTGAAGCGTGCCGGCGTTGCATACGAGATTTACGAATACGACCACGATCCTACTGCCTCGTCGTTTGGCTTAGAGGCAGCCGACAAACTGGGTGTCGAAAGAGCTCGAGTGTTTAAGACCCTCGTAGCGTCAGTCGACGGCAAACTGGCTGTGGGGGTCGTCCCCGTGGAGCGTTCGCTTGATTTAAAGGCGTTCGCGTCGGCGGTGGGAGGGAAGCGGGCAGCGATGGCTGAGGTGAAGGAGGCTGAGCGTGCCACGGGTTATGTGACCGGCGGAATCAGTCCTCTCGGTCAGCGACGTTCCCTCCCGACGATTCTCGACTCGACCGCATTGACGTGGGAACGCATCTTTGTGAGCGCGGGGAGGCGGGGCATGGATGTCGAGCTCGATCCCCGCGAACTCGTCCGCCTCTTGGATGCCAACGTAGCCGAGATTGGAACAGAGTGACGCCAGATCTTCCATGACGTCCCGATGACCGTTAGCTGATGACTTTAAGACCCCGATGGGCAGTTGTTAAGGAGGCGCGATTCCATTGGCTGATTCACACGGAAAACCTAAGTTGAAAGTCGGAACTGGACGATCGGTGATTACCCCACCCCTGGGCACGCTGATGTCGGGGTTTGGCCATCGTGACCACGGTGCGGAAGGCGTCCTCGATGACCTGGAGTTGCGCGCGTTTTGGTTCGAGGCGGAATTCTCATTCCGAGGTAGCGAGGCATCAGGCGATTCATCGGGACCCGTCTGCATCGTGTCGGCGGACCTTATCGGCTTTGACGCTCCGTTGACCGCTCAAATCCGAGAAGACCTCCACAGCGCGTACGGCGTCCGACCCGAAGCGGTGCTCCTTGCGGCCAGCCACACACATTCGGGACCGCAAACGAGTGAGACCTTGGCGGCGGCAGGTGGAATGCCTGTTCCCGAGTATATCGCCACGTTGCGTGAACGTGTGCTTCATGCTGTCGGTACCGCACGTTCGAACGTCCGCCCCGCGACACTGCACGGCGGCCGCGGGGTCCTCGAGGACGGTTTCGCCATCAACCGGAGGCGCAAAGAGGACGGTCGAGTACTCAACGCTCCGAATCCCCCGGGGGTGAAAGATGACGAGGTGATCGCACTCACAGCCAGAGATGCTGGGAGCGGTGAGGTGTTGGCCGTCCTTTACCACTTCACGTGTCATCCCACGACGATGGGCGATTACCGGATTACCGGTGACTATCCTGGGGCGACGCGCCGTCACGTCGAGGCGGCCCTGCCCGGTGCATCGGTGGGCTTCTTGCCCGGCTGTTTTGGCGATATTCGGCCCAACTGCACCATTTTGGGCGGCAAGCGATTCCGCCGTGGGACGCCGGCGGACGTCGCCGCGTTTGGAGCCGCTTTAGGCACCGAGGTGGTTCGGATTGTCTCAAAAGGATTGGAGACGACGTTCGAACCCTCTCTGGGAGCGTGGGCCGATGAGGTATCTCTCCCACTAGAGTCGGATGGGGAGTTTAGAGATCTGTCGATTCAACGGCTTGATCTAAGTGACACGCTCACCATCATCGCCATGGGCGGCGAAGTGTGTGTCGACTTCGGACACTTTATCAAGGGGTTGAATCCCAAAGCCTTTCTCGTTCCCGTGGGCTATGCGAACGGTCTGATTGGGTACATAGCCTCTGCTCGCCTCTTTCCGGAGGGAGGCTACGAGGCCGACACGTCGCACACGGTGTACGGGCTACCGTCACCCTTTCATCCATCGATCGACGATATTCTACGTCGAGAGATCGAACGAATCTTGCAACTCTGAGGCCTTAGTCAAGTCCAAAGGAGTCTTGGAGGGGGAGTCGACGCCAGCGAGGAATGATCCCTCACGAGAGGGGCAACAACGGCGGCAACGTGGAGACTGCCGAGATTGACACGGAACTGCCGAGATCGACGCGGATCTGTCGGAAAGCTCCAGTGCGTGTAGCTGGGCTTTAGGTATTGCGCATCGCGTCTCTCGACGCTTTCAGACGCGATGGCGTACTTCGCCGGCGCAAAACGGTGCTGTAGGAGCGAAAAACGACGTTGATGCGCATCTGGCGAGGAATGATTCCACGCCAGCGAGGAAAGACCCCTCACGAGAGGGGCAACAACGGCAGCATCGTGGTGACTGCCAAGATCAATGTGGATCTGTCGGAAAGCTCCAGTGCGTGTAGCTGGGCTTTAGGTTTTGGCGCATCGCGTCTCTCGACGCTTTCAGACGTGATGGCGTGCTTCGCCAGCGGAAAACGGTGCTGGAGGAGCGAAAAACGAGGTTGATGCGCATCTGGCGAGGAATGATTCCACGCCAGCGAGGAAAGAGCCCTCACGAGAGGAGCAACAACGGCGGCTTCACGGAGACTGCCGGGATTGACGTGGAACTGCCGGGATCGACGCGAATTTGTCGGAAAGCTCCAGCGCGTGTAGCTGGGCTTTAGGTATTGGCGCATCGCGACTCTCGACGCTTTCAGACGCGATGGCGTACTTCGCCGGCGCAAAACGGTGCTGGAGGAGCGAAAAGAGGCGTTGATGCGCATCTGGCGGGGAATGATTCCACTCCAGTGAGGAAAGATCCCTCACGAGAGGGGCAACAACGGCGGCATCGCGGAGACTGCCGGGATCGACGCGAATTTGTCGGAAAGCTCCAGTGCGTGTAGCTGGGCTTTAGGTTTTGGCGCATCGCGACTCTCGACGCTTTCAGACGCGATGGCGTGCTTCGCCAGCGCAAAACGGTGCTGGAGGAGCGAAACGAGGCGTTGATACGCATCTGGCGGGGAATGATTCCACGTTAGTGAGGAAAGAGCCCTCACGAGAGGGGCAACAACGGCGGCATCGTGGAGATTGCCGAGATCAATGTGGATCTGCCGGAAAGCTCCAGTGCGTGTAGCTGGGCTTTAGGTTTTGGCGCATCGCGTCCCTCCATGCTCTCAGACGTGATGGCGTACTTCATCGGCGAAAAACGGTGCTGGAGGAGCGAAAAACGACGTTGATGCACATCTGGCGAGGAATGATTCCACGCCAGCGAGGAAAGACCCCTCACGAGAGGGGCAACAACGGCGGCATCGCGGAGACTGCCGGGATCGACGCGAATTTGTCGGAAAGCTCCAGTGCGTGTAGCTGGGCTTTAGGTTT
>JAWLDA010000010.1:4189-159415 GCA_041686855.1 Limnochordia bacterium
GCGGAAAACGGTGCTGGAGGAGCGAAAAACGAGGTTGATGCGCATCTGGCGAGGAATGATTCCACGCCAGCGAGGAAAGAGCCCTCACGAGAGGAGCAACAACGGCGGCAATACGGAGACTGCCGAGATCAATGTGGATTTGCCGGAAAGCTCCAGCGCGTGTAGCTGGGCTTTAGGTTTTGGCGCATAGCGTCCCTCCATGCTCTCAGACGTGATGGCGTGCTTCGCCGACGTAAAACGGTGCTGGAGGAGCGAAAAGAGGCGTTGATGCACATCTGGCGAGGAATGATTCCACTTCAGTGAGGAAAGACCCCTCACGAGAAGGGCAACAACGGCAGCATCACGGAGACTGCCGGGATCGACGCGAATTTGTCGGAAAGCTCCAGCGCGTGTAGCTGGGCTTTAGGTATTGGCGCATCGCGTCCCTCCATGCTCTCAGACGTGATGGCGTGCTTCGCCGGCGCAAAACGGTGCTGAAGGAGCGAAAAACGACGTTGATGCACATCTGGCGAGGAATGATTCCACGCCAGCGAGGAAAGACCCCTCACGAGAGGGGCAACAACGGCGGCATCGCGGAGACTGCCGGGATCGACGCGAATTTGTCGGAAAGCTCCAGCGCGTGTAGCTGGTCTTTAGGTTTTGGCGCATCGCGACTCTCGACGCTTTCAGACGCGATGGCGTGCTTCGCCGGCGCAAAACAGTTCGGCAGGAGCGAAAAACGAAGTTGATGCACATCTGGCGAGGAATGATTCCACGCCAGTGAGGAAAGACCCCTCACGAGAGGGGCAACAACGGCAGCATCGTGGTGACTGCCGAGATCAATGTGGATCTGCCGGAAAGCTCCAGTGCGTGTAGCTGGTGTTTAAGTTTTGGCGCATCGCGTCCCTCCATGCTCTCAGACGTGATGGCGTACTTCGCCGGCGCAAAACGGTGCTGGAGGAGCGAAAAACGACGTTGATGCGCATCTGGCGGGGAATGATTCCACGCCAGTGAGGAAAGCCCCCTCATGAGAGGGGCAACAACGGCGGCATCGCGGAGACTGCAAGTAGCAGTCAGAAATCGTGCGGATTTTCAAGATGGTCCACCGCTTTTTTCGGGGCTTTAAGTGGGGGAGGGATGGTTCAGTGCTTCAAGTGAGGGAGCCATGGTAGCATGCCGATCAGGGGACCCACCAGCATGCCGATCGGGGGACGCACCGCCAGCGCATCCCAGCGGCACGCTACCCCTGATATGGCGACTCATCGTTTGAAGTCAACCTGCGAGGACGATGTCAGCCACAGATTCTTACGACGCAGACTCAAGCCTGCCGCGTACGAGCTCTTCCGCTTCGCCTTCCTCGGGGAAACGGCCCAGGCTCTTCTTGGAGAAGACCAACTCATCCCCCACCGTGAGCTCAAATACTCCGCCTGAAGAGGGCCTCAGCTCGAAACCGGCCACACTCGTCTTATGTTCGCCGAGGACCTTTTCCGCCAAACTGACGGCTTTGGGTAGGTACCCTCACCCCGTTCAATACTCGAGGTAGATCCGAATCTTGTCACTCATGAAAGAGTACACCTCCATATTTACTCTGCTTCGGCGGCTCTAAGCGCACCCCTTTTATTGCGATCCTGGTGCCCTTAGCAATCCTGGTGCCCTTAGCAATCCTGGTGGCCTTAGCGATCCTGGTGGCCTTAGCGATCCTGGCGCCACTGGCGATCGTAGCAATCCTCGCGCCCTTAGCAATCCTCCCGCCCCTAGCGATCCTTGCGAACCAACGCGGGGACCTCATAGTTAGGCATGTGACAAATGCCACATTCCTGTCGGGACATACGCCGTCGAAACCTTGTGAGCTTCGTATCTATGGGCAACGCCCACGATTTGCGAAAATAAAGCTGCAAGGCGAGGTAAGTGGTTCCAAAGGATGGAGGGAATGAAAATGATGGCCCTGACGACCAAACGAGTTCTGTTCTCGCTCCTTCGGGTGTGGTTAGGTGTTCAGTGGTTAGAGGCCGGGCTGCACAAAGTGGGGACGCCGGCCTGGACGGGAGAGAATGCAGGCGCAGCTGTAGCTGGTTTCGCCAAGGGGGCGATTGCCAAGGCTGCGGGAGAGAGTCCCACGGTGGCATCTTGGTTCGCTAGCTTCCTTGACACTGTGGTAGTTCCCAACGCTACACTCTTCGGTTACATGGTGGCGTGGGGCGAAGTGCTTGCCGGGATTGGACTGATCCTCGGAGTGTTCACGGGGTTTGCCGCTGTCGGTGCTGGTTTGATGAACCTGATGTTCATGCTCGCAGGGACCCTCAGCTCCAACCCGATTCTGTACACGGCAGCGTTCCTAGTCCTGATAGGGATCAAGTACGCAGAGTACTTCGGGCTCGATGCGATTATGCGGCCGAAAGTCGAGCATGTAGCTGAAGAAGGAGTCAAGTGGATGCGGGGAAGACTTACGAAGTCGCATGCTTGACGCCAAGGTGATGTTGAGCACACAAGCGGAGATTACAAAAGCCAATTCCCGACTGGAATGAGACGCCTCACGAGTGAGAATCTACCGTGGGGCGTCTCACCGCGTCATGCTTCGGAAAGAATGGAAGCGGAGGAGTCGTCCTGATGGTCCAGAAGTCTTACCTAAAGTACGCAAGTCGTTTACGTTGGTCATTAAGCTGGTCATTAAGCTGATAGTTAAACTAGTATTAGGCTGGTCGTTAAACTGGGCGTTTAAGCTGGTCGCTTACGCTGTCGTGTAAACAGATGGGACGTGCACGAGTGGAACGAAACTTGCCGAAATTCGTCGTTGATTCGCCGCATGATTTGGACCGACAGATCGAACGGGCTTGTGACGTGATGCAGGAGATCTACGACGCGGGCTGTTACGTGAAACTGATGGTCAAGAGGTCGTGGTCCAATCACAATCCCGTCATCAGTGGCGAGTTTTCCAAACCGAGCGCTTTTCGGTGGTACCTCCTACGGGAGCTTCGAAAACTCGTAAAGGATGGAGCCTCCTTTCAGGTGGCGCCGTCCCGCTCTGCGATCGCCCTGGGGGATCCAGCGCTATTAGAGGGACTAGACGAGGACGAATGGGATTTTACACAAAAAAAGCTGTTCCTCTTTAGTCCAGAGCGGATCGACCTCTCGTTAGATCGGCTCCAACACTACACCGGAACTCGGGCGGAGGACTTTCAGCGGCACATCCTCTTTACCAACTATGACATGCACGTTCAAGAGTTTCAACGGAGGTATCCCGAGTGCGTTGGACCGGCGGTCTCAGGGGTTCAGATGCCTGCGTATCACCACAAACTGCCTCAGAACGAAGGGATCTCGCTCGTGAACATCGGAGTGGGACCGTCGAACGCCAAGACCATCACCGATCATCTAGCGGTGCTAAGACCTGACTTGATGATCATGGTCGGTCACTGCGGTGGGCTGCGCAACCATCAGGAGATCGGCGACTTCGTGCTCGCGACCGGCTTTATGCGGGCCGACGGCGTCTTGGACGATATCTTGCCGCTCCAAGTGCCGATTACACCCAACCATCTACTCAACCTGTGTCTACAGGAGGCCCTAGAACACTACGGAGCACGCTACCGTCTGGGCACGGTGTATACAACGGTCAACCGCAATTGGGAGTTTAGTCAACGGCGGTCCGTGTGGGAGATACATGTAAGTCGCAGTATCGCGGTGGATATGGAGTCGGCGACCGTCGCGACCAACGGCTTCCGGTATCGAATTCCCAACGCCACGCTTCTTTGCGTGAGCGATAAACCACTGCACGGGGAGCCCAAACTTAGGGATGCCGCGCGCACCTTTTACGACAACTCCAAAAAGCAGCATCTCGACATTGTGATTCGAGCGATTGAGCGGGGCAAGCAGCAATATCCGGACGGCTTGCCGAATGCGAGTTTAAGAGCCCCCAACGAACCGCTCATTGGTGGGGCAGATAAGGCTGAGGATCACCCCGATAAAGCCTAAAGGTTCCGTTTCGCCTTCAACGCGGCCGATGCACGCTTAATCGCCTCCCTGAGTTGCTCGAGTCCGTCAACACTTTCCATTCTTTTTGAAAGGTAATCGAACGTTACAGACTCACCGGGTGTTCATTGAGTGCCCAGGAAGGGCTATAATTATTATGTTGGAGACGTCATGCCCAAACGTATCAGGGGGAAGACCATGAACACCAACAATCGTAGGCTTTTTGGTGAGCGGATCAAAGCGCTACGTAAGGAGCGCAACCTTTCTCAAGAACAACTGGCCCAACTGGCCAGTTTTCATCCGACTTACATTCAAAAGGTTGAGTCGGGCCGGATTGTACCGAGCCTCAGAGCGGTCGTTCGTCTCGGCCGTGTGATGAAGGTGCCCGTCAGTCACCTGGTTGAGGTGTTTGACCAGTCGCAAGAGGCCGAGACGCAGTCAGAGTCGATCGAGAGCATTAGTGGACTCTTGCGCAATCTGCCGACTCAGCAGGTTGACTTCGTCCGCGGGTTTATCGAGTACCTCAACCTCCGGGAGTATCGTCAAAAAGCTCAGTAAAAAGCTCGGTAAAAATCTCAGTAAAAAGCGCAGCAACGGCGTCGTTTTAACGATGATTCCGGATGGCTCTCAGGGCAAGAAAAAGTGGAATCTCTTGATTAGCCCTGTTCTCTGCCCGCGCGCGCCGTCCCGATCGTTTTATGTGTGGATAGGCCGGGAGTTCCACGATTCGATCTAAGGTGAATCCTGCGTGCGTGAGCCCGTTGATGTACGCTTCCAATGGGCGATGAAACGCCGTGATTGACCCCGGCATCCCTTTAGCGATAGGGCGAACCGGAACGGAACGGTTGCTCAAGTATGAATCGACTCGCCGATATTGAAGTGCCCGTCCTTCATCCCACCCCCAACCGCTTTGCCGCGGAATACGAAAGCACGGATGGAACATGAGGATGACCAGTCGCCCGGACTCTTTGAGCACCGTTCCGGCACCGGCTAAAATGTCCTCCAGGGGTTCCATGTCTTGTATGCTGAGCAGAAAGACGGCGGCGTCGGCCATGCGGGGTCTCAGCGACTCCACCTCCATCAAGCGAGTGGCGTCTCCTTGGAGGAATTCGTGGCGACCAGCGTGCAGACGCCGGGCGGTTTGGAGGAGTCTCGGACTGGCATCGACGCCGATGTATTGCACTCCGCGTGGTAGCGCCGAGGCAAAGACTCCTGTACCGCATCCAATATCGATGATGACCTCGTTGGGGGCGGGATCAAGCAGTTCTAAAGCTACGGGTATTGCAAGGGCGTGATGATACTCGCTGCCTTTGACCCCAACCCATTGTGCATACCAGTGGGCGACTGGATCCCAGCTGGTCTGGGCTGATGGAGATTGGCGCTTGTTGACGTTGGGTGATCTCTTAGAGGTGCGGGACATAGTCGTCTCCCCTTTGTTTTGCGATCCAATATCGACGCAAACGAAAAGGGCCACGGTCTCCCGTGGCCCATAAGAGGTGTACGACCTATCCCGAAGCTGGGGATAGCTATCTAACGTGCGCTGAATAGGGCAGGGAGAGGCATCGTGGCCGATCGAAAGATGAACCTCAACCTTATTGATGCCATGCGAAGCCTCCTAGCCTCATTCATCCACCGTACGGGTGGTGAGATCTAACAGTACCAACAGTATGAACGCGCAGGCTCAAGCTGTCAAGCCCTCGCTATCACCCTTGCTATCGACCTCGCTAACAGCTTGGCTTCCGCTTCCGCTCCCATCCGCAAACAATTGGGAGAGTAATCTCTCGGAAGTGTTAACCAAGAGGCCTTCGGCGCCCGGCCCCGCAGTAGCCCATGTCTCGTACCCGCCTTCTTGCGTCAATGCGTGGTCGGTAGGTATGTAACCCAGGCTGTCATTCGCCAGCCCGACGACAAAGGTATCGGAGGCTGGGGCACTCGCTTTAATGGCAAGGCCGATTTCCACAAAGATTTCGCCAGGAAGGGCGACCCATGCGCTCTCGCCGACTCGAAGGGCCTGCACTTCCCCTTCGACGTGAGCCTTCATGTTGGCGACCAGTCCTGCGTAGTGCCCACGGAGCGCCGTTGGTATCGGTTGACCGACGACGAAGCTGAACGGCCCATTCTCAGGGTTAGGGTCGTTTCCGGCGAGAATCTCCCGAGCGATGGCGCGATCCTCTTCGGTTACACGTTTACACGGGAGCGGCACTGTGACTGACAATGCGCTGAGCGTGCATTCTTCATGGAACGGAATGCGTGCCATCACTTTGAGAACCTCGCCCGCAAGCGCGCTCGCGACCTTGCGGGCCTGGGCGTGCCCGCGAGTCTCGCGAGGCGGTCCGAGCGGATCGATGTTGTTGATTTGGCCCGATGTGCCGTTAAATAGGAGCGGAATACATTCCTCGCCGAGGTGCTGTCGCATTACCGTAGCGAAGTGGCCGTAGTAATCTGCGGAGATGTGCAGCGAGTTGTCGGTGCCCACATAATGGAGGCTAAACTGAGCGACCACAGCCAATGGGCGACCGTCTATGCTTTCGACCACAAGGACGCCCACGGCCGGATCGATTGGGCTGACGGGCTTTACGATTTGGGGTTTGTCATCGCCGGCAAGGCCTGGTCGCCCTGGGTTTGTTCGTACCGTCCCATCGGTCATCAAAAAGCGGCGACAAAAGCTAATGTCGTGTTGTTCGCCTTGGCCCCAGGCAATGCGGGCCGGTTCCAACCGATTCGCGGCCAGACGCACGGTGTCCGACACCCGGTGTATCAACCACTCAACATATGAATCGTCACGGGGCACGAGGCTGGATTCACGCGTCTGGGGTCCCGTGTGAGTGTGGGTACACCCGATCATGACATGGCTCGGAGGAATCTCGGTGTGTTCGGCAATGAGCGATCGAATCTTAGTCACCACTTCGCGCGGAACCGCAATGAGGTCGAGTACGACCATCGCCAGGCGGGTCTCGCCATCGTCAAGGACGACGGCCTTTGCGTAGAGCGGGTCATCGATATCCTCGGCCGGGCGAGGTTTAAACGAGCCGGTGAGAAAGGCCCCCAGAAGCGGTGTAATGTCGGTTTCGGCCGCTCCCGCGTGAAAGACTCCCATCGTGTCAACGCCTCCAATAATGTGGTTACTGGTTCCTTTTAAACCATTGGCTCAAACAAGTGGCGGAAAAGACTGTCAATGAACTGCGTGGATCCAAGTTCGGGGCAGAAGAACCGAATCCTTCCAGTTACGTCAAGCTCGTAAAGTGAAAGCTCGTAAGTCAAGCTCGATGGGAAAGGAGTGGCGTCTCTCACGGTGGTGCCGGAAGTAATCAAGTCAAGTGGGAAGGGGCGGGGGCCTATCGACGCCCGCCCCCGTTAATTATGATAGGAGATTCCCTTTGTGAAGCGGGCCGCCGTCCCAGTGCTTGGGGAAGAGCGCAGCGGCTACCATGGGCCGCAGGGTTTTCCGCACGAGTGTGGGACCGCCGAGCTGCAGCATGTGTTTCGCCATCACGGCCTCTTTCATGAGGGCGGGAATAGGACCTGCGAGGATGGGCGCGGATGGTGCACAAAGCACGCCGTACCCGGGTCCAAGACCTAACAGGTACTTTGGCGGCGTCGGTTGGAACACGCTTAATTCTCGGCCGGTCACATCCGCCGCGATGTTGCGAGCGGCGATCTCTGCCAGGTGTTCGGCCCGATGGGCGGATGGTTCATTCCCGCCTCCTTCACCGTCGGCAACAGAAGCACAGTCGCCGGCAGCGTATACCCGAGGGTGTGCCAACGTGCGCAAGAAGCCATCGACCACGATTCTCCCAGAATCGTCGGCAAAGGGGAATGCGGCAAGCGGGGCAACTGTCTGCACCCCCCCGGCCCATACGACCGTTCCTGCGCTGATGGTCTCTCCGTTATCGAGGGTGACCACGTCGTTCTCGGCGCCGAGGGCGCGGCTCGACGTTACGATCTGCACGCCGAGCTGTTCGAGCCGGCGCCGTGTCAGGGTCACGGCCTTCTCGGGCAGGCGACTAAGAATACGGGGTTCACGTTCAATGAGGATTGTCTTAGCGCCAAGCGCGGTTGTGCCGAGACGGTGTAAGCGGTGCTGAATCTCGGCGGCGAGCTCAACTCCGACGAAGCCCCCGCCCACCACCGCGACGCTTGGGTTCACCGAACGCCCTGACTCGGCGGCTTTCGCCAGAAACTCCACCCTTCGGCGAATGTTGCACGCTTGATCAAAGCCCCAGGCAGGAAGGAACGATGGGCCGGGGGCTTTGCCCTCGCCGCCGAGTGCGATGAGAACGTAGTCGGCATTGATTTCGCCGTTCTCAAGGATGACTCGCGGTCCCGAGGGTTCGATGGAGCGGACGCGGTCCTGGACGAAACGGATCCGTTTTCCCTGCAGGATCCGCTCAAACGGAACATGGACGGCGCACGGGATACGACCACCGACGGCCTGCGGAATCTTTGGGCGCAACGTGTGGTACGGCGAGCCATCCACCAAGAGTATCTCGGCGTTGGTGCCTTTGAGTCTTCGTTCCAGTTGGAGGGCGCTCTTTACACCGGCAAACCCGCCCCCTAGCACAGCGATCGTTGGATTACGCTCGGTCAACTTTGATCTCCTCCTATAGTAGAAGACTCGTACGTGTAGTAGAAGACTCGCGGTAGAAGGTTCGGACGTGGCATGGTGCTCACCTGTCCTTATGTTTGTAGTACCAGTGTAGCGCGACCTTTGGTGAATACACCGTCACCTGGGTTGCAGAGGTCATGAAGGTTTGGGTGTAAGCTGGTTGTGCACCGATCCCAAAGCACAAGGAGCAGTGACCACTATGAAAATCACGTTACAGACTTTGGTGAAGGATGCAGTCGACAGTTGTGACGAGGCGGTGGAGCTCTTCATCCGTCACGGCATTAATCCGACGCAGAAGTGCAGTGGGATGTACGATATGGTCACCCTCGAGGACGCCCAAGAGTGGTGCAAGATTGAGGATCTTGATGCGCTCATTGCCGAGTTGAATGCAGCTATGTCCGGAAACGAGTGAACGATCCGAGTGAAGTTGATGGGATAAGAGTGTGTTGCTCGAGTAGCGGCCGGCTGAGGTGAGGCCTCAGTGACGGCCGCTACGCGCGTTTAGAGCTCAGGCCGCGGGTTGGGACAGCCATTGGCGCCGACCAGTTCGGCCACCTCTTCAGGCGTTGGTAGCGCGATCGGACCTTCGGAGGCCCCCTCAAATTGATTGGGACTCAAAAACGCGGGGAGGGCCGCTAGGATCTCGGTGACGGGCTGATTGGGGGCCCGTTCAAAGCAGAGGTTGTCGGCCGGTACGAGGTCCAATACTTCGCGTAATAGGGCGCGATGTTCGGCCTCAACCCCCATGATTTGGTCCGCAAGCCGGGCGAGGTCAAACCGCCCCATGCGGGCAAGCTCATCGCTGGCTTGGATGTAAGCGGAGACGCCGGCCGTCTCAAGCGTCAGCAGCGTGTTGACGAAAATCGACTGGTCTTCAAAGGTTCCGGGTGGATAAAAGAACTCGTTGTACGGTACCGAGGCTCCAAGGTCAGTCAACACCTCAACGTGTGCGGCTTCGTGACTCAGCCCAGCCTCAAAGTATGCAAATTGCTCCGGAGGGAGCCCTTGCAGAGCCGGTGAGCGCAGCCCTTGTGCGTACATTGCCGTCTCGACTTTTTCGGCGGTGAGTAGCGTGTTGAGGATGACCATCACATCCTCGAGGCGTTCGGGGATGCAAACGATCTGGCCCGGGACGAGTGAGTCCGGATCGCTAATCTGAGGATTGGCGGCGACGATGGCATCCAGTGAGACGCCGTGCGCCATTGACAGGCGAAAAAGGGTGTCTCCCGCCTTGACCTGGTAGAGCGATCCGCTGCATCGCGCGGGAGGTGGCGGGGGAACGGGTTGGGTCTCGTCGACCTCAGGGGGGATTTGAGGCGGTGGTTCCGGTTGAGCGCTCTCGTCGCGAGGCTCGCGATCGTAGCGGCGCTTTAAGCGGCAGACCTGTTCATCGGGGCCGTACGTCGGCACAATCGGCCAATCGTATGACCTTTGGACACCTGCGGAACGTTTCGCTTTCTGTGACGCCCGCTGTTTAGACGTTGACCTCATCAGCACTCACTCACTCCTGGTGTGTGTTCTTGGGATTTGACGCCCACGCCTACACAGTAATCCAGGCCTAGGAGAGTGGTGCTAGGAAACAGCTCCTATCTCGGCGTAACCTTCCCGTACTTAAAGGGGAGAAACGCAGGGTCGAAAAGCGATGGGACGGAGGCGATACCCCCGTCCCTCGTGTTGCGCCTACTCCAGCCGGGTGAAGCGGTACTCCTCTTGGCCTTGCCCAATTCGGATGACGGGCGTTCCGTCTTCGTCTCGTTCCAAGTGCATTCCAAGACCTGCCAAAGGCTGGTCGTAGAGGACGTAACCGTCGTCCTCGCCCTTGTCGTCCAAGATGGGCTTAACCTCACTGGTGAAGGCGCCTGTATCAAAGAGAAGGAGGCCCTCTTCGAGTCGGAGTTCGACACTTCCAAGCGCCGGGTTCTCAAACCGCCCCAGATGACTCGCTACTCTTTGGGGGTCGACCGATTCCTGAATGCGATCCTTCAATTTAGCGATTTGCTCTTCGATTTGTTGCTCGCCGAACTCGATGAGTTGAGCTGCACGCTCGGGTTGATCCCAGAGTAGTTCAAAGAGACGGCTCTGAACTGCGCCGTTGAAGAGGTTGCTGGCTTGCGCGTTGGTCAACACCATGATTCCCAAACCTATCTCCGGCAGGAAGTCAAACTCCGAGGTGAAGCCTAAGGTGTTACCGCCATGGAAGATGTGGGGCGTCCCTTTGTACTCGCCTACCATCCAGCCCAGGCCGTAGGCGCCGGTCTGGGAGAAGGGGACCTGGGGCTCCCACAGTTTGTGCAGGTTCTCCAAGGAGACGATCCGCTCTCCATCCGGCGTCACGCCCTCGCGCAACAGCGTTGTCATGTAGCGGGCCATGTCGTTTAGGGTCGACCAGTGCGCGCCTGCCGGCCGGACAGGCACCAGCACTCTCTCCGCGTCCAAGTCCGCCGGTACATACGCGCCGTCACTCAGAGCGAGTTGGTGTGGAAGCGCGTAATTGCCCCGCTGTACCACCTCGTCAAAGGAGACGGTGGTCTGATTCATACCCATGGGCGCCAGGACCCGCGTCCGAAGAGAGTCGTCGTATACCTGACCCAAGCTCCCCCACTCAGCGCCCAAAGCGGCCGCTGCGACGTAGCCACCCACAGCTACCAGCTGGTTGCTATACTGAAAGGCCTCGCCGAAGTCCGTGTAAAATTCGAAATCGCCAATGGACGTGACGATGCCCTCTGGCGTCAATTCCTCCGCGTGGAAGAACATCTCCAGATCGCGCCGAGGTACGCCCGTACAGGCGCAGACCAGGTTTTGCACGGTCATAGACTCGGTGAGCTCCGGTGAGGCCACCTTAAACTCCGGGAGGATCTCTTTTGCGGGAGTCTCCCAGCTCATGAGGCCCTCGTCTACAAGAGTCGCCATGAGCAGGGTAGTCAGCGATTTACCTGTAGAGCCGATCATCACTTGGGTGTCGGGGGTCATAGGCTCGCCGCTGGCATGGTCGCGCACTCCGAAGCCTTCGGCGTACACCACTTCGCCGTCCAGCACAATACCGACGAGAGCGCCGGGGACCCCCGTGCGCTCCAGGCTCTCCTGGATAAAGGTTTCGAGCTCCGGCAACACCTCATCGACAGGACGCATGGCGTCTCGGGTGATGTCCGTCTCCTCGATAGCCGTGATCTTGAAGCCGCTGGCGGCAATCTGCACCTGGGCTGTCCGACGTTGGAACGCTGCCAGGTCGGAGTCGAGCAGAAGGATGTAGTAGCGCCCCTGGTGCAGGCGGGCTTGCCCTTCGTACACCCTGCCTTCGGTGATGTCGTAGCTGACGATGACGTGCTCGTCGACGCCCGGTTCAGCCGGCGGACGGAGGACGTCTTTGCTCTCCAGCGGGAAATCCGGGTTCACCCTGGTCCATGCGGCAGCGATGCTCTCTTCGGCGCCGGCGTCCGCCTCGACGGTCATAAAGTAGAGGGAGATCGCCTTGTCAGGATCGGTTAGCAGAACGTAGTCTTCGTCAGCGGCCGCCGTCCAGTTGGTCGGGATCGGAACGGTGAACCGTCCTGATGGATCCGTGTACGTTTGCGGCGTTGTGTTGGCGATCGGATCGTTCTTTGCCTCACTTCCGTCGTCGCCGGCGCGAGCCAGGGAGAAGGGGAAGGACGCACCGGACTGAGTATACGTCCCGGAGATGGCGTCTGCCTCGAGACTCCCCGAGAATCGAGGCTCACCCGGAATCATCCCGATCGAGAACGCGATCTTTGCCCCGTCCACGTCGAAGTCGACGAGAGGAAGATCGAACGCACTCTGCACGGGAATGTCGATGGTGCCCGACCATTCGCCTCCGTCTTGCGTAAGCGTCACGGAGATATTGAGTGTGGCGCCGGGGAGTTCGATCGCCCCTTCCCACGTGTCAGCGAGGTCGGAGCCTTGTGCCAACGCGGTCGTAGAGACCGCACACAGCAGCACGACCGCCGTAAAAACTCTTAAGTAACGAATCGCTCATACACCTCTCTTGCAATGATCAATTTCTCTCCCATTTCGTTTTCCAGACAGGGAAGACCTGTAATGGGAGAGGTGACCTTGTTTGGTTGGCGACTCGGGGACCGATGAAGGGGATCGCGAGCAGACGGAAAACTCTTTGCCGACGAGTGACAGATGAAAGGGATGACGAACATCGCAGCCTTTGCCAGCGTCTTTTTGAGTGTTGTACTCCCCATCCTGGTCGTCGTCGGGGCCGGATACGTCCTCCAGTTGCGTAGGCCGGTTCCCCGCGAGGCACTTTCGACGGCGCTTTTGTACCTGTTCGCGCCCGCTCTTGTCTTTAGCGCGATGGTGCATAATCCGCTCACACTCTCAGACCTGGGAGCGATGGGCGGTTTCAGTGCTACATTCATGGCGC
This sequence comes from Limnochordia bacterium, assembly GCA_041686855.1. GTDB lineage: Bacteria > Bacillota > Limnochordia > DTU080 > RSA5 > JAWLDA01. Next base: position 17,125 of record JAWLDA010000010.1, read on the forward strand.
TCACATGGATCGCGGTGTTTGCGCTTGGTAAGTCCTTCCGATGGGGTCGGGCCGTGACGACGGCGGTACTCTTGGGAGTGATCCTCCCTAACACCGGTAACTTCGGAGCGTCGGCGGCGCTGTTTGCCTGGGGGGATGACGGGTTTCAAAAGGCGATCGTCTTTATGGCGATCCAGTTTGCGCCGGCGAGCCTCGTCGCAATATACGCCTGCGCCCGCGAGCGGAGAGGCACGTCCGGCGGCTTTAAGACGCTGCTCTCCCAACCCATCTTGTACGCGGCGGTGGCCGCCGGGATCGTCCGAGCGCTCGGATTGCAGGCCGAACAAATTCCCGGCGTCATCCTCAAGCCGATCGACCTCTTAGGTGACGCCAACATTCCGGTCGCCCTTGTACTCCTGGGTATGAACTTGGCAGAGATGAAGGTGGCGGCGACCGACCGCGGCGCCATCGTCTGGGGAACACTTCTGAAGTTGTTGGCGGTGCCGGCGCTCTTGATTCCTCTCCCGGCGATGATGGGAGCCGAAGGGACGCTCGCGAATGTTCTCGTTTTGCAGGCTGCTACACCCACGGCGGTGAACGCTGTCGTCTACGCGTCGGAATTTGATGTCCGGCCCGACTTGGTGAGCCTGCTGGTAGTGGTGACGACTCTCGGGAGCATCGCAACGATGACGGCGCTATTAGCCTTTCTCGGAGTCTAGTAACCCCCGCTTGCCTCGGGCGATCTCGGTGCCCAGCGCGTCCAGTCGGGCCTCCCACATTCGCCGAATACGCTCCAACCACTCGTCGATCTCGCTGAGCGGCCGTGAGCTCATTGCATAGATCCGGTGCGTCCCTGCGGGCCGCATGGTTGCAAAACCGCTCTCACGCAGCACCTTCAGGTGCTGGGATACGGCCGGCTGTGAAATGCCAAATTCCCGCTGCACAATCTCGACGACGGCTCCAGAGGTACGCTCACCTTCGGCCAGGAGCTCGAGGATGCGCCGGCGCACTGGGCTACCAAGAACGTCAAACGCGTGCATTGACTACCCCTCGGTCGGGTCCGACGTAGTGTCAGCCTCTACACCTGTGTAGAAAGATGTGGTGCGATCGGCGGCGGCTCGGGCTGCGGCCGGGTCGGTGCCGGAGGCAACCGACGCGCGACGCCACGCATCGCTGCTCTGGGTGATAAACGCTTTACCCTCGTCTGACATTGCCCATGCGGCCGCCTCTGCCGGCTCGATCGCTCTCCCGGTCGAGGTGTAGAGGTCGAGGCCGAGGAGGGCTTGATCCCAGCCGACGCCTGTCGCTCCCGGTCCGAATTGATCCCAAAATTCGTCCGGTACATGCGCGATATGTTCGAGGAGGAGGCTGGCGTCTCCGTTCGCATCCAGTTCCAGGGTTACGTTCACCCATGATACGTCCCCGCCGTACTCCCAGGTGACGGAGAGGAAGCAGGGGGCTTCGCATCGCGAGATCTCGCCACCGGCGTTCCCCTCGAGTTGGTAGCGACCTCCGAGTTGGAGATCTCCGGTAATCGGGAGGAACCACCGGGGTATTCGTTCGGGGTTGGTCAACGCGTCCCACAGATCGTCAATGGATGTGTCGTACGAGCGTCTTGCCGTCACCACTCGGGCCGCGCGGCCGTTGTGCAATCGACTCTCCACGGTCCGATCTACGGCGCCGATCTTGTCGGCAAGGTCGTTGTTCAGTTTCATGCTTCACACCTCCGGAGGGTTAGAATCCTAATCGTTTACATCAGATTCGACTTATATAAGTCGATGGTTATATATTCGGGTTCAAGATGCAGCTCCCTTTGTCGGGACCGGGGAGCCCTTTTGTTTTCAGAAGGAAATTAAATAGAGGCCGACGTCCTCGGCTCTGTGACAATCACGATCTCTAAGGTGCGCGGACCGTGCACCCCTTCGACTCGGGAGAGTTCGATGTCTGAGGTGGCGGAGGGGCCAGAGATAAAGGTGATGGGGCGATGCGTCGACTGGCGTGCCGTCCTGAGCTCCGTGATTGCTTCGGGAACCAGACCGACGATCTGGTCGGCGAAGACGATGCAAAGGTGGTAGTCGGGGATGAGGGTGATCGCCCGCCGGCCTTGCGCGAAGCCGCCGTCCAGGATGATCGTCCCGGTTTGAGCAACGACGATGGCGCAGGCGGTTACGACGCCGTCGACGTCGTTTAGGCTCTCGTGGGGGAGGTTCTCATCCACCAGGAGCTCCAACCCTTTGGGCCGCCACTCCTGAGGGAGATCGGCGGGAATCACGATCCTTCGGGCGCTCCGCTCACGGCACGCCTGTTCGATGGTGGCTTGCAATTGGGCTGACGACGTGATCAAGCGGACGTGGGCTCGGTAGTCGCTTGCCATCTCGGCAAACTGTGTGATGCGGGCCTCCATCGTCTCCTCGCTGGTCCTGCGATACGCCCGAGGAATCGGCGAGGACTCAGGCGCGTCTCGCAGCGCCGCTCGAATCCGTCCCAGAATCTCCTCTTTTGCTCCGGCACGTTCACTCATGAGCGCGACCTCCACCAATCACGAAAGCTTTGTTGGGGCACTGCCTTTAAGTCCCGCATCGCCGTCCACCCCGAGAGGTAACCCGGGAGGCGCTCAATGGCGCCGTTGCGCGCAAAGGGGCCGTTCGCCAGACGAGCCAGTCGTTGCGCTCGCTCGTACCGGGAAGGGTTGGCAAAGATCGAAGCCAGGAATTTCATCGCAAGTGTTTCGGTGTTTAGGCGCTCACGTAGCCCTCCACGCGCCTGCCGGTCGCGCACCACCTCACCGCGCAAGTGGACCAGCACCTCAGGAATGTTGATCTTCACCGGGCACACTTCGTAACATGCGCCGCAAAGGCTTGAGGCGTAGGGAAGTGAGGGCGCCTGGTCGATCCCTTTAAGTTGAGGGGTAAGAATGGCGCCGATCGGACCTGGGTACGTCGAGCGGTAGGCGTGTCCGCCGGCGCGTTCGTAGACAGGACATACGTTGAGACACGCGCTGCAGCGAATACAGTGGAGCGCTTGCCGGCCGATCTCGTCGGCGAGCACCCGCGTCCGTCCATTGTCCAAGAGGATGAGGTGGAACTCTTGCGGTCCGTCACCGTCGGTCACACCGGTCCAAAAGGAGGTGTACGGATTCATCCGCTCACCCGTCGACGACCGGGGCAAGAGCTGCAAAAACACTTCGTAATCTTGCCATGTGGGAATGATCTTCTCGATGCCCATCACTGTGACAAGGACTTGGGGTAAGGTGGTGCACATGCGCCCGTTCCCCTCGGACTCAACGACACACACCGTGCCGCTCTCGGCCACGCCAAAGTTGGCCCCGCTTATCCCGACCTTGGCGGCAAAAAACTTATCGCGCAAGAAACGTCGGGCTGCGTTGGCCAGATCCCGCGGATCGTCGGATAGATCGCTTACACCCAAGGTCCGCTGGAAAAGGGTGCGAATCTCGGCGCGATTTTTGTGAATCGCGGGAACGAGGATGTGAGACGACTCTTCACCCGCGAGTTGGATGATGAGCTCTGCCAAGTCGGTCTCGATCGCCTGCACGCCCACCTCGGCGAGGGCGTCGTTTAGTTTGATCTCATCAGTCGTCATCGACTTCACTTTAATCACTTCGGTGACGTCGTGGGATCCAACGATCCCTTGAACGATGCGATTCGCTTCGGCGGCGTCCCGGGCCCAATGAACGTGCCCGCCGGCCCGCGTCACTGACGCCTCCAGTTGGAGCAGGTACTCGTCGAGATCGTGCATGACCCGCTCTTTGATCGCCCGACCGGCCTCGCGCAGGGCTTCCCAGTCGTCCATCTCGTCCACGACTCGTTGGCGCTTGGCGCGAATGTTTTGGGTGGCATTGCCGAGATTCCGGCGCAACTGGGAGTCTTGCAGCGAGATTTTTGCCGCGCGCTCAAAGGGGAGTGCGGTTGAACGGTCGGTGTCGCGCGTCACGGGCAGCTCTCCTTATCTTTATCGGGCTTCCGTGGAGGCCAGAATATCGGCGATATGAAGTGTCCGCACCCCGGTCTTTTGCCGGTGCAGTGCGCCCCCGATCTGCATGAGGCACGAGTTGTCGACAGCGACACAGTACTCAGCGCGCGTCGAGAGTACGGAGCTCACCTTGCTGCTCAGCATCGCCATGGAGGTATCCGCGTTCTTGACCGCAAAGGTGCCGCCAAACCCACAGCACTCCTCGGCCCGCGGGAGCTCAATGAGCTCGAGGCCCCGGACCGCCCCCAGCAGTCGCAACGGCCTGTCGCCCAGCTTAAGGCCTCGCAGAGAGTGGCAGGTCGGATGGTAGGTGACTCGATGGGGAAAGTATGCGCCCACGTCTTCGACCCCGAGGCGATCGACCAGGAACTGAGTGAACTCGTAGACCCGCGGGATGAGCGCCTCAACCGCGTCAACGATCTTGGGATCGCCGGTGAGTTGGGCGAGCCGAGGGTAGTACTCCTGAATCATTCCGGCGCACGAGGCCGACGGAGTGACAATCGCTTCGGCGCCCGCAAACACCTCAATGAACCGCTTCATCAGCGGGATGGCTTCCTCTTGGTAACCGGTATTAAAGTGCATCTGGCCACAACAGGTTTGCTCGAGTGGAAACTCGACGGTGTGGCCGAGACGTTCAAAGAGTGTGACGACGGCTTTTCCCGTCTCTGGGAAGAGCGTATCGTTAAAGCACGTGATGAAGAGCGAGATGTCCATAATCCGATATTCGGGGACGGATTCCCGCTCCCTGCCCGTCCGTATGTGATTCCCGTCTGATTCATGTCCCACCCTCAGCCTCATATATATAGAACAAACCCCACATTGGACACACCCCAAACCGCCGAGTAACCTATCCCCCTCCAATTGCAACGAATTTTTCGGATACTAAGGAGGCGAACGCGTCAATGGACGCCGTCTATCGATTGATCGATGAGCATCGGCAGCGCAGCGACCTCAAAGAGTGGGAAGGGACGTTCAAAGAGTATCTGGCGTTGGCGGTTGAGAATCCCAAAGTGTGCCGGCCGGCGCATGAGCGCATCTACGACATGATTAAAGAGGTGGGCGTGGAGGTCGACGAATCAGGGGAGAAGGAACGGTACCGCTTCTTTGATCAGCACCTCTTTGGGATCGAAGACGCCCTCGCTCAGGTGATGGAGTACTTTAAAGCGGCCGCCATGGGATCTGATGTACGCCGCCGCATCTTGCTCTTGTACGGTCCGCCCTCGTCGGGTAAGAGTGAACTCGCCGTCTTGCTCAAGCGAGGGCTTGAGGAGTACTCCCGTACCAAGGAGGGAGCGCTCTACGCCATAGCCGACTGTCCGCAGCACGAAGAGCCTCTACACCTCGTCCCACACTCGCTGCGCCGTAAATTCCAAGAGACTCACGGGTTGAGCATTGAGGGAGAGTTGTGCCCCCGATGCGCCCTAAACCTCAAGGAGAAGTACGACGGGGATATCTATCGGGTGCCTGTCAAGCGGATCTTTTTGTCGGAGCGAGAGCGATGCGGCATCGGCACCTTTGTCCCGTCCGATCCCAAGAGCCAGGATATCGCTGAGCTGGTCGGCTCCATCGATTTGTCCAAGATCGGCGAGTACGGCAGTGAATCGGATCCGCGTGCGTACCGCTTCGACGGCGAACTCAACATCGCGAATCGCGGGTTGATGGAATTCATCGAAATGCTCAAGGCTGATGAGAAGTTTCTCTACGTCTTACTCACCCTTGCACAGGAACGCAACATCAAGACGAGCCGTTTTCCATTGATCTACGCGGACGAATGCATTCTGTCGCACACCAACGAAGCCGAGTTTAAAGAGTTTATGGCGGACGAGAAGTCCGAGGCCCTGCGTGACCGTATGATCACGGTGCGCATCCCGTACAACCTCAGAGTGAGCGACGAAGTGCGCATCTACCAGAAGCTGCTTAAGCAGACACATGCCTCTGATATTCACATTGCACCGCACACCTTGGAGATTGTTTCGATGTTTGCGGTGCTCACGCGACTCGAAGACCCCAAGGACCAAACGCTCTCCCGAGTTAAAAAGATGAAGCTCTACGACGGGCAAAGCGTCGAGGGATTCACGCAAAAAGATGTGCCTAAAATCAAGGCGGATGCCACCCGCGAGGGGATGGACGGCGTCTCGCCACGCTTTGTCATAAACCGGCTCTCGTCGTCGCTCATCCGCCCGGGGATTTCGTGTATCAATCCGTTGGACGCGCTCCGCGCCGTCAAAGAAGGGATTGAGAACCACCACGCACTGAGCGCTAAAGAGAAAGAGGCGGGAATCGGGCTCATTGCCGACGCCCGCAAGGAGTACGATGAGGTCGCCCGGACTGACGTGCAAAAGGCCTTTTTTATCTCATTCGAAGATGAAATCAACAACCTGCTCAGCAACTATTTGGACAACATCGAAGCGTACCTCGACGACGTGAAGGTGACTGATCCCATCACGGGGGAGGAGCATCCGCCGGACGAGCGGCTCATGCGATCGATCGAGGAGAAGGTGGGTGTCTCGGCGAGTGGCAAGGACTCGTTCCGAAACGAGATTCTGCGCCGGGTGGCCATCGCGCAGCGACGGGATGAGAACTTTGACTATACAAGCCATCCCAAACTACGTGAGGCCATGGAGAAACAACTCTTTGAAGAGCGGCGGGACACCATCAAGTTGACCGTATCGGCTCGCAGTCCGGATGAAGAGCAACTGAAGCGGATCAATCAGGTCGTTAACACGCTGACCGAGCGTGAGGGTTACTGCAGCGAGTGTGCGAACGAACTGCTCAAGTACGTCTCATCGCTCATGGCACGAGAGAAGTAATCGATGCGACCTGTGATTCGCCACCCGTGATGTGTTCCCCGAGTCTGTGTAGTCTTGTGTAGTGTGTGTGAGGAGGAGAACCAAAGTGCCTACAGGGATCCCATGGGATCTGAGGCGGCGGGGCCTGAAAGACGCCCGCCGCCACGATGAATTGGTGAAGGAGGCTGTCCGCAAGAATCTCAAACGTCTTATTGTTGAGGAGGCGATCATCTCCTCGGATGGTCACCGTAGCGTCAAAGTGCCCGTGCGATACCTCGAACAGTACCGCTTCCGCCACGGAGACGGTCGGGACGGCGAAGGCGTCGGCCAGGGGCCAGGAGACGCCGGTGACGTGATCGCCCGGCGTCAAGCCGGAGACGGCAGCGGTTCGGGGGAAGCTGGTGATGCGCCCGGCAGCGAGGTGTACGAGGCGGAAGTCTCGGTCGACGAGTTGACTGAGATGATGATGAAAGATCTCAAGTTGCCCTGGCTGGAGCCGACCAAGAGCGATGCTCTCAAAGTCGACGACATTCGCTTTGACGATGTGCGCAAGCGGGGGCTGGCGACCAACCTCGACAAGCGCCGCACGCTGCTCCAACACCTCAAGCGTCAGCACGCCGGGGGACGCAGCGGGCTCGGAGCCTTTCACGATGACGACCTACGTTACCGGGTCTGGTCCGAGCGCACTCAGCCCCATGCTCGTGCTGCCGTCTATATGCTCATGGATCGCAGCGCGTCGATGTCGACCGAGAAGAAGTACATTGCCAAGAGCTTTTACTTTTGGATGACCCGATTTTTGCGTAAGAAATACGACGCCGTCGAGTTGGTCTTTATCGCGCACGACGTCGAAGCGGAGATCGTTGATGAGCAGGCGTTCTTTACCGTAAGCAACAGCGGAGGCACGCGCTCCTCGTCGGCGTACCACCTGGCGGAGCGACACATGAAGGAGTATCACCCGCCTAGTTCGTGGAACACCTACCTCTTTTACTTCTCGGACGGGGAGAATCTGCCGTCGGATAATGAGCGGTGTGAACGATTGATCAGCGAGCACCTAAACGCCTGCCGCGTCGTTGGTTACGGCGAGATTCTCTTTGAGAGTTGGGAGCTCTTTTATCGGGGCTCTGTGCCCGGCGCCTCGGCCCGTGGAGCCCAGCGCAGGGCGAGCCCTCTCTACCGGTCCCTGGAAGCCAAGGAGGCGTCCAACCTGATGCTGGTCCAGATTCGCAGTCGGGACGAAGTGTACGAAGCGTTGAGGAAGTTCTTGCGAAAGGAAGATACCCCGTGATCCCAGAGCGCGTGCGCGACATAATTCGGCTCGCTGCCGATCTCGGCCTCGACTTTTACGACATAAAATTCGAAGAGATTCCGTGGGACGTCATGAACGAGATAGCCGCCTACGGACTGCCGACCCGTGCGCAACACTGGTCGTACGGCCGTGTCTACCAGCGCCAGAGGCTACACGGTGAGATGGGGCTCTCCAAAATCTACGAGATCGTGCTCAACAACGATCCCGCTTATGCGTTTATGCTCGATACCAACACCGAGGTCCAGAACCTGCTGATTACAGCCCACGTGGCCGCGCACGCCGATTTCTTTAAGAACAACACGTGGTTTGAGCACACCAGCCGCAGCATGGTCTCCGAAGCGGCGGAACACGCCGTCCGCATCGAACAGTACAAGGAGGAGTACGGACTTGATGCGGTCGAGCGTCTGATGGACGCCGCATTCGCGCTCGAACGGCATATCGATCCCTACAAGGGGTTGATACGGAAGCCCTATCCCAAGCGCAAAGTAGTGGAGAAGGAGGCGCGTCGGCACGAGTACTCCGATCTCTTCCCCGGGGAGCAGGGGTACTCACTCACACGCACCTACGAAGGTGGGAAGGTACCGGCACACCCGGAGCGCGATCTGTTGTGGTTCCTTGCCCAGCACGCACCGCTTGAGGACTGGGAGCGGGATACACTCGAGATCATCCGGGAGGAGTCGTACTACTTTTATCCGCAGTTCAACACCAAGATTATGAACGAAGGGTGGGCCTCGTACTGGCACGCAGAGATCATCAACCGGTACGACGGCATGAGCCCGTCCGAGATGGTGGACTTTGCCGCGTTGCACGCGGGTGTCGTGCGTCCGGCCGGCCGACTCGAGATCAATCCGTACTACTTGGGTTACAAAATCTTTGTGGACATTGAACGCCGCTGGGATGCCATGCACGCGGCCGGTGAGAGCACAATGACAGGACGCGAAAAGATGTTCGACGTTCGTACGTTTGACGATGACTTCTCGTTTCTGCGTAACTACCTTACGGACGAACTGATTGAGGAGTTGGAGCTTTATACGTACGCCCCTGCCTGCGATTGCAACCGAAGAGGGCAACGCACGTGCCCGCGCTGCGGCGAGATTGCTATCGTAAGTCGCGAGGCCGACGCCGTGGTCGAAACCTTGTTGCGGCCGCGGTACAACTACGGCGTACCCAAAGTAGTCGTGGTCGGCACCGAGGGAGGCGTCCTCGAACTGCGACAAGAGGATTGGGAGAACGGCGGTCTTGATCGGCATTACGCAGAAAAGACACTGGAGTTTCTCCACGCCCTTTGGAAGGCGCCCGTCATCGTTCATACCGTTGACGACGGCGAGAACGACGTCTGTCTCCGATTTGACGAAAGAGGCTTCCGCTAAACTTTTCCTTATTCGCCCGGCGGCGCCTCGCCGTTGGACCCCTTCGAAATCCTTGACAGCTATTCTGGAGAGGCGTACTATAATAGTTCTATAGCGAACGTTCTCTAAAGAACGTTCGGCGTGGAACGTTCGCTGGGAAACGTTCTCAATGGAACGTTATAGGATTCGAGGTGGTCCATCCTTGACAATTACTCCCGTAGAGATCTCCCATCTATGGCGGTTGGTGAATCGCCAAATGCGTGAGTTGATTCAACGCACGGTGAGCGAGCAACCGCTGCCGTTCCTCTCGTTCCTCATCCTCCGTCGTATTCAGGACGAGCCCGGCATCACGCTGAGTGAACTCGCCCGACGCGTCGGAACGGCCAAGAGCCACACGTCAACCATCGTTGAGCAGCTGGTCCAAGAGGGGTACATTGAGAAGCGGCTCAATCCCGCCGATCAGCGGGTGCTCATGCTGCACCTCACCGAGACGGCACGCCGCTGTCTTGGAGGGATGGAGGAGCGCGCTCAGGACGCGTGGTCGATGGTTCTTCAAGAGCTGCCGGAGGGCGAGTTTTACCAGGTCGAACGCTTCCTTCGCACCCTGCTCGCCGCGTTAGAGCGGGCGAACGCCCGTATCGAGAGACCGGATCAGGCTACAAGTGAGGTGGAGGGTCCGTGAGAAAACTCCTACCTATACTCCGACCGTACCGTTGGATGGCGATCTGCGCGATCGTCCTCGTGTTGTTTCAGGCGCTTGCTGAGATTTACATGCCCACTCTGATGGCGAGCATCGTCGACGAGGGGATCGTCAGCGGCGACACGGGCCACATTCTTTCGACGGGCGCGATCATGCTCGGCGTGGCGGCGCTGGGAATGAGCGCGGCGTTTATCGGGGCGCGCCTCTCGTCCCGGGTCGCGGTCGGGTTCGCCCGAGACTTGCGCAACAAGATCTTCGGCCACATCACCAACTTTTCACTGCACGAGTTTGATAAGGTGGGCACCGCGACCCTCATTACCCGCACGACCAACGACGTCACGCAAGTGCAACAGTTGGTCTTTATGTCGATGCGGCTCTTGGTCAGAGCCCCCTTGATGGCGCTCGGCGGCATCACTATGGCTGTCGTGCAGGACGCTCGCCTCTCGCTCGTCTTGGTGGCGGTGATTCCGATCCTCGCCGGTTTGATCGCCTTGATCTCCAGCAAGGGGATGCCCCTCTTTAGAGTGGTGCAAAAGAAGCTGGACCGCCTCAACCTTGTCACCCGCGAAGGCCTCACCGGCATTCGGGTGGTGCGGGCGTTCAACCGGACGGACTACGAAGAGAGCCGTTTTAAAGAGGCCAACCAGGATCTCGCTCAAACGTCGATCCGGGTCAACCGTATCATGGCCGCGATGGATCCCTCGATGACGGTCACGTTCAACTTGACGACGGTCGCTATTCTTTGGTTCGGCGGGCTGCGCATAGACCAAGGATTCCTGCAGGTAGGGGCCATGATGGCGTTCATTCAGTACGCGATGCAAATCATGTTCGCCCTCATGATGCTCTCGATGATGTTAATGATGATTCCGCGGGCGGCGGTATCAGCGGCCCGTATCTCAGAAGTTCTCTCGATGGAGACGGAGATCCGCGAACCAGAGGAACCGGTGGAGCCTGCCAAGCCGCAGGGTGTCGTCGAGTTCGACCATGTCACCTTCCACTATCCGGGAGCGGAGACGCCGGCCGTAAGCGATATCTCATTCACGGCGAAACCGGGTGATGTGACGGCGATCATCGGCGGCATCGGATCCGGGAAGTCGACATTGATTCGCCTCCTGCTCCGCTTTTACGACGTGTCGGGTGGCAGCGTGCGCATCGACGGTGTCGACGTGCGTGAGATGACGCAGGAGGCGGTGCGTGAACGCATCGGGTACGTGCCGCAGACCGCGCTATTGTTCACCGGCACGGTGGAGGAGAATCTGCGCTACGGCCGCCCCGACGCGACCGATGAGGAGCTGCGCCACGCTGCCGAATCGGCGCAGGCCCAGGGCTTTATCTCCGAGCTCGACGGTGGGTTCGAGGCAGTGATCGCTCAGGGAGGGACGAATCTCTCCGGGGGGCAAAAGCAGCGGCTAACGATCGCTCGTGCGCTCGTGCGGCGGCCCCGGATCTACTTGTTTGATGACAACTTCTCTGCCCTCGACTTTAAGACAGACGCCAGAGTGCGCATGGCGCTGCAACGGGAGACCTCCGACGCCACGGTCTTGATTGTCGCACAGCGCGTGAGCACCATCATGGATGCGGCTCAGATCATCGTGCTGGACGAGGGACGAATCGCAGGCAGGGGCACGCACCGCGAGCTCCTGGAGAGCTGCGAGATCTACCGTGAAATTGTAGCTTCCCAGCTCTCAGAGGAGGCGATCGCGTGAGCCGGCATAGACAGGAGGAGCCCCGTCGGCCCATGGGGCCGGGGCGCGGCGGTCCCCACGGCATGATGATGCCCGTCGAACGAGCCAAGGACTTTAAGGGTACCTTTAAGCAGCTCTTGGGGAATTTGAGCCCGCACAAGTGGATGCTTCTGCTCGTCGCTTTGATGGCCGCCGCCAGCACGCTCTTTGCAATCGTGAGCCCCAAGATCATGGGAGAGGCCACGACCATCATCTTCGACGGTTTCATGCAGAAGCTGCAAGGGGTGCCGGGTGCCCGGATCGATTTCACCGCCATCGGTCAGATTATCGTGACGCTGATTGTTCTCTACACGGTGAGCGCAAGCTTCAGCTACCTCATGCACTTCATTATGGCGGGCGTCGCTCAGCGGATCGCGTTCGACCTTCGTCAACAGGTGAATAAAAAGCTGACGCGCCTTCCGTTGAAGTTCTTTGATTCAAGGACACACGGTGAGATCCTCAGCCGTGTAGCGAACGACGTCGACAACATCGGCAACACGTTGCAGCAGAGTATTACGCAGTCGATCACCTCGGTCGTCACCTTGATCGGTGTACTGGCGATGATGCTTAGTATCAACGTGTGGTTGACGTTGATCGTACTGGTGACGTTGCCACTGGCCACGTTGGTGACGGCGCAGGTGGCCAAGCGCTCACAACGCCACTTTAAGGCCCAACAAAAGGCGCTGGGCGACCTGAACGGACACGTCGAGGAGATGTTCACCGGCCATTCGGTCGTAAAGGCCTTTGGACGGGAGAAGGCGTCCATTCAACAGTTTCGGGAGATCAACGATCAGCTCTACGAGGCCGGGTGGAAGGCGCAGTTTATCTCCGGGTTGATCTTTCCGATGATGCACTTCATCAACAACATTGGCTTCCTCCTCGTCAGCGTTGTGGGCGGCTTGTTTGTGACACGACAGATGATCCAGATCGGAGACATCCAGGCGTTCATCCAGTACGCTCGCCAGTTTAACCAGCCGATCGTGCAGTTGGCTACGATCGCGAACGTGATTCAGTCGACCATCGCATCCGCAGAGCGAGTCTTTGAGCTCCTCGCTGAGGAGGAGATGACACCCGACGCCGTCGACAAACGGTCGACCATCCAGACGCGCGGTCGTGTCGAATTCGAAGACGTCTACTTTGGCTACGTGCCCGACGCGCCTCTCTTTGAAGGGCTCAACCTCCAGGTGGAGCCAGGGCAAGTTGTGGCTATCGTCGGTCCGACCGGGGCCGGGAAGACGACTCTCGTCAATTTGCTGATGCGCTTCTACGAGCTCGATGCGGGGCGGATCTTAATCGACGGAGTCGACACTCGCGACATCCCCCGGGGGACGTCGCGCAACCAGTTCGGCATGGTGCTTCAGGATACGTGGCTCTTTAACGGCACCATTCGGGAGAACATCGCCTACTCGCGGCCTGACGCCACCGAGAAGGAGATCGTAGCGGCGGCCAAGGCGGCGTATGCGGACCATTTCATACGCACGCTTCCCGACGGGTACGAAACGGTTCTCAACGAAGAGGCCTCTAACCTCTCACAGGGACAAAAGCAGTTGCTCACCATTGCTCGAGCCTTTCTGGCCAACCCCGCCATGTTGATTCTCGACGAAGCGACGAGCAGCGTCGACACACGGACAGAGCTCCAGCTTCAACGGGCGATGGAGGAGCTGATGCAAGGGCGGACCAGCTTCGTTATTGCGCACCGTCTCTCCACGATTCGTGAGGCCGACCGAATCCTGGTGATGAACGAGGGGCGCATTATCGAGCAAGGCCGACACAACGAGTTGCTCGCAGCCAACGGTTTCTACGCCGAGCTTTACAATAGCCAGTTTCTCGGGGCACGAGCGGAACAGGTCGGGTAGACGGCGACGTGCAGCTCTTGCCCCAGCGGGGTTGCAAAAAGGACGCACAAGGGCGTCCAAGGTTGCACCATGTCGCTGGGGCAAGAGTATCGAGGCGTGTAGCACGAGGAGCGGCGCGTGGCGAGCACACGCTTGTCCAGCCTACGGATCGGCGTGAGGCACGTCACACGCCGGCGCAACTTGGTTTTTGCCGGCCTCTTTGGCCAGATAGAGCGCTCGATCGGCTCGACGGTAGCTCTCCATGAACGGTTTGGCGGCGTGCACATCCACTTCGGTCACGCCGAAACTGACAGTGACGCGCGTCTCCTGGCCTTCAAGGTCGAAACGGCGAGACTCAATCTCTAAACGTAATCTCTCTGCTAATGCCGTGCCCTGTATCTCAGTCGTGTCGGCAAAAAGAATGACGAACTCTTCGCCGCCCAGCCGTGAAATAAGGTCGCTGGGCCGTTGCTCATGAGCAAGGACCTGAGCGATACGTCTGAGCAACGCATCGCCGACGGGATGGCCAAAGGCGTCGTTCACCCGCTTGAAGTCATCGATGTCCATCACCGCGAGGCAGGCCTTGCCACCATCCCTTGCCATTCGAGACACTTCGACGGCGAAACGCTCTTCAAAGCTGCGGCGGTTCAACAAACCCGTCAACGGATCGATGGAGGCGAGTCGCTCCAACTCTTGGTTCTTTTCATGGATCTCTTGCTGTTGGCGCTTGATATGGGCCTCCTGGCGCAGGCTGCGCACAAAGGTGTGCCAAAGTACCAGCGATAAGGAGAGGCCGATCGCGACGGCGGTGATCCCGTTGACAACGTTCGAACTGAGGATGATGGGATCGGTTTGGGTGATGTGTAAAGCGAATACAAAAAGGAAGTACGACGCGGCGTAGGTCACGACAGCGACGTAAGGTTCCATCCGAAAGAAGACTGCCAATGCCACCGAGGCAGTCAAGAAGGGAATGATCTGGGTGCGCACGAGTTGGTCGACAGCAGCGATGCCCGCGCCGGCGGCCATCACGATGAAAATCCCTATATAATTGACGGCGTATAACCATCCAATATTTTGGCGCGGGCGAGTCGCGTACACGTTGATTAGGAACAACAGCGCCATCGCTAGGGTCAGAACGGTATGGGCGTAGATGATCGAGGAACGCCAAAGCCTCTCGGCGTCCGTCTCAGCCGGAACGGCGACCCAAAAGATGAGGATGTGTGCGAGGCTTCCAAGGACGGCGATGGGTGAGAAGTAAAAGATTTGGTGCGCGTTGTAGCGTAGCGCCTCATGCTGATACTCTGGGATCAGCCCTAGAAAGCGTCTCGCTCTTTTAAACCGTTGCAACCAGCTCTGGGCCACTTCGTTATCCTCCGGCACCGCTTGGACGAGGATTGATGGGGGTGGTCTTAGGCGATGACGGTGTACTCCTGTTCTACTATCTCTTGCATTGCGTCCATCTTGCGCTCCATCTCGTGGGCGAGACGAAACTGGGCCCGGGCTCGGTCAAGATTGTGCCCCTGGCGATGGATGCGGAAGTAGACATCGCCATTGAGATGATCGGAGAGGAAACGCATCCCTAGCTCCATCGTGATGAGTTTTGCAGAGAACGGGAGTAGTTTGAGCTCTCGGTCAGTGAGAAAGTCGTGAGCGTGTGCGAGGTAGCCCCGAGTAAATTGGCGGTAAAGCTCAAGGTCGACGGAGACGCGTGACAGGTCGCGCTCGTCTTCGGCAGCCGTGCTCGCTCCAAAGCGAATCGCGTCGCCAAAGTCGTACAAGGTCGATCCGGGCATCACCGTATCGAGGTCGAGGACGCAGACGCCTTTTCCCGTCTTGTCGTCGATGAGTACATTGTTTAACTTGGTGTCGTTGTGGATGACGCGCATTGGAATCTTATTTTGCTGCAGAAGGTCGACCACCACCGACGTCTCAGCGGCTCGCGCCTCTGCGAAACGGATGTCGTCAAGGACATTGTGGACTCGGTTCGCCTCGTCCCGCCGGACCGCCCTGATCAGCTCCTCTAATCGGGACGGCGTATCGTGAAAATGAGGGATGGTCTCCGTAAGGGTGTCGGCGGGAAAATCACTCAAAAGGCTTTGAAAACGACCAAAGGCCTCGCCGGCGCTGCGGAAGTGCGTCGGCTCCACAACGGCCTCGTAAGTTTGCGCCCCTTCGACAAAGAGGTAAGCTCGCCAGTAGTCGCCGTCCGCGCTCTTGTATAGATACTCGCCATTGACGGTAGGGATGAGATTAATAATCTCGCGTTCGGGGTCGCCCCCCGCCTGAATCACCTTGGCGCGCAGATGTTGCGTGACGAGGCGTATGTTTCGCATGACCGCTTCCGGGGATTTAAAGACGTGATGGTTGATCCGCTGCAGGATGTATCGTCTCGTGTTGCCATCGGCTCGTGCGATCGCGAGAATATAGGTGTCGTTAATATGGCCGTTGTCGCAGCGATCGGCATGTGCGAGGCGCCCGCCAAAGTCAAACTGTGCAACGATCTGCTCCAGCTCAGAACGGTTCACGACTAATCCCCCTGCGGCGATGTCCCCCGAGCGTTACATCGCAATCCCTGGCATCTTCTAGCTTTTCGGTGTAGACAAAGGATACCCTGCTCTGCGGTGGGCAAGTTGAGGTTATTTCCACCGTTACGTTCCTACAGTATGTTGGGTAATCTTAAGTGTTCCTAGAGCGCTTGGATTGTGGTGCGTTGTATACCAATGTGATATCATGTAGATTGCAATCAGGGGTTCCAATTCTTCCATAAGGTGGTCTGTGCGTATGTCTCAGGAAATCGAACGTAAAGCGCTCTCTGGAGTCCTGGCGATTCCGTTGCTGCTCGCGCTCAACGCACTCCTCGTCTACGCTCTCGTCCGTTCAATTCAGGTTGACGCCGTCACATTTATCGTGGTAAGCGCGATCGGGTTGCTGCTCTCGCTCGTCTGTTGGGCGGGGCTCTTTGTCGTCAACCCCAACGAAGCCAAAGTGTTGCAACTCTTCGGGCGCTACGTCGGTACGGTGCGCGAGCCAGGGCTGCGCTACGCCAATCCTCTATATTCAAAAGTGAAAGTCTCTACACGCGTGCGTAATTTTGAGACCGGCAAACTCAAGGTGAATGATCAAGACTCAAACCCGATCGAGATTGCTGCAGTGGTCGTCTGGCGAGTCGTTGATACCGCCGAGGCAATGTTTGAAGTGGACGATTTTACGGAGTACGTGCACGTACAGAGTGAAGCCGCATTGCGTGGGCTCGCGACCAGCTATCCGTATGCTGGACATGACGTCGACCAACTCTCGTTGTCAGCGAATGCCGGTGAAATCTCCGAAAAGCTGACGGCCGAGATTCAAGAACGGCTCGCCAAGGCCGGGGTTGAAGTGATCGAGTCACGGATTAGTCACTTGGCGTACGCCGCGGAGATTGCCGGGGCAATGCTCCAGCGACAGCAGGCAAACGCCGTCATTGCCGCTCGCCAAAAGATCGTGGAGGGAGCGGTCGGCATGGTGGAGATGGCACTGGAAGACCTAGCAAAGCGTTCGATTATCGACCTGGATGATGAGCGCAAGGCTCAGATGGTGAGTAACCTCCTCGTCGTCTTATGTGCTGACCGGAACCCGCAGCCGATCATCAACACTGGCACGTTGTACTAAAACGGCCTGGAGTGGGTGTACCGTTGGCCAAACGCAAGAGTTTTTTGCTACGAATTGATCCCAAAGTGCACGACGCGATCGAACGTTGGGCGGCGGACGAACTGCGCAGCGTGAACGCGCAAATCGAGTACTTGCTGCGGCAGGCGCTACGCGATGCCGGCCGCCTCAAGGATGAGAAGTAACGGATCAAATGACTTCGTTCCCATTTACACGTCCCAAGGGAACGCCTCACACTCCCCCCTAATACGTTGCTACAGAACCACTGCAGGCACGGCGCCAACATGGGGATCGAAGCCTCAAAGGCGAAGGTGCTTGCTCGGGCGGTCCTGAGGAACGGGGGAACAAGCATGAAAGGGGTCATTCTCTGCGCGGGGCGAGGGACGCGCCTTTTCCCGCTTACACACACGCTGCCTAAACCGCTCATTCCAGTCGGGAATCGTCCGATCCTCGCGCACCAGCTTCTCTCTCTCACTCGAGCGGGGATTGATGAAGTCGCCCTTGTCGTCGACCCGGATCAAAAGCGGGCCTTCGCGCAAGCCGTCACCTCCTTCGCTCCGCGGAACATGCGCGTCACTCTGATTCTACAAATCGCTCCGCGCGGAACGGCCCACGCAGTTGCCTGCGTTCGCAGGTTCGTCGGATCGACGCCTTTTCTCGTCCTCTTAGGTGACAACCTCTTTACGTGGGACCTCGTTCCGTACGTTCGCCGCTTCCGAGAAGAAGCGGCCGACGCGTTACTCATGGTGGAAAGGGTGCCCGACCCAAGGCGATTTGGCGTCGTCACCCTCGAAGGTGAGCGAGTGGTGGCGTTGGAGGAGAAACCCGCTCTCCCGCGCTCAAACGTCGTCCTCACGGGACTCTACTTCCTGCGGGATTCGATCTTCTCGGCCATTGAGCGGATGAGAGCGCCACGTGAAGGAGAGCTGGTACTGACGGATGCCATGCGCACGCTGATTGAAGAGGGGCGACGTGTGGAGGCCGAGTTCGTTCCGTCCTGGTGGCGCGACGTCGGCACCTTTGAGGCTCTCCTCGAGGCGAATCGTCTCCTCCTTGACAAGGTCGTCAACGAAAGATCCCCGTCCTGCAGCATTGTCGGTTCCCAACTGCAAAACCGAGTCAGCGTCGGTGACGGCTGCATTGTCGAGAACAGCCTTATTCGCGGTCCGGTGGTCATCGGCTCTGGGACGATCATCCGAAACGGCTGTGTCGGGCCGTTTACGTCGATCGGACGAAATGTGACGCTTGAACGGTGCTCCCTTGAGCACAGCATCGTCATGACTGGGGCTGAGCTGCGGGTCGTCACCCACGGGATTCGAGACAGTTTGATCGGACAAAACACACGGATCCAGGGGTCCGATGCTCGTACGGCCCGGCACAAGCTCATTGTCGGTGACCATGGTTCACTGACGCTCGTAGATCCCGTCGGATTCGATCAGTATGATTGAGTACTGTCAAACTCCTTGGCGATAGGCGTGAACGAACACTTCGATGACGCGATCACAGTCAGCGTCGCTCATCTCGTGATGCACGGGCAGACAGAGCACGTTTTCGGCGGCGTAGCGGGTCATCGTAAGCTCCTCGGGGACGATGTACCCACGGTACATCGGTACGTGGACGACGGAGGGGTAGTAATACTTGCGCGCCTCGATCCCGGCGCTCCTCAACGCAGTAAAGAGTGTATCGCGCGTGACATGCCCACCTGGCCTCACGAGAACTGGGAAGTATGCGTAGTTCAGGCTTATGTCGGGGTGTTGATAGAGTTCGTAGCGGATGGCGACATCCCCGTCCGTCTCCCTGTGGAAGGCCTCCAGATACCGCTCGACGATTCGCTTTCTTGCGGCGACGACCTCCTCGACACGTTTAATCGTAACGAGACCGATGGCCGCGCGCACCTCGTCCATCTTTGCGTTCAGTCCCGCTAGGCTCACACTCTCTTCGTTGGCGATGCCAAAGTTGCGCATGAGAGCGACCTGCGCGAGGTGCTCGGACGATCGAGCCACGACGCAGCCGCCTTCAAGGGTTGAGAAGACTTTGGCAGCGTGAAAGCTGAAAGTGGAAAGATCGCCGTACGTGCCGATGGGACGCTCATCAAGGGCGACTCCAAAAGCAGGCGCGGCGTCGTAGACCAAGTGTAGGTCGTGCTCCTCTGCGATGCGGGCGAGCGCGTCGACTCGGCATGGATATCCGTATGAATGAACTGCCAAAATGGCGCGGGTGCGCGGCGTCACCTTTGCTCGCACCGATTCCGGATCAAGCGTGTAATCCGAACCAATGTCTGCGAAGACCGGAGTGACTCCGGAAAGGTTGAAGAGCGTATGGTATGTTGCGGGAAAGGTGAATCCAGTGGTGATCACCTCCCCCTTTAGGTTGAGGGCTCGCAGGGCCAGCTCCAGTGCGAGTGTTCCGTTGGTGACGACCGCGAGGTGTTCGACACCGAGACGCCGTCGGAGCGCGGTCTCGAAGGCCTGAACAAAGCGGCCGTGATTCGTCACCCACCCACTTTCCAAGATCTCTTCCAGGAGTGGCACGAGCTCGTCGACGGCAGGGAGGAGAGGACGGGTGATCCGGATGGGTTGCGACGGATTGGACGGTGGTTGCTGGGTCACGGGTAATCCTCCGTTCTGGCGTTTCGATGATGCTTTATGTGTATTCATATGAGAGTGTTTGTGGTAGGAGGGGACGGCTAGTGCGAGTGCTGGTCTTTCCAGGTGGGACTGAGACGGGAGCCGAGATTTACAAGAGCCTGTGTCAATGTAAAGAGGTGACGCTCTACTCAGCAGGCGATGCCCGTTCGAGTCACGCGCCTTTTCTCTTTGCCCGTCACCACTTTGTGCCCAGCCTCACCGAGGCGGGGTGGATGGACGCACTCAAGCGCGTCATTGTCGACCATGCGATCGATTTTGTCTACCCTGCGTACGATGACGCGCTGGTCGCCCTCGTTCAAAACCTACACCGTCTCGGCGCTCGGGTGGTCGCCTCCCCGTTGCGGACTTGCATCATCACCCGGTCGAAAGCGCAGACGTACGATCTGTTGAATGAGAGCCTTCCGGTACCGATCCGCTTTGCAACGCCCGACGACGTCCCGGAGTATCCTGTCTTTGTAAAACCGGACAGAGGGCACGGGTCCCGAGGAACGAGTCTCGTGTGGGATCGGGCGCAACTGGAGTGCGTCCTTGCACACCGTGACGGCACGTGGGGGGAGCTCCTGATCTGCGAGTATCTACCAGGTGAGGAGTTCACCGTCGATTGCTTTAACGACCGGGCGAAGGGGCTTCTCTACTGCGGGGCTCGCCGACGGGAGCGGACCCGTGCTGGGATCGCGATGCGCAGCGTCCCGGTGACGGATCCCGTCTTCGCAGAGTACGCCTACATCATTACATCCCGCCTCGAGCTGCACGGAGCGTGGTTTTTTCAGGTGAAGCGGGATCGCGCCGGCGTACTCAAACTGCTTGAAGTTGCACCGCGGATTAGCGGTACATCAGCCGTGCAGCGTGTCCGGGGCGTAAACCTGCCTCTCTTAAGCCTGTACGAGCAGGAGCGCCGTCCGATCCAAATACTCCCCAATCAAGGTGGAGTCGTGATTGACCGAGCTTTAGTAAACCGGTACATGCATACTCTGCGCTACGATACGGTTTACGTCGATCTCGACGACACCCTGATCCTCAAGGACAAAGTGAACGCACAACTCGTCTCGTTTCTCTATCAGTGTGTCAACAAAAAGATACGCCTCGTGCTCGTGACGAAGCACGCCGGCGATCCAATGGCAACCTTGAGGAGGCACCGGCTGGGGCTTCTCTTTGACGAGGTGATTCATTTAAACCCGACAGAGTCGAAGGCGGCCGCCATTCATGGGGACGCCGCCCGCGCCATTTTCATCGACGACAGCTTCGCCGAACGCAAAGAGGTAACCCAGCGCCTCGGCCTTCCGTCCTTCGACTGCAGCATGGTCGAAGCGCTGCTCGACGACCGATGCTAACCTCGCGGTCACACGGTGCCGTAGCCGGCGTTCCACCGGACCCAAAGTCGCACGGGATGGTTCACGTCGAGCGGTTTGACGGGATGGACCACGTGGCAGTCCGGAGTGTGGGCGAAGCGGATCAACTCCTGGACGGAGACGGTGCTGCCCGGACGGTAGGCGACTGCGAAGGGATACGGCTCGGGGTACGCCGCCGGATTGCCGCCGAGACTGTGCGCAAGTGTGGGGAAGACCGCCTCGGCCATCGCTTTGCGGGGCGTGTGATCGACGGCCCGGCGCAGCCGGTCGAGTTGGGGAAGGGCGACGATCCGCTCCACCAAAGAGCGACGGAACGCCTGCAACGGATTGAAGGCCGTACATGGATGCTCCGCGCCTAGGAGCCGCTGCCACCGGTTCCAGTTCCTCCACATATACGAACCTGGCGAATCGATGGCGGGCCTGACGGGTTCGGTCCGAAAGCGCACGCCCAGGTACTCGGAGGAGCCTAACTGCCGGTCGAGAAACGACTCAAACCCTTGTTGGATAAAGAGTGCGTCGCTGTCCAGCACCACAAAGAAATCAAAGGGGAGCGCGAGCTCAATCGCCCACTCCATCACGTCTAGAATGTAGCGTGTGCCGTACCCGTATGGTAGCTGTCGCCCGTCGGGATAGATGTAAGCCGGCAGCCCCTCGGAGATCTGCTCGTTGCCGCTCGCATCGTAAACGAGGGGGATGCAGGCCGGACAAAAATGGTGCACGTTCTGCAGCAGGTCTGCCAAAGTGGCCCTGTCCTGGTGGGCTAAGATCGCAAAACAGATCGCCATGTACACCGCTCCTATCTGCGTATGACACTAAGGAGACTCCCCTTGGCATCATCGGTCAGCCACATACCGGGGCGGATCATCTCCTCGGCGACGACGCCGATTGTCGCAACGCTCTCAGCATCCACAGGGACGAGGACGAGTCGTCCGCCCACCACCAAATGTCGGGCCCACTCCTGGTAGTGGGTCTTCATCACCTCGTAGGAGCCCGTGCCTTCGATGACCAGCAGTCCAATCGGCCGCGTCCACTGCTGCGCCAAATGGAACGACGCAGTGATGGTCGGCGGCAACCTGTTTAGCCATGGCGCCGACTCAGCGAGTGATGCCATGGAACCAAGCCGCCGCAGGGCTCCGATGCGTTCACAATCAATCGAGTACACGGCTGGGCGGCGCTTTGACTGGGGGCGTTCAAGTTGCTCGTGTTCGGATTCTAGGCTAACGGGACTCTTGTCCCAGCCGGCGCGTAGCGCATCGACGATATCGGTTGAGGACCAATGTGGACGACTACCTCGCCCTTCTGCACGTCCCCGACCACTGACGAGAGAAAGAGCAGGTCCCGTTGAACGCGCTGTGCCCGCGCTTTTCGTCTACCGCCGCTTCTTTTTGCCATAGCGACCTTTCCGCAAAAGTTTGCGGACGGGGTGATTGATGAGGAGCGGTTTTACCGGGTGGACGAAGTAGCAGTCGGGTTCGAGGAGCAACGCGTCGACTTCCTCCCGGGTGATGCTCTCTTTGCCCCAGTGGGTAAACTGCACCTGAACGCAACGCGCGTACACCTCGCGAGGGTACGCTCTTGGGTTCGCGCCAAGCGCGACGGCGAGTGTGGGAAACAACACCTCGGCGAGTCCGAGGATCTGACTCGACCTGACAGCGCCCTTGATTGCGTCGATGCGAGGATGGCCGACGATCTTTTCAACGAGCCGACGATGCAGGGTCTGGCCGGGATTGAACGCGCCGTAGGGGTACGTAGTACCCAAGAGCTTTCGCCAAACGGGCCACTGGGGCCAAATGAGTTCGGCCGGTTGCCACCGCGCTCCCAGATCAAGAGCGGGGTGCCAGCGCACAAAGGGGTTTTGTTCGGCGTGAAACTCCACGCCCATGTACTCCGAGGTCCGCATCTCTCGGTGAAGAAACGCTTCCAACCCGTGGCGAATCAGCAGCATGTCGTTGTCCCAGACCACGAAGTAATCGTACTCGTACCCCTGGTCAAGGGACCATTCCATGAGGTCCAAGATGTACTCCGTCCCCAATCCATATCCAAGCGGACGACTCCCTGGGTACACAGGAGCCGGGACACGCCGAAAGAGGCGGCGCCGCCCGCTGGAGTTATAAATAAGAGGTATACTTGCAGGCGCGAAATGCCGAAGATTCGCGACAAGGTCTCGCAGGCTTTTCGGTGCAGTGTGAGCAAGAATGGCAAAGCATATCGGCATGGCACGACCCCGCTCCTTCAGCGAAGTGCAGCAGCCCATCCGCCTTTAGAGCGCGCCGCTCTCGATGAGCTGCTGGTACCGTTCAACGGTGCGGATCCTGGCGTCTTGCGGAATCAAGCCGCGCTTGTAAGCGTCGGCAATTTCGAGGACGCCGTCGTGCGGCGTGAAACGCGTGGTGTAACCTAGGAGTGTACGAATCTTGTCAAAGGAGACCCGGTAGGAGCGCTGATCTTCGCGACCGTACCACGTCGTCTGACAAGGGAGACCGAGCGAATGTGCCACTTCGTGGGCGAGCGGCAGCATTTGCACGTTTTGCGCATCGGATCCGACGTTAAAGATCTCCCCGTTGACGAGAGCGCTCTCGGCTTCGAGGACGGTAAGGAACGCCCTGACGGTATCGTTCACATGCACGAGTGGACGCCATTGGGCGCCGTCTCGTTGCACGGCGATCTTCCCTGTCTCTAACAATGCAAGTGTCATGGAGTTTAAGACTAAATCAAAGCGCATCCGGGCCGAGAGACCGTAAACCGTCGCTTGGCGTAGGGCGGTGACGCAAAAGTGACGGCTGCTGAGTTGAAGCGTCGCCCGTTCCGCCTCGAGGTTGGCGCGGGCGTACGTCGTGAGCGGATCGGCAGGTGAGCGTTCGCTCACCACGTTCGCTTGATTGCCGTACACGCTGCACGACGATGCGAGGATGTACCGCTCGACCCCTGCTCTTAGAGCGAGTCGGGCCATGCGAGCGCGACCGGCGGCGTTGATCGACAGGGTGATCGTCGGGTCCAACTCCCCGGCCGGGTCGTTGGAGATCGCAGCGAGATCACAGAGCGCGTCGATCCCGTGTAACACTGCCGGATCCACCCAGCGAATGTCGTCGTTGACGATCGCCAGGTTGGGATGGTTTAAGTGGTTGAGTGTGGGGCCGAAGAAGAATCGGTCTAAGGCGACGACGCGGTACCCGCGTTCGAGAAGGGCCGCGACGAGCACGGCGCCGATGTAGCCGCCTCCTCCGGTGACCAAGACTCGTTGGATGTCCAATACTAGGTGCCTCCCAAGGCTCTCGTGAATGACTCCCTGTGGTCTGCCCGTATGGTAGCGTACGAAGCCGAGTGGCAGGTGTAGCCAGGAGTGGAGCGCGGTTTTGTCCGCGAACGAGCGTGGCGGAGAATGTGCGAAACCCCCTATGAAAGGGTCGTGGAGTATGGCAAGTCCTCTCATCGAGGTGAGCGGATTAACTAAGAGCTTCGGCTCCAACCGCGTCATTGAAGATTTGGAGTTTGAGGTGGGTGCGGGAGAGATTGTCGGGTTGCTGGGTCCCAACGGCTCCGGCAAGACGACGTGTATTCGGTTGTTGAATGGTGTGTTGCGGGCCGACCAGGGCTCAATGCGCGTGGGCGGTCGAGACCCTGAGAGAGATGGCAGTGCCATACGCCGGATGTGCGGTGTTCTGACAGAGTCGGCCGATTTTTACCGTCATATGAGTGGCTTGGAGAATCTGAGATTCTTTGCGCAACTGTACGGGGTGGAGGAGCGAAGTAGGCCGGAAGAGGTGCTGCGCCGCTTTGGAATGGAGGAGTATCAGCACCGTAAGGTGGGGACGTACAGTACGGGGATGCGCCGTCGACTCGGTCTCGCGCGGGCCGTGTTGCACTCGCCTCAAATCCTCTTTCTCGACGAACCGACGAACGGTTTGGATCCAGAAGGGGCGCGCATGGTCCTCGCCGATATCGCGACGTTAAACCGGCGTGAGGGGACGACAATCATCCTCTGTTCCCATCTGTTACAGCAGCTCGAGACGGTGTGCCACCGATACCTTTTCATCAACCGGGGGCGCTTAATCGAACAGGGGAGTCTGACAGAGCTACGCGACAAGTACCGGGCTACGCTCTCGCTGCGTGTTGAGACCGATCTGCGACTGCAAAGCGATACGTACCGCGGCGTCGAGGCCAAAAGTATGGGCGATGGCGTCGTGCAGTTTCGTATACCTGAGCGCGAACGGGTGCCGGATCTATTGCGCCGATTGACTCAAGAGGCGCGGGTGTACAGCGCCGAATTGGAGGAGCCGGATCTCGAAAGCCTGTACTTCCGTATCCGGGGAGTGAACCACGCATGAATCAACGAATCGTCTGGGCGATCGCGCGAAAAGACGTACGGGCGATCGGCGCGAACCTACAGGTTTGGTTACCCATGCTCATCTTACCTGTATTCATCGGGATCCTGCTACCGGGCGGCCTGTTGTTTGCTCTGCGGACGGTCGGAGTCGAAGGAGACTTGCGCGAGATCACCCGTATTCTCGACGCTCTGCCGGAATCACAGCTACGACGCGCCCTCGACCTGCTGCCAAGCGTGGAGCAACAGGTCGCTTACTTCGCGATGAACTACCTCATCGCACCGATCTTCTTACTCATTCCTATCATGGCCTCGAGTGTTGTCAGCGCCGATAGTTTCGCAGGGGAGAAAGAGCGGGGCACCCTTGAGAGCCTCCTCCTCACTCCGACGGAGCTAAGCGATCTCTTTGCAGGTAAAGTAGTAGGGGCTATGTTGCCTGCGGCCCTCCTGTCCACGCTCACCTTCGGGTTGGCGGTGGTCGTCGCCAACCTCGTCGGGTGGCCGATGTTTGGCCGTCTCTTCTTTCCCAATGCGAACTGGTGGCCGCTCATACTGCTGGTGATGCCGATGCTCAGCCTGACGGCGATTCTCGTCAACGTCTTTATCAGCGCTCGGGTCGCCACCTTTCAAGCGGCGTACCAATTGGGGGGATTGATCGTGTTGCCCATTCTCGCTTTACTCTTTGGGCAGGTCTCCGGAGTTCTGCTCCTCGACACGCTTCTAGTGAGCCTCATAGGAGTGATCCTGGCGGTGGTGAATGCTCTCTTGATGGCGATTATCGGACGGCGCCTGCGCCGCAGCCAACTCTTTGAGAGCCAAGTGCAATGAGACCATCTGGAGGGGATCAAGCAACGATGTGGATCTTGAGCGGATTTGCCGATGAGATTGCCGCGGACGTGGAAGAGCAACTCGATGTACTCGAGAGTGAAGGGATTCGTTACCTCGAGCTACGCAAAGCGTGGGGCAAGGGCGTCTTGACTCTGAGTGACGATGAAGTGAAGCGGCTGAAAGCGCTCTTAGGGAGTAGAGGGGTCGGCGTGTCCTCGATCGGTTCGCCGATTGGCAAGATCAAGATTACGGATCCGTTCGAGCCTCACCTGGAGCAGTTTCGGCGAGCCCTGTGGTGCGCGCAGCAATTGGAGGCGCCCTACATCCGTCTTTTCTCGTTCTTTATTCCCGAAGGTGAGGCCGAAGCTTACCGGGATGAGGTGCTCCGTCGTATGAGCGCCATCGCGCAAGCGGCCCAGGGGCACGGCGTCACCCTTGTTCACGAGAATGAGAAGCACATATACGGGGACACGCCTGAGAGGTGCCTCGATATCGTACAGAGCGTAAACAGTGAGGTTTTGCGCCTCGCTTGGGATCCGGCCAACTTCGTCCAGTGCGGTGTGCGACCGCATACGGAAGGGTACGAGATGTTGCGGCCTTACATCGACTACATACACGTGAAAGATGCGCTCGCCGAGAGCGGTAAGGTGACGGTTGCCGGAGAGGGTGACGGTGAGGTGCGCCAGACCCTGAAGGCGCTGCGCGACTCCGGGTTTGAGGGTTTCTTCTCGATGGAGCCCCACCTCAAGTCGGCCGATGAATTCTCGGGATTTAGCGGCGGGCAGTTGTTTGTCGAGGCCGTGCGCGCCTTTAAGCGCCTCGTTCAAGCCGAAGGCATCGAACTGGGTTAAGAATCACCTCAATGGGGAAGAATCCTCAGGCGTAAATCGCTGGAGGTGATCAACAGTGCCGGCCAATGTACGGTGCACGGTGAGCAGCTGTGCCTACTGGGACGAAGCGAATCGGTGCGGAGCCGACGAGATTCTGGTCAGCAGCGACGAGGTCGCGAATGGGAAGATCGACGTTGAGATTGCCAGCCTGGATCAAACGCCCACGGCCACGTCCGCGGGCACGTCCTGCAAAACCTTCAAGCCGAAGAATGAATAATGACGGAGCGTGGGGCAGTCACACTGCCCCACGCCCGGTCCCGTACTGCCAAATACGATGCCGAGTCCCTATCCCTAGAGCATCGCTCCCTTTATGATCATCGGTGCATATCGCAAGTCCTTACTCTGATTAGACGTCCTCTGCGCCGCAAATGGAGGAGAGCCGAGAGGGTGGCGAAGTGGGAGTTAGAGTTCGTCGATTTTCACAGGAGTGATAAGTGTGGCCGATTCAAAGGGAAGAGTCCTTGTCACAGGTGTTACGGGGACCGTCGGTAGCGAGATTGCAGCGAGACTCATTGAAGAGGGGTACGCAGTCCGGGCGCTCGTGCGCAGTGCGTCGGCCCCTGAATTGGAGAGGCTAGACGTCGAAGCGGTGAAGGGAGATCTGACGGATTCGACGACGCTCTCGGTGGCCGTTCAGGGCGTCGATGCAGTGGTCCACGCGGCGGCGTACATCGGTCCCGATTGGGAGAGAGCGCGCGCCGTCAATGTCGCGGGGACCAAAAGTATCGCCGATGCAGCGGCGCTAGCGGGAGTCAAACACTTTGTGCACATCTCGACGGGCTCTGTCTACAATGCCGGGGATCGGACGGAGATCACCGAGGAGACGCCGTTGTGCGAGGCGTCACAGAATGCTTACTCCCAAACCAAAGCGGATGCGGAGCGTGCAGTGAGAGCAGCCGCGGACAGAGGCCTTCCTATCGCAATTCTACGTTTGGGCATGGTGCTCTCCGCGCATCGTACGTCGGTGTGGGGTCCTAAACTGATCGACGAGATCCGTCAAGGGAAGGTGTGGCACTCGGACGATCCCGTCAACTACATACACGTGAGGAACATTCCCGACGCTCTCCTCCTCGTGATGCAGGATGCGCGCGCTGTGGGAGAGGCGTACAACCTTATCGACGGAACCGTTCCGGCAAGCGCATTCTTTGGTCGCATTGCGACCTGGTTGGGAGAGAAGCACACAGAGCCCGGTCGCGCTCCGGGTGTACGCCGTGTGGTGACGGAGAAGATTCAACGACTCGGGTACAAGCCGCGCTACACCTTTGACGATGCCATGGCCGAATTGGAAGAGACGGCACGTTCGAGCGGCTGGGTTTAGATGGGGAGTCCGTTGCGCTTGCGTTATCGCCCTGACGGCAGCTTTACGATCGTGCAGTTCACCGACCTGCATTGGCACAACGGTGAAGAGATGGACCGAAAGACGGCCGCGGCTATGCGCACTCTTTTGGAGATGGAGCGGCCAGACTTTGTCGTCTTGACAGGCGACAGCCTCGCGGGCAAGGGGTGTACGGATCCGGAGCGTTCCGTGACGCAATTGACCACCCCGCTGGTCGAGAGCGAGACACCGTGGGCCGTGGTCTTTGGGAATCACGACGACGAAGGTAGCCTCACTCGGCACGACCTGATGGGAATCTTCCAGTCTTGCCCAGGGTGTTTGGCCGAAGTGGGTCCAAGCGACGTCCCTGGGGTGGGAAATTACACGCTCCTCATCGAGCCGAAGGAAGGGGGCGTACCGACGATCCTCTACTTTTTCGATTCAAACTCGTATGCGCCTGAAACGGTAGGTGGCTACGGTTGGATTCGTCATGAACAGATTGCGTGGTACCGCCGGTTATCATATGAGCTCCGCCGAGCGTACGCGGCTCGACCGCCGGCGTTGGCCTTCTTCCACATTCCACTCCCTGAGTACAACGACGTCTGGGAGGGTGGCGTGTGCTATGGTAACAAAGGCGAAGACGTGTGCGCGCCGCGCCTGAACACAAGGCTTTTCGCGGCCATGGTTGAACAGGGCGACGTGATGGCCACGTTCGTCGGCCACGATCACGTCAACGATTACGTGGGGGAGTGGATGGGGATCCACTTGGCGTACGGCAAAGTGACCGGGTATCAAACGTATCCGCGAGACGGCTCGGCGCGGGGCGCCCGCGTGATCCGCCTCTCCGCTGGTCAGCGTCAATTTGAGACCTGGATCCGACTCGACGATGGTGAGCGGACCCCTGTTATTCCCCGATGAGGATCCGCAAAGCCGGCAGCCTTGCAAACACGGAGTGGAGTACGTCGAGCGCGCTCGGAGGGTGCACGTCGAGAATCATTAAAATCGAATAAGCGAGACCTCCGAGCAAGAGGAGGGTCGCGACCGCGTATTCGCGTCCATTCGCGTTATGCGCACGCATCTCGGACCCTACAATCCACGAGACGATGGCGTATGCGAAGACGGTGAGTGCAACCGGCAACGTGCTCATCCCAACACCACGTCCTGTCTGCCTAATGTTTACGGTCGCGCCTGAGCCGGGGGAGCGTATCTCGTCACATTGCCTGACGAGAGGATCTTGACGTCCACATTCACATCGACCTCAAGGGTGCGATACAGCGATTCCCAATCGCTGCTGACCCGCCGCCACACGACGGGTTTTGTACGATAGAGCGTCTCGGCGAAACCAAGCGCGTCGCTTCCAAGGGACTGGAGGTGTTGGACCAACGCCTTGGTTCGATTCTCTAACAACGTTTCAACGTCGCGCGAGGTGCTCGTGAGAAACTCGGCAACGTTGTTGTCAGCGGTCGCGTTTGCTTGGACGAGGATCCCTTCGAAATCTAGGTTAATCGCGAAGCGCGGCGGGTCGGTACTGACGACATCCACCTTGCCCATGACGTGTCGCAGTCGCACTCCTGCAAGAATTCCCTTCTCTCCTGTGAGAGAAAGGGTGGTCCGTCTCAACTCGTTGGTGACGGCGAGCAGGACCGCGACTTCCTGCTCGTCGAGGTACGCGAGGAGGCGATCGTTGCGGAACAGAGCTCCCCCGGAGAGCCGCACTTGTGCGGGCAGCGACTGCGTCGACGGGGAGTTGGACTCGATGATTGTGATGACGCCCACCACTGGGTCCATGCGGCCACTCTGCATCGTGTACATCAGGTCTCCGAGGATGACCTGCGGTGCGTGACCGACGTCTGGCGCCTGCCGTAGCAAGCCTTCGGCAGCCAGGCCGGATCGAGAGAGCAACGGAGGCCTTGCTTGTTCAAATATCTTGGATGCTCGTCCTCCTTTTGCAACCAGGATGTTGACGGAGCGGCGCGTCTCCTCGGACCTCTCGAGATAATCGAGAATCCCACCAATTCCCTCTTTGGCGAGCTCCTCCCCGACGATCACGAGTTGGATGTGGCTCAAAAAGGGTCGGCGCGGTAGGCGCTCCCTCAACCGATCAAAGGCTTCCACCACCGAGACGGCCTGTACCATCACAGGAAACGATGTCTCCCCAGTATTTTGGCCGCCGCCGGACTCCCCCGAAACGACCTGACTTGGATTCACGATACGGAAGCTCACTTCAAGGCCTTCGCCGCTCTCCGCCTTGTCGACACCGATCGCCATGATAAAGGCCAATTCGTCGATCTCGCGGGCACTCCAGCAACCGCTGGTGACGAGGAGAATCACCGTAAGCGTCAGCAGGAGACGAGACCGACCACTCTGCATCCGGCTATTGCGCATGGCTCAACCTCCTCTTCACCAAGAGCAGACCGAGAAGCAGAAGGGGGATTGCCACTTTGACGACGAGTTGAAAGAGGGGCCAGGCACCATTGACGAACACGATGAATTCTGGCACGTTCTCAGCAATGCCGAGAGTGACAGGGACAATGAGGGCTGCCAGCGCGAGGACGTACCGGCGGCGCTCTGGGGTCCGGGCAAGGTGTTTGGTAAAG
The DNA here is from genome assembly GCA_041686855.1 of Limnochordia bacterium. Lineage (GTDB taxonomy): Bacteria > Bacillota > Limnochordia > DTU080 > RSA5 > JAWLDA01. The sequence goes on from JAWLDA010000010.1 coordinate 48,390, forward strand.
ACCGACGTCCCGTAAAGAAAGAGAGACAATTTAAGGAAGGCTGCGGGCAGCCACACACCTACCAGCGAGACTTCGATCCGCTCGAAGAAGGCGCCGATCTTAATGGCGCGCACCAGCGAGAGCGCGGGAATTGTAAGGCGGGCCGCCTGCTCGGCGCTGAAGATGCCCTGCTCAAAGGTGAGCATGATCATAAAGAATAACCACGTGATTCCCATCCCCAGCATTCCTACCCGGAGTCCCTCCCGCCATCGTTCCCCCTGGTCACGCTCTGCTTCCATAACTCCCCTCATGTGCGGCAATAACAAAGAGATCACTATCACGTGCCCCAGCAGTGCGGTGGGAGTGATCGCCGCGTTCAAGACGGGACCGACGCCGCCGGTAATCACCGGCAAATAATAGCTTGGTGTTAAATCCTTGGTCAACGAGGCGACCACGACGGCGAAGGCCGCGCTGACAATCCAAAGGTGCATGCTGGCCAATCGTCCCATCACTTCCGGACCGAGGCGAGCGATCACCACACCGATGAAGAGTGCCATGGAGAGGATGACGACCATTGGCGTCCCAGGGAGGACCCGCAGCATCACCTCCCCGATGATGCGGCCTGCAACCGCCGCCTCGTAGAGGAAGTAGAGAGCAAAGATGAGATTGAAGAGGCTCCCAATATGAGGCCCAAGGACCGATTGGACGATCTCGGGAAGCTCTCTCTTTGGGAAGTTGATACAGACGGCTACCCAGATGACGACGATCAGCGCGCCAAAGACGGCGGAGACGAGTCCCGCGATCCAGGCTGATTCGCCGGCCACGGTGAACATGCGGATCGGCGCAAAGGCAATGGGCGACGAGTAAAGCATACTAAGCAGCGCAATCACTTCAGTTGACGAGAGCGTCCAACCAGGCTTACTACTCTTGGTCATGGACACGCCCTTTGGCCCCCTCTCTGCGCCGGCGCACGAGCAACCACCAAGGGGCCCGGAGCAGCGGGGAATCGTATAGACCGCGCGGGCGTAAGGGCGCCAGCGGCGTCATGTAAGGACGACCAAACGAGTTCAGCGTGACGAGGTGTGTGAGGATGAGCGTCACCCCAAAGACGATGCCGTAGAAGCCGAAGGTACCGGCTAAGATCATCAAGGGGAATTTGAGGAGACGGGTAGGCGCTGAAATCGAAAAGAGTGGAACCGCAAAGGACGCGATAGCTGTGGCGCCCACGACCGTGATTAGGATCGGCGAGACGACACCCGCGGCAACTAGCGCCTGACCAATCACCAAAACGCCGACGATCGAGACCGCAGTACCCACCTTGCGGGGGATCCGCAGCCCTGCCTCGCGCAACAACTCAAACTGCATCTCCAGGAGGAGCGCTTCGACGACCGCTGGGAAGGCGGTGCCTTCCCGTCCAGCTGCAATGCGCAGCGCCAGCGTGGTCGGGATCATCTCCTGGTGGAACGAGGTGAGGGCGACGTACAACGAAGGTAAGGTGAGAGCGATTACGTAAGCCAGCACGCGTACCCACCGGACGAACGTCATCATCACCGGATGCTCGTAGTAATCCTCGGGAGAGGTGAGGAAGTCCCAGAGGGTGGCGGGCATTACCAGCACGAAGGGCGTCCCCTGGGCCGCGATCGCTACCCGCCCCTCGAGGAGGGCGGCCGTCACTTTGTCGGGGCGCTCCGTCGAGAGGACCGTGGGATAGATCGTGTACGGTTGATCGCAGATAAACTCCTCGATGAAGGCCGTGTCGAGGACCACGTCGACGTCGACACGTTTGATCCGCTCTCGCACCTTGGCTAGGACATCCTCATCGACGACGCCCTCGATGTAGACAATGCTCACCGGGGTGGGAGACTCGCGCCCGATGCTTAATGACTCAAATCTCAATCCAGCGTTGCGGACTCGATTGCGAATCAGCGCCATCGTGGTACCAAGGGACTCGGTAAACCCTTCTCTGGGGCCGTGCACCACGGTCTCCGCTTCGGGCTCTTGGATGGGTCGACTCGGCAGCTTGGTTGTATTTACGATGAGGGCGACGTCCGTTCCGTCGATCAGGAGCGCCGTCTTCCCAGCCAACACAGACTCAACGACCGCGGCGCACGTGCGCGCCTCGCCTACCCGTGCCCCTGCGTTCAGCGCTTCGGAGAGGTGAGCGAGCGCGTTGGTGCGCGTTAGGCTCACCTGGGCGTCACACGTTTGAATCGGGGCGATGACGTACTCTGATACGAAGTCGAGGTCCGAGAGTCCCTCCATGCTGATGACCGTGACGCTGACGCGCCGGTAGGCGCCAAGGAGCAGGCGCCGTATGACGACATCGGGGTTCTCTCCCAGCACTTCTTCGATTCGATGAACGTTCTCTTCCAGACGCTTGGAAAGCTCTTTCTCTAACCGCCGCCGCTTCATCGCCCGGTTTGGCTCCCTATGGCAGAGTTTGGAGTTGTGCCTCACTCTTACCATTTTGCACGGATGCCAGGTGGCGTATTCTTTGGAAGAGACTGGGGGAACGCTTACACCTTTAAGTGACGATCCGCGAAGTCGCAGTAGCGTTCCCAGTCGTAGAGCGTCACGCCGTGGCCGCCTCGACGGATGTGGTACCCTGTCGCGGCGCCAACGGGGCGTTCGACGGGGGGCATGTCGCTCGTCTCCAATCCCTCTAGGCCAAAGAGGCGGTACACCGGGTCTGCAGCGCTCAGGCTGAGAAACTCGCCTCTGGGATCGGCCCACAAGTCCTCTTCGGCGCTCGCAACGTAGAGAGGGCGGGGGGCGATGAGCGCCAGGAGCATGTGCTGATCGAGGGGGAGCTCATCCTCGCGGTCGTTGTACGCCTTGAAATTCTCACAAAACCAATGGGGAAATGATCCGTTGATGATGGCCACCGTCTCGCCAAACCGCCGCCTGCTCAGCGCCGCACCGCCGCACCCCGAATTGTTGGAGATGACTAGGGCGAAACGAGGATCCGACGCGCCGGCCCACAGAGCCGTCTTCCCAAGGCGAGAATGGCCCATGACTGCCACTTTGGCAGCGTCGACGCGCGGAACGGTTTCGAGGTAGTCAAGGATGCGGGAGAGTCCCCATGCCCACGCCCCGATGGCTCCCCATTCGTCGGGACGGGGACGGGTCTGGCCGGAGGCGTAAAAGAGTGGGTGCACCCCGTTTTGAAAACCGTCGTCGAAGTCGGGGTCAATATCGCCGTAGTACGCCGTCGCCAACCCGTACCCGCGCTCAATCACGTGTTCCACCTGCCATCGTGACGCACTCAAGCCACGGTCGGCGGCTGTCGCCCGATGATCCGTTACGTTCCCCTGTTTGCGTACCCAGGAGTCTGTCACGCGAATGTTGGGATCGGTATGGACGGTGTGATTGCCGTGAAAGTTGAGGCCCAGAAAGAGGGGGACAGGGCCGGTGGCACCCTCGGGCAGGTAAAGCAGCACATCGATGCCCACCTGGGGGGCGTCGCCAAAGAGGAGGCGCACTTGACGCCGGGTTGCTCGCCCCTCAAGGGCGGGAGCGTCCTCTTCGAGGAGGGAAATCTGGGGCATCAAACTCCCCTGCGGCATCCTCCCGTAGACGTGAGTTTCAAAAAGGGAGAGGACTTCGGTTCGACGCTGGTTGAGCCACGTTTCCTTGTCGGTGACCCGTTCCCCACCTGCGTCCGTCAATGGATCCGGCAGCTCGTAGTGGGGCACCTTCTGCTCGTCGTAATTGGCACTTTTTTTGGCCACACGCTCACCTCATTGGGTACGAATTGTGAAATGAATCGAGTGGTATGGAGCTTCGTTGGGCGGCCCGCGACTCCTCGTCGATCGTGTAGGTACGTGCGCTCGGACTTGGAGGGCGAATCGGTGCATACACATGCCAACACTTACAGTTGAAAGCGCATGCGGCAAGGAGTGAACCGTGTGTCACGAGCGATTGCGTGGATGGTAGCACTTGTGCTGCTCGTGCTTGGAGGAGGTTACGTAACCGTGCCGACGTCAGGAGCATCGCCCGCACGCTTCCCGATCTACGTGAGTTGCGGAGAACTCGCAGTGAATGAGGGTGAGCCCGCGCTCTACAGGACTAAGATTGAAATCACCCTCTTGCGCACCTCAGGGGATAATGGGGAGATCATCGTCTCTCCCGACATCGTGGCGGGGGAGATCAATCCGGGAGAGACCGTGCTCCTGAATTGTAGTGACCTGTTGGTCGACCGGGAGCGCCTCTTTGGGATTGTGAACGTCCAGGTTTACCCCGATGCGGAGTATAGGATCCGCGTCACCTACCACGTTGATTGAGCGGCTGGAGCAGGTGGCGGAAGGGACCCCGTGACGATGGGAAGAAACTGGGGGTGGAATGTATCAACGTGAGTTTAGGTTGCGGAGGCCGACCCATTCATGAGCACGCGTACAGCACACTATTTTCTGCCGGAGTGGAATGAGCAGACGGATCAGCGTTTAGACCTGGACATCTGTGTTTACGGAGGGACGTCGGCCGGTGTGGCGGCCGCGGTGACGGCCGCGCGCCGAGGGCGGCGCGTCGCGATTCTCAATCCAGGAAAGTTTGTGGGTGGGATGACCACCGGAGGGTTGGGCTGGACCGACTCGGGCAAGCAAGAGGTGATAGGCGGTCTGGCCCGGCAGTTTTACCGTGAGGTTGGCCGCGTCTACGGCCGCTCTGAAGAAGTGTGGAAGTTTGAGCCGGGCGCCGCGGCGAAGGTGTACGACCAGTGGCTGAGGGAGTCCGACGTCGAGGTGTATCACGGGCAATTCCTTGATCGAGTGACGATGGACGAGCGGCGGATCACGCATATCCGCATGTTGAGTGGGTTGGAAGTGAAGGCTCGACTCTTTGTCGATGCCACGTACGAGGGCGACCTCCTGGCTCGGGCCGGTGTAAGCTACACGGTCGGGCGAGAGGGGAATGACGTGTACGGTGAGTCCCTCAATGGCATTCAAGTGCTGGAGAAGCATCAATTCTCACACCCGGTCGATCCGTATGTGCGTGCAGGGGATCCCTCGAGCGGTTGCCTGCCTCACGTCGAAGCGGAGGACGCCTGTGAGCGCCAAGGCGAGGGAGATCATCGCATTCAGGCTTACTGTTTTCGTGTCTGTATGACGGATGACCAAGGACTCCGGATAGACTGGGAGCGACCGAACGACTTTGACCCGGCGGAGTACGTGTTGGCTACCCGGTGGTTTAACAGTGAAAAGGACGACTACAACGAGTTGCTGCGTCCCGACGGAGAGCTGCGCAAGTTTGATCGATTGATTCACCCACACAAGACGGACACCAACAACCACGGTCCGATGAGCAGCGACTTTATCGGCGCAAACTACGAGTGGCCTGAGGCGTCATACGAACGGCGAGAGCAACTCTTTCAGCAGCACGTCAGCTACCAAAAGGGCTTGTACTGGTTCCTGGCCAACGACCCTTCTGTTCCCGTCCGCTACCGAGAGCGGCTGAGCGCGTTCGGCCTGGCGGCCGATGAGTTTGAGGAGACCGGCCACTGGCCTCATCAGCTCTACATTCGTGAGGCGCGCCGCATGGTGAGCGATTATGTACAAACCGAGCATGACTGTCGGCACACGCGGCAGTGTGACGACTCCGTCGGGATGGGTTCGTACAACATCGACTCGCACAATTGCCGCCGCTTTGTGCACAACGGGCGAGTGCTCAACGATGGAGATGTTCAGGTGCGGCCTGCGGGCCCCTACCGCATCTCGTACCGCAGCATCGTGCCCAAGTCGGGGGAGTGCGAGAACCTCTTCGTACCCGTCTGTCTGTCGGCATCGCACGTCGCCTTTGGCTCAGTCCGAATGGAGCCTGTCTTTATGATTTTAGGCGAGTCCGCGGCGATTGCCGCCGATCTCGTATTGGCAGAGGGTATCCCGACTCAGGCGCTCCCCTACCACGTCCTCCGGCCGGAGCTGGAGAAGGCGGAGCAGGTCCTAGAATTGTAAGCAACTCAGGAAAACCTGCAAAAGCGTTATAGAAACGTTACAGTAAGAACGCCCGGCGCTCGTAGGCGGGGAGTCTCCGCGCTAGAAGATGCCGGGCGTTTTTGTGGGTTCGCTTCAAGTGTTGGACTCGCTATAAGCGCTGCTCTTAAGCGGAAAGGGCGCGCAACTCGTCGATGGAGCTGAACACTTTCTCGAGGGCTCGAGCGATGTCGAGGACATCGTCTCGCTCTGCCAAGAGCATCGCTTGGGAATGCCAAAAGACCTCGTCACAGACCTTCTCGACATGATTGAGGGCAAGCTCATTGAAGCTCGCCCCTTGATGCTGGGCGGGGCGCACCTTGTCAAAGAGTGGCTGCTTGTACAAGGGTCGAGGGTACCCTGCCGCTGTCGGAATCCCTTCGGCTTGCATCGCCTTCATCACTTGTGCCTTCGTGACGCCCTCCGGTAGGTCAACGGCCCGGTAAATGTAAAGGTGGTAGGCACGTTGAGCGGCTCGCGGGTCCTTGGAGCCGACCACTTGCAGCCCAGGCAGGCCTGCAATGGCGTCATCAAGGAGGCGAGCGTTCTCCAGGCGCTTGCTCGACTGCTCAGCCAAGCGCTCCAGTTGCGCGAGGAGGATGGCGCCGGCCCACTCGGTCATGCGCAGGTTTGTGGAGACGGTGAAGTGATCGTACCACTCGCGACCGGGTTGCTGACCGTACGAGTGGCGGGCAAAGAGGCGGCCGAGGTACGTCTCGTCGTCGGTTAAGACGATGCCCCCTTCGCCTGCGGTCATATTCTTAGAGTTTTGAAAAGAGAAGGCGCCCAAGTCACCGATCGCTCCGAGCGCTCTTCCGTCCCAAAATCCGCCGTGCGCGTGGCACGCGTCTTCGATCACGGCGATCTGGTGCTCTTTGGCCCAAGCCATAATAGCATCCATGTCGCACGGGAGACCGCCGAAGTGGACCGGGATGACGGCCTTGGTCTTGGGGGTGCGTACGGCTTCAAGTGTTTCGGCCGTCACATTGAGTGTCTGTGGATCGACGTCGGCAAAGACGACTTGGTAGCCGCTGTTGATCACGCATGTGGCCGTGCTCACAAAGGTGTAACTCGGTACGATCACTTCCGCGCCCGGTTCGAGTTCGAGGGCGTAGACCGCACCTTCAAGCGCTTTGGTTCCGCTGGTGACGGCCAAAGCGTGCTTGGCGCCGCACGCTGCAGCAAAAGCCTTCTCAAACCGTTCGACCGTATCGCCGGTGTAGCGGTACCACTTGCCGGTCTCCAAGGTCCGCAGCAGGTTGGTCCGTTCGCGCTCGTCCCACTGCGGCCAGCTGGGAAAAGGCTTGGTTCGAATCGGGGTCCCGCCTTGAATCGCAAGCTTTGACATTGTCGCCGTCCCTCCATAGCTAAAATTCATTAACGAAATAATTCGGGTGGAGCCGCCCACTTCCTGTCTACGCTCCCTTAACAAACGAAATGCGGGTCTATTCGAAAGGGGCGGTGGAGGCCAAGTGGCGGAGGCCAACTAGTTTTTTGAAGAAGGAGAACGAAGAGTTCCGGTCTATCAATCACTGAAAACCATACTGATGAATTGAACAGACAGGAGGCAAGAGCTCGTGGAAGGCGCCACTATTTGGGAGTCAATGATCTTGGAGAATCTGGTCTACATTCAAAAGTTGCCGGCTGCCCTTTTTACGCTCGCCATCGGGTACATCGTGATCCGAGCGGCCCGCCGCATCATTTTGACGGCGACGTCGCTGGCACGGCTCGACCAGACGATACAGTCGATGATCCTTTCGGTGATTAGCTTTGCGGGATGGGTACTGGCATTGGCGGCGGCGCTAAACGTCATGGGTTTAAGCCAGCTGTCCCTCGCAGTGGGAGGCTCCGTCGCGCTGATCGCGATGGCCCTGGCAACCGGGCTCAACGGCGTGACACAAGATCTGTTGGCCGGGATGTTCTTGATCGGCGATGACGAGTTCACCGTGGGTCGACGGGTGAAAGCTGCAGGGATCGAGGGGACGCTCGCAGGCCTTACGATTCGCAAGACCAAGATCCGAGATGATAACGGACAAGTGCATACCATCCCCAACCGCAGTGTGGACGGAGCCACCTATGTGATCCTTGGTCCCAAAGAGCAAAAGGCTCCTGAGAAAGCGAGCTAGACAACGGTGACCGACCAACCCAATATTCTCGTCCTCTTTACTGATCAACAGCGAGCGGATACGATCAGGGCGCTAGGGAATCCGGTGATTCGCACGCCCAACCTGGATCGGCTTGTGAGGGAAGGGACGGCGTTTACGAGCGCTTATTCGCCGTCCCCCGTATGTGTAGCCGCCCGCTGCTCCCTCATCTACGGGCAGTATCCTCACCACACGGGCTGTTACGATAACGGAGCCATGCCTGTGGATGAGCGACAGTCCTTTATGGGCGCCATGGGCGTGGCAGGATATCGCACCCACGGGATCGGCAAGTGTCACTTCACGCCGGATCGGCATGCGCTGAGAGGCTTCGACTCGCGGGAGACGCAGGAGGAGCTCGTTCGTCGGCCCGAGGAGGACGACTACCTCACATTTTTGCACGAGCAAGGCTTCTCACATATTAACGACCCACACGGAATCCGCGGAGAGATGTACTACGTGCCGCAGCCGGCCCAAATGCCTGCGGCGCTCCATCCGACTCAGTGGGTCGCCGACCGGTCGATAGCGTTTGTCCACGGGCAAGAGAGGAATCACGGGCAAGAGCACACTCAAGCCCAACAAGACACTCACCGCCAACAGAGCAGCCGGCCCTGGATGCTCTTCTCAAGCTTTATTCACCCCCATCCTCCCTTCGCCCCACCCAATCCGTGGCACACGTTGTACCGCGCTCCCATGATGCCGTTGCCTCACGTCCCTCAAGACACGGAGACCCTTCTTACTTGGGTAAACAGACACCAAAACCGGTACAAATACCGTGATCAGGGAATCGATCAGAATTTGACGCGGAGCATTAAGGCGTACTATTACGCGACGATCTCCTTTCTCGACTATCAAGTGGGTCGGATTCTGACAGCCCTTGAAGCGACGGGGCAACTCGACAACACGCTCATCCTCTTCACCTCGGATCACGGCGAGCTGTTGGGGGATTACAACAGCTTTGGAAAGCGCAGCATGCACGACGCGAGCGCCCGAATTCCCATGATCGTCCGGTTTCCCAGGCGCTTTGAGCAGGGAGTGGTGTGTGATGCACCGGTGAGTCTCGTTGATGTGGCGCCGACGCTCCTTGCGGTGAGCGGAGCAACGATTGAGACTCACGTAACCGACGGCGTCGACTTGGCGGAGGCGTCGGAGGTGTCGACGCGGCCTACAACGTCTGTGGTGTCGAAGCAGCCCGCAGTGTCTGCAGTGTCAGAGCAGTCCGCAGAGTCGGTGGCGAGCGCCAAGTTGGCGGAGCCCCCAAAGTCGGCAAAGGGCTCAAGGGCGCTTGAGTTCACAAAATCTGACGGCGGTCGCGACTACATTCTGGCACAGCATGGCAAGGGGGCGACCGCCACGTACATGATCGTCAATCGGGAGTGGAAATACGTCTACAGCGCCGGCGACAATCGCGAATTCCTCTTTGATCGCGTGACGGATCCTCTCGAATCCCGCAACCGGGCTGGGCTTCCCTTTTGTCGAGACGCCAAGACGAGAATGAGGGAGCTCCTCATCGCCCACCTCGAGCGGGTGGGTGAGACCGACGGAATCGAGGACAGCGCCTGGCGGGTCTATCCCAGATGGGAGCTGCCTGAGGATCCCGACGAGGGCCTCCTCGTGCAAGATCACCCATGGGCCAATCGAACGATCGAAGGATACACCAACGGATAACGTCGCGTACGAAGAGGCGGCTTGGTGCGTCGAAGGGGCCGTAGAGGCCCCCTTTTTGAGGGGCCTCTGCTCACAGGTGAGGATTGACTGCACACCAGATGCGCAACAACGTGGCTTTTGGTATGTTGGGAGCCGTTTGGAGGCATCGGAGCACGACAGCGTGTCGGAGCGTACCTGAAGACTGCCGGAGAATTCGAAGGGGCGAGGCGGATCGAAACGTTAAGTCCAGCTAGCGGGCCTAGGTGTTTTGGGGAGAGGCGCGAGGGTCTCGGGCGCTCCCCGCTACCGGTCAGGTGAGGCCGCTGTTGCCCTTCCCGTGAGGAGTCATTGCTCGCGGATGGGAAATGATTCCTCACCAGATGCGTAACAACGTTGCTTTTGGCGCCTTGGGAGCCGTTTGGGGCTAGCGGAGCACGACAGTGTGTCGGAGGATGCCGGAAGACTGCCGGAGAATGTTAAGCATCGAAACGGCTTGACACGTTAAGCCCAGCTAGAAGGCCTAGGTGTTTTGAAGAGAAACGCGAGGATCTCGGGCGCTCCCCGCTACCGGTCAGGTGAGGCCGCTGTTGCCCTTCTCGTGAGGAGTCATTGCTCGTAGGTGGGAAATGATTCCACACCAGATGCGCAACAACGACGTTTTTGGCACCTTGGGAGCCGTTTGGAGCCGGTGAAGAACAACAGCGTGCCGGAGCGTGCCTAAAGACTGCCGGAGAATGCGAAGGGGCGAGAGGGCGTGAAACTTTAAGCCCAGCTAGCGAGCCTGAGGATTTTGGGGAGAGGCGCGTGGATCTCGGGCCCTCCCCGCTACCGGTCAGGTGAGGCCGCTGTTACCTTCCTCGTGAGGAGTCATTGCTCGTAGGTGGGAAATGATTCCACACCAGATGCGCAACAACGACGTTTTTGGCACCTTGGGAGCCGTTTGGAGCCGGTGAAGCACGACAGAGTTTCGGAGCGTGCCTAAAGACTGCCGGAGAATGCGAAGGGGCGAGAGGGCGTGAAACTTTAAGCCCAGCTAGCGAGCCTGAGGATTTTGAGGAGAGGCGCGTGGATCTCGGGCGCTCCCCGCTACCGGTCAGGTGAGGCCGCTGTTACCTTCCTCGTGAGGAGTCATTGCTCGTAGGTGGGAAATGATTCCTCACCAGATGCGTAACAACGTCGTTTTTGGCACATTGGGAGCCGTTTGGGGCGGGCGAAGCAAGACAGCGTGACGGAGTGTGCCTGAAGACTGCCGGAGAATCCGAAAGGTCGAGGCGGCTTGAAACCTTAAGCCCAGCTAGCGGGCTTGAGGATTTTGGGGAGAGGAGCGTGGATCTCGGGCACTCCCGGTGGACGCGGTGATGCGGGGTCTGTTACCTTCCTCGTGAGGAGTCATTGCTCGCAGGTGGGAAATGATTCCACACTAGATGCGTAACAACGGCGTTTTTGGCGCCTTGGGAGCCGTTTGGAGGCAGCGGAGCACGACAGCGTGTCGGAGAATGCCTGAAGACTGCCCGAAAATCCGAAAGGGCGAGACGGCTTGAAACCTTAAGCCCAGCTAGCGGGCTTGAGGGTTTTAGGGTGAGGCGTGTGGATCTCGGGCGCTCCCGGTGGCCGCGGCGATGCGGTGGCTGATACCCCTCTCATGAGGAGTCATTGCTCGCAGATGGGGAACGATTCCACACCGGATGCGCAACAACGACGTTTTTGGCACCTTGGGAGCCGTTTGGGGCGGGCGAAGCAAGACAGCGTGACGGAGTGTGCCTGAAGACTGCCGGAGAATCCGAAAGGTCGAGGCGGCTTGAAACCTTAAGACCAGCTAGCGGGCTTGAGGGTTGTGGGGAAAAGGGCATGGATCTCGGGCGCTCCTGGTGGCCGCGGCGATGCGGTGGCTGATACCCTTCCCGTGAGGAGTCATTGCTCGCAGGTGGGAAATGATTCCACACCAGATGCGTAACAACGGCGTTTTTGGTACCTTGGGAGGCGTTTGGAGCTGGTGGAGCGCGACAGTGTGTCGGAGGATGCGGGAGAAGTGTTAAGGGGCGAAACGGCTCGACACGTTAAGCCCAGCTAGCGGGCTTGAGGATTTTGGGGAGAGGAGCGTGGATCTCGGGCACTCCCGGTGGACGCGGTGATGCGGGGTCTGTTACCTTCCTCGTGAGGAGTCATTGCTCGCAGGTGGGAAATGATTCCACACCAGATGCGTAACAACGGCGTTTTTGGCACCTTGGGAGCCGTTTGGAGGCAGCGGAGCACGACAGCGTGTCGGAGAATGCCTGGAGACTTGCTGGAGAATGTCAAGGACCGAAACGGCTCGAAACGTAAGCCCAGCTAGCGGGCCTAGGGGTTTTGAAGAGAAACGCGTGGATCTCGGTCCCTCCCCGCTACCGGTCAGGTGAGGCCGCTGTAGCCCTTCTCGTGAGGAGTCATTGCTCGTAGGTGGGAAATGATTCCACACCAGATGCGTAACAGATGCGCAACAACGTTGCTTTCGGCACTCGGGAGCCGTTTGGCGACAGCGGGGCACGACAGCGTGTCGGGGAATGCTGGGGACTACCGGGGATTACCGGGGACTACCGGGGACTACCGGAGAATACCGGCGACTGCCGGAAGCCGCCGGAGAATGCAAACCGAAAAAGGCCGCATCCCGGTCAGCGGATGGGGCTTTGATGTTTTTGGGCCTCACGCGTCCTACATCCTTCGCATTTCAAACATTATTCACATGCCAATCATCTTTCACATTGCAATGATCCTCACATGCCAATCATCTTGCAAATCCCCTCACATAACGTCCTGAAGGGACTCCTCCGCAGACAGCGAAACAATTTGGGTTGCTCGAGGTGCACTGGGGCATACCGGACGTTGTCAAGGGGCTTGTAACGGGGCTCTTCAAGGAGTTTGTCAAGGGGTTTATAATGCGATGGCAGCTGTACTCATGCACCGTTTGGTGTTGTTTGGATTGGCACAGGCGTTGATTGCTGCGGGGTACGCCGTGTCGGGGGAGCCGTCGCCATGGTCGGCGTCGGTGAGGTGGTGGCCCATCACAGCTACAGTAACAAATTTGCTCTCATTGACGATGCTCTCGCGTTGGCGAAAGCGCATCGGAGAGAGTTGGGGCCGCTTCTACAATGTCGAGATTAAGCGAGAGTTTGTTGGGCGTGACTTGCTTTTTCTCCTAGGGGTCGTCATTGTAAGCGCACCCATTGCTTACATTCCCAACATCGGCCTGGCGCATCTGTTGTTTGGCGATCCAGAGACTCCACTGAATATGTTTGTGCAAGCGATACCTTCAGGGGCAGCTTGGATCGGCCTTGTTCTATTTCCCATCACTATTGCTCTCGCCGAGCTCCCAGTGTATTACCGGTGGGCGCTCCCGCGACTCGTGGCGGCGGGGAGGAGCGGGGGTCAGGCGCTGTTCATCGCGGCACTTTGGCACGCGGCCCAACACATCACGCTGCCGCTGGTCTTTGACGTCCGCTTCATGCTCTGGCGTTTTGGGATGTTTCTGCCCTTCGCGCTGCTGGTTGGGGCTGTGATACAGCGGCGGCCGCGACTTCTCCCTTATTTGATGGTGGTTCATGGAATCATTGATTTACAAGTAGCATGGATGGTCTGGCACATCTCAATCTAGAGCCGGCTCTCCGTCCTCGAAGCGGAGGTCCGAAGCGAAGATACACGTGGCCACGAATCAAGGTCACGAGCAAGGTCACGAAAACGGTCGCAAAGCAAGGTCGCGAAGTAAGGCCCCGAAGCGGAGGCCCGAAGCGTAGATACACGTGGCCATGAAGCAAGGTAACGAGCAAGGTCACGAGAACGGTCGCGAGCAAGGTCACGAGCAAGGTCGCGAAAGAAGGTCACGAATCCAGATCACGAAACGTGGTCACTCGGGTCCTCCGTCGTGCGCTGTACCCAATGTCGAATGCTCTCCAATGTGATGGAGGTAGAGCGCTCCACGCCTCGACTTACGTCATGTGTCTGCATGGTGGCCTTCAGCGCGGCCAAGTCTTTCTTGACTCCCTCCAAGGTTGGAGCCGGTGTGGCCGGGTGGTTGACGCAAAAGGTGAAGAGCGCCACCGCGTCATCGTTGAGCCCGCGGGCTTGGGCGAGGTGCCCCAAGGCGTAGACGAGTCGCAGGGTTAAGGCTGGAGCTTCCAGCTCCAGCGAATTCCTCGAATCCGTATTGGATGTAGCGCTCTGCGTCAGCCACCTTTCCAAGTCGGGCGTTGGCGAGGCAGAGGTAGTAGCACAAAAAGACGAGCCCCTCGCGATTGCCGATCTCCAGGGCTACCGCCCACGATTCTTGATACATGGCTATGGCCGTCGCGTAGTCCTCACGCATGTACGCGAGGTAACCGATGTTGCCGGTGTTCATAAACGTGAGAATGCGGTGTCCCACCTGGCGGGCCAACCGCAGGCTCTCCTGAAAGAGACGTTCGGCCTCCGTCGCCTCGCCGCGGCTGCCGTATATCGTGCCCAAATTGAGTAACGCTCCGGCCGTCTCGGTCGGGTCGCCCAGTCGCTGGTAGGTTTCCAAACACTCCTTAAAGTGGCGCTCGGCCTCGTCAAACTGCCGCCGTAGTCGACTAAGGATGCCCAGTTTGGAGACGCAGCGGGCCACTTCGTGCGCGTCGCCTATCTCGCGGGCGATGCGTACGCTCTCCTGGAGGTACGGCGCACTCTTCTCGATCTCTCCCACGGTACTCACTGTCGTTCCCAGGGCACACAGAGACTGTGCTTCGAGCCATCGCGCCTTTAAGTGTCTAGCCATCGTCAAGCTCTCTTCCAACAACTCTTGGGACTCGGTGTAACTGGCGAGATGAAAGTGGACCGTACCCAGGCGGCTTAGCAGGGAAGCGAACAAGCGATGCAGAGGGTGGGATGGATCCTGTGTCGCGGTGGGACATACGCTCTCAGCCGCAAAAGGGCGCAGCGCATCAATGGCGCGGCTGAGCAGGACTTCCAGACTGTACCAATTGTTTCGCAACTCGTGGTAGCGATAGTAGGCGTCGAGCATCCGTTCCAGGCGGTCAAAGTGATGCTGATCGACATTCCAGTTCCAAGCGGCTCGAAGATTGTCGGAGTCGGCCTGCAAGCGATCGAGCGTCTCAATCTGTTCCGGTCCGCGCAGCGCCATAGCGCAGTCTGCGACGGACTGCGAAAAATGGAGCGCATGCGCGTCATGAGTCTCATTGCGCAGATCGGAATCGAGGTTGAGGCGCTCCTCAGCAAACTGTCGGAGGAGTTCATGCATCACATAACGATCGGAGGGAGCCCGTTGTAAGAGCGCTTTATCTCTCAGCGACATAAGGGTTGACAATGACGTTTGTGTCACGTGTAGAGCGGAATGGCTAGAGACACCGCCGTGAAACACGGAGAGTTTCGCAAAGAGTCTCTGCTCGTCTGCAGAGAGCAGTGACCAGGTGTGTTCAAAGATGGCTCTGACGCTGCGATGTTCGGAAGGGGCTTGAGGGGAGAGCGCTTCCAAGTGGCGCAGATTCTGCTCGATGCCATCGGCAATTTCGCGGCACGACGCCGCTCGTCCCCAGGAGGCCGCCAACTCTATCGCGAGCGGCATTCCCTGGGCAGCACGGCAAATGCGGGCCACGTCGCTCGCTACCGCTTGGGTTAGGGCGAAGCGGTGGTTCACCCGATGCATCCGGTCGACAAAGAGTTGGGTTGCGTGAAAGGACTGTAGCGCGCGAACGTCGACGTGTTGCCAGTCTCCGTCGTAGTAGTCTAGCCCCTGCACCTCCACGATAAGCTCGCTTGTAATGTGCAATCGCTGTCGCGACGCAGCCAGCAACTGCACGTCGGTCTCTTGGACGATATCCTCCAACACGTCAGTCGCTTCGATGGCGTGTTCAGCGTTGTCGATGATCAGCAAGATCTCCTTGCGCTGGAGGGCGTTGAGGACCTGTTGACGTAAGTCCTGGCGCTCCTGGAGCGGGATTTCGACACTGGCTACAATGGCGGAGAGCATCTGCTTGGCGGTGGCGTTGCGTCCGACGTCGACGTGGAAGACGCCATCTTTGTACGTGTGTAGCGATTGTCGCGCTACTTCGAGAGCGAGCCGGCTCTTGCCGATGCCCCCTGGACCAAGGAGGGTGACCACCCGGTTAGACGGTTCGTTTAACTCACGGAGCAACTCGTGGATCTCTTCGGTACGCCCAAAGAAGGGCGTGGTCGCCTTGGGGAGATTGTGCCAGGTGATTTCGCTCTCTTGCGGCAGCTTTTGTTCATCGATCGAGCGAAAGAGTGCGAGGCTCTCGTCGTCGGGCTCCAAACCCTGCTCCTTGAGGGTGCGAACGCACTCTTCGTAGACTTCGAGGGCCTGCCGGCGCTCTCCGAGATGATATAGCGCCATCATACGGCCTCTGTGGGCGCGCTCTTCGATAGGATCAACGTGGATCACACGTAGAAAGCCGCGTGCGGCTCTCTCGTAGGAGCGCAACGCCAGGTGGCTCTGGGCGATGCGCAGTAGCGCATCGATGTACTGCGCGTGAAAACGCTCCCTGGGAATGAGAGTCCATTCCTCGTACGGGTCCTCAGCGAGGAATTCGCCGCGATACAGCTCTACGGCACGTGAGCACTCCCTCAATGCGGCTTCCATGTCGCCGTGCTCGAAGTGATTGCTCCCGGCATTGATGTGGCGTACAAACTCCTCGATGTCGACGAGGCAGCTCTCGTCGTCCGTGAACATATAGGTGCCTTGGCCGACGCGAAGGATGAAGGACGAAGAATTACCGTGCTCGAGGTTGGGTTCAAGGATGCGGCGCAGCTCACTGATGCGTCCGAGAAGGTTGCGGGCGCTCTTAGTTGTGGGCTGCTCGGGATAGATCGCCTCAAGCAATTGCTCCTGCGTGAGCGGTTGACCCCGATGGGCGAGAAAGTATTTGAGGAGTTGAACGTTTTTTCGGCGGCCCCAGGCATTCGCCTCGATCGTGAGTGCGCCTCGACGAGCTTGAAAGGGACCCAGCATCCTGAATTGTAGAGAGTGCATTAAGTCTCCACCGACCACCCGTTGTATTTAGGTACGTTCGAGTTTTGCGCGACTGAACACACTTAGGCATTCGTTTGTCCATCCCTACTCTCGGCGGACCGAAAGCAAAGATATCGCAATCCCTATAACTCTGGGAATTGCGCAAAGGGTTTGTTGTACCAGTTGCAAAAGAGTATTCCGAAAAGGGCGCTTATGTTGGCGCAAGTCTATTTTCAACGAGGAGGTTATAGAATGGCCAAGCAAAGGCGGGGCATTTCGATTGTAGTGCTGGCGATAGGTGTCATGCTCTCGTTGACATGGATCGCGGCCGCAGAATCAGTGACGCTGACGCTCATGTTACGTGGGGGCACGCCCGAACGTGAGGCGTTTGTCGAGGAGACAATCGCAGCGTTTGAGGAGCTCCATCCAAACATAAACGTCGAGTGGGAGATAGCCGGGAGCGGCTGGCAGGATCAAGTGGTGGTGCGGCATGCAAGTGGTGTTGCGCCGGACGTGACGGAGATGTTCTCCACATTTAGTCAGGATTGGGCCGAGGCGGGCATTTTGCTGGACCTGCGCCCGTACATAGAGCGCGACCTGACGGCCGAGGACATGGCCGATCTATACCCGCCGATCTGGGATGCGGGGACGCTCTATCATGGGCAACGTCGCGGCATTTATTACGGAGTGCCTCGATACGTCAACCTCATCGGCGCTTACGCGTACAACGTAAACATGTTGCAACAAGCCGGTCTCGAGCCCGTGGAGGGTGTGGATCAGCGCGGTGAGTGGACGTGGGAGACGTTCCGGGAGTACCTGCGCAAGCTGACCATTCGTACCAGCGACGATGAGGTGACTCAATGGGGACTGGGTACCCCGCTGTCGGCCCGCTGGAAGGCGTGGGTGCACGGGAGTGGCGGTCGCATCTTTAACTACCCCGAAGACCCGTACGAATTTATGCTCGACCAGACCGAAGCCATTCGGGCGTTGGAGTTTTTCCAGAGCCTGGTGTGGGACGACCGGGTTGTCGTAAACGACGGCAGCACACTCTTTCAACAAGGGGAGGTTGCCTTTTCGGGAGCTGGCCTTGAGCTTTACGCTGGGCGCTTCCGGACAGTGATCGGTGACACGTTCGAGTGGGACATTGCGCCGAGGGCGATGGGCGAAGGCGGCCGAGGAGTCTACTCCGCCAAGGACCAGTACGGCGTCGTGGCGAGCACCAAGCATCCGGATGAGGCGTGGGAACTGGTCAAATTCCTCACCTCCGTCGAAGGCCAACGACTGATGATGCGCACCTCCGGGCTGATGCCGATTCGCATCTCGCTCCTGCCTGAGTATCTTGAGCTGTTGAGCGATAAGAACGCACACCACTTGGCCGAAGCGGTACAAGAGGCGGTGGCGGATCCAACCGCCGTCTTGGTCGACTCACAGCGCACCGGACCACTGATTGCGGAAGCGATTCGCAAGAGTATCATCACTAACGAAGTGTCGGCCGCCGCGGCAGTGCAAGAGATTGCTCCGGTGATTCGTACTATTATGGCGGAAGCAAAGGCAGCGAGTGAGTAAATACGGCGAGTGAGTAAATACGGCGAGTGAGTAAATACGGAGTTCGTTACCAGGAGGCTGTCCCGGAGTACGGGGCAGCCTCCCTACTTTAGGCCGCTGCGAGCGATGCCTGACGTGAACTGACGATGAACGGCAGCGAAGAGGAGCAGTACGGGCATGACAGTGAAGGTAGCCGCCGCCATTAAAAGGGTGTAGTCCGTCCCCATCTCTTGGGCGAAGTAGGAGACGCCGATTTGAATGGTGCGCATGGACCAACTGTTGGTAACGACCAGCGGCCAGGTGAAGGCGTTCCAGCTGCCGACGAGTGCGAAGAGGCCAACGGTGGTCAGCGCAGGGCGGGAGAGCGGTAAGAGGATGCGCCAAAAGAATCCAAAGCGATTGCAGCCGTCAATTCGCGCTGCATCCTCGAGATCGTCCGGGACACCGGCGAAGAACTGGCGCAGAAGGAAGATGCCGAAGGCGCCCGCCGCCCAGGGGATGACGAGGGCGTAGTACGTGTCCAACCAGTGGAAGCGGTGCAACGTCATGTAATTCGCGACCAGCGTCACCTCTTCGGGGAGCATCATGGTCGCCAGCAGGAGATAAAAGAGGGCCTCCCGGCCGAAAAAGTGAAGCCTCGCAAAGGCGAAGGCCGCAGCGGCGGACGTGGCCACTTGGAGTAAGACGGTCGCTGCGGCCACGACCACAGAGTTAAAGAAGTATCGTGCGAACGGCGCCGCCTCCCATGCCCGCGGGTAGTTCTCCCAGGCGAAACGGGACGGCCAGAGTTCCCCGCTATAGATGTCGGCCGGTAGTTTGAGACTGGTCAGGAGCATCCATAGAAAGGGGAGGCAGATGGCCAAAGACGCCACCCCAAGGAGAGCGTGAGGGATCACGCGGATGAGGCGACCGAGGCCACGTAGGGGCGTCTCTCTACGGTGTTGAACTGGGACACGGTGTGCCATCGGGCCCTCTCTCCTAAGGTGTATTCGTAAACCCCGTACCTACCGATCGTAGTGAATTCTCCCTTGAAAGAGCCGCCTCTGCAGCAGGGTGAGAAGGAAAATGATGGCGAAGAGGACGCATGCGATCGCTGCTGCATAACCCATTCTAAACGAGCCGAAGGCTCTGTCGTACAGGTAGTAGACGAGGACCATGGTACGCCCAAGGGGTCCGCCTTCGGTCATCACGTATACCTGGGAGAACACCTGAAACGACGAGATCATCGAGACGATCAGGACAAAGTACGTCGTCGGCGTAAGCAGGGGAAGAATAATGTGACGAAACTCCTTCCACGATGATGCTCCATCGATTCGGGCGGCTTCGCGATACTCCCCTGCGATGTTGCGCAGGCCGGCGTAGAAGATGACAACGTTGTAGCCAACACTCTTCCAGACGCCGAGGACGATGACGCTAAACATGGCTAGATCCGGGTCTTGCAACCAACGTTGCGGCTCCAACCCGACGAACCCGATCAGTAGGTTAAAGAGTGCGCCGCTGTCCGGCGAGTACATCCACTTCCAAATGATAGCCGCGGCACTCGTGGCCGTGATCACCGGGGTGAAGAGGAGGACGCGGTAAAGCGCTGAGCTGCGCTCCCCGCGTAAATCCGCCAAGAGGAGCGCCAGCAAGAGTCCGATTACGATGCTGACGGGGACGACGCCGAGAGTGTACACCGTCGTGTTTCGTAGGGCGAGCCAAAAGTACTCGTCCGCCCACAAGCGCTCAAAGTTGGCGAGCCCGATGAAGGTCGGGGCGCGGCGGATAAGGTTCCAGTTGTGCAGGCTGAGATAGATCGTGTACAAAAACGGCCAGAGTTGAAAGGTGGCCAGCACCGCAAAGGCCGGCAGAATGTAGAGATACCCTTCTAAATGTGGCAGAACCCGTCTGAGACGGGTCCTGCGCGCCGCACGCCGAGTCGACATCCACTATTCCCTTTAGACGATCTGCCTTAGAGGTAATCGAGAATCGCTTGCTTGGATTTTTGCACGGCTTCGTCGAGAGCCTGCTGGGGATCGGTGCCCAACAAGAGCACCTTCTCAACAGCCTCCGAGACGAAGTTGCGCATGTCGTTCCACGCGGGAATGCCGGGATCAAAGACGAGGCGATCGAGGCTCTCGATGCCGGAGGCCTTCTCGTGGGCGGCCTCTTGGAGGTACGCCTGCATACTGGGCGTCTCCAACGTGGATTGGCGAACGGGCAAGTAACCTGCCGCTGCGCTCCAACGTGCGTTCACTTCGGGGCTGAGGAGCCATTTAGTAAACGTCCACGCGGCCCGCTGCTCGGCTTGGGTGGCCTCTCGGAAGATGGCCAAGTCAAGCCCCGCGACCGTAGAAGCGGGGCGGGTGCCGGCGGGAACCGGCGCAGTGCCCCAAGGGAATGTGGCCGACTGCCTCACCCATGGGACGGTGCCGTTAGAGTGAATGAACATGGCCGTCCGACCCTTGTTGAATTCGTCGTCCAAATACCCGTCGTACACGTACGCCGCCTGATCCTCGATCAACGCTTGAATAAATTCGAACGCCCGCACGCCGGCCTCGTCGTTGAAGGCCGGTTGACCTTCTTCATCGAGCCACTCGCCGCCGAAGGCCCGGAAGTAAGCGGCAAACGTATCGATGCCCGGCACGACTGCTAAGCCGGGAATCTCCGTCTCGGCTTTCACCTTACGGGCGGCATCGGCGAGTTCGTCCATCGTCGTTGGCACGCTGATGCCCGCCTTGTCGAGGAGCTCTTGGTTATAGTAGAGGATCTGAACACTCTTGTTGAAAGGAAGGGTGTACAACGTGCCGTTCCAACTGTTGGCTTCGATGAAGGCCGGGAAGAAGTCGCTCAGCTCATCGTCGCTGTACCCGATCTCGGGATCGTTGATGAACTCTTCCATTGGGACGATGGCGTCGCCGTCGATGAATTGAGAGGTCCAGTTGTTAAAGGACCACGCAAGGGTCGGCGGATCGCCGGCCGCAACTGACGCGAGCAGCTTCTGCATCAAGGTGCCATACCCGCCTTGATGCGCCGATTCGACCAACACCTCATCCTGGGATGCGTTAAACTCGTTGACGAGTTGGTCGAGGACTCTCCCATGCTCGCCGCCTGCGCCGTGCCAAAACGTGATCTTGACGGGGGCGGCTCCTGCGGTGCCGGAGAGTAAAACTGAGAGCAACAGAAAGACGACGAGTGTACAGGCTGCTGCGAACCAGGTTGGTATGGAGTGTGCACCAAGTGATCGAACGTGCAAGGTACGGGACATTAATGACATCGACGCTCCACCTCCATGGGGATTGACGGGCCGATTGATGGAGGAAAAGTTCCAGAGTGCAGGGCACTTCCCTCTAATATTTCGCAGGAATCGTCGGACGAAGGCTGAAGCCCGTGGGCAACTTGCACAGGCGTTATTCCTGGCGAAAGGATGAGTCCATGCGGGCGGCAGTGATCATGGAGCCGGGTCGGCTGAGGGTGGCGGACGATGTACCCGAGCCAACGATAGGCGCATACGAAGCGTTGGTACGAATCGTGTGCTGCGCGACGTGTAACGGCACAGACGACAAGTTGGTGAAGGGGCAGCTCGGAGCGGGGCGCTACCCGGCTATCTTAGGACATGAGAGTGTAGGGGTCGTTGAGCGTGTCGGCCCAAAGGTGCGCCACCTCGCGCCCGGAGAGCTCGTCTTGCGGCCCAGCGCCCTTTACCCGGGTGAACAAGCAGGTGTCTACCACTCCGCCTGGGGCGGTTTCGCAGAGTGGGGCAAAGTGACGGACCTCAAGGCGGCGGTCGAAGACGGACACAGCGAGACTGATTTTAATCGGTACTGTCGGTTTCAGCAGCCGGTTCCAGCGATGGAGCCGGCGGATGCTACGATGCTCATCACCCTCAAAGAGACAAAGAGTTGGCTCAACCGGGCGGGGGTGAAGGCAGGTAGCGCGCTCCTCGTCATTGGCGACGGGCCCGTGGCGGCTGCTTTTGTCGGTTTGGCCGCGGCCATGGGCGCTGGCCGCATTGCTGCGCTCGGCCATCGCGAGTCACGGTTGGCGGGTCTCGCGGCGCTGGGGGCAACCCTGACGCTCAATACGACCGGCTTGGATGAGAGGACGACGGCCCAAAAGCTGGCACAGAGTGGTGCCGACCCCTTCGACGTGATCGTTGACACGGTGGTGCACCCCGAGCTGTTTGAGCCGCTGCGAGAGCGTGTGGCCCCCAATGCTAGGTTCACTGTGTACGGAACTCCGCAGCCCCGGCTGTCGCGGGAAGCGATCCGACCGTATCAACTCACATTCGATGAGGCCGAGACGCACGAAGAGGTGCTCGAACTCGTCCGTACGGGACGGCTGCAACTGGGTGCGTTTTACGGGCCGATCATTCCCCTGGACGAGATTGACGAAGCGATTCGGATGGTACGGGAACGTGATTCAGATCGCAAGGTGGTCGTCGGCATTGCACCAAAGGTCGAAGTTGGAGGGACGCGCGCGTGAAGCTCGATTGGTACGACGTCGTGTCATGGGGTGTCGAAGGGAAAGGGTGGAGCGATACCATTAAGCCTTTCGATCGGCTGCCTCGGCACGCCGAAGGGGTGGTGCGGGACGTCGTGTGGAATTTGAGTCGCCATTCGGCCGGACTGTTGACGCGCTTCGAGACGGATGCGCGCTCCATCGACGCTCGTTGGGTGCTGCAGTCTGAGAGGCTTGCTCAACCCCACACCCCTGCTTCGGCGGTGAGCGGTGTCGATTTGTACGCGCTGGATTCCGAGGGTGCTTGGCGGTGGGTGGCCTCTTCGAAGCCACAGAGCTTTCCTACCGTTGAGGCGCGGCTGATCGAAGGCCTCGATGGTGAGAGACGCACGTACATGATGTACTTACCGCTCTACAACGGAGTCGATTCCCTCGAGATTGGGGTGCCGCAGGGTGCGTCGTTTGTGGGCATTCCGCCGCGGCGGGAGCGCCCCGTCGTCTACTACGGCACCTCCATTGTTCACGGCGCCTCGGCGTCTCGCCCCGGAATGGCGCACGTCGCTATCTTGGGACGGCGGTTGGGGGTTCCGTTTCTCAATTTGGGATTCTCCGGGAATGGCCAGATGGAACCTGAGATTGCCACGCTCCTCGCTGAGCTCGACCCTCGTGTCTACGTGATCGACTGCCTGCCCAATATGGAAGGCGATCTGGTGCGCGAACGGGCAGCTCCGCTGGTGCGGACGATCCATGAAGCTCGGCCCACGACGCCAATCGTGTTGGTTGAAGACAGGACCTATCCTCACGCGTACTGGGTGCAACGCTTGAGGGCGCGTCACGAAGCGAGCCGTGCGGCCTTGCGGGAAGCGTACGAGATGGCGCGTGGCGAGGGCGTTGAAACGTTGGTGTACGTGCCGGGAGAGACGCTGCTCGGCGCCGATGGCGACGACACCGTTGACGGCAGTCACCCGACCGACGTGGGGTTTGTGCGCATGGCCGATCGATTGGAGCCGGTGCTACGCCCGCTACTAGGGGGGAATCGCGAGTAGAGTAGGGCCTCTACGGCCGGAGCGGCGGCCGGTTATGTGAGAGACTGCAGGCGCGGTACGAAAACGTATTGACGTTTCGGCCGCGCCTGTGTTATTGTTTCGGTGTACTAGATATCTAGTGCACTAGGAATATAGGATTGGGAGTCAAGACGGAGGGGAGGATGTCGATGAGACGCACTACGCATGGCGCTTACGCTCTTGCCGCTTGGCTACTCGTGGCCAGTGTCGCGTACCAGACGTTTCTCGCCGGGGTGGCAGTCTTCGGTGGTCCTCAGCATTGGGCGCGCCACACGGGATTCGTCCACGTATTCGAGTTCATTCCCTTGCTCATGATCGTGCTGGCTCTCGTTGCACGAGTGCCGCGCCAACAGGGACTCTACCTGTACCCCTTCGCACTTTGGCTCATGATTGGCGCTCAGTACGGTTTGGCGGCGGCAGGACCTGCGATGATCGCAGCGTTGCATCCGGTGAATGCGTTGGCTATCTTTTGGATCTCGGTCCTCCTCGCGCGGAGGGCGACCGAGACGTTCAAGGACGAGCGCCGGGGAGGGTAGGGAGACGATGCAACTCACATTGAATCAGAACACCCCCATTTACCAACAAATCATTGATGAGTTTAAACGCAGGATAGCACGAGGAGAGCTGGGTCCAGGCGACCGGATCCCCTCGCAACGGGAGTTGGCGACAATGATCCAAGTAAACCCTAACACTGTTCAACGGGCGTACCGGGAGATGGAGCAGGCGCAGATCTCCGAGACGCTGCGCGGTCAGGGGACGTTCATCTGCAACGATTCCACCCTCGTCGCCTCGATTCGTGACGAGATGGCCAAGGACGCATTGGACGCTTTCGTCCAGGAGATGCGGGCGCTCGGCTACTCCTGCGAGCAAGTGACCCGCATGGTGCAAACAGCGTACGACCAAGAACGCTCTTAATGAGGTGATTCCCTTGGCACGAGTTGAGTTTGAACATGTTGTGAAACGATTTGGCGGTACGGATGCGATTTCCGATTTAACCGTGACGATCGACGAGGGTGTCATCCTTGGTCTCCTCGGACCAAACGGCAGTGGAAAGTCGAC
The DNA here is from genome assembly GCA_041686855.1 of Limnochordia bacterium. GTDB lineage: Bacteria > Bacillota > Limnochordia > DTU080 > RSA5 > JAWLDA01. Next base: position 73,207 of record JAWLDA010000010.1, read on the forward strand.
GATGCTCAAGCTGATCAGTGGCCTTTACCGGCCCGATTCGGGGCGTGTGAGTATCGACGGTGAGCAGCCTTCGCCCAAAACGAAAGCGAAGGTATCGTACTTGCCTGAGATCGATCACCTCTATAGCTGGATGAGCGTCGCTGGGGTGCTCGAGTACGTTGGGGCGTTTTACCGGGATTGGCAACCTAAGCGAGCCGCCGAGTTGCTGGAGTTTATGGGACTCCAGCCGAAAGCGAAGGTAGGCAAGCTCTCCAAGGGGATGCGGGCCCGACTCAAGATCGTCGTTGCGATGAGCCGCGAAGCCGGCATAATCCTCCTCGATGAGCCACTTTCGGGGATTGACCCTCCGTCCCGCTCAAAGGTGCTCAAGGCCATCGTCTCGGAGTTTCGCGTGGGGAGTCAAACGATCGTGATGTCAACTCATGATGTCGTCGAGACCGAGGCCCTTTTTGAGCGGGTGATCTTTTTAAAAGACGGAACGGTGGCACTCTCGGGTGAAGCCGAACGCTTGCGTGAGGAGCGGGGCACGTCGATTCGAGACCTGTTTGAAGAGGTGTATGCATGATGTGGTGGCAGCAATTTAAGAAAGAGTTGCAGGGGCACAGGATCGATTTCGCACTGATTGCTGGGGCGTTGCTCGTCTGGCTTCTCTTTTTGGTCTCGCGTGTGGGCGCCTGGTCCGACGAAGTGATTCTGGCCATCTACTGGTTTCCGATGGGCTTCTTGCCGATCTGGGCCCTTTGGACGTCCGTCCAGTTGTATCGGCACGAATGGCGCGAGAACACGAGTTACCTTATGCTCAGTCTACCGGTGCGTGCCTGGATCATTACGTCGGCCAAGCTCGCCGTGTTGGTTGCAGGAGTCGTTGGATTCTCGTCGGTCATCTTAGCGGGTGGACTCCTTCTCGTGGAGCGTACCGGCATCTTGAGCGGCCTGGGCGACATTCACGACTTAGCGAGCGTGCCGCTCGAGTGGGTATTCAAGATGGGGTTGCTCGGTTACGCGTGGAGTGTCGGTGGGATCGTCCTCCTGGCGTTGCTTGCGCAGTGGGCGTACGTGTTTAGTCGGCTGTTTAATCGGTTTCAAGGATTGGTGATGGCTTGGACGTGGTTGGTCACCTTTTGGCTGATGGGAAGGGTTGTAGACCTAGGTGGCCGCCTCTTGACGTGGTTGCCCGACTTTTACCTGCGCATGCCGGATATGGCCGGTGAGGGGCTGCACTTGCACCGAGTAGCGCTTGAGAGCGGTCCGTTTTGGGCGCTGATCCTCTTTGTCGTCGGCCTCTACACCCTCCTCAACCTCACGGTCGAACGGGCTGTCGAAGTATGATGGGGCGCCAGCGAACACCAGCCGTAGAAATGGAGGAGCCAGCATGCAAACACGACGAACGTTGATCATCGCCTTTTACCTGGTATCGCTCGCCGCCGTCTTAGACGCTCTCTTTGGCGGGCCCGGAGCCTTTGGCAGCATCTTTGATCAGACGGTAGGACAGTTTGATCCGGGTTCACGAGCTCGGGAGATCCAGTCACCACCATCGTTTGAACGAAGTGAAAGCCTGGATTCGGTGCCGAACCCCCAGTGGATTGCCGTCGAATCGATGCACGGTAACCTTCGAGTCACCCGAGCCGCGGACGATGAGGCGATGGCGGAGTACTCAGTGAAGGTTTGGGGTTCAAACACTGAAGTAGCGGAGAACTTTGCGGAGCGTGTGCGCGTGGCTTGGCACAAGGAAGATGGCGGCGCTCGCCTCCGGCTGGAGCAGCCTGAGACTCTGCCCGCAGGGATTCGACATGTGCGGGTAGACGTCCAGTTGGAGTTGCCACGGGACGTGGACGCGACGATCAGTCACTTTGGAAATGTAGAAGCGACGGATATCGAAGGGTCACTCTCATTGAACCACACCGCCGGAGAAGCGTCGCTGCGCGGCCTAAGAGGGCCGGTCGCGATAACGAGCCGCTTCTCGTCGGTGCAAGCCAGCGATATTTATGGAGACGTCTCGCTTGAGCACGTGGGCGGCGAAGTCTCGATGGAGTCGGTACACGGCGCAGTGATGGGAACGAAGCGTGCGGGAGAGATTACTCTTGTCGCCGTGGACGGACCGGTCGAGATGGAGGTTTCACAAGGCGCTGGAACGTTTAGAAGCGTTCATGACGATGTGCGCCTAACAGGAGGCTTCGGCAGTTTGCGCATCGACGACGTCGACGGAAATGTGAGCGTCGACGCGCAGATGGGCGAAGTTTCCGTCCAGGGATTGCGTCAAGGAGCGAAGATTACCATGCAATTTGGCGAAGTCTCGGTAGGGCTGGCCGGACCCGGTGGTTGGAACGTCAACGCCATCGCCGAGCGCGGTGAGGTTGAGAGCAATCTCAACCTAGAGCGGCGGCGCAATGGGTCTCGCACCGAACTGACCGGAGTCGTCGGTGACGGGAATCACGAATTGAGTCTCGAAGTGAACCAAGGAGCGGCGCGGATCATTGGTCCGCCTGCGGGATAATGAGTCAGACGGCGCCGCACCGGTCTGGGGTGCGGCGCCTTTCGCCAACGATGGAGTGGTTGTCATGTCGGATGCACACTTGATCCGTCTGAAACAGGTGGTCAAAAGGTACGAAAGCGACGCCGGGACGTTCACTGCGCTCAAGGGCGTCGACCTCACGGTGGGCGGTGGCGAGTTTGTCGCGGTAATTGGTAAATCGGGGAGCGGCAAGTCGACCTTGATCAACATGATTACAGGGATTGACCGGCCTACTTCCGGTGAAGTGGTAGTCGGCGAGACGCAGGTGCACCGACTCAGTGAGGGGAGGATGGCTGAGTGGCGCGGACGTACCTTGGGTGTCGTCTTTCAGTTTTTTCAACTCCTCCCGACGCTTTCGGTCGTCGAGAATGTGATGCTGCCCATGGACTTTTGCCGTACGTATCCGTCGCGGGAACGACGGGGGCGGGCGATGGCTCTACTTGAGCAGGTCGAGATGGCTGAACATGCCCACAAGCTACCCACCGCGATCTCCGGCGGGCAACAGCAGCGAGTAGCGATCGCTCGAGCCCTAGCCAATGACCCCCCGATCCTCGTCGCCGACGAGCCGACCGGTAACCTCGATTCGAGGACCGCGGATTCAGTCTTTCGACTCTTTGAGGAGTTGGTGGCGCAAGGGAAGACGATTGTGATGGTGACGCACGACGACGATTTGTCCGAGCGCGTCACTCGCACGATCACCATCGCCGACGGAGAGATCGCCTCTGAGACGTTTAACGAGGAGAAGGCCGAGAGCCTCCGGGCCATTCGAGTGAGGGAGCGCCCTCATGATTAGTCCACGGTGGCGCAAGGTGTTGCGAGACTTGTCGGGCAACAAAGTGCGCACTCTCCTCGTCGTCGCTTCGATCGCCATCGGCGTCTTTGCCGTCGGTTTGATTGCCGCGACCAATGTGCTCCTCTCGCGTGAGTTGACGCAGAGTTACCTTTCCGTCAACCCATCGAGCGCTGTGTTGTACACGGACCCGTTTGATCAGGAGCTCGTCAACGCCGTGCGAAAGATGCCTGAGGTGCAGGCCGCTGAGGGGCGCCGCAGTGTCAACGTGCGTCTCAAGGTAGCAGAGGATGAGTGGCGCAACATGACGCTTTTCGTCCTCGCCGACTACGACGATGTGAGAATCGATCAGGTCCGCCCCGAACGGGGGGAGTGGGGGCCGTCACGACGTGAAGTGATGTTGGAGCGGGCCTCGTTAGGGGTGACAGGCCGGGGACTTGGTGAATCGCTGCTCATAGAGACGCCCGAAGGTCGCGAGCGAGAGCTTCGCATCGTCGGACTCGCGCACGATCTGAACCAGTTTCCCACACCGCTTTCGGGGGTCGCCTACGGTTACATAACTTTCGAGACATTGGAATGGTTAGGCTGGGCGCGCAACTTCAATGAGTTGCACATCGTCACGGCCGGTAACCCTCACGACCCAGGAGAGACGGAGAGTGTGCGCCGCAACGCTGAGCGTGTCCAACAGCAGGTGGAGCGGAGCGGCCGAGTCGTTCACTGGACCTGGCTCCCGACGCCGGGGAAGCACCCCGCGGAGGACGTAATTCAGCCCCTTCTTCTCATCTTGGGTGTTTTAGGACTCCTCTCCCTGACGATGAGTGGTTTCCTTGTGGCTAACACCCTCACGGCCATTTTGACACAGCACGTCCGCCAAATCGGCGTGATGAAGGCGATTGGAGCCCGTGCTCACCAGGTGATACGCATGTACTACGGTCTGGTGCTTGCGTTCAGTCTGCTCGCTCTTGCGGTCGGCATCCCCGCGGCGGCGATAGGGGCGCGCCTTGTCACCGATTTTATGGCAGGTTTGGTCAACTTTGATGTGCAGAGTTACCAGTTGCCGCCCGGTGTCCTGCTCTTGGAGATTACCGTGGGGCTCGTGGTGCCACTTGCAGCGGCAACGTACCCGGTGCTCACGGGGGCGCGCCTCACGGTGCGCGAGGCGATCAGCGATCACGGGCCCGGACAAGGCGCCCACGGTCAGGGGCTGATTGACCGCATGGTCGAGCGTGTCCGCGGCCTGTCTAGACCCCTTTTGTTGTCCCTGCGCAACACCTTTCGTCGGAAGGGCAGGTTGGCCATGACGTTGGTGACGCTCACCCTCGGTGGCGCCATCTTTGTTGGCGTGATGAGCGTTCATCAGTCGTTGTTGCTCACGTTGGACGAGGCCTTAAAGTACTGGAACTTTGATGTTGGCGTACAGTTTGGACGGTCATACCGCGTCGAGCAGATCAAAGGTGAAGCGATGCGGGTTCCCGGGGTGCTCGCCGCAGAGAATTGGGGTATCACGGGAGTCCGCTTACAGCGGGAAGACGGGACCGAGAGTGGGAATTACCAATTGGTCGCGCCGCCGAGTGGCTCTCAAATGATCCAGCCTGAAGTGATGGCCGGACGGTGGTTGGTGCCCGAGGACGAGAATGCGATCGTTATCAACAGCGACGTGCTCAAAGAGGAGAGCGGGTTGGGCGTCGGTGACGATGTGACGTTGAAGCTCGACGGGCGAGAGCACGATTGGCGAGTGGTGGGCATCGTTCGGAGCGCGCTCTCAGGGCCGTCGGTGTACACCAACTACGAGTACTTTGCTCGGGTGATGCGCAACGTCGGTCGGTCGAACAACGTGCGGCTCCTTACGAACGCGGACGACCCGGCCGCCCTCAACCGGATGGCGGTTGCGCTGCAGGAGCATTTCGAAGCCGTTGGCATGCAGGTTCGCTCGACCGAGACCATCGCCCAGGTGAGGGAGCCCATCCTCTTTCAGTTCAACATCTTGGTGGTCTTTCTCTTGATCATGGCGACGTTGTTGGCCGTCGTGGGCGCATTAGGGTTGACCGGGACGATGAGCATCAATGTGTTGGAACGCATTCGCGAGATCGGCGTCATGCGTGCCATTGGGGCGTCGAGCCGCTCCATCATGCAGTTAGTGATGGTTGAAGGGGTGTTGATTGCACTGATTAGTTGGGTGCTGGGCAGCCTGTTGGCGATCCCGCTTAGCCGGTTGCTCTCGTACATCGTCGGTATGGCGTTTATGCAGGCGCCACTCAGCTACACGTTTTCGCAGGTAGGACTCCTCCTGTGGCTTGGGATCGTCTTGGTCCTAGCGGGAGTTGCCAGCCTCCTGCCCGCGTGGAATGCGTCAAGGTTGACGGTGCGAGATGTGCTTGCTTACGAGTAATGCAACGCGTTTGGAAGTTTTGATGGAAGGTTGATGTACGTGAAGCGGTTTGTAGGTGGACTTGTTATCCTTGTTCTTTTGGTGGCCGGGGCGTACACGCTGTGGGGGCGCGACAAGCAAGAGAAGCCGGCAGAGGCAGCCAATCAGTCGGCGGTTGATATTCCACCGGTAAAGGCGCCCAAGGTCGTGATTGCCGACGCTACGGTCGTGCCGGTCCGGCACGCTGCACTCAGTTTTGGTGGGGGTGGGACCTTAGCAGAGTTGCTCGTCAACGAGGGCGACTCTGTGGAGGCCGGAGCGCTGTTGATGCGACAGGAGAGTGCCCGTCAAGAGGCAGCCCTGGCCCAGGCCCGGGCGCAGTTGAGTCGAGCTGAGGCCGCCTTGGCCGAGCTAAAGAGCGGCCCGCGTCCGCAGGAAGTCGCGTCGGCAGAAGCGGCGCTGGACGCTGCTCGCGCACAGTTGGCGAAAGTGGAGGTCGTTGGCCCGCCTCTTGAGATTACGGTGGCCGACGCCCAGGTGAGGCGACTCACAGCTCAGCTGGACCTCGTGAAGTCGGGGGCTCGTCCGGAGAGCATTCGAGCGGCGGAGGCTGAAGTCCAAGCGGCGCGCGCCGCTCTTGCTCAGGCGCAAGCTGCGCTGGACGAGACCGAGTTGCGGGCGCCGTTCTCCGGAGTGATCGCAGCGGTGGAGAGCCGCGTCGGTGAATACGTCGGGCCGGGCACACCGATCGTGTGGTTAGGGGATACGTCCGAGTGGCGACTCGAGACGGAAGACCTGACGGAGTTGGGCGTAGTCCGAGTGCGTGAAGGAAGCACGGCAGCGATTACATTTGACGCTCTGCCTGACGTGGAGATCGCCGGACGGGTGATCGGCATCAAACCGCTTGGAGAGAACCGGCTGGGCGATATCACTTATCAAGCTGTCGTGGCACTCGACGAACTCGATCCGCGCCTGCGGTGGAACATGACGGCCGCGGTCACGATAGAGGAGTGACCCTTGCCGTCACTTGGCAGACGTCTGCTGCATTTGCGGGATGCTGGCCGTCTGATGGCGCCTCGCTCTCAAGTACATCCACATGAGGAGGAACGAGGCCGAGGCACTGAGGAACGGCAAGATTTGCATGTGGTCGTAGGCAAAACCTGCCCACAGAGGCCCGATGACTCGTCCGAGACTGTCGAACGAACCCTGCAGTCCCATCGTAATCCCTTGAGGCAACGGGGTCACCTGTGACAAGAGGGACGTGGCCGACGGTCGGGTGAGTGACATCGACACTGCTGTCAATACGGTCGCGATCATCGCCACCCCAAGGACGGGAGCGATGACAAGGAGCGAGTAGCCGACGATTCCGACCCCGAGGCCAAGGAGAATCGTTGGGTACTCGCCCAGGCGCGTGGTGATTCGCTCGATAGCGACACCTTGAATAAGAGCGCCGAAGCCGCCGTTAAGAGCGAAGACAACTCCGACGATCGACGCGCTAACCCCAAAGCGGTCGGTTAGGAAGAAGGCCAGAGCCGTCATGAGACTGCTCTGGCCAAACATGATCACAAAGGCCAAAAGGTAGTACGGTGTACCAGGCCCGGTGAGGGCTTTGGCCATGTTTTTGTACATACCTTGCTTCTTGGAGGGACCGACCGCTGCATTTTGTTCACTCTTGTCGGGCTCGCGCAACACGGCCCACGACAGGACGACGGTTCCGGCTCCGAGCGCTGCGCTGGCAAAGAAGGGGACCGACATGCCCAGAGGCGCCAGCACTCCACCGACGAGCGGACCGACGATGAACCCGGTGCCGAAGGCGGCCCCCATCAACCCCATGGCCTTTGCACGACTAGAGGTGCCACTTAACTCGGCCGCAAGCGCTTGAGCCGCCGGCAGAGTCGCGGAGCCCAGGAGTCCGCCAAAGACGCGGCCGGCAAAGAGTCCCGTAAAGCTTTGCGAGAATCCCATTAAAAGAAAGGAGAGTGCAAGTCCGGTGATGCCGATCATCAGCACCGGCTTGCGACCGATGCGATCCGAGAGTTGTCCCCACCATGGCGCGAAGAGGAATTGTACTACAGAGTAACCTGCTGTCATCATGCCGAGCATAAAGGCAGACGCGCCGAAATCCCGCGCGATGAGCGGCAAAATCGGGATCACGAGGCCGAAGCCAACCGAGACCGTAAAGAGGACGAGGAAGAGGGTCATCATCGGTACATTGCGTGAGCGGGCCACTTAGGTGGGACCTCCCTGTGGGCGGGTGTTATGTTCTCTCAGGCTCGTTCATTAAAGGGCGTCCACCAAGAGCTCCAGGACGGCGTTGCACGACTCTAGGTCGGCGGCCGAGAGCGAGGACGGCCACGCACTCTTGAGGTACTGGACGCGCTTGGCTCGCAGTGCATTGATCTCTTCGACACCTTGCGGAGTGGGTTGCACGCGGATGACGCGGCGGTCATCTGGGTCCTGTTGCCGTTCGACGAGGTCGCGCCCGTGTAGCGTGTCGACCAATCCGGTTACGGTGCTGCGCGCCAAGCCCAGCTCCCGCTGTATCTCGCCCATCGTTGCAGGGCCTTGCCGATTCACAAACGACAAGACTAACATCGCCGAGTAGGAGAGCCTGCGAGCGTTGAGGTCGCGGATCATCTCGGATCGCATCCGCGTGTAGAGAGCGCGGGTCAGGGCCTCAAAGCGAGCAATCTCTTGCGTCTGTGGCAGGTTGGTAGAGGTGCGTTCCTGTTGATCAACATTCGGGGACATGGTTGCGACTTCCTTCGGATTCCGAAATGTACGCATCTCTAACCTTATCACAGCGCGGGTACAAAAAGAAGGGGACCCACGGTGCAAATCTGCACGGCGAAGGTCCCTTTTTGGGTGAATCACTCTCTTAGGAGTCACTGCTGGTTGGGCTCATTGAGTCCGTCGCCCCAGACCCGGTCCCGGGTGTCTTGCCATCGATTGAAGAGATCGTTGGCCAGTAGATCGTGAGACTCCGCCGGCAACAGGTAAGTCGGTATCTCCCTGAAGCGAGTCACATTCTCACGGAACTCCTTCCTCAACCTCTCTTCGGTGGCGGGAACTCCGCTTTCAGCGAATTGCGCCTTCATCTTGTCCAGGATCGTCGATTGAAGGGCGTCGTAAATGGGCGCTACGGTACCGGGGAGGAGCTTGCTGGGCCCCGGAAAGGGGGCGCCGCCCAGATCAAAAATGAGTTTTGTAAAGGCCTTTACGGACTCTTCCTCGGCTCTCAGACGTTGGGTTTCGTTAAAGCCGGCACGCACATGACCGGCCTCTATTGCGCCGAGGAGGTAACCGAGGTCGGCGGCGCGGAGTTTGGCGTTGATCTGTGCTTGCTCAAGTGGGCTCACCCCGCTTTGACGTGCCTGTTCGAGGAGGTGAGAGCTCGGCGAATCGCCGCGTTCAACCGCTTGCGCGATCTCGTAAGCTTCGGTGACGGAAGCCGAGACGTCGGCGATCGCCCGGGCGAAGTAATCGTTGACGAGGCGCCCGCTCCTGGCTCGATCTTCACCCGTGATCTCGCCGCCCGCGGAGTACACTTGCGCAATGATGCGCGAGAGCCGCCGGCCATAGAGGTCCTGGAGGTCACGCGGCGCGTCTGAGCGGCGATGATGGCGGGCGCCTCCTCGGCGAGGAGCGAGGCGGCTTTCACCCGCATGTCGGCTCGAGTTTGGGAGTTGTAGACAAGGGCTTCGACGTATGAGTCCGCGAGAATGCGATCCTCGAGTGTTGGCGCCACCTTTTCGTTAAACGCCATCCACGTTTCCAAGTAGTCCAGGGCGGTTCGGGTACGAGCCTGGCCATGAGGGAGTCCGGCGACTTGGGCAAAGAGGGACTCCTCAGCGAGAGCGGCGGGATTGAGGTTATCCGAGGAGTCGACGAGGGGCTCGTTTCCGGCGAGGACGTACCCCACGGTAACGTCCTCCTCGTCGGCTGCGCGGGTGAGGTCCAGCCGCAGAGCGTTAAGCGCAGGGGTGATCTCCTGATTGACGATCCGAGTCGCCTTCTGTTGCGTCTGGCGGTGGTCGGCCCGCTCTTGTTGCCGTCGAGTGAGCTCGGCTTGGATATCGGCTCTCTCGCGGTGTAGGATGGGGAGGTCGCTTGCGCTGAGTCCAAACGACTCGGGCCGACCCAGCCCCTCCTGGATCTCGCTTAGCCGGGCGCCGAGCTCCTCGTCAGAACTACCATGCAAGGCTCCTGTGCGCCCGACGAGCACCTGCATCGTTGCGTTGCGGGCTCGCTCGCTCTCCCTAAACCGGTCGTACGTCTGCTGCCAATCTGAAAAGAGCGAATCGCGAACGTCTCGCGCGGCGGCCTCGGAGACGGGAGCGCCGTCGATACCCGCGAGCTGTTGTAAGACGGCTCGCTCAGCGATAAGGTCGGCGAGCTCCGACTCGGGCGCCGCGGCGATCCGCCCTTCGACGTCGTTGAGTCGGTGCTGAATCTCCTCTTGGGTGAGCGGGAACGAGAGGGCCGAGTCCGCCAACATTCGGTCAAGCTGCTCAACGTGACGGGCGAGGCGATTGGCCTCCCGCGCGTCATCCAGCATTCCTCCGTTTTGGCGGGCGAACAGGTCGCGCACGTCCTCGAGGTCGGCGCTCCACAAGTGATTGGGTTCGGACGCTTCGTTCGAACTCGGAGACGAGGAGCTATCAGAGGTCTCAGCTGGGTTCTCCGCAGGGGGTTCGCCAAGGGGGAGGTCAATCGTCGGAGTAGGTAGAGGTAAGCCTGCGTCCGGTGGATCGGTGGGCATAGGCGTGAAGCGATACTCGTGCACCGACGCAGAAGGCCCCCTGGGATCGTGAACCTCAAACGTTGCGACAGCGAGAATGTAATGATTGCTGTTGCGGTCGTAAAGTCTCAATTCGTACACGCCGGCCTCCCGCGGCGCCTGAAAGGCCAAGCGCCGAGTGTCACGGTCGACGGAGAACGATTGGACGTTTCGTTCACCCGCGAGCGCGCCTCCATTCACCATAAATCCAGGCTGGAATAGGCCGACCCAGGGGTAGTGGACATACCGACCTTCAGGCACTCGCACTCGCACACGGACAAGCTCTCCCGGACGGTACTGTCGACGTTAGACGGCGAGGTGCAGAGCGGGAGGCGCCACTACCTGAAAGGTGGTCCTGTCGAGAAGGTAGCGATTGGAGTTGCGGTCGTAGAGGCGAAACTCGTAAGTCCCCGGGTGAGGGGGAGCGGTAAAAGTGAGCCTCTCAGTTGGGCTGGCATTGCGTTGTGTTAGTAAGGTCGGATCGATCGGCGCGCCTGCCTCGGTCGAATCTGCGACTGTGAACATACCGACCCACGGATAGTGGTAGTGGCGATTAGCCTCTAAGTTTGTGCTCACGTCGATCGTCTCTCCGACGATAAACACGTCCTTGGTCAGTCGAATTGCGCCTGGGGTCGGCGTCACCTCGACGTCAAATTGAATCGTATCGAGGAGAAATCGATTTTCATTCCGATCGTATAGGCGGAATTCATACCGGCCGGGAAGAGTGGGGGCTTGCAAGCGAAGGAGTCCGTCCTCGGGCACATTCCTCGACGTGAGCCGATCTGGGTCGATGCGAGCGCCCCCAGCCACGGAGTCGGTGAGTGAGAAGAGTCCGATCCAAGGGTAATGGTAGTATCTTCCCGATGGCAGTGTCGTGCGTAGCGTGATCTCTTCCCCGACGACATACGTGGATGTGTCCAATGATAGGGCGCCTGGGAGCGGCGGCACTTCGACGTCGAAGGAGATGCTGTCGAGCACGTAGCGGTCTTCGTTTCGATCGTACAGGCGAAATTCGTAACGCCCGGGCAGATGGGGCGCGTTTAATGTGAGTTCGCCGTCGGCAGAGACTTGGCGATGCGTGACGCGGTGACCAACACTCTGCGCCCCTCCTGGTGCGTCGTCGGTGGTAGTGTACAAGCCGATCCAGGGGTAGTAAAGGTGCCGGCCTTCCGGTAAATCGACAAAGAGAGAGATCGGCTCGCCGACGGTGAAAGTTTCCTGGTTAAGGGCGAGCGCGCCCGGCGCCTGATTCACATACACCGAGAATTGGATGGTGTCCAAGATGTAATACTCCCTATTGCGATCGTGAAGGCGCAGTTCGTACCGGCCAGGCAGACTGGGAACGGTGAACGAAAGCTTCGCTCCGTCTTGTACGTTTTGCCAATGGAGTCGCCGCTCGCCGACCGCGGCGCCCCCGGCGGCCGCATCACCCGGTTGAAAGAGGCCAATCCAAGGATAGTAGTAGTACCGCCCCTCAGGAAGCGTCACTTGCACTTCCAATGTCTCACCCACTACAAACTCGCGTTTATTAATGGTCAGAGCTTGTGGGACTGGTGTAACGATTGTCTCAAACCGGCTGCGCGCGATCACATCGTCGCCCCGGACCATGCGAAGCTCATAGGTACCCGGCTCGGCCGGGGCGCGCAGTGAAACGATGCCGCTTTGCGTGTCGGAGAGCCAAGTGTACGTCAACCGAGTACTATCTGAGATGCGGAAGACGCCAACCCAAGGACGGGGAGTATCTCGATCAGAGCCTGTGACATACTCTGCGACGATCTCCTCGCCCACGACGTACTCGGACTTGGGCAGATTCAACGACTGACTAGCAGCGGGAAGTGTCCACATTAATAGGAGCGTCACAACAACCCAGCCGATAGGGTGTCGTTTCAAGTTTGTTCTCCCTCACTCCATGAGACTGGAATAATATACTATTAAGCTATGTTCGTAATATTAAGACAGATCCCTCCGCAGGCAAATAGAGAGAGGGGCCTCACCGTGGAGGCCCCTGCTCGACTGAGACGAATGATCGGTTTGACGCGTTGTGGGACGGCAAATGGAGTCTGCCGAATGGAGTCTTTAGTAAACCGGCATCAGACTCTGCAGGGAATCGGATCGGTACAAGACGGTGCGCGAGTCTAAGATGTCAACGCTGATCCCTTCCAGGCTGCTACGGAAGGTCGTTGGATTGATGTACCGCTTCTCGTATGAGTAGGGCGGTTGGACCTGCAGCGGTTTGATCTCCTCGCGGTGGCGGCAGGCTTCAGCGACCCCCGTTCGAATTTGACGACACGCCTCCCGGGCCTCAAGGTCGCGGGCCTGCTGCCACCCTTCGCCCCACTTGGTGGTTACGGTGTAGATGTTCGGGATAAGGCTGCGCGCCTCAAAGGTCGCTTTGTCGTCGCCAGACAGAAAGATCGTGGGAACCCCGAAGGAGCCGGCCACCGCCGCTAAAAAACCGAATTCACCCACAAAGACACCGTTGAGACGTTTATACACGATCGCTTTGGAGGAACCGGTGTGACACAACGGGGCGTTGGGCATGCACGCCATCGCGTGTTGGCCGACGTAAAGGTAGGCTTCGTATGAGGGGAAGTCCGAGGTGTAGAGCGCGCTCCAATCTTGGGCTCCCCGCCGATACGTCGCACGCTTGTGCAGAGCCTCGGGCACCAGGCCACCCGAACCGTGACCGTCAAAGACGTGTACGTCGGCTCCGGGCTCCGCGTCCAGAACGCCGGCGACGGCCGCGTTGGTCTCCTCGGTCAGGCGACGCTTGGCAGGCTCGTTAAACGGCTCCTCTCCGTAACTTTGGCTGAAGCGGTTAACCCCAGCGACCCCTTCGATGTCGGTCATGATCAAGTATTTCATCACAAACACACCCATCGCTCTGGATTGAGACGTTAGCTTGATTACAACGAAGATTAGGGGCAGGTGCTTTTGGGTTGTTGTTTCTAGCGGACTTGCTAACATCCTGTTGAGACCTACACCGGCCGTTCGGCACAAGAGCTTTAAGGAGGAGCTCGGTGCGTTGCGACAGAAGATTGATCAAATGAGGACCCTCTTACGTCAACGCATCGAAGGGCTCCCACCCGGATACTTCGCCCTTGTGATGGCGACAGGCATCCTTGCAGCCGCGGCGGATGAATGGGGCTTTCACCCGCTTGCTCTCACCTTGTTTGCAATAGCCGCTCTTGCTCACCTCATACTCCTACTGATGAACGGTATTCGAGTTATCACCGTGCCGCGCCGGGTCCTTGCCGACTGTGCCGATCCGCGTACGTGCTTCGGTTTCTTCACGGTCGTCGCAGGAGGAAACGTGCTGGCGAGCTGGTTGGCCGTCCACCATTATCCCGCAATTGCTTCATGGCTTTGGGTGGGGGATACCGCGTTGGGACTCGTCTTGGCCAACGTCTTCTTCACGGCGCTGGTCGTGCGCAACACGCAGCCCCTCCCGTCAAGTGTGAACGGGACGTGGCTCATTGCAGCGGTCGCTACACACTCGGTTGTCATCGTTGCCGTCGACCTGGCGCCGTGGATGCGTGCCTTCATCCCAAACGTGATCTTCGTTGCCTGGCTCGTGTGGACGTGCGGCCTCGCGCTCTACGCGCTCATCCTCGCATTTGTTTGGCAGCGCCTTTTGTTTAGTGACGTCTCGCCGCACGACTTGACGCCTCCTTACTGGATCTCGATGGGAGCTGCGGCGATCGGGGCCTTGGCCGGTACACGGCTCGTGGCCACCCTGGGAAGCAGCGCGACTGAGAGTTTGCAGTTGCTTGTACCTTTCACATACGGACTCACGCTCTTGATGTGGGGCTGGGCGACGTGGTGGATTCCCCAATTGATCATCTTTGGCGTGTGGCGGCACGTGGCCCATCGACAAGCGATTCGCTACGATTCATCACTTTGGGGAATGGTCTTTCCTCTAGGGATGTACGCCACGGTGACCGCTCAGATTTGGAGTATGACTCGGTGGGGAGTCGCTGCTACGCTCTCGCTCGTCTTTCTATGGATCGCGGGAGCCGCGTGGTTGGCCACGTTTGTGGGAATGGTGCGCTCGTGGCTCAGCGCCCTGAGTCGGCGTCGGCTATACTCAAACAACTCCTAGATAGAGGTCGGAACTCTAGTTTACAGAATGTTAGCTGGAGTTTGGCATCCTGTAGGCCTTAAGAAGGAGTGTTAACCAAATGGCAGCTAGAGCCCCCATGCGTGTGGCCCTCGTCGGCAGCGGGATGGTCTCGAAAAATCACATCGAAGGGATCAAAGCGAGCCCGGGCGTCGAGCTGGCGGTAGCGGTCGACCTCGATCCGAACAGGGCGAAAGAGGCGGCGGATCTGGCGGGCGGGAATGCCCGGTGGTCGACGCAGCTCGATGAGGTGTTGGCCGATCCTGAGATTGACGTCGCGGCAATCCTTTTGCCCCACCACGTTCACGCGCAGTTCACGCTGCGTGCACTCTCCGCGGGCAAGCACGTGTTGGTTGAGAAACCTATGGCCCTCACCTTGAAGGATTGCGCCGAAATGATCAAGGCGGCCGAAGCAAACCAGCGGCTATTGGCTGTGGGACAGGTGTTGCGATTTCGCGCGGCCCATCGGGTGGCTCACGAGGCGATCCGCTCCGGCGTGATCGGTTCGCCGGTTCACACGATCCGCCATCGCTACGCCTCCCGAGGAAGTGTCACACAACAGTTGGAGTGGTCCCGGGACGCCAAGTCGACGGGGGGCCTGCTCTACGGGAATGGCTCACACGAAATGGATGCCGTCCTGTGGATGCTCCAGGAACGCCCGGTGAGGGTGTACGCTCGTGCCGGCCTGCTCGAAGAGGGAGATGCTCGCGGAGCTAGCGAACTCTCCGTCCTCGTTGAGCTCGAAGGGGGCGGACACTACACCTTGACGATGAGCCGAGGCACGTCGCGATCGGTGTGGGAACAGTGGACGGTCGGCAGCCAGGGGAGTATTCATCTCCAGGGGAATCGTGTGTCGATCAATGGTGACACGCAGGACGTGGAGCAGTCGAGTCTCGGCGGCTTCGACGCGGAGTGGGAGAGTGTGCGGCGCGCAGTTCAAGAGGGTCAGGCATGTGAGGTGGACGCCCGTACCGTGTGGCCGACGATGGTCGCCCTCGAGTGCGCCCGGCTCTCCATCGAGCGGGGCCGACCCGTTGAAGCGGCCGAGGTGGATACGTGGCGCTTTACTGAGGCTTCCGCCAGTTAGCGTAGGTGCATTTTTGAGGTTAGTGTTGTAGACATCCTTAACAGGCAGCACAGTCATGACAGAGAGCGCAGATAGGACGGCCAAGGAGTGTGCCGTCCTGTCTGCATTGGGCCGCCACTTCGTTTGACCGCACGCGAATAATTTGGTAGCCTTACAAATAAATGGCGTTGCCTCCTCAGGATTCCCAAACGGCAACACCGGTCGATGATGAGGTAATGGGGGGCGTAAACAACGAGGAACTCGGCCGACCACGCCACTCAACTTGAACGGGTGACATCGCTTGGCGAGCGCGCTGATGAGGCAAAGAGAGTGACCGCGCCGTGGCGAATTACCGAGCTCTTGATGGAGTCAGGAACCGCATCTAGGGCGCGCATCAGCAAAGTGACGGGGTACAGTCGGCCCACTGTTTCGGAGGCGGTCGACCTGCTGCTTCGCAACCGGATCGTCCAAGAGACGCAAAAAGTGGCGACCGGTGGTCGCCGAGCAACGCTATTGGAGGTCCGCTCTGACCTCGGGTGTGTCGCAGCGATTGATCTGAGTCCGACGAAGACACGTCTGGGCCTTTTCGGCCTCCAGGGAGAGAGGATCGACACGTTTGTTCAGCCAACGGCGAGCGGCAACGTGGACGTCTTCTTGGCGGAGTGCTTAGACCGAGCGCGTCGGCGTTGCCGAGTGCCCGTCTTAGGTGTGGCAGTCGGTGTTCCTGGAGTGGTAGAGCGAGTAGCGGGGCGCGTCGAACTCATCCCGGGCCTCGCCGATGGGAAGGGCATTTCGGCAGAGCGACTGGAGGCGCGATTTAAGGCTCCGGTCGCCCTTGAAAACGATGCCAACGCAGCGGCATTAGGCGAGCTCTCGGTCCGCAAGCACGGCGTCAAAAGTTTCGTGTTCGTAAGTATCGGAACTGGCATTGGAGCAGGGATCGTGCTGGACGGACACCTCTTGCGCGGGTTTCGCGGGGGAGCCGGTGAGGTTGGCTACATGCTCTTGGATCCACGTTGGCGCCACCGAGATCCAAGGGAGTTTGGACGTCTGGAGCAGTTGGCCTCTGCTCGTGGCTTAGAACGGGCCATGCACGCCCACGGACGAGCGTTGCAGGCGGAAGCCGTTGTCGCGGCAGCGTACGGCGGGGACCCGCAGGCACTACAGGCGGCGCGCGCATTTGCACATTGGATCGCCATGGCGACGGCGAACATTCAGGTCCTTTTAGACCCGGAGATGATCATCTTTGGCAAAGGGGTGTCGGCTCGTGAGACGGGGGATTTTCTACTTCGGCTCATTCGAGACGAGATTGCGACGCTGATCCCGCGCCCGCCCGTCTTGGAACGGTCCATCCTCGGAGAGGACGCGACGCTCGTCGGTCTCGCAAAGCTGGCGCAGAGCGGCGCTCGTGAACGACTGTTGAGCGAGCTAGGATCATGAACTTTGGTTGAGAGGTGACCCGAGATGAACGATGTGTCAAAGATCGAACGAGCACAAGGCTGGGAAAGCCTTTTTGACGGCCAATCCCTCAGCGGGTGGGGCTGTCGGTTTGAGGAGCACGGTTGGATCGTCGAGGATGGCGCGCTTGTGGCTGCGACGCCGATGGGCGGTCGCTATCTGCATACCGAGCAGCAGTTTGCGGATTTCGTTTTGAGTTTGGAGTTTAACCTGGCTCGCGGCACCAACAGCGGCGTCTTTCTGCGCTGGTCGGATCTCGAGGATCCGGTGAATACGGGGTTGGAAGTGCAGCTTCTGGACCGGGACGACTCCGACTCGCCGAACTCCCACACGTGTGGGGCGATATACGAGTTGGTGACACCCATCCGCTACGTCGCGCGGCCGGCTGGAGCGTGGAACCAGTTGGTTGTGCAATGCGTCGGTCCCTTCGTTTCGGTCGTGATGAACGGTGAAGCGATCAGCGTCATGGACGTTCGACACTGGAAGCGTGCCGGCGAGAACCCCGACGGTACGCCCAATAAGTTTCAGCACGCTTGGAATGACTTGCCGCGCCAAGGGCACATCGGTCTCCAGAACTACGGTGCCAACAAGGGACCGGTGCAATTTCGAAACATCAAAGTGAAGAGGCTCGAGACGGAGGTGTAACAGCATGGATCAACCGATGAGAATAGGTATGATCGGCGCGGGGCGGAATGCAGAAGGCCACATGCGTGCGGCTGTCCAAACCGGCGCGGCGCGACTGGTGGCTGTGGCCGATCCGGCCGAGGCGAGGGTGAATGTGTGCGCCGAGAAGTACGGGATCGAGCACACGTATGCGTCGTATGAAGAGCTCTTGGAGCGTAGCGACATCGATGCAGTGATCGTCTCGGTTCCAAACTTTCTGCACCACAAAGCGAGCATCGCTGCGCTCCAAGCCGGGAAGCACGTCTTGTGCGAGAAACCCATGTCGATCCGGATGGAGTGGGCTGAGGAGATGCTCGAGGCCGAGCGGTCGTCGGGCAAGCTTCTACAGATCGGTATGACCAGTCGCCATCGGCCCGAGACCCACTGGTTGAAGGCTGCCATCGAAAAGGGAGACTTCGGCCGGCTTTACTACGCACGCGCCCAGTATATCCGTCGCTCGGGGATCCCGCGCTTTGGCGGATGGTTCACCGCCAAGGAGCTCTCGGGCGGCGGACCGATGATCGACATCGGCGTTCACGTCCTTGACCAAACGTGGTACCTCCTCGGAACGCCCAAGCCCTTAAGCGTCTTTGGCGTGGTTCATTCAGAGTTGGGCCACCGGAAGGTCGGGGTGAATTCGTGGGCCGGAGCCGAGGGAGAGGGCAATTTTGATGTCGAGGACCACGCCAGCGCCCTCATCCGGTTTGAAGGAGACGTTACGATGGCGCTCGAGGTGAGTTGGGCAGCGTTCACCCGACCTGAGCGGTCCATTCAGCTCATGGGCACGGAACAGGGCGCCTCAGTGGCGGACGGAAACGTGACGCTGATGACGCAACGAGATGGTGAGGACGTGGACGAAACGGTCTCACCCGGAGCCGGGCAAAACGTGAATGCATTCGAGTTGCAACTGGAGGCCTTCGTCAAGGCGGCCCGCGGTGAAGCGGCCTGTGTGGCGCCCGCCGACCAAGCCGCGACCGTGACCAAGATGTTGCTGGCTATATATGAGTCGGCACAAATACGTCGTGAGGTGCATTTATGATGGGCGAACTGCGTGTCATCACATTCGGAGCACATCCAGACGACTGTGATCTCAAGGCAGGGGGCGTCGCACACCTTTGGGCCCGCCGCGGCGCCAAGGTGAAGTTTGTCTCCGTCACAAATGGGAACTCGGGCCATCACGAGATCGGCGGTGCGCCGCTCGCACGGCGACGGCGAGCCGAGGCGCAAGCGGCCGGCGCCTCGGCCGGGATCGAGTACGAGGTGCTCGACTATGACGACGGAGGACTGGTCCCCTCTTTGGAAGTGCGGTATCACGTCGTTCGTCTCATCCGTGAGCACAAAGCCGATTTGGTGCTGACGCACCGTCCCAACGACTACCACCCCGATCACCGCTACACGTCGCAAGTTGTGCAGGACGCAGCCTACTTGGTCACTGTCCCCAATGTGTGCTCGGACGTCCCGGCGCTGCGCAAAAATCCGGTCTTTGCCTACTTTAGTGACCGCTTCAAAAAACCGTACCCGTTCACGCCCGACGTCGTGGTTGACATCTCTGACGTCTTTGCCGACAAGGTGCGCATGGTCCATTGTCACGATTCACAGTTTTACGAGTGGTTGGCGTGGCACCGAGGAGACATCGACGAAGTACCCGCGACCGAGAGCGAACGGTTGCAGTGGCTTACTGCTCAGATGGAGCGGCGGTTCGCCCCGGAGGCAGATTTGTATCGGTCGGCGATCATCAGTAGGTATGGCGAGGAGCGGGGGAGGCGTGTCCGTTTCATTGAGGCGTTTGAGGTGTGTGAGTATGGGTCTCAGCCTACGGATGAGGAATTACAAGAACTGTATCCGTTTTAACAACTGGACCCGTTTTAACGAGACGCAATGCATACAAGGAGGCACTTACTGTTGAAACCATGGATTTGGCGCTTTGGTGTTTCACTCGTTCTACTCTCGTTGTTTACGATGACCGCGTTGGCCAAGACGACGATCACCCATTTCGCATACTCCGGACACGGTGACGCGTATTACGAGTTTGTTCAAAATGCTAAAGCAACGTTTGAAGCCGAGAACCCCGACATTGAGATCAACATAACCCGTGGCACCAACTACGATCAGGCAACGACGATGGTAGCGGGCGGTGTCGGACCCGACATCTTTGACCTCTCGACGAATGTCGCTCCTGGATACTTCGCCGCCGGTATCCTCAAAGACTTGACACCATACCTCGAGCGCGACCAAGAGTTCGATCAGGCCGACTTCATCCCCTTGGCGATGGAGGGGTATCGGACCGAAGAGCAGATCTTTGGTCTACCGGTGAGCACCTTCCAGATTTTCACCTTTTACAACAAGGATCTATTTGCACAGGTCGGCTCGGCCGACCCGAACGGACTCGCTGAGAGCTGGACATGGGAGACCGCGGTTGATGTCGCCCGCAAGATGACTCGCGATGGGAACGGGGATGGCGAGGTCGACTCGTGGGGATTGACGGCGGCCAACAGTCTTTACCGGTGGCCGATCTTTGTCCATCAAGCCGGAGGATACCTCTTTGATAAGGTTTCCAACCCCACGCGCCCCACCTTTGAAACGGATGCGGCGCGGACGGGACTTGGATTCTTTGCCGACCTTTACCGTCAACATGGGGTCGTCGCTGACAGCTACACCAAGTTTCTTGAGGGGCACGTTGGTTTCACTACGGATAGTGGTCCGTCGTACTTTGGGTTGATGGCGCGCGAGGTTGGCGCTCGGTTTAATTGGGATGTCGCAGAGCTTCCGAAAGGCCCCGACAACAACGGCACGATGGTGATCATGAACGGTTTCCAAATGAGCGCCATGACGGAGCATCCCGACGAAGCCTGGCGTTGGTTGTCGTTCTTGACGAGCGAGGAGCAGGTGAACGATTTCATGCGTCGCACTGGGCGGACACCGGCGCGCATCTCGTCCTGGCAGAGCTTCGCGGCTACGCTTGACGTGGTTCCTGAGTACCTTATCGCGGCCAGCGACGCGATTCAGAACCCGGCCAGCACCACGAACTACATCACCCCCGTTTACCGTGATCTTGCCTCGGCAAGCGGGAGCATCATCGCACCGGTACTGACGGGTGACAAGAGCGTGGAGCAGGCGCTCCGTGAGCTGCAAGTAGCAGCCGAGAATTTGTTCGCTGAGCAGGAGTGATTGGCGGAGTGGTTGACTAAAGATAACTGTCGCAGTTACCCGAGTGGTCAACCGGAGTGGCAAACCGAAGTGGTCAACTCGATTCGTCAACTGGAAGAGTAGCTGGAGTAGCTAACTCGAGTGGTTTACTTGAGTGGTTCACTTGAGTCGTTGCTCCAGTCGTTACTCGGGTCACTAATTGGAATCGTTGTACGAAGGCTCCTTGGTGCGGACGTCCGTGTGCGTGTTCGCACCAAGGAGCTATTTTGTTTTGTCGAGTGGCACACAAGTGATCGCTTTGGTGGTTGTGCTCTATTGAAAAAGGTGGCCCATTAGTTCGAGCGCACCGGCACGCAGAATCTCTTCAGTGCCGACACCGCACTGCGCCCACCTGGAGGCCCAAGTCTCGTAACCACCCTCTTCGGTGAGTGCTCGATCAGGCGCTACATACCCGACGTATCCATTGGAGAGTCCCGTCACAAATGTGTGTGGCGCAACCGAGACCTCCTTTATACGAAGGCCGATTTCCGCAAAAATCTCTCCAGGAAAGGCAAGGAAGGCCGCATCGCCGACTCGGATCACTTGGATTTCAGTCTGCACGTTTGACGGCATCTTGGCCATCTCCAGCGACTCTTTGGCGTAGATGGGCCGTCGGTTGGCGGGCATTGGCTGACCTACGACCCAACTAAAAGGTCCATCGCCTTCCATGGGACCGGTTCCGGCTAAGATCTGCTCGGATACCCTGATGTCTTCGTCCGTTATGCGCTTGCGTGGCAGCTCAATCTCCTTTGTTGCGCATGCGAGGGGGGCGTCGGCCGTCGTCTTGATGCCACCGATCACACGTGTCACTTCTCCTGCGAGCGCCTCGGCTACCCATTTAGCCTTGGCGTGACCTTGGCGGGTCTCCGTGTGTTGGAGGTCGCTGTTGTTGATGTCACCGGATGCCCCGTTTAGTAAGAGCCCGGCAAACTGCTCTCCCTTGATGCGTTTCATGGCGTCGGCAAAGTGACCAAAGTAGTCCCGCGAGATGGCGTTTCCGCCGTCAGTCCCGACGTAGTGCAGGCTGTAGGTCGTGACAGTGGCAACGGGTTCGCCTTCGTCGCTCTCCACGTACAAGACTCCTACTTCGGGATCGATGGGTCCGACTGGGCGAACGATGTTCGGGTTGGATCGCCCGGGGTTCATCACAACGGTCCCGTCTTTCATGAGATAGCGACGGCAGAAGCTTACGCCCTCCATGCGGCCGACGCCACTGCCGACGCGGGCTGGTTGCAAGCGTTTGACGGCAATGCGGACGCTGTCGGCCGCTCGTTCGATCATCCAGCGGCAATACTCCTCATCACGCTCATTCTCCCCCATATTAAACATTGCGGGGCCGGAGTGCATGTGCGTGCAGGCGACGAGGACGTTGTGGGGCGGGATGTCCGTATGCTCGGCGACGAGGGCGCGCAATCGGCGAACATCATCGTCAGGGATGCCCATCAAGTCGAGGTTGACGATTGCAACCTTGGTCTCGCCGTTGTCGAGCACGAGGCTTTTGGCATGGATTTCGTCATCGATGCGTTCTACGCAACGATTGTTGAAGACGCTCTGCATGGGGGTGCCAAGCAACGGGGTGATCGTGGTCTGGCCGGTGCCGGCGCGAAGTTTGTCTGCCATATGGACACCTCTCGTGTGTAAAGTTGGCGGAACTATTGGTTTAGCCAAACCATTCAATTGATTGGTTTGGCCAAACGATCGATCTAGCGCAACGATCGATCTAGCTAGACAAGTGATTATAGAAGGAACGGAAGTATCACACTAATCTTCAGGTACCGGCAGGGTTTTCCTTCGGACGGGGCGTGGGACCGACCTATCGTCTTGGAACCTGGCGTCTTGCTTCATCGGGCCTTGCTTCCTACGCCCCCGCGTCCTTGTTTCCTTGCGTCCCTACGACCTAGCGCCCAAAGGTGCAGGAGCTCCAAATGAAAAGCCTTCATTGGGCGATTCGAGAACCTTCTAAGGGGTTGGGTGAGTCATCCGTTCAAAGTTACGTACGTCTTGGCAGTCTTGGCGACGGCAGCAAGAAGTCCGTCATTCCTCCCTGGTGTGGAGTGATTTCACGCAGGTGTGTAATCATTCCCCGCCAGAGAGGGAACAGTGCTGATTTTGCGGGGATTCGCCGCTGTTTCGTCGTTGATTCGGCGCTGTTTTGGCTCCTTGGGGGCGCCGGGATTGAGCTCGAGCCGAAAGGTGCAGGAGCGCCAGATCAAAAGGCCTGCTACGGACCTTGAGTGCTGCGCTCAAATTTGGGTCGAGTGTGGCGATGGGGGCAAGACGTGCGTCATTCCTCCCTGGTGTGGAGTGATTTCACGCAGGTGTGTAATCATTCCCCGCCAGAGAGGGAACAGTGCTGATTTTGCGGGGATTCGCCGCTGTTTCGTCGTTGATTCGGCGCTGTTTTGGCTCCTTGGGGGCGCCGGGATTGAGCTCGAGCTGAAAGGTGCAGGAGCGCCAGATCAAAAGGCCTGCTACAGACGTTGGGCGCTGCGCTCAAATTTGGGTCGAGCTTGGCGACGACAGCAAGAGCTCCGTTATTCCTCCCTGGTGTGGAGTGATTCCACGCAGGTGTGCAATCATTCCCCACCAGAGAGGGAACAGTGCCGATTTTGCAGCGTTTCGGCGTTGTTTCGTCGTTGATTCGGCGCTGTTTTGGCTCCTTGGGGGCGCCGGGATTGGGCTCGAGCCGAAAGGTGTAAGAGCGCCAGATCAAAAGGCCTGCTACAGGCGTTGGGCGCTGCGCTCAAATTGCGTCGAGCTTGGCGACGACAGCAAGAGCTCCGTTATTCCTCCCTGGTGTGGAGTGATTCCACGCAGGTGTGCAATCATTCCCCGCCAGAGAGGGAACAGTGCCGATTTTGCAGCGTTTCGGCGTTGTTTCGTCGTTGATTCGGCGCTGTTTTGGCTCCTTGGGGGCGCCGGGATTGAGTTCGAGCCGAAAGGTGCAGGAGCGCCAGATCAAAAGGCCTGCTACAGACGTTGGGCGCTGCGCTCAAATTTGGGTCGAGCTTGGCGACGACAGCAAGAGCTCCGTTATTCCTCCCTGGTGTGGAGTGATTCCACGCAGGTGTGCAATCATTCCCCACCAGAGAGGGAACAGTGCCGATTTTGCAGCGTTTCGGCGTTGTTTCGTCGTTGATTCGGCGCTGTTTTGGCTCCTTGGGGGCGCCGGGATTGGGCTCGAGCCGAAAGGTGTAAGAGCGCCAGATCAAAAGGCCTGCTACAGGCGTTGGGCGCTGCGCTCAAATTGCGTCGAGCTTGGCGACGACAGCAAGAGCTCCGTTATTCCTCCCTGGTGTGGAGTGATTCCACGCAGGTGTGCAATCATTCCCCGCCAGAGAGGGAACAGTGCTGATTTTGCGGGGATTCGCCGCTGTTTCGACGCTGTTTCGACGTTGTTTCGGCGTTGTTTTGGCACCTTAGAGGGGCCGAGGAGTGTGCTTGAGCAGTAAGGTGCAAAAGCGCCAAAACAGAAGGCCTGCTACAGACGTTGGGCGCTGCGCTCAAATTTGCGTCGAGCTTGGCGATGGCGGCAAGACCGCCGTTATTCCTCCCAGATGTGGAGTCATGTCACGCAGGTGTGTAATCATTCCCCGCCAGAGAGGGAACAGTACCAGACTTGCAATTGTTGGTCATTCGGTAAAGAATGAATGGAGTTTATATCCACCGCGAATGAATACGCGTTCACCTCTTTAAGAAAGCAGGTGGTACCATGGAACTCGGATTGTACACCTTTGTCGAGACCACCCCGGATCCGGCGACGGGGGAAACCGTCAGCCCGGCTGAGCGTATAAGGAATCTATTGGAAGAGATTGAGCTGGCCGATCAGGTTGGCTTGGACGTCTTTGGCGTCGGTGAGCACCACCGACCCGAGTACGTCTCCTCCGCCCCGACCGTCTTACTGGCGGCGGCTGCTGAGCGTACGAAGCGACTCCGTTTGACCAGCGCGGTCACCGTTCTCGGCTCTGAAGATCCTGTACGTGTCTTTCAGCAGTTTGCGACCCTTGATTTGATTTCAGAAGGAAGAGCCGAGATCATGGCAGGGCGCGGCTCGTTCATCGAATCATTCCCACTGTTTGGTTACGACCTCGGGGAGTATGATGAACTTTTCGCTGAGAAACTGGAGCTCCTCTTGACGTTGCGAGACAAAGAGGTTGTGACGTGGTCCGGCAGGCATCGGCCCCCGATCAACGCCAGGGGCGTCTATCCACGGCCCCTGCAGAGTCCGCTCCCGGTGTGGATTGCGGTGGGAGGCACGCCGCAGTCGGCGGTGCGGGCTGGAGCGCTAGGGTTGCCGATGGCGTTGGCCATCATTGGCGGAATGCCGGAGCGCTTTAGTACGTTTGCGGAGCTTCACCGGCGCGCGGCCGCTCAGGCCGGCCACGAAACTCCTGCCCTCAGTATCAACTCTCACGGTTTCATCGCCGATTCGTCCCAGGAGGCGGCCGATGATTCGTTCGGGGCGTTTGCGTTCACCATGGACAAGATCGGCAAGGAGCGGGGCTGGCCTCCATTGACCCGGGCCCAGTTTGAGGCCTCACGAGCGCTGCGCGGTGCCAACTTCGTCGGCAGTCCGCAAGAAGTGATCGACAAGATACTCTTTCAGTACGAGATCTTTAAGCATGATCGCTTTTTGCTCCAGTTGAGCGTCGGCACGCTTCCGCATAAAAAGATCATGCGCGCCATCGAGCTCTTTGGAACCGAGGTTGCGCCGGTGGTCAGGCGCGAGACGAACGGAGAGTCGTGACCGGCGTGCCGTACCTGCGGTCGTTCCAAGAGTGCTAAAGTACGGAAGGATTTTGCAACCAAACGTTCAACTTAGTAGATAAATTCCATATTTTGACCTCGTGCGGTGCCGCACCATGTGCGGAGAATAGGGAATCGGGTGAGAGTCCCGAGCGGTCGCGCCACTGTAACCGGATGCGACGTCCAAGGCCACTGACTTGCAGTGTTGGGAAGGCCGGACGTACTGAACCACCGGAAGCCAGGAGACCTGCCGCAAACGAGATGGCGTACACCCTTCGCGAAAAAGGGGGGACGTTGGTGACTTGCGCGCGCAGCGCCCCGACACCATTGCCCCGGTCTTCGAGAAGATCGGGGTTTCTGTATCTATGAGGCAAGCTGGGACAGGCTGCGCATCGGGTTCGTGGATTGGTGGACGCCAAAGATGTGGAAGAAAACGACCTGGGAGGCTTCCACTTTGATTTGTTCCAAACGCGTCGTGATGAGAACAGTTCTACTCTTGGCAATGACCGTGTGCCTCGGCATCCCAAGTTTGGTGGCCGGCGCCGCTGTGCCGGGGAGTGCGGTCAATCTAACAAATGCAGATCCGGATCGTCCCTTCACAATCGTCGTTACCGCCGGTCGACTCCCGCAAGCCGTCGAAGAGATTCCTGCCAGCGTGTATGTCCTCGAACGTGACGAGATCGTCGATTCGGGAGCAAGGCACCTTGCTGACGCCCTGCGCTTGGTGCCCGGTGCTTCGGTCGTCTCGTACGGCTCACCGGGAGCGGCCCAACAAGTGAGTCTGCGTGGTTCCACGTCGCAGCAGGTCTTGGTGCTTGTCGACGGGCTCCCCGTTGCAGCGCCGCAAGGGGCGTTTGACATGGCTCACATTCCCGTAACAATGATCGACAGAATCGAAGTTGTCAGCAGCCCCGCATCAGCCCTGTACGGGGCGGACGCCGTTGGCGGCGTCATCAACGTGATTACGACGTCGGCGGGCTCGTCGCGGGAATCGCAGATCTCCGTCCGAAGCGGGGCGGGAGAGGTAGGCGTGGTTGCGACGAACTCCGGCGTGATGGATCGCACCTATTACACGCTCACTGGTGGGCATAGTCAGTCCGATGGCCACCGTCCCAACAGTGACCATCAAGAGCGTCACATACGACTCCGCTTGGACCAAGAGCTCTCCCCGATCTCTGAGGGATCGTTGCAGATCACACTGCTTAACGCCGAAAGCGGCGTCCCGGGATCGACTCTTTTTCCGCTCGTCGACGCACGGCAGCGGGACCTGCAACTGCGAAGCGAACTCTCATACCTTCGCGATCTCAGCATGGGACAGCTGCAAGCTGACGTTTATCTCCGTCGTCACGTGCGGGAGTATGCCGACTCCTTCAGTGCTAGCCGCCACCAAACAGTCACCCTGGGGGGTGAGGTGCAGCGAGACCTCACCCTCAGGGCGGGCACTCTCTCATGGGGACTCGCCGCCCGCACCGACCGGGTGACAAGCACCGACCTCGACGGGGGCGTGCGCTCCGCGGCCTCGGGGGCTCTCTTCGCGCAGCTTCTTCACGATTTTGACGACCGCCTCTCCCTGATGACGGGCTTGCGGGCCGACGTGCATTCGGCGTACCCAGCGCCCGTCTCCCCGAGCATCGGACTGCGCGCCGAGCTCACCGATGCTACCGTGATACGGCTCTCAACCGGGCGATCCTTTAGAGCGCCCACGTTCGACGATCTTTACTGGTTCGGATCGGGGAATCCCAACCTCGAGCCCGAAATCGGTTGGAACACGGAGGCTGGTGTTCGCCATGACTTTGGGTGGACGAGTGCAGATCTCGCCGTCTTCCATCGGTACACTGAGAATCTCATTCAGTGGGCCCCGGGTGCTGGCGGAGTTTGGCGACCGGACAACATCGCCGCAAGTCGAACCCGCGGCCTCACCGTCAAGCTAGTGGCGCCACTCTCAGAGGGTTGGGAGGCGTCGGTTGGCGTGACTCGACTCGATGCTCGCGACGCCCAAAGCGGTGACCTGTTGGCTTTCATCCCGCCAATCGAAGCGAACGGGGGATTGCACTACTCACACGGACCCCTTCGAGCCCATGTGTCAGTGCACCATCGTGGGGCGCGTCCGACGTCATCGGGCGGGGAGATGCCCCCGTACACACTGCTAAACGGTCAAATGAGCCGTCCGTTGGGCACGGGTTGGGAGCTGGCGGTGCAAGGCGAAAATCTATTGGACGTGGAGTTCAGCGAGGCTGAGGGATACCCGATGCCGGGGCGCCGTGTCTGGATCGGGCTCTCGTACCAGTTCTAACGAGAGGTTCCTTTGGGAGACTGTGTAAGGGGAGGGACCACGCAGATCGCTTAGAGATGGCGTGGTCCCTCGTGCGTACCATCACGACTCCGTTGCCGCGCTCTCGTTGATTTGAGCGAGAGCGGCGTTGAGGGCCTGCATCATCTCCTTGGCTGAGCCGTACCGCTCACGGGGTCGTGGATGGGTCGCTTTGCGAATCACGCTCCACAGCTCTTGAGGCTGGAAGCGTCTTGACCGTATGCGCCACTTGCGACGCGGCGGACGTCCAAGTAACATGGTGGCACACATAAAGCCCACACTGTAAAGGTCGTAGCGTACGTCGATAAACCGACGACGCGACTCTGGCGCCAGCTCCCGAGGGGGTTTCGGCAAGCGCCTAATCGCGCGTGCTCTCCCACTTTTTCGTATGCGGACGGCGTGCTGGAAATCGATGATCTTAACGGTTGCCGTCTCAAAATTGGGAACGATGACGTTTTTGCTGTGAAGATCTCCGTGGACGTAGCCGTGCCGGTGCATCACATCCAATCCTGCCAAAATGCTCTTTGCAATGCTGACGGTCTTCTCGGGACTCAAGGGGCCCTGCCTACGCACCAGCCTCTTTAGCGACGGCCCGGGGACTCGTTCCATAACGATGTACCCCATGCGTCTGCGAACGAAGTAACCGTAGTATCGGACCAATGAGCGATGCGCCGGCAAGGAGGCCATCGCCCGGCGCTCGCGCCATGATTTTGCACGACTTTTATACCGTTTAATCATTACTCTTGATTGACGTTTTGAGTCCCAAACGGAGTAGACTCGTCTATCGGGTATGCGTCTCCTGCGACGTTTGATCGTTTTCACCTACCCGGCATTCGAGGTCCAATCAGATCTTTCATTTTTAACGTATGTGGAAGCAATAGAGGCGACCTAAGTGCCAAATCCTCATTTTGCCTTGCGAGGACCCAGCCATTTGGTGACCAAAATACGAAATAGTAGTGGAGTATTTAATCTAGGACTCCGGCCGACTCATGGTGAACCAACACGTGTAATCTTTCACGAAGGTTGGTGTCCATGAGCGAACGACGAAGTGTAGCAATCGTTGGATATGGCAACATCGGAAAGTACGCTCTGCAGGCGGTGGCTGAAGCGCCGGATATGCAGATCGCCGGTATCGTTCGGCGAGATCCTTCCCGAAGAGAGGGGATTCCCTCGGAGATTCCTGTCGTGGGCGATCTCCAAGAGATCGAGGGCGGGGTAGACGTTGCGCTGCTGTGCGGACCCACTCGCTCTATTCCAGAAGTAGCCAAGGCGTATTTGCAACGCGGCGTAAACACGGTCGACTCCTACGACATCCACGGCGATCTTGCGGACCTGCGTCTCTCGTTGGATCCTGTCGCCAAAGAGAACGGTGCTGTTGCACTCATCTCGTCCGGCTGGGATCCCGGAACGGATTCGATGATGCGCGCGATGTTAGAGGCGATGGCCCCGCGAGGCATCACCTACACCAATTTCGGTCCAGGGATGAGCATGGGCCATACGGTGGCGGTGCGCGCTATCCAAGGCGTGCGGGACGCCCTCTCGTTGACGGCCCCGGTCGGTCAAGGGCAACACCGGCGCATGGTCTACGTCGAGTTGGACGAGGGTGCCGACTTTGAGAGCGTCAAGGAGACGATTCTTGAAGATCCGTACTTCAAGTACGACGATACTCGCGTGATCGAGACGCCCCGGGTCAAGGATCTCATCGACAAAGGGCACGGCGTCCTTATGGAGCGCAAAGGTGTCTCCGGACAGACGGATAACCAGCTCTTCACCTACGAGATGCGCATCAACAACCCGGCGCTCACCTCCCAGATCATGGTGGCGGCCGCCCGGGCCTCGTTTAGGCAGTCGCCCGGAGCGTACACACTCCTCGAGGTGCCTATTATCGACCTCTTATTTGGCGATCGCGACGAGATCATCCGTCGATTGGTATAACTGCTTGTAACGTCAGGAGGCGACGGTGATGAAGTGGGTGCTGAACACGTACCAAACCTGTCAGGATTGGGACGTGCCCAAGATCATCGAGATGTGTCTGGCCACGGGGCACGAGGGCATTGAGTTTTTGATGGATTTCAAGCAGGCGCACGGGATCGAGGCCGATGCGAGCCCGGCCCATGTCGAGTCCGTCGCCCGCCAAGTGCGCGACGCCGGTCTGATCGTCGCCTCCGTGACGAGCTGTGTCAACTTTCATTCTTCCGACTCGCGTGAGTTAAAGGCCGCCCTCGACCAGGGGCGCCGGGTGATCGACCACGCCCAACGGATGGGGTGTGATCACGTGCGCGTGCTCGGCGACCGAGTACCGGCCGATCCCCAGGCGCGGACAAAGATCCTCGACCAAGTTGGCGACGCGTTGGGCGAGCTCGCCGAGTATGCGGCCGGCGCTCAGATCATCGTCTCTCTCGAAGTGCACGGACACTTCACCGATCCTGAGCTCGCCCTGCACGCCGTCCAGCGTGCGAATCGTCCCAATGCCGGTCTCGTCTTCAACAGTCAGTGGCGCGTCGGAGCTCAGGAGGGGTGGTCACTGCCGCAAGGCGCTGGATCCATCAAACCTCTGTACGATCTCATAGGGCGCTACTTTACCTCCGTGCACACACATAAAATGGAGAACCCGGATGAGACGGGTTACTACATGGAGCTTTTCCGGCTGCTTAAAGAGGATGGCTTTACAGGTTTTATCTCCAACGAGTGTGCTTATCGCGGGCCTGATCCCGAGAAAGTGCTGAGCCTGTACACCGCGTTGTTCCGCGCTGCGACGGCCCACTCGTGACGAGTTTAGAAGGGATGGGATAAGCGATGAGCGTACGTATCGGTTTTATCGGCTCTGGCGGAATTGCTGGAGCGCACCTTGCCAACCTCGTCTCGATGCCCGACGTCGATGTGGTTGCGCTCTCCGATCTGACGACGGAGCGAGTTGAGGCGATGAAAGAACGGATCAACGGCCGGATCGAGCAACGGGTGAAAGAGGCGGGCGAGAGCGGAGCGCGTAAGCTCGATGCTGCGGCCTACGACGACTACCGGCAGATGCTGCGTCAGGAGCGTCTTGATGCGGTTTACATCTGTCTTCCCCCGTTCGCGCACGGCGAACCGGAAGAGGAAGTCATCGACGCCGGACTGCCGATGCTCGTGGAGAAGCCTGTAGCGCTGAGCCTGCCGGTCGCCGCCCGAGTCTACGCAAAGATTAAGGAGCGCGGACTGATCACCTCGGTCGGTTACCAACTGAGGTACTCGAGCGGCATTCAACAGGCCCGTGCGCTCCTCGGGGAGCGGACCATCGGAATGGCAGTGGTGATGCGCTTCGGCAGTACTCCGGGAACGCCGTGGTACCATCGGCAGGATAAGTCGGGCGGGCAGCTCATCGAGATGGCGACCCACGAGACGGATATGCTTCGCTTCCTCGTTGGAGATGTAAAGAGTGTCTACGCGGCGGCGGCCACTCGGATCAACCATAAGGAGAATCCGGAGTACGACATCTTTGACGTGAATGCGATGACCCTCACTTTTGAGAATGGGGCCGTCGGCAACTTCTCCAACAACTTCATCTCCAAGCACGGGACGCCTGAGGAGGCGCGCGGGATTCACGTCATGGCCGAGAACATGACGGTCTCCGTCACGCTCGGTCGGGCCGTGAAGGTGATCACCCCCGAGGGAACCGAGGAACTCCAAAGTGACGGCAACTTGATGGGTGCGGAGGATGAAGCGTTTGTGCGGGCGGTTGCATCAGGCTCGGCGGACGGGATTCTCTCCGATTACGCGAACGGTGTCCGTACGTTGGCGGTGACGTTGGCCGCAGATCGATCGGCTCGGACCGGGCAGCCTGTCGACGTGCGCGAGTTGGTTCGTGCCGAAGCACCCGAACTCGTGGAGCTCTGGGCGTAACACTCGCCGTGCGAAAAAACAGAAAATGCGCCTATTGCGGGTTGCAAATGTTGGCCCATGTGCTATAATCTAGCTGAGAGTCATCTCCGAATCCATTCCGGTAACGGGGGACCCAAAGGTTACATGGGGTGAATCTCGGGAGTTCCCGAGTAGGGCAGCTTGGAGTCCGAACCCGTCAGCTAACCCCGTAGGAGTACACCAAGACGCATGGTTCGCAAATCGGCCATGCGTTGTTTCGTGTCCTGACTACCGAAAATGATTAAGGAGATGATCAATGATGAAGGTATGCCGTGACTGCGGAACCTCCAACCTCGACCACCACTTGTACTGTCGAGTGTGCAGTTCCTCGATGTACCGCAAGCGCTCGGAGTCGCCTGTCGATGCGTCGACGGGGTTGGTTGCAGAGCGACTGGTACGACGACTGGTACGTGGGTAACGAGCCTAAGGTAGCAATACACTTTTAACCGTATCAAGAGTCTAAGCGGTCAACGGGGCGTCTGAAATGTGGCGCCTCGTTTTTTTGTGTAATGGTATGATTTTGAAGTTCCTCTAATTGCTCCTCGTAATGTTGAAACCACCAAGTGGATTTGGTATCGTAAGTTCATCAAATGCTCAATATCCCATCCGTTTAATCGGGATGTCGGAGTCTTAGGGGTCGCATCGAGTGGCGCGCATAGGTCGCGATTTGCTGTTGGATTTGATGAAAGAGTTGCGGATTCCGTACCTCTTTGGCAATCCTGGAACGACGGAGCTGCCGATCATTGACGGGTGTACGCACCACCCGTACGTCAATTACGTCACAGCCCTTCACGAAGCGGTGGCCGTGGGGATGGCCATGGGGTATGCCCGCCAGTCGGGGCGGCCTGGGGTGGTCTTATTACACGTGACACCGGGTCTGGCCAATGGTATGGGAAACATCTTTAACGCCCACCGTGCCGGAATCCCGTTAGTTGTGATCGCCGGTCAGCACCACTCCGATCTTCTTATCGCGGAGCCCATTTTGAGCGGGGACTCAGCCGGTCAGGTGCGTTCGATGTCAAAGTGGTCGCATGAAGTGCGGCACGTGCGCGAGTGGCCCACGGTGTTACAGCGCGCCTTCGGCGTGGCGGTGACGCCGCCCACCGGCGTTGTCGTTCTCAGTCTCCCTTACGACGTGATGCTGGCCGCTGCGCCGCCCCTACAGATGCCGGTGCCCATCGCATCGGACTTCTGCGCGCCGGACGCTGCCCTACACGAGATTGCCACACTGCTGCTGGAGGCGGAGAACCCCCTCATCGTCGCGGGGGACGGCATCGGCAACGCCGATGCACTGGACGAACTGGCCAGGGTGGCCGAGTTGGCGGGTGTCGAAGTGGTCAGCGAAGCGTTGCCGACACGCCAAAATTTCGACAATCGTCACGAGCTCTTCAGTGGGTACCTACCTTTGGTTCCCGGCAGGCAGCGAGAGGCGCTTGCGGGCCGCGACCTGATCTTTTTTGCCGGTGTCGACAGTCAGGCGGCCTTTCCTTTTTACGATGACGGAGGCCCCATCGTCTCGGCAGCGACCAGCGTCGTCTACCTCCACCACAATCCCCGTGAGATTGGTAAGAATTACTCGGGGCCCGTCGGCGCGTGGGGAGAGCCAAAAGCGAGTCTCAAAGCGTTGGGCGACGCTTTAGCGGCGTTGCGCCCGAGGCCCGGGCAAAAACGGATGGAGTCGAGAGGTCGGACGGCGATTGAGCGCTCCAAACAAAGGCGGGCACGCATTCGACATGAGGCGACTCCACCCCAAGCCCACGAGGAGCCACGCGTGGCGGATGTGGCCTTGGAACTGGCACGCCTCTTACCACAGGACGGCCGATTCACCATCGTCAACGAATCAGTCTCCAACACCGGCCCGTTCCTCGACCACCTTCCCCTCTGGCGTCCCGATCAGTATTTGGCAGGGAAGGGCGGGGGGCTCGGTCACGGAATGTCGCAGGCGATCGGGGTGGCCCTGGCAGATCCTGAGCGGCGTGTCGTGAGTTTGGTGGGCGATGGGACCTTGCTCTACTACCCTCAGGCGTTTTACAGCGCGGTACGAGCGGGTGCCAGACTCCTGTTTGTGGTTGTCAACAATCGTTCGTACCACGTCCTCAAGCAAGGCCTTGCTTCGCTTGGAGGTCCGTGGATTGACGCCTCCAACCCTCCGTACCCTACGAGCTTGGACATCGACGCACCGGCCGACATGTTGCAGTTGGCAGCCGCTTTCGGGGTGAAAGGGGAGCGGGTGAGCGCCGCAGGAGAGCTGGCGCCGGCCCTCGAGCGGGGCATGGCGGCGCTGGAGCCGTATGTGGTGGAGGTGATGCTGGACTCCTAGGGCGTGGAGTTGGAAGCGTTTGAGCAATGTGATAACCACAGTGTGTTTTTTGTATGTGTGGTTTTATGTGGATCCATCGGCATCACATATTTAGGGGGAATGAGCAGTGCGTATGTTGAAAACGTTTCGCGTCGCCTTGATGGCGGCGGTGCTTGTGGTTTCGCTCGCGGTAGGGGCGTTTGCACAGACCGGCTCGTATCCAAGTAAACCGATCACGCTTATCGTGCCTTTCCCGGCGGGCGGCGTCTCCGACATTTTGGCACGTGCGTTTGCTGATGCGGCTCAGGGCATCATCTC
This sequence comes from Limnochordia bacterium, assembly GCA_041686855.1. GTDB lineage: Bacteria > Bacillota > Limnochordia > DTU080 > RSA5 > JAWLDA01. The sequence continues at coordinate 107,721 of JAWLDA010000010.1, forward strand.
TCAACCGATTCAAGTCGTCAACCGGGGTGGCGGCTCCGGCACGATCGCCAACTACGAGGTCGTGCGCTCGCGCCCGGATGGTTACACGTGGCTTTGGGGCTCCACCGGACACCTCTCGTCCACACTGCACATCGTACAGGCACAGTACGACATGGACGACTTTACGGTAGTCAACAAGGTAGGCGAGATGGTGACGGCTCTGGTCGTACCCAAAAACTCGCCGTATCAGAGCCTAGAGGAGTATCTCGCTGCGGCTGATGAGAGCCCCGGCCGGATTACCATCGGAAACCCCGGTGAGGGAACGGTCGTGACGCTCCTCGCGCTGTTGTTGCAAAACCGGACCGAGGCCCAATTGACCAACATCCCCTTCCAAGGAAGTGGACCGCTCCTCACGGCCGTCATGGGCGGCCACGTCAACTCGGCCCTTATGAACGTTCCGGAAGTACGGGGGCAAGTGGGCGAGAACGGACTGCTGCGTGCCCTGGCGGTGTTGAGTGAGCAGCGAGTCGACTTGATGCCGGACATTCCCAGCAGCTACGAGCAAGGGATTCAGGTGGGCGGTGGCGCCGGCCACTTTATCGTCATCCCAAACAATGTGCCGGACGAGGTTGTGGCCGAAATCGACGAGTTGACACGTAAAGTGTACGAGAGCGAGAAGTTCCGCGACGCCACGTCGGCCGCCGGTTATCAGCTGGGATACAAGAACAGCGCTGACGCTCGTGCAGAGCTTTTGGAGTGGTATGAAGTGACACGTGAGCTTTACCAACAGATCGGTAGGATCTAACGATGGAGCCGGGAAGCGCTGCATACCGCGCTCGGTTTGCTGTGGCGCTTATCTTTTTAGGGGTCGGAGTACTGACCCTGTGGCAGGCGCAGGAGCTGCCCTTCGGTACGGTTAGCCTTATACGGGCCGGCTTCTTTCCCAAGGTGTTTGGAGTCTTGGTCGTGTTCCTGAGCTTCTTGGTGTGTGGTCAGCTTCTACGGGCGCGCTTCGTGCGCACCGTAGAAGCCCCCTCTTCCTCGGACTCGTCTTCGGGGGAGGGCCCGGATGAATCCGGTGACCAGGCTGTTGACCAGACCGGATCGTCTCATTGGGCGCACGTTTGGTTAATGTCTGGCGTCTTCTTTCTCTACCCCGCGCTGGCGACGTTGGCTGGACACGTCGTTGCCGCAACTGCGACGCTCGCCGCGTCGGGGTACCTGATGGGCGTGCGCACTCTTTGGAAATTGGGTGTCATGGCGATCTCCATCGCCCTCGCTACAACGATCATCTTTGGAGAATGGTTGGCTGTGCCGTTGCCGACGCCGTTTTGGCATGGTCGGTGAAACCAGGGCTTAAAAGGCGGTTTTTAAACGGTGACGGGTTTTGAAGGGTTTTTAGCAGGGATCGAGACGGCGTTTTCAATGCAGAATCTAATTCTGTGTTTCTTAGGCGTCCTCGTCGGTCAGGTTGTCGGTGTGCTTCCTGGTATCGGACCCGTGGGCGCCATCGCGGTCCTGCTCCCACTGAGCTATTACATGGATCCAGCCGGCGCCATCATCATGCTGGCAGGCATTTATTACGGTGGTATGTACGGCGGTTCGATCACGTCGATTCTCGTGAACGTACCCGGTGAAGCGGCCTCTGTTGTTACCTGTTTGGACGGATACCCCTTGGCCAAAAAGGGGCGAGGCGGCGTAGCCCTCGCGATCACTGCTGCCGCTTCCTTTCTGGCAGGGACAGGGGCGCTCGTCCTTCTTATGTTTCTCGCGCCGGTGCTGGCCCAGACTGCTCTGCGCTTTGGACCACCGGAGTATTTCGCCATTGTGCTTGCAGGACTCTTGATCCTCTCCCGTCTGACCGACACGTCAGTGATTCGCAGCTACCTCATGGCCGGGATCGGGGTCTTGCTCTCGCTGGTAGGAATCGACGCCATGAGCGGGTCGCTGCGCCTGACGTTCGGAGCCCCGGCACTCATCGACGGGATCGACTTTATTCCCGTAATCATCGGGCTCTACGGCCTCGGCGAAGTACTGGCGGCGCTCGACAATCGGGAGTCGGTTCAGCGTGTGCCGGCCTTTGCCCTCAGAGAGCTGATGCCCAGTCGCGAGGAGGTCAAACGGAGTTGGCCACCGGTCGTACGGGGCGGTCTGCTGGGTTTCCTCTTGGGGCTCATTCCAGGACCGGCCTCCATCATTAGCACCTACTCGTCGTACTCCCTTGAGAAGCGTCTCTCCAAACATCCCGAGGAGTTTGGCCAAGGGGCCGTCGAAGGGATCGCGGGCCCTGAGGCGGCCAACAATGGCGCCAGCATGGGGGCGCTCGTACCGCTTCTCTCGCTGGGCGTGCCGTTCTCGCCGTTGCCTGCCGTTATGCTCAGCGCACTCATGATTCAGGGGATCACGCCGGGCCCGCTGATGATGTCGCAACATCCAACAGTCTTTTGGGGCCTCATTGTCAGCTTATATCTGGGCAACTTCTTTCTCCTCTTGCTCAACCTGCCGCTCGTCGGAGTCTTTGTCCAAGTGGCGTCCATTCCGGCCAGGTTTTTGATGCCTGCCGTGATGATGTTGTGCTTTCTCGGCGTCTACTCGGTGAACAACTCGCTCTTTGACGTCGTGGTCCTCTGCATCTTTGGCGTCTTGGGGTACGTGCTGCGCAGAGCGGGCATGGAGCCGTCTCCGATTGCGTTGGGCCTCATTTTGGGTCCTATCTTGGAGAACTCGTTCTTTCAGTCGACGCTCATGTTTCACGGCGACTTGTGGAGTTTCTTCACACGCCCCATCTCCGGTACGCTGCTTACGCTGGGAATCTTGGCATCGATCCTCCCTCCGTTGGTGCGCCGACTCACTAAGGGCTCACGGCGTGAGGCGCCACAGAGAGCGGTATAGGGACTCGCAGAGGCGATCTGCATGTACAGGACGGCACCACGGTGCAGGGAGTGTTGACGTTGCCGACAGGGTTTAAGGGTCGCATCGGGTTGTTGATTCCACGGCGAAACGCGACGTTGGAGCCCGAGGTGTATCAGATGACGCCTGCGGGCCTCTCATGGCACTTCGCTCGTTTGGATGGGACCGGCGATACCGAAACCGGCCTCACACAGATGCGTGACGATCTCCAGCGGGCGGCCGCGTCGCTGCAGACGCTCGGCCTCTCGTTGCTCGCCTTTGCGTGTACGGCCGCAACCTTTTTTAGAGGGCGGCACAACGCTGTGGAGTTGGGTCAGGAGTTGGCGCGTCTGAGCGACGTCCCGACACTGACGGCCGGCGCAGCGGTTGTCAATGCGCTCAAGGCGACGGAGGCTCGGCGGGTGGTGGTGCTTACGCCCTATCGAGAGTGGTTGACGGAGCGCCTGACGAGCTATTTGCACGAATACCAACTCGAAGTGGTCAGCAGTGCAAGTATGGGGTTCTCCCAACACATCGATCAGATTGCAGGGAGCAGCCTGACCGATCGGGCGCGCCACCTTGTCGCACATCACCGCGCCGACGCGCTCTTTATCAGCTGCACCAACCTACCGACGTTGCACCACATTGCGCCACTCGAAGCTGAGCTGCAGCTCCCGGTGATCTCATCGAATCAGGCGCTCATTTGGGCTGCGATGCAGCGCGCGGGCTTTCAAACCGGGGAGTTCCGGAGGTGGGGGAGCCTCTTTGAGCGCTCCCCGTCGGACGATGGCGTAGTATAGCATCATCAATTTGGCGTGGGGAGGGAGCACCTTGAACGTCGAAGTACAGCGGTACGACACGGTCGTGATCGGCAGCGGCGGGGGAGGATTGCGCGCCGCCCTCGCCGCCAAAGAAGCGGGAGCCAACGTTGCGATCGTGACCAAGGCCGAACCATCCCGATCCGGAGGGACGCTGTCGGCTCACTATTCGTTCTGCACCATCTTGCCGGATCCGACTCCCGGGGACTCTGCAGAGGTATTCGCTGAGGATATCATGCGTTCGGGAGAGCGAATCTCCGACGCCGCGCTCGTGCGTGTCTTGGCGGAGCAAGCGTACGACGCAGTCCGTTACCTACAAGGTTTGGGCGTCAAATTCGACACGGTCGCCAAGGATGATCCTCGCTTGGACCTAGGTTGGCTGGCTGGCCACACCTACGCTCGAGCCGTGCACATCGGCAACTCGGTGGGGCGGGAGGTGGTTCGCGCCCTGCTCAAGGCCGTACGTCGGATGGAGATTCCTGTACATCCCTTTGTGATGTGCATCGATCTCATTCTCCAAGACGGCGTGCTTTGGGGTGTTTTGGCGCTCGACATGTCGACCGGCGATCTTCGCATTTATCAGGCGCCCAGCGTCATTTTGGCGACGGGCGGCGGGAGCCAATGTTACGAGTTAAACACCAATCCCTTCGAAGCGACGGGAGACGGGTACGGCATGGCCTACCGAGCCGGAGCGGAGCTCGTCGACATGGAGTTTGTCCAGCACTATCCTACGGTATTGGTCGACCCGCCTGGGACGCGTGGCCTCATGTTCAACTCAGGGATTCTCATTCCCAAAGGGGCCCGGTTGCTCAACAACAACGGCGAGGATTTTTGGGATCGGTACGACACCGGGCCGCTCAAGGACGCTACCCGCGATGTGATGTGCCGCGTGATGGCACAGGAGCTAGCTGCCGGCAACGGAACGGAGCGGGGCGGGCTCTTTATCAGCACACAGGGTATCGACGCCGGCGAAATGCCGCAGATGCAGCAGCGGCTCCTCAACGATGTGGGCCTGCCCAAAGAGGCTGACCGGCTCGAGGTGGCGCCCGGTGCGCACTACTTTATGGGCGGCCTCCGGATCGATGCGCGTACGGCCACCAGCATCCCGGGGCTATTCGCCGCCGGCGAATGCGCGGGCGGAATCCACGGGGCCAACCGTCTGGCCGGCAATGCGCTCTCCGAGAACCAAGTGTTCGGTGCGATCGCCGGGAAAGAAGCCGCTGCTCACGCTGCACGTTGGCCTCTGCCGAACGGGGAATCGCCAAGAGCCTCTACGATTGAGGCCGTGATGGCGCCTTTCCAGGGACTTACGGGCCGGGCGGGGAAGGGTGAGAACCCGCAGGTGTATTGGAAAGCGGTACAGCAATTGATGCAGCGAAACGTGGGAGCGACGCGAACGGCCGCTGCGTTGTCCACGGCCCTCGATGAGCTTCGCCGGCTTCGTGTCGAAGTGGATGAGCGCGTCGGCACACGTTCGTCCGACGTGAGGTACAACCGAGACCTGGGTAGGGCCCTGGAGTTGCGCAACCTTATTGATACGGGCATTCTCGTTGCACGGGCTGCGCTCGCGCGCGAGGAGAGCCGGGGGGCGCATCTGCGCCTCGATTTCCCCGAGAATAGCTCAGAGTGGGCTTGCAGTCTCGTCGTACATTCGCCGCGACCGGGAGAGGCGGAGGAGCTGGTGGCGCTGCCACGCGGCGATCACGCCGGGGACGGAGGCCCGGGGGGCCGTACGAGCATCACCTGCCGTATCGCTCGCAAAGATGTCGGCGAGCGCGGATACCGCATGCAGACCTACACTCTCCCGTACCGTGACGGTATGACGGTCCTGGATTGTATGCGCTACATCGCCGACGAGTTGGACGGTTCACTCGCTTTTTATGATCATGCGTGCAAACGGGGTTTCTGCGGCAGTTGTCTCGTACGTGTGAACGGGCGCAAAGCGCTGTCGTGTCGAATCTTAGTCCCCTCCGGTGAGCTGCGGATCGAGCCTGCACTGGAGACGGTGAAAGACTTTTGGCCAGCCAATCCGTCGTGAGGACGCGGGCCCGGTCGACCGTGCTCGCGTGGGCGCCGAGTTCGCGGCCGAAGTGAGGGAGAATGACGTGACGCTTACGGAGCAAGTAGCGCACCTCGTCGTCGCCGGCAATCCCATGGATGATCCCAAGGTGCTTAGGGCGACGCGCGCCGGCTTGTTGGACTGGCTCTCTGCGGCGCTCGCGGGTCGCAACGACCCAGGGATTAGTCGGCTGACTCAGCTGGTTGTCCCAAGTGAGACGGGGGCCAAGGTGATCGCTGGTGGACGTACGTCGGCGACAGACGCTGCGCTCATCAACGGGACCATGGGCCACGCGCTCGACTACGATGACGTGCACGTCAGCTCCCGGGGTCACCCGAGCGCTGTGGTACTTCCAGCGTTGCTGGCATTGGCGGAGACGCGCCGCTCGAGTCCCCAGCGGTTTCTCTCGGCCTACGCCGTGGGCGTGGAGGCGATGTGCCGCCTGGCGTTGGCGCTTGGCCCGCGGCATTACGAGCGCGGTTGGCACAGCACAGCGACTCTGGGAGCGCCGGCCGCAGCGATCGCCTGTGCGTATTTGTGTGAATTCGACCCGCCCCGGGTGGCTCAGGCTCTGGGGCTTGCCCTCACTCAGTCGGCCGGGCTGCGGGCTCACTTTGGGACTCAGGTAAAAGCATTGCATGCAGGTCTCGCCGCCAGGGCCGGACTCGTCGCCGCACAGTGGGCCGAGGTCGGCTTGGAAGGGAGCCCTACGGCCCTCGACGGCGAGACCGGGTTTTTGGCTGTGTACGGTGATGAGACGACTCGACCGAGTCTGCTGACCCAGGGGTGGGGAGCTCCGTGGCAGATCGCCGATCCCGGACTCTGGTTCAAACGGTACCCATGCTGTTCGGCAGCGTACCATGCGGCTGAAGCGGCACTGGAGCTGCGGTCACAAGGCGACCTCCTGCCGGAAGAGATCGAACGCGTTGCGGTCACCTTTCCACCGGGCGGTGATGCGGCGCTCAGTATTCGACGCCCAAAGAATCGGGTCGAAGGCCGATTTAGCGCCGAGTACGTGGTGGCGCTGGCGCTCGCCGGCCGAGAGCTCTCCCTGGAGAGCTTCGGCGCCGGAGTGATCGAGTCCGAGGTCGAAAGACTCATGCACCGAGTCGAGCGTCGTTACGACGAATCGATCGAGCCGAGTCCGGAGGCTGCGCCCCCTGGACGCTTTACTGTGGTGAGTGTAGAGACAAGGAGTGGACGCCGCTTCTCGCGGCGAGTCGATCGACCGCGAGGGGCGCCAGGGGCGGCGCTAACCCTGACGGAGCAGATGGAGAAGTTTCGGGACGCGACGGTGGGTCTGGGCTCCCGGGTCACGGAGATCCCCACGGTCATCTCCGTGCTGGAGGAGCTCCCGGATATACAACGGCTGACGGCGCTCCTCTAAGCGCGTAATGAAACACGCCGAAGGTGCGACCACCAAGGAGGTTTGATGATGCCATCCCATCCAATTGACATGGTGATGTTGGGAAATCTTTTCGGCACGGCGGAGATGCGAGCCGTCTGGTCGGACGAGAATCGATTGCAGAAACATCTGGACGTCGAGGCGGCGCTGGCGCTCGCGGAAGCGGAGCTCGGCTTGATACCCGCCGAAGCGGCTCGCACGATTGCTGAAAAGGCTCGAGTCGAGTTACTGGACGTTGAGGCGATCGCCGCGGAGGTCCTGCGAGTGAAGCACTCGCTCATGCCGACGCTTCGAGCGTTGCAGAGCTTATGTGGTCCAAAGCACGGTGAGTACGTCCATTATGGGGCGACGACCCAAGACATCGTCGACACGGGGACGGTGCTCCAACTCAAAGAGGCCCACGTGATTATCCAGCGCGAGTTACGCGGGGTCGCCCGTGAGTTGGCCCACCTGGCTGATGAGCACAAGGGGACGCCGATGGCCGGGCGCTCACACGGACAGCAGGCGCTGCCCACAACGTTCGGTTTCAAAATCGCTGTCTATTTGGCCGAGGTCGTGAGACACCTCGATCGTTTGGAGGAGGCCTCCTCCCGGGTGTTCGTCGGCGTGATGGGCGGAGGCGTCGGGACGTACGCCTCGTTTGGCCCTCTTGGTCCAGAGGTCGAGAAGGCGACCCTCAACCACTTGGGGCTCGGGAGTCCCGAGATTTGCTGGCATTCGTCCCGGGATCGCTTGGCTGAGTACGTTGGTATCCTGGGCATGATCAGTGCCACATTGGGCAAGTTGGGCAATGAGTTTTACAATTTGATGCGCCAGGAGATCGACGAAGTGGAAGAGCCGTTTAGCGAAGGGAAGATCGGCTCCTCGACGATGCCTCACAAGCGGAATCCGGCCGCGTGCGAAGGGCTCGCCAGTCTGACCAAGCCGATCCGACACAACGTCGCTCTCATTCACGAAGCACTGGTGGTGGAGCACGAGCGGGACGCCATGGCCTGGAGGGCCGAGTGGATCGCCCTGCCTGAGACGTGCATCTACCTTTCGTCGCAGATGGCGACGGCGCAGGCTATCCTCAAGGGGCTCGTCGTCAAGCCCAAGAACATGCTGAGAAACCTCCACCTCTTAGGAGGGCTGCTTTTGTCCGAGCGCGTCATGTTTGCGTTGGGTGAGCAGCTAGGGAAGCAGACGGGGCACGAGCTCGTGTATGAACTCTCGATGAAGAGTGTTGACGAAGGTCGCTCCTTGCGCGATGTATTGCTCGAAAATCCTCAAGTACGCGAGGCGCTCTCAGCTGAGGCGTTGGATGCGCTGCTCGATCCGACTACCTACATCGGCTCTGCTCAGGAGACCGTTGAACGCGTGCTCGCCCAGGCCGACTCATCCGGATGGCTACACGACGAGGAGGTCGACGCAACGTGAGTGACACTCACTTTACTCTGGGGCACCTGAGCGCCGCGCGCGGGGAGTTCGTCTCCGGGTACTTGCCGATCGCCGAAATGTCCCACGGCGGTGTGGTCTCGATCCCGGTCTTCTTGGTGAATGGAGCGCGACCGGGGCCCACGCTATGGCTCAACGGAGCCGTCCATGGCGATGAGCTAAACGGTCCGATGGCGATTCGCAGTCTGGTGCCCGGCTTGGATCCGCAGCGCCTGACGGGCCGCATTGTGGCCACGCCCATCTCGAATCCGTTGGCGTTTCAGGCGCGGCAGAAGAACACTCCGCAAGATGGGCTCGATTTGGACATGCAGTTTCCCGGTGATCCCCACGGCACCCTCTCACAACGGATGGCCGCTACTCTGTTTGGACACATCCGGGCCCATGCGACTCATCTCATTGACTGCCACACTCTCGGTTCGCATTATCAAGCCGAGCCGTACACCGTCTTTAAGCGACTCCCGGACTCAAGCCCCGAGGTGTGTGACGAGGCGGAGCGGTTGGCCCGTGCCTTTGGCGCAACGGTGCACTGCCGTGTGGACTTCGGTGGGTCCTTGAGTGAGCTGCCGGGGAACACGAAGGGCTTTTTGGACGTGCAGGGGATGCTGCACGGCATTCCTGCCTTTATGATCGAGGTGGGGAACGGGGGAGAGATCGATCCTGAGATGGTCGCGTGGACGGAGCGCGGTCTGCTGGCCGTGCTGCACGCGCTATCAATGTGGCCTGAAGAGCCCGAGGCGTCTCCTGTGACCGATCCGCCTACCATTACACGTCGCCGGTTCCTCTACGCGGACCGAGGCGGTCTTTGTGTCGATACGGCTCCGCCAGGCTCCGTCGTGCCGCAGGGGGAGTTGATCTGTCGCATCGTCGACATGATGGGGACGCTGCAGGAGGTGCGCGCCGAGCAGGATGTGTACATCATTGCACGTCGTCGCAATCCCCCGGTCGATCAAGGGGACCGGATAGCATTTGTCGGATTGGAGTGGAGTTAAGATGCCGCAATTTCGCCAGGCGACGCTAAAGGACGCAGCCGCATTGCTCGATCTCACCCTGCGCGCCTACCAGCCCATTCGGGACTTAGGGATCAATTATGCGGCAGCTCATGCGGATGTGGAGCTCGTTGAGAACAACATAAGCGAGCACATGTGCTTCGTCATGGAAGAGGAAGGCCGGCTCCTCTCCACCGTTACCCTGCGCATGCCGTGGGGGCCGCAGCCGGGCCCCACCAACGTGCCGCACATCTGGTGGTTTGCAACGGAGCCGGACGTGAAACAACGGGGAATCGGCAGTCAGATGATCGGGTGGTGCGAAGAGCAGATGGTCCGGGATACGCTCAAGGCGCCGGCAGTCACTCTAGGGATTGCCGATCGCCACCCGTGGCTTGGCCCGATGTATCAGCGGAGGGGCTACCAAGAGATCGGGCGCAAGGACTTGGGGCGCGGACACGTGACGATTTTTATGCGCAAAGTCCTACGTCCGGAGCGCATGACGTAGAGGGGGATCCGTGTTGCAAGAGCAAAAGAAGAGTGGTTTAGAGGAGACGCGTCAGACACACGAGGCGGACCGGTTCGCGGTTGACGGCATCCGTGTGGATGACGCATTACGCTCCAGTGTGATCGATCAAATGGCGCGCCATTCGTCGGTGCGATCCTTTGACTCCGGCCGTCCAATGCCCGCAGGGCTCACTTCGGTGCTCGTCGCCGCTGCACAGAGTGGATCTACATCCTCCAACTTCCAATCGTGGAGCGTTGTAGAGGTCGTCGATCCCGAGCGTAAGCAGCACATGCGCAAACTCTGTGACGATCAGGCGTTCATCGAAGAGGCGCCTTTGTTTCTAGCCTTTTGCGCCGACGTCTATCGGCACAAGTGGGTGACTAATCGGCAGGGGTATCCATTCGGTTCGGACTACCTCGAATTGTTGCTCGTCTCGGTGATCGACAGTGCCATAGCCTGCCAAAACGCGGCATTGGCGGCGGAGAGTTTAGGCCTGGGGTGCTGCATGGTTGGAGCAATCCGCAATCGTCCGCGTGACGTCGCTGAGTATCTCGGTCTTCCGAAAGGCGTCTTTGCCACGATCGGGCTCGCCGTTGGTTATCCGGCCGACCGCAACGAGGTAAAACCGCGGCTACCCCAGCGGGCGATTTGGCATCGTGAGCGGTACAGTGCCGAGAGTCTGGAAGAGGCGGCCATGGAGTACGATGAACGCATGGCCAAAACGTCGATCTACGAGGGACGGCGCGTGGTGGTGGACGACGTCACCCCCGCTCCCGAAGATGACACCGACCACTACGGTTGGATCGAGCATACGGCGCGGCGCATGGCAAGAGGGAATTACCTGCGCCGAGATTTGGCCGACTTCTTGCGTTCGCACGGATTCGTCTTGGACTAGCGATCGCGGGGCGTTGACGATGGATCGTTGGGCGGGACGATCGCTCGATGATCGCTCGACCCCAGAGGTTCCAATCGTTCAACGCCCGTCGACGAACGTTAGATCTCAGCCGGATAGACTGAGAGCTCCGGGATATGTACGCGCGGCGGGAGCGAGGCCACAAAGAGCGACGCTTCGGCGACATCCTCCGGCAAGAGCGCCTTCGCGACGATTTCGGGAGGCGTCGGTGTGGGACGCTTCAAGAGCATCTCCGTATCACACAGCCCGGGATAGATCACGGTGGTACGGATGACACCCTTCCCTTTCACCTCTTTCATCACCCCTTGTGCCAATCCGTCGAGGCCCCTCTTTGAAGCCTGATACGAGACGCCTGAGACATCGGCTTGTTTGGCAGCGCCGGTCGAAAGGTAGATGATCAGGCCCTCGCCTTGCTCAAGCATGGTGGGCAGGACAGCCTGCGTGGCGACGAACGCCCCCGTGAGGTTGGTCGCTAAGACAGAGCTCCAATCCGCGAAGGAGAGCTGATCAATCGCTCGGCGTGGGACGTTTGTGCCTGTGGCGTAAAGCAGGATATCGATTCGGCCTAACTCTGCGCGCACCTTCTCCACCAGACGCTCCACGTCTTCGGGCTTTTGGGTGTCCGCCGCGTGGGCGATCGCCGTTCCGCCTTGCGCCGCGATCTCTCGTGCTGCTTCGTCGAGGCGCTCCTGGCGCCGCGCGGAGAGGACCACGCGCGCTCCGGCTTGTGCGAAGGCCAAGGCGCTCGCCCTACCCATTCCACTGCTACCGCCGATGACGACGGCCACCTTGTCGGTCAAATCACGTGTCATTTTTAGATGAGCCACCTTTTTTGCGTTGATTCGCATACGTCTTTATCAGGATTCGTTCCCTTCGGTTGCAACACCTTGGAGGGGCGTTCCCCAAGAGGGAGAATCAGGGTGACGGTCGTCCCTTGCCCGGGGGTGGAGCGCAACGTCAAGGTTCCGCCCGCCTCCGCGGCGCGGGCCTCCATCATCCGCAGGCCCAACCCTGCCACTGTTGCGGATGGATCGGACGCGGGCGGTTCAAAACCCTTGCCGTCATCGCTGACACTTAGACGAAGCGCTCTCGTGGACTCTATACCGATGTCGATGACTACGAGGCGAGCCTGGGCATGCTTACGAATGTTGCCGAGACACTCCTCAACGATGCGGTAGGCGCACAGGCGCAGGGATGGTGGAATCCGAGGAGCCGTCCTTGTATCCGCTACAAGGTCCAATCGGTCCAGCTGAGTCACCTCGGGGGCGGCGTTGACCGAGATTTGGAAGGCATCGGCAAACTGACTTGCCAAGGAACGTACGGCAGGAAGGAGTCCGATGTCGACCACGGACGGATGCAACAGGTGACTGGCCCGACGAATATCGTTCTCGCGCACCTCGTTGATTTCATCGTAGATATCGTCAAGGCACCTCCCCGGTGGCTCGCCTCCCTGCTTAAGCGTTTCACCGGCAAGTCGGAGCTTGTGCATGATCAGGTTGAGTCGAGTCTGTACGTGACTGTGTAAAAACTCGGAGACCTCGCGGCGCTCCTTCTCGTCCGCTCGTGAGAGCAGACGACGGGAGGCCTTCAGAGCCTTGACGAGAGCGGCTTCATTTCTAAGCGCCTGCGCAAACTCTTGAGCTTGTATGAGCGCTTGGGACATGAGGAGCGCGAGGTAACCAAAGGGAATGAGGTTCACGCTCTCGGTAAGGCGATGGTATAAGAGGATGTCGAATCCCACGGTGATGACAAGGATGATCCCGCCACCGAAAAAGATGGCGCTGCCCGGCCGGTTGCGCGTGAGGGCCAAGATTGCCGCGCCAATGAAGTAAACGATGAGGATCGAGAGTCCGACTAAGACTGATGGGAGGAGTCGTGAGACGAGCTCCACCGGAAAGAAGAGGGTGATAAAGACAAGTCCTGTACATGCCAGAAGTGTCGCTTGGACGACGGTTCGGGAGACTTCGTGGGGCCACGTGGCCCGCAGGAGCTCTGTCACGGCCCCTATCGCCGCAAAGCCCGCCACGTACTCTACCCGGAGCTGCCACTCCCACGAAATGTCGAGTAGCGATTCGAGGATGTGATCGCCCATGATCATCGTACGAGTCGCAATGCAGAGACCAAACAATCCAAGGAGCGCCGGTTTGGCGGTCTCTCGTCGCAATCCGTAGAGGAAGAAGTGGTAGAGCGCAATAATCCCGAAGCCACCGATCAGCAAGAGCTTGACGCTAAGGCGGACCAGCAACCACGTTTCGACGTGTGCGGCTTTGCCGATCATGGGGCTGTTCCACATGCCGCCGACGCGGTGGGCAAAGTTGGCGATTTGGACAACGAGCTCGACCCTTGGGGAAGTGGGGGTGAAGCGAGCGAGGACGGAGCGGTACTCTGGAGTATACCGTTCGCGCTCTGTGGCGACCACTCCGTTCTGCGCGACGAGCTCGCCGTTGATCCACATGCGGTACGCCGTCTGTTGGTAAGGAATGTATAGGGCGAGTGGCTCGTGCAGGAGGTCGACGTCGAATTCTAATCGGTAGGTGGCATACCCGTATCCCGGCAGGGTTTGCCCTTGCAATTGGACGGCATTCCAACCGCCAGGCACGCGCACATGTGCGTCAGGGAGGGGCGGCGTGGCTGAAACGAAGTCCTCTGGATCATACAGGTGTTCCCAGTAGAACTCCCAGTCGCCCGAGAGACGGGTGATACCCTCGGAGAGGAGCACCTCTTTACCAGTTGGGAGCCGGCCCTGCTTGGACATAGGATCGCTTGCATGTGCGTGGGCACAGAGGCCGACCAATAGGAGCAGGCAGAGCAACATCGTGGCGATGGGGATTCGGTGCAGCCGTACGGTGGTACAGACCACGCGCTGGCCGCTTCTAATGATCCGAGAAGTGTCCAAGATCAATGGGAAAACGCTCCGATAAGTACCGCACGACCGCTTGGACGCGCGGCTGGGTGAGATCCGAGTGCTCCAAACCCAGCGTTTGATAGATGCGCGACAAGTGGTTGTCGACCGTGCGCGTCGAGACAAACAACTCCTGTGCGATCGCCGCATTTGAGTATCCTTGGACCACCAAGTCGAGAATCTCGCGCTGTCTGTCGGTGAGCTGAGCGAGGCTGCCGCTAGGCTCTTGGCCGGTGGCGAGGATCTCCTTGTCGATCACGACGGCGCCCTCGGCGCTCCCGACAATCGCCCGCTGTAAGGCATCAAAGTCGGTGACGCTCGTCTTTAACAAGTAGGAGTAGCCCCGGCGATCAAAGAGCTCGAGCGGGGCGAGCAGGCTGGGAAGTCGGTGGTTGCTTAAAAAAAGGATGCCCAGATCGGGCTGGAGGGCCCGGAGTTGGAACGCCGTCTTGATACCGTTCATCCCGTCGCCTAACTGCACGTCCAACAACGCTACGTGGATCGAAACTCCGGAGTCACGGTACTTCTGGAAGGCCGACACGGCGGATTCGCCGTCCGCAAAGGCGCCGCATACCTGGACGACGTCCGAGTGGGAACAGGTGCGCGCCAAAAGATCCCGGAAGAGGGGCTCGTCCTCCACAATGGTGATATTCACACTGCGCTGGGATTCAGTGAACGCTGAGGCCATAACGAGCAATTCCACCTTAGGCAGTCTCGACCCTGCGAGCGAAAGGCGCCTCCGACCGAATTTCGAGCACAAGTTAGGTACTACTACTCTAGCGCGATCGTGGAGATCCGATAAAATAGAGACGAATGATCCTTGCACGCTTCCGGGGGGGCGTTTATTCCTCTTGTGGAATAGGCGTATGGGGTGCGAGGAGACGGCCACGTATGTGGAGCGTGTCGCCGTTTGGTGCGACGTGATTCGATTGTTCGGCCCGAAGTAGCATGGGGGCGTCGCCCGCTTCGGAAAGCGGGTGAGGGCGCCAGACACCCCCTTGCTACTTCCGGGGGTGTGTACGGCTCGGGGGGAAGCGCCCCAAAATCGGCTCTAAAACAACGGGATTGGTTGAAACTGGCACAGTGAACCGGTATACTGTGTCTTAAACGCGCGCATAGTGGTCTGTACATGAAGGTACTGCGCAGAAAGGATGGATCTGCATGTCCGATGCAAACATCAAAGTGCGTGACGACGGACCCCTTTTAGTGAGTGGCAATGTGACCCTTGTCGACGCTGAGGGAAACGCTTTCGAGACCAAGGAGCAGTTTGCTCTTTGTCGGTGCGGTTTATCGGATAACAAGCCATTCTGTGACGGCTCGCATAAGGGAAAGCTCGAGAGTGCGCCTAGGGCTAAATAGCCCTAGGCGTTTTTCAATTCCACTCGGTCAATGCCGTCGATGCACATGAGCGCCTGGTGGACGCGGTCGCGAGCCTCTTTTGAGTCCCACTCCCCGATCACTTCAGCGGTTCCCTTGGCCACGGAAACCTGTTGAAACACAAATCCAATCAAGCCGGGATGGCGGATCAGAAAGGCCTCCGCTTCGATGGAGAGCAGCGCGTCCATGTCGGGCCGGCCGAAACGGCGCACCAACCTGTCGTGGAACATTTGCCAAATGCCGTCGACAATGTAACCTACCAGTGGCGTGCCGAGACCAAGGAGCCAGAGAATGGGTCCCGTATTCTCGTCGCCGAGACCAACGAGTAAGACCACGCCCAAACCGGCGACGGTGGCAAAGCAGGTATTAAAGCCTACCGTCATGTTTCCGACGGTGACATAACGCTTGGTCCTTGCCGAGAGGCGGCGAAACCAAGCGAGTGTAAGGCCGACGAGACCGGTCCCCAAAATCAACCCCGGGATGCGTGGCGCCAGGTGCGAAAGTGAGGAGGCGTCTGCTCCCGACCCGATGCTCATCCACGTGATTGCGGAGTTCAAGACGTAGAGCGCGAACGGGATCGACCACAATAGGATCCCGGCAAACGCCCCCGTAAGCAAAGAGAACCACCCCGGTGCGTGGGCAACGATGACGTCCACGATCGTGACGGCTGAGAAGCCGCGTCCAAACGCTTGAGCGTCCATCGAGACGTTTGGAGCGCCCATTCCTAACCCGCCCATTCCCATCGTCCAGCGAGTACCCCCTTGCACTAGCGGTAAGGACACATCTCAAGGTATGAGCTTCGTGTCATTTGATTCTCACTCCTGTATCCGCCCTGTTTCAGTCCGGCCTCAGAGGTCCTTTGCCCCGAAGTGAACACGCTTTGAGACGTCGCCCTATTGAGCAATTTGCCGATGCGAGTAAAATGTCCGACGAATTAAAGGTGTTCGCATAACGAGCGTGAAAATCACGAGACACCGTTTAGACCGGCGATGGCCAAGAGAGCCTCGTCGGCAATCCCAAGGAGGAGAAAGGTAGGATACGATGCGGGGTCGACGTGCTGTTGGAAAGGCAGGGTACATTTTTACGCTGCTGCTGTTGTCTGCGCTGTTGCTGGCGCCGGTGACGCACGCGCAAGAGCGGACATTGGAAGTGTGGGATTGGTGGAGTCCGAGTGTCATGGGGGCTGCCATCGCCGATTGGTGGGATCACGTCATTGAGAAGTTTGAGGCAGAGCATCCCGGCGTCAAGGTTGAGGTGCGCTTCGTCTCAGGTCTGTACGATCAGTTGGTGGCTGCATCGGCTGCAGGGATTGCGCCGGACGTCACGCAGATCTCCGTCTCGTACGCGCGGGATCTTCACGACGCAGGCCTCTTGCTTCCGCTGAACAGTTACGTCGATAAGACGCCCGAATTGGCGCAGTCGCAGTTCTTCCCCTTTGCGCGACTCTTCAACGCTAAAGATGGCGTGATCTACGCCATTCCTCACAACGTCGACAACAACTCGATTCACTACAACATTGATCATTTCGAGGAGGCGGGACTCTCCTCCGATCGCTTCGCCATTGACTCATGGGACACATTCCGTGACTACGCAGACAAGCTGATTCGGGTCTCGGGTAATGGCGATGTGATTCGCTCCGGTTTCGCGACCACGATCTCGACGGTGCCGTTCCAAAACTGGCTCTACGCCAACGGCGGCAACTTCTACACAGCCACGCACGACGGCGTCGAATTCGGTAGCCGCCAAGGTGTCGAAGCGCTTGAGTTCCTCGTCGACATGTACAACCGCGGACACCGGGCGCCGGCCGGCACCGGAAACCTTATCGCCTCCGGTCGCACCTCGATGGCTCTGGAGTCGGGGTACGGCACTCGTGTCATTGCGGAGAACCCCGAAGCCAACTTCGGCATGACCACGTTGCCGCCGGGCCCCAGTGGCGATCGCCGAGCTGTGACGGGCTGGGTAAACATGATCGCGATTCCTAGCGGCTCCAAAAACCCTGACCTGGCCTGGGAGTGGGTAAAGTACTTCACCAGCCTCGAGGGTCAGACGAAATTCTTCGAGATCTACGAGCGTGCAGGTATTCCGCGCTTCGACTTCTTTGAGACGGATGTGTGGTCTGCCTACACCCGCCGTTATCCATTCGTCGATGTGTTACCGCACTTGCTGGAGTCGGCGCGGGAGTACCCGTTCCTCAAGTACCGGGATATCAACAGTACGTTGGCGCCCCTCTTCCAGCAGGTCACTGCGGGTGAATTGGCGCCCACCGCTGCTCTTGACGAGGGTCAGCGGCTCGTCAACATTCTCTTCGAAGACGAGTAGGAGCATCGCCAAAGCGAGCACGCTGCACGTTGTTTAAGGGTGACATGCGGTGAGAGACGTGGGGGCGGCCGAGAGTGGTCTGCCCCCACGCTTTGTTGGGCTACGGCAAAAGGGGCGGGAGTATGAAGCACATCATCATGGCGGATCTTGAGGGTGCGACCGGGGTCGAACGGTTTAATCAGACCTTGCCTGACGAACCGTTCAAGCGGCCGGCAATGCGGCAGCTTACGCGGGAGGTGAATGCGTGCATTCAAGGAATCTTTGACGCGGATGAGGACGCTTCAATTCTTGTGATCGATCGACACTCTGCAGGTATCCTACCCGACGAGTTGGATCGACGTGCCCGTTATGCGCTTTGGGGTGAAGCCCGCGGGATCATTCGCCCGCATTACGCCGGTTTTGACACCTACCTTTACGTAGGACAACACGCGATGGCCGGCGTCCCCAACGCTCCGCTCGCTCATACAGACGCCTCCAAAAGTGTCGTGTACAAGCGGTTCAACGGTGTCTTCGTTGGTGAGTTTGGTGTGGAGGCGATTCGGGCCGGCCATCACGGTGTGCCGATTATATTCTTCTCGGGGGATGATAAGGGGTGCGCAGAGGCCCGCGGCTTGGTTCCCGGCATCGTCACGGTCGCCACCAAGTGGGGGGAAGGGTGGCAAAAGGCTCGCCATCTCGATCCTGACGAGGTGTGCTCCGAGATATACAAACGGGCGTGCAACGCAGTTCAAAACTGGCGGTCGATACGACCGGTGCGCGTCCAACCGCCGTATACGCACGAAATCCGGTTTTTGCACCCCCGCGACTTCTCCGGACACAGCATCCCCGATGTGAGGGTGACGCAGCTCGATCCGTTTACCGTCCTCTTTCGCTTCGACGATTTGGACAAACTGCAAGTGACGGACTTCTAGGTTTAGATAGCATTTGGGACTTGGAGCGTCTCATCCCAAAGTCATGCTCACCGAGGAGGTGGAGCTCTTGGCGATTGTAGCCGTCAGCATTGCGCCGCTTGGAACGGGCCAACCAGGAGTAAGCCGGTACGTCGCAGCGGCAGAGCGGGTCCTGCGAGACGACGGGCGGGTTCGCTACCGACTCGATCCGATGTTTACGACGATCGAGGGTGACCTCGGCACGATCTTTGAGGTTGTCGAGAAGATGCACGAGGCCCTCTTCGACATGGGGGCCGTGCGGCTGAGCACCGTGATCAAAGTGGATGAACGACGAGACAAGCAGGTAAGAATGGAAGAGAAAGTGAGTGTTGTCGAACGTCTCTTGACGGAAGAATAAGTTCATGACTGGGCCCAAGCAAGATAACCGCACGGGACGTTTCGACGAGCCATCCCAAAAGGGGGCTGACTTTGCGCGCATCCTGGCGGGGATGTGGGACGGGGTCCGCTTACGCTGCCCTTCGTGCGGCGAAGGGCGAATCTTTGCGCGCGGGTTTGAGACGAACGAACACTGCAGCGAGTGCGGCGCCCCTTTTGAGCGCCCCGGAGAAGGCGACTTTCTCATGGCTATGATCTTTGCCTATTCGCTCGCCGGCATTGTCGTACTGGCGTTAATTTACGTGCTAAATCGGTATACCCAAGTGGATATCACGATGCAACTCGCACTCACGCTACCCGTCGGAATTGCGGTGGTGCTGCTTTCGTACCGGAGTGTGAAAGGCATTTGGATCACCCTGCTCATTGCGGTTACCAAGTGGGATCGATGATGGCAAAAAAGAGGAGGCGCTTGGTCGGGGAGTAAGTAGTAACCCCGAACGACCACTTGAATGACGCAGAACGAAGGGGATTTCCAATGCAATTAGGGCTCGTCACGTACCAGCTGGCACAGTCAT
This sequence comes from Limnochordia bacterium, assembly GCA_041686855.1. GTDB lineage: Bacteria > Bacillota > Limnochordia > DTU080 > RSA5 > JAWLDA01. Next base: position 127,147 of record JAWLDA010000010.1, read on the forward strand.
GGGAGATCGACACGATCATTCAAAACTGTTCGGAGACGGGATTTAGCGCCGTTGAGCTGCGCACGCAGCATGCGCACGGCGTCGAACCGGAGATGCCCAAAGCCGCCAGGTCTGAAGTGCGCAAGCGCTTTGAGGACTCGTCCGTGCGACTGGTCGGTCTGGGAAGCACCTGTGAGTACCACGCGGTCGACCCCGCTGAAGTGCGTACGCAGATCGAGACAACGAAGCGCTTTGCTGAGCTGGCGGCCGACGTCGGGGCGATCGGTGTAAAAGTCCGTCCCAACGGCCTGCAGGAGAAAGAGGGTGTCGCCAAGGAGGCGACTCTCGAACAGATCGGACGTTCGTTGGCAGAGTGCGGTGCGGCGGCGCAGGATCTCGGCGTCGAGGTTTGGCTCGAAGTGCACGGCCGGGACACGGCGCATCCCCCGCACATTCACCGGATCATGGAAGTTTGCGATCACCCTTCAGTTGGGATCTGCTGGAATTCTAACCCTCAAGACGTCGTCAATGGATCGGTGGCTGAGTACTTCGAGCTGCTCCGGCCATGGTTGCGTTCTTGCCACATCAACGAGCTTTGGAAGCCGGAGTATCCGTACGCGGAGCTCTTCTCGCTGCTTAACCAGGCCGGCTACGATCGCTTCACGCTTGCTGAGATTCCAGAGAGCGCTGAGCCAATCCGTTTGATGCGCTACTACGCGGCTCTGTGGAACGCGCTGCAGCCAAACGCGTAGGGTGCGTCAAATCTCTCTGAGCACGTACTCCACGTCGGACTCCAAACGGTCGAGGGCTGATTCGAGGTAGGTGGTGATCGGCCCTGCCAGTAACTCAGGAAGTTCGTTTCGTTGGGCCAGTTCGGCAGGGGAAGGACGCATGGCGTGAAGTCTCTCGACCGCGCTCATCACGTGCTTGCGCAAATGACTGCGGTACGCCGCCGCGTACTGGTACGTCTCACAGTAATGGCCCATGGCATGGGGGCGGGAGATCACTTGGGTGAATCGCTCAATCGGGTAGAGCGCCGGATTGAGTGACTCTCCAAAGTCAAAGAGGACTGGCAAATCCCGCACGACTGCCATGTTGAGGACACACGCATCCCAGTTGCGAACGAGGATGTTAAAGAGGAACTGGGCGGCTTGGGCGTCCAAAGCGACCTGCATGGGCAACTCGCTTGCATCGTAGGAGTAAGCGTCCCGAGAGAGGTAGTGGCGTTCACCGTCCCACTGAGGATCGAGTTCGGGACACGTATCCACTTTGGGCCAGCGGATCTCGGTCACGTTGGCGAGTGTACGGCCGATCTGAGATACTAAGCGTTCGATTGCAGGGTGGTTGGGCACGTACCCCCAGGTCGAGGGGGGGATCTGCAAGTAGCGAGCATCCTCCTGGGGCGCCCTCGGTCTTCCTATGCGTTTTACGTGGTAAGAGAGGCCGCCGATGGTGCATCGGCCGACAATCGCATCCGACGTTGGATCAACTCTAGGCATTCCGGTTGGTTCACCCCTTGATTACTGTCCAGAGCCGGCGAACGGCCGCCTCCCGGCGTCTCCTATGCGGAGACGCCGGGTTCGGATGCCGATTGGCCGGCTTGCTCGTCTCGTCTTAATCGAAACGCCACCCAAATCAACGGGACGACCAGGATGAAATTGATTCCCACCGCTGTCTGGAAGCTCCAGGCCTCCGCCGCCAGCCCGGTCCACCACGGGGGCAACATTGCGCCCAGCGTCATGGCGACCGAGAGACCTCCGGTGACCGTCCCTGCCAGCGCGGGGAAGGTGCGGCTGCCATACGCAAGCGCGGTTGGGTACAACCCGGAGACGAACAGCCCGCTGAGCAGCACCCCGATGCCTAACCAAAGGGCACTCTGGCCGATAACGACCAAGGGGTATGTGACCACGGTGCCCAGCGCGCACAGCATGATCGTTGCGGCGTATCCGCTCCGCTCTGAGATCGCCGCGCAGGCGAACCGTCCGACCGTCATGCCTAGGTAGAAGAGTGAGATCATACTCGTCGCGATGAACGGAGCGATCCCCGATTGCTGCAGATAGACACTCACCCAACCCAATAGGCTTAAGGATACACCGTTGTAAACAAAGGCGATGATAAAGAGCAAGAGGAAAACCTCGTGCTTGAACATCGTCACGTCAAATCGTCCCTTACCCTTGGGCGCTTCGATTTTGGGGTGAGGGAAGAACGCGGCCACGATGCCGAAGAGCAACCACGAGACGGCGGAGACTAAGAGAATGGTCCGCCAGTGGGTGCCTGCTCCCAGCATCCAGGCGATGGCCAATGGTCCCACCGCTGCACCCAGGCCGTAAACGCCGTGGAGAATGTTGAGCCCTTTTCCCTGGGTCGACGTGTTCACATCGGCAGCCAGAGCATTCACCACCGTGGCCACAGCGCTTTGCGCCACGCCGGCGAGCATGAACGCTACTAAAAAGAGCGTCCAACTCGTCGTGGTCGAGGCGGCAAAGAGGCCTATTCCGAGTGCAAGCGTACTCGCAAAGACGATCCAGCGCCGTCCGACAAGGTCCGACCACAGTCCGATAAAGAAACCGCCGAACATGCCACCAAGCGCTTTGGCTGGAAAGAAAAGCCCAAGACTAGCTAAACTGAGCTCAAATTCGGCCATGGCTGAGGCCATCAGCGGCGGAAAGATCATGACCACAGTTCCCAGCAGAAAGTACCCGACGATGGACAGCCGACCAAGTGCAGTGTGCATGGGTATGCTCCTTGTGGTGATGATCGTTTTGGTCGCTAGCGCATCTTTAAAGCGACGCCTAGTACCTTCTGGGGTGATTGGATAATCGTCTCACACGCTTCGACGGCCTGGCCGATTTCATAGCGGTGCGTGACCAATTCGCGGGCGTTTAGCCGCCCATCCGCCAGCCAACGAACGATCTCTTCGAGGTTTCGCTGCGTCGTCCAGGGAACAAAGACGGGCGGGTAGTCAGCGCCGTACTCATACGCCTGGTCGTGGTAACCGGGGCCCGTCCGTGCTGCGCTGCGAATGTCGAGGTTGCCCAAACCTGCGCCAAACCGGTGCGTGACGCTGGCGCCGCCCGGTATGACCACGCGACCGTAGATGTGGCCGTCCGGCGAGGTCTTCATCAACTTGGCCAGCTGCTGCATAGCCGACGTCCCGTCTCCGCCGAAGCAAATGTAGCCGGCGTCGAGTCCGTAGCCACGGGTGAACGCGTTTACGACGTCCTCGAAGTCGTCACCAGGAACTTCTGCACGCTCTACGCCGCTTGCAAGGCACTTTTGAATGCGAAAGTCGAGGCGATCGACGCCCATCACGTGGGTGCCGGCAATACTTGAGAGTTGAGCGGCAAACTGACCCACGAGCCCTAACCCCATCACCATGACGAACTCGCCAAATCTGAGATCGGCGCGCTGCACGGCGTTCATCGCCGTCGCGGCCAGAGCGATCGTCGCGCCCTCTTCAAAACTGACGGAGTCGGGGAGGTGTATGGCGAGATTTACCGGCACGTTGGCGTAGGTGCCGTGGACGGCATAACCGGCCCCCATACACGCGACGCGATCGCCGGGCTTAAATCGAGTCACTCCCGGGCTTACCTCGACGACGACGCCGGCGTTTTGATACCCGAAGGGTCGCCACCGCTCTTCAGCGCCGGTGGCGCGCACCTCCCCTTTCAGGCTGCCGAGCTCCGTTCCTGCGCTGATCACCGAAGTGTCGACTTCGACGAGAATTTCGCCGTCCTTAAGGGCGGGCACCTCCTCCTCGACGACGCCGAGGGTTCCGACGTTCGATCGTGATAAGATTCGGCGGGTTCGTTTCATGTTATATTCCTCCAGTGCGAATGTCTTGCCACAGCGAGTGATCAATAGGTTTCCAAGGGGTGATATTCGTCCTTGTCAAGGACCGACCTGCATGAAGAGGTGTGTCAGGTGTGTGTCGGGTTTGTTGCCCCCAATTGGGCGCACGTTCCCAGGATGTTGGTGCTGCTCCCCGAAGAACCACTCTATAATGTGAAGCAACGTGTAATAGTCGACGTGCGTCCAGGGCGCAACGACAAGTGATGGAGGAGAAACGATATGGGAGATACGGCGCTGAGAGCGCGGATCATCAGCGAATTGGGCGTAAAGGCAACGATTGATCCCGCAAAGGAGATTGATCGTCGCGTCACCTTCTTGAAGGAGTACCTGCTGTGGTCGGGCGCGAACGGGTTCGTTTTGAGTATATCGGGCGGGCAAGATTCAACGCTAGCGGGCCGGTTGGCGCAGCTTGCGGTCGAAGCCGCCCGGCGGGAACGACCGGATCGAGAGCTCTCCTTTATCGCTTTGCGTCTGCCCTATGGCGTGCAACACGATGAGGACGACGCTCAAACCGCTCTGGGTTTTATTGCGGCCGACGTCGAGTACACGATCAACATCAAGCCCGCCGTAGACGCTTCCGCCGCGGCTTACTTAGAGGCGACTTCGGAGCCGTTGCGCGATTTTGTCAAGGGAAACACCAAGGCCCGTGAGCGGATGAAGGTACACTACGACTTCGCCGGACAGCGGGGCTTACTCGTGATTGGGACCGACCACGCGGCCGAGGCGGTCGCCGGCTTCTTTACCAAGGGAGGAGATGGGACGTGCGACCTGATTCCCCTCTCCGGCCTCTCCAAGCGGCAAGGTAAAGCGCTCCTAAAGGCGTTGGGAGCGCCCGAATCGACGTACACGAAAGTGCCGACGGCCGATTTGTTGGATGAGAAACCCGGACAGCCGGACGAGACCGAGTTGGGCATCACCTACGGGGAGATCGACGATTACCTCGAAGGGCGGCCTGTCTCCAAAGAAGCGGCCGATCGCATCGAGAGCCGATTTATTGCGACGCGGCATAAGCGAGTCATGCCCGTGACACCCGACGACACGTGGTGGAGAGAGTAACCGGCACTTAGGAAGCTAGGCACATCCACCACCTTTTGGACTGCGGCGACGTACATGGCCGCTCTCTTTGCGTGGGATCTTACGCTGGGAGGGGGGATAACGATGCCGCAACAGCGCTACAACTTCGGGCGTCAACAGCAACAGCAGCAGCAGAACCAGCAGAACCAGCAAAACCAACAGCAGCAGCAGAACCAGCAGAATCAACAGTTGCAGCAGTCGGTGCAGCAGGGCAACCAGCAGTTCCTTCAGGAGATCGGCCAGTTGGCCCAGCAGGCTCAGGCCAACCCTCAGCAGGCGCAGCAGAACGCTCAACGGATTGAGCAGCTTGCCCGCCAGGTTCAGCAGCAGCAAAAGCAGCAACAGCGGTAACGCAGATTAGTTAGGTTACCACGATGAGTGCGTGCACCCATGTCTTTTAGCGGTGCGCGCACTCATCTTTAGTGGAAAAACTCGGCAGGGGTGACCTGCTTTTGGAGAGAATACACAGGCAACTCGAGGAATTCAGGGGGTTGCGATACTGTGTATACAATTCGACACGCGATGCCGAAAGGAGAGGCGCGCGCTTCGCAGACCGGTTATCACGGCCTCTGCATTGCCCGGGAGTCACAAAACCCCGATGACGCCTGGGAGTTGATCAAGTTCCTCTCGTATGACGATGAAGGCGCAACGCTCTTCACACGTGCCGAGAATCGCGTGCCCGTCTTAGGCGCCACCGCCCAAGATTTCATCCTCCGGTTCTCTGACGTGCTCCCCGAGTCTATGATCCGCTCGATTACAGACGGAGCGGATTACATCTATAACACCCGCTACGGTCGCCATCCCCGTGGGAACGACATGTTCAACACCTGGATCCGGTTACACGCAGAGATGACGCAAGGAGAAGTCTCCGTGCGGGAGGCTATGGAGCGAGTCGCCCCGGCGATCCGTGCCATGATCGCTGGCCGATAGTCCAATCGGCGTAGGCGAGCTGATGGAGCTCGATGTTGAGACAGGGGGAAGTGTGTTGGAAAAGCTCAAGGTAGGCGTCGTTGGCTTGCGGCGGGGACTCGCGCACGTGAAGAGCGCGCTTAGGTTGGAGAACGTGGATTTGGTCGCAGTTGCCGACCGCCGCGAGATGTTTCGCACCAGGGCGCAGGGGGTGATCGAGGAGCACGGTGCGTCGACGGCGGTCCTGTCGGAGTACGACGAGTTGTTGGCAGTGAAGCCGGATGCCATCGTGGTGGCGACCAACGGAAAGCTCCAAGTTGAGCACAGTTGTATCGCGCTCGATGCCGGGTGTCACGTCCTCTCGGAAGTACCGGGCATGTACACATTGGACGAAGCGATCAGGTTGCGAGATACGGTGGAGCGAACGGGCCGTACGTACATGCTCGCGGAGAACATGTGTTATGAGCACTTTCTACCCTACTGGCGAAAGTGGATTGTAGAGGATCGATTTGGTCCGATCTCCTTGGCCGAAGCGGAGTACATTCACTACTTGCCGGAGACGTTGTGGACCGCGGACGGCACCCGCTTTAAACCGACTGAGGCGGCCGGCAAGTCGGGGGTGAGTCCGATTTGGCGGGCCGATCAGCCACCGATCCAGTATCTCATGCACGATCTGGGTCCGCTCCTTGAACTGATGGACGATCGTGTCGTCTCAGCAACCTGCCGTAGCGGTCCGTGGTGGCAGCGAGAGGCGCCGCTACGTAGCGACGGACAGTTCGCTCTGTTCGAAACCGAGAAGGGTTCCGTCATACGCATCCTTGTCACACTCAATTGCCGCCGCCCCAGCGAACACCGCAAGCGACTCTTCGGCACGGAGGGCGGTCTCGAACACTTTAGCTACGAGGGGTTCACGCGCCGCTTCGACCGCAACCGGAGTGAGCGCGAGGGGTGGGAGATCGTTCGTATCGACCGGACACCGCACGGACTCGACATTGCGAGCGGACACGGCGGCACGGACATCAAGACCGTTAAGGCGTTTGTCGATGCCGTACTGGCGGGGAGAGCGGCGCCCATCGATGTTTATCGAGCGATCGACTACTCGCTGCCGGGGATTTTAGCGGATGAATCGGCACGCCGTGGGGGTGCGCCTGTACCGGTTCCCAACCTTCATCGGGGTCCGTTCCCGGGAACACGCTTTTGGGAGAGCATTCCCCTGCCGGAGGATGAGCCCCTGGGAGAGACGTACGTGCGGGACGGGGTCGGCCGCTAGGACGACCCCGTCTGCCATTAGAGGGCAAGTGAGTTGATGAGGGTCATTATTGCCCGGCTAAGATGGAGTTGACCACGTCGTGTGCCTGCTGTAGTCCGGCCTCGGGAGCGAGCTCCCCGTTCCAAATGCGGTTAATTGTCGGGTTCATCGCGGCCGTCACTTCCGATGGAACGACGTACGCGGCGTAACCGTCTGGATCAAAGGCCGTGTCGATGAAAGCCATCCAATTCGATGGCAGATCGAGCGGGATCTCATCGTAACGCAGCATCGCATCGCGCAGGGAAGGGAGGCGCCCGGTGGTTGCCGAGAAGCGCACCTGGCGTTCAACATCCCCAACGAGAAAGTGGATCCAACGCCACGCGGCCTCTTTGTTTGTGCTGTCTTTTAAGATCTGAAAGCCGTCGGGGTTAACACGAGCGGCCCGACTCGCCGAACCACGCGGTTGCAAGGCGATGTCCCAATCGACTGGAGACTCCTGCCACCGGGTCCCGACGACACCCGGTCCGTCCACCAACGTGATGGCCACATTCGCGGCCGGCGGCCAAATCGTGTACCCCGACGGCGCCGCCACTCGGTCGTCGTTGATGAGCCCCGCAAAGAACCGTACGGCCTCGAGCACTTCAGGGGAGTTTAGCCGACTCTCTGTGGGAAAGACCAGCCGGTCAAACCATTGCCCCCCGGCTTGGTGCACTTGTTGTTCCCAGCGGGCCGTTATGCGGCGTTCTGTCCCGTACTGGTCGGGGGAGCCGTCACCATTCCGGTCGACGGTGAGGTGTCGGGCACTCTCCCTAAAGGTCTCCCAAGTCCAATCGTCACCTAGTCGGATCGGATCGGTGAGACCGGCGGCGGCGAACATGTCTCGGTTGAAGAAGGTCGTGACAGGATAGATGCTGATGGGGATGCCCCAAAGGGTTCCGTTCGGCGCCGTCACTCCTGCGACCGTGACCGGAGGGAAGAGCGAGAGGTCCAGACCGGAGCGGTCGACGTAGGGTTGTAAGTTCTCAAATAGCTCCTCCTTGATCAGCGTCGCCCCGATCATCGGATGAAAGTCCGTCACATCGGGAGCGACCCCGCCTGAGATCATCACCAACGTCTGCTCCGTGTAGTTGCCACTCGACTGAATCACGTTGACGTGAATACCAGTCTCCTGGCGGAACTCCTCAGCCATGTTCTCCAAGTGTTCGAGCCACTTCTCCCCGTGACCTGAGTAGGTGTAATGCGTGATCTCCTGCGCGAATCCAATGCCACTGAGCGCCATTACCAGAGAGATACAGAGGGTGACAACGAGCTTGAACATTCAGTTAACCTCCTCGGAGCGCAAATGTCTGGGTTTTCGGATTAACTTGCAGTGATCCGAACCAATTCCTGCAAAAATTCACAATAAACACGGACCGCCAGAGAATGAAGAACTAAGATTTTTCACCGCGTGGAGGGAAATTTTGCGTTGCGGAAGAAATACCCTTCGATACACACAATTGAGGAGAGGGGTATGAGTCAATGCATCGACGCGTAGGTAGAGTTCTTTTGACGACGGCGCTCGTAATCGCCTTGAGCGGCCTGACGGGTTTGGCGCAGGATGTGAAGCTGGTTTGGACATTTTGCTGCGCTCAAGAGAGTCGGCGGGTCCTCTTTGAGGAGCTTGCTCGGCAGTACAGTGAGCAGACCCCCGGAGTCGAAGTGGAAGCCATCTATCCAGGTGGTAGCTACCCGGCCACGATTCAAACGTGGATTGCCGGCGGTACACAGGTTGACGTGATGTGGACAGGGCAAAACATGTGGGCGTTCCCCTTTGAAATGCTCGACGATTTAGTAGACGTGGGCGGGGATATTCGATCCGTGCACCCGTCGATGATGCAAAGCGGCGAGTGGTTGGGACATCAGGTCGTGATCCCGTACGGCGCGAATACACACACGTTTGCATATAACACCTCGCTCTTTGATGAAGCCGGGCTGGCCTATCCCACGGCTGATTGGAACTGGGACGAAGCCATTGAGATGGCGGAAGCGATAACTCGAGATACGAACAACGACGGAGTGCCCGAGCAAGCAGGACTTCTGCCCTATAGCACCGCCGTCTTCGCAAGTTTCCTCAATTACGGCGGCGATTCGTACTCTGAAGACGGACGCAAGCTGGACCTCACCAATCCGGGTGCCGTCGCGGGAGCAAATCTATACGTTGATATTACGAAGCGTTTGGGAATCGCTCCGGCGGCCGGGACTGAGGTGGCCTGGCAAAACGGCAACATCGGGATGCAGCAAATCGGTATCTTTAACGTCCCGAGCATGCGAGTTGACGGTCTCTCCTGGGATATCGCGCCCCTTCCGGGGTTGAACGTCGAGGGTGAGCGTCGCACCAGTACCTTCGTCTCCATGGAGGCGTGGGGGATTAACCGCCTCAGCCAGCACAAAAACGAGGCACGCGACTTTGTGCGTTGGCTCTTTAGCGAGGACGTGATGGCGCAGATCGGCGCAGCGGGCGTGGTTATTCCGACGTCTTCCTACGGATACGCCTCCTTCCTGGGACAAAACCCGCCGCCGGCCAACCTCCAAGCGTTTATTGATTCCTTCGCCTATGGACACCAGCAAATCGGTACGCACCCGGCCGGCTCCGATGTCTGGGCGGCGATTGCAGGGAACGCCCTGTACACCCAGATGATCAACGATCAGGCTGATCCCGGGGCAGTCTTGCCTGAGCTGGAGCGAGTGGGTCAGGCAGTTCTCGATGAGTACTGGTCGAAACAATAGTCATGGGACACCCCCAAAGCGCCAAGCTAATTAAAGAGTAGAGTATCGGCCCGATCCCTTGCGAGGGGCGATACGCGAGTGGGAGCCAAACGGCTCCCACTTGTCGCGTTAGGAATTTTTTTGCGAGTGCCGTGCCCGCTCAAAGGAGAGGTCGGTGCTAGGCGGAAAATGAACGGAACAGTCACCGGGCTCCCTTGGGTCCAAAAAAGACTGAAACGTACCAAGGAGGGATTATATGCGGGGTTATCAGAAGAAACAGGTTGTTATTTGGGTTGCGACACTCGTTATGATCGTTGTGTTCGGAGTGGCATCCGCTGCCGACTCGCAGAAATTGGTCATTGTCAACTCGGGCTCTATCGATGGCACAGAGGCGGCTGTCGCCGCGTTCACCGAAGAGACGGGGATTGAAGTCGAAGCGTACGCCTTCTCGTGGTCGGAGTGGGATGAGAAGTTGCCGATTATGTTGGCTACCGGACAGCAAGTCGATCTGATCCGTTTCGACACCGGGCATGCGGCCCAGTACGCGTTGGATGGGTGGCTCGTGCCGCTCACTCCGCTGGTTGAGCGTGATAGCGAGGCCGATCTCTCGGTCTTCCCACCGGCGGCTTTGTGGCACGGACCATACGACCGCCTGGGAGAGATCTACACGATCCCCTACAACATTGCGGCACACGTGCAATTTTACGATCGCAAGAGCTTCTCGGAGGCGGGAATGGCTGAGTTTCCAACGGAGCACGGCCACCCAGACCTGCAGTGGGATCGCTGGGTTGAGACCTTAAAGAAGCTTACCATCCGTGGGACGGGCGACGAGGTGCAACAGTGGGGGACCGCGGCTCTCGGGGGTGACGGCAACTACCTGATCGGACTGTGGGGTGTCGATTGGGTCAACGAAGACCTCACCCGCTTCCGCGGCGCTGATGCCGACGTGGTGAACGCGTTTACTCGCATGGTGGATCTCTGGCTCACCGACGGCGTGGCGCCACGGGCTGAGCAGCGCTCGGGCTACTCACTGCTGGCCGGTAATATTGCAACGCACGTGCGGCAAACCGGCAGTTGGATGACCAATCTCGATCCGTCGCAAAATGACTTAGGCGTCGCACCGATTCCGTGGGGAACTGAGGTGGCGGTCCAGGGCGGCATTAACAGCTGGGGCATCTCCAATACGACGGAGAACCTCGACGCTGCTTGGGAATTCCTCAAGTACTTCACGATGGGCGACGGGATCAAGCACTGGATGGAGCACGAGTCTCGCTCGCCCGTGCTCAACCGCGAGTACGGCGAGTACTGGATCGAGCAGACGCAGGCCAATCTTCCCAACGCGGACCTTGGTGTGATTCTTGATGCCGGTTCCCACTGGTGGGCGAGCCAGCTCTACCTTTCACCGGCACGCCCTCAAATCAACTCGGTCTTTTTACCGGCGGTTGCATCGGTGGGTCGAGGCGAAAAACCGGCGTCTGTCGCTATGAGCGAAATAGCGGAGGCTGTCAACCGGATGTTGGAGGCCCAACCTCCGACCTTTGAGGTGAAGCAGCGCTAAGAGAATGAGAATGCCCAGGCGTGCTCCCCATCGGGGGGCGCCTGGGCACTTGTCTCCACGTCGTAGAACCGGGTTGCGGTTATACGATCATCAGAGTTGAACATCCAACAGAGCGGAGATGCCGACGCCGTCTACGCGGCGGATGCCCTCTGTTGGATTGATCGTGTCGACGGGGACCATCCCCTTTACGCGCAGAGCCCCCTCGTATAAATCCCCTTCGAATTGTGCGACGGCTTCGACTCGGTCGACAGCCTCCTGAGGTCCACTCACTTGAGCGGCGCCGATGTACGCTCCCGAGCCGACGGTGAGGATGGGAACGACCTTGGTCGCTTCCTCGGCCCCGGCCCCGTGGTTGATCGTGAGCGTGTTGATCACATGGTTTAGCTGCGGCGCGAAGGCGCGCACGGCGTAGCCGATGCCGAATAGTTTGCCCAGCTGTTGAAGTGTGTTCGCCTGCAACAGCGCGTTCGAACTAAAGAGTAATCCAACGAGAATGCTTCCCGTAATGAGATATCGCCGCATCGTATGCAACCTCTCAATCGCGTCGAACTCCTGCACTCACTCAAAAAGTGACGTGCGGCTTCTAGTCGTCCAGGACTTTGGTATCGTACTCGTACGTGCTGTTGTTACCTCGAATCGAGACTCGCTCCGCCGCGATGAGTCCATGGAGGCGGATCCGTGTGCCGTTGATGTGGACGCTACCACCGGCCGAGATAAGCGCGGCCCTCACGCTCACGTTGCTCGAGCGGATCGAAATATCACCGTCGGCGAAGATCGTAACGTACTCCGCAACACGCTTGCCGTTCAACTCGACGTCGCCGTCCACGACAAGGAGACCCTCGCCGCGCACGTCGCCGCGCACCACCAGATCGCCATCGACGAACGTTATTCCCCTGACCGTAATATCGCGGACTGAGAGGCTGCCGTCGTACACCCGATCGGCCCGCGACCGCCAATCCCGTGACGAGAAGTGCGGGAGCTTCAGGCGGGACGAGCCTGCGATGCGCCGGCCGTTCACCCGGTTGCGATTTCCGGAGATCTCGATCTCTTCGTTACTGCGCAGATCCCCGTTGAACGAGTTGGCATTCCCCCGGATGCTGATACCGTCCTCGGCGAAAATCAGATACCTGAGAGCGGGGTACTCCCGGCCGTTGAAACGGATGGGAGCGCGCGGCGGCCAATCGTCGGAAGGTGGCGCCGGAGGCTCAATCACCGGCGGCTGGGGTCCAGGATCAGGCTGAGGCGAGGGAGTGGGCTCGTCGACGACCGTCTCGACGTTGTAGTCAATGACGGCCAGCACGCCGACGCCTCGTACGCGCCGCAGCCCTTCTAACGGATTGAGATTATCGATCGGAACGAGGGCTTTGGCCCGTATTGCTCCTTCAAAGAAATCGCCTTCGATTTGGCCTACTGCTCGCACGCGCGTGAGTTGAGACTCGGCGCCGCTCACCTGCGCGGCACCCACGTAGGCGCCGGTGCCGGCGCTAATGATGGGGACTACCTTAGTGGCCTGCTTCGACTCTGCGGTGGTTCGCAACGTGAGCGCGTTGATCAACTGATTGATCTCATCGCTAAAGAGGTCGACGACGTAGCCGATGCCGAAGGCGCGCAGCGCTGAGTAGATGTCGATTCTGCGCTCCTCTGCGGCGATGAGGCCGCCTCCTGCGCCGAGTGCGCTGACGACCAGAGTCAGCGCGACGAGAACCACAAGTAATCGGGATTTGAAATTGTTTCCATTTTTGGCGCTCATAGTCAGAGTATACCACGAACTCCGCGAAAATCCAGTGAGCCGGGTCACAAGGAACCAAGCGGAGTGCACCTAAATGGAGTAAGGAAGCGAATGACAACGACGAACCCTAGGGAGGTTGCACGAAGATGGCACATCAGTTGCGCTGGTTGGGACACTCCGGATGGGAGATCCGCACCGGGGGAGGAAAGCGCGTATTGATCGATCCGTGGCTCGCGGAGAACCCAGTGGCCCCCCTTACCATCACCGATTTGGGGCCTGTGGACTACCTCTTAATTACACACGACCACTTTGACCACGCCTCAGACGCCGTCGACGTGGCCGATCAGTGCCATGCGGAGCTTATCTGTCAACCGGAGGTGGCTGCCCGGTGCCGCCGGGACGCCGAGAGCGCTGGGAAGTCGATCGAGACGGTCGAGATGAACATTGGTGGCTCGGTCGAACTCGACGGCATCAAGGTGACCATGACGGATGCGTACCACTCGAGCGAGTCAGGGACTCCGGCCGGCTACATTCTCACTCTGGAGAATGGTCAGGTGATTTACCACCTCGGGGATACCGGATTGCACGCAAACATGGCGACGTGGGGGGAGCTTTTCGACATCGACGTCGCGCTGCTTCCGATCGGGGACCGCTTCACGATGGATGGGCGTCAAGCCGCCCATGCGTTGGGATGGCTCAAACCCAAGCACGCACTGCCAATGCACTATCGAACGTTCCCCCTGCTGGCTCAATCGGCGGAGGACTTTATCGAGAACGCGCGCAAGGTGGCGCCCGACGTACAGATTCACGTGCTTGATCCCGGCGAAACGTACACGCTGTCGTAGAGTCGACGTAAGGGTCCCAGGTGGACGGTAGGAGACGGTATGTGTCCAAAGGAGGAGACGTCGCTTGAGTGAGATCCGATTTGGAGTCGTGGGGCTCGGGATGGGTCACAACCGAGCCAAGCTGATCGCCCGTACCGCAGGCGCTCGACTGGTCGCCGTGTGTGACTTGGACGAGGCCCGGTGTCGGCGGACGGCCGAGGAGACGGGGTGTGAATGGACGCAAGATTATGATGAGCTCTTAGCGCGCTCGGACATCGATGTCGTACAGGTGATGGTGCCGAGCGGAATGCACGCCAAGTTCGGCATTCAGGCGGCACAGGCGGGGAAGCACGTCGTCACCACGAAACCGATTGAGGTGACGCTCGACGCTGCCGACCGGCTCATTGCGGCGTGCGCTGCGGCGGGCGTCATGCTTGCGGTCGACTTTGAGTACCGCTACATACCCGAAGTGGCGGTCGTTAAAGAGGCGATCGACCAGGGACTCTTTGGGCGGCTGGTCCTCGGCGAAGTCTCGTTGAAATGGCACCGGCCGCAATCGTACTACGACAACGGCTGGCGGGGAACGTGGGCCTTTGATGGCGGCGGATCCCTGATGAACCAGACAGTGCACGACATCGACGTCTTGGCTTGGTTTATGGGGAGACCCAAGAGAGTGTGGGGACACATGAGCGTCAACACCCACCAGATCGAGACCGAAGATTTGGGTATGGCGATGATCGAGTTTGAAAGCGGGGCTAAAGGCCGGGTGTTGGGCACGACCACGTATCCAGTAAGCCGTCCGGTGATTAAGGAGGTCCACGGCGAGCGGCTGGGCGCAAGCATCGTCGGGGCGGAGCTCGAGTGGTTCGCACCGGATGGGGTGGCGGCGCCCCAGCTCGTGTACGACGGTCCGCGCAACATTGTTGAAGATGTCGTCGCCGCTCTCCAAAACGGTACACAGCCGCTCGTCACCGGCGCAGAGGGTCGGCGCTCGCTCGAGTTGATCCAGGCCATCTACGAGTCGGCTCGCACACAGCGCGTCGTGGAGTTGTCACTGTGATGGGGTCGACGGACAGCAGCGGCATCGCGCTATCGGTTCACAACGCACACGGGGCCCTCAACATCGTCCACACCCGCCTCCCGTTCCGCTACGGGAACGCCCGCCTGGTCGCGTGCCCCCACCTGGTCGTCAAGGCCGAGGTTCACGCAGATGGGCGGCGCGCGGAGGCGGTCGCTGCCGACAATCTACCGCCTCTTTGGTTCGACAAAGATGCAAGCAAGTCGTACCCGCAACAGATCGACGAACAGATCCGGGTGGTCCGCTGGGCGCTAGAGCCGCTTGAGGGTGCGACCGGGAGTGGGTTTCGCCTGTGGCAGGAGGTCCAGGCGCATGTCTACGCCAAGGTGCGCGCCGCCGGTTGGCCCGATCTCCTCGCTGCGTTCGGAGTATCCATGGCGGAGCGGCTGATGTGGGATGGTCTCGGGCGGGTGCTTGGACGTGGGTTTCACGAGATGGTGCGATGCAATCTCTTCGGCGTCGATTTGGCCGCGCTCGATCCAAGCCTTAAGGGGGTCGATATCAGCGATGTGATACCCCAAGGGCCGGCCTCCACGGTTTGGGCGCGGCACACGGTGGGACTCGCCGATCCGATCTACGACCGTGAGATCGAGCCGGGTGACGCCGTATTGGACGGTCTGCCGCAGAGCCTCGCCGCTTGCCTCGCATTCTATGGATACCGCTTTATAAAGATCAAACTATCCAACAACCTGGAGAGCGATCTGGAGCGCTTGGCCCAGATCACGGAGGTTATGCTCGAGGCTGAGGCTGCACAAGGGCAGGGTGTCACTATCCGCTGCACATTGGATGGCAATGAGCAGTATAGCGAGGTCGCTGAACTCGAAGAGCTCGTGGCTAAGATGGCCGAACACGAGCGGGTGAGGCGCATGGGAGAGCGGATCCTCTTTTTTGAGCAGCCTTTCGCACGAGATCGGGCGCTCAATAGTGAGGGGCTAAGAGGCTTTGCCGTCTTTACCCAGCGCTTCCCCGTCATCATTGACGAGTCAGACGCGACGGTCCAAAGCTACTCGGAGGCGCTCAAACTAGGATATCGCGGCACCTCGCACAAGAATTGCAAAGGGATCGTGAAGAGCCTGCTCAATTTGGGGCGCCATCGCGTCCACGAGCGCGAGGGGGGCCTCGGACTCATCATGAGCGGTGAGGACCTGACCAATTTAGGGCCGGTCGCACTCGTGCAAGATCTCGCGGTCGCCGCGGCTCTCGGCATCGAGCACGTGGAACGGAACGGACACCACTTTTTTCAAGGGATGCGGCACGTGGCGCCTCAGGACGCCGATGCGGCTTTAGAGCGTCACGGACGGCTCTTTGAGCGGCGCGGGGAGATAAGGACCGTGTGCATTCGCAACGGACAAATGGATGCGCGTGGTCTAACGGGCCCGGGACTCGGCGACGCTGTCATCCCGAACGTTGCGACGTGGTCCGGCTGGGAGGATTTCGACGCGGCGACGTTGATGTGAGATAGGAGGCGATCGCATAGATGGAGGGGAGAGGGCAAGGCTACAATCTCTCTGACGTATGTGCCCAGCTGCGTTTGGAGGAGGCGTTTGTCGAGGTGCTCGCTCGCGGCTGGGAGGAGTCGGAACGAGCGATGAGTGAGGAGCGGCTCCACTTTCTACAATTTACGTACATCGCAGATCGCTGCTCTGAGTTGCACATCGATGACGCGAGCACGAACGCACTTCAGGAGACGGCGGCGCGCATCCGCAGCGTAGGGGCCCTCGTCCGCCTCGCATGGCACATATACTGGGTCTCCTTTGAGTCCGGTGAGCTCGACGGGCTTTCACCGGCGTGGCCGCCGATGAGGGAAGCGCTTGGTCTGCCGTTCGACCTCTTTTACGCCGTCCTCATTTTAGGGGCAGCGCCTAAAGCGCGGGCGGCCTATCAAAAGCGGGGCATCCCCGCGAGCATCGTGGACGAGAGTCTCGGCGACATTCGCGTCAAGATGATGGTCTACCAAAAGGAGCACGGCGAACTCGGACTCTCGCCGGGCACCTTTAACTTCCACCGCCGCCTTGTCAAAGGCGAGATGATACAGGTGGGCCGTTTTCAGTATCACTACAGCCCATTTCGCGGCAAGCTGCGGGCGTATCGGCGGATACGGGACGGGGCGGTGGTCGCACTGTCGACGGAGGGCGTCGCGTATCGGTCTGACGGAGAGTTCTACCTCGAGTCCCGTGGCGATTCGTCCAAGGGCGTGTGGACGTCGACCTTTAGCGAGTCGGAGCATCATATAGTGGGCAATCCAATCACCCCATACGGGAAATGCATCAATACGGAAGTGCGGTTGGAAGCGTCAGCCTGGCGCTGTATGCTGGCTCCCGGAGATCCGGTGATGCAGATGCACATTCCGGGTGGGAGCCCGATGGAGCATGCCGCCTGCGGGGAGTCGTTGCTGCGCGCTCGGGACGCCATGGCCCGGTACTACTGCGAGCACGCGTTTAAGGCGTTTGCCTGCTCGTCGTGGCTCCTTGATGACCAACTCGAGATCTTCCTCCCGACTCATGCAAACCTCGTCCGGTTCCTCAAAGAAGTGTACCGATTCCCTGCGAATGGGTCGACGGCCTCGTCACTCCGTTGGATCTTTGGTGAGACTCCGAAGGATCTGACAAATGCGCCTCGAAACTCGACATTGCGCCGGCGCGTGATCGAGCACCTCCTGGCTGGCGGAGAGCTGGTCGGCGGAGGCTGTTTTCTGCTCGTGGATGATCTAGCGTGGGGATCACAGATTTACAGACGTCAACATCAAGATGGCGTACTACAACAAGCATAAAAGAGGAGATGGACAGACGTGGCATCGACCAACAATTCACTGCGTGCCTTGCTCATCGGACTCGGGGGCCGCTCGCGCGGACACGCCCAGGCGCTCCTTACCGCAGAGGGAATCGAGTTCGCCGCGGGGTGCGACGTCGACGATGAGCGTCGCGCTCGGTATGAGAAAGACTTTGGCGTACGTACATACGGGGACGCCGCCGAAGCGCTCCAAAAGGAGTCGCCGGATATCGCCATCATCTGCACGCGTGAGAAACCGCGGTACGCACTGGCGTCGCTGGCCGTCAAACACGGTGTCCGGGCCGTGGTGGTCGAGAAGCCGATGGCGGCGAACATTCGAGAGGCAAGAGCGCTCGTTGAGGAGTGCAAAGAAAAAGGCACGGTGCTCACTGCGATGCATCAAATGCGCTTCTCGGACGAGTTTGTCGCGGCGAAAGAGGCGATCGCTTCGGGTGCAATCGGCGAGCCGTACTTTGTGCGTGCAGTCTCTTACGGGCATCTCATGGAGCAAGGTCCGCACATGGTCGACATGGTCCTCTACCTGCTGGGCGAGGCGAAAGCCGACTGGGTGATGGGGCAGGTGGCCGACGCTGAAGAGGGCCTTAGCACGGTGCATCCAGCTCCGGCCTTTGTGAACGGGTACATTGCGTTCGAAAACGGTGTCCGTGCCTCCGTCGAATGTGGTCGTCGCTTTCCGTCGGCCGTCGGTGTCTTTGGGGAAGGTGAGCCGGCGCCCACGTGGTTGCAAAAGCGCGTGCAGGTGATTGGGACCGAGGGCATCTGTGACGCGATGGTTGCACACTACTGCCGTGTGATGAACACTTCGGGCGGTTGGCAAACACTCACCTCCGGTCCCGAAGGCTGGAACGCCTCGACGATTCGGCACTACGAGGAGGTCGCCAAGGTGCTGCGAGAGGGCGGCGAGCACCGCAATGGGGCCGAACCGTCATTGCATGGCTTTGAGATCATCCACGGCATTTATACCTCTGCTGTGGTGGGTGATCAGGTGCAGGTGCCTGTCGTCGGAGGCGATGCAGAGCCGATTCAAACGCTGTTGGCGGCGGCCCGGAAACAAGCGACCGCATGAAGTTATCACTCTACTCATCCGCAGGCTGGCGACACCCGCTCGGCCTGAGCTACGTCGTCGCTCTAGCCCGACGCACTGGCTACGATGAAGTGAGCATACGGGGGCGCTCGACGGAGAGTAGAGCCCCCAGTGAGCAGCAGGTGCGGGCGATCGGTTACGACATGCTGTCGGTCGAAGAGAGTAGCTCCGAGGGGATGGCGGAGCTACTCGAACTCTTCCGCCGTCACGATGTGACGCCCTACTGTCTGTCGACTTATGCGTCGCTGGTAGATCCAAAGCCCGATGAGCTTCACGACAGCCTAGCGCGCATCGGGCGGGCGATCGCCTTTGCTGGGCGTTACAGTATGCCCGTGATTCGTACGATCGGCCATGTCGTGCGCGAGCCGGGACGCTCACGCGCAGACGTCGGCGCCGCGTTCGTAAAGGCGTTGCAGGCGCTCTTGCCCGTGTGCAAAGAGGCCGGGGTCTTGCTACAGATCGAGAACGCGGAGAGTTCCTATCCGCAAACAGCTGACGAGATCAATCACGTCATGGCCGAACTCGACGCGGACTGGTGTAGTGTAGCATTCGATCCGGTGAACGCGCTCTTTTGCGACCTCGACCCACTCAAGGAGTTAGGGGCGCTTTCGCGGGCGCCTGACGCGATTCACGTGAAAGACGTGGCGCCATCGCAGAGTGGGTACCGCTGGACACCGGTGGGAGAAGGGAGCCTCCCTTGGTCCGAGCTCCTTGAAAAGGCCGGCGGCATAGGGTTCGACGGACACTTTGTGTGTGAGTACGTGAATCCGCATAAACTCTCAGACTTTCACGGATGGGAGACGCTGAGTCCGCCCGAGGTGTGGGCAAGACGTTGCTCCGAGTACTTGCGGGAACGTTGGAGTTCTGTGTAAGGATTCAAGGGGGAGAGGGTCGTTTTTCCAAGTACTTGCGCGCCAAAGGTTGGAAGTCGCTCCAGGAATGCGCAGTGCGGGCGCTGAAATGCCCCGTTAATGGAATGTGCATAGGAGGTTTCCAAAAGCGAATGGGGATTCGATTGATAGGGCCACTTCTCGTGGTGACAGCGCTGCTTGCGCTGCTCCCATTCGGCGCCTTCGCTCAACATTCGGTCGCCGGGGCTCCTCGGGAGGCCGTCCTGGGCGAGCGCACGTTGGCCGTCGGTTCGTGGGGCGCAGACGTGTTTCAACTCCAGCGCCACTTGCGTCGGTTAGGCTTTGACATCGAGTCGGATGGGTTGTACGGGCCCAAGACCCGGGACGCCGTCCGCAGCTTTCAACAGCAGCGCGGCCTCGATCCCACAGGCCGAGTCGGTCCAGAGACCCTCTCAGCCTTAAACGACGCATTGCTCACCTTGGTGGAGACGATGAGTTATACACTCCAACCCGGGGACTCGCTATGGTCAGTGGCGCGCGCCTTTGACACGACCATGAACGTCCTCGTCGAGCTGAACGACTTGCCGGACCGCCCGTTGCGCGCCGGCGAAGTGATCCAAGTCCCGGCGCTACTGCAATACACCGTGAAGTCCGGCGATACGCTCTCCGAAATCGCTCAAAGGTTTAACACGAGCATCGCGGAGATCGCACGACTCAACGAGATGTCACCTGGTGACCTCTTGTCGGTCGGAACGGTGCTTAAGTTGCCGCGGGGAGCCTACGCATTGCCTGACGACGACCTTTAGGCGCCATCAACGACGTAGGCTCTTTTCAAAGAGCGCCTGGCGCAACCCGGCGACGAAACGATCGGCTTCGGCAAAGCTCCCAGGCGTACCGACTAAACGGCGCGTATACCCTCCCGTGGTAGTGATCACCACCGCGGGACTCCCCCACATGAGGACGGCCCCGCCGATGGAGATGAGCGCCGTGCACCACGTACCTGCCGGTTGCGGCAGGGTGGCGTACATCCCCGCAGCCAGCAACAGGAGCAACGTGCCCAGTCCGGTGTAACGGCGTACATCCTGTCGTACCGAGGCAATCTGCTCCAGGGGGATCGCACGCTTGCGCGTCCTAAACCATCCCCGTTGTACCATCACCATCGTGTTCTCTGTGAGGCTGCCAAAGCGGGTATCGAGCTCACTCATCGCGCTCATTGTTTCGTTCCTCCTTAATGAGTCATATGCCGGTGTATCTGTGATCAGTATTGGGCCGTTTTAAAAGGGTGTATTCAACTTTTTGCAAGAAACCTTAAAGAAGAGATGGGAGTTGTAGCGGGGATGCGATTACGCGATAAAGTTGCAATTGTAACAGGCGCGGCGCGGGGAATCGGCAAGGCGATCGCTGAGCAGTTTCTGCGGGAAGGCGCCCGTCTGGTCGTTACAGATGTGCGGGGGGAGGATCTCGATGCGACCGCTCAGGAGCTAGCCCACCTGGGCGAGAGCTTGGCGATCGCGGCCGATGTGACCGTCTCCAAGGATGTCGAACGTGTCGTGCAGGAGAGTGTGGCCCGCTACGGCCGCATCGACATCTTGGTGAACAATGCGGGTGTCGCGTCCTTCGAACCATTCCTCGAACATACGGAATCCGCGTGGGACCGCACACTCTCAGTCGATTTGAAAGGTGTCTTTCTGATGGGGCAGGCCGTCGCTCGACAGATGGTAGCGCAGGGAGGGCCCGGCTCGATTGTGAACATGGCGTCGACCAACGGCATCTTGGGCGAGCGGCTCCTGGCGGCCTACAATGCGGCCAAGGCGGGTGTCATTCTGCTCACCAAGACCATGGCAATCGAGTTGGGCCAGCACAACATTCGGGCCAACGCCGTCTGTCCCGGCTTCATCTTGACGGAGTTGGCCGCCGACTCCGGCGCAGATCAGTCGTTTATTACCGAGTACATTAAAAAGATCCCGCTGGGACGGTACGGTCGACCGGAGGACGTCGCGCAGCTCTGTGCGTTCCTGGCCTCCGATGAGTCGTCGTTTATCACGGGAGCGCCGATCATCATCGACGGGGGTCAACTCGCCGAGGAGTGAGGGTGGGAGCGCTACTCAAAGTGCCCACGTACAAAATTTAAATCTTCATGGATCAACTGAGCCCAGTGTGACTCGCGATACGAGGCCTCCAAGGTGATCACCCTGGAGACTGCCGAGTGTTCGAGCGCCTTGATGACGCGCTCGTAGGGGATGCGCCCGTGTCCCGGGCGGATGTAGCGTCGGCGTCCCTCGGCGCTGAACGGTTCGCCGTCGAAGTCACGCACATGCAGGTTGAGGATGCGCGCACTGTGGCGTTCTCCGATCGCGTCGATCTGTTCCTCGATGGGCTGTGACCAACTCAAAAACTCGAAGTCGACAGTGAACGCCGCGTCGTCTCCCAGAGCCTCGACAACACGGTCCATATTCTCCAACGGCGTATTGCGCCGGCAGGGCACGATCTCGATAAGCGGGCGGACGCCGTTCTCGCGGGCATACGCGCGCACCCGCTCGTACGTCTCGAGATTGCGATCGAGGTTGTCGTCGGAGTCGGGTAGGTCCCACAGGTGAATGTTTAAGTAAGGTGCGCCCACTTGGGCGGCAACATCGACGGCCAGCTTGAAACTGCGAATGCCCCGCTCCCGCTCAGCCGGGTCACTGTGACCGAAGCAGCCGCCGATCCGCTTGTCGCCGTGTACCGAGTGGACGGGAGCCGCGACCTCTTTAAAGAGTGTGGCGATTTCACCGATACGCTCCGTCCAACTGTTGAGGAGGAGGACTTCCAGACCCGGAGCTCGGAGGTTCTCCACGATCTGTGAGAGGCCATCGAGGTCTTTGTCTCGCAGCAATGATGCGATACATCCGGTGGAAATGCTAAAGTCGTGTGATACGCCCATGGGATTCATTCCTTTCGGGGCAGCGATGGAAGATGCGCTCATAAAGTGTACACCGCGGGGCGCCGCGCACCTTTGGAAGTATGGTAATATTAAGCGTATGAATATGCGAGAGAAGTCCAGTGTGAATGAGATCAAGGAGCGTTTCGACAACGACGTCGAGCGTTTCTCCAACCTCGAAACGGGGCAGTCCGCGACGGTGGACGCGCCCCTCTCCCTCGAGCTGGTTGTGCAAGTGGCATCGGCGCTTCACCCGAACGCGCAGCATGTCCTCGACGTGGGGTGCGGAGCGGGTAACTATACGCTCAAGCTCCTACAACACCACCCCCACCTCGACGCTACACTCGTCGACTTGAGTCGCCCGATGCTCGATCGAGCCGCACAGCGTGTCGGCGCAGCGACGAGTGGTAAAGTGCAAACGATTCAAGGTGACATCCGTGAGATCGAGTTCGCCGACGAGACGTTCGATGTAATCCTGGCTGCGGCCGTCCTGCACCACCTGCGCGCAGAGGCGGAGTGGGAGAGCGTCTTTGCCAAGCTATACCGCTCCCTTAAGCCTGGTGGCTCCTTTTGGATCGTCGACTTGATCACGCACACCACGCCGCAGGTGCAGTCGATCATGTGGCGCCGTTACGGGGAGTACCTCGCCGCTCTACGTGACGAAGCGTACCGAGATCACGTCTTCGACTATATCGACAAAGAAGATTCGCCGCGCGCACTCCTCTACCAACTCGATCTCCTACGGTCGGTAGGCTTCAAGCACGTCGAACTCCTCCACAAAAACAGTTGCTTTGCAGCGTTTGGCGGTATTAAGTAGTTGACTCCAAAAAACGCTAGACGCCGCGTCGCGACGTGTGATACAATGCTCGTTATCTCTCTCTAATCGGCTTTAAGGGGTAAACGAGTGCGATGATGTACATACAGATGTGGGGCCGCTACTTGAGTCCATACCGGCTCAAAGTGGCCCTGCTCGCGACAACCCTCTTTGTGGGAATCGGACTACAGTTGCTCGCGCCACAAATTGTGCGGACCTTCATTGACGAGGCCGCCGCCGGCTCGGCTTTAGGTGAGCTCGTGCGGCTTGCGCTCTACTTTCTCGGCGCCGCGCTGGCAAATCAGCTGCTGGCGGCGCTCGCGACCTACTTGAGCGCGGATGTGGGGTGGAGCGCAACCAACACGCTCCGCCTGGACCTCTTCCGCCACACGCTCCGACTAAACATGCGGTTTCACAAGGATCGGACGCCCGGGGAGCTGATCGAGCGCATCGACGGCGACGTGACGCACCTATCCAACTTCTTCTCACAGTTTGTCGTCCGTGTCGCCGGCAGCCTCTTGCTTGTGTTGGGAATCCTGGGGCTCCTTTGGCGTGAGGACTGGCGGGTGGGCGCGGTGTTGAGCCTTTACGTCGGGGTCGTCACGTGGGTGTTGCATCGGCGTCGGGAGGTCGCTGTTCCGGCCACGCACATGGAGCGAGAGGCGAACGCTCAAATCTACGGCTTCATTGAGGAGCGCTTGGCCGGGATTGACGACATTCGAGCGAATGGAGCCGGAGGGCACGTCATGCACCGCCTCCTCGGCGTTCAGCGTGACTGGTTCCACAAGAGCGTAACCGCGTGGCGGATGCGGGTGGGCATCTGGCTTATGATGATGGTGATGACCATGGCCGGACACATCCTCGTCCTCGGGCTGGGCGTCGCCCTCTTTCAAGCCGGCGTCGTCACCCTTGGCACGGTCTACCTCTTTTACAACTACATGAACATGCTCGAAGACCCACTCGACGAACTCTCCCGGCAGCTTCAGGAGTTTCAGCGGGCAGGCGCCGGTTTTCAACGAGTGCGGGAGCTTTTGGCCGAACGTCCCACGATTGTCGACGGTCCGGGGAGCGACCT
Source organism: Limnochordia bacterium (assembly GCA_041686855.1). Classification (GTDB taxonomy): domain Bacteria; phylum Bacillota; class Limnochordia; order DTU080; family RSA5; genus JAWLDA01. The sequence continues at coordinate 151,678 of JAWLDA010000010.1, forward strand.
CCAAGCTCAAGCCCACGATGTCGCGTTTGAGCGCGTCTCCTTCTCCTACGGCGACGACCATCCCGTCCTTAGGGAAGTCTCGTTTCATTTGCCGGCAGGTGAGACCCTTGGGCTCCTCGGACGGACTGGAAGCGGCAAGACGACGCTTGTGCGACTCTTGTTCCGCTTCTACGACGCCACTGCGGGCAGGGTGACGCTGGACGCAACGGATGTCCGCGAGCTCTCGCTAAAGGGGCTGCGAGCTCGGGTCGGGATGGTGACTCAAGATGTCCAGCTCTTTGAGGGGAGCATCCGCGAGAACCTGACGTTCTTTGATGCGACCGTTCCGGACGAGCGCCTCCATGAGACCTTTGCGCATCTTGGTATTGAGGCGTGGCTGGACGCACTCCCTAACGGTCTCGACACCCGCCTACAAGCGGGTGGAGGCGGCCTCTCTGCGGGGGAGGCACAACTCGTAGCGTTTGCTCGGCTCTTTCTACAAGATCCGGGCCTGGTCATTCTCGACGAACCATCATCACGCCTCGATCCCAAGACGGAGGAGTTGTTGAATCGAGCCATCGACCGGATGTTGACAGGGCGGACGGGCATCATCATTGCACATGTTTGGAGACCGTCTCCCGAGCGCATAAGATCATGGTCCTCAAAGAAGGCCGCATCGTCGAGTACGGGGAGCGCAGCGCGCTAGCCGCCGACCCCCGCTCGACGTACCGTGCGATGTTGGCCGCCGGAGCCAACGCCGGTGTCGATGAACGATTGGAGCGTATGGGCGTATGACCACGTGGCAATATATGTGGCGACTCTTTACCTACCGTCCCGCTGAGTTCGCCGTCAATCTCATTCTGTGGGGGCTCTTCCATCTCATTCCACTCGCGTACGCCGTGCTGACCAAGGGGGTCTTTGACGCCCTGAGCGGTGCAGCGCCCGTTGGGTGGAACGTGTGGACCCTTCTCGCTCTCCTTGGCGCGGCCACACTCACTCGCTCCGGCGTGTTCTGGATCGCGTTCCGTCTCTTTAGCGCGTACTACATGATGATCCAAGCGCTATTACGGTACAATCTGCTCGACTACCTCATGCGGGCCGCCGGCTCCCGTGAGATGGTGGAATCGTCGTCGGAGGCGGTCACCCGCTTCCGCGACGATGTCGAGGATGTCTCAGAGTACCTAGAGCAGTGGATCGACCTACTCGGGTTTGTCCTCTACGGTGCGAGCGGTTTGTTTGTCTTGTACACCATTGATCCGGTGATCACGGTTGTGGCGTGCGCGCCGACGTTCCTGATGGCGGTGATCATGCGGCGTCTCGGCGGACTCATTCGTAGCTACCGGCGGGCCTTTCGGGAGGCGACGGCGTACGTCACCGGATTCATCGGCGAGAGCTTCGCTGCGATTGGAGCCATCAAGGTAGCAGGGAAAGAGGCGCCGATGGCCGATCGCTTCGAGGCGTTGGGTCACGCGCGCAAACGGGCGGCCTTGCGTGACACGCTTCTCAAAGAGCTTGTCGACAGCGTCAACACCAACTTGGTGAACGTCGGCGCAGGCGCCGTCCTCATCCTCGCAGCCGAACAGATGAGGACCGGTTCATTCACCGTCGGTGACTTCGCGCTCTACATTAACATCCTGCCCCGTTTGACGCGGGTGCTCAGCTTTGTGGGCCGAGTGATGGCGCAACACAAGCGGAGTGGAGTGGCGTTTGAGCGTATGAACTACCTCCTTCAGGACGCGCCACCCCAGCAGGTGGTGGCTCATACGCCGCTCTACTTGGGTGGTGATGCGCCGGATGGGACGCAAAATGGGACGCAAGCTGAGACGCAAGCTGAGACGCACGCTGAGACGCACGTGTCCTCCATGGCCGAGAAGCGAGCCGAGTACCGTCCCTTGGACCTCCTCGAGGTGAGAGGGCTCAGCTACACCTATCCCGGTAGCGAGGCGGGGATTCAAGACGTGAGCTTTTCGGTGGGGCGGGGAGACTTCGTCGTCATCACCGGGCGCATCGGCGCGGGCAAGACCACCCTCCTACGGGTCCTCCAAGGGTTGTTGCCCATGAGCGCTGGGGAGATCTACTGGAACGGCGAGCGAGTAGAGGATCCGGCCTCATTCTTTGGTCCCCCTCACTCGGCATACACCTCTCAGGTGCCTCGGCTCTTTAGCGAATCGCTACGGGCGAACATCCTTCTGGGCGAGGCAAGGGAGGAGCGGCTCAAGCGTGCCCTCGGGCTCGCAGTGCTGAATCCGGACGTGGCTGCGCTCGAGCATGGGTTGGAGACGCTCGTCGGTACAAGGGGCGTCAAGCTTTCGGGGGGCCAAGTGCAGCGTTCGGCCGCGGCCCGCATGTTTACACGTGAGGCCGACCTGCTTATCTTTGATGATTTGTCGAGCGCACTCGATGTGCAGACCGAGCAGACGCTGTGGCGGTCGCTCTTTAGGGAGCAAGACGCTACATGCCTTGTTGTGAGCCACCGAATGGCCGCATTGCAACGGGCGACGCGCGTGATTGTGCTGGATGGCGGCCGCGTCGTGGCCGCCGGCAGTCCAGCAGCGGTCCTCGCTGAGGCAGGCGACTTTTTGGGGAGCCTGCGGCCGCTAAACGACGGTGGTCGCGCTTTGGATCGCCACCAGTAGCTGCGACATCAGTCCCATTCCCATTTGAGAGATCACCCGGTACCCGCCCCGTTGGAGGGGTTCGCCGCCCTTGTTCATCTGACAAACTCCCATGAGGAACCCGTCCGGGGTGAGGAATTCCTCGAGTGCGATGAGGGTGCGGCGGGCCGACGCAAACGCTTCAACCGGCAACCAGCCGTTGGTAAATCCCAGAGCGAGAGCGGCCGCGATACCGGATGAACCTGACGTTTCCACGCCCGTCGCAGGCTCGTCGATGTAGCAGGACCATAGGCCGTCATCTCGTTGAAAGCGCATTAGCCACGCCGCGACGAGCCTCAACTCCTCTTCGAGGAGTGGGCGTTCACTGAAGTCACCTAGCTCGGCGAGCGTGCGCGCGAGTCCTAGGATGTACCAAGCGCAGCCGCGGGCCCAGTTGCGGAACATGAAGCGGCCGTCGATGCGTCGCTGTTGATACAGTGCCTGCCCGTCAAAGAGGCGCTCCTTCCGAGCCAATAGATGCTGCACCGCGAGTCGGGCCAAATCGGTTCGACCATGAATGCGGGCAACGACCGCAAGCGGGTACGCAGTGACGTACGACCCCTCGGCAGTTAGATTACTATGGCCAATGATGCCGCGTTCGCCATCGACGGTCTCCAACCACCAGTCGATCGCGACGTTGATCGCGGGATGATCGGGCCAAACTCGGGCCAATGTGGCAAAGGGGAGAGTTGCCATCTCCGCGCTGTAGATGCGTCCGTCGGCAGGTACACTGCGCGGGTCTTCGTAGCGCAATCTACCCTGGGGATCTAAGAAGGAGTTGAGGTGGCGCTCGATCACTGGACGGATGCGGTCGGCACCGAATGCGCGCTCAAGCTCCCACAGACCTTCGAGGACGCACCCTTCCATCCATCCGAACTGTTGCAGCGAGGCTTCAGAGGCCATCCGATCTACGAGACGTACCAGGCGATCAGCCCCAGGGCGCGACGGCCAGTAGAGGTGGGGCAAGAGGGGGACGGCAGTGCCCTCGTGGCCCTTGGGTCGGTTGAGGACCCACAGGGGCAGCTCGCCCTTAACCATGCGCAACCCGACGCCCTCGCGCAAAGATGCACCCGCGTCGGCGGGAGTCAGAGGGAGTTCGTACGGGATGTAGACGGAAGGGTAGCGAATGTCTAGCGTGCCGAGAACTCGCTGGGTCGAAGGCAGGTACACCTCGACAAACTTCTCTTCACGTACGTCCACGGCGACAGCAATGCGAAAGCGCGCCTCCCGTTCGACTCGGGTCGTATTCCATCGTAGGAGTGTCGGTTGGCCAGCCTCCCGAGGGGCAATCGGAAACGCCTCCCACGAGTGGGGAACACGTTTGTCTACAGGCAACGAGACGTCAGGGGAGGCGACGACCTCTGCTACGTCGTACGCCTCCATAAACGGTGACTTCACTGGTGACTCCCTCCGGTGGTGAGTAGACATGTGGGGCGTACACATTAACGATCGACAAGCATGGCGCGAATGACAGGCGCTACCTGATTCACGACTTGTTGAACGGAGACCTCTCCCGTGGAGGGTTTGGCGAGCTCACGGTCGAGTAACTGTTGCATTTGCGCTCCATTGGGATGTCGGCTCAAGAACGCGTCGTAAGCAAACTCTCCAGAATCGCTGAAGACCGCTAGTAGCTCTCGGGGAACGAGTTCGGAGAACCTTTCGACGAAGTCCTGGCGCGTGGCAGGATTCACAGGAATACGGTTTTCTGCTCGAGTAAAGAGGACACTGCCCTCAGGATCGTACGTGAGGTATTTGAGTAGTTCCCATGCAATCTCGGGATTCCGACTTCCCTTGGAGAGGCCGATTCCATGAAACGCGGTGTAGGTAACGCGCTCGGTTCCTTTTGGCAATACACCCGCGGACCAATTAAACAGTGAGCTTGATTGTTGCTCTTGCACCAAATTGTTTAATACATTTGCGTGGGCCAAGTTCATCGCTGCTGTACCGTTCATAAAGTTACCGCCGATCACACCGAGATCTCGTTGGAGTGTCGCAAACTCCTCCATTACATTGACCACCTCGGTGCGGTCCCCGTAAAACTCCGTCATCTCCGGATCAAATAAATTGAGTCCCCACATTCCGAGTCGGTTCCACCCCCCTCCGCGGCCGAAGGTTTGTGCAGCAAATTGGTCAGGTGACCCATCACCGTTGAGATCACGAGTGAGCCTGCGGGTGATCTCGATAAAATCATCCCAATCAAACTCATCGCTACGCCAGTCGACCGGAAGGGCGTCCAAACCTGCTTGGGCAAAAAGGTCCACATTAAAATATGTGTGACTTGGGCTGAGAGCGGTCGGGAGTCCGTACAATGAGCCTCCTAAGCGCATGCTGTCGAGAACCGATGCAGGGAATCGCTCTGAGTCGATATCCCGTTGCACCCAGACATCGATAGGTTGGGAGAGATTGTTCAACGCGTAAAAATGCAACGGAGTAGCGCTCCCGTATAGCAGGTCTGGAGCTACTCCAGCGGCGGTCATTGTGGCTACTTGGGCCATTGTCTCATCCCAGCTAGTTGTGACAAGAAGCTCGGCGTTTACGTTGTGTTTATCCGAGAAGTTTTTCAGGGCTTGTTGCAGTTCGGCGCCCCACGTACCAAATGGGCCGATGAGGGTAATGGTGGACTGCTGCGCAGACGCTCCCAGCGCACCGAATGCAAAGAACGTGAGCAAGAGGAGCGCGAAAAGTCTGCTGGTCGTCAAGAATCTTTCAGCCATGTGCGTAATCTCTCCCTGAAGATTTAGAGTTTAACACCCTTGTCACATAAGTTGGCACAGGATAACTTGGACATGTTGTACAAACATCGCGTCATGTGAGGCATCTCACGCGATGTTGCAGATTGGAAAAAGCCAATGTCGAAAGGCAGAGATGGACGACAGATGACGGTGCCAGAGCACTACTCCATTTGGGATTATTCGATGTCTCGAGCGGTGGCGCGTAGGGGAGTCGTGTGCAGTTGGAGGGGATATCCAAACGGATACAAAAGGCCTTTTCTTCACCATCATCGAGGCACCGAAGTGATCTACTGTGTACGTGGAGAGGGCGCAATTTATATTGCCAAGACTGAGTATCTCATCACTCCCGGAGCAATATTGATTTTCCCGGGTAACTTGCCGCATTGCCCGTTGGTTTCGGGTAATTACGACCGCTGGAACCTTTGCTTCATGCCACTACACTCGAGACCAATACACTCCAGAAGCGAATCACGTGAGTTTCAAGAGATCCTCTACAGACGTTTAACTGTTGATGATAGACGTCGAATTGAACGGGTTTTCCAGGAGATCGACGCAGAACTCAAGGCACGGACATCTCAATGGGAGCATTTTGTGAGCCTGCTTTTGGAGCAACTCTTCATCCTTGTACATCGCAGTGGCTCTTACGCATATCGACCTTCGGTTTCACAATTCAGCCGAGAGTTTGATCTTGACGATGTTCTTATGGAGATGGTCGACTACATCGAGTCCAACCTCGCGAGTGAACTCACCATTGATCACCTCGCGGAAACCTTCAACTACACTCCCGGCCACGTTTGGCGGGTTATACGTAACGGTACTGGTTGCTCCCCAATCCAGTACATCAACGCTCGCCGCTTAGAGCGCGCTTGCAAACTTCTGGATGGGACGGACGCAAGTGTCGGCATGATTGCCTCAAAGTGTGGGTTTCGCAACTCTTCATACCTCGCGCGTCTCTTTAAGCAGACAATTGGGTGTACACCCCGAGAGTACCGAGAACAATGGCGTGCTTGGAGTCGATAAAGGATGGGCGGAATACAAGGTATTCACGCTTCTAAGCATAAACTCCTGAGGGAATTGACACGGTGTCATGCATTAAACACGTTGCAGGAGGTGCGGAATCGATGAGATTGATCGCGTTTACAAAGTGGATTTACGACAAACCCATTCCCGACATGGCCAAAATCGTGGCAGACGCCGGATTTGACGGGGTTGATCTGCCGGTGCGCGAGAATGCCGGCATTCCGGCGGAGACAGCCTTAGAGAGCTTGCCCGAAGCACAGAAAATCTTCGCCGATCACGGCCTGACGATCGACCGTCTGGTCACCGACATTATCGCGCCGCGTCCGGATCTGGAGCGGCTCCTCGAGATGTTTCAATCCCTTGGAATCACAAAAATACGATTGGGTGGGAAGGCGCTGCGGCGACAGAGGGAGGACGTCCGTAAAGCCCTCGATGAGCACCGCAAAGAGCTGGCGGAGCTCGAGCCTTACCTCCTCAAGCACGGCGTGCGGGGCGCGGTTCAGATTCACAGCGGGGATACGGCCCACGCGACGATGGGGCTTTGTCTGCACTGCGTCGACGGTCGCGATCCGGCCGCGCTGGGGATCCAAGTTGACACGGGGCACTTGTCCGTGGCGGGTGAGGCACCCGAGTTCGCCATTGCACTGGCGGGGCCGTACCTGCACAGCATCAACTTTAAGTCAATTCGCTTGCAGCCTTCCGTCGATCCGAAGTCTGGAAAGTTGACGTGGCAGCGAGTGGTGACGCCGTTGCGGGATGCCACTCTTGACTGGGAATCTGTCATCCGAGCGGTCGTGGGCTCGGGGTACGATGACTCCGTGGCGCTGCATGCGGAGTACCGTTCGCCGTACTATCGGTACGAGGCCAACGAGGAGCTGACGACGAAACTCATCACTGAGGATCGCGAGTTCGCCACGTCGCTCTTCGCAAACTACGGCGATGCATAAGTAGACGTGTCCGGTGCGCTCTCAGGGTTAAACGTCCGGCGGAGCGCACCCCGTTCACTAGCTGTACGGCATAGGGTGACCCAGGGCGAAAGAGAGTAACCTAGGGGCGACTTAGAGTGACACAGGGTGACATGCTTGTGGCATATTTACCCCTGCGATTTCATCCGCCCCGAGGCTTCAATCCGCTCTGGGGCTATTATCCGCTGCGAGCCGCTTTCCGGTAGCGCTGGCTGCAAGTCCTAAGGTATTGGATCGTCTGCTTGAATCCGCGCAGGGTTCCAAGCGGCAGCTTGTCGCCGACTTTCTTCCGGTCCAGCCCCCGATTCTTGGACACTCATAGCTTGATCGGGGTAGGTTTCTCAAGTTTTCGTGTGATTGCTTCGTGATACTCAGCCGGAGGCCGATT
>JAWLDA010000011.1:0-141287 GCA_041686855.1 Limnochordia bacterium
GAGGATAGTGGGTTCGAGTCATGATCTGGTCTCTCTCCTGTCTCTTTGACTCTACCCGAACTAAGCTCATGTGTCCAAATCGGTTAGGGGGCTAATGTGTGGATGACCGACTCCCTCGCCAAGTCAGTCACTTGACCTACAACCATGCCGGAATAGCTATGCCCCACCAGCACTACGTTGCGCAAGTTATTAACCTCAAGGTAATGTAAGACGTCATGAACATGCGTATCAAGCCGAACATCCACTCCAACTTCCCTTGGCCGAAGGCCGGACAATGTTAGCTGGTGGACCGTGTGACCCCCATCTTGTAGTCGGGCCGCGACGTCTTTCCAAATCCAGCCGCCCATCCACGCACCGGGTACAAGCACGTAATCAACGTTCATCGGCAAAATCCCCTCACTTGTAGCTTCCAGGAGCCCAGCGGGTCAATTGCACACCGGATTCGAACACATCGGTACTCAGGTGTACAAGATCAAGCTTCTTCGTGATACCGTCGAACAGCCTTGGGCCGCGTCCTGCAATCATCGGTTGAATAACGAAGTGAAACTCGTCTATTTCGTTCAATTCAATGAGCGTTCGCGCAAGACCGGGGCTACCGAATATTACTAGTTCGCCATCCTCCTGCTGCTTTAAGGTTCTGATCTCATGTGACATATCTCCGGGTGGGAATACCGAACCAGCCCATTCGGAGGTAGTGCGTTGCCGCGAAGCAATGTATTTGGTCTTCGAGTTAAGTTCCCGCGCAAGCGCTATAACCGACGGTGATCCTGACTGGCTTTTAGCGGCATCGGGCCAATAACTTTCGAAGAGCTCGAAAGTGTTTCGACCGAGAATCAGGGCCGTTGCACCACTAAGCAAAGTTAGCGCGTAATCGTGATGCTCGTCGTCTGCAACCGCTTGAGAGTGATCACAGCAACCATCCAGCGTGACGTTAATCGAATAGACTAGGCGGGCCATATGTAACCTCCTCGAATAAGTCGCGGGCCTAACGTCCTTGCATATGAGCGGCGGCGCGCACCTTCCGCCGGATCTCCCTGGCTCTCACGCCGTGCGCTCGAAGCGCTTGTTGGACTACAACTTGTCGCGTTTATTTTGAACGTTGCACATTAACAACGCGCCCAATATATCAGAATCACCCGTCATTAAATTCTCTGCGAATTCGAGCTTGACCCTCTGGAGAAAGGAAAAACTTCAGCACAGCGCGATAATGTGATCATCGCATGGGGATACTAATCAAATGCATGTACTATGGCGCGTTCCACGACAAGCGGGTCTCGCGAACACTTAGATTCTCCGTATCGGTCTTTGCTCTCACGGCTCTCACATGTGCTCTGTCTAAGGTCAACAGCACAATCGTTGAGCCATTACCCCTCAATATGCTCTACTTGCCAAATTGTACGCAGGGAAACGATCTTACCTGAACACAACTCGTTCATCCCGTCGACTACATATCGATTGCCACACGCGTCCGTGTGTTCCTCAGTATACTCAGTCTCCCGGATCAAACGCAACAAATCCTGCTCCAACACTTGCCACTTAGACGCTCTATAGCATACCCCGCCAAACACGGCGGACTTAGGTTTGGGAGGTAAAAGCAGATATCACCCGTCCGCTGGATACGCTTGTTGGGCAGTACTCGCGTTCACTGACTCGATAGAGTACGTGATGAGAGAGCGGATCGTCCTCGGGCAACAATGGGTGCATAAAATCATCTCGAGGATCGCGTAACATTCCGATTCTCTCCATGACGCGGCGTGAACGCCAGTTGCTGGACACGGTAAACGATACAATCTCAGTGAGGCATAGGGACTTGAAACCAAATTTCAACACAGCCCGTGCACCCTCTGTCGCGTAGCCCTTGCCCCAATACTTGAATGCAAGTCGCCAGCCTATCTCGACACACGGAGTGAAATGCGCGTCAAAGCGAGGAATCGATAGACCAACGAAACCCGCAAATGGCGTAACTCCGAGGACTTCCACCGCCCAGAGTCCAAATCCGTGCTTGACAAAATGGGCTTCAATTCGACCGGCAAGCCGGTCGCTCTCGACTCGAGACAGGAGACGAGGGAAGTACTGCATCACGCGAGGATCCGAATTCATAGCAGCAAATGGGCGACGGTCAGTTGTGCGCCACCCTCTCAGGAGTAGCCGATTGGTAGAAATCTCTGGCCAGTCGCTCACTCCGCTCTCATCCTCTAACCAAGTTTCAGCACACCACCAAAGCCGTTTCCATCTGTCCAACGTCCTTGCATTTGAGCGTCGGCGCTCACCGGATGCTTCAAAACCACCCGCTCAGACCCGTCCACTGGATCCGCTTGTTAGCCGTCCTCCGGATCTTGCCCAAAGTATCTGGACTGGTATAGATCGCCAGAAAGGCCGACGATCTCAGACAACATTTCCCGCAGCGACGCCATTGTTTCGACTAGCTGGCTCGGATCATTACCTGGCGATGCCAACAATCGGGACACCCTCTGCCTATAATCTGATGGGCATAGTCGAAATCCATCAACAGCCTCAAGTGCACCTTTGTCGTTCATGAAGTACGTTTCGTTCAGTGCATATAGAGCCTGAGTAAGTCAACCGCATATGCGAGTCAAGCACCCAACGGCATTATAAATGTCACCGGTTTTTGCGTAAGAGTCGGCAAATAGGAGTGCGAACTCGGCATTCCACAGTTCCGTAGCAATCACTGTACTCTTCAGTTTCGGTGGATACCGTTCGACTTTAGACTTTAGTCGAGCGATGCATCCCTCGGAATCCACAAGCGGGATACAGGCTTCGGTTTCCCCTAAATATATGACACTGTAGAACCTAAAGGTTGGTTGTTGATCATAGTCATGCTCATAACTGCCCTGCTGGGCTGCGTCGATCGTGCGAGCAACTTGATCAAGGTTACGATATAAGAAATCCACCTTCCCGGCGCGTGTATTGATCCACGCTCCTCCATTGACCCATGGCCCCCACTCATAAAAATCCGTGACAACTGGGGCGCCGTCAGCAGACAGAGTTCCTGCCACTTTACGGATGGCACTAATATCGAATGGCCAAGACTCACGATAGTATATGCCGATGTCAATATCGGACTGCGCGTGCTGGGTGCCACGAGCGTATGACCCGCCGAGAACTACGGCTGCGATCCCATCAACCGAACTTAAGGCCTCAACAGCATCCTTTAGCACCGCCTGCTTTTCTGGCGACATTTCATCAGGAACGGGAAGATGCATGTATAGGGAATCCTCCTACCTTAATACCCTAACGATCTTGCGATGAGCGGCGCACCACCCGACTCAAACGTAGCCGCCCACACCCGTCAGCTCAATACGCTTGGGTCAAACGCTTAGTAGATCCGTTCTGTGTTCACCGGTAAGGTCCTCACATGTTCAAGAAACGCCAGTACCTTACTTGCCGTCTCCTGTGGGAAACGGAAACCGTACGTCTCCGCTACGAACTGAGCAGACCGCTTGAAAATGCGGAAGAACAAGAATAGGGATTCCCAGAGGTTATCGTAGTCGGAATCGGCGTAAGTCCTCTTATACTCATTCCACACATCTGGGGTCAGGAGACTTTCCAGATGCTTGCCTTTGGACCCGAGTGACTGCTCCCACCCAGTCCGGATCCCGATCTCCCAACCCAACATCATCGTAACAGATTCTCGCAGCCACCCCTCAATGAAGTACTTCAGAAGCGGCAGTTTCCTTCGCCAAATAGTCTTTGGAATATGCGATCCCAACGCAAAAAAGAAAGTGGTGCAGCAACCGTCATACAGTTCCCGAGTGGGCTGGATGATGAAGTAGCTGCTCTCGTTGGGAGGCGGGAGGGACGGAATGCGACCGTCCTTGTCGAGTAATACGGCTGTCAGGCTGTCCGTAAGACTTTCAGATAAGGTGTCCACGTGACAGAACGACAGGTCAATGCGATTGCCATCCAGCAATTGGATATTGTAATTGTAATAACGACCATCCGCATCTGCCGGCGGCCACGGTCCGATCAGGGGCTTTTCAACGACCATCACTTCGCCAAAACGTGGCACCACGTATCCTTCGTTGCGGAATGGCTCCACCTCTGTCACGAAGGCAGCGATATCATAGTCCTGGAACGGATCTCGGGTAGCGTTTGGGTTCACCCGTGAACCATTCATCACGACGACCCGGATGCGGTCATCGACCTCGGCTAAGCCGAGAATGAGTGCCATAATCTCATCTTCAGTTCTGGTCTTCATACCAATCTTCTTTCCGTCTAACGTCTTTGCGTTTGAGCGGCGGCGCTCTCAGCTCTTCAACCGAACCACCCGCCCACACCCCGTCCTCTGGATACCCTGTTAGACCGCATTTGGATCGTTCCACTCCCAGTCGCCGATCAAGATAGATTGATCCAAAAACGCAAAACGGAACGGCCCGACTTATGTGATGTGACCTCATCGGCGAGTTGTCCACCGTTAAGCAGCAGACCGGATCCGGGCACGATTCATCACTCTGGCCATGGATGCGAGAGAATGTCGCAGCCTCCCTCACCTCGTGAACAAATGGTGCCGCATAGCTCTCAGAATCCTGTGCAATGTAGTCGGCCGCAGTTGATAGATCATCCCAGGCCGGTTTTCGGACCAGACTACCTCCCTAGCCATCGAGCCATCCGCTTTTCGACTTCTTCCTGCGAGATTACCGGACCCTGGTCAGCAGCCTCGAGCCCTTTCCGAACCTTCTGACGAACGTAAAGGTGATATTGAATGTCCTCAAGCGTTGCTTCCTCTGGCATCTGATCGAGAAGCTCTCGGACTTCGTCCTTTGCGGTTTTCACGAATAGCACCCTCCTTCCGATTTCGAACCGCATCTCCTCGGAGACTGGCTAACGCCCCTGCGTATCAGAGACGGCGTGCCCACGTCCCGCCCGACGGTCCGGCCAGGGCCCGTCCGCTGGATACGTTTGTTAGGTGTGGCAGTCTAGCCTCCTCGAATCTTATCTCGTTCGCTCTCGGCCCTCACGTATAAACGCTATGATTTCCTCCTTAGAAACATCCGTATCAACACCCTCAACGTCCAATGGAGAGGTTAGCGTGGTTTCGGGCTTTATGAGAAAAGTGCTCCCATCTCGTCGTCGAATACCTACGGCGCCTTCGCTACGCGCTTCCTCAAGAATTTTGGCAAGTCGCTGGCGCGCTTCCGAATACGTATAAACCTTCATGCGCTCACCTCCAAGACTTCAACGCCCGCCTCGATGGCTGCATGCTTCAATCCCCGATCCAAAGTGAGCAACGGACACCTCTGCACTTTGGACGCCTCGATAAGATACGCATCATATGCATATATTCCGAGCGAGTCCGAGTGAACCAATACCTCATCTAACTTGACTTCCACGAAGCGAATCGGAATTTGACGATATGCCACCAATGCTGCCTGAGCTTGATCTAGGTTAATCCGCTTCCTCTTAAGCATTGCTGAAAGTGCGTTACCTATCTCCCAAGGCACGGAGGGTGGAGCCACCAGCGTTGTATCCATCGTATTTTCGATCAACGCTGACTTCTCTGGCTCGTTCAGGACCACGGCGACAATCGCTGACGTATCGATGACTATATCCACACCAACCACCCCCGAAACGCGCTAGACAATTGTACAATTATCATACCGCGCCTCAAGGAAAGGTGCAACGCGCTGATCGCCTAGCATCCCAATCACCTCACTTTGACCAACCTTCGTGCGTCTAACGTCCTTGCGTATCAGCGGGCGGTTGGTCGCACTCAACAGAACCACCTGCCATCAATCGTCCGCTGGATACGCTTTTTAGGCGTCGAAACGCCCAAACATCAAAAGCGCATCCACGTAGCCGAGCGAGGGATGATGTAACGCCAAAAGGCTTCAAGATGCAATTTAGCCTTTATGGAACTCTGCCTCTATCAATGCTCTCGCTATGCGCAACGCCTTGAGCCTGTTTCGCTGCAACGTGTGTTGGGAAGTTCCTGGCGAGAATTTTGCCTGAGTTTTCTCGGTCTTGCTTATCATCGAAGCAAACGTACTGAGGACTTCTTGTAAGTCGTCCCCTGTGAAATTATCCGTATTGCTAGTTTCCTTGTTCATCAGCCCAGACGCAATGCGTAACGCTTTGAGGTTGTCTCGCATCAGCGTATGTTGCCACGTTCCCGGCGCCAGTTTTGCTTGTGCTTTTTCAGACTTGCTGATTAATGAAACTATCGGTCGAAGCGCATCTTGCAATTCGTCTGGAGTAAAGCTATCCATAGTATACGCCTCCCCCTGCCAGGTTGGCCTTGATGTAGTACGTGCCGGGCACCTCTCAATTGTCGCCTGCTGCGACAAATGTGGCCTAGGACAGGTCCATCCTCATGGTCCGAGCCTCAGCTTCGTGATCGACTGAGTGAACGTGTACGTACACGTCGCCGCGACGGAAGACAGGGTCGATGATCCTCCAATGGCGGGCCAATCCTACCGTTTTGCAAGCCGAACCTGCGTCATGGAGCCCCTTCGTATGCCTAACGTCCTTTGAGTATCAGCGGCGGTGGTCGTTACCAACACCAGAAGCACCTGCTCCCACCCGTCCGGTCCGCTGGATACGCTTGTTAGGGGGTCCTCAACGGACGGATCTGATCGAGAGTCCCCTCAAGATTGTGGGAAGCCTCCCAAAGATCCACCGCTCGCTGTGCGTTGACCCAGAACTCCGGCGTATTCCCAAAGAGGCGGGACAGCCTCAAAGCCATCTCCGGGCTCAAAGATCTGCGCTCCCGGAGCAATTCGTTGATGGTTTGCCGAGATACACCCAATGCTTCAGCTAAACCCGCCACCGTTAGGCCATAGTCCGGCATGAAGTCCTCTCGCAGCATTTCACCGGGATGGGTCGGCTTAACGGTTCTTTCCCTGGTGGTTCGAAAGCTCATATCGCACCTCACCCTTAATGGTAATCGGTAAGCTCAACATCATAGGCATCGCCATCGACAAAGCGGAAACAAATGCGCCACTGATCGTTGACCAAGATCGAATACTGTCCCTTTCGATTCCCCTCGAGTGCATGTAGGCGGTTACTGGGAGGCACCCTCAGGTCATCCAGCGTGGTTGCGAGGTCCACATACTCGAGTCTCCGTATCGCGCGCCGGATGATATCCCGGGCAAACCGTCTCGAACGACCGATCGTATATAGCTGCTTGGTATGTCGATCCGCGAACGTCTTGATCATATTGCCAGTGTATTATGTCACGTGACGCGTGTCAATGGTAGTGACTGTGCTAACCCAGATCCCCCTAACGTCCTTGCGTATCAGCGGCGGCGCTCATCGTCTTCATCAGGGCCTCCCGCCATCACCCGTCCGCTCGAAACGCTTGTTGGGCAGAGTCCTGGTCACTTGAGATTAAGCATCTGTCGCACCTGCGGAATTGTCAACGGTGGCGAAGTTGAATGGATAACGGAATGGCAGTTGGGACATACAGGGCGCAAATCGTGAATTGGATCCACTTGTCCTTGGTCATGCAAGGCCGAGATCGGCTTTAGGTGGTGCACATGAATGAAACCGTCCACTGTAGGACCGTAACGCTCGCGAAACGACATATCGCACACTGAACAACGCGAGCCGTGTCGACGAATGCATTCCCGGCGGGCGGCTGCGCTTCGTTCATAAGCGTTCACGAATATCTGCTTCGCTGCGCCTTCTCGGAATACTTTAGTAGGAACGACTTCATTTGGAAGAGCGGTTCGTTCGTCAAATTCCGGTTCGCCTGCGTAGCTGGGCCTTGGTACCGACTCATTAAGTAACATTTCAAGGTAGAGGAGAAATCCCTTAGAGTACGCCCGGCGAAACGGCGAACGATGCTTGAGATGCGCCGCTCTTCGTATATACTCCTGGTGGGCATCGACTACAGCGTCTGGCAGCTCACTAAGGACTTCCAAGCTGACATCTAGGAATCCGGACTCAATTGGTACCGCCGCATACGCCGGGTTTCCATCGAATTTCCCGGATATTACCCCAGGGCACTCGGACGGGCGTGAACCAGCTAAGAGAAGGCGAACCATATTCCTGCGAATTGTACAAGCCTCAACCTGACCAACATTAAGCCGAATCTTTGCTGGAAAAAGGTTGATGCTCCAACAGGAGGCTTGGCATTGATGTGCCACACGAATCGACTCGCAAACAAACGATCCAGTATCGAGTAAGCTCCCCGATCTCGAATGCAATCGCTCGAAAACGCGAGCCGAGTCTTGAGGATCTGTTCGATCAATCGCGTTGGCCTTCATCATAGTCACTCGCTTCTGCCCGACGATCTTGCGTTTGGGCGGCGGTCGTCGCTCTCAACAGTACCTCCCGCCAACTCCCGTCCGCTGGATACGCTTGTTAGGCGTCGCCTACTTTACAGCTTCACTTGGTCGATTCTTGGACAATTCAAGAATGTATCGTGGAAACCCGTCAGGATCTCTAACACCGAATACTGTTCCGAACGGAACTTGTTTTAGGGGCAGGCAGATATCAGTCTTCTCGGCAAGCATCTCAAACGCTCGTTGTGCGTCATTTACAAGCCAATAGACCTCTTGCGTCGCCTCCCCACCCATCGGCTCATCAGTAGCAATTGCGAAGGTCTCGAATTGAACGAAGGTAGGGTGTTCCCGCTCAATTTCCAGACCGAGAACGTCAACGTAAAAGCGCTTTGATGTTTCGATATCATTCACATACTCGACAACAAATCCGAAAGTTAGCCTTTCATTCAAGATGTTTCCCTCCAAGACTTACTAAGACTGGCGAACACGAACATATATTCGCCCAATCGTAACTAATCCCTTCAGATGGTTGCTCAACGTCATGCTCGGCTAGCCAACCGACGGATGAGGATGTGACTCTACCATATCTAAAAAGTGATCCAAGGAAGAGCGGAAATCGTGAGCGACCATCTCACGTACGCCTAACGTCCTTGCGTATGAGCGGCGGCGTGCTCACGTTACGATCGGTGCTCGCTACTCACCCAGACCCGTCCGCTGGATACGCTTGTTAGGTGTTATCAGCGCATCTACTTCCTAAACACGATGGATTTCACTCAAGGGATCTGATGTAAACTCGCCCTCCTGAAAACACCTGTATCACGAGCTCATACCCAAACATTAGACGCATACCCACAAGCGAATCGACTTCACTACAGTCCACTGGTATGCGGCGAGGTTTACCATCCCATACAACGGTCGCTTCATACACGTCGAAAACGGTCGAACTGCCGTCGGCCAGAAGCGCTCGTCCACGACGACGCCATGGCAAGCCGAGTTCCGCGATATCCTTTGACGTCATGAGAGAGACCCATCAAATCCGGTGTCGACAATCGCTTCGACTTCTCGCTCCTGTCCATTGGATCCCCGAATCACGAGGGTGATCTTCGCTTGAGCAAAGTTCGTGACGATCCCTTCAATCATCGCACGCCTCGCGGCTCGTACCGAAATATCGCGCATATCTTGAACCCACACGAGTGTCCCATGTCTGGGCTTGGGGAAGTCGCGCCAAAAGCCGATCTGATGCCACAAGTTCGTCTACGTCGATCTCATACGCACCGGTTTCAATGTCGATGACTACAAACTTTCCTTTGTCCTCGGCCTTCACATTGGGACGGACTTCCTGCTCATAGGCCGCATCCCCTCGCCTTGCAAACTCCTCCTTGCTGTAGCGCGGTTGCGAAATCACATCTAAGCACCTCCAACATCATCGGGCCGCATCGTTCCTTCTATTGTACACTCTACGTCCGATGCTGTCCCTCACTGCCGGGATCACAAGTCTAATACACTTAACGTCCTTGCGTATCAGCGGCGGCGTGCATCGTCACAAACAGACCCGCTTGCTCTCGCCCGTCCGCCGGATACGCTTGTTAGGTTGCTGATCCCGCACCTTCTCAGATCGAAAAATCAGACTGACGACAGCTTCTCGGCGTGACGATCGAGAGTTTTGATTGCCTCTTGAATCGACGAAACTTCATCTTCCTCGAAGTACGCTTCACCGCACTGCTGACAAACCCAGGCTGGTACCACATCAAAAACTAGGTGGTAACCCTTTCGGTCCACATGAAAAGGCGCGGTTCCTCGTTTCATTTGACCCTGGCAATGAATGCACTTCATGTACGTCGCCTCACCTTATAATCGTTACTCCACTCGTCTTTTGACGGAATATATGCTGTGATTATCGCAAGGTAATCATCCTTGGGAGCGCATACTACATGAATTGCACGGCCGCGCTCACCCCTACCAACAAGAAGACAGCTGTGTCCACGAGCGTCTTCGGGGTAGTCTTCGATCACCTCTCCCGCTTCCACTACGCTGCGTACTTCTTCGGGCGATATTCTCTCCGGCCTCGCCATTTGACCAACGGCGTGAGGGAGGAATAGGATTCTCTTTAGCGCGGCTTGTCGCACCCGTTCTTGAATCATTGCGTTCAGTCCTCGTCCCAGCAACCGTCAGCCAGAGGCAACCTAACGATCTTGCGCATGAGCAGCGGCGGTCGTTGGATTCAATAGAACCACCTGCCATCACCCGTCCGCTCGATGCGCCTGTTAGACGGATCTATAGAATCTGCACCCACCGTTTCTGCTCAGTACTTGCTGCCGCTTCTTCAAAGCTTGCATCACCGTGGTGAAGCGCTTTTCGAAGAATCATTCGGGCCAACGTTGAATGGCCAATACCCATTTGCTCCGCGAACACTTTCAATCGCTTCATGTCTGCAGCACTTAACCGAATTGTGAGAACTTCCGTCTTCGGCCGAGGCTTGTGCGCTTTCTCCCACTCCGGTTCCATGTTCTCAGCAAACTCATCCCACCGGTCTACAGAGCCGTATTCCAACGGGTCGAACCTGTTCTTATCCTCAGTCATTCTTGATATCCCCCTCTTATGGTCACAACAGCAAACGTCCTCGCGTATCAGCGACCCTACAGGTCACCCAGCAAATTCGCCAAGCCATTCAACAACTGTAGCTCCCAAATCAGAGACCGAATATGGTTGTTAGGTTAGAGGACTGAAAGGTCGAACCATCCCTTGGCCGGATCATAGGCGTTTGCGGAGTTCGTTGTAGACCTGGCGGTATTTGTCCTGTAATTCGTTAGCGTGGAATACAAAAAGCTTGTGGTCCCTCGGAAAGTAATTGGCGCCAATCTCCAGCAGCCCTCGACTCGACGATCCCATTAGTAAGACGGGATACGCTCCAGGCGGGCTCTTTCGTCGACCACGCTTTACAGGCACTGCAACCATTTCCGGATCATCATAGACCACTTCATAAATATGTCCCTCACAAATCCCTCTCTCAGTGATCTTGCTGAGAAATGCCGGGTGAACAGGTAAGAGGTCTACATCCTCTGGTACCCTCCAAGATTGCGTATGTCCCATCAGGCAGTTTCCCCCGCGCACACCATATGTATTCGTTTGTATTACATTGTAGCACACCAACTCGGTACTCGTCCAAAAGACCCGTAGTAAAGTGCTCAATGCGATCCGCTCGAATATTCCGCCTAACGATCTTGCGCATGAGCAGCGGCGGTCGTTGGATTCAATAGAACCACCTGCCATCACCCGTCTGCTGGATACGCTTGTTGGGCTGCCGCCTCTGTTGTAAACGTACGTCTGTAGAACTGGGCGCCGAGAAAATGGGTACAATTTCGGGTATGGGCACCGCCGATGGGCTATTTCGAGCTGTCCTTAGTCCCTCGCATGAACCGTCACGCCCGCTTGAAACGCAAGGCCCTAAGCACCTTAACGCCGGTGACCTCACCCGCCAAAATATCCCTGTACTGCTCCGATTCCATAGGGCATAGAGTAACTCGGCCTTCGGCGTCAAAGAGCAGGCCCCAGCCATACCTCTTCGGCAGTGGTGACGATCGGAGACTTGCCTGGGGCTTATCAAAGAATTGCTCCCGCAATTGGTCGACTTCCGACCCGAAAGTGTCAATGCCTTCCTGCCGCAACAACCAGCTCTGAAATAGGACATCTTCCTGCGTGAAGGTGCCAGGATTCTCAGAAAGCAACTCGTAGTGCAAGTTTGCGACCGTCTTCTTTGCGCGTCGGTTCGGGGGGACCTCACTCTCGCCAACTGGACAATCATATGCGACCGCGATCAAAGTCTGGAAGTATTCCATAACGCCTGCTCCCTCCCGCAATACCTTGCTAAACGACCGGCCAACCCAACGTTTTTGCGTTTGAGCGGCAGTGCACCCGAGTGTTGGCCGAGCAGTGCTGAAGCACACCGGCCACAAAGGCGGTTCATATTACCAATTTGCAGCAAAACGGGTACCGACCCGGCTGGCGAATGCTCAACCGGCCTTCATATATGGGCTGCCCGTTGGCCCTCCGCGGCTCCCAGATGGCAAAATAGCGAGACGTACCCCTGCGAGACCCTTCATCAGTGATGGGGAGAGAACCTTCGCGTCATTCCAGCCGTAGCTGAAAAGCGCCTTGCCACAGACGGCGGATATGGTCACGATCGAGCCAAGGTCCGGCGTAGGTGGTACGCAATCGATCGATGAACCGTTGCACACCCCACTCGGCCACCCGCCCGGCCAAATCGAGCGTTTTAAACGTCAATGCGTTCATGAGGTGAGCGATCCGCATGAGGTAGTGGTAGCCGCGTATGGCGTTCCAGTCGTAACTGAAGAGATGCTCATACTGGTATCCGTGTCGCTTCTCGTCGTCGATGCACGTCTCGATCGCCCAACGCCCTCGAGCGATTTCGTTGCAGCGCACGACCACGTCGTGCGCCGTGAAGGGCTGGCTGCACACCCAGGCGTGCTTCGACCTCTTTATCTCTTTTTCATGGGTCTGCGGGTTCAACTCCGTCCAACGCTCGTGGCAGACGGCCAGGTGAATCGCCTGGGTTCGATTCTTGCTCCTCCCGTAGATATGCTCGAGATGATTCGCCCAAAAAAACTGTTGTCGCCGATTCCCCTGGGTCTGCTTGAGTGAGTGCTCGGACGTGGTCAGCTACCGCGAGCAACAACGCGCCCTCGTTGAATTTTTGGTCTCGCTGGACGCGTATCGCTAGGAGGCGCCTCGATTAGCATCATTCACCAAGGTCACCTAAGTATCGGCGGGCGTAAAGTATACTTTCGCGTATGGGGAACCGGAACTCCAATCGTCTTTGTACACTCACCGATCCTCTCACATATCCTTTGGCGGGCTCAAGTAGAGGCGTTTGCCCAAAGACATCAAGTTATCTGTTACGACTTGCCCGGTCATGGGCAAAGCAGCTACGCCGGCCCCTACACCTTTGCAGATTTGGCCGAAGACTTGGCGGGGCTCCTTACGGAGGCAGACGTAGAGAACCCGCTCCTTGTAGGCTACTCGTCAGGCGCCCTCGTCGTCCTCCACTTCCTCCTCGAGCAGAGGAGATCCGTACGCGGGGCTGTCCTCATGAGCGGATTCCCCCAAGCCCACACGTTGGGTCTACGCGCAGCACTAATGTCAGGCGAGTGGTTGGCACGCTCCAAGACCACACTTCCCCTTGGATTCCCACTCCTCGCTCAACACGCCCTTGACGCCGGGCACTTCAAAGAGATCCTCAAGGCAGCGGCTCAGGCGGATCACCACTCGGTCGCCCACCTCTATAGGATTTCAAGACTCGACAATATCACGAGCCACCTCTGCGCGATCCACTCCCCTACTTTACTGCTCTATCGAAAAGGTGACGCTATCTTGCGTCCTTACGCCCGTCTCTTGCATCGAACGCTGCCGAACTCCAGACTCGTCTTCATTCCCCGAACCCTACACCCCGTACCGGTCCGGGCGGCGGCAGAAGCCAATCGCTTGATGGCCCGGTTCGACGCCGGCCTGGAGTGAACGCTCACTTCACCTTTCACGTTGCTCCGTTGGCCCTGCGAGACTCGACGCCTCACCGCGGTTGAGATGTTCCAATTTGTCGGGATTGGCCACTAGGTACAGGTCGGATATCTTGTTACACTCAAACTCACAAGAGAGGACGTGGGTGACCCGCCCTTTTACCGTAAACACGTATCCAGGCAACCCGTTCACGCTTCTTGACGAGACCGCCGTCCCTGGAGGTCGCCTCGACCACACACCTAGAAGAAAGTGGGCGATACGCTGAGAATCTAGAATCGGTCGGAGCGCGGCGGTCACCTTTCCACCGCCATCGGAGATCAACACGGCATCGTCCGTAAGCAACGCAACGACCCGTCGAATGTCGCCCCCTTCCACCGCCTCCGCAAACTCCGCCGCTA
Organism: Limnochordia bacterium; assembly: GCA_041686855.1. Taxonomy (GTDB): domain Bacteria; phylum Bacillota; class Limnochordia; order DTU080; family RSA5; genus JAWLDA01. The sequence continues at coordinate 14,177 of JAWLDA010000011.1, forward strand.
AACGTGTTTGGATGCCGGCGACCGACTCCACCCGTGCGGATTCACTAATGCTCGCCGGCATCACCCGCTTCGCGCGGTGAACGATCTGCCGACAGTTGGCGGGGGACTTCCCAGTGATCTGCGAGATCTCCGAATATCCGAAACCAAAGGCCTCACGCAACACGAAATGAGTGCGTTCGGTCGCGCTCAATTGCTCCAGAAGGAGCAGGTACGCCGTGCGAAGCGATTCGCGCAAAGTACACGTGTCCTCAGGTGTTTCGCCGCCACCAATGAGAGGCTCCGGAAGCCATGGACCGACGTACACCTCTTTCCGCCTGTTCTTTAAGCGAATACGATCTGCGCACTTGTGACAGAGAATCCGACACAAGTACGCCTTCACACTCTTCACACCGTGGTCCCCACCTCGCTCACTCCAGGCGAGGAAACTCTCCTGCACAGCATCTTCCGCATCCGTCACACTTCCCAGAAACCTGTATGCGATGGAGAACAAGAGCGGCTTATACGTGTTGTACACCTGTTGTGTGTCCAATGATCTCTTCCTCTCGATCGGCAGCGTCCATCTGCAGCGCCCCTACTGCACGCTTCGCGCTAGCAGCGGCTGCGTCAGCCAGCGACTCCCCCTGGCCGGCCCAGTCTCCAGCCACATACAGCCCGGGAACTTCCGGCACGCGCGGACCAGGTGTATGGACGCGCGCGATATGGTCGTAGTCGTACACGACGGCCATTCGCGGCAGAGACTGCTTGGCGACGACCACCTGTCTCCAGCCCGGCTGGAGGCAGTCCATTACCCGCTCCAACTCCCTTTCGTCTCGCGTCGCGTCCGGGTCCGTTGTGCCGTGATACTTGACCACGTGCACGATCTGGGCCCCATTGAAACCCAAACCCGCCTCGTTCGATTGGTGGGTGAACAAAAAAGGCGTGTCGATCCCCATGACGAATCGTACCTGCGGGCGAGGCAACGTCCGCAGCCCAAGATCGAGGCATGCAACGCTCACCGGTCGTGCCTGATCGCGCCAGCGAACGAGCGCGGTGCTCTCTGCCCCATCCACAATGTTACAACACGCGCTGGGGGGAATGGCCAAAATCACCGCGTCGGAGCTCATCCTTTCGCCATCGGCAAAATGAATTTGAAACCTACCCGCTCCTGGTTCCCGCGCGTGAGGGTCCTGGGCGACCCGCTCGACCGCTGTGCCCGTCAAAGATCGGACACCGTGATTCGCGGCGGCTTCCTGGAGTCCCCTTACGATAGTGTTCCACCCGCCGTTGACTTACACGGTCTTGCCCATGAGCACATGCTTCAACTGTCGCAAAACCGGCCCGGCCACCTGGTGATCCGGGTCGTACACGTACGTTGTGGTACGAGCGAGCGCATAAAAGAAATTCCGGACCATTGGCTCTCGAATATGACTCTCGGCCCACACGCCAAGTGGCTCCTCAGGCAGACAGCCGTCTATTGTTCTGATTCTCACCATTAATCGTGCAAGCTCAAACTTCCCTCTTAACGAGAGGAGCGGAGACGCCAGTAGACTCCGCGGGGATGCTGGGAGCTTATAAAGCCCGCCTCCCCACGACCCGTAGCCGTTCGGATCGGGGGCTCCACCCGTCACCCTGATTCCAAGGTCACCCAGCGTACGCACGAGCTCCCCCGCGGTGTACGCGGCGTGAGCGCCGAGGTTAAGTTGCACGTCTCCTCGCCGAACGCTCCGCGCCCTTCCCCCGAAGCGCTTCGCCTTTTCGACCAACACGACGCGCTTGCCGCCTTTCGCGGCGCACACCGCTGCGATCCACCCGCTCAGCCCTCCGCCGATGACGATGACATCCGTCCGAATCACGTTCATCCCTCCGTGAAGTACGCTTTCGACCACCAGTCGCATCACGGAGTGGATTTGTGACAAGGACGATAGTGAAAGCTGGGATTCATTGCAGGAGTCACGTAACAATGCGAGGATTCTAGAAACGTGCCCCGGTTTGGTCCAAGCGAGGGAGGAATCAGAGTGGCAAGAAACGGCTCAAAGGGACCGATTTTAGGTATCAGTTGTCTGCACTACGAGTGGGCGAACCTCGCGGAGGCGTTTCGCCGTTGTGCCGAAGAGTTTCGCTTCGACCTCCTAGAGTTGTCGACGACCAAAGTGCGGCCCGAGCAATACGCAGAGGTACGGCGCCTCAAAGAAGAGCACCGGCTCGAGCTAGGTCTACACGTGTGGGTCGACCTCCCTGCCCTGGGCAAGGAGCTGGGCACCGCGTCGGCCTTGGACATTCTCGACACGTGTGCTAGGATGCACGTACGCTATGTGGTGGTTCACATGGGGAGGCACCCCGTTCGTGAGAAGGGCCTCGCCATTTTGCGCGACATCCTGGAGGGTGTGGCCCCTGTCTGCGCCGACCACGGCATCGAGATCTGTCTTGAGAACCATTACGCTTACGAGTACCGAAACCTCAATGAGCTCGGAGGGACGCCCGACGAGGTGCTCTCGGTCCTGGAAGGGCTGCCACCGGAGACGTTTGGCTTTTGCCTCGACTATGGCCATTCGCACATGACCAAGAACACAAGCGAGTTTTTGCAGCGTGTGGGAGATCGGCTCCTCTACACCCATTTAGCCGACAACCTCGGAGAACACGACGATCATCTCTCGTATGGGCAAGGGACGGTGCCCTGGAACGAGGTGTTGCAAGAGACGGCCGAATTGGGCTTTAAAGGGCCCTACGTCGTGGAGTTCCCCGAGAAGCAGGGCCCCGAACACATTGACCGCTGCGTTGCGCACCTTAAGCGGCTCGTCTCTTGAATAACTACGCAAGTGCTTCACTTTACTTAGGCACACCAATATGTACGCCCATTGAGATAAGCAACCAAGGAGGAGTCGCACGTAACCATGGGGCGCCCAATTGTTCTTGCGAAATCCGAAATGAGAAACGGCAAGACGTGCTTCTTTGACCAGTATCCCGGAGTTCACGATACGTTGAGGGAAGCCGGCCTCGACGGAACGGAGACCGCGATCACCATCACCGGCGATCCGACCGACGACGCAGCGGTGCTGGCTCGAGTACGGGAGTGGGCGCGCCTTTGGCACGATGCGGGCCTAAACGTTTTTCTTCACCCCTATACCCAAGGGTTCTCCAGCCCGGCCCAGTGTGCGACGGACGATGGTGGTACACCTTTTGACGCGTTTCGCCGAGTCGCTGACGAATCCGCGCGCCTCTCCGAAGCTATCGGGCAACCCGTCTGCCTTACCTATCATGCAGCAGCGCAGACGCCTAAGAGTGGCTCCTTGAGCCGAGAAGAGCTGCTCATTCGCTCCGCTCGCTTTTTTCGTTTGGCCTTTGATTACCTAGACCGACTGGGCGCCGATGTTTCGATTGTGAGCGAGACGCAACTCCCCCCCAAACCGGGAAGCGAGACGATTTGCATCGGTGACCGACCCGACGAGGTGCTCGCCACGTTAGGCGACCGAAGTCGGGGTGCGTGCTGGGATACCGGTCACTACATGCTGAGTGTCGAACGAGTCGGCATTCCCGTACATCCGACCCGGGCATTTGTACAGGCCGTTACACACATGCACGTCCATGACGTCATCGATCACGTGGACCACCGCCCGCTCACTGCCGCAAGCACCCAAGTCGCCGAGTACGTGGGATTCGCCGGCGCCGGAGGATCACTGCGCTCCGTTACCTTAGAGTACGACTATCAGTTGGCGCTCGCCGGTCCCAACTTCCAAATCAACGATATCGTCGCCCATGTCAAACAAGCGGCAGAGTGGGTCCGCAAATGGGCCGCCGGCGGAGCGCAAGGGAGCAAGGTGTCGTAGCCCGGTCTCACCTAATCCCGACCGGGACATGCTCATCCTTGATTAATGGGTTATCTGTCCACGACTTCAACCTTGCGATCAAGCGGCGTTACGTTAACTAACTCATAGGCGAGACAAAGCGGGACACCACTTCGAGGATCCGGAATGATCTCTGCTTCTATCCCAAACACCTGGCGCAGGACATCGGTGCGCATAACCTCCGGAGGGGACCCCTGCGATACCACCTTGCCCCCTTGAATCGCCACCATGTGATGGGCAAAGCGGGATGCGTGGTTGAGATCGTGGACGACCATGACGATGGTACGCCCTTCCTCGCGGTTGAGCTTTTGGAGGAGTTTCAAGACCTCGAGTTGGTGCGCCATATCCAGAAACGTCGTCGGCTCGTCGAGTAGCAGCAGGTGAGTTCCTTGGGCGAGGGCCATCGCAATCCACGCTCTTTGGCGCTGTCCACCAGAGAGTGAATCCACCGCTCGAGCGGTTAAGGATCCCATCCCCGTAACACTAAGCGACCAAGCGATCATTCGTTGGTCCTCTTTCGTCCGGCTGCCAAACCCCTTTTGATATGGGAATCGTCCGTAGGAGACCAGTTCTTCTACCGTCGATCCGTCCGGCGCCTCTGGACCCTGAGGAAGAATCGCGAGCTGCTGCGCGACCCTCTTGGTCGACTGTTTGTGAATCGCTTTCCCATCCAAAAGAACAAGACCGCTCATCGGCCGGAGCAGCCTTGCCATCCCCTTGAGAATAGTGGACTTTCCACAACCGTTCGGTCCCACGAGGGCTGTAATCTTCCCCTCGGGAATATCAAGCTTGAGCGCGTCGATCACCTTTGCTTCCCCATAACCCAGGCTCAAGTTGTCAACGTGTAGCACGGGCATGCTTGCTCATCTCCTTCACTAAACCGCGGACATTTCACGTACACAAAGTTAAAGCTTGGCCTTTGTCAGGAGGTATAGGAAATACGGCGCACCGAGTCCCGAGACTACGATCCCGACGGGCAGCTCAACCGGAGCGACAATGTTGCGCACAATCATGTCCGCAACGAGAACGAGGAGGCCGCCAAAGAGGGCGGAAGCGGGCACCAGTACGCGGTGGTTTGGACCCACGGTCCTGCGAGCAAGGTGAGGACCGACGAGGCCGACAAATCCGATCGCGCCACCCAGTGCGACACACGAAGCCGCGAGCGCGGCAGAGGTTGCTAACATGGCCAAACGGGTTTTCTCAACCGCGACACCAAGGCCCGTCGCAACATGATCCCCAAGGCTAAGGACGTTTAGGAACCGGGATCGATAGATTGCGAGAGGAATCAACGTGACGAGCCACGGCAGGAGTGCGAGAACAAAATCCCAGTTGGCTCCCCAGATACTCCCCGATTGCCAAATCGTGATCATCATCAGAGTGAAAAACTGCATCCGATACGTAAGGATTGTCATCACGGCGCCGATCCCCGCCCCCACCGCAATTCCCACGAGAAGCAGGCGAGTTGGCGTCACGCCTTTCTTCCAGGCGAACACGTAAATGAGGAGTGCCGCCAAGAAAGATCCTGCTAGAGCGAACAAGGGCAGTATCCACGCTGTTGTTTCGCCAACGTTCAGGTTTGAGATCTTTGGGTTTATGACGATGTAGGCAACGACCGCCAAACCTGCTCCTGCGTTGATGCCCAATACGCCGGGATCGGCTAATCCATTGCGAGACAAACCTTGCAAAATCGCGCCAGATACAACGAGCCCCGCACCGACCATCAATGCGAGAATAATGCGAGGGAGCCTAAACTGGAACAGGACCAACTCCTGCTGTCGGGTGCCCTCCGAAAAGAGTGTTTTCACGACCTCCCCCGGTGACATCGGGAACATTCCGAGATTCATGCTCAGAAAGAACGACGCCAAAATGAAACCACCAAGGAGGAGCATGACACTTCCCGGAGGCAACCGCCTCACACGAATCATACTTCCCTTGCCCCCTTTGATCGGGCCAGGTAAAGAAAGAAGGGCACGCCGATGATAGCTGTAAAGACGCCGATTGGCGTCTCGAGAGGCTGGTTGATCATCCGGGCTCCGATGTCCGCCACGGTGACAAGCACTCCGCCGAAGACAGCCGAGACCGGAATGATCCAACGGTAGTCCATCCCGACGACGTAACGAACAATGTGGGGGATGATCAGCCCGACAAAACCGATCGGCCCCGCCGTCGAGACCGCAGCCCCGACCATGAGGAGCGCGACCAAGGCGCCGACGGCTTTGATAAGGCCGATCCGCTGGCCCAAGTTGACTGCAATCTCTTCACCTAGGCTGAGCACAGTAATCTGGCGAGAGATGAGCAACGAGCCGACCAGGCCGGCGGTAGCCCATGGGACTAACATCCGCACCTGCTCCCACTTCACGCCTGCGACACCACCCGCATAAAAGAACATCACGTCCTGCGCGAGCTGATGGTAAATATTGAGCGCCCCGGCAAATGAGCTGAGTAGCGCGGTCACCGCAGCGCCTGCCAAAGCGAGTCGCAGAGGTGTTAATCCTCCTTTGGCCATGGTTCCGATGCCGTACACCAGCACGGTGCCGAAGACACCCCCGAGGAACGAGTACACCATCAGCAACGAGTAGGGTGGATCCGGGTGGAGGGCAAAAGCTAATATTACAAAGAAGCCTGCACCGGCGTTCACCCCGACAATACCCGGACCCGCCAGGGGGTTACGCGTCATCCCCTGCATGATCGCCCCCGCTACGGCAAAACACGCACCCACGACGGCGCCTACAATCGCACGGGGGAGGCGGAGGTCTCGAACAATGATGTGCTCGGTGAGATCGCTGTTAAATTGAAAGATGGCATTCCAAATAGTGATGACGTCGATCTTGGCGGCACCTACCGACATGGAGAAAAGCCAGCAGACAACGGCCAATACTAAGCTGAGCGTTAAGACCGTCGTCGCCCGAGCCGGTTTGACGCGAGCGCGGTCGGCCTGTTCCTGATAGGTTGAATGAGTGACTTCCATCTCACTTTTGCACCACCATTCCTCAACCGTCTTGGAAGAGGAAGTTGTGGCCCACCCAAAGCGGCACCCTGGGCGAGCCTCCGAGCTTCTTGATCTGTCGTGCTAATCTCTTGAACTCGCTAGTTTAGCAAGGCCTTTTCAATCGTATCAAGCTGCAGGCCAAGAGAGATCGGTCCTGTCTCCGTTTGGAATGTCTCAGGATCGACGGGATAAATCTGGTCTTTTTTCACGGCCGTGAGGTTCTTCCAAAGTGGCGTATTCTTGAACTCCTCGAGTTTCTCTTCGCTTTGCAGAGCCATGAAGATGTGATCTGGATTAATCCCTGGGAAGGCTTCAACAGAGATGGCTCCGGTGGGCTTGTCCATTGGGACGGGTGCAGGTCTTAATTCGAGGGCGTCGTGGAGTAGCCAGCCCGGTCCACCCCAGAGGTCGTGGCCGTAGACTCGGATCTCCTTGGGTAAGACACGCAGGTATAGGAAGGTCTCGTCGCTGTATTTCTCCCGAACCCTCTCCCTCAAGTCGTGGATCCTGCTTTGGAGATCGGCGATAATCCTTTCAGCCTCTTCGGTTTTTCCGACAGTTTGTGCGGTGTCCCTAAACAGATCGTCCCAGGATCGACGGTGCACTTGGCCGTCGGCGCCAACCTCAGTTCCGAGGTAGGCTGCCGTGGGAGCGATGGCGTTTAACTGATCGTACACCTTATCGTGCACATTCGCATGGGTGAGGATCAGATCCGGTTGGGCCATGAGGATGGCCTCTAGGCTCGGGTTCCACTGATCCCCTATAGGAACGGTTCCCCGCTCCTTCAACACCGCGTCCAGATATGTAACGAATCGGTTTGCGCCGCGACTATCCCCAGCCACGGGCGTAATGTCTAGCGCTACCAGATGATCCAGAAAGAAGTCAAAGAGCGCGACTGGCCTTTTTACATCATCCGGAACTTCGACAACGCCAAGCGCGTGCTCGACGGTGCGAGCGGCTGCCGATGGCGAGAAAACGACCGTGCTAAGTAGCACAGCAGCGACAAGAATCAGAGAGATTTTTCGAGTGACCACTTCGACTACACTCCCTTACATTTTGCGAATGTACCACCAATGCAGATGGTGGCGGCTTACCTATTCTGTTGTATTAGGGCGGCCTAACAGGGGGAACATACCATGTTATGCAAAGAGTGTCAACTCACATTTGTCAATTTAAAGGTGTTGTATCGATGATTTGAGACTCGGCGGAACTCCCCAACCCACACGATCTCAGGAATCTAGGCACCAACGTGGAAGAGTATCTCGGCTAACCTTTACAACGGAAAGGTGACTCGGAAATGCCCATGGTTCCCTGTTTGTGGACAGACATGTTGCCCACGCTCGATCCGCCGGAGGCGATCGGATGGATTGGGGCCTCTGGCTTTCGCCAAGTCGAATTTGGCCTCACTCACGAAGCCTTGTACCTCGAAGGAGCTGATGACGAGGAGCATCGCCTGAAGGCCATCCGTGACGCGGCCGAGCGGGCCGGGGTCGACATTCTTCAAATGCATGGATACCTCTTTAATCTCTGTGGCGAAAACGCCGCTGAAGGAGTAGCCCGTGCTCACCGCTCCTTGCGCCGTGCGGCTGCGCTTGGGGTCAAATGGGTTGTCCTACACCCCGGCTCGGGTGTAGGGTTTGGCGCAGACCCCGAGGCACGCAAGGAGACGCGCCAACAGAATCTCACCGCGTTTCGTTCGTTCCTTGAGACCGCCGAAGAGGTGGGCACCGGCATTGCCATCGAGAACATGATCGGCGGACGCCCCAGATTTGGAGCCACGGTTGACGACCTATTGTGGCTCGTGAACGAGTTGAACAGCGAACGCGTCGGCATTTGCTGGGATACGGGACATGCCCATCTTTCAGGTTTGGATCAAGGGAAGTCACTTCGGGCCATCGGTCGCCATCTTGTGGCGCTCCACATCGCCGACAACGACGGAGCCTCGGATAAACACTGGGCCCCGTTGAGGGGGAATGTCGATTGGAAAGAGGTGGTCGGCGCGCTTCACGACATCAACTTTCAAGGCCCGTTTAATTTAGAAGTACCCGGCGAAAGTCGTGTGACACCGCTTTCGGCTCAAAAAGCGAAGATCTCGTACCTCCACGAGCTTTGCACTGCCATGCTCGCCCCGTCCTTTGTGTCATAAACTATGCTAAAACCGTATCGCGTTAACCCCCCGGCCACAAGCGTGTTCCGGGGGGTTATTGATGGGGAGAGGTTGCCGTCACGATCCTTCACTTAACCTCCGTGCGAGCTGAAGATACTCTTCCTCAAACTCAGCGTATCGGGCGTGATCGCTTGGAAGACGGGCCAGCTCCGAAATGCCGTCTCTAAACCCGGAAACCGTCCGTGAGCTGGACCGCAACCACTACGTTGCTGCCAAAGAGAGTGTCGTTCTTTGTGGAAACAGTGGCACGGGTAAAACGCATCTCGCGATCGCCCTGGGCATCCTCGCGTGCGAGGCGGGCTACCGTGTTCGTTTCTACACTGCCGCAGCTCTGGCCAACGAGCTCTTGGCTGCTCGGGAGGATCGCGCCCTCAACCGACTTCAAAAGCAGTGGCTGAAGGTCGACCTCGCCATTGTAGATGAGCTGGGCTACGTTCCGTTTGACCCCGTCACTGCGCAACTGCTGTTCCAGTTCTTTGCCGCACGATACGAGCGAGGTAGCAGGTTGATTACCACCAACCTCGAGTTTGCGCAGTGGACCGAAATTTTCGGTGACGAACGTCTCACAGTCGCCTGGCTTGATCGGATCACTCACCGCGCACACATCGTTCTGATGAACGGGGAGAGCTATCGGTTCAAGTAGAGCAAACGCAGAAAGGATGACATGTCGATAGACGAGTGAAAACGAGCGACCAATCGCGCGGGTGGCTTCAAGTGGCCCTGTTTTCGTGATCAAATGGCCCTACTTAGAGTTGACAAATATAAGCGCCTGCGAGCACACCAGAAAGCCTATCGGAGTGACCCACAAATGTGCGAAAAAGTGGCTGTCGTTCTTAGCGGTGGAGGAGCGAAAGGCGCCTATGAGGCCGGTGCACTCACGGAGATCGTGAAGCGCACAAGGTGGACCCACATCGTCACGGGTGGGTCCATTGGCGCCATCATGCGGTGTTTGCGAGCGCGTATGAAGAAACGGGAGATCTAAACAAAGCAGCAAAAGCTGTGAGAGACTCCTGGTTCAGCGTCGACTCGCTCTTCAAGGTTTCAATCGCAGGCATCTTGCTCAACACCCTTGCTGCCCGAATCAAGTATGGATCGTGGCTCTCCTTAACCTCAGTGGTAACCAACAAAAAGATTGTAGAGACCGTCAACAGGCTCATCCCCGACAAGAGGATTAGTGACATCAAGAGAATTGACTTGGCCATTAATGCAACCGATCTCTCCAAAGGCCGCACCGTTACGTTTTGCCGAGAGAACGACGCTTCACTGCGGGATGCCGTGCTCGCGTCTAGCTGTATCCCGGTCCTTTTCCCAACCAAGAAGATCCTGGACGACTTTTCCATTGATGGCGGCGTATTTAACAACACGCCGTTGAAGGATGTGTTAGTTCTCGGAGCCACTGATGTCTTCACAACAGATTCGTGAAGCTAAGGATACGTCGGAGATTGCGTAAGTAGCATCCCATCTAAAATATGGACCCTCAGGCGAATCCGAGTTGACACAAGCGAAGATGTACCAACGGAACCACCCATTCACCAATAGAGGGCAAAGGCGAAGCATGAACGCTCTGCCTCTGCCCTCTTTAGGGTTCGTTGACGGCCCTTCCTTCTCAATCTTTCAATAGAGCGTCCACTTGCCGGGCAATAATATTGAGGGCCGACTCGACCGAGGTCCTCCCATTCCATACTTGGCCCAGCTCACTACTAAAGATGCCCGTGAGCTGCCTCCACTCAGGGAAGACGGGCTCCGTCTGTCCGCCTCCAAGGAGCCCTTCGATGAATACATTGATGTTTTTGTCCGCCATATACGTCGGCGGGTTCTCAAACGCCCTGCGGGCCGTGTCGATCCGGGAAGGCATCACGACGCCCGACTCAAAGATGATCGTCTGGGCGCGGTCGCTCGCCAAGAACTTGAGGAACTCCCACGCGGCCTCGGGATTCTTGGATGTACTCAAGACGGCGTGTGTGCCCGCTACCGAACGGTTAATTCGTCCTGCCTTGCCGGATGGCATCGGAGCAATATTCCAATCGAAATCGTCGATGCGCTCAGACATCGTCACCATCCGCGGGAAGATGTCCACCTGCATATTGTAAAAGCCGCTTTCAAAGGTTGCTCCTGCCGGGATCGCATCCACTCTCGGCGCCACTCGCTCAACCAGACTCAAATCCGCGACCCACTGAATCGCTTCGCGAGTCTCGTCGTTGAACGTGGTGCTCCGGGTGACGTCATCCAATATCCCACCGCCAAATGAGCGGATTACCGGAAAGAGCGTGTGTGGAATGCTTCTCGGCTGGGATGTTCCAAAGTGATCAATAGTTCCGTCTGCGTTGACGTCCACCGTTAATCGCTTACTGTTTGCAAGGTAGGTATCCCAAGTCCAGCCGTCCGCAGGATCTCCGCTGGGCGGCAAAGCGAGGCCTGCCTCATTGTAAGCTGAGACATTGTAATACATTGCGATTGGCGACGGGTGGCGCGGGAGTGCGTAGAGATGCCGCTGTCCGTCGGGAAGCAGGTAATGGGAGAGCTCAAGCGTGAGCGGGAAGAAGGCTCCGAGATCGTACCCATCGCGCTCGACGTACATCTCGAGCGGCTCAAGGAGGCCCTCCTCCGCCAGAGCGGCGATATCCCAGTTGGCAAGGAATGTCAGATCGGGCGAGATGCCGCCCGCTATCATGACGCGTAGTACCTCAAGATAGCTGCCTGTCGGCGTCACGATCTCCACGGTGATATCCTGGTGTTGTGCGTTGAATTCGTCGGCGATCTTTTGGTAGACGGCAAGCTCGTTACTTGTCCCTCCAAAGTGCGTCAGATAGGTGATCGTGGTTGCTGCCCACGACTGGGTTCCCAATACAGCGAGCATCACCAGCAACAGTAGCACGCAAAACCATGATCGTTTCAATGGTCGTCATCTCCCTCGTATGTGGTCGTCGACCGGATGGTTACCACCGATAGATTGACGAGTCTGAATTTTGGGACCTTTCTAGTTACGCCTATGCGTAACTCCACGATCACCCCCTTTAATGGCTAACGCTCACGACAAGCCGAGGCGCGCTCAGAAGATTTGGGCGTTCCCTTTCTGCCGATACTCCGAGGGCGTCTCTCCCACCAAGTTGCGGAATACACGACAAAAGTGCTGAACCGTACGGAAACCCACCGCCTCTGCCACTTCGGTGACGGTCATCTCCGGACTCGCAAGAAGCAATCGCTTAGCTTCTTCAACCCGTTCGACCATCACGTACTGCGTAAAGCTCAGCCCGATCTCTTTGCGAAAAATACGTGTAAGGTGCTCCCGGCTCACGTAGAATGCAGCGGCCACGCTTGGAGGACTCAGGTCTTCGGCTAGGTGGGCCGATACATACTGGCCACAGGCCTGTACCAGACCCAGCTCCGGCTTGAGCTTGGGCGCGTTGGCGGACGTGTCGTCCCCTTCACTTGTAGCCCCTACGCTTCGTTCGAGTTCCACCAAAAGCTGAAGCATCAGGCCAAGGACCGAGCTCTGCCACCCCCGCTCCCCCCCACGGAATTCCGCGTCGATGTCTGAACACAAGGCCCGTACCCGGTAGTAGGTGCGGGTCGACAGGACGATGTGAGTCAACGGTTTGGAGCCGGACCACGGAAACTGGTGAAAGCTCTCCAGCAGTGCGTTGCCGAAATGGTTAAGTGTACGAAGCCGACTGTCATCGATACAGATGACGGTCCTCACGTATTCCCAGCGAGGATCAATGTGCTGGCTGTGCGCCACATCGCCGCGAATCAAGACGGCATGGCGGTGCTTTTGCAGCAACGAACACCCGTCGGCCTTAAACAATGCCCGTCCTTGATGGGTGATGTGAATCTCTATTCCGGGCTGAAAGTGGAGAAACTGACTGGCCAGGCGTTGGTCATGATGCAACATGAGGGGGAACTCTCTAAGACGCGCCTCGGTGGAAGCTTGCCATATCGGTGCATCCGGGGTCGTCAAGAGTTCGTCTCGCAAAACTCCGACCTCCTACTTCACGATATGCGACGAATTGCGGCCTACTTCGCGCCGGTATCGATTTGGATCTCTCCGTCCGAAACCCGAATGGGGTATACCTTTAGCCTCTGTGGAATCGGAGCAACCGCTCTGCCCGTCTCGAGGTCAAACTCCCAGTGATGCCACGGGCAACGGAGCGTATGCGCGTCATGATCGTAGGAGAGCCTGCCGTCATTGTCACACACCGTACGCCCAAAGACCCGACCTCGACAGATCGGGGCGCCCCAGTGAGGACAGTGGTTGATGACGGCGTAGTAGCGGTCGTCGACGTGAAAGATCCCGATCTCCCGTCCGTCAACCTCAACAATCTTGCTCGACCCGGAGTCTACCCCTTCAGCCAATGCTACCGTGCGCCAGCCCACGTCTCATCCTCCTTCAACTGGGGAAAACCGAAGAACTCCACTGCATTGTCATGAAGGATCTTGCGAAGCGCATCCTCTCCCAAGCGCTTCGGGAGCACGGTCGGTTCGTCAAAATCCCAGTGGGGAAAGTCAGAGCAAAAAACGAGCATTTCAGGGCCGCCCAACATGTCGACCAAATGCAGGAAATGTGATGACTTCGCGGGCTCTTCGATAGGTTGGGTACCAAACCGCACGTGATCTCGCACGTATTCACTCGGCAACCTTCGCAATCTGGGCGCTTGCTGGCGAAGTCCCTTATACTCTTTGTCCATACGCCATACGACGTGAGCAGCCCAGGAGTAGCCACCTTCGATCAAAGCGAACTTGAGGCCGGGAAACATCTCAAAGACGCCCTCCAGCACCAACGATATGACGTGAGCCTGGTAAAATTGGGGCAATGAACAGTGCGCCTGCAGATAGTTGGTGACGTTGCCGGCCGCGCTCGTTGCGGGCGCCGCAATAGTGTTGATCGTTGATGGATGAACGTGAATTGGCAGGCCGTGCCTCTCTGCCGCCTCGTAGATAGGATAATAGAACCGCTGCCCGAACGGAATGCGTTCGGCAGCGCCCCAAAACTCAATGGACTTGATGCGGGGGTGTCCTGCCAGTCGCTCGATCTCTCGCACTGCCAGCGCAGGGTCTTGCTGCGGCACCATCATTGACATCATAAAGCGGTCGTCGACTGGGAGCCACTTCTCAATGGTAAAGTTATTGTAGGCCTTGCACACGGCCGCCGCGTAATCCGGGTCGGGGCTTCCCGCCACCGAACCATTATTCCCCGTCAATAGGGCAAACCGGTGACCATACCGATCCAGAAGCTGCTCCTGCACATGCTCAGGCTTCGCCGCCGAAGCATCCCAGCGACCACCCCCATCCTCATAGCGAATCCCACTCAGGAGTGAGCGCATTCCGTGGCGGAGAAACTCGGAACGATACGGCTCTTCAAGATACTGTGGCCACCCTTCTTTGCCTGGCCCAGCGTGATGTATATCGCAATCAATTATCATGTGCAAAAACTCCTCGAAATTCAGATTGATCTGTAACAACCTATTTACATTGTGCAACACCAATCGCGTCGCAGGTTGTCTGTATGTGATCGCTTTCTGATCGCATGTTGATTCGGGGAGCGCCCAAGTCGGAGCCAACCAGAGAAAGGTTGCACGACGCCACGGAGAACTTGGTCAGGACCTTGGATCGCAGTCGGCCGGGGTCATCGAATACCTCCACATCAATGACGAAGCGTTGGCGCTCAATTCACAAGGCGCCAACGCCTCGTCAACAAGTCCTTCGAAGATCCCCGTCCATTCACCGGCAGATCTTCAGCCTAGGTCCCCTCTCGATCCGAGGGCCACTTCACCCTGCTCACTTCCTCTTTTGGTGGATTTAAGACACGATCACGTCCGCCTCATCTGCGTGCCCCGACTCCTTCAGCCTCCGGACTCCCCATCAGGGTCTAGCAACTCCCACGAAGCAGGAGGATCGCCATAATCGGGGACTGCGAGAGCCTCTCCGCCGTTCATCGCTGACTCATGCGCGACGAGGCCAGGCAGGTTGTACCTTGCTGCGGCCCAGGCATTCACCGGTGGCAGCTTGTTGGCGTCAACGGACGTTGCGAAGTCGTCCACCAGAAATTTGTGAACGCCGCGATGACTTGCCTTAATCGTTTCGAATTCCTTCGGCAGACGGGCGGCGTTCATGATCGGACTCATAGATCGATGGTCGTAGCCGCCGTTTGCTAGTGCGCCAATCGAATGGGTAGGGTAGTGCATTGGAGGCACGCCCGCAACCCGTCTCCACTCTGCTCCGCCCGACCTTTGAAAGGAGGCATAGAAATGATCCATATCGTGGTAGTACTGGGCCTCGGCGTAGACGAAATCCCCGAACGCCCCCGCGCGCATCTGCTGTCTACAAAAAAATGTCGCCGGGTAATATTACCCGGTCTCTCCCATCATGTAGATCAGGCCTGAGGCTTTGGCAAGCTCCACAATTTCATGGATCGCCTCAATCCTATTCGCCATCGCCACGGCGCTATACACGTGTTTGCCCGCCTTTAGGGCCTGAATGACCAGTGGTCCGTGCAAATGGCGCTGCGTAAACACTGCCACCGCGCTTACATCACTCGCCAGCATCTCATCGAAAGAATCAAAACTGCGAATACCAAAGTCAACCTCAAACGCCTTGCGCCTCTCCGGCACCAGATCGGTGCTCACGGTACGTATCGAATCCCCATTGGGTCACCGTATCGCCATTCCGTTCGGTCAACCGACGCGCGTAGTCCACAAACGCATCGATGACCCACCCACCGCGCATTCCCAACGTGCTCATTCGAGAAATCGTGTAGAGGCGGGGTAGCAGTCTATTTTGCGGGATAGCAGCTACTTCCCAAGGAGGATGACCAAAATTCCCCAGCCTCTACAAGCCTGATTTGCTCTGCTACCCTAAGACACTTGTTCACTTGTCAAGGTCCAATGAACGACTCTAATGTACTAGGAGGTACCATCGACGCCAAATCGAACGATAAGTCAGACTTGCGGCACAACACGTGTCGCCACTCGAAACCAATTCGCCGAGAGGGGCAGCGATCGTGATTCATTGGAAAGGAATTAGGCTAACAAGCGTATGTTTACTGCTCTGGTTTAGCACCGTTGGAGTGGGGTGGGCTCAGCCGACCCAAATTACCATCCAAGTTGACAATCGGGCGAACTATTTGGCGTGGATCGAAGCGGTCGTCGAGCAGTTTGAAGAGGAGCATCCCGAGATCGATGTAGAGATCTGGGTACCTAGCGGAAACCTTTTGGAAGCAATCATGGTGAGCATAGCCTCTGGCTCTCCTCCGGACATTGGGTTGCACGATCCCTACGTGATTATCGATTTGGCGCGTCAGGGATTACTGGAGGATCTCACGCCTTACATGGAACGCAGCCCTGACCATTTCAGCGCTTGGCTGCCCCCGGCAACGCAAATGACTCAGTACAATGGCGGACTTTACGCCTTGCCCAGAGACCTGCAAGTCTATGGAGTCTACTACAACGTCGATCAGTACAACGCCAGTGGGATTGGCGCTCCAGACGAGAATTGGACCTGGGCGGATTACCACGATCATTCACGGCGGCTCCAAAGGACCGATGATCAGGGACGCCGAACCCAATTCGGTTCCATCCTTCCAGAGTGGCGCAACTGGGTGATTCCCATTTGGGCCCATGGTGGGGACTTCGTGGACAGTTGGACCAACCCGACTCGCTTTACCGGACGCTCGGAGAACACCATCCAAGGACTCGAGTTTATGAAGGGCTTAGTAGACTCCAACGCCGTAATGGACCGGGACGCCAGGAGGCAATGGAATCAGAACACCGCGTTCATGGAGCAGAAGACCGGTCTTTACATGCAAAATACGATTGCCATTCAATCTCTAAGAGAGATACAAGAATTTACATGGGACGTTGCCCCGATGCCGGTCGGTCCCGCAGGACGTGTCACGGTGATGAACGCCCTGGTTTGGTTTCTGATGAGCAGCTCACAGAGTAAAGATGAGGCTTGGACCTTGCTGCAGTACATCACATCGCCAAAAGCCTTGAGCATGATGGTTGAGATGGTGGGCGTCGTGCCGCCAAATCGGGATGTCCTGCTCAACGAGTGGATACCTAGCGTCGACATGCCACACAGTCGTCAAAACGTCTTGATCGGGATCGAAACCGCTCGCCCCACGATCGGAGCGCTCGCCAAGACAGTTTACGATCTGATCTATCAGGAGGCGTTGGCCATCATGTGGGGCGACAAAGCCTTGTCCGCGGGGATCGAAAATATGGAGCAGCTGGTGGAGACAGCGCTCACAGAGCTCAACCGATAAACGACGAGACTGGATCGACGCCACGGGGCCTCGCTCGAAGAGGCCCCGCCGTAACGCCATCCAACACAGCGGACCTACTCCACTGCGACCGAGCCATCCCACGGGTTTGGTCGGGATGCTTTTTCCCAAGGGCGGGCTGCGAACCCCTGCGCGGGTCTATGCACGTACGTCATCGGCAACGGTAACCCGAGGTGCGCTTCGAGCTTACCCAGCAAGTCAGCGACGACGCGGGGATGCTCGTTCGCCACGTTTCGTTCCTCGTTGGGATCGTCCGCGAGTTGATAGAGGCGGGGCTCTGAATTCCGCGCAACAGTGTTTACAATCAGATTCCACTCGTTGGTGCGTACCGACGCAAACTCGTCCCACCCAGTGATTGCGTGATCTCGAATTTCGGCACCTGAGTTGGCAACGAGAGGCCACACATTCTCGCCGTCGAGCCGCTGACGGGGTATCCCAACAAGGTCGAGGAGCGTCGGTACGAGGTCTTGGTTTTGAACGAAGGCGTGCACGTCTTGGCGCGCTCCCCCAAGCTCAGGATGGCGAATCATATACACGAGCTGGGTGTTGTAGGAATGAAGCGCAACAGCGCTCTTACCAAAGCGACCTTTGTCCCAAAGCTCCGTTCCATGGTCCGACAGAACGACCAGGATCGTATCGTCTAACACCCCAGCGGCTTCTAGGCGATCGAGAAAGCGCCCAAATTGCTCGTCGCAAAACGTCACATACCCCTTATACAACGCTTGGGTGCGGGCGATGGTGTCGCGATCGGGATTACGGTTGTTGAGGCGTTGCGGTACGATGTGATCCTGTACGCCTTCTTTTTGAAAGTAGCGGTCGGCATAGCTTCGAGGCGGATCCCAGTACTCGTGGGGTGAGAAACTGTCGATCCAGAGGAAGAATGGCGCGTTCTCACGGTTCCACTCCACCCAACGGGCCGCCCGCTCAAACACCTGCGAGGCGAAGAAATCACCGACGTCGACCCGATCGTGTACGCTCATTTGGTATTGGAGCGGTCCGTCGGTATTGACGATGTCACTGCGAACCGGCCTCTTTCGGGCTATTTCCAACGCTTGTTCGGACATGTAAAGGGATTTGTCCGCCTCTTGGCCTCGTACAAAATCCCAAGAGACGAAGCCACGGTTAAAGTTCATCGTGGGCTTGAACATGTGCCAGAGATCCGTGACCAGTCCGGTGACGTATCCCCGACTATAGAGAATCTCAGCCAGCGTGTGTTGGTCCTCCGGGATAGCGTGCCAGCCTAGGAGGTTTGGAGCGGATCCCCGATCACCCAGATGACGAAGCCAAGGGAAAGACCGGCGGCCAGTGTGAACGCACCGTCTGTAGGGAATCGTGGGCTCAGCTTCACCCCAGGCGTTCTGAAAAACGGCAGACTCTGCCGCGACCCGGTCTAAGTGGGGCGTGGCGACCTCGCTCCCAAAGACCGCATCGTGTCGCAGTGTGTCGAAGCAGCAGACAATGATGTTCACGGGCTACTCTCCTCACCACACGAGCTATGTTTTCGGTGAATTCAGCCTTCACCAAGGAGGAAGGGAACCCTTTTTCGGTCAACGCATGCGGTTCCATATCGTCTTGAGGAGCGCCAGCGCTTCCCAAGCTACAGGTTGCTCCTCTATTTCAATGGCCGCCTTAAGTCGCGCAAGTTCCTCGGTGAACTCAATCATGTCTGCCTTTTCGACGCTGATTTGTATTCGCTTCTCGACGTGCGACCAGGCATGCTCAATTTGCGCCTGGAGCTTTGCTGCCTCTTGCCAGTCGGCGCCCTCCTGCAACACCGGCTCCAGCTGCCGCAGGAAGTGGGCAACATCCTCATCGGGTGAAAGCGGCTGCTTAAAGAGCTGCGCCCCCGCTAAGACGAACAAAAATGCTACGAGGGTCACTGCGACGATCACACCTAAGAGTGTACGAGACATCAATCGTCACCCCCGTTATTGAGATCCGTGATAGTCGCTGACGTTTGCGGTGGCGCCGGCGGGTTGGTCCCGGTACGAACTAATATAGAGTTCGCCTTGGGTGTTGAGCGAGGCCAAGCCGACCTCTTTAGGCGAGGCGATCCCTCGCGCTCGCAACTCGTTAGCCAGCCACGTTTTATCCAGATTCACCTGCTTTAGGTTTTGTTCGATCACCGTCCCTTCGACAATGAGCTCGGTAGGAAGCCCTTGGTAGGCTGTCGGCAGATTCATATCGTTGGGCGTCACTGGTTGAAATTGCGACTTCTTTTGCACCGTCAACGTACCGTTTGTTTCCAAGATGGCAAACTCAACCTCCGAAATGTCGAACACTTTCATTTGGCGCATCTGGACCAGCATGTCGTCGACTCGGTGACGGAGTAATCGCAGGTTGTTGTAGAAAATCTTTCCGTTCTGTACGACAACGACGGGCTCTCCTTCAATGACCTTCGCAAGCCGACGATTCTTTGTCACCATCCACTGAAAGAGTAGCGTTAACGCTGCCCAAGTCGCCAGACCAATGAAGTGGACGAGTCCCTTAGAGTCGAGGTTGACCGACAGTTCGCTGGCAATCGAACCGATGGTGATTCCCGTGGCGTACTCAAAGAAGGTTAGCTGAGTGATCTGCTGCTTCCCCAACAGGCGCGCAAAAATGAAAAGTGTGAGAAACGCGATTACAGATCGGCTAAATGTAATTAGGGACTCACTCATCGGAAGTCTCCTCTACACTGGTTCTATCGCGATTTTTAATGAACCAACTCATCGTTGGTCTGGTTCATTTTGCTCACGTAAAGCCGACCGCGTGTATCCAACATCGCGGCCAAGACAGTATCAGGGTCGTCCACACCCTGCATCCGGAGTTGCTCAATCAGCCACGCCTTATCCAATCGGTTCTCCCTGAGGTTGTCCTCGATAATAGTGCCGTCCTCGATGAGCAAAGTGGGCATACCTTCATAGTCGGTACTCAACTGGAGATCGCTCGGTGTGACGGGCCGAGCTTGTGACTTGGGAATCACACTCACCTTGCCGTTGGGCTCCAAGATCGCAAACTCCACATCGGCTAAGTTGGGCACATTCTTCAGTCTCAGCTCCATTAAAAGGTCGCTCAGATTTAACCGCGCCTTGCGCATCGTGTCCTCTAGGAGCTGGCCGTTTTGGATGAGGACGAGAGGCTCCTCCTGAACGACGCGAAGCAGTTTGGCATTTTTGAGCGCGAGATAGGCAACGGCGATGTTCAAAAGAGCGAGTGCACTTACGCTAATTAGCGCGCCAATCAGACTCTGAGTGGGGCCGGAGAGGGGGCCGGCAAAGACACTACCGATCATAATGGCGATGATAAAGTCAAAGAGTGTCAAGCGTCCGATCTCACGCTGGCCCATGAGTCGGGTCACGACCATCAACCAGACAAAGGCCACCGCGGCACGACCGGCCCATTGCAACGCTGTCAAACTCTCCTGAGCCAGCCAAAACGGCATCCTGGAACCTCCTTAATCCAACTCGTACAATCCTCGTTTTCCCGGGGGTATCAGTATTTCCCATGATGAGCGTTTCACGCGTAGGGATTAAATGGAACAAGGCGCCGGAGGATTCAATGCATCCGGCGCCTAAAAGTCCCAAAACCCAACGTCGCTTTCAGGAATCGGATACCCCTTGCTCATCTGATACAATTGACCGCCCGGAGCGTACCGGGCCAGTGCGTTCATCTGGTGCATCATCAGTTCGACTTGGCCCTCTTCTGAATCAAGCATGCGCTTCAACTCCGCAAAAGAAGGCGGCGGACCGTTGGCCCGGCGCACGGCATCCTCGATGTCGTCCAACACATTCTTGCGGTCGACGAGATCGGCGATCACGATCCCACTGAACGCCGCGACCATGATTGCCGAGCCGATGATACTGGCGCCGGTGGAGGCCCCACTCAATGCAATGATCGCTTCGCCGCCTCGCCGTGCGAAGGGGAATATGATCGGCACCAAGGAGTTGAGCGCTCCCATTCCGCCGATCACTCCGCCGCCGACGCCGCCAACCACTGATCCTCCGATGCTGCCAAGGACCTCCAACATTCGTGTCATCCGACGGTCGGTCAGTTGGGATTGCGTCCCGATCCCCATATCCGCTTCCATGGCGGCTCGACGCAGGTAGTCCGGTACACCCGAGCCGTAGTCAAACAAGGTCTGCATGGGGGGCGCGTCACTCATGCGCTCCTGTTCACCGGCCCGCCATCTGGCGAGCGCGTCCTGCGCATTCTTAGCTGTGCGGCGTCGTTCATTTTGAATCACTTCAGAGATGTGTTCAACGTATGCCCGCTCAGCCGGAGTCAAATCCCGCTCAGCCTTTTCCAGGATGGAGTGCAGCTCGGCCATAAGGTACGGGAAGACCTGGGCCATGAGCTCCTCGTCACCGGCTTGGAGCCTTTCGTACACGCTCTCTAAATTCGTCGCCGATAGCACGTAACCACTCGGGCCGTCCATCCACTTCGCCAAGGCTTGACCCAGAATCACCTGCGACTCGTTGGGGAATCCTGCAGTGTAGTTTTCGTAATGGTTTTTGGCCTTGGCTCTCTCCCAAGCCATACGGACACAGTGCTCTTTGACGGAGATCCCTCCGCTCGCTGTCCTGACCACGCAGGACTCGGGCACCTCGACAGCTCCGTTCTCAAAGACGATACTGTACGTGATCTCCGAGATTTCATACTCGCCGTACTCGATCAGGGTGACTTCATACGGGCCATCGATCACGATTTGATCGTTCTCCGCCGCTGGGGTGTTCGCAATAAACCTCATTTCAGAGTCGCTACCGTTGTCGAGAACATCAGGTTCGGTCTCCAGCGGCCCAAAGGGCTCTGGATCAAAGGCCCGGTCTCGTTCGCGCCCCGGATTGACAAAGACCATGTCAATCATGTCGTCCATGGTGAGGGGCGCCAAGACCCGCTCTTCACCCATCGGACCATGAATGAGGTTGTAGTTGCTGGTCATCGAACTGTCACGCAGGAACGACCAACGCCACGGCCCGTTATACACCATGCCCCACTCTCTGCTGACAGCCGAACCTTGGGTCCGTTCGATCCAAAAGTACGGGTCGTCGCCGCCGTACGACTGCATGCTACAGTACTCTTGCTGACTGCGTTCCAGGCACCCTTCGGCAAGGAGCATCCTGGTGGAGTGGTGCGGAGCCCTGTTCTCAAAGCGGACGACGGGGTTGGGTTTCCGCTCGTTGAGATGGTACTCCACGTCACCGACCGCAACGTACAGAGCTCTGGGGCGGACCGTGACATACCCGTCCGTCACCGTCGACACAGCGTAGTTGGGGTTGACAAGCGTATAGCCGTCGACGCGGGTGCGATAGCGGCGCAGGTTGCTCTCGGCGACCGTTGCGCTGCGCTCCGTTCCGTCGGCGCTCACGCTCACATCGGTGACGATCGCGGCAGGGTCATCCCACTCCCGCACGCCCTCGATTTCGTAATAGAGCTCTGTGATCAGGTCTCCGTACGTTTTCTCGATATCACTCGCCCGCAAGACGATGGGAGCCGGAGAAATCGTTAACTTCCCTCTCCGTCCGACGGTAGTAGTGAAATTGGGGTCATCGACTACAGCATCGATGGCGTCCGGGTACTCACCGACGTTTGAACGACGTGTAAGCCCCGGGGTCACGTAAGTGATCTTTGGGGCGTACGCCCCTCTAGAGTCGGGGATCCCTGTAATCGTGCTGCTAAAGGCGCGTGTATCCTCATCGCCGTAAACTCGCTGTGCGTCGTGCATATCAAGGGATATGGGTCGCGGAAGGATGGTCAGCTTCCCCGGCTCGAGTGTAACATCGTATAGCCCCAGCGGATCCTCCCACTCGCTCGGTGCATTCCACACGATGTCGTACTCACCAACGGGCCGTACCGTTCCTTGTATATCGAGGCTTGGCATCTGTTGTGGCAACCCGACGAGGGGGCGCCCCAGGCCCAAGTCCGAGTGCGTGTATGGAAAACTAGAACCGTACGGCGAGATGGAATCGAGGTAGTAGATCGTATCGTTCCCAGCCCATACGGTGACCGGGCGTTTGGTCACGACCAAGTCGCCCCGCAATGTGATTTCGTAGTTCTCGGCTACAGCGCTCAGTTTTGCCTCATCGAGTTGAAGGGCGTACGTACTCGGCGGCGAAAGAGCGCTAGCATCCGATACAAGTAGGTTATTTGGGTCGCCGGTGACACCCAAGTCCGTAAGCGTGTGACCAAAGACCAATCCTTTTCCGCCATCGCCAAACGAGAAGCGAACCTCGCTGAAATCGTTTTCGTCGCCGTACCAGCGAGTCGTCGTACTCGCGTCGATCACGATGGGACGCGGCGTTACCGTGAGATTCCCACTCGCATCGCTGTAGCGAATCTCGTAGTTGTGTCCCAGCTCTTTACCCCGTTCAGTCGTCCATTCAAGGGTAATAGGGTACTCGCCTACGCCCATGTTGGGGTCGGCGCTGGTGAGCCGATAATCTCCAGCGATCCCCCAGACCTCGTGCCAACGGGTGAAACCGTCGAAGGTGACAGGAACTCCACTTAAAACGCCGTTGTAGTCTCCATAATGACGCTCGGCATCGTCGACCGTCACGGTGAGCGGCCGCGGCGTGATGGTGAGCGACCCCGGAGCGTACGCGATACGGTACCGACTCGACGCGGCATCTGCGGCAATCAGGGAGTACGTCCCTACCCGCAGTGCCCCCAATTCAAACGGACCGTACTCGTTGCCGTCGCCGTCCTTCGCCGTAAAGCGCGGCAAGGTCGTCAGACTGGGATC
This sequence comes from Limnochordia bacterium, assembly GCA_041686855.1. GTDB lineage: Bacteria > Bacillota > Limnochordia > DTU080 > RSA5 > JAWLDA01. The sequence goes on from JAWLDA010000011.1 coordinate 38,153, forward strand.
GACGGGAAAGTCCGGGTCCGATTCAAGGTACGCGCGAAACGCGAACTCCGTCTCGCTGTCAACGCTCCCGTATTCGGCCTTTCGATCCAAGACTTCAATGATGAGAGTGAGCGACCCGAACTCGTCGAGGAAGTAGATCACATGCCCCGGAACCGGGTCCTCCAGGAAGTTGACGAGCTGGTCGTACTCCCACGATTCAAGCCCGCCCGCATCGTATCCGCCGGCGTCGCTGCTCGAATAGATGCGCACCCGATCCGGAGCCGTCTGCCGGCCAAAGACGTTCGCTCCTACACGGTTGACGAAGACCCCCTCGCCAGTTGCAGCGAGTGTCATTAAATTGTTCGCGCTCAAGCGGGTGTCAGGATCGTCCAGCACAATGTTTCCGCCATTGTTCCAGAGGAAGAATTCCCGATCGGCGTGGATATTCCCGACTAAGGTGAGCTCTTGGTCGGCAGCGGAGAGGAAAAACTCCCCCACCGGCAGCGGGTTCACGTAGTTGCCGTCTTGATAGATGTATACGGTGTCCCCAAACTGATTTTCGGAGTGTGAGAGCCTTAATGCATCGAGGGAGTCAAAGTCGCCAATGAAGGTCGTCCCATCGACGTCCAGCCGGCCTTTGAGGTTGATAGCGCCGGAACCCTTCCTTGGAGAGACGTAGAGCCTCTCAACGATCTGCTCTGTATCCGCCTCCGAGGTGATCGTAAAGTACTCGGTCCGGTAATTGTCGAGCTCCAAATTTGGGCCCCTGCCGACTGAGTCGGCATCAATCGGCAGGATATCAGAGTTTAGCGCGATTGTTGGCGCAGCAAAGTGCCAATCAGGACGATTGAATTGCACCCAGTTCATGTAGGCCAGCGGTGAATCGATACTAATCTCTTCGGTCGCGTCAAGCGTCACCTCGCCGTAACCCATCACCACTACCGGACCGCCGTGGTCGTCCTGGACTGCGAGGCGCTCGCCTGTCCCCTCGATCTCCATATCCCAGTTGCTAGAGTTACTGTAGCTGCCTCCCAGACGCACGGTCCCTGATTCACCGCCATCGATCTCAAGGCGTTTAGCCATCACCACACCTTGCTGATTGACGACACGTTGCCGCAACTCTTTGGCGGCCGCTGCGCCGAGGAGGACGATGTTCCCCCCTGCGTTGGACGTATCGAGGGTTGCGCCGCTCGCGTTTTCGACCAGCGCGGCCACCGTCGCTTGGTCGACGATGAATCGACGGGGAAATCTATCCTTGTAGCCGTCCTCGTCCTCGACCGCGACGTGCATAAACTGGACGCGGCCTCCCGCCCCGAGACCGACACGGGTCTCTTCCCTGCCAGACAGACCAATTACCCCTTCGTTACGGACTCCCGCAGGCCCGAGTAAAAAGACGTAACTATCGTCGGCCGAGCCGTGGATGCTGCCTTGATTCACCACATCGCCGTGGGGATCGCCTTCTCTTAGCTCAAAGACCAATCCCGTGTTCTCGCCCCAGGCTAGGTCCAGCTCGCTCTCCTCATCCCAAAACGGTGCGTTGCGCGGGTCGTCGACATTCATCCAAAGGGACGAGGCGACGAGCCCGCCAACATCTACGTTTGCATTGTTACCAAAGAGGATTCCATGTGGATTGACCAGGAAGAGCTTCCCGTTTGCCTCGAGCGTTCCCAGGATCGCGCTGGGATCGTCGACAATGACGCGGTTGAGCGCCACCGCATCTCCGCTCGGCTGGACAAACGTGACCCGGTTCTCTTCACCGATGGAGAAGCTGTTCCAGTCGATGACGGCGCGGTTGGTGGTCTGTGTCACCTCGAGCGCATTGCCGTCATCGTGCCACGTCGCCGTGCCGCTCACGAGATTGCCGCCCTGGGGCAACTGCGCCGCAGCCGGCAGCGAAAGCGTGAGCGTGAGTGTTGCGACGAGGAACGAGGCGATGGCGCGGGCAAACCGCCCGTCTCTAACCAGCTTCAATGGTGACCTGTTCATTGGTAGATCACTCCCATTTTCAGGAAACGTCGACTCTCTCCCGAGCTCACTGCTAAAAGTCATACGAAAGGTTAACGGCGAGCGGCCCCGGTTGGCCTGATGCGGTGATGCCAGCAGAGTCCTGCAGCGTCCACGCCTGGTGCACGCGTAAGTTAAGCGTTTCGGAGACGACCCAATTCAAGCGCAAGCCGACGCCGTAGAGAACACGCCCGCCTGCTCCGGTCGGATCCCACGGCCTCTTGTTGTACGTAATGCCACCGGCATCAATGAATGGGACGTACTGTACTCGACCCGGGGGATCGCCCGCGTCCATCGGCGCGAAGGCGTATTCGACCCGCAGCAACCAGCCCTGGTCTCCCAGGGAGCGGCCGCCGGAGAGAGCACGCACGCCCTGGCTGCCACCGAGAGAGAACTTCTCTGATGAAGGCAGATTCTTGGTCGCCCATTGCCCGGAGAGATTGGCCGTCAAACGACCCGCATGAACGGGCCGCGTCCACTCTCCCTCAGCGCGCACCACCCCATAAACCCCTTCAGTCCGCGCCGTCGCCGCGTCGATAACCCTTTGACCGGCCGCCAGTGCCAAGTCGCCGACGATCAGGTCCATGCGGGCGTTCTCGAGCGCGAGTTGGGGTCCCCGCGCATCGCGCTCCCAATCAAGGGTGAACTGCAACGTGTGAAAGCGAGAAGACGAACGGATTCCGAGGAGTTCATCGAACGAAGAACGGCGTTCGAGTGCAAGTTGGCGTGTCAGCCTGGATGCGCCGCTGCCTACCGGCGTCCTCACCACACCAAGGCGCAGGACATCGGTACCGCCGCCCCCCAATCCGGCGAAGGCCCCATCGAGCTCATAGCGGTTAATCGACGCCATCCCGTCGAGGGTGTACGAAAGAGAAGCACCAAAGGGCAGGCGGTAATTCGCTCGGAGACCGGCGGTGTTTTGACCGTTGGTTGAGAGCGAGAGTGTCGCTTCGTCACCCAATCCAAATGGATTGAGCGCCTTGGCGGACGCGGTCAAGGAGTGACTCAAGACGCCTTGCGCTAAGGCAGCATCGATGCTCACTGAGCCCTCCCATAGGTCACTATCCTCGATGCGGACGATGAGATCGGACTCGCCCAGGTTTTCACCCTCCGCAAAGGCCGACCAGGCGGCGATTCCCGGTAACCCATCGAGGACGGCTATGCGGCGATCGAGCGTAGGCGTGTGGATGGGATCGGCCGGCATGATGCCACGCAAAGCGCGGCGGGCCACCCCTTCCCGGACGCGGGAGAGATTCTCAAATTGCAGGTCGCCGTAACGTCCGGGGATGACGGCGATGGTGACGATACCGTCATCAACCTCTTGCTCCGGCAGGTAGGCAAAGGCGAGGGTATAACCCGCCTGATGATAGCGGTCTTCGACCGCTTGGGCAAGAGAAAGAAGATCGTCAAACGTGATCGGCCGGTCGGCAAAGGCGTCGAAAAGGTCGGCAAAAGCCTCCTCGGCAATCACCGCGCCGCCGACGAGGCGAAATCCGGCAAACGCGTACGCTTGCGCTTGCGCTTGTCGCTCTCCAGTCGCTTCTACTGAGTCTGTCTCACGTGCATTCGCCAGGACCCCGGAGACGACCAAGGCTACCAACAACGGAGTGATTAAGGCACTTACCATCCGTCTCATCTGGTCTGATCAACCCCATGTCCCGCACCCACAAAGAGCCCCGTGTACTAGTTAGCAACATCTAGCTGGAAATATCAACCGTCAATTTGTTTCACGGGGCCGGTAAGTGTGTCTCACGGGCTGAGACAGGGTTGGTACGACGGAGCTCAGGCGAAGGTGCCACGCACGGCGCTTGGATTGACGCCAAATCGTTGCCGGAAGGCTCGCCCAAAGTTGGACGGATCGCGAAAACCAACCTCTTGGGCGAGTTGAGCGATCTGCACCTTTCGGCCAATCATACGCAGGCTGTTCATCGCACGTTGTAGACGCTCTTCGCGAATGTACTCAGAGACCGTAAGCCCCTGGTCGGCAAAGGCACGATAGAGCGTCGCCCGAGAGCAGCCGAGTCTTTCGGCGATTGCGACCGCGTCGAGGTCAGGGTCCGTGAGGCGACGTGCAATCAACGTTTTGGCCGCGACAAACAAATTGTTGCGGCGCGGGGTCGCAGAGCCCGCGAGGGGACCGGCCACGCTACGCAACACCGAGAGGGCCAGATCGATCGTACTGTCGAGGAGGAGGGCGCGTTCCACGTTGGACAAGAGGTGGATTCGCCGAGAGAACAGCTCAAGTTGCGCTCGCAGAAACGGTGCGAGCGCTGAGTCCGCGAGCGCTTTCGAGACAAGCGTCGCCGACGGGACATCACCGCCGATAGCTGCGACCACTTCTTCACGACGAAGCGAGAGGTGAGCGCCGCGATGGGGGCTCCAGCGGACCTGCGAACTGTGCGCCGCGTCGTAGAAAAAGAGAGTGCCGACCTGGGCCATATGCTCTCCAGCGCTCTCCCGGTGCCGACGCTCTCCGGCCAACACAAGGCCGAGGTCAATGCCTTCCGCGTCGTCGCTTCGCACCTGTCTGTGGGTCCTTGCTCCCGAGATGGCGTCTGATTCGTAAGCGTAAAACTCGCCGCGCGCCGCGATCAGCGCGTCCGCTCGCGCCTTAAATTCGATGTCGGTGTCGCTGTCTGGCGGATCAGCACAAAAGTTGTAGAAGACGGTCTCACGCCAAAAATCATAGGCGTCCGTTGTTTCGATACCCTCCGTCGTCACCTCGAGGTGTACGCATTCGCCCGGCGCACCGTGCTCCGGTCTCCAGCGCTCTCGGTCAGGGGACCAGGCCCACGTCTCAGGCGTCCAGTCCCAGGAGATTCCCGGGTGGCGATTGTAAGACATCTTAAATTCCCCTATCCGTTCCTAGGTAAGTCGTCAGCAATCGCTTTCAACTCGTGGAGCCGGCGAATGACGACGCGCTCCCGACCCGATTCGACGAGGCCGTCACTCTCCCAACGGCTCAACGTGCGGCTGACCGTGTAGAGGGAGGTGCCGGTCAGCTCTCCAAGATCTTGCCGGGAGAGCGACATGGCGATGCGAACCCCCTCGTCACTCCGCTCGCCGGCTTGGGCCGCGAGACGGACGAGAGTTCGTGCGATCCGTTGCTCCACCCGCTCTGTCGCGAGCTCGCGGACACGGCGCTGCAGCTCTTGGACGCGTGTGGCCAGGTGCTGCAAGGCGTTGAGTGCAATCTTTGGGAAGCGCTCCATCAATCCCTGCATGGTCTCGCCGTCCCACGTAAGGACGCGGCACGCGACGACGGCCTCCGCCGTCACAGGGTAGACGGCCTCTGAGAGCACTGCTACACCGCCGATCATGTCACCTCGCTCCACGAAACGCATGAGGAGTTGGTGCCCCTCAGGTGTGAGCTGGGTGAGCTTTACGCGGCCCTCCACCAACAAATAGAGGAGTGCGGCGGGATCGTCCTGGCGAAAGAGGAGCTCATGACGCCCGACGCGGCGCTCGTCGGCCAACGAGAATGCCGTCTGCAGTTCCTTATCGTCGAGCCCCTTAAAAAAGCCGGTCCCGGCCCATAGGCCGACGCTATCCACACACCGGGTCATGTCCGTCGACACTCCATCCTCATAACTTATCGAATACTATATCATTTCCTAAGCCGTCCTGTTTGCGGTTGGGCAAAGACATGGACGCTTGCCCTGAGGTACACTCTAGACGAAATGGGGGATTAGCATTGACGTCAGTGCCTGCCGTCTCCGCCAAGAGTCCGGGTCGGATCGCCCGTATGCTCCCCGTGGTCCTCGGAGTGATCGGTTTGGGAGCCGGGTTGTGGATGTCCCTCTCACGGCTGGGACTGCCCGTTGACGGACTGCCAGCCATCAATCACGGGCCAATTATGGTCGGTGGGTTTATCGGCACAGTGATCGCGCTCGAACGAGCAGTCGCTCTTGGCCGCCCCTGGGGCTACGCCGCCCCCTGGTTTGGGGCCATTAGTACACCACTCCTCCTTGTTCCGCTTCCGCACACTCTTCCGGCTACCGCGCTCCTGCTCTCTTCACTGGTGCTGCTCATCATGTTCGGCGTGTTTCTACGGAACCAACCGACTGACTTCATGCTCATCATGACGGCCGGAGCGCTGTGCTGGTCCGTAGCAAACGCCCTTCTCCTCATCGGTCGTTCCATCCCCGACATCGTGCCATGGTGGGCCGGTTTCTTGATCCTCACAATCGTCGGGGAGCGGGTCGAGATGAGCCGGTTACGCACTCGTCCGCGCGCAGCGCAGGGGGCGATGGGCGTCCTAGTCGTGGCGTACGGAGCTACGCTCGTGGCGGGTACATTCGCCGCCGATCTCGGCACGCGCCTGGGGGGCCTCGTACTCGTCGGGCTCACAATGTGGCTCGTGCGATACGACGTTGCCCGCCTGACGGTGCGCATGCACGGCCTGCCGCGCTTCGCGGCCTTTACCGTCCTCTCCGGGTACGTGTGGCTCTTGGTCTCCGGTGTGTTTGCAGCGCTTTGGGGCAAGTTGACTGCCGGCTTCTACTACGATGCATGGATGCACGCTCAATTTCTTGGATTTGTCATGGGAATGATCATGGCGCACGCCCCCATCATCCTCCCAGCAGTCACCGGCGTGCCGCTCCAGTTTAGTAGGTTATTTTACTTCCCAGTCGTGCTCTTACACCTCTCCCTTGCCACCCGGATCGGCGCTGACCTGATGCACTCGTGGTCGGGGCGGCAGTGGACGGGCGTGGTGAATATCGTGGCCGTCCTGTTTTTTATGGCAGTCATCGCGCATTCAGTGAAGTTGGCGCGATCGAAACATCACGACCAAGGGCAGAGTTGACGTCAGCGCGGCCAGGACCAACGACGCGGTCCCTTCGACTCCCCCGAATCCAGTGAGCAAGAGCATACCGAACAGCAGTAAGAGCACGGCTGCAGAGAACCGCCACGGAGAAGGCGCCGCCTGCTCGCCCCACGCCTCCCGAGCAGCCGCCATGAGCGCTACACTCATCACACCAAGCGTCATGATGTGTAGGTACAGGATGCGCAAGCCCACTCGTTCGCCCCACGTAACAACGGCTGGAAGTGTCATTCCAAACTGTATGCCGAGTTTGAGCGCGAGAAACCCAAGAGAAGGCAACCACTCCCACCGCTTGCCCGCCAATACGAGCCCCGCCAAACTCCACAGACTCCAGCCGAGACCCACGGCTACCAGTAGACTACCCACCCCTGCGAGAGTCGTCCAAATCGGCGCGAGGCTCCCCACATTTGACCCGATGAGCGAGGCGAGCGGCACACCGAGCGCGGCCAAGCGCAGGGGCCACATGCCACCGCCAAGGCCATCTTCCTTCAAAGCGCCGCCCCGCCCCACGGACCACCAGGCGAACCCTATCGCCGCAAAAACTAGCCACCCTTCCGTAAATAGGCTCAAAAAGAAGTGGACCGCCACCTCTGCGAGGACTGAGGCTTCGATCTCCAGCACTTCGATAACAAACCGGGTCCACGCGCCGGCCGACGATAGCCATAGAAAAACCAGGGCACTGTCCCACCATCGCAAAGCCTGGGTACGGTGACGCCCTCGGGTCGATTTAAGGTACCACGCGCCAAAGGCGTACCAGGCTAAGATGTTTAAACCGCTGAGGATCGACGCAATCGGAAGAAGTGCACCAAAGATGGAGACCGCATCGTAGCCTGCGAGGAGAAAGGCCGGGTAGACTGCGGCCCCGAGGACAACCGTGATGAACGCGGACCCGTGGCCCGCCCGGTGAAAACGGCCAATCCGGGAGATCATCAGAGCCATAATGGCGGGGGCGGCCCAGCCAAAGAACATCAAATGAGAGTGGGCGTGACGCACGTTTCCCGCGTCCAGCCCAAGGGGGAACCCGGATAAGAAACCGACGCGATAGAGCGCGCCCGTAGCGCCCGCAATCAGAAAGCAGGCAATCGCCGCGCGCCATATGTTGATGGTGTTTACCCGGCCGCATCCGTCCCGGGGAGTGTTGGACTCAACGCGCAAATTGGTACCCTCCCTGGCTAGCATACCTAACCAAGGAGCGACCGTCGTTGCGCTCGCGCAATGACCCTCCACCCAATAACCATCACGTGGCCTTGTACGGTACCGTCGAGCCAATCTCGTTATCGTCAGTGATCGTCGCCGTTGCGTCAATTCCAACCTTCTTGCCACGCCGCCAACGTGTCCGATACCCGGATGGCGAGACATCTTTCCACGGCTAAAGGCTTACATTCGCAACAAGGAATCCCAAAGGTTTTCGCTAATCTTGCCAAAAGCCGTGTCGCAGTTAAGAGAGTAGGAGGCTCACCGCTAATGGCAGACAACTTGCTGAGCCTGCATGAGCGTCTCAGAGAAGAGGGCGTGCTCATCAGCTTCTGCGGCAAACTCTCGCAAGAGATCATTGTAGAGTTAGGACAGGCCATTCGGAAGTATCTCGAGACCGAGGACACTCCCAAGACGGGGATTTTCAGCACCTTTTCGATATACATCGAGCAGACCCAAAACATCAACAACTACTGCGCGGCCAAACACGGGTCCCGGCACTATGAAACGATCGCAAGCTCCTGCATCGTCACAATTGGCAATGCGGATGGCGGTTCCAAATTCGTCTCCTCCGGCAACCTCGTGGAGAACACCGACATTCCGCGTTTGGAAGATGCGGTGCAACAGGTGAGCGAACGCGACAAAGATGCTCTCAAAGCGCTGTACAAGCAGAAGTTGAAAGAGCCTTTGCCCGATGACGGCCAAGGCGCCGGCATGGGCCTCATCGATATCGCCCGCAGAGCCAGCCGTCCGCTAGAATACTCGTTAAAGCCGGTCGATGAGAACCTCTCGTTCTTTACACTAAGAGCCATCATTTAATATAAACCGTACGAAATATGATGTGCGAGGGATGCACCATGGAGGAGCTTCATGTTGAAGCTTCAAAAAGCACACCAGAAATCGTCTTCGATCCACTTACAAACAACCTAACTATGCGCGGCCAGTCGTATCCAGAGAACGCGTTCGCATTTTATAATCCCATTTTAGAGTGGGTCGACGCGTATCTCAACCAACTCGAATCGGAAGTGAAGGTCGTTATCGACTTCTCCCTTGCTTACGTCAATACGAGTAGCTCCAAGTGCATCATGATGCTATTGGAAAGGTTCGACCAGGCCCACGCGGCCAATAAGAACATCACGCTCCACTGGCACTACGATCCCGATAATGAGAGCGAGTTAGAGTGCGCAGAGGAGTTTAAAGAAGAGACCAGCTTCCCGTTTCACATCCTTCCCCGGCCCACGAGTTGATCGGCGACATGGATCGCCACACCACGCCCACGCCTCTTTGACGCTGAAGACGAAAGCGGGTTGGAATGAGCGCAACAGCACCTTCCTCACGACCACTCCATCAAGCGAACCGCCTCCCCACCCGCCGTGCGCCCGACGGAGACATCATCAGAATCACGCTACTCGCGACGATAGCCATCATCCTATCGATCGCGTTTGCCGGCTACGTCTCGTACACGGTGACCAAAAACGCAGTCCTGGAGAAGCTCACTTCGGAAGACCTCGTTACGATCGCCGAGCTTGTCTCCAGCAGAATCGATAACCGAATCGAGCAAGCCAAGGAAGTCTCGCTCATGCTGGCTCGGGACCCCCAGGTACTGGAGTGGGTCGCCCGTGGTGAGCCCGAAGGACTCGACAGAGAGTACGCCCTGCAAAAACTTCACACCCTCGTCACTGATTTTGACTACACCAATTCGTTCATCGTGAGCGCAACCACGTTTAACTATTGGGACGAGAAGGGCAACGTGATTGACGTCGTGAGTTCCGAAGATCCCGACGACGACTGGTTTTTTGATATCATCAACGCTGGGTCTCCGATGTCCGTTGTCCACGACTACAACGCCGAAAGGCAGAGCACATTCGTCTTTATCGACGCCCTCATGGGTGATCCTACCCAACCCTTGGGAATCGCGGGCGTCGGTCTTGGACTCGAGGGACTCTCAGAGTACCTTGCTTCGTCCAAACACGGCGAGGAGGGTGCGCTTTGGGTGATCGACAAAGATGGCAACATCTATCTCTCTGACGACGCCACCCATAACGGCAAGAGGCTCGCCCCAGTCCTTGGCGAAGAAGCCGAGCGCCAGGTGCTCGATGCGGTACGTACGGCCCCGCTCCAGCACCATACACTCGAGGTTATGGGGCTCGACAACGTGCTTACGGACGTGATTGCTTATCCGCTCACGTCGACCGAGTGGTTTCTTTTAGTTCAAACGCCGAGGCATGCATCGATTGGCTTTCTTAACGCCATCCGAGTGCAGAGCCTCCTGGCGTCGATCGTCGTGCTCCTTGCCATGACGATCTCGTTTTACCTGCTTTCCAATCGACTCGTCAATCCGTACAAACGAGCGCGCGAATTAAACCAGGAGCTAGAACGTAAAGTGCAGGAGCGAACGGCCGAACTTCACGAAAAGAACACTGCGCTCACCGATAGTATCAACTACGCCCGCCGCATCCAGCGTTCGATCCTCCCACCTGAAGAACTGCTTGAGGAGGCGTTTGGTGACCGTCTACTCGTCTGGCAACCGCGGGATATCGTGGGCGGTGACTTTTACTGGGTGAAGCAGGTGGGTAACGGCTGGGTAATCGTCGTCGGCGACTGTACCGGCCACGGTGTTCCCGGCGCGCTCATGAGCATGATCTCCGTCTCGATCCTCAACCAGGTTGTCGGCGACTACCTGCACGATCCCGCCGCGATACTGGCGGAGCTCAACCAACGGATTAAACGCATGCTGCAGCAAGAGACGGCGGCAGGGGCACTCACAGACGACGGCCTTGACATCGGTGTGTGTCACTTTGATGGCGAGAATCAGGTAACCTATGCAGGAGCTAGGTTGGGCCTATACGTCTGGGATAAGACCGGCCTCACCATCGTTCCTGGAGATCGAACGAGCGTCGGATACACGCGCACGCGGGCAGATTACGCGTTTACCAATCATGTCGTTTCGTTGCAGGGCGGCGAGCGGTTCTACCTGACCACGGACGGGTACATCGACCAGCATGGCGGTCCTAAGGGAGTCTCCTTCGGCAAGACGCGCTTTGCCGAGACGATCGAAGCATTGGCGCCTTTCCCCCTCTCCCAGCAACAAGAGGCGTTTGCGCAAAGGCTCAATGAACATATGGGTGATAACCCTCAGTTAGACGACATCACGTTGCTCGGCTTTACGCTTCCCTCAACTTTTCATAGGACGGTGAACTCATCATGGCTGTAAAGGATGAATTACAAAGCCTGTTCATTGATGAACTCACCATTCTTGACGAAGCAAAGCGCGACATTCGCGATGGTGAGCACGCCGGGTCGCCCTTATGGACTCGATACACCAAACTGGCAGCCGCCTACGAAACCCTTTTAAACTTTGCTTTGAAGGCGACCAAGATCAGCGATGCGCAGGGACGCTCCTTAATGGAGCGCGAGCACAAGCTCAAGAGTCTGCTGGACAGCTCAAGTCAAGGATTCTTTACCTTTGGACCCGACCTTTTGGTCCACCCCGAGTACAGCGCTGCTTGTGAACGGATCTTTGCCCAAGGCATTACGGGTAAGCACGCCGCCGCGCTCCTGTGTACCGATGCCCAAGAGCGGGAGCGGCATACCCACGCCTTTCGCACCGCCCTTAACCAAGGGGATCCTGTCCCGATGCAGACGTTGCCGAGTAGCCTTGCAATCAACGCCCGCCATATTCACGCTGAATACAAACTTATCCGACGCACGGAGGACGAGAAAGCCATTTTGGCGATTCTCACTGATGTAACCGAACGCATGACGTATGAAGCACGCGTGAAGCACTTAAGCGAGAGAGATCCGTTAAGCTCCCTTTTTAACCGCACGTACGTCGAGGAGATCGTGCCCAAACTTCTTAACTCGGCTCTTCCTCTTAGCGTTGTGCTACTCGACCTCAACGCACTCAAGTTGACCAACGACGTCTTTGGCCACGAGGCGGGTGATCGTCTAATCGTCAATGCTGCCGAGGTCCTCAAGACCCTTTGCCGCCCTGGGGATGTCGCCGCGCGTTGGGGTGGCGACGAATTTCTCGTAGTGCTCCCCCGTACTGATAACGCAGAGGCTCTGCGCTTTGTTGAGCGTGTGAGAGTGGCGTCCGATGAGGCCAAGAGTGATCTGGTCGACCTGAGTCTTTCGGTAGGCGTTGCGACGACGCACGATTCCGCAACGGACTTTACACGCCTCTTCGCCGACGCGGAGACCCAAATGTACAAGAGTAAGCTACTTGAGCGACGGACGGTCCGACGTAAGATCGTCGAAAGAATCGAGCGGGTTCTCGAGGATCAGGGACTGGTACCGGTAGGGCACATTGAGCGCGTGAAGAGGCTCGTCGTTGCGTTCGCTAAAGAGCTGGGCATTCAAGAGAAGTCCGTCGTTATGAACAATCTGCTACTTATGGCCTCGCTGCACGACATCGGCAAGGTAGTCCTCCCGTTCGACATGCTCAACAAGGAGGAGCCTCTCACCGCAGACGAGTGGGCGATCAACAAGGGTTACCCCGAAACGGGGTACCGCATGGCGGAGTCGATCGGAGAGCCGGCCGTGGCTGAGGGCATCTTGGCACTGCGTGAGCGTTGGGACGGAACCGGGTATCCCAGTGGTCTCACAGGCGAGCATATTCCCTACCTCTCTCGGCTCTTTGCCCTGGTCGAAGTGTACGACATCATGACCCACGATACTGTATATCGGCCTGCGATGAGCGCCGATCAAGCCCTCCACGAGATCCGCCAGCAGCGGGGACGCCAGTTTGATCCGGATCTCACCGACAGCTTTCTCGCCTTTATGGCGGGGCCTCACGCCACACCACTCTTCCCATAATCGTTTACCATATTGGGACATTTTGGGACCTTGACATGATTTAGGTCCCCTGTAGGATTGCACTTTTTCTTCACGAATACAAACACGGTCTCTTTATGCAGCGCCTCCTATTCATGGGAGGATAGCTTTCTCAAAGACCAACATTTGTCGGTAGGGGATGGCGGAATATGAAGCGCACATCGATCGTGTTAGTGTTGATGACCGTTCTTTTGGGTGCCCTCGTCACTTCGTCCGCAGCGGCGGAGAAAGACAAGGTAAGCATCGTTCTCTCCTGGTTTGCAACCGGGCTCAACGCACCGCACTATTACGCTGATGAGCTTGGGTTCTACGAGGCGGAGAACCTCGAAGTCGAGATCCTTGAATCCAAGGGCTCAGGCATCGCGATCCAGATGGTAGGCTCCGGCACCCACCCGTTTGGCGTCGCCGACGCTGCCGCCATGGCGCAAGCCGTTGGCGTCGGAGTCCCCGTGAAAATGGTTGCCGGACTGGTCCAAAAGAGTCCAGTGGCTGTCTTGTCCAAGGCCGGCAGCGGACTTGACACCCCTGAGAATCTCAAGGGCAAACGGGTCGTCATGCCTCCAAGCAGCGGCCAAGCGTTGCTGTTCCCTGTTTTGCTGGCCCAAAACGGACTGCGGCCAAATGACGTTCGGATTGTCTCCGCGGAAGCGACGGCCAGCATCAACCTCGTCTTGGAGAACAAAGCCGACGCTGTCGGCAACTACGCCCCAACGGCCATGACCATCATGGAGAAGGCGACCGGCGAGGCGCCCACAGTCCTGTACTATGCGGACTATGGTGTGCCTACGCTCAGCTCGGGACTCATTGTAAACGCGTCGTACGTTCAAAAAAACCCAGACATCGTCACCCGGTTCGTGAGGGCTACCGTACGGGGATGGGAAGCCGCACGGGAGAACCCGCAGGCAGCGGCCGAATCGTACGTCAAGCGCTTCCCTGAGCTCGACGTAGACAGCATTGCGGCGATGACGGCGGGGTACACCGCTCTCATGCGGACCCCGAACAACGAAGGACATCCCCTCGGTTGGATGTCTCCCGACGACTGGAGAGTGAGCCTCGACATCCTGGCCCAGGCAAACATGCTCCAGTCGAGGAATGCCAACTTGGACGCCTACTTTACGAACGATTTCGTCGAGTAGAAGAGAAGAGACCGAAGTTCGGGAAAAGAGTGGGAGTGGATTTTGACGTGTTACCCTTATCCGACCTGAAAGCCCTCAAATTATACGATCTCCACGTCCACATCGGACCGGAGGTCGTCCCACGGCGCTACTCTGCGGCGACTCTAGCCGCAGAGCTTGAGGCATGCGATATGGGCGCTGTCGTCAAAAACCACTTTATTCCTACCACTCACTTGGTCTCCGGCGCAGCCGGACCGGAGCGCTTAACACCGAGCGTCACGTTGAATGTTTTTACGGGCGGGATACACACCGACGCCCTGCGCAATGCGGTGAGTGGTCTCCGGTCCGACCCCCAGCAACAACACCCCGACCAGACGCGCCTCATGGTCTGGATGCCGACGCTCTCGGCCGCGGCGCACTTAAATTACTACGGGCGCGATCTTGACCCGGCTTGGGGGGTCTCATCCAAGTACAGCGCATCCAAGGAAGCTGCCCGCGCCTCAAGTGTACTGGGAGAAGACGGAGCGCTGACTTCGGATGCCCGCAGCGTAATCGATGCAATTGCTGCGAACGACTACATTCTCGGAACCGGGCACCTCTCCCGCGCCGAGATCTTTGCTCTGATTGACTATGCCGTTCAGGCAGGCGTCAGGCGCACGGTGGTCACACACGCTTGGTTCCCCCCCAATGGGCTCAGTTTAGAGGATCAGGTCGAGTTGAGCCGCAAACCGGGTGTGTTCATCGAGCACTGTTGGTTCGTTTCGATCGTAGATGAGATTCCTCTGGAGAAATACGTTCAAAGTATCCGCGCCGTGGGACCGCACAAAACCATCCTATCAACCGATGGCGGCCAAATGGTGAGCGACCCCATTCCCACGGCATGGCGCCGCTTTATCGGCGACCTTGGCAATCTCGGCGTCGATCTGGACGCCATCTCCCTCATGGCGAGCGAGAATCCCAGGCGCCTCTTGTTTGGCGACCCGAACACGGTGAATGGATCTTGAGACGCGCCCAGGTTCCTGTAGCGATAACGCTTACCTTGGCGGCCATCCTTGGGGCTTGGGAAGTGGCGGTCCGGCTGCTCGAGGTACCCATCTACCTCGTCCCGCCTCCAAGCGCGGTCTACCAGGCGATGATCGACTCCGCTCCCAGCCTCTTACACCACGCGTGGGTGACACTCATTGAGATTGTGGTCGGCTTTCTCTTAAGCGCCGTTGCGGGCATACCGATCGGGGTGTTGATCGTCTACTCCCGTTGGATGGAGCAGGTGAGTTACGTCCTGCTGGTCATCTTACAGTCCGTGCCAAAGGTCGCTCTCGCACCTTTATTTCTGGTATGGCTTGGCTTCGGTCTGAAAACGATTGTGCTCGTCACGTTCTTAATCGCCTTCTTTCCCATCGTCATCGCCACAGTCGTCGGCCTGCGGAGCGTTCATCCCGATATGCTGCACCTTGCGCGCACCCTCAAAGCAAGCCAACTACAAACGTTTTGGCACTTTCGGATGCCGGGGGCGATGCCAAGCATCTTTGGCGGGCTGAAAGTCGCGTCGACCTTGGCCGTCGTTGGGGCCATCGTCGCTGAATTTGTAGGCTCTCAGGAGGGACTCGGCTACCTCATCCTCTCAGCCAATGCCAACTTTCAAACACCTTTGAGCTTCGCTTCGATCGTGGTGTTGTCACTGATTGGGCTGGCCTTTTTCTATACAATCGTCTGGCTGGAGCGAATCGTTGTTTTCTGGAACCGTGAAAGCGATCAGGCCGAGTCTTCGTTCCGCATGCAGGTTTAACGATTTCTTAGGAGCGTATCATGCAGTCTTTAACAGACCACAACGCACAAGGTGTCACCATTCACGCCGATCGAGTCGGCAAAACCTTTCGTACTCGCAGCGGGTCGACTCAGGCCGTAAAGGACGTGTCGTTCCATGTGGCGCCGGGGGAGTTCGTCTCTCTCCTTGGACCTAGCGGATGCGGAAAGAGCACGATCTTGAACATGCTGGCCGGATTGATCGCGCCCGACCAAGGACGCTTGACGATTGACGATGCATCCGTGAACGAACCCATTGACGAGCTGGGGATGGTGTTCCAGCGCGACCTGCTCCTCGAGTGGCGAACGGTGCTGGACAACGTGCTGCTGCCGATCCAGATCAAACGTCTTAGCCGCAAGAAACACACAGAGCGCGCCCTCGAGTTGTTGCGTGTCGTGGGACTGGAGGAATTTGTTGACTCCTACCCCCGGGAGCTCTCCGGAGGAATGCGACAGCGGGTAGGCATCTGCCGTGCACTCATTCATGCGCCTAACCTGTTGCTCATGGACGAGCCGTTTGCCGCCCTCGACACGCTCACCCGCGAGCAACTGGGGGTTGATCTGTTGCGCGTGCATGCTCGCTATCGGCCCACCGTCCTCTTTGTCACTCATAGCATTGACGAAGCCGTCTTACTTTCCGATCGAGTCTTGATGCTATCGCAGCGACCGGCCGAGCTCGCCAGCACCATCGAAGTCCGTTTAAATCGCCCGCGCGACGCAGCAACACGTCGCCATCCGGATTTCCTGCGCCTTGTGGCAGAGGCGCGAGAAGTGATGGAAGCAAGTATCTCGCCTCCACCTGCAGTGTCCTCGTAAATGTTCGTGCTCGCGAATCCCACCGGTCACTGGTGACAAACGTCCCATCCCATCGGATATTTGCCCTGTCGGAATATGGATTTTCGACTCTGCCGCCTCCCGCCACCGAGGATTAAGATAAAGATGTAAGGCAGCAGTTGAGAAAGCAGGAGGCGAGTGAGATGGGGCTCTTTAGGAAGGTTCTCGTACCGGTTGACGGATCGGAGAACAGCACGCGTGCGGTGGAGACGGCCAAGGATTTGGCGGCGAGCGGCAAACGAGACGTCACGCTCATCCACGTCGTTCAACCTGTCTATCAAACGGTAGGGCCCTACGGGGAGTACGTGGACGTCGCCTCGTTGATCTCGTCTCAGGAAGAGTTCGGCCGTAAGGTTTTGGATGAGTCCAAGGAGCTCTTGGAGGCGGCCGGTGTCGTCGTCGATACACATTTAGTGCTCGGTAGACGTGGCCAGGAGATCTGCAAACTGGCCGAAACTGGAGCGTACGACTTGATCGTGATGGGACGCCGCGGCATCAGTCGTCTCGAAGAAGTCGTCCTCGGAAGTGTGAGTGAATACGTCGTTCGGCACAGTAAGCTCCCTGTATTAATTGTGCAGTAGGTGTCTATAGGCACTTGGGCATCACACTTATAGCTTCAAACGCCTGAACGAGCAGGGGACTCTTCGTCAAGAAGGGTCCCCCTTTTACGTGGTGAACCCCCTGGTTAAGCTTGCTCTCAAGACCCAATTGCTTGGAAGGAAGGGTTAGCAATGATCGGATTCGGCATCGTTGGTTGCGGAGCGATCTCCAAAACCCATATAGACGCGATTCAAGCCATACCCGACGCGAAACTGGTCGCTGTGTGGAACCGAACGCCACAGCGAGCTCAAGAGACTGCCGAAAAATACGGCTGCCGGTGGGTGTCGGAGTTACAAGAGTTGGTTACAGACCCCGAGATCCAGGTCGTCAACGTCTGTACAGCCAGTGGCGCACACCTCGAGCCTACCTTGGCTGCCGCCGCTGCCGGCAAACACGTCCTCGTCGAAAAGCCGCTCGAAGTGACCACCGATCGGTGTGACGAGATGATTCGGGCCTGTGAGGCGGCAGGCGTCAAGCTGGGTGTTGTCTTCCCGTCCCGTACCTCTCCTTCCAATCAGGCGATCCGTGCCAAGTTAGAGTCAGGAGGCTTTGGCAAGCTGATCCTCGCCAGTGTTGCGGTCCCTTGGTATCGTACACAAGAGTACTACGACAGCGGTGACTGGCGAGGTACGTGGCGCTTGGACGGGGGCGGCTCCCTAATGAACCAGGCGATCCACAACGTTGACATACTGCGATGGCTTGCTGGGCCGGTCTCTCAGGTGCAAGCCTACACCGAGTGCCTCGCGCACGAGGGTATCGAGGTCGAGGACACCGCTTTGGCCATTATGAAATTTGAAAATGGCGCGCTGGGTCACATTTTAGCCACCACGTCATTAGCGCCCGGCTATCCCGTCCGACTCGAACTGCACGGCACGAACGGGGGTCTTGTCAGGAATGGGGGCGACGTCTTTGAATGGCCGCAATCCGAGGAGGCGACTCGCGCCAATGAGAACTCATCTTCCCAATCGGTTACGGCCACTCGACCCGCCGGCCGCAGTACCGCCAGTGACCCGATGGCGCTGAGCTTCCACGGCCACCAGCAAATCATTGAGGACTTTATGGACGCCATCCGAAATGATTGCCAACCGCTCATCTCGGGCTCCGAAGGACGCAAGTCGGTTGAACTGATCACCGCAATCTACGAGGCGGCGCGCCAAGGGCGCCCTGTCCGCCTCGGCGAGTGAGAGGGAACCTTCGAGCAACGTCTCTTTGACGCATGCTGATATAGTCTCCCTCATCGCCGTCAAGCTTCGGAGTAAAATGCGCTTGCCATACATAGTGTTGCTAGGTATAATATGCCCAGTGAATTCTGATGTTACGATTACCGCCCGGATACCGCACCAAGAAAGGGAGGGTGTGATGACCGTTAACCGAGATCTCGTCGCAGCCTCAGTTACGCCCCTACTCCTGGCCTTACTCGAAACCGAGGAGAGCTACGGATACCACCTGATCCAACGGGTAAGAGAAACTTCGAATGGCGCACTCGAATGGTCCGAAGGTATGCTCTATCCGGTGCTGCACCGCCTTGAAAAGCGAGGCCTAATCTCGTCACGTTGGAGAGTATCCGACCAGGGCAGACGTCGCAAGTATTATGCCTTGACTGATTCAGGGCGCGCGGAACTCGAACGCCAACGAGTCGAGTGGCACGCGGTCCAGCTCACTCTACGGCGGATCGGCTTCGTTGAGCCGGAGAGGAGAGGCTGACGATGGCGATTGATGTCGAAGCTGAAATCGCGGCATGGCGAGCCGCGATCCAAAAGGCGAGTCAACTCGAGGACGAGACGATCCAGGAGCTTGAAGACCACCTTAGAGACGAGATCGATTCACTGAAACAGGCGGGTCTAAGAGAAGACGAGGCCCTGATTATTGGAATGCGCCGCTTCGGAAACAGCCGGGAGATCGCTCACGACCTTGCGGACATCGACTCCGATAAACTTTGGAGGCAGTTCTTTGAGGCGGACGCTTCGCACAATCCCATCGGTCCGCGGGAAATCGCATGGGTCATAGGAGCAGCCCTTATGGCGGCTCTGTTCGGTAAAGTTCCGATGCTCTTTGGCGTTGCGATGCAAGAGCCTGAGCTTGAAGTATACGCTCGCAATCTGTCCCTCTTTGTCGCTCCGATCTTGATCGTCGCCTATGTGATCAAGAACGGCTACAACGCCGGTCGCGGGGCGACCCTTTTTGCCTTGACGCTCACCGGAGCGCTTGCGGCCAACCTTTACCCGTTTCCTTATGAGAGTGATACATCGTCACTACTCGCGCTACACCTCCCCCTCCTTATGTGGCTCGGGGTGGGGCTGGCATACTGTGGCAATGAATGGAGAACGGTTCGTGCCCCGGTCGATTTCATCCGATTCTCAGGTGAGTTCTTTCTGTACTCCGTGCTCATCCTTTGTGGAGGCGGGGTGCTCGTAGCCCTGATCGGAGTCATCTTCGAAGCCATCGACGTACCCACCGAGCAGTGGGTCATGGAGTACGTCGCTTTCAGCGGGCTCTTGGCAACTCCGATCGTCGCGGCTTATCTCGTCGAAAAGAAACGGAGTCTCATTGAGAACCTCGCGCCCATGCTCGCGCGGATCTTCATTCCCCTCTTCGTTCTGATGATGATCGGATACATTGCAACGGTCGCGGTGCAGCAAAAGAGTATCGTTGAGGACCGAGATATGCTCATCGTGATCGACGTACTCTTGCTGCTGGTGGTCGGGATGGTACTCTACGACCTTTCTGCGAGGACCGAAACCGAACGATTCACCTTCTCTCACGGGATGAACGTGGCCTTGATCGGCGCGGCCATCGTCATCGACGGGATGGCCCTCTACGGGATCGTAAACCGCCTCAGCGAATACGGTTTCACACCCAATCGGGTGGCGGCCCTAGGGGAAAACGTGCTGCTTCTCGGCAACCTGTTGGTGCTCGCGGCCGCATACGCACGGATCGCCTCAGATCGAGCCCGCCTTTCGCTCCTATGGAGATGGCAAGTAGGCTACCTCTCGGTGTACGCCGTTTGGTTCACGTTCGTCGTCTTTGCACTGCCGCCGCTTTTCGGCTTTAAGTAGTTGCAACGGATGAGCGTAAACCTTCTCTTGTCATCAGTTACCAGGACTGGCCTAATTCCTTCCCGAACAGGAGATAGAGCGGGGCGGCACACTGCATTCGGATGGTTATCACACGGAAAGGAAGCCTTTACGTTGACTTCGCAGCGGTTCAGCATTTTGCTCCTTGCCATAATTTTGTTCTCGGGATGCCTTGGAAACGTGACCCCCGGTTTGCCCGACGGAGTCGGAAATGGCTCCGAAGACGGCGACGATCGGCCCGGGGATCCTCCGCGCTACGACGTTTCAGGCCATGTGCTCGACTCAGTCGGCGACCCCGTCTCCGGGGTAAGCATTCATATCAGTGGACACGACACGACTCCGGTCACCGACGAAGAGGGTCGCTGGTCGGCACAGGATCTACAGGGCCCGGCCGCCGTGACGGCCACCTCCGGCACCTGGGAGTTCCCCATAAAGACACGCCTAGTTCTCGGTGAAGGGCATAACGTCGACTTCACCGCACATGCCAGCTTTTCGCCTCCGAGCAACATAACGACTGTGGCCTACCAATACCGTGAGGGCTGCACGTCGCCCACCTACTGTGACCAACCGTACGCCATATGGACGATGACACCAAACGGAAGTGACCAGACCGCTCGCACCGACGATGCCGGCAACGACACCGGTCCGAGCTGGTCTCCCGATGGCACTCAGATCGCTTTCGCCTCTGACCGCGGCGGAGATTCCGTCAACATCTGGACTATGAATGCCGACGGCTCCAACCTATCAAACACAGGCGTTGAGGGAGCTGACCCTGCCTGGTCCCCTACCGGTGACAAGATCGCCTACGCCTACAACGGTGACATCTGGTTGATGGATGTCTTTGGCGGGGGCACACAAAGACTTACATCCGGGACCGGTTTGGCTGCCACCCCAGCTTGGTCCCCTGAAGGAAGCAAGATTGTGTACGCAAACAACCGAGGGGGCGTCACCGACATTTGGGTGATGGAGTCCGACGGAGGCAACCAGACTCGCTTGACGGACGGCGCTTCGACTTACTCCCAACCCTCCTGGTCGCCTAGGGGCGATCGCATCGCTTATACCAAGGGAAGTGCAATTCTCTCCTCCCGCGTGGAGATTAGCGATGTCGACGGACGCAACGCATGGGTCATCGAATCTCCCAACCATTCACAGTTAAACCCCAACTGGTCCCCCGTCGGGGACGAACTTGTCTACTCGTCCCACAAGTTCGGCAGCAGATTCGTCGTCGAATGGGTCATGGTTGATGCGGAGAACATCTGGATGCCGCTTACAGAAAATAAGAACGAAGTCCACGCACGTGCGCCGGCCTGGGCGCCGTAACCCCAAGACTACACCACGTGCAGACTGAGGCGCGCTCTTTGAGGAGCGCGCCTCGCCGCGCAAGATCGGTAACGTTACAGACGCTTGCCTGCAGGAGACCGGATTGTCCTCCGGCGAAACCGAAGAGTAGAAACCCACTATGCGGGGAAAGGAGTTTGCGCTCCATGAGCGACCGTGACCTCCTGGAGAGTCTGAGCGAGCAAATGAGCGAGTTGGTCCGTAATGTTGCCGAAGTGCGTCAATCAAACAAGCGACTCGAAGCCGCCGTCGTAGGAGTGCAGAGTGACGTTGGGACGTTGAAGAGTGACGTCGCAACGTTGAAGACCGATGTCGGAATGTTGAAGAGTGACGTCGCAACGTTGAAGGCCGATGTTGGAACGTTGAAGACCGACGTTGCTGAGTTGAAACATGGCTTGCAAGAGACGAACGCAATGATCGACGAGTGCGCGGAATTCCTATCCAAAAAGATCGATCACTTTGTAGAGTTTGTCGCAAGCGAAATCACCCAAAACCGCATCACTATCGAAGAGCAAAGGTACATAAATAGTGCCGCACACAGTAAAATTGAGGGCAGGGTAGATGCCATCGAGCGCCGCCTCGATAAGCTCGAAGCGATCAGTCCCGGGCGGGGCGAGTAAAGCAACGCAATTTTCACTAACCAAAGCGGATGACGGAGTCGCGCTCCCCGTGCCGCTGGCTGATTGCTGCAACAACTGATTGAAATTCTGCTGCCCCTCGTGCAGATCCCTCGGATCGATCAACTGTACTTGGTTGTCGTGCCTTCACCCCCTTACTCCGTCACGCGGTAGCCTGACCTGTCGCGGATGGTCATGTAGTCACGCATTTAGATTTTCCAAGGATAACCAATACCTAGAGTTGTGGACATCAAACCACTGCGATCCGTGAAATGAAGCAAAGCCGATACCTTCGAACTAATATCGACCCAATTTTATACATTATTCAAAAGGGAGTCGGTACGGGCCGGGAGAATTATGACGCCGGGAAGCGGGCGCAAAGGTCCGCAGTTACTAACCCTTAGCTGTCTCTGTGTAACCGAGTGCAGACGATAAACCGGGAGACGCCGAAAGGATGGTATTCACATGAAACGACACAAGGGACTCATTCCGATCGTTTTGCTCATCCTCTTGCTCGCCGTTTCAGGAATTGCGGGTGCCGTGACCATTGAGTACTCCGCCTGGGGCAGTGCCACCACCCTTGAAGCACACGAACGAGAAGCCAAAGCCTTTGCCGAAAAATACCCAAATTCGGGGATCACCGTCGAACCGATCATTAATGGATGGAACGAACTAAAAGACAAGATGTTCGTCCAGGCCGCGGCCGGGTCATTGCCCGACATTATCATGGTCCCGAACGGCTTTTGGCCAGAGATGGCCGAGCTTGGCCTCCTTCTCGACCTCGAGCCCTTTATCAATCGGGATGCCGACTTTGATGCGACCCAGCTCTCCCCCGGTGTTATCGATATCATGAGGGTCAACAACACGCTTTACACCCTTCCGACGGGTGGCTTTACGCCGACAGGCGCCATGGTCAGCCTCAACCTCGATATGGTTGAAGCAGCGGGTCTCACCGCCCCGTCCCGCGACTGGAACTGGGACGATTATCTCCTCTATGCGAAGCGGTTGACTAGGCGTCAAGGAGATCGAGTTCTAAGTTGGGGGACCAACATCGGCAAGAGTACGTGGTCGGGCGCGTGGGCGATGCGCATCGCTTCCGACGGTGGTCACCTCGTTGATCCTGAAGGTAAAATTATCATCACGCCCGTCCTCGATCCCAATCGCTTGCGGATCAACACGCCCGTCGTCCAAGGCGCTTTTCAGTACCTCAAGGACCTCGTCGACGTCCACGACGTGGCACTCCCCGAAGGTATGGACGCTAGTGAAGCCTTCACCGGAGGCAACTTAGCGATGCAAAATGCCTGGTCAGGAACGGCCCGAAACTACGCCGAGCGCGACGACATTCGCATCGCCATCGCTCCCACTCCTCAAGGCACAGCAGGGCACCATGGAGTTTGGGCCCATGTCGGCCTACCGCACGTCTATGCTATCTCCGCCCAGACGGAAAACCCTGAAGCCGCTTGGAAGGTATTGAAATTCCTCGTGAGCGAAGAGGAAGCCCTTCTAGCACGAGGCACGGAGGGACTGGGCACTGTCTCCTATCGTGAACTCGTCCCCGTGTACGAGAGCCTGGCCAAGCCCGAGTGGCGGGAGTGGCTCGATATCGGCGCTCACTACATCAATAATGTCCCCTCGGAAGGGAACGAGTTGTGGAAGACGGTTCCCGTGCGTGTTGTCGATGTCTTGATCGAGGAAGTGTCAGCGGCCTACAACAACCAACAGTCCATGCGAGGCGCGGTCGAGCGCGCCCACGAGCGAGCCGCCCAGATTTTAAGAGATGAGGCTAGAGAGTGACGATGATGCAACCAGACGGAGCCACCAAAGCTCTCTGCGTCGTCTGTCCCGAACCGGGCAAGGTCGAGCTGACCGAGGTTGAGCTCGACCCCCTCGGCCCCGACCAAGTCCTCGTCGAGGCTGAAATGAGTGTCGTCAGTCCGGGCACCGAGCGCGCCTGGTTTATGAAGGCCCCTGGAGCGCCGGTTCGTTTTCCCTACCGGCCCGGCTACTGCCACGTCGGGCGTGTCCGCGCCGTAGGATCAGAGGTGAGGGGGTTTGAGCCCGGTCACCTCGTCCTCAGTCGGGCGCGACACGCGTCCGCCGTGGTGCTCAAAGCTGATCAACTCATTCACGTTCCTGACGGTCTTGCGCCGTACAAGGCGGCCTTTGCCCCGTTGGGATTCATCAGCCTCCAAGGCGTGCGCAAAGCCCACATCGAGTTGGGATCGGCGGTAGCCGTCATAGGAGCCGGCGTAATCGGGCTTTTGGCCTTAAAGCTGAGCAAGCTCTCGGGGGCACACCCACTCATCGCCTGTGATCTAAGCGCACACCGCAGAGAGATCGCTCTGCAGTGCGGCGCGACAGACACCGTCTCCCCCGAGGATCTCGTCAAACTAAGCGGTAGAGTCGAAAGGAGCCCCGTTCCTGACTGGGGGTTTGACGCGGTCATTGACGCTACGGGCCATCCGTCGACATTGGATACGGCCATCCGTTCGTCCGCCACTCAAGGGATCGTCGTCTTGCTCGGCAGCACACGCGGTTTGGCTCAAGACGTAGACCTGTATGAGATCCACCGCCGAGGGATCCACGTGGTCGGGGCGCATGGGCGCAATACCCCTCCGGAGCAATCGTACCGCACGATGTGGACAGCCCGAGATAACACGGAGTTGGTACTTCGTCTGATGCGCGACGGCCTCCTCGAGGTGGACGACCTCATCAGTGACGTCATTCTCCCGTCCGCCGTTCCCGGAGTGTTCGAACGGCTCAAGGAGAACGACGAGAAGCTCCCAGGCTGTGTCATCAATTGGAAATCTGAGGCAAGTGCGTTCCAGCAACTGACGTCGTAATATCGAAAATCGATTCAAAACCTCTTTGGAGGTGCCTGTGGATGTCGCTAAACCGCCCGTCCGAATCATCTCGATTGAAGCCGATGGCCGCCTACGACGGTGGGACTGGAACGTACCGTTCTACCCCTCATCCCCCTGAGATCACAGCAGAAATCGAAAAAGAGCGTCAGGCGTTTGCAAGCCGCCAGCTCACGCGTCAGGTCGGTCGCTCCACGAAGTGGCAGGCACGTCTGCACAAGGGGTCGACAGATCGGGACCAGGAGGTAAAGGATTGGAACCAGGAAGCCCAGACACAACGGCATCGGCTCTCGGACGTGCTGGGTCTGCAGGCGACAGATCCCCCGGCTTATCACATTCAAATCAAGATTGAGACGGCAGGGGGGACTCACTCCGGCACCCAACTCATCCTTCAGAGCGGAATCGCGATTCGTATGCTCAACCCAGCTACGGAACCGGGTGCTCCCATTCGCCTCTTACCCGCCGGAGCGAGGTTAGAGGACGAGCAACAGACCGACCCGAGTGCATGGGTTGTAGAATTACCCTCCCTGCTCTGGAGCGATGACCGACTGGGGAAGGCGCTCCTCCTTCGAGGCCGCCCACTTGCAGGTATCGCCTGCGAACAGCTTTATCATGTCGTCACATTCTTAGTCGGCCGTCCACAAAGTGGTGGCGAGCCGCCACACCTCCTCGGTAACGGTTTCTCTGGTTGGGTAGCGCTCCTGCACACAGCGCTCGATACCCGTATAGGAAGCGTGGCGGCGGCCGTGGACGAAGACTTCCTTGCCGAATGGCCGAGCTATGCAGCAATCCCTCGATTCAGCCTCGATTTCGACGTTGAGACCCTGGCCCACCTCGTCGCGCCACGTCCATTCCGACTCAACATGGCCAACGTCACGCATGAATGGCCTGCCGTTGAACGTGCCACAACGGACTGCCAAGACGAGGTGACCACGCGCAGCCTGTATCCACCGGTGAGCGTGCCGTATCTTCAAGCCGCCCATACTCTGCTAGGTGTCGAGGGTGATTGCACAGTCGAAGATTCAAGAGGGAGTTTGTCGACACACTCACGGACAGGCCAAAAGGGATTACGTCTTAAGAGTGGATCCTATGATCCCCAGGCCAAACGCCTCTTTGAGCGCAAGCGATCACCTGAGCCCAAGCACATCGACCAACTGGCGTCACGTGAAGAGTGGCGACTTTGGCGGGAAAAGCTGCAAAGCGATTTGACTCAGAGCATTGGCCCCCTTCGTCCGACTCGTCCACCGCTAAGCGTGCGCACTCGTGCTCTCGCCCCCATAGGTGAGACCCGAGTGGAAGAGATCACATTCAACAGCGAGGAGAACATCCGTCACAGAGGGATTATCCTGACGCCGAGCTGGAAGCCGGGCCCCTACCCGGTCGTCCTCTGCCTCCCCGGATCGAGTCAGCGCCCCGAGGATCTGATGAATTCTTGGGGCGCCATGGTAGCCGATGCCGGGTACGCTGCCTGGATTGTGGACGTCAAACCTGCACGCCTAAGACCAAATATATCTCGGGAGATTACTGAAGGCCGCGCCATGGTTTGGAACATGGCGCTCGACTTGATGGCAGCCGTCGATTGGGTGGAAACCAGGAGCGATCTAGCTAGCGAACGTATTGCCGCGATGGGTGTATCAATCGGTGGTACCCAAGCCTGGATGCTCGCGGCCCTTGATCAGCGTGTAAAGGTATCGATTCCGGTCGTCGGCGTCACCTCATACGACGCCCTGATTCGGGATACGTTACCCTCGGGGAGATCGTTCCTCAACAGTCATTCTTGGTACTATTACTATCCCATTTTGACCCTTGCCGAGCAATACGATTTAGTGGGGCTAATCGCACCGCGTCCCCTGGCGATTCTCGGAATGAGCGAAGACAATTGCTTTCCGGTGGAGGGAGTGCGAGAGGCCAACCAAAAGGTTGCCTCGCTTTACCGCTTGCTCGAAATGCCCCAAAACTTTCACGAAAGCATCGCCGAGGGACCACACTCTTTTCCAACGGAGCTGAGACAGAAGGCCCTGGAGTGGCTTGATTGCCACTTATAGAGAGGTGAGACCCCCTTTACGGTTGAGGCTGTAAAGGGGGGCATTGGGGACAAGGTTATTCCTCGGCATTTGTGATCGTGACTGTCATCGCCACTTCTCCGCCCTGCTGCCGTGCGGCTTCATAGGCGGCCTTAAGGCACTCCCAAACTCGATCATCATCCGCATCAAACTCGGTGCTTACAGGACCCACTTTGCAGCTGACGCCCATTGATTTCAAGACGTCAATCGAGCGGTTAATCACTTGATCGGGATCCTGGCTCTCCATCGGAAATAACGACGTTTCGACTCGATTCACACTGGACCGCTCCTTTTTTCGGCGGTTTACCACCGCGCAATGTCAGCGCGCGTAGTCTACTCCAAACCACCCTGTTTTTACGTGGCCCAGTAGTTGGTAATTGAGAAGCGGTCGTTACTCCCCTTCTCCTCTGGCGTAACGAGAAAGACATACTCACCCGGTGAGACTGCGGGCACCGCGCGCAAAAAGACGATTCTTCCGGCTTCCGGCGTTCGGATCTCCTCAAGAACCGTGCCGTCAAGATCGAAGACCCTCCCGATAACATCGTTCTCCCGGACGCTCTGTAACACACGAACTGATGGGCGAAAGAGCCCGCTCGTACTAAATGTAGGCATCAAGTCGATGTTGCCGTTGCCACTGAGGTAGTACGTGGGCGGGGGTGGTAGTGATCGATTAATGATTCCGAGGTGACCCATTACGTTGAGCACACCGTCGGTGTATCTGCGCAAATCTGCTGGTCGAACCCGCATTCCCCCGGGAGCCTCGGCATAGACGGACGGAATCCCCAGCTCCCGTGCATGGGAGAGTGTCCTCCCGGGCGAGCTAGTAGGGTGCGCCCAGATCACCTGCGCCCCAAAAGCTCGGGCAACCGCCGCCGAACGCCCGCCAAGATCATTCTTTTCGGCACAGTATCCGATCAATGTCGGGCTCGTGAGCGCTAAACCGCTGCTGTGTAGATCAATCAGGCAGTCGGCACGTCCAATTAACGCCTCGCCTACATGATAGGCAATACGTTCCGTAACACTACCGTCCGGCCGCCCCGGAAAGACCCTCGCCATGTTTTTTCCGTCTTCCGGTGTCTCCCGAGTTCGGCCGTGGTAAGCCGGTACATTCGTGACGGGAACCGCCACCAGTCTCCCCCGCATTTGGTTCGGCTTTACGCGGCGAAACGCGTCGTGAATCGCAAACATTCCCTCGTACTCGTCGCCATGGACGCCGGCTAAGACTAAGAGCGTGGGTCCCGGAGACTTTCCTCTGGCCACCAACACCGTCAGTTCCAGATCCGCAGAGCCGTTAGGATCCGGCACAGGTAAGTGCAAGACGCCCTTTTCACCCGGTGGTACAGCATTAAGGTCCAACACCTATACATCTCCCGATCTCTAATCACCACTTCACATGCTCGTGAAATCCACGGTCAGAACCATACCGATGCAGTGGTTACGCTTGCTTCTCAGGCGGGAAATTCCTTCTCAATCCTTCGTCATGGAGCTTGCCACTTGGCCGTCAAAACAGCATTTTGGCATCGATACTCCAGCGCACGGGCGGGACGAGTTCGGAAAGAAGAGGTCTGGTGGAGTCGACCGAGTATGGCATTATAGTAAGAGGTGACTAGAAGATGTGTGGTTTTGCAGTCGTCATTGGTAACCAGGAGAGCGATACGGATCTCCGTGATATGCTCAAATCGCTTCGCCATCGAGGGCCCGACGGCGAAGGTGTGATTCACGAAGGAGAAAGCTGGCTTGGGCATCGCAGGCTGGCGATCGTGGACCTTGCAGGGGGAAAGCAGCCGATCACCAACGAATCGGGCGAGCTTCATCTCGTATGTAATGGGGAAATCTACAATCATCGTTCCCTTAGACGCAAATTGCGTGATCACCGTTTCGCCACCGAATCGGACAACGAGGTTATCCTCCACTTGGCAGAGGAAGGCGATCTTGACTTTCCCAAAGTTCTCAATGGAATGTACGCCTTCGTCCTTGTGAAAGGCGATTGGGTCTATGCTGCGCGAGACCCTCTTGGCATCAAACCTCTTTACATTGGTGAGCACAAGGGTGTCTTATACATCGCTTCAGAGATCAAGGCCTTTCCCGATCGCGTCACCGAGTTCCAAGAGGTGCCCGCAGGCCATTACTTCACTGGGGAGACGGGAATTCAGCCCTTCCTCTCGTTGCGGCCGAGGCTGGAGAGAGCGGAACCTCTCAACGACGATCCGGAAACGATCGCGTCCGGTGTACGCGAGCTGCTCACTCAAGCCGTTCGGGACCGCCTAATGGCAGACGTGCCGGTGGGATGCATGCTCAGCGGTGGGGTCGACAGCAGTTTGGTCGCCGCCATTGCCGCCCGTCACTATCCTGGTCGTCTACAAACCTTCTGCGCCAGTTTTGAGGGAAAAGGCGAGGACCGGGTTGCTGCGCGGCAAGTTGCCGACTTTATTGGTTCCGAGCACCACGACTTCCAGTTTTCGAAAGACGAGGCTTTGAAGATCCTGCCAAAGGTGATCTATCACCTCGAGACATTTGAGCCGACGCTCGTCAAATCGAGCACGGCTCAATTCTTAGTCTCCCAGGTTGTGGCAGATCATGTCAAGACCGCTCTTGTCGGCGAAGGCGCGGATGAATTGTTTGGCGGGTACGACTATTTCAAGGGGATCGCTCGAGCGCAAGGACTCGGCGCTGTGCGCAAAGCACTGGTTGATGAGACGTGTGTACTGCAGCGAGCCATTTTGCGACGGGTAGACCGAATGTCGATGGCGCATGGCTTAGAGCTTCGGCCTCCATTCCTTGACCTCCGCTTGGTCGAGTATGCGCATCGAATTCCCATCAAGTACCGATTGACCGCAGCCGACGGCTGGGAAAAATGGATCCTGCGTAAAGCCTTTGACGGGTACCTGCCCGAACAGGTATTGTGGCGGCGCAAGAGTGAGTTTGCCAAGGGTGCCGGCGCGCATCACCCGCTGCAAGAGGCTATTGCGGAACTAGTGACCGACCGGGACTTTGAACGAGCCCGCCGCGAGGTGCATCCTCCGATCCGATCTAAAGAAGAACTTTACTACTACCGAATTTTTCGAGAGCACTTCGGTGCCGATGCGGCGGTGGAGACAGTCTTCCGTTATGGATTGGATGATAGTCACCACATCCACAATACCCAAGTTGTCAGCGCATAAGACATAGCAGAATAGCGACGACACTGGTTTTCGAATACTTTACCTCCTCCGGCGTGGCCCTCTTCGCGAAATGATCGGCCCGCTCAGGAGGAATGTGATACCACAACTCTACAATCTCAATATATCTTGCTGCCCCATCGAACGAAAGTGCATTTTCCGGACGCTTTCGCTTTCGGCACTTCAGCAGGACTTCGGCAAAACGCGTTAACGAGGCCCGCTCGATTGAGCGGGCCTCGTTAACGCTAACCCCGATCATTATGGGGTTTTCAATGGTGCGCGCGAGAAGATTCGAACTCCTGGCCTTCTGATCCGTAGTCAGAAACCGGGCTTCCCCGCATGTACCCCCCAGGGTCCAAAACCCGATACTTAAAGGATTTACCGAACGAACAGGAACGTGTGTTCCGGATGGTTTTCCCGCTATTCCCCGCACGTCCATGCCCACGCCATGCCCGCGTTTTATCCCCGTTGCCAATACCACTCACCCGACACGATATCCTTATAGACCGTGTCGATCCCGCCCCTTCCGTACTCGAACTCGTAGTAGACGCGGCTCATCTTTTCACGCCGCAGTGAGAGGAATGCCCTGGGAGTCGATCGTGATGCGGTTCTGCCGGTGCTGATTGAGACGGAGGGGACGATTGGTGACTGGACTTCTTGACTCATATATCCTCATCAATGCCCACGACTGACTCGATATATGAATCCCCCCCAGCTCTCTTTGAAGCCGCTTTGATGTACATGAACGCGAACTCAATAGCACGAGGAAGATCAACACTGGTCCCGAAGTGACATTGGTCGGACATGAACGGCTCTTATGTAACTAATGGGGGGATACTTATGAAAGATGAACAGAAGCGGGCTATCTGGGAATATCTTAAAAAGGTAGACCCCGAGGGTGAAGTTGTCAGCGTCAATCCCTCAGATGATCTTCGAGGTGGCACAATATCTTTCTCAGACGAGATTAGCCAACACCGAGTCGAGACTCAGCTAAAAGGCGAGAAATGGGTCGAAGCATATATTATCGCCCGCATGACACGTGAACTTGGCTATCCCGCAAAGTCAATTGAATTACAGAAAGAATATCCAGCGGGGCATCCTGAAACTACAAAGCCACGAATTGATATAGTAGTGCGTGACGACCGCTCTGACCAATCTAAGACCTTCATGACCATAGAGGCCAAAGACCCCGAGGACTTCGAAAAGAATGTTGAATTGATCGAAGGTCAGTTATTTGGCCTGGGTGACCACGAACGCTCCCGAGGCCTAAAGTATATGGTTTACTATACGGTTGACTTCATCGACGGCGACCTCGTCGATAAGTCCATCATTATTGACGCAGATCAATTCCCCACCTTTGAGGCATGGGACGAAGAAGGAAGGCCATCATTCGACCAATTACCTGCCGGATATGCGATGGCTCACAAGTCAGTTTTTGTTAACAAAAACGATGAAGAACTAGATACGGGCGAGAGGAACCTCAATAAACAAGTATCACGCAATGAGTTCCTTGCACTCAGGAGGGAATTACATAATGTGCTATGGGGAGGAGGAAGCGCTACTGATAACGACGTGTTTAGCAATCTCGTCAAACTGTTCTTAGCCAAGATTTACGACGAGGAATTCACTCCCGAGGGGCAGCCGTACACTTTTCAGGTGGTTTTTAAGGATGGAAAACCCCAACCTGCGTCCGAAATTGTGGCGAAGCTCAACAGCAAGAGGAAGCTAGTAAACGGACTTTACGAGGGCATTTTCCGACGTGCCCAAAAGGAATATCTCGAAATGTCAGACGAAGAGATTGAAGCCTCCCAGGGGATTGATACGGAAAAAATCTCGGATAACAAAGTCGCATATGTTGTTGAACGGTTCCAAGGTATATCGTTGACCGAGAATGAAGACCGGGACGACGGCGACTTGTTGGGTGAGTTCTTCGAAGGTATCGTGCGAAGTGGGTTTAAGCAATCGAAGGGTCAGTTCTTTACTCATCCCTACATAGTGAAATTCTGCATATACGCTCTTAAGATTGATTTAATGGTGGAAGAGAAAGTCAGAAGCGACAACACGTTACCCTCGATAGTGGATCCATCGTGCGGTTCGGGAACTTTCCTGATTGAAGCGATGAAGACTGTTACCCGGGTACTACGATCTCCGGCTCTAGTTAGCTCTGTCCACAAACGAGCGCGACAACTTATCGCCAGCTGGACTCCCCCTCTAAAGGAAAATATCTGGGCTCGTGATTACATTTACGGAATTGAGACTAGTCCTGATCTTGCTCTGGCTACTAAAGTCAATATGGTCTTACATGGGGATGGCAACATTAACATCCTCGTAAAAGATGGATTGTTGGATTTTTCACGGTACGACATCCAAAAGAAAGTTAGCTCGTTGGCACAGAAGGTAACTAAAAAAGGGTTCCCATATACCTGTCCGGTTAATGAGCAGTTCGACGTAATACTTTCTAATCCGCCATTCAGTGTCGATCTCGATACACAAACGAAACGCGGACTCACAACCCGCTTTGAATATGCCAACAAAAGGAACAGCGAAAACCTCTTCGTTGAACGGTGGTATCAACTCCTAAAGCCCGGTGGACGGCTCGCGGTCGTTCTGCCTGAGGCAGTTTTCGATACGAAGGAGAACGACTACATAAGGCTATTCCTGTTCAAGTACTTCCATGTTAAGGCAGTTGTGGCGCTTCCAGAAGTGACTTTTAAACCATGGACGCCAACTCGGACTTCTTTGCTATTTGCAGCAAAGAAAAACGACAGTGAGGTCCGAGCATATGATCACGCTTGGCGCGAGCAGACCAAAGTGTTCAAAAAGCTGGTAAAGAGTCCGCTTATCAATCATGTTGTCACCGGTGACAAACTGATTAGCAGAGTCGGGCGGCTATGTACCTCATACGACATTAGGATTCCACTAGCTCCAACATCAACCGAGACTGTTGCCAACCTTGCCGGGGTACTAGAACGAATAATGTCTCTCCCGACTTTTGATAAAGAGAATCACTTGGACCGAGCAACTCGATATCATGAGGAGATTAGGGACTGGGTGGCAGTTGACATCAATTCGTCATGGCACCTACCAGATGCCGAGCGAGAACTCCGGAAGTTGTTAAAGTCATTTTACGACGAGGGCTACAGTCAATCACCATTACAAGATCAAGTCAACCGACACTGGGAGGAAATCGTCCAAATAGTTGGGAGTGACTGGTGGGTATTCACCGAGGTTGCTTCTACGTTTGACGAGGAGATCTTCTATTACGAAGTGGAGCACGTAGGATACAAACGGACCACCAACAAGGAAAGAGTTACTCCAAATGAGCTGTTTGTACTCAACGAAGATGGTACCATAGACGTGGACAATACGGGGTCGATTTTGGGGCAGATCCGGGCCAAGGTGGAATACTAGAAACCAATGAAACTGACAGAAGTTACACGTGATACTACACTTCGATTTGATGCGAAAGCCGTTGCGCTAACTTGGCTTCGCCAGAAACTCTCAAATAGAGCTGTTCCGTTGGAAGCAATTGCTGACGCTCGAGATTTAGTTCGATCACAGAAACCAGACGAAGCGTTCTTCTACCACGAAATCTCTTCCGTCGATCGCTTTGGTGTGGGAGAGCCTTACTGGATCGACGAAGACTATATTGAGGAAGGGTCCGAAGAAGAACGCATCCTATCCAAGGTCGAAAATGGCGACATCGGGAAACCAACCCCCGAGTCAATTCTCGTCCCCAAGGTACGTCCTTATTTAGGAAAATTCGTATTGGTTGATAGCGACAATGTCTATTATACTCGAGCATTCCTTGAAGTTCGTCCGAAGGGAATCAGTCCACAGTTGCTATATTCCGTACTAAAACATCCCGTGGTCCTTGAGCAAATCTATCGAGCTTGTACTATTGGAAAAGGTTATCCAACCCTGTCCTCCTTCAATCTAACAAGGCTTGTACTTGTACCAGTTACGCTCCTATCTCCTCCTCGCGAACTCATTCGTAGTGCGGAAGAGGGAATATCGTCAATGGTCGACTTACTTGCCAAAAGGCGATCGGAGCGCGACATTATTAATTCCGCAATCGAACAAGCACTTGGTATAGAAAGCGACAGCGTTGCCTGGACAACATCGGAGAGATTCTCGCTTACGAGGTCGGAACTTCACAGATCAGTAGACGTTCGCTTCGCAGCCCATTTTGTCCGTCCAGCGACCCAACGATTGGTCGATAAACTGAGCAAGTTGCAAACATCAAAGATTATTCAGCTATGTAGAGCACCAATATCACTCGGTACGTCGCCAGAACCCTTTGTTGAAGATAGCGAGTACTTTTACTTGGGATCAAGGGCGATGACGGCTGAACGACTAGATCCCGATAAGCTTGATTTTATATCGGAGGAATTCTATCGAAACAATTGCGGAATGTATGATGTTGAGTTCGGTGACGTGTTTCTTCGTCGTTCTGGTGCAAGTTTGGGCAAAGTCTTATATTTCGACGCTGAAACGCCATGTATTTACAGTGACTTCATGATGCGCATTAGGTTTCACGATCCGCTAGTAGCAAAGTACGCGGCTTATTGGATGAGGTCTACGTTTTTTCAGCATTTGCTTCACGGTATTAAGGTCGTAGGTAAAGGGCTACAGAATGTCTACCCCTATCAAGTTGCAATGCTACCAATACCTCGACCAGATCGTTATGCTTTTCGTGAAATAGTCGACGCAATAGACAAGAACATTGCTGAAAACGACCGGCTGAAATCCGGGGCGAACGAGCGGCTCTCAGAGGTACACAAACTATTGTCTGACTCTACAGAGTTGAGTTTCCTCGTTGAGGAATTACCCAAACTACAGTTAATCGCTTCTGGCTCCTAGCTTGCCTAGGGCAGCAGCGGCTTCTTGACGAACAGCCAAAGCTGGATCGTTCTGGAGTTTTTCTAGATATGGAACTGCCTCCTGAACCCCTAACTCTCCGAGGCCATATGCGGCTGCTGCCCTGAAGTGTCGGTACTTATCATTTAGTTGATTCGTCAATATATCGAAGGCCCGGGGATGCTTGCTTCGCCCCAAAAGTTTGAGGGCTAACTCACGGACCACTTGATTCTTAGTTCCAATAACATCTATCAGTATCTCAGCAGTGCTGTGGTCCACGGGCTTATTTATCTCAAGAAGTGACCGGAGTTTCCGAGAAAACTCTACTGCTGACTGCGAGGACATGTTCCCATTTCCCCTTTAACGCAACTCCCGACTGGCTATTGTTCGCACTGCTGTTCCGATCACCCATGCGAATGCTCTCCAGCCTATTTTTCGCTCGCTCGCACAGTGCTCCCTTATTCGACCACCTGTATAAATCCTGCACGGCGAACTTCGACCTCCTTCGGCATCCCCGCATCTTCTTCACGAGTGTCACGTTCAACTCGCCGTCGGATTAATCACAGACAGGTTAGGTCTCGGATTCGATGAGGACCTAGATTTAGACGGAGTTGATTGAGGGGGGCGCAAGCGGTTGGAAGCCTTGGCTTCAGGATAGCGGCTTAATCCCCCTTCTTCTCTTCTCGTCGCTTCACTGGGGAAGGCATAGGCGCGTACAGGAATACTGACTAGCCCAAACGTGAGGTAGCCCTTCCACATAGGACGCATGATGTACCCCCTCACCCTTCATTTTAGGTGAGGCGAGAAGCTAGGAGGGGCGGGGATCGTTGGGGATATCGGCAGTTGGTTCCGGCGCAGGGACTTGCTGAGGGAAGTCTTCTTTCGCTTGAGCGAGAACCGCTTCGAGGTACCGAACAGCTCGGTCGGGCTCGATTCCCACTTTGAGTGCGAGCTGTCCGAGTCTTGGGCCAGGGGCACTGTCGGTCTCGCCAATCAGGTGACCGATAGTACAGTCAAGTCGTCGGGCGATCAGCACCAACGACCAAATCGCCGGCGACGCTTGTCCCTTCTCGATCTGGCTGATGAAGCTCTTCGTGAAGTCAGTCCCGGCAAGTTCGGCCTGGGTCATTTTGAGTAATTTGCGGCGCTCCCGGATGCGAGCACCGAGTTGGAGGGCAAAGGCGTGTTTGTTCACGGGAGTACTTTCGATTGCGAGACATGCGTTCCTCTTTAAACGAACTAACGTTCGCAAAAC
Source organism: Limnochordia bacterium (assembly GCA_041686855.1). Classification (GTDB taxonomy): domain Bacteria; phylum Bacillota; class Limnochordia; order DTU080; family RSA5; genus JAWLDA01. The sequence goes on from JAWLDA010000011.1 coordinate 74,569, forward strand.
GTTGCACCTAATTAAAAGGTATGTTAGTATACGCCGAGAATTAGGTTCTGTAACCAATGGGAACGGGTTCGACGCACATTTAGGAGGACCCATAATCATGAACGAAAGACTTCGGCAGTTATTGGTAGCAATATTGGGTCGGTGCGGAAGTCTGTCGAGGACCAACTTAATGAAGCTGGTATACCTGATTGACTGGGAGTACGCCAAGAGGAATGGGCGGACGTATACCGGATTAGAGTATACCTTCTATCACTACGGCCCTTTTGCAGCTGAAGTTACTCAGATTGCATCGTCCGCCGAATTGGGCTTTCATGTCGTGCCGTATTTGTCATACGGGGGGAATATGGGATATAGCCATTCCCTGCTTGATCCAAATTTGGACGACGTGGTTGGGTTACCATCCGAAGTTTGGTATACCGTCGATAAGGTATTTAGTCAAGTTGATCACCGAAACCTGGAGGAACTCCTTGAGTATGTATATAGCACGGAGCCAATGCAAAGCGCTAATCGTGGCGAGGTGCTAAATATGACCAAGGGAATAGAAAACGACATTCGACGCCGACGGCTGGTCAGGCAAGCCCGTGTTAACGAAAGAAGAACTCGATCTGCGACGACGCTTCATCCCGATGACGCCAGAGAACTTGATGACGAAACCCGCGCAGTAATCTATGCTCAACCACTCTTTGACGATGCAGAGGAATGAGATGAATGGCGCAGCCTGAATCGCCGCCAGTCTTAGTACGCGGCGATGTGTACTGGGTGGCATTCCCTTACGTCTTCGATCGCGGTCGAAGGCCGCCGATACGTAAACTTGCGCTAGTGCTCCAAGAAGGGCCGCTTTTCGAGCCGCGGCAGCAAACGTCTGTGGTTATATTAACCACCTCACATCCACGTCGTCCCTACCCGTATTACACATTCGTTCCAGCTAGTGTTACGGGAATGGAGGATTCCTGGATCGACTGTTCGTCAATTTACACCGTTGAACGGTCGGTAATAAATAGGGGCTCCCTTGCATTTCGAATACCTAATCATATCATGGAAGACGTAAACGATGCACTTTACGCTGGTCTGTGTATACCGTAAAGCCTCGTGATGATCACAGGGGCCATAGGGCGTCAACATCTCCAGCCGCACATGGTACATACGTCCAAAGGCCCCGGCAACCCACCGGGGCTTTTTCACACCTACAACTCCCGCCACACCTGAACATACGTCCATGGCCCCCGTAATCAAGCGGAAGGCCGACTCGCCAGCGATGTCCATACGCACCGCTGAGAGACTTCTTCTAAACTGAAGTTCCCTTCCACCTCTTCACTCAGGTGAATAATCCCTACGAATATGGACATAAAAATACTGCCCCCGGCGCATACCTGCCCTCAGTTTTGGAAACAATTAACACTACTAGAGGGAGGTTGGCCCAATGCGAAACGTCACCGAATTCATCTTCGGAATAATTCTCCTAGTGGTCGTATTTCGGCTGCTTCTCTAGTCGTCATGCGTTAGCCCCGGCACAAACGCGTTACAGATTCCCATCGTTTGGATCAGCCTTCGTAATCTGCGGCCAGCATGGAGTACTGTCCGCGGGTTACCACTGTCACTATGTAACCATATGTAACCATTTATTGTTCGGCGCTGACCAAGCAACCACACCGAACCGTAAGACCAAAAGGCCGCCCGGGGGTCGGACGGCCTTTTGGTCTTACGGGGAGTGTTATTTGCCCGAAGTGAGCGTCCGGGGGTGTGAGGCTGTCCGCTCACTCCGATCCTTCGGTGACATGATAGCCCGAATGGGCGCATCTGTAAATAGATGCCTGTTATCTTTTTCCAAGAAATTGCTAGCCGGAAGCCATCTAATTAAGTGACACTTTCGAAATCGCCCGATATCCGGTGTGGTTTTTCCTCGAAACGCCAAGGATTATGTCAGATTTTGCCGTATAATGAGCAGCAAGGGTTAATCAAGGAGACTTTCCGATAATGGCACACCTGTCGAAAGGCAGGGTCGCAAAGCTACGGGTCTACAGCCATCAATGATGGCCACGATCGCCGAGCCGCCGAAGTTGGTCTCTTTTTGTTTTGTCCGGGGGGCCAATCAATTGTTCGACAAGTGTGCGGTGGAGCGCGTCCTAACGGACTACCTGAAGCGGCAGCCAACGAGACTGGAGCTAGATTTCGCAATTCGAGAACTCGAAATCCTCGCCTACGACACACTCAGGGGTTACCGAGACTACCTGGAAAGGGAACACCACAGCCGGTTCGGATGTGTTCGACGCAAAGCGCGGCTTCGACTCTTTACTTAAGATACTGGCTGATTACCGTTTTCACCCTTCCTATCGCGACGTAATATCTGAACTCCACTTGCCTACGCGCAGCTGTCGCTTTACCATTTCCACTCCGCCCGAACCCGCCACCCCTCCTCACCCTGCACTACCTCGACGGGCCGTGGCTTCGGCCCCACCTCACGCTCAGGCAGGGCCTCGACCGCTCGTTCAGCGAGCTCACGCTTCGATGGTACATTTCGCTCGGCGTGCATGAGTTCCCGGCTAGTCGTATACCACCACTTCCCGGACTCGGGATCACGATACCAACGTTTTTCCTCGGGCGCTACGCCGAGGCTGTAGAGGCCGCGTTCGACAAAGCGCCAGAAGTCCTCTCGGAGTTCTGCGACTCCCCGAAAGGGCCGTAGGCGTTCGCCGCCCAAACGATCACGTCAACGAGCCAGCCAATGAACGTACGGCGGAGAAACAAGTCCGATGCCCACTTGGGTAGGGTGGTTAGGTGCTCCTTACCCTTCTCGAAGAACAAGTCGATGACTTCACGCCGCTTCTGCTCGCCCTCGCCGGAGCGCTCAACGATGTTGACCAGGGCGACGAGGATTGCGATGACTTCAATCACCGCTTGGAAGACTTTCATGGTGATTCTCCTTTCTCATACCGCGATACTATTCGTGTCGGGCATAACCCGCTTGATATATCCGATCGTTTCGTTTGCGTTGGTCCCCGTTACCAAGGGCAGGAACCGACTCGCGAAGTCCCAGGTCTGCCACGGTCCCGGCCTGCTTCCGGCGTCTTGCCACTTTTTGAAGCTGCCAGGAAGATCGCAAGCCTCCCGCGCGTGGCCGAGTGCCCGGTTGATGTTGCCCCGTCCGGCATTGTACGCCGCAAGCGCAAATCGCCACCGCTCTGCCTCATCGGGGATCTCTGCGAATCGGTCATAAAGCCATCTATCATACAAGCAGCATCCCTCGATGGCGTGCTCTGGGTTCCACACGTCTCGTTGTGACGGATCGACTCCCAGGAGTTCGGTCCATACCCAGTCCCATGTGTCGGCCTTAAATTGAGCAAGCCCCATAGCCCCCTTTGGGGACACGGCCAGGGGATCGAATGACGATTCGGCCTCGATTTGCCGTTTGACGATGCGCCACTGGGGGCCGTAAATGTGGGCATACCATTTAATCAGACTATCGTAGCGGTCACCGCCTCTCATGGTCCTCCCCTCCCGGTCAGTGAGTCCCAAAAGCGCCCTAACGCCAATCCTGCCGCTCCCGCAGATCCCACCACCCACGAACGCCAGCGCTCCAGAGCTCGGATTCGGTCACTGTGATCGTCAAGGCGCTTGGTCGTCATGCCTTCAATGTCTTGGAGGCGCATGACCAGCCGCCCCTCCATGGCCCGGTTATCCTCGCGTAGCTCCTGCTTGACGGCGTTTAATCGTCCCTCCAGCCACTGCCGGTCTTCGTGGCTCATCCCCACAGTCGAACACTCCCGTCGATCGGCACTCTTGAAACGAAGAAAGGAAGGCCTAGGCCTCCCTTTTCAAGTGATCACGTTTTATAATTTGTAGTAGGATTCGATTTAGAGGTGATCACCAAATGTTCGTGCGCCTGGTCTTGGGGGCGCTGGCATTTCTCTTGCTAACCTCGTCTGCAAACGCATCTCCGCTTTTAGCCGTTTCTAAACTCCTAGCCTACTCAGCCTTGGCAACCGACGACATGCAAACGCGCCACGTTATTCAATTCAGCAAGGAAGACCCACTATGCATCGAAGGTGCAGCATTGTGTGTTTGGGAAGACACGGTGCCCTCCGATCCGAGTTGGTGGCAGGACCATGTCGCGTTCACGTCCACCACTTACTCGGCTTTGGAACACTTTGTCGGCGATACGTGGGCCAGCATCTTGCTTGTCGGGCACGCGCTAGCGCGAATCCCGATTCTGATTCGCAACAACGAAAATGCTCCTGGAGCAATGTTGCCCCAATACGCAATGATCGCCTACCAATTCCACTTCTAGAATGACGAGAGGAGCTACTAATTGGCCCCTTGATCGCCAGCCTTTCCTTCGCCAAAAACCTCGAGGTACTCCTGGTTGACCCGAATCCTGGCCTGGGCGTCCTTCATGGCGGCCACCGCTTCCGAGTTTTTCTTGACGGCTTCGCTGTGGCACTGCTCAATGACGGCCAACTCGTTTTCTGATGCTCCCTCCGCTTGGCGCTCCTCGTACAGACGCGCCCACTCGTCGGCTTGTGCTTTGGTGTCTTTCGCCTGGGCGTAGTGGGCATTGACCTCTTGGGTTAGTTGCGCAATTCGTTGTTCGATTTTCGGGACCACAACACGGTCAGTCATAATGCTGCACCTCTCCTCTGTCCAACTCGCCCGGAAGGTGGCAAGCGATACTTGTCGTTCGTTTCAAGCTCGCTGTAATCTACTGGCGGCTCGGGCCATATGACTTTATGTGGTGCCCCCGGTTGCTGCGGAACGTCGCGCAGGGCTTGACGGTATTGCTGCCATTCGATTTGCTCCCCGGACGTCAAAGGCGCGTCGGAGAGCTGCGTCCAGTCCGTTGCGGCGATGCGCCTATCCCTTTCCATGCGAAGGGCGGTCCACGCCTGGGCCTGTTTCTCCGCGTCAATGTCGTCCTGTGTGCGCCACGTAATCTTAGCCATCGTCGTTCACTTCCTCCGGTTGTGGGAAACGCTCCTCACTTGAGGCTTTCGGGCCGTGGAAGCGCAGGAGGGTCACTTCCAGGTGACCGTTCACCCTTCGGGCTTCCAGCACAGGGCACGGATTAAGGGTGGATTCGATCTGTGCCGCCTCTCCGTCAGGCATTTCGCTGAAATCGAATGTATCGATTTCGCCGCCCAGGGTCGCTGTAATGGTGTCCCCGTTGAAATCGTAACTCAATGTTCGGTCCGAGCGTTGCGGGCTGTACTTTACTAACAAGTTAATCACCCCACGTCCCAATGGCATAGGCTTGCGCAACACCACTGTCTCCGGGCGAGAAGCCCCCATCACCGAGCGCCTGCAGGCGGCATTGTGTGGTACTTGTGCTAATAACCCTGTGATACAACTGCCTTTCGCCTTGAGGGATGGCCTGTCCACTTCTACCCGCCCAAGTCGCGAAAATGTTGTTCTCGTCATTGAACGATGCAGGGAAGGTCCACCACGCGGATATGGAGGTGGAACCATCGTGGACGAGTTCTATCTGGTTGATCCAGCAAATTTGCATACCGTTAGAGAACCGTTGATAGAACCCGTTGAGGTTGCTGCCATACTCTACGACGGTGCCCGAAAACGGCGTTAATGCAGGAACATACGGGTTGAACGATGGGAACGATCTCTTCGCCCCCGGCTCGATCATAAGGCTCCATATACTAACGTTTGACGCAAAGGATTCGAAGGCGTCGCGGGAAATCGAGAACTTGACCGCAATGCTTTCGGTGTTCGCCGAGAACGTGGTTAAAGCTGGGAACTGTAATTCGACCAACGTGTTTTCGTCGTGCGAAAGCTGAAGTTCGTGTGATTGGTGACCTGTCGGTAAGAGGTTACCGACTTCGTACGCGTAAATGTCGCACTTTATTGTGACCAGACTCGGACGTTGGGCTTTGGCCCAAAAACTGACGCACAGGGGCACATCGTTATACGCTGGCGTCAGCTTAGTCGAGACAGGTACCGATTCAATGCTTGCCGACGCCGCCCCACCTGCATCCAGGGCCAGGATAATCGCAGATGCGTCTACCGGGAAATCAGGGTCAAACTGTCCATCGAAAAACTTGTCAATCCAAGCTGGCCCCGATGTACTACGAGTCCAGTGGGACGAAGAGTTCCACATAACGAAGTGTGGATCTGGGGCGATGTTAAGTCCGGCAGGGATGTTGGCCCGCAGGTTGTTTATATAAAGACCCGTCTCGTCCATGAGGTTCTCGCCGTTTTCGGACTTCACCAGAAATCCCACGCGACTATCATCTTGGGCGTCCGACACGTCACCCGCACGTACCAACGGTGTCATCCCGTCCTGAGCGTAGAACGTAAGGCTCTTTTCGTTCCATAGGGAGCGCAGAGTGCCCGACCTTTTGACCTCGACGGACGACACGTTATTGACTCCACCGTCCACGGTGATCGTTCCAGCTTTGAGAACGTCAGCGTCCAATCCCGCGGCACTAATGTGGTTTGTGTTAATGACACCGGATTGAATATGGTCAGCAGCGATAGCCCCTGCCGCAATCGCTCCCGCGCCCACCGCGTCGGCGGCAATAGCCGACGCCGAAACAGCCCCCGCCGAAATGTGTTCTGCTTGAATTGCCTCTGCTGCAATAGCACCGGCTCCGATGGCGTTGGCCGCGATTGCGTTGGCGTCCACGGCCCCGGCCAGGATTTTCTCAGAAGTGACCGAGTTGGCAGCCAGGGCGTCGGCAATAATGCTGCCCGGGACGATTAAGCCACCGTCCACGACTGTCGCCGTGGGGACGACGAGCGCCGTCCCCGAACGATTATAGAAAACCAGAAGGTCATCGATTCCGAGTTCGGGTACCTCGTCCGAACCGTAGAACGAATTGGGATCCGAAAACAGCCAGTACACGTATCGCAGGTTGGTGTTCCCGTCCGGGATGGCGTAGGTTTGCCCCTTGTACTGGATATTGACGTCCGCCCAAGCGATATAGCCTGTGGCCGGAGTGTTATGGGAAATGGAGAAAGCCACAGTCCCACCGCCTTAAAACAGAAAGTGTGTCGCCATGTTGAGCTTGTCCTCGGCAACTGCCCCCGCGCCGATCTTGATTCCCGTTACGGCTCCGTCCCCAATCTTTCCGGAAATAACAGCGCTGTCGGCAAGTTGGTCGGAGTCCACCACGCCATTGGCAATTTGATTTGACGCACTGACGCCACCGGTAGCAATCTTTCCGGCTACTACGGCATTGTCGGCTAACTTGTCGCTGTCCACGGCACTGGAACCGATCTTGGCGTTTGTCACGGCTCCCGACCCGATCTTCGTCTCGGTGACCGCGCCACTGTCGATTTTGGCTTCGGTTACCGCATTTGATCCGATCTTGGCCTCGGTAACAGCGCCCGATCCGATCTTGTTGTTAGTCACCGCACCACTAGCGATTTTGGCTTCGGTGACAGCCAGGGCGTCAATCTTATCTTCGGTGACAGCCCCCGATCCCAACTCGTCCGAAGCGACCGATCCACTGACGAGCATGGCACCGTGCGTCATCTTTCCGGGAGCCATGGAGACGCGCGCTGTACCGTTGTCGTTGATCGCTACCAATACATCGTCCGGTCCGAGATCCGGTTTGGTGTTGCTGGTTTGGAAGGACGTTGGAGTCGCCAATTCCCAATACACGTACTTGTCGGTCGTGTCCCCATCGGTAATCGCGTACGTGGTACCCTTGTACGAGATGTTGGCGTCAGACCACGCAATCGAACCCGCGGTCGGACTGTCGTCGTCAAACGTGTACCCGTCAAGGATGTGATGTGCCAGGTTCAATTCGTGCGCCGATATGCGTCCGGTATGGACGCCTTGGGCCTTGAGTTCGGCGTCTGCCAACACACCCAGCCGGTACGTCACGTCATGCAGAACCGACTTCAACTGCTCTTGCAGGATGCGCTTAACCGCTTCCTCTAGCGATTCCACAGAAGAATTGGCACCGTTTCCGCCTGCCGACTCAAGTTGGCCCGTGCGAGTGGCCTCGGTACGGATGGTGTCGGCCGTGACCGTGGGCTCGGGTTCTGCTTGAAGCTCCGGCCCAAACATCTCGTCGGCCACTTCCTCGGCCATTTGGCCAAGGCGCTCTGCGATACGCTCTTGAAGGCGCTCGCGCTGCATGTGTACCTTGTGTTGAACCCTCTGGGAAACGTCGGCGCTTCTGGTCATGGCGTACATACTGATTATCCTCCTTTGGAGAAGTGAAAAGGGACGATCAACAAGTGATCGTCCCGGTTGATGCCTGGGGCAGTTTGTTTGAATTGCAGTCAACCCACTTAGAAAAGCAAGTGAGAGGACCAGTTCATTTTGGCCTCGCTGATCGAACCGGCTAACACCTTGACGTCGGTTACTGAGCCGTCGCCTAGTTTACTGGTCGTCACGGCTCCGTCTCCCAGTTTGGTAGTGGTCACCGCAGCGTCTTGCAGTTTACCTTCGGAAACAGCTAAGTCGGCGAGTTTCTCCTCGGTAATGACAAGGTCGCCGATTTTGAGCGTTGTCACCGATAGATCTTGAATGTGTGCTGTTTGAATAGCCGCCGCCTGGATATGGGCCGCTCCAACGGCTTCAGCGTCGATGTGCGCGGCTTTTATGGCCGCCGAGTCGATTTGCGCCGAACCGATGGTGGCCTCCTGGATGATCGCCCCGTCGATGGTGGCGTCCCCGATGTTGGCGTTGATAGCTTCGATCACGTTGGCGATAAGGCGGTCTGTGTCAATGTTTCCCGACGTAATCTGGGATGCGTCCAGTTCCCCGATCACCGCTGCGTCAATGGACGCCTCGCCGATGTTGGCGTTAATCGCCTCAATGACGTTGGCGGTCAAGCGATCCGCCGCAATCTGCCCCGACGTGATCTTCTCGGCGTCCAAGTTGAGAATCTTGGCATCGACTACGGATAGGTCCGCAATGCGGTCGGTATCTATGCCGCCTCGTTCAATGTCACTTCCTCTCACGGGTTCGCCAGGCGACCCTGGGCGAGTCTCCATCTCGAGCCAACGGATATGGGCTCCAATCACCCGTCCCGTGGCCACTACTTCGGTGCGGAATTGCCCCCCTTCGAAGTCCAGCGTGTGCCGTACCGACTCGACGCCGTAAAAGTCTGTCGTGGACGATACTCGGGAATGTTGGATTGTGATGCCAGCGAACACGTTAAGTTCCGGCAACAAGGGCATTTGCAGCCTGCTTGTACCCGTGAGGTCTTTGAGGTCGTGGATGAACAGTTCGGCGAACCTTTCGGCCTCTGCGAGCGTGTTAATGAGCAGCGTGTTGCCTTCCTCGATGATGGAGGCTCGCCTGCCATACTCGGCGATACTGTTGGCGTCCTGGCGGGATACCGATGCCATGTTGCCGGTCGCTTCGTCCCGATACATGACCGTCACCGCGTTGCGAACGTTCGCTCCGGTGATTTCCAGGTCGTTAATGTAGAAGTCGTCCTTATCGGTCAGGTTGAAGTCGGCAGACTCGGCGTCTTTGTCCCGAGGCGGCTCCATGAGCGTAAGACGAAAAGTGCTCGTACCTGAATCCCACCAATACCCCAGAAACCAACCGAACTGACTGGCTACCTGCTGGATGGCATCCCACACGCTTTTGTAGTCCACTTCGTAGGGCGTAACCATGAATCCGGGCGATACAGGAGTGTATAGGGTTACCACGCCGGTCCCCAGGTTGTCGTCTAGGATCTGCTGAATGACGACCTCCGCTGCCACCCCTGTTTCGCTGCCATACGTGCGCTTGACCTCAATAAAGGTGTCCTGCAACCTCTTGGCAAGGTCGCGGGCGTCAGCCGTTACGGTGGTCCCCGACGTTCGTGTGGAGTCGCCCAGATACCCGTGAAACAGACCAATCCAATCGCCGCTGGCCGGTGTGACGCCTGGGTCTGTCACGGCCACCAAGAATTGCACTTCCCGGTTCTCCCAAAGTAGTGGGGCGTATTCCAGTGTACCGTCACCGTCAACGTCGAAGATATTCCACGCACTCGTTCTGTCTAACGGAGCGAACGAATCTCCGTCTGCCCCCTGGCGGTCGGTTCGCAGCGTGAAGGTGAGTTGACGCACAACTGCATCCACGCCGGAGTTGCCGGTTCCGATTGCATCCACGTTGCCCAGGTTGACCTCGACCCGAGCAAGGTACGACGTTACGTCCTCCCATGTGATACCGTCAGGTCGCCCGATAAGGAGTTGGGTATGGATCTGCCGTTCGTCGGCAATGGTTCCCATATCCATCCCCCTCCTACTGCTCTGTGATGGTCAGGGTCAACGTGCGCAGGTTTGGCAACTGCGTTGGCCGGTCTTCCTCGATTTCGACCTTGGCCCGAACGGTGTTGCTTTCTGCACCAAACTCGTCCAACCAAAAGTCCACGAAGCCCCACATGATCGATTCCAGATGGTTAACGAGGGCGTTTCGTTGGGCGGTTGTAATGACGCGTGTCTCCAAGCGCCAGATTCGTTTGCCTGCAACGACAACATCACGGCGCAACTTGCCGCCCGCGGTGCGACCCTCGTCAGCCACCTCTTCTCGGCTAACCCGTTGAGTGTAAACCCCCGGAATGTCGATGGTGTCGATTTTGGCAATTGCCATTACCTACGGACCACCACCCCATGCGCAGCCATGCCGTTTCGGCGCTCTACCCTGGAAACAGCCTGCTCGACTCGTCGTTCAAAGTCGTCCATCCCGTAGATTGTGGACCCTCGGAAATCGACCACCACATTGGGAGCGCCCGATGCGAATTGACCGTCCGAAAGCGGTATTACGGCTTCCGGGCCAGCCTCGCCCACCACCGCCAAAGTTGGCCGCGTAACGATGCCCCCCGTCGCTAACGGAACCGGTTCGGCTACTTGGAACCGGGATAGCGCCGCCTTGAATCCGGCGGGGACGTTGCGTAACTGGGAATTGACACGCTCCGTGGTATCGGCCAATAGGTCGAACTCGTCCAGCAGATCATATAGTGGCTGTGACTCGGCTTCAATTTGCTCCATGATGGAGCGAATGCCGCTCATTTCGCCCGGAGAGATATCGGAGTCCATGACTGCCTCTCGGATCGAATCCCCAAGCGCGTCAAACAACGGTGCCATAGCAGCCGACTCCAAGAACGCCGTGACAAAGGCGCTGCGCACTCTGGCTTCAAGGGAATTCTCTATATCGGCAGCAAAGTCTTCGGCGGTCGATGCGCTAAACGCACCCGCTACTGCGCCTTGCAGGTTGCGCATGGTGACGCCGATTAACTCCTCCAATCGTCGCTCCACTTCCAAACCGGCGTTCGAGCGCAGATCGTTTATCAGCGTATTGATTTCGCGTACCGTGTCCTCGAGTTCCCGGATACGTTCCCCGCGACTGGCTGCGTTCCAGAATTGCATCCACCGTTTTTCGAGGGCTGCAATTTGGTTCTGTGCCTCTGCTCGCTGCCTTTTCAGGTCGGCAATGATGTCGTCCGGGGAGGCTTCCGCCAGTTCGTGAAACTGACCCTCGGAGAGTGTTTGATCCCACGATCGAGACGCTTGCTCCAAGGTCTGGGCTGCGCGTTCCAACACTTCGGCACTGTAACCAAGACCAGACGAGGCGTTGAATAGCAGGTCTGCTGCAAGCCCGATGGCAGATGTCATAAACGACGCCGCATCAAACCCGAAGCTGCCAAGCCCTCGGGATGGATCAAACGTCACGGCTCCCGAAAGGGCCCGTCCAATGGGCCCCAGATTGCGCCCCACGCCGTCCAGGGCCGCCCGTACCATAGCCCCAGTTGTGGCAAGGTTCTCCTGCTCGTCGGCCAACTCACGAAGTCGGCGCGCGAGCTCCTCCATTTCTGGGGTAACTGTGCCCACCTCGGAACCCATCTCGCGCAAGGTGCTTTGCAGCACGCCCATCTCAAATGCGATCGGGTCGAATGTTCCGCCCGTGGCAAGGGTGATCTCTCGCTCTACGGCCATGCCGACGCCAAGGGAACGCTGCATCTCGGCGCGGATCTCCTCGAGGCGTGTCGGCAACGCTTGCAGCGAGTCCATCCACCGATCGAGCGCCGACGTTAACCGGATGTAGAGTTGCAACTGCTCCTCGTTCGCTTCGGCGAGGCTCCCGCCGCCTTCGGTAACGAGGGCGATTAGCGCCGCCCGCAACTCGTGCAGGTTTCCAATGGCGTCTTGCATCGGCACCAGGCTGGCATCGACGCGAAGCTCCAGCAGGCCGAATTGATCGAGCAAGGCTTGTAGTCGTGCTTCGTCGCGCGTCATCATCGGCGAGGGGGGGCTCGGGCGCCCCGGCGTTACTGCTTCCATGCTCGGTAACGCATCGGAGATCTGCTCGGCTACGGCCTGTGCTGTTTGTAGGAGTTGCAGCCACGTGTCGGTGCCGTCGTTTAACCCTTCCACCCTCGCGAGTAGCTCTTGTGCCATGTCATTGAGGTTCTCGACCGGCGCAACGCCCGTGAGGAATCGCAAGCGCAACGTGACAAGCTCGGCGTTTAAACGTTCAAAAGGCGTTGCGTAGTCGGTAAGTGCAAGGGCATCGAGCGCAAGTGTAAGCTCGTGTCGCAGTCGCTTGCTCGTCGCCTCGGCCATTTCCAAGGCGGAGTTCAGTTCGCTGGCTTCCTGTGGCAGGAGCGACGAATCTGCAAGCGCCTCGCGTGTCGCCTTCGCAATCGCCTCTTGTGTGCGCAACTCCGCTTCAAGGAGTTGTACCGCCTCTTGCTCGATCGCGCGTCGATACTGCGCTTGGTCGGTGTTGGCGTCCGTAATGGGTTGAATTTCGATCAGCTTGGTGGCGTAAAGGTCCAGCTCGCGATTGATGTTCGCGATTTCGTATTGCCATCGTCGGAACGATTCGGATTCCGTTGTAGCCCCTACATCGGATCCTCTTTGTAACGAGTCCAGCAGTTTTTCACGCTGCCGTTCTTGCTCGGCAATCTCTTCGAGCCGTGCGACAAGGGCGCGCTCTTGCTCCCGCAACTCTGCAAGCTCTTTTTCGTATTGCCCCTCGGCAAAGAACCGCATTTGTGGGCCGCCTTCGACCGGAGTGGTGAAGTCCGGGCTTGCCGCTTCTTGGAGCTCTTTGATTTCCTCGCGTACCTTCTCCAGTTCTTTGGTGACCGTTTCGGTATCGCCCAGGTCGATAATCGCCTGGCGCGCCGATTTGGCGTGTGCCGATGCAAGCCCGAAACCCGCCGCCAGGGATACCGCCGCACTGGCAGCCAGCGCGATCCATCCCGCAGGACCGGAAGCGAGTTTGAGAGTTGTGCCAAGCGTCTGCACCGCACGCGTCGTTGCCCAAATGGTAGTGGTCAATGCGGCAAACGAACCCACGGCCCCAATCGTACCCGAGCCAATGACGCCGACAAGTGCCCGCGTCTCCTCACTTAGATTGGCAATCATTTCGGCACCCTGGGAAATCAGTTGCAAACCAGCTCGCAAGGTGGGCGTGAATTCTACGGCCAGCGTCCGACCCGTGGCGGCAAGCTGCGTTCGTAAAACGTCCCATTCCTCGGTGAACTGGGAAAGCGCCTGGATGGAGTCCCTGCCGGTCACGATGCCGAGTTGCCTTGCCTCTTTCATGGCTGCCCGAATTCCTTGCGCCCCTTCGGAAAGGAACGGAACCAACTGCCGCCCCGCGTCGCCAAGAAGGTTCATGGCCGCCGCGGATCGCTCGGCCTCGGTGGTCAGACCCGAAATGCGGTCAGCAACCAGAAGCAGAAGCCCCTCAATGTCAACGAGCCCTTCCTGCACCTCGGCGCGTGAAATTCCAAGCTGGGTGAACGTCTTGAGGAATGACTCGTTACCTTGGGCGGCCTCGGCAGAACGACGAACGAAGGCGCGCATACTGGTGCCAAGTGTCGCCAGGTCGGAGTCGAACTTCATGGCGGCGAATCCAAGGGCCTGAACGCTCTCCACCGCCAAGCCGGTTTGGCCCGAAAGGGCGTTCATTTCGTCAGCGTAGCGTCCAGCCGCCACCGTAGCCGCAGTCATGCCTCCCACTACGGCAGCGAATGCAGCACCCGACTTCTTGGCGAGGTCCTCCATGGACGTTTCGGCGTCTTTTAACGCCCTTTTGAATTGGGCATCGTCCACCTTTAGGAGCGCGAACAACTCCCCAACCTTGACAGCCATTGTCCTCACCCCGCACTCGGTGTGACTAGACCCAACAGGTAGTGTGTGGCCTGTTGGGGGTCTTTGATTGTTTGCGCGACCTGTTTCTGGCCGCCTTTGCCCCGGCGCTCACAGGCCAAGGCGTTGACGTAGGAACTTTGCGGCGATAATCCGCCCACAAGCGCGACAAAGCGCCGCCAGGTGAATGTGTCGTCCGGTAGCGCTTTGACTAAGTCGATGCGGTATTCACGTTGGAAGTCGGCTTCGATCAGGTTCCATCTTTCAAGAATGCCGACTCGGCGATCTAGTCCTTGGCCCCCCGGTTGGGGGCTGTCTGGTTTCCCGAGTCGTCGATCTGTCCCGATGCGTATAAGCGAATGCCTTGGTTTACCAGGTCCGCCAGTTGCGACAGGCTCAAGCCCTTGTCAAGCCAGGCGTCAATGCGCTCGGCTCCGTACAACGCACAAGCCGATTTGTAAACTTCCTCGCCCGAAAGGGGCGTTTCGGCATCCTCGCCCTCCTGCGCGGCGCGCATGGCCCGTAGGATGATGCGTGCAGGAATGGAAGCGGGGAGGTAAACGTCCTCCCCGAACACTCGCACTTTCGGCCTGTCGGCTTCTTGGGGCTCGGCCTCTTGCCAAAAGGCGTCGAAATCAAACATGCGTTCTTTGGCCATGGTCTACCTCCCCGAGTTTGTCTTTACGGTGTGGCCGGGACCTGGGTAATTGCGTCCGTAACCGTCAACGTCACCGAGAACGATGCCGCATCGTTACGTCCGCCTGCCGGTTGTCCCACGTTGGCAGAGGCGTCAAACTGGATTCCTGTTCCACCTGGCCCCGTAATCCGAAACGTACCGATCGACTCATAGCCGATCTTCGCGCCAAGGTCACGCAAGGCTTGGTGACCAGCAGGAATAGCCCCAGTGTCAGGGTCTACAAGGTACGTGCATTCCAGCGAGAATTCGTCGCCACGCTCGGCCACAATGTGACGAGCTCTGCCGGCTGCCTGGAAATGCCCTGTGTCGGCGTCCGTTTTACTGGGTGTGTGCCCGATGGTCTGAACGCCCTCGATCTCCTGCCAGGTCTCCTCTCCCGTTTCAATCTCCACCTTGAGTTCCCGGGCCAGAATTTCAACTTCTGCCACTTTGGATCACTCCTTATACTCTGTTCGCCGTGGGTACGCGCAAGCGCACCCAGAAATTCAAGCTGAATCGGTGGCGGTCTTTGACGTCCGGTTGCATCCGGATCGGACCGGATTGGATACCGCCAATGGCCACCACGTAGGTTCCATCGTCCAGCGTTACACCCGTCAGCCCTTGCAACGCGCTATATATCTGTTCAGCCCTGGATCTTGGGGGACGCGGATCCACACCGCCGCGCACAAGAACTTGGAACGTGCGGGTGTCAAAGGAATGCCGCACTCCCGGTTCCTCGGGGCCACCCGATGACATAAAGGCCACGGCGTTGGACGGCGAGTCCGGCATCACCTCAATGAACGCGTCGCCATTGGCTCCGGTCGAATCGAACGTTACGATACCCTGGCTTTGCAGGTACTTGGCGATTCCCTCAAGCATGGCGTCACCTCATGGCCGTGCGCAGTTGGTCCTCAATGTACTGTTGGATGCGCGTCCTTTGTTCGTTCAGAGTTTTCTCCAGCCACTTAGCCCGCCGCCCCTCGTCGTGTCGAAGCGTGGTATCTTCGTGTTGGGTAACCGCATAGGGCGCAGATTCGTTGTTGCCGTAGCTTACAGACGCCTCAAGGGCGGTCTCGTCAACGTCGGTCATCCCTCCGCGCATCAGCGCGCCCTCTTGAATGGGTACCGTCTTGTTCGATTCGGTCAGTAGGTGCTCGGACCCATCACCAAGGCCGCGCACCGCTGCCTGCTCGACGTCGGCGGTTACCTTTTGGCCGTTCCACGTTAAACGAACGTCTCTCATTCGGGCACCGCCTCCTCGGTACTTTGCAGCAATACCTCGACGTGCATAGTGCGCCCGTGGGGGCGTTTAGGCTGTGCGTCGATCACCTTGTACCGTCCGTCGTTCCACTCGCATAGGTCCCCGGTGTTAATAGGGACTGGTCCGTCAAAAAAGGCCGTCGCATTGGCGACGGCCACTTTTCCGGAGCTGTCCACGGCCTCCCGATTGCCCGGTTGGACGTACACGCCTTTGTATGGTGGGGCGTAGGTCACAGGATCGCCCCATATGGGACCGTAGGCTCCCGATCCCTTCCTGGGGGTCACCACCACCGTTTCACGCCTTAGCGAAGGAGGAATCCTCACCGCATCCCCACCCCTCGGTAAAGCAGCCCTGTGCGAAGCAGGTAGCGCCAGGAACGATTGGCTAGTTTTGGGGGTCCGTCTGCGTTGGCAAACGTCGCCGACCACTGGCCCAGGCTAAACGATTGTAGCGCTCCGCGAATGTCGCCTTCTTCCCCGGCCTCCAGCCACATTTCCACCTGTGCGCATGTGGCGTTCATGGCTGCTTCGGCCTGTTCCGTATGGCCGGTATCAATACGGTCTAAGGTCCAGTAGTCAACGTCTTCGGATGCGCGCTCAAGCATTCGCTCCACGTCTTGTGGCAGATCGCTTACGTTGACGTGCAGGTAATCCGCTAGGTCGTCGGTCGTCGCGTAAACCACGGGAATCACCCCCGGAACATCACGTGTCGTTGGTTTTGGTCCTCGGCTTCCTGGGCTTTTTCTCAGGCGTAGGAGGCGACTCGTTGGCCGCCTCCTGCTTCGCCTTCTGCGCCGCAGCCTCGCGCCTGCGACGGTTGAATCCGGTCAGACTCACGCGATCACCGCCTTACGCGCCGCCGTCGTCGCCGCTCACGGCGTCGCCCGCGCCGATCTTGAACTTGAAAGCCACCACGCGAACCGCCTTGGGCTCGTAAACGAGGCTCCAGTTGGTTCCGGTTTCAAGCTCGGCGTTCGTGGGGAAATCCCCGGCAACAGAAACTTCCTGCCACGCAACACCACGGGGATGCAGCAGGAAGATTCGGCGGGTAATGAGGTAGTCCTCACCACTGGACGCCAGGCTGTCCCGGTCGGTTTCCACGGGCAGGATGCGCGGATGCGTCCCGTTACCCCAGGCGATAGCCCCTTGCCCGAAGATATAGGCGGTCGCTACGTCCGTAGCAGAGTCGTAGGGCATACCGTCGTCCACGATCACCCGCTTGTTCATAAACATGGGAACGCGATCCGATTCGGCCGACTGCTGGACGTACTCAATGAGATCCTGCTTGGCCAGGTCAGCCTCCACCGCGGAGTGCATCATCACGCCGGTCAACAGGTCCTTGGCGTCGCCCATCTTCTGCGTTGCATCGATGAACGTGCGTCCGGTGATGAATGCTGCATCCCCGGTCTCGGCGGAAATGTCGTGGATTTTGTCCGCCATGCTGGCAGCAGCGAACGCACCTGCAAGCGTAGACAGAAGCGCCGCCTGCATCCGGCGGTTCCAGTAGTCGGCGGCCAGGTTGGTGATGGCCTGCAAGGGATCGGCTCCCGACAGAAGGGCCGAAAGGCCGTTTGCTCCCCAGGCGCGGCCGCGTACGTGCTTGCGAGCCACGTCCTTGCTGCTTCCGATGTTGCCAGGAGTAAGGGCTCCATCGTCGGAAACAACCTCGTCATCGCCGGTCAAGTCCTCGAAATACGGCATGTTGACAAGGACGTTAGGTCCGCTTGCCAACGCGTCGAACTCCGGGCTGTTGACGGCGATTCCCGCCTGGATCAGTGCGGAGCGCTCCATGGTTCGCTGAATGAAGTAATCCTGCCATACGTCCGGCTGGATGATGTCTGCGATTCGGGTAATTGCCAATGATGATCGTCCTTTCGCTACTTACCGGCGGCCGCTTTAAGCTGCTTCGCCCGTTCGGGGTCGGCTTTCATAATGCGCGCCTGCTCGGTCAGGTTGAATTGGTCGTCGGCCCAGGGGTTAACCTCGCCCCCACCGCCGCCGTTGAACTCGCTGCCACTTTTGCTGGGGGTTTGGGCTTTCTTCAGATACGGCTTGTCCGTCGCAAGCGCCTCAAGCGCCTCTTTGACGCCCTTGACCGTTCCGTCGTCGTCGATCTCCACCTCGGACAAGTCCGCCAGGGCAAGCGCCGCGTCGGCGTCCACGATGTTAAGGTCTGCGGCCTGCGCTTTGACCTCGGCTTTGAGAAGCAGCTTCTTCGCATTTTCACTGGCCTGCGTCACCGCTGCTTCGTTGGTCGTCTTGAGATCCGACAACACCTTTTTCCAATCGGAAACCTCGTCGGTTTCCTTGAATCCGAGCTCCTTTTTGATTGTGGCAAGCTGTTGCTGTGCCTCGCGAAGTTGCGTCCGGTACCCTGCCGACTCGCTCCTTAACGCTTGCACGTACTCTTGCGAGTAAACCTTAGCGCCTCCAGCGCCTCCGTCACCCGAACCTGTTCCTGCGCCGGAGCCTTGGCCGCCACCTGTGCCGCCTTCGCCTCCTGCGCCTTCCCCGCCATCGGAATGGCGTTGAAGATTCATTTTGATTAAGTCGCTGCGTTCGTTTCGATTGACCACCTGGGTCACTCTCCTTTGGGCCCCCGGCCCGTGGTTTTTGGATATAAAAAAGACGCCCGAAGGCGTCTAAATGCGTAGCAATGTTTGGTGTCACTCAACTAGCGCGCTCGAGTGATCGACTCCCGCCCATAGTCACGCTTAAACTCACGCCCTGCCAGGGCAAGGTGCTTGCGCTGTTCGGCCTGCCACATGCGAACCTTGCGACCTGCGTACTGGCGAGCCCCGTCGTCCAGGGCCACCGCCCGCCTGCGTTTCCACCGACGAATGTGGCGCTCGATCTGCCGTTGACGTTGGCGAATCTCGTACCCTTCCGGGTTAGGTAGTTCGGCCCGTTTCTGCCTCTCGGTTAGCCCTGGAATATACGCTGTGGCGGCGTGTGTGCAGTTAGGGTGAAATAGCCCTGCGGCCCTGGCCTCGTCCACGGTAGGATATTCTCCTGCGTGTTCCCCGCCAAGGGACAGGATACGCCCTTCCCACGGTCGGCACACAGAGCACTCGTCCGGGGAGTCGCTAACGATTACAAGGTCGTACCCGTTCGCTTGTAGCCGGTCCGAATGCCCTTCAATCGCCGCCCTGCCCGACGCGCTACGGGTCGCCATTTCAGCGTAGGAGGCGATATCCCAGTTTCGCCCCGAACGGTCACGAAAGCCTGTGATCCCGGCATCGGCAAACCGATCAAGGGCCGCCTGCGCCGCTTGCCGGCGCGTCATGGCTCCTGTGACCGCCTGCCCGGACGCTTCTGCAATCACTCGGCGGAAAATGTCGTCCGTCGTGCGCAAAATGGCCAGGTGTGTCGTTTGCACTCGGGCGATGGTGTGCCTGGCCAAGATCTCCACAGCTTGCCGGTTGATCGTCGATAACGTTCGTTCAATGGGGCGGTCCAATACCTGGGCCAAGTCATTAGTCGCCTGTTCCGACCCTCCCTCGTACGCTTCAAAGACAGCGCGTTCTATCTCGTTTCCGCCCTCGCTGGAAACGCGGGCGATTACCCTTTCCACCTCTCGGCGCATCGTTTGCACCTGGGATAGTCGAGCCTCGGCCCAACCTTCACCCTCAATACCGCGTTCTAAGCGACGCGCCACTCGCTCCAACAGGGTCGTTTCGGCGTCGGCGTAGATGCGGCGAACCTCCAGCGCGACGGCTTCCCATTGTGCGGGTGAGGTGGGCACAGGAAATCAGCTCCAATCTCCTAAATTCATAGATCGAAGGAGGTCCAACCGATGACACTAGTTACTCATATTTCACACTCCGCCGACATTGCGCCTCGTAGTCTTG
Source organism: Limnochordia bacterium (assembly GCA_041686855.1). GTDB lineage: Bacteria > Bacillota > Limnochordia > DTU080 > RSA5 > JAWLDA01. Next base: position 94,414 of record JAWLDA010000011.1, read on the forward strand.
ACGGAGCCAAGCACCGCTTCTTGGTCGACGGCGACGATAATTTTGCAATGCACGTCAATGCTACTTGCTCTGGCACAGTGATCTCGTCGTTCATTGCGCAGAATCCTGACGATGATTGGAATGAAAGGTTAGCAGGTGTTGCTTTGTGTGCCCAAGCAGTGAAAGATGCGCGATCAATCGATGGAGTCCCGCACGAGGTGTTCAATTTCAACCCGTTAACAACGTTTTCGGCAATCGAGGCGCACAAGCTTCTAAACGGGGCGCGACTCCCGTTGGACAAGGGCCTATTCGGCTAGCCCAACCCTATCTGCAATGGATCTTCAACGAATTGACCCTGTTCTTGTCGAATCCGCTCCACCTCGGCTTTGACCTCGTTGTCGTCCCAATCCGGGTGAAGCATTGCGACGAGCGTTTGGGTACTGGCTGCCCTCGCTCTGGAAATCAACTCCACCGATTCGGCAAGTTCTCGGGTGCTTTCGGCTACACTGTCTCCAATGATGGTCGACGGTCGATACACCGTTACGCCGGAGCGAAACACTTCGCGGTCAATGACCAACATCATCCACAGTACATCGTCAATGACCGGCTTCCAGAACCGTTGCTTGCGTTGACTGGTCACAAGGGATTTTCGCTCGCGGATGCGTAGCGCGGTGCCGCTTTCGGCGCGTCCCTCGATCTCCAGGCCGAAGCTCTGGGGGCTGTACCCGGCCGCCGAAATAATGCGCTCCAGGTAGTGCATGCACGTTGACGAATGCTCCTGGAATCGAATAGCCGGTTGGAACATTTCCGGCCTGCTTACTTGCTCCCCTGGCGCACCCGCCATCGCGACGAAGAACTCTCGGTCTTCGTCAAACTTCAACGAGGAGCTACCATCGGGACGCTCCAACCATTCCTCGGGAACGACGCCTCGCGCCTTGGCCAGGCGAATGTCACGCTGCCAGGAGCTGTAGGCTTCGTCTAACGCATCCATGAGCGGTTCACTGCCAGCATAGTCGCTGCGCCCAAGGTAGCCGCCTACCGTATCGCCGCGAAAACGCCGGTTCGGGCGTACGTTGGGCACGTAGCGAATGGCAAGGGTGTGGGACATGACATTGGGCAATCTAACGACGTCCTCAAGGTCTTGCGTGTCGCTGTGAGCCGTCAAGGGTACCCTGCGACCCAGACGATCTGCGCCGCCTCGATACAGACCGTGAAGAATGACGCCGGGTTCGTGGCGCTCAAGGTGCCGCCATACGACGCCGTTATCGTCCTCCACAACTCGCCAAAGGGTCACCGCCGTCAGGATGCCCCAACGGAACTCGGGAAGCGCCGCATCCGCCTGTACCACTCGTAATAGGGGCATGTCGGTGACGTCCCGGTCCCACACAGGACCCACAAATACACCCCCAAGGGCCGATGCACTTTCTGCCGCTTCGAGAAGGCGGTTATGGATGCCCCCGTCGTCGATCAGCGCCCAAAGGCGATCCTGCGCCTTTTTGGCGTCCGCCGGAGCGTTTTCCACGTGCGCTTCGGGGATACGTACGGCGGGCACCTCGGAAAACAGCATGTCGGCACTGGTTTCAGCAATATCCCCCGCGATTGGAACATGCAAGCTGACCCGCTTTTCCTCGTACAGATCACGCGCCCAAAAACGGCCTTGAGGGGTTGGTGTGAACACTATCTGAGCGTAAACTGAGGCAATCTTTTCTGGATCGCCGGAGTACCACGCCGAGTGCTCGGCGTACTTGTGGTAAACGTCGTCCCACGCCTCGGGAGGCCATTGTAGTAGATCGTCGTCGGGTAAGGGCATCATGCGGCCTCCTTCACATTAGCGACCCATCGGCGCCACACGTTGCGCAATCCTCGCACGCCGTAACGAAGCGCGTCGGGCCCGTGGTCGTTCTTTTTGAGCGGTGCATCTTCTCCGCGCTCCTGTGCCTTGGCATCCCAAACGTAGAGACCCATTTCCTGGATTAGCCCTTCGCACGAAGCGTGAATGCGAAGGCGATCCTCACCCAGGAGTGTGGAAACCTCTTGGATACCATCCACCACAGCGTTGTCGGCATGTCGAATACCCTTAACGCCATCGTAATAGAGCTGCTGAATGAACGAAGCCGCCGAAGGATCGATAAACACCCGCAGCGGCAAGGTTGTGCCAATCCACCGTCGATAATCGGCGCTAAGTTGGGCGTCCGTAAGGCGACGCCCTTTCTCGTGACTGTCCCAACGATACTCCCGGCAAACGTACAGTCGATCATCGGTACCCTCGCCCAGAAGCAAAATGACCGCGGCGTTCGATGTTCCGTAGTCTGCCGTGGCCCAGTAACGCCGCATGGCTGGCAGCTTGGCGACAACGTGTTTGGATTCCTCAAACATATCGTAGACCCGACCCTCGGCCATGACCCATAAACCCAGGATCATGCGGTCGTACCAAATTCCGGAGTAGATCGCCTTTAGCGAGTCCTTGTACTCCTTGGTCAATGCCGGGTTGTCGTCTAAGGTGAAGTGCCACGTCTTGACGATACCGAGCGCTTTTAGCTCGTCGTTATCTATGAACCCTTTATAAAGCCAGTGGAACGGACTGTCGGGATTCGTGTTGGCGAAGATTTGTGCGCCTGCGATGCTTGCGCGGGCTTGCAACTGCATCCAAAAGCTCTCCGGGTAAAGTGACGCCTCATCGCAGTATGCTCCCGCAATCGTTGCGCCTCGGATTTTTTCCTCGGCTCGTTCGTCGTTAGCACCCACCACATAAACCCGACGCCCGCACAGGTTTAGCTCGCCTTCCTGCTTATTGGTCCAGTGAAAACGCTTAGCACCAAGCAGGTCGAATAGATCGTTCAGAACGTTGCGTCGTAGGGAGGCGCGTGTCTTGCCAACCATGAACAGGTCCCCAGGCGGTCCCTCGCGCACGTATTCAAGCCAGCGAATATTCGTCGAAAAGGTCTTGGCTGATCGCACCGCACCTTCGGCGATATTGATACGAGCCGTGGACCCGTCGATGAAGTCCAGTTGCTTGGCGGAAAGGGGAACGAGTTTCACGACTGGCCCCTCCGTTTCGCCCGGCTTTCCCGTAACACGTTCGCCAGTTCCTTGAGCGGATCGTCGTCCGTATCGGGTTGGGGCTTGTCTCGCCACCTTTCAGGCTGGCGATTCTTGAGCCAGAAGATTTGTGCCGTTACATCCGGCACGACGGACTTCTTCGTCTTCTCCACCCGACGTGTCTTGCCGTCCTGCGTAGCGACCATCTTCGTCTCCTCGTACTCGTAGCCAAGGGCGCGTTTAAGAAGCGCATCCTCGACAAGCGAATCGACGAAGTTTCGACTTTCGTTTAACGCCTCGACGAGGGCTGGATGTCTTTGTTTCCAACGCGTAAGTGTTGAAGGATTGATACCAAGTTCAGTGGCAATTTCGACCTCCGTCAGCCCCGAGCGCGCCATCCATCTGACGAGTTGTGGCGTTGTATTGGGATCGTAACGGGAACGGGGCACGATCGCCACCTGCCTAGCGAATGGTTGGAGCGTCCGGGTCGGAATCGCACCGCCTCCTCCTGGGTGGGCCCCAGTTATGCACTGTTACACCACGGACGCAGGTTTTGGATAAGGTTTTCGGTGCTCGTCAAGCCACTTGGCAACGTCATCCGTCAACGGGTAAACATAAGCATGCTTGCGCGTCTTCTCTCGGACGTACTCGATGTCGTCGCGCCCGAGGATTTTCCTCAGACGCGGAACGCTATGGGTTCCGTATCTGCTGTTCAAGCTCCGCGAATTCACAATGAGTCCACCGATGCGAATTTTACTTGAGGCACTTGTCGAGGTGCCCATGTATCGGAAATTAGTCGCTTGATAGATGGTGCCAACATGACCCGCGTACTCGTCGGCGTAGGACAACGCCGCGCGAAAGCGACCACGTCCTTTTCGAAGAACCCGAAGCGCCAAACCTATCACGCGGCTTTCACCATTCTTCGGTAGATCGTCGTGCAACCACAGGCGCGTGAGTTCAACGATTTCCGTGGGCTTGCAAATCCGACAATATGCATTTGCAAATCGCCCCACACCCGCCGAAAAGACGATTCCCCCTTTTAATTGGCCCCGCCAGTAGACGCCATAGCCCACCGTGATGGACGAGCATGTGCCCGAATAGTGATTCTGAGCGAGAATCGCTTTAAGTGTTCGCTTGTCACAGTTGGCGATCACTAAGTCTTTCATACGCCGTCAGCACCTGTTCCAACGCCCATCCCATCGGGGCAATGTCATCAGTATCTGGGTTGTTCTTCGCTATCTCTCTAAGCTTCCGACGGAACCCGTCAGCTTCACCCATGTGAACAACCAAGGTGATTTGCTCAGTGTCTTTCTCGCCCACGTCTGCCAGATCTGACAGCGACCCCATTTCGGCCTCCGGCGGCGCCCAGTTCATGATGCGCTCGATCTCGTCGTCGTTAAACCCGGTCAGCGTCAGATCCAGGGCTCCGCTGTCAAGTTCTTGCAACAGGTCTGCCAACGGGCCAAAGTCCCACTCGCTTTCCTCTGCCGTGCGGTTGTCGGCGATGTTATACGCCTTCGCCGTCACATCGTCCACGTCGAGCCAGACGACGGGCACTTCGGTTAATCCCGCTGCCTGTGCCGCTTTAAGGCGTTGGTGACCTGCGATGATCGTGCGCGTGCCCTTCTGCGCGAGGATTGGGTTCACGAAGCCAAACTCTTCGACACTGCGCTGCAATTTTTCTAAACCAGTTTCGTTGATCGTACGCGGGTTGCCGTCGAATGGACGCAGGGTGTTGGGATCGACATACTCGATTTGCAGCTTACCTTCGACCGCAGGCATGGCGACGACTCCTTTTAGGGATGTGCATCCAATAATCGCCCCGCCCGCCGTTGGGGTTTCGCCGGTGGGGAGTGCCCGGCGCGGAGGTCGCGGGCGGGGCAAACGCAAAAACGCCCGCAGGCACGTCGCCTGGGGCGTTTGGGAACACTCGTTCTTTGTACCACATTTTATCCCTGCCAGTCGCATTTTGTCAATACTTCGGCGAACATTTGTACTGCCCGATGCTTACGCCGGTAAACTGTCGCCCGATCCACGCCCCATGACTTAGCCAATTCCTCCGGTTTAATGTCTACCCGTCCGTACCACCCGAGCAGCACTTTTTGATGATGCTTGTCCAGCATACGGAAAGCCCGGTCAAACTCAATCCGCTCGAAGAGTCTACGGCTCACAGAAGGCGTCGCTGGCTTGAACCGTTGCTCAGGCTGCCATCGGATGAGCTGTACCGTGCGTCCGTGCAGGTCGGGTCGTGCCCGGTTGGTGATGTGCTTGATGCAAAGCCTCTCTGCCTCCGCGTACGTCACTTGCTCGCCCAATACGACCGCCTCCTGTACCACTCAATCGACCTCCTGCGTGTTGCCCCTAATTCCGATCCACCTGCGCCCCGATGCCAAACCGCACCCGCATCTCGCCGTCCTTATAGCCCGCCCAATATCCCTCTTGCCGCCCTAACCGCAAACCATCGCGGCGGCCGTCGCGGTAGATCTTACTCAGGTCGTAGGTCTCGACGCGTTGCAACCTCCAGGAGGCAACAGCGCCAAACGCGAGACCGAAGAGAAACGCTGCTATGGTCACGATGCCGCCTCCTCGCCCTTCTTGCCGACAACAGGCTCCAACCAAACCTTATAACCTTGCACCCCGGTAACCATGTAGACACGAACCGACTCTGCGTCCCGAACCTCGTTCCCAGACGCCCGTTTTATGGCCTCCGCTACCGCCTCGGTTCCGTTTCGTGCTGCCACGACCCCCACTTGGTCATGCTTGTCATTCTTCGCGTTGACAACGTATTGGTAGAGCCTAACCTCGTCCGTCACCTTGCGTTTGAATCGTCGCATTTAGGCGCTCTCCTCCTCAATCGCCGTGATCTCGATCTCCACCCGCTGTTCCGACCTTTTCACTGGGTAGACCTTGACATGGGCCTCGACCACCTGCCGATCATCCTCATAAGCGATCCCATTCAAGGCGTCCGCTACCCCTTTGAGGTAGTTGTCCACGTCACCATGCGGCCTCGTTGCCCACACGCGGACCATGAGGGATACAGGTCCGGTCGCCGGTCTTACACCCGCTCTCTTGGCTTCCCATCCAACCTCGTCTTTCCACGCCCAATATCTCTGGATGCGATCAGCCTTCCGCCCTTTGCCACTCGTCGCCATCGCGACTTCTTTCTGCGTCATGCGGAGGTAGGGAACGGGCCGACCTTCTATCACCAATCTCACCCAACCCGCCTCCTTTGCCGCTCTCGCACTCGCCCCACGAAGCTGGCCACGGCCTCCTCCAGATCATCGCGCAACCGAACGTAGTCCTCGAACCGCCCATGACTCACTTTCGCGTCCGCCTCTTCGAGGACCAGTTGACAGGCGTCCTGGATCATCTCCACCTTCGTCACGCGCGCCGGATCAGGCATCCGTCTCCCCCTCCCGCTCGTCCCTGCACCGCTCGCACGCCTTGACCTCCACCGGGAGACCATGTTCCACGATCCGCACCGGGTACAGCGTCCATTGTGGCCGTCCGCAAAAGTGGCAGCGTCGCTCTTTGTCATCGCGTCGTTTAGCCATCGTCCTCCTCCTTGCCGCCGGGGAGGTTGGCGATGGCGTCCTCCAGAGCGTCGAACGCCTCGAAGAATTTGACAGGTCCACGCTCCAACGGGTCCAGTTCTACTAACGCCCTCGCAGCATCCACGACCGCCGCATACGGATTCGCCGGGGCGGAGGAGAGGGCGACGTCAATCGAACTTTGGTCGCTCTCAATGTCTGTCCGACTCGCGTTTGGGTGCGGGTGTACAACGTATCGCTTCGCCCGCTCCAGCGCACCCCGCAGTTCGCCGTTGCTGGATTGGGCTGCGACAAGTTGACGACGAAGTGACTGGACACAGTAACCCATGTCAGTACCACGAGGCAATACGGGATGCGCCTCTCCGCAGTTCTTGCACGTCTCCCCGCTGTTGTGGGACCGAACCGCCTCCACGCCTCCCACCACCGCCAACCTCTCGCTCGCCTCCATAAGCTGCCGTGCGAGGTCGTCGGCGCGGGCTTGGGCGGCGTCTCGCTCCCGCACCAACTCCTCAATCTTGCCCTTCAGCGCCGGGATGTCATGGGTGACGAGACGGTATGCCGCGTCAGCGAATTCTTCGTCGCACCCATCTACCTCTAGCGCCTCCTCGCGCCGCTTTTCGATCTCAGCCAACCACGCCCGAAGCTCGTCACTCACTCCGCTCACCGCCTTCGAGGAGGGCGAGGGCTCGAGCGAATGTCGGCATGTCTTTCAAGGCCGGGCGGGCACAGCGCGCAACCTCAACAGCCCCGGCCAACGTCTCCCGCTCCCGCCGCAGGCGCTCAAGCTCTCGCTCGGCCCCCACTGCTCGGCGGACGTATCCGTCCATGAGTTGTTCGGTGTCCTTAACCCTCTGCTGCAGCCGTGTAATCTCGTCGGCCTGGGCGTCGATGTGGGCGAGTATCGCGCCGCTATGGACCAGGCAGTAGGACGACGAGCCCTTGTCTGACTGGGCGAACTTTCGAATGTGCTCGACTTCTCGTGCCATCCGCTCAGCCATCCGCTCACTCGTCAACTCGCTCATCGGTCGCCCTCCTTGCGGTGCTTCCCCGCCGTGTTCTGTCTGCGATAGTGGCTGCACCGGAATATCGGAGCATGCCACTCGTCCGTCAACGTGCACCGAACGTGAATGTGTTGGGTCATCGCCACATCACGATAGGCGCAGTTTTCGCACCGACGCCTTGGTCTGCTCACGGCTCCCGCTCCCCTCCGTGCTCCCGCGGCACTCGAGCGCGGTTGGACAGCCCCCAACTCTCACCCCGTGTCGTACTCATCCGGATACAGCTCCTTCCAGCGTTTGATTGACTCAGCATCCACGGCGTTGTAAGCACTCGCATTGGGTGCGCCCTCGTGGTTGGGCGAGGCGCGCGCTTGTCCGTTGCGCTTGGTTCGCCGGTCCCTCTTGGCCTTGTCTGCCGTCGTGAGCCCCTCGTCCCGCAGCCTGGTGAGGATCGAGCGCAGATAGCGTGGATCATCCTCGCCGCTCTGGTATGCGTCCCACATCGCCCACTTGATCGCAGAGGGTTCGAGTGCGGAGGCGAATGCGCTAGTCAAGCGCTTAACCGGGTCGGGAGTGTCACCGAAGAGCGACTCCCAGAACGCCAGGGGGGCAATCGAATCGTCCTTAACGCCTTCCCCGGTGGTGGTGGTCGGTCCACCCGCGCGCGTGCTACTCTCACTACCGCGTAACTTAGTACCACCGGTAATGTTAGGTAATGTACTCTTATGTAATGTGCCTTCGGAGGTTGGTGCAACGTCCGGCGTACCGTCCGGTGGACGCTCCGGTGTACGGTCCTTAGTAGGCTCCGGCTTGCGTCGTGCCCGAGCGCGTTCGCGCTCCTTCTCCCGTCGCTCGACCCACTTCCCGGCGTAGTCGTACCAATCGTGGAAGAAACGCCCCTCGTCCAAAACGTCGATGAAGCCCGCATCAACGAGTGCGGCAACAAACTCCTCTGGATCGCCGTTCCACTCCGCGGCCATGGCGAGCTCGTAATCAGTGAGATCTCGCAGGAACCCATCGGGACCTACGTTGTCGATCCCCCACCACCAAAGCTCATGCAAGTGACCGATGAGTTTGTGCCTGTCGGTCTTGAGCAACCCTGCCGCCCGGATTGTCTTTCGATGCTTCGAAAGCGCCTGGTGAGACTCTAGCCAAGCCATTCGAGAGACCCCCCCTTGCGGCGGTTGCATGAACCGCACAACACCTGGAGGTTCCGAAGTCCGTTGGACCCTCCGCGGGACAGTGGCAAGACGTGGTCTATCTGAAGGTCGTCAGTAGAACCACACCAGGCGCACAGTCGCCCATCGCGCTCAAACACCCGCTCTGCCAACTTGGGACGCATTTGATTCCACGCGTTCCGTTTAGCTTCCAACTCATCCGCGGATACACGCCCGCCTTGCCAGTCGTGCAACCGAAGCCCCTTCTCGGTTCTCTCAACAAACCCGGCCCGGTTGCGACCTCCGCAATTCAATAGGGCGTCCACAAAATGCTTCGGATTGCCTTTCCACATAGCCACATCGGAAATGTCTTCAGGTTCTAGCCCCGAGAGGTCTCCGTCTTGGGCGTGATCCAATGCCCACCACCAGAGAAGATGTAGATGACCGATGACTTCGGGTAGAGAAACGCCAAGAAGTCTCGATAGTTTCAACGCCTTGGGGTGCCTTCCTAGTGTTTGGTGTGACTCGATCCACGCCACGGGACTCGCCTCCGTACATGTGACTGTCCCGCACCATGTGGGTAGGAGCTTGTTCGCGCAGGGGTCAGGGATTATTTGGGGGGATCTCCTACCCACGTGTGCGGCATACGTGCCCTCGGGGGAAAGGGCACTGTTATGCCCCAATAGGGGCTGGTGGCGGGGTTGATATCCCAGGTACCCGCCATTCTGGGTGTGCCTAAGCGTCCCCACGCTCTGGCACCGTCTGTTCAATCTGCTCAGATCTTGTCGCTAGATTTTTTCACGCGTACTGCAAGTCGAGGGTATTCTGTATGGCAGCCATACGAACGGAGTCGCTACTTCATCGCATCACCGCCCTCCCTAGCGCATCGTGCCGCTTTATGCTAATCCCTCGCCGGGCGATCCCTTTCAAGTGTCGCCGCTATGTCCCACAAGGGAGGTACGTTCCTACGAATCACTCTTACCCGGCGAGGCGATAGCCTTACTTGCTAGCCGTTAGGCGTCTTGCTTGTCGTCGTCCCAGACGTCATAGTTGGGCGGGGCGTTGGGATCAATGTCACCCAATGCATCCTGCGCGCCCTCCGATTGCTCTTGCTCCTGCTCCTCGTCGTCGTTCACGACTGTACCTTCAACGGTGTTGGAGTCATTGTCGATGTACTCGTAATCGAACTCGCCATCGCCATTATCGTGAATGAGCGCTTGGTCGGCTTGAACCGCCCGTTGCATGTCAATCGAGAGGATGCCGTACTTGGAGAGGTTGAGTTTTAACACCGTCTTTAGCGACATTTCCAATTCGTTGGTCCGCCAAGGTCCTGTGGGGCGCTCGAACGACTTGCTGTATCGCTTGGCATGCGCTCGCATCTGGTCAACAGTCATAAACAGGTAGCGCTCGAATCCGTTGATCAGCCGGAAAAAAGAAACGTAGCCGACTACCGTGTCCGACGTTTTGCCCTCGGGGTCAAACTCCACGTCGCCGGTGATCCGGTTGTACCCAAGGAGCTCTCCCTCGTAAATCTCGGCAGCGTTCATGTTCTTGTACTGTCCCGACCGCAAGGCGAGTTGGATATAGCCCTTGTAACCCATCTGGAACTGTGGCTTGGGTTTGCCGCCTTTCTCGCGGTAGGGCACGATGTAGGAGAATCCCAAATTTGGATCAATGGGAAGGTCCATCGAAGCGGCCACGGCCGCACATGCGATAATTTGCTGCGGATCGCACTCTTGGAGCATGGTGTTGTTGTTGGTGACGTTGATGATTGACGACATAAAACCCGCGGCCTTGTTGCCCAACATCTCTTTGAAGCGCCGCTTAATGTCGTCGTTAGACAGCATCATCTTGAGGGACCGAGGCGAACTCGTTGCCGCGTTCCCATTCATGCGCTGCGCCAGTTGACTAGCCACTGATACCCACCCTCTCGTCGATCAAATTCCAAGACCACGGCGGCAAACTAATCTCGACCGGCTCCTCGTCGTAGCCCGGCCACAATCCCGACGCTTGGCACTCGGCGTAACGCTCGATCAGTGGCTTTAGCTCGTCTCGTCCCGCCTTGAGCGCCTCGTCCTCGATCTGGTAGACGGCCACGCAGTAAGGCGGCTCCTTCTCCACGGCGATAATCGCAAACAAGTCGGCGTCAAGGTCCAGCGCCTTGGCTCCAATCAGGTACATGGCCGCCTGGATGTAGTAACCGAAGTTGTAAATGGCCTTAGTGAAAGCTGTCCGGCTTGCGTCCTTCGTCGTTTTAAGATCAACGATTGCGCCGAACGCCTTAGAGTGGTCGTCGAACCGACCTTTGCAGCGGATACCCGTAGTCGGATCGTTCCAAACGGCGCTAATCTCAGCGTTGCCCTCGAGCAGCGCCTTGGCGGTCGGATTTGACCAAACGGCGTCCCGCATCCGAAGGCATTGTTGGTACTCGTCGGCCTTGAGAATCTCGGCCAACGGGTTCTCGGCCTCGAACTCGGCCCAGGCCGCTTTGCCTGCTTTGGTGCGTCGGTCCATGTCCGGTGCCACCACGTAGCGCGCCGGGAATAGGTCGGGCTGAAGAACTGCAACGTGCGTCGCGTCACCCAATCGAAGGGCTGGCGTCGGAGGCGTTGGATTCATCATTTGTTCGTAGGCGTGAGCTGGTGAACGGTCCCGCATCACCTTGAGGATCGTCTGCGAAGCTAACGGCCAACGGTGGTATTGCTCCGCCGTGACGCCGGGGTAAAGACCGGGTGTTTCCGGGGCTTCGGTTATCTCGATCCAATCTGTGGTGACGTTCACGACGCTCGCTCCTTTCTGGCACACGCTCCGCACTTCCAGCGCTTTTTCTCGTACACCCAACCGTTCAGCGTAATCAGATCGGCGCAGCGTTGAAGCGTTCCATAGGTGTAAAACATCTCACCACACTTGCAGACAGCGACATAGGTTGCCACCCGTTCCATGACCGCCATCTCTTGCCAAACCTCCTTGCCCACCTGGGCCCAATCGTGTAAACTGAACCCAGGCAGGCGCTTAGTTAGCCACTATCGCTTGCCGCCAGCTATGCCCGCCTCGGTGCGTCCCAGCGCAACCGGGGCATTTTCCTTTTGTCGAACACCATCCCGATAGTTCTCAATCACCATCCGTTTGGCGACCTCGTCCTCCGGCAGACGCCGAACAACAGACGCCAATTGCGATTCGGCCTCACCTAATGCCGTCATGATGAGGCCCTCGTCCGGCCATTGAACGCCGGCGGCATTATGTAACTGCGAGAGATACATCTGCCAGCCCGGCATGGTCCAAACCACGCGCCTCAACATTTGCAATCTGGCCATCCCACGCACCTCGCCTTCAAGCTCCAAGAGTTGTTCCTGATCCGCCGAACGTTGACGTAGAACGGAGCCGCCGCCCTAATCTGCTCGACGAATTTCAAGCTGCCAACTGTGATCTTCTCGCCGCTTGCCAGTAGCCGAACCGCTTCGTTGACGTCGCCCTGGTCGGGTTCGATCACTTGCATGTGACCTTGGCACCCACTCGCCACAGCGACGACACTTGCGGGTTGGCAGGATCCGCAGGTACTGATCCTTGTCCAACCACAATCGCCGTGGCTGATGGCCTTTACAGAGGCACGTTATCTTTGCAATCAGGCGACGCATGCCGATTCATTCTCCTTCATAAGTCGTCCTTCGTGTGCTCGTACTGCCGATAACGCCGCTTCCTGCAACGTCATGTCATTATTCCAAAGGGCGTCCAGCAAATCGTCCTCGAGCTTATCGCACGCAAGCACTTGGTCGAACAAGCGAGCGTATCCCGCCTCAGCAAGTGCCTCGTCAAGCGCCATCTGCCCGGCGTCGATAAGGTCCGTGGGTATCGATGCCATCGTCATGCCTCCTTGCGTACAATCCGTACTGGTGTCCATCGGGCTTAGACGGTGTGGATGGGTGGGATTGAGGCTCACCCGCCATGTATGCGCCGTTTCGTGTAACCTTTGCGCTCCATCGTCTGGTTGAATCGACGGTACTCCTCGGCAGGACTCATACCGTACTCATCGCAAAGCACCGATACTAACGTCTCAATGGCACACTCCGCGCCCAACAACTCGTGAAGAAGGTCCCGTGCCTTTTCAATGTCCTCGCGACGCGGTTTGTTGACCACACAAAACCCCCGCAGTGCTGAGATTGCCTCCTCGAGCTCCTCTAATGCCTTCTCCTTGACGGAAGCCCTATGGAGGTCCACCAAGTCGCCGTCAAGCCAACGGTGTACGAATGCCACAGAAGCCAGAGCCTCGTGCAACGCCTTATAGAGGCGCCCGTCATCGAGCTCGTCGGCTAGTGCCCTTAGAACCTCTGAATCCTTAGGGATGCGCCCGTTTACAAGATGAGAGATGTATGTCCGATGCCGATTGATGATCTTGGCAAGATCGGTCTGGCTGATTCCCCGTTCCTCTATCGCCCTTTTGACCGCAACCGAAATTGCGTTCACGCCCTTCTCCTCCTTCCTGTTGATCTCTCACGCCATGCTGGTAGATGGTGAACCTTCATCGGTGTAGGCTGAGGTTGATCTAGTCCGAGGAGCCGAAGCACCTCATTCTTAGTAACCAGGATGCGGCCGCCAATCTTGACGGCGTTTATGTGGCCCCGGTCGATCTTGTGCCGTACGGCTTTGTCGGTCGTGCGTAAAAGCTCGGCAAGCTCGGGTACGTACAGAACATCGGGCAGGTTGTCGAGTCCAAGCCTAGTACTCATCCTGTCGATCCCCCTTTCTTGAATGACAAACTATGCCGTGGTAGAAGCGTGCGAGGAGCGGACTCCGCGGTCCGGTTCGCTTCTCGCGGACTCGTAGGCAGGAAACTTGATTTCGTCCATACGCACACCGAAGAAGGAGGCCAACCGACAAGCCATGCGATACGAAGGCACCCGCTCGCCATTTTCAATTTCATTGTAGTACGAACGACTGATACCTGCGCCATATGCGGCTTCAGACTGGTTTAACCCCATCCCTTCTCGCAATGCCCTGGGTGTATAGGCCAATGCATTCACCTCCCGTAAGTACGCGTTTCGCGAATCCCTTGCGCTTATTATACATTCGCACTTTGCGAATCGTCAATAGCCAGTTTCGCTTTTTGCGTAAGTAGTTTCGCAGGGTGCGAAAAAAGGGTAAGATGATTACTGAGGGGTGTCGCCATGAGTGAATCAGTGCTAGGAAACAGGTTGAAGACTCTTCGGGGCAATAGAACTCTTGAAGAGATTGGGGCTTTAGTCGGCCTAGCCAAGACCACCTTACACGGATACGAGTCTGGCAGAAGGGAGCCGGACTTGAACACGCTTCAAAAATTGGCGAACGCTCTTGGTACAACTGTCGCTTACCTGATCGGTGACACCGAAGATCCGCGCCCCAAACCACTACATATCGAGCGTCGAGACATGCCCTTACCGCCGCCAGGTTGGGATAAGCTCACCCCGGAAGAACAAAAGGAGGTAGAAGAGAGAGCGCGATCGTACGAGGAGTTCGAAGTTCGCCGCATTTTGCGAGAGAAGGGGCACGATGTCTAGTGGGAGTTCCATATCCAATTCATCGTCTCTGGGCACTCGTCGAACGCGAAGGGATCGAGGTTGTATGGTATCCAGACGAGACCTACCCTCGGGGACGCTACTGCATAGCTAACAACTGTCCGTTTATCTTTCTGAATCCATTCGTTCAGTCCACAACCATGCGACTTCGCACGACGCTCGCGCACGAACTCGGACACCACTTCGCAGGATTTGGCAGCGGGGGTGATACGAGGGACGACGAGCGCGCTATGCGATGGGCATACGAACTCGTGCTTCCTTATTGGTGGATAAGGAAGCGCCTGGATTGGGAGCCGTGGCGCATTGCGGAGGAGGCAGACGTGTATCAAGAGTGGGTGGTAGCGAGACTCAAAATGATTTGGCAAGAGCACCACGTTACAACTCCACATCGCCGAAAGGCGATGTTGGCACTTTAGGGGGGATTCAGGTTGATTTTGTGGGCGCGATGGCCAGCGTTTCGGCTGATCGTTTCCCTAGTGGTACTGAGCGTAGCTGCTGGTACCGCATCGGCGGTGCCACCGGGGCCAACCGCGACAGTTGAAGCGGTCAATAACGAGGACAACCAACCGAAGACGCTTTGGAACGTCGAATACTGGCGATCCATGTCGCATCGCGAAAAGGAAATCCTCGTCCGAGGTTTCTGGATGGCAATTAACGAGAATCTTTCGTGGGAGGGAAAGGCTGGGTTGGACAACTTGCCGCCCAACTACATCAATGAACTAGATCTGCTTTTTGCAGACAGAGATGCGACCGACGCGATTTCATTTGATTTGTTTTCTTATGTAAGGGGACTAGCGACACCATCTCAATCGGCCCCGGATGATTCGGATCGAGATTTGTCTCCTCGTCTTTATGTCTCCGAGGGTGACTATATCGCGTTTCAGGATTGGACGTGGAATCAAACCGATTCTTTCATTAGGTGGTCGGGATTAGTAGAAAACCGCACACCGTTTCACTGTCGGCCATTGCGCGCATCCTTGGAGTTTTACGACGACAAGGGTCGGTTGGTCGGTACGGACCGTTTCATTAACTACGATATTAGGCCTGGAATTGTGGCCGTGGTCGATGGTATCGCTAGAGTGAGCGGCAAGGCCGTCTCCGCTGAACTGCGTCCCGAAAGTTGCGAGACCCGCTACTAAACAGGTAAGGTGATCCCATGGCCCGCGGCAACATCGAAAAGCGCGGGGCGGACAGCTACCGCATCCGCATCTATCTAGGCAAGCTCCCCGACGGCACACCCATCTACCATCGGGAAACAATCAAAGGTACTAGGGATGACGCCGAGCGACGGCTTACGGCCGTCTTGCGCGAGCTTGATACCAACACCTACGTCGAGCAAAACAATCTAACATTAGGTGAGTTCTTACATCAATGGATTGGCGAATGGGTTGAAACAACGGGCAAGAGCCCTAAGACCGTTGCGAGCTACCGGGAAACACTCGATTACATCATCCCTGCGATTGGTCACATCCCACTACAGAAGCTCACCCCCCGCCATATTCAATCGCACTATGCGCAGCAGTTGAGGTCGGGGAGGAAGAAAGACGGCGGCCCCTTGAGTCCAGGCACCGTCCACGGCCAGCATCGCGTCTTGCATGCAGCACTGGAGGTGGCCGTCCGCTGGGGATACATCGCGCGCAACGTCGCCGATGCCGTACAACCGCCCCCACGCCGCAAGAAAAGAGCGGGGCAAACTTGGACCGACGAGGAAGCGGCCCAGTTTCTTGCGTACGTTCGGCACCATCGTTTGTACGCCTTCTATGCCCTTGCAATGGCTACAGGGCTTCGTCGAGGTGAGCTTGGCGGACTGCGCTGGCAGGACGTGGATTTCGAACGTCGGCGCATCAGTATAGAACAGGAACTCATCTACATCGGTGGCAAGCACATCTTCAAAGACAAGCTCAAGACCGAGGCAAGCGAAGACTACGTGACAATCAGCCCGACGATTGTGGAGCTGCTCGAAGAACACAAGAAAGCCCAGCTGAAAGAACGCTGGACCTACGGCGAGCGATACGAGGACAACGGTTTGGTGTTTTGTCAGGCCAACGGAAAACGGTTGAATCTCAACAACATTGGGCGCAGGGACTTCGCCGCTCTGTGTGCGAAAGCAGAGGTGCCTCGGATTCGCTTCCACGACATTCGCCACACATACGCGACTCGTTTATTTGAGCAAGGGCTACCACTCACCACTGTGCAGCGCAGGCTCCGGCACTCCAAGGGATCGACGACCATCGACATCTACGGACACCCGACGTCGAAAGCCGAAGCGGAAGCGGCTGACGCGATGGACGATCTATTCCGCGACGAGAAGAAAGCCTAATGCCCCAAAACACCCACCGCTTTCTAGCTGGGCTTTTACATGCTAGCCAGAACCAATATGCCCACCACATGCCCAAAAAGAGAAAGGCCCGTCGATTGACGGGCCTTCTAGCTGGTGCGCGCGAGAAGATTCGAACTCCTGGCCTTCTGATCCGTAGTCAGACGCTCTATCCAGCTGAGCTACGCGCGCAATCGTGAAGCAATTGATAGTATAGCAAACATCCCGTCATAGATCAACAGTTTTGCCCTACATGTTCTTTCCAGTCGTGAGCATTTCTATCCGACATCTACTCAGGCCGGCAAAGGTGATCTCCTGCTGTGTGGTCAATACCGACGTGAACGAACGCAAATCGCCTTAGGTCGGCGCAACACCTGAGGCCAATCACTTTTCAGCGGGGGCCAAACTCATGGACTCACTCGGAATCGCGATCGTTGGACTCGGGCATATGGGGCGCATGTATGCTCGACTTGTCGACGACATGCCCGTGCTGCGCCTAACAGGCGTCTGGGATATTCAAGAGAACGCCGCACAACAAGTGGCTGCCGCACACCACGTCTCAGCCTTTCGCTCCCTTGACGAGCTCCTCACCGATCCTGACACCGAGGCTATCCTCATCGCCGTTCCCGACCGACATCACGCGGAGCCCACGATTAAAGCGCTCGCCGCCCAGAAACACGTCTTCCTCGAAAAGCCTCTGGCCACCACGTTGGGCGATGCGGAGCAAATGGTTGGCGCCGCTACCTCTGCGAGGAGCCGACTCCTGGTCGCCCACACACTGCGTTTCGATCCACGCTACGCCGCCGCTCGGGATGCGCTTCGCGCCGGCCAACTGGGCGACGTCATCCACGTTTACACTCGCCGCAACAGCTGGCTCTCAGCCAGCGGTCGCGTCGCGGCGTGGTCCACGCTCCCGTTCTTCCTAGGCATCCACGACATTGATATGCTCCACTGGGTCCTTGGTGAACGTATCACGTCCGTTTACGCCCGATCAACGCAAAAAGTGATGACGAACAACCAAGATACGGTCCTTGTCTCAATCCGATTCGAAAGCGGCGCGATCGGCACGATGGAGCTATCGTGGGCGCTGCCGGATGTCCAAGGCAACCGACGCTCCCCCATGCTGGAGATTGTCGGTAGCAAAGGTTACACCAATGTTATTCTCTCCGATCAGGGGGTGAGTATCCACACCCAGGAAGGGGTGCGTATCCCCGATTTCTGGTACGGTTTCGATCCGGCACTACACGGTCGCATGCTCGGCGTGTACCGCGAAGAACTCCTACACTTCTGGCGCTGCGTCCGCCAGGGCGAGGAGCCGGCCATCACCCCTGCCCAAGCGCTTGATGCCGTCCGCGTCGCCTTGGCCATCGAAACCTCACTGGAGAGCAATCGAGACGTGGCCGTGGCGTATTAAGCTTCGAAAACGCAGGTACCAGGACATCGGACCCTAATTCGGACGCAGCGCCCCATCCTCGAGCGCCGCAAACGTGCGTATCGCTTCAGCGACACCGAGAACCACGCTACGATAAAAGCGTTCGCCCTTCTCCTGACTCGCTAGGGTTGGATCACCGAGAGTGCCGTCGGCGCTAAGCAGGTTCCATTCAACTCCGACCGCGACGGGTCCGCCTGCGACTAAATCCCGCCGAAAGCCTTCGGGCAACGCTGGAATCGACGGCTGCTCCCGCCCTAAGGTGACGCTCTCCCCCGCAACGTGCATCATCATTGAGGTCTCAAACTCTCCGGCATGTCCAATGCCACCGGGACCGGACGTACGAATCTCACGGATCGAGCCGGCGCCGAGGCTCCAATAGTCGACGGCGGCCGGCAAGATCGAGGGTTTTCGTCTGCGAATCTGGTTCACCGCCAGCTTCAGCGGTGCAGCGTTACCCCCGTGACCGTTTACAAAGAGAAGGCGCTTAAACTCCGCCTCGGCCAGCGATAGACCAATCTGTGTCACCACTTCCACGTATGTGCTCTCGTCGACCGAGAGCGCAAAGAACGGGAGATGGTGGTGTGACGCGCCAAGCCACAACGTGGGGGCTACGACAACGTCCAACGCTTCGTCGAGCTCGGAAACGGCGCCCTCGACCACGGCGCTCACCAATGTTGTATCGGTCCGCACCGGTAGGTGCGTGCCGTGTTGCTCCATCGATGCCGTCGGCACGACAGCCAACGCGCCGCGCTGGGCCGCCGCTCGCACCTCTTCCCACCGCAACTCTTCCAGACGTTGAATCATGTCAGATCACGC
Source organism: Limnochordia bacterium (assembly GCA_041686855.1). Taxonomy (GTDB): domain Bacteria; phylum Bacillota; class Limnochordia; order DTU080; family RSA5; genus JAWLDA01. The sequence goes on from JAWLDA010000011.1 coordinate 113,252, forward strand.
TCCTTTTTCCCCGGCGATGAGCGCCGACCCACTGTGTACTGGATTCTCCCGGGCACGGGATTGCAGTCCCGTCCACTCCGTGCTGCCATCGTCAGGAATCAGTTCTAGCGAGACACCGGGAACGAACACCGGCAGACGACCTTCGAGGAAGTCCGGCCAGGGTCTCTTGCCGTCGGTGTAGTAACTCACTGCTCCGCTCGGCCACTTGATGGCAAACAACAGGTCGGGCTGGGGCTTGTCGATTGGGTCAATGCGGTACCGTTCGACCACGTCCCAGTCGATCTCCACTCCAAGCCCCGGCGTGTCAGGCACCCCGACCGTGCCGTTAAACACCTCGACCTGTGGTTGTAGCATCCCTTCGGTAAAGAGACAACTGCACGAGACGGCGGGCCACTGGGCATGCGTGAGGACTGCCGCCAAGTGAACGCCCCACATCATCGTGAGATCGCTGCCGACCACTTGGACAAAGAACGGCTTGTTGGCGGCAGCCGCTACCGCGCCTCCGTGGATCACCCGAGTCGCTCCACCAGTCATCACGAAGCCGTCACAGAGGTCATCTCGGATTGCGCTGGACGGACTGGGCGTGCCGTAGTGAACCGCCAGGGGTGTATGAACGCGCCCGCGCAGGTGGCGGTATCCCACCGCGTCCGCGTGAGGAATCGGCGTCTCAAAGATAGCGACGTTGTCGAATCGTTCAATCTCCTCGAGAAGCCTTGCCGCTCGGCCAGCGTCTACGGCCATCCCGTTGAAGTCTAAGTCGACCTCAAACCATTCGGGCAAGCCTTCGGCCAACACACGGCACTGCTCCCGGAGGTCGTACCACGGTCGGGCCTTGGCCTTGAGGTTGGTGTACCCCTGTCGAATCGCCTCCTGGGCCTCTTCGAGCATGTCCTCGGCCGACATGTCGATCACCCACCAACTGACAAAGGCGCGGTCTCGCTGCTGCACGCCCAACAGACGATGCACCGGCACACCCATAGCCTTTGCTGCGGCGTCAAAGAGCGCCATCTGCAGACCATGGCCCAGGGCGTCACTCCACATCACGTCGGCAGCGTTCTTACCAAAGACGGACTGGACCGAGCGGTCGGTAACCGGATCTCTGTTGTAGTACGGCATCGTCTCACCGTAGCCGACGACGCCACAACCCAAGCGAACAATGCACAATTCCATGAGGTTGAAATGGGGAAGCTCCCGCGCCATGTTCCGTGCGGGTATCTCTCGATAGGGCAACTGGATCCAAATGCGCTCAACGTCTTTCACCGTTAGATCGAGCATGCGTCACACGTACCCCCATTCTTTAGAGAAATCTGCTTCCCGGCACTGCACGAATTACCTGCTATCAAGAACGGGTTCGGACGCCATGCTACACGGTGATACCCCCATCCTACAATCGGAGGTGTACAGATTGACTCCCGTTTCAACCGAGGACAAGACTACGTTGGCCAAGTTTCTGGAAGCGTCCACCGTTACATTGGCTGGACTCCAGGCTGCGCTCCCGCTTGCCCAGGACGACGGTCTGCGCAAAATCATTGAGGGCTCAATCGCCCAAACCGAGGCACAGATTAAAGGCGCTCAAGAGTTTTGCCAGTCGCACGGACTAGCCTAAAGTGTTTGGCGCTGTGGAATGAATCGTGGGATGAATCGCACGTGAGGATCCACTTGAGGAGGTAAGAGTATGCCGATCATGACAATGGGAAAGACCCAGCAGCTAACCGATCGTGTCATCGCCCTGGACATGTTGGGTAAAGCGGCGGCCGGAGCTGAGTCCCTTTACTGGGCCTCTGTAATGGCCCACAATCCGGATCTCAAACGCTTGTACACCGGCTTTCTCCAGCAGGGCATGGCCGCCATTGGCGGCCTCCAGACGTACGTGACCGATCAAGGCTGGGCGAAGCCCTTTGCCAGCCCCGACGACCAGCTAAAGATGGCGCTCGAGAACGCCGACTCGATGATCGCCGTCAAGGCGTAAGCGTCGTACACTAAGATTACCCAAGAGCACTGCATCCAACGGATGAAGCCGCCGTCGCTTCGCGCGGCTTCGTCCGTTCCTCCCATAATTCAAAGGAAAATCATTTCGGTGGAACAAGTATCTGTGAAACAAGTATCCAGTAATGTTCAGCGCCATATCTAGTGACGTTTCACGCCGGGAGGGTTCCACCTTGCTTAATGACGTCTCCATCGTCATCGATTCCCACAACGACTCGATCGTTACCCACATGCGTAAAGGGGGCCTTCCGTTTAATCCCACTCTCCCCAAGCGAAATGAGGACGGCCCTGGAGTCGTTCGTCTTGTGCGCGACCCACTCCCCCACTCAACCCCCATCCAATTGAATGTCCCTACGATGCGCGCCGGAGGCGTCGACGTCGCCTACTTTGCGATCGACGTGACGCGAGCTCGCAACAATCACCTCGCCTACGCGCTGGACGGATACGGGTTCTTCGACGCGGAGTGCCAACGGGACGGTTCCATTAAGCTGGTGACGAGCTCACAAGGTATGCTTGAGGCCAAAGCCACTGGGCGCCTCGGTGCTGTTTTGGTCATGGAGAACAGCGATGGGTTGGCCGGAAGCCTCCACGTTCTGCGCATGATCCATCGAATCGGAGTCCGGGTGATTGGGTTCACACACAATCCACGAAGCGACGCGGCTGATGGAGTGGGGGAGTCTGATACAGGCGGGGGGCTCACACTCTTTGGACGAGAATTAGTACAGGCGATGAACGACCTGGGGATGTTGATCGACGTGGCCCACTTGAGCGAACGTGGATTTTGGGACGTTCTCGAGCGGAGCAACGATCCGATCATCGCGTCCCACGCGTGCTGCCGAGCGCTCTGCGACCATCCCCGCAATCTCACCGACGAACAACTGCGGGCCCTTGCTCAAACAGGGGGTGTAGTGGGCATCACCTTTGTGCCGTTCTTTGTGCACGAACACGAAGACGCAGCCTCGTTTGAGCGACTGATCGACCACATCGAGCACGCCATCGACGTCGCCGGTCCAGACCACGTCGGCATCGGCTCCGATTTTGACGGAGGCGGCACTCTGCTCGGCGACGCAGGTGAATTCCCCGCCATTGCGACGGCGCTCAAGGAGCGCGGGCATGCAGATGATGTGATCCATAAAGTGATGGGGCAAAACCACTTCCGCCTCTTTCAACGAGTCTGTGGTTAAGCACTTAACTCCGATGGGGGTTCACGTGTACCAACACACTTAGCGTTTCGGAAGGGTGTGCCTCCAGGATCGCATCTTTCACCCGTGCGGCAATGCTGTGTCCTTCGTCGACACTCAGCCACCGGCGCACCGCAATCTTTGCGTCAATGACGCGGTAATGTCCGTAGGTGCGCACGCGTAGGTCGCTCACATCCTCGACGCCGGAGACCGAGAGGACGAGGTTGCGGTACTCGCTGAGTTCATCCGGGTCAACCTGTTTATCCATCACCTCCGTGAAGGCGGCGTACACCAATACCCAAGCGGTGCGCAAAATGATGAGACCCACAATGAGCGAGCCACCCGCGTCCAGCCTCGCCAACCACGGCACGCCTGCGACCACGGAGAGCTGCGCGCCGGCGATACCCAATAAGGCTACGATCGAACTCACGACATCGCTGCGATGATCGTGCGCATTGGCAATCAATGCAGGGCTGTTTAGCCGCTCTCCGAGGTTGACGTTGTAGCGGTATAAGGCTTCCTTAACGACGATCGCCAGTCCGGCAAAGACGCCCGTGTACGCCGCGGGCACAGCGCCGGGCTCCGCCAAGAAGGCGTTCACACCCGACCACATGATTTGAGCCGCCGCAACGACGAGTAAAATTCCGACCGCCGCGGCCGCCAGCGTTTCGGCGCGGCCGTGCCCGTAGGGATGATCGGCGTCCGGCGGCTTCACGGCCCAGCGCATACCGAGCCAGACGAGGACGGAGCCGACCACGTCGGAGACGGAGTTAACCGCATCGGCGACCAGGGCATGTGAATTGCCGAGCACACCGGCGACCCCCTTGACGATGCTGAGTAAGAGGTTGGCGGCCACCCCAAGCAAAGCCGCGCGGATTCCGTCATTACGTCGATTCGTCTCGGTTGCCAAACTTTGCCCCCACTTCTACATAGAGGAACATCTCGGAGCGCCCAACGTTACGCATTCTACCCAGCCGATACGTTGTTGGTCAACAGCAAGGATTTTGTCCTCCTCCAAGAATTTGATGAACAGGAGGACGACATACATCATGGCAATGAGGAAAGTGACCGGGATCGCTCTTGCGCTGGTGACGGCCGCGGCGATCTTGATCCAGCGAATCGAAGAACAGCCTAACCCCATAGACGATTCTGATACAAACCTCGCGTGGCTCAAAGAGAGCGGGTTTCCAACAGCCCTCGTCGAGCGTGTCGTCGATGGAGATACGGTGATCGTGCGGTTTGAAAACGAGCGGGTGCGGTTGCGCTACATTGGTTTGGACACGCCTGAACAAGCTGGGCCCAACAGCCGTGCGGAGTGTTACGGGGAGGAGGCGAAGCGGACGAACGACGAGCTCGTCACAGGACGAACGGTCTACCTCGAGTTTGACGCTGAACGCCACGACACCTACGATCGCCTCTTGGCCTACGTCTACCTTGCCGACGGCAGAATGGTAAACGCCTACCTCCTCGAGCAAGGCCTTGCAACTGCCTTAAGGATTCCGCCGAACCTCAAGTATGCTGAGGAGTTCCATTCCCTCGAACGGGCCGCTAAATCTAAGCAGCTCGGTCTTTGGGCCGCATGCGCCTGACGTGCGATGAGAGACGGGACTACCCCAAGGCCAGTGCGACGACTCCGGCCACGATCGCACACGCTCCGGCCATTCGCCGCGTGGTGTCCCCTTCCGCAAGGAGCCGGGATCCGATGACGGTGCCTATTAAGATGCTCACTTCACGCACGGGGGCGACGTAGCTGACTGGGGTAAACGTCATTGCTGTAAGGACCAAAATGTAAGCGAGGGGAGAGAGTACGCCAATGGCCACCAATTCGAATCGCACGTCCCGCCAGGCCGCCTGCACTTCCGGCCACCGGCCGACGACCCAAGGCGCGAGGATGAGGGTCCGCCCCAGGTGACTCGCCCAGTCCAACAGGAGCGGCGGGATGAGAATGGCGCTCACCGCGTATTTATCCAGCACCGTGTACGATGAGATGAGGACCCCGGTGAGGAGCCCGTAGAGTACGCCCAGTCGCGTGCCACCTGAAGGGCTCCCGTCAGCTCGGTCGCCTGATCCTCCTTTCCCGGCGCTGAGCGTTACCGCCCCCAACGCCACCATCCCAATACCGGCGATGGCGAGCAGACTCGGAGACTCCTGAAGCAGAACAATCGCCATGACGGCTGTCAGCACGGGGCCGGTTCCCCGAGCAATGGGGTACACCACCGAGAAGTCGCCGACGCGAAACCCTTTTTGCAAGGAGAGGAAGTAGGCGACATGGATGGCGGCGCTCGCAAACATAAAAAAGAGCTCGATCGCGCCGACGTGTGGTCGTTGCCACACGATGAGACCAATAGCGAGCGGAGCGAAGATAATCGCTGAGACGACGCTGACCGCCCACACAAAGGGAGCCCCTTGACCGACTCGCTTCATGAAGTAGTTCCACGTCGCATGACAAACGGCAGCTGTCAGGACCAACACAAGTCCTAATGTACTCACGTTCTGATATCGCTCCTCGTACCGCCATCTCGTTAAAGGGGATCCCCTGGATATCCGCTAATAAAGTACCGTCAAATCCCGGATCGTTGCACAAAGGAGTGTTGCGACATGGAACCATCCTTGGAAGGAATTCAGGGAATCCTCGAATTCTACTGGCTTAAATTCCTCGAAGGGCTGCCAAGCGCTTTGAGCGCCGGCGCCATTATCCTGGTCTTTTGGCTTCTAGCAAGGACCGTCGCCAAGTGGGTGGTCCGCGCCCTCGAACGTACGAAAATCGATTCTCATTTTCAACGAGTGGCTGGACGCTTCACGCACTACACCGTCCTGGGAATTGGGTGCGTTACCGCACTAGGTACAGTCGGTGTGCACCTCACCGCTCTGGTGACAACCTTAGGCGTCGTCAGTTTTGCCGTCAGCTTCGCCTTCCAAGACATCATCGGCAATTTCCTTGCCGGAGTCGTGATCATGTTTCAGCGCCCCTTCAAACTCGGCGATGCTATCAATGTGAGTGGGGTCATCGGCTCGGTCGAAGATATTCGCATTCGAGACACCGTGCTCAAGACGTTCGACGGCAAGCGAGTCATTCTGCCCAACCGTACCATCCTCAACGATGCTATTACGAATTTCTCAACGCATCAGCACCGACGATTTGACGTTGCCGTGGGTATCAGTTACTCCGATGATATCGGCAAGGCGCTCGAGGTTTGCCGCAAGCTCCTCAACGACATCGAAGGTATCCCACAAGACCCCGAACCCATGGTGATGGCGAGCGCCTTCGGCGAGAGCTCGATTAATCTCACGGTGTGCTTTTTGGTTGGACACCCAAGTGCGCAGCTTCCTCTTGGTCCAATCCGACGTCATTCAGGCGATCAAGCGTCGCTTTGACGAAGAGGGCATCTCTATTCCATTTCCAATCCGCACTATTTATCAAGCGGACAAGTGATCACTCCAAGTTAATTCGCACAGAAGTAGTGATCGAGCATCAACGCGGCGGCTCCCAGAGCGGCCGCGTTCCCATCTATGGCCGAGAGGCGCCACGACACACCGCTGAAAACGGGCGCCGTGCAGTGCTGTTGCGCGGCGTCACGAATCGATTCGAGCAGGTGCATCCCGCCCTGCGCCATCGCCCCTCCGACGACGACGTGAGAGGGATTGATCAAATTTAGCACGTAACTCAGCGCGAGCCCCAGGTCCGCTCCCAAGTCCTTGATCACGCTCATGGCGAGTTTGTCCCCGCTCACCGCGTGCTCGCACACCGCGCCAAAGGTGAGGTCGCCCGCGCCGTGCAATGTCGACTCGACGCCGCGCTCTAGCGCGGCGGCTACCCGCTGCAGCACCGCCGAGATCGAGGCGACCGTTACGAGACATCCGTGGCTCCCGCAGAAGCACCGCTTACCACCCGGCCTGATGGCAAAGTGGCCAAACTGCCCGGCGACACCAGTCGCGCCGGTAAGTACCTGCCCATTCTCAACAACACCAAGGCCAAATCCGTTCCCCGGCCCTGAGTTGAAGTAGATAATCGGCCCCGATGTCTGTGTCCAACCTCCGTAGAGCACTTCGCCGCGCGTCGCCGCTGTGATACGGTATGTCACCTGACACCGCGACCCGCACGCCTGCTCGATCAGGGTGGCAATGGTCAACGGCTCCCAATGGGGGTTCCCCGGAAAACGCAAGAGTTCGCCGGTCTCGGGATTCACGTTGCCGTGAGAGGCGACGCCGATCCCTTCGAGCGGGGCGAGTTGCGCGGCAACAGGCCGCAGTCGATCAATAACCTGTAGGACAGTGTCGACGATTGACCCATGCTCTCGAGAGGTGAGCGGCAGTGCGAAGGTCTCGTGGACCGCCCCCGAGAAGTCGATGAGCGTCCCCGTCACGTCGAGGTCGGTAATCTCAACGCCAATTGACGTTCGAAAGGCCGGATTGAGGTCAATCACGTCACCTTTGCGCCCCTGCGGCAGGCTCTGCTTACGGCCGGTCGCTACCACGTATCCCTCCCGCATAAGGGAGCGTGCAAGTCCATTCACGGTGGAAGGACTTAGCTCCAACGCTCGCGCCAGCGAGGCCTTAGAGTGGTTTTTCTCCTCCCGCAGAATTTTGAGCACGTTGTGCCGCTTCTCTAGTGGCATGCGCATCCCCGCGTTTCCTCAGCTTTCACATCGTCCATTCGTTGCCATATTGTTCTGTATTCGAATGATATCACCTCTCGCTCAGCAGATTTCTTTTTGCATGGAGAATCTCAAGGGAAAAGCACCTACCTGCCGAACAATACCTAGCACGAAATAGAATGTACACCGTTAGTATTGTTCGACAAGAAACCAATGGCGCGCACCAGCGCCCCCGAGAACGGAGTGAATCGCCATCGCAAGAATGCGCAGGGTCGTAGCCAAGAATCGCACGGGATATATCGAGGTTAAGGAAGAGCCGGTTCCGTCGTTACAGCCAGGGACAGCACTTATCAAAGTGCACGCTTCGTTGATCAGCGCCGGCACCGAGCTTAGCCGCCTGCGTGGCAAGGAGCGCTCGTCTGCCGAAGAGACCCGTCCCTTCGGCTATCAAAACGCAGGTGAGATCGTCGAACTGGGCGAGGGGTGTCGCGGACTCAAAGTGGGGCAGCGTGTCGCGTGTATGGGTGGCCCCTACTCTTTGCACGGTGACTTCGCCGTCGTGCCGCAAAACCTGATCACGCCCATCGCTGATCACGTTAGTTTCGAGGAGGGCGCTTTTATTGCCTTGGCGGCCACGGCCATGCAGGCCGTTCGGAGAGGCGAGGTCGTGTGGGGCGAGGACGTGGTCGTCATGGGACTTGGCATCGTAGGCCAGATGACGGCCCAAATCTGCCAACTCGCCGGGGCCCGCGTTTGGGCCTTTGATCCGATGCCGCTGCGCGTCGAGCTGGCCGGCAAAGTCGGACTAACGCTCGCTTCAACGGATACCCAAGAGGCCGCCGTCAATCGTGTCTTGGAGATATCCCAAGGGCGCGGGATCGACTGCGCGTTTCTCTGTGTCGGTGAGGCGTCGGACCGCGTCTTTCCGGACGTCTACCGCATGATGAAACGCTCTCCAGATACCCACGCCTACGGCCGTGTAGTGAGCGTCGGCGGCACATTGACCCACGGCATGGGTGCTAGCCTCGGCAACCTCGACATTCGCAGTTCGGCGCGCACAGGACCAGGTTACCACGACACCGCGTACGAGTACGGCGCTGACTACCCAGCGGTCTTCGTGCGGTGGTCGACACAGGCGCATATTCAGCTCTTCGCGCGTTGGGTCGCTGAAGGGCGACTCAAAGTTAAAGATTTGGTGACGACACGAGCCCCAATTACAGAGGCTCAGGAGGCCTGTTATAGCCTCATGGACGAACCCGACCGCCACCTCGGTGTGGTGATCACCTACCCCTAACGGCACGGGGAGCGCACGATAGAGACCGAAGGAGCGTTAACTAACCATGTGCAACCTTGCAGGATACATCGGCACAGAGCGGGCCGCGCCCATCTTGATCGATATGATACGGCGCCAGGAAGGGTTAAATGGAGGTTACTACACCGGCATCGCCACCCTCACCGAGGATGGCCGACTCCACTACGCGAAGGTTGTCGGCGACGTCGCGCTCCTCCTCGAAGAGACCGATGCGATCAATCTGCCCGGCAACGTCGGCATCATGCACAGCCGCACGCCCAGCGGAGGCGACCGTGAGTGGGCTCACCCTTTCGTCGCATCGGACCACTCCCTTGCCTACATTGCAAACGGCAACACCGGTCTGTTTGACATCGTAGGCAACCAGAATGAGCTGGCAGCTCGTCTCGCTGACGCGGGGTACCCCTTTTTGACGCGCGCCCACGACGCCGTGGGCGACTACCCGCTCCTGTCGGATGGCAGCTGTGTCCACTTTAGCGAAGTGATGTGCCGCTTGATCGAGGCGCTAATCGCCGAGGGTGAAACGCCTGCCCTTGCCATGCGTAACGCATACCTTCAGTTTCCTGCGGAGATCGTCGGACTGATGATCCACACGTCGCTCTCCGCCAGCATCATCGCGTCGCGAGTGAATCAGCCGCTCGTCATCGGTCGGCAAAGCGGTGGTTGGCTCCTCGCGAGCACCGCGCTCGCCTTCCCTGACGACGCCGTCGATTGGATGATCCCGATGGCACCGTCCTGCACGGCCCATCTGTCGCCCGAAGGGCTCGAGCTTCACCCTTTCGAGCTCCCGATCCCGGTCGCAGATCCGATTCCCTGGAGCCAGGCTCGCGAACGCGTATTGGAACTCCTCTCCAGCGCGGATGATGCCGGTCTGCCGCTGCGTGCCCTCAAGGACGGTACGCGCGCCCTATGGCCGGATGGACGCTTGGCCCAAGCGCATATGATGCTCTACGAAGTGCTCCGAACGTTACGCCAAGTGGGCGACGTAGAATTCACAGAGGTGCGGCTCCCAGGAGCGGCAAAAGGGATCACCGCTCCTGAGACTCGCGTTAAACGCCGCTAGAGTGTAATAACCTGCCGTGTACGAGCCGACTGGTAGGCCGCGTCCATCACGCGCAGTGCGCGGTAAATGTCCTCTGCCGTGCACACCGGCGAGGTCTCGCTTTGGACCGCCCGAAGCCACGCTTCGAGCGCCTCGCGACCGTCGGCCCCGTACCCCGGCAGCTTGTGCGACTCGACCTTTCGCTCCTCGGTGTTCAGTCCGCCGAGGCGGCGCCGCACAATGCGATACGTGCCCTCTCCGGGGTGCCAATGAACCCATCCCTTGGTGCCTTGAATACCCCAGAAGGTGTCGTTGCCGGACGGCAGGACGTACCCCGTCTGAAGCGCAAAGTACGCACCGCCGGCCAACTGGGCGTTGAGCATGAGCGCATCTTCCACCTCAACCTGCGCCTCGCCGATACACCCGGCAAGAGCGCTCACGTCGCGGAATTCGTCCCCGGTCAAGTACCGACACAAATCGATCCAATGGCACCCGAGCCAGTTAAGAATCCCGCCGCCGCTCACTCGAGGATCAAAGAGAAAGTGCTGCGGTCCTCGAGCGACCACGTCGGAGGTGAGGAGTCTGGCTTGTAGCGTCAAGAGACGCCCGAGTTCGCCCCCTTCGATGAGGGCACGGATCTCTCGCGCAACGGGGTTGAGCCGCCACGTGTACCCCATCGCGCAGTGGACCCCTTGCCGACTCGCCTCGCTCACAATAGGCTCCCACTCAGTTGCCGACGAGCCCCCCGGTTTATCGCAAAAGACGCTCTTGCCGGCGCGCACTAGCTCCAGCACGGATCCAGGCGCTTCGTTATTCGGCAAAAAGACAAACGCTACATCCCATCCCGGCAGCGCCAACACGTCAGAGACGCGCTCGTAAAACGGCAAACCCTCCAGCAGTCCGGTTGTCTGGCCGGACGATGCGCCGCCCGGTTCGCACAGAGCGATCACCTCAATGTCCGGCATATCGGCCACCGTCTGCTGGTACGAGCGCGAGTGTGGATGTCGTGTGCCTACCCAAACAGCTCGCAAATCAATCGCCTCCCTCAAGCGATACTCAAGTCAGGCAGTCACCGACGACGAACCGGAGTCCGAGCGACCAACAGGGACACGTCGGCCATCCTGAAAGTGGGACTCGATCATCCCCAACAATACAGCAACCGCTTTGCGAGCCTCTTCCGGTGGCGAGATTGTATCGGCTCCCGTCTCCATAGCGTGAATCAAGTCGCCAACGGCTCCCGCGATTCCGGAGTACTGATACTCGTGACGCATGCCGCCCAAGCTGCTCAGTTGCAACGGGCGCGTCATCTGTCGACCCGACTCCTCCACAGTGACGAACTCCCCACTCCAGTTCACCGTGATGCTCCCCTTGGATCCGTAGACAATGGCTCCGGCGTCGGCCATGCTCCCTTTCATCCCGATGTATGTACCACGCACGCCGTTGTCGTACCCGATCATGGCATTGGCGCCGGGCTCGGAGGCAGGGTCGTGACCGCCGTCGCCTCGGTAGCCAGTGCGGAAGTGTTCGAATCCGGGCTCGAGCTCGGCGCTCACCCAAATCGGCGTACCCCCGGCTAGGAAGTTGATGATGTCCACGATGTGTGTCCCGTTCCGAAACATCATCGCTCGCGGACCGCCGAGCATGCCAACCACGTGCTTCACCTCGCCGATGACGCCTCCGTCGATTGCCGCCTTGGCATCCTGCCAACTCCCTACCCAGCGCCGGGTGTGGTCGACATTCATCTTGATGCCGCTCCGTTTGACCGCGGCAATCATCTCATCACAATCCTCCAGGCTAGTGGCGAGGGGCTTCTCGCACAGAATACCTCGCACACCCGCCTCGCACCCCTGCAAGACAAAGGGCTTGTGCAGGTGATCGGGAGTCACGACACTGAGAATGTCCAGCTTGTGGTTAGCAAACATCTCGTTCACATCTGCATACGCCTTAACCGACGGCCAGCGCTTTCCCCAGCGGGTCATAAATGCGTCAATCCTCTCCTCAGAGAGGTCACACACTGCTACAACCTCACATTGAGGGAACCGATCATACGCGGCGGTGTGGCTGTATGGCGTGTCGGTTCCCAATCCCGGATGCGGCCCCGGACGGCTGGCGCCGGCCGAGATGCCCGAAAGTCCGATAATTCCTACTCGATAGGTGGTTGAGTTCACGAGAGCATCCTCCTCTGTCTGCCTAAAGGAATTGTTTCTTGCTCAAGAAGGAAACCACTTCCTCCAACCGGAAAATTATTATAGAGTTTCATCGTTTTCTGCTATTTAGACGAAGTCCAATTAACAGTTCATAGACCCGAAAGGAATAAAATTATGTCACCTCATGTTGCCATCGGACGGCGACTCGAACTCTTTGTCGACGATCATCTCATCCAGTCCCTGGGCGGCGGGGCCCGCCAGGTGTTGCATCACCCTCAGCCACGGGAGATCGTCCTCTCCCACGGTCACGCGTGGGAAGGCAACGTCAGTGGCTACCACACCTTTTTACAAGACGGCGGGCAGGTGCGGGTGTACTATCGAGGCGCCCAGTTAAACGAGCGCATACCTCCCAAATCTCCTCATCCCGAAGTGACGTGTATGGCCCTGAGTGAGGACGGGATTCATTGGACCAAGCCCACCCTTGGTCGAGTCTCTTTTCAAGGTTCGCGCGCCAACAACATTCTCTTAGATCGACAAGGGACCCACAACTTCGCCCCATTCATCGACACCAATCCCGACGTCTCGCCGCAGGCACGGTACAAAGCGCTTGGCAGCGCCAAACGGCCACTACACGGCCTCCTTCCGTTTGTGTCACCCGACGGTATCTCCTGGCAGCCGGCATCGTCAGAGCCTGTCATCTCGGACGGAAAGTTTGATTCGCAAAACGTTGCTTTCTGGGACGAGGGACGTCAAGAGTACCGAGCATACTACCGCGACTTCCGAGACGGCGTCCGCGGGATTAAGACTGCGACGTCGTCCGATTTCCTGCACTGGACACCCGGAGAGTGGCTGCGCTACACGGGCGCGCCCGAGGAGCAGCTCTACACCAATCAGGTGCTTCCCTACTTTAGGGCGCCGCACATCTTTGTTGGTTTCCCGACGCGCTACTTGCCGGACCGAGGCCAGATCACAGAGGGCGTCTTTATGTCCAGCCGCGACGGAGTCGAATTTCATCGTTGGGGGGAGGCGTATATAAGACCCGGCCTCAACCGAGACCGCTGGGGCAACCGCTGCAATTACATCTGGCACGGACTCATCGAGACGCCGTCAGACCTACCTGGAGCTCCCAACGAGCTCTCGCTGTACTCAACTGAGCATTACTACGAGGGCAACACCAACTATGTACGTCGATTCACCTTGCGTATGGACGGATTCGTCTCCATACAAGCCCCCTTGAGCGGAGGCGAGTTAGTGACGCGGCCGCTCACGTTCACTGGGGAGAAGCTGCTCCTCAATGTGTCGACAGCGGCGGCCGGCAGCCTTCGTGTCGAGCTCCAAGACCCACAAGGCAATCCGCTCGAAGGGTACACCCTCGAAGCGTGCGATGAAATCTGGGGGGATACGATCGAGCACACAGTGACGTGGGGAGGAGACGCCGACGTAAGCAAGCTCGTCGGGCAACCCATACGCATACGTTTCGCCCTCAGGGATGCGGACCTCTACAGCTTGAGATTCGCATAACCCTCCAAAGACTTGGCTTCGAAAGACAAAACTGAGAGGAATGAGTAAGGATGCAGATAAGAGCGTGGCGCCACCGACGACTTCTTCCGACGTTAACGTACTCTCTGCTTGTCGTGCTCGTCTTGGCCGCATCCGCCGGCGCAGCGCCGGTGGAAGTTAGCATCATGATGCACACGGGCTATCAGAATGGATTCGAAGCGCTCGTCGAGGAGTTCAACAGCTCTCAAGAGCAGGTAGAGGTTGTCCTGCGTCCCATCGCCGGTGACCGAAACATCCTCGAAAATTTCATCGTCCAATCGGCGGCCGGGACCGGGCCCGACATCGTCTGGCACTTTGAGGCGCCGCAATTTGCCTCGTCCGGTCTCATTGCGGACCTCACACCGTACCTCGAGCGGGACGGCCTGGGTGAGGCCTACCTCGCCGACTTCCTACCTGGACTGGTCGACCGCTACCGCTACGAGGGCGGATTCTACGCTATTCCCTTTGGTCTCAACATCGGCATGGCTGTCTTTTACAACGCCGATCTCGTTCGAGAGGCCGGTCTCCCTGAGCCCGAGGACGGTTGGAATTGGCAAACTTTCCGCACCTACGTCCAGCGCCTCACCCGCGAAGACTCCTCCGGGGAACTGATCCGCGGTGGATTTACTTACAGCAACGAGTTCGTCTTCCCCTGGGTCCTACAAAACGGCGCTCGCGCGTACGACGATGAGACCAACCAGTGGTTGCCCGACAGGGATCTCACGCTCGAGGCTGTAGAGATGGCAGTCGATATGGAGATGCTCGAGGGGAGTGTACCCGGGAAGAACTTTATCACCCAGGGGTATGCGATGCTCGGCAGCGGTAACTACGGCGTGCAATTCTTGGGGAACGACGGCTATAACTTCGGCGACTTCGAGCTCAAGAGCGTGCACTGGCCCACGAACCGCGGGGATCGAGGCATCTTTAACGGCGGGTACGGGCTCCACCTCGCCGCGACCGGAAACGAGGAGAAGATGGATGCGGCCTGGTCATTCATCAAGTGGGCGGCTCAGACTCCGCAACAACTGAAGTACGTCGGCATCACGCGTCAAGTGCCGACTACTCTCTCAGCGACGCAGTCGCCGGAGTTTAGCGCTCTCCTCGATGAGGCGCAACCGTTGCGGACGTTTATTGACGAGGCCATCTTGTACGGCGTGGCGCAACCCAACCCGATCGGCTACTCCGACTTCCTGACACAAATCCTGTATCCACGACTCCGCTCCGCGTTCCAGGGCGACATCTCACCCAATGAAGCGCTCCTGCAGATTTACAACGACACCGAAGCGTACTACAGCGAACTCGACGTCGCGCCGCATTAAGTTCCAACGACTTCGGTCGCGTCAAACATCATCAGCATCGAAAGACTCAGTAACTACCGGAGGCTGTCCCCTTGGACCGGGGACAGCCTCCTTTTAAAAGCGGCCTATCTGGAGCTTTGTGCTTGGATCCTTGATTCGGTGTTGCCACACATACCCGCCGGTACGTATTGCTTGCGAGGAGGGCCAGACGTGGTGCCTCTCTTGCTAGTCATACGTATCAGTTACTCTTGATTAACTCCCACCGGGCGGGGGTAAAACCGGCTTGGGATAGAGAAACAACGAGCGCATCCCAAGAGACGACAGCGCTGTCGCCAACGACCACAAAATCCTTTGTCCAAAACGTGAAGCCGATCCGCGACGCATGAATCACAGCTTGCCCACAATCGTTTAATTCAAGCCGATCGATTACACGATGCACGGTTAGCCACGCTCCTTATAGGTTTTTGATTGTCGTGGCGCCTCCTCACTCCCTACACCTTCGGCTTTCGCCAAAGCGTAACTCCATTATATTACACAATCCAAATCAATTCGAGTGGTGAGCATCGCGCGAACTTCTGCATACCCTGGCCGAAAAGGAGGTTCCTGACAATGAGATCCCCTGCGCTACGCCTCTCATCCATCATGGTGTTTGTCGGTTGGGTCCTTGTGCTCGGAGGCCTGTACGAGGTGTTCGACCTCCTCCACCGGGCCTGGACCTTTCCGTCCTCCAGCGCCCACTCGTTTATCCATAACTTACTGCACAATGCCTCGCTCCACATCGGCCTCGGCCTTGCGCTTTGGTCATTAGCGCGGCGCTAACTGGGACCTACACCGGCAGCTTTCCCCGAGGCGGCAGATCACCACTGAGGATTCGGGCCGCGGTGGCCAGCAGTACAGGCTCCTGCCCATACGTGACGAGCACACTCCAGGCATCGGGAACTTTCATGTGCGCGTACGGATCGGCGACGGCGACGGCAACGACGGGTGTCGCCGTACCCAACGCCGCCGCCACAGCGGCGATCAATTCGGGGATCACTCGTTGAACGACGACCAGCGCCTGAGCCCCGCGCGCGGCAGCCGCCACGATCTGATCACGAGCATCGGGCGTCAACGTCTTCCGTTCTCGATGGTCGACGCCCTTTACCCGAAAGCCCTGCCGCCGTAGCTCTTCTTGAAGCTGTGTTCCCGGAGGTGGGTCGCCCGGCCCCCTCCAGCGACCAGCGCTGGAGACGTCGATTACGAGGAGCTCCTTTGCGCGGGAGAGCGGCACAGCCTTACCGGGGTTACGGACCAGCGTGACTGCCTCATCGGCCACCGATTGTGCCACGCTTAGGTGGCGGCTTCCGCCCACTTCCTCTAACCGAGGCACACCGCCAGGATGCGCGCCGACCCTCTCCTTGAGGCGCAACACGCGCTCACAGGCTTCGTTAATGCGTTCCGTAGAGATGCGACCGTCCGCAACGGCCTCTGTCACGGCGTCAAGCGCCTCGATTTGGCTTTCGGCAGTGTGACTGATGGTGATCAAATCAGCCCCGGCTGCCACCGCTTGTACCGCGCTCTCGGCAAACGAGTACCGCTTTGCTACCGCGTGCATCTCCATACAGTCCGTCACAATCACGCCGTTAAAACCGAGCTCTTCACGCAGGATGCGCGTGACATCCTTAGAGAGGGATCCGGGCGTATTCAGGTCGCCGACCACGCTGCGAAAGACGATATGCGCGGTCATCATACACCATACCCCGGCGGCAATGGCGCGCTTGAACGGAACGAGCTCCAGGGAGTCGAGGCGCGCCCGCTCATGTGCGATCACCGGCAAATCCAGGTGACTGTCCGTGTCGGTATCCCCGTGCCCCGGAAAGTGTTTGGCACAGGCGGCCACGCCGTGCGATTGATACCCCTCAATCGCCCCATCGCCCATCTGGGCAACCAGCGTCGGCGACGCGCCAAAGGAGCGCAGCCCGATAATCGGGTTCTCCGGGTTATTGTTCACGTCGAGAACCGGCGCCAGATTAAAGTTGACTCCCTGTGCGAGCAGCTCGCGGGCGATACATGCGGCAACCTCTTGGGCCAGTTCGGGCGAGCGGGTGGCGCCCTGAGCCATATTCCCGGGAAACCGCGTGTTCCCCTCGGTCAGGCGCACCACCCACCCACCCTCTTGATCAGCGGCGATTAAGAGCGGAGGACGCCCGGCCTCCGCGGCAAGCTGTTGTAACGCATGGGTCAAGTCGGCATTCTCTTCGGGTGAGCCCGCGTTTCGCTCAAAGACGATGAGACTGCCAACGCCCCGTTCCTGGATGAGCGTACGGACATGGGGCGAAACCTCCCGTCCATCGAAGCCCATCAAAAAGAGCTGTCCCACCTGCTCCTCGAGTGAGAGACTTCCAGCGCTCCATTCCCGACGCACGCTCGTTTGAATGCCCAAACCAGTCGGACCACCTTTCACGCAAAAACATCCATCTCGCGTTAGGGTGTCCAACACGTGCAAACGACTTACCGCGTCACAACCGGTAAGTGAAGCGCCGTTCCGGTCCCCGGTCCGTGGATCACACTGTTTTGAACGACGACGGGCGCTACTCGGCTCCAAGGGGGCTCCATGGTATTGGTGTGGGTCTGAATTCGGGGGAAATCACTACTTGTGATCGTTAGGAGAATGCGAGACCCCTTGGGGAAGACGTACGCCAACGATCCGAGTTCGATGCGAATCGGTGTGGCGGTCCCCGGAACGAGCGGCTTGGGCTCGCTCCAACTCTCACGATAGCGACAGCGCAATGAGCCAATCGCAAGGGAGATGACGCTCCCCTCGGCCTCCTGCACGCACAGCTTTACGATATAATCCGTGTCTTCTCCACTGCTCGCGATGTGTAGGTCGAGAGCGATCTCTCCCATCACCGTGATCGGCTCGGCCAGGCTCTCACTGCGGTACACCAAGACATCCGGTCGATCCAGGATCGGGCGCTGGTCCACAGGGCCAAGGTGATCCACGCCCCAGTAAATCGGTCCGCCCCGAGTCGGTACGGGGTCAGCAGGATCGTAACGGAAGGTGTCGGCTAACTGTCGCTGAGGTTCAGCGAGCGAGAGGGCGCCGTTCCCGGTGCTCATGTTAGCACTCCCATTCGAGTCAAGATGCCAGGATAGCAGGCTCGCCTCTGGCGGTGGCCACGCCGAAAGACGTTCCCAGCGATTAGGCCCCACGACGAACACCTTGACAGGCTGGAGCGCGCTGAATCCGTTATCGATCTCCTTTAAGTGATAATCAAAGAATTGCATCTCATGCACGAGGACCGAGATGTCCGCTTCAGGGGTGAAATCCCATGCGCCGTACGTGTGACCGGAGGTCTTGTGTCCCCACGGTCCTATCAACAGGCGCTGTCCACGGCGCGCCGCCTCGCTCGCCCCGTGCGCGCCGATGTTTTGGAACGATCGAATCGTGCCCCGAGTCAGGTGATCAAACCAACCGCCGACGTGATACCCAGGGACGCGCACGTGCGGATGCATGCGTGCTTGGTCAATCTCTTCCCAGTACTCATCGTAGCGGTCGAGTCGGCTCCACTTCTCAAGCGTCGGCGAGTTGATTCCCGCTCGGTCCGCGACGTCAGAGAGGGTGCGAGATTGGAAGAGACTGCTCCATTCAAAGTGATCGACGGACGGCTGCGTGCGTACCGTGGCGTGCTGCAGGAGCCACCGTATCATGTTGGCATGGGCAAAACATCCGTCGTAGCGAATCCAATCGTTGAACCACGAGCCCGGCGTCACGGAGGGTGCCATGCAGCGAAGCGCTTCGTGTCCCCCGGACGCGGCGGGCACTTGGACGATCCCAGGGTAACTCCGCCCCCACAGGCCGATACGACCGTTGCACCACGATTGATTGGCAACCCAGTCGAGGAGCTTTTGTCCGTCGTTGGCTTCGTAGACTAAGGGCTCAAACACACCGTCAGAGTCGTATTTGCCACGGCAATCCTGGGCGACAAACGCATACCCGCGCCGGACAAACTGGGAGGCGATTCCCAACTGGCCTTTGCGATGGTATGGAGTCCGCATTACGATGACGGGATGAGCGCCAGGGCCTTCGGGACGATACACGTCCGTCGCAAGTGTGATACCCGGTTCAACAGGAACCCTTTGATTCAACAAGACTCTCAATATTCATTCCTCCCAACATGGGGTACGCCCACGCGGTCTTGAAACCCTCCATGCTGGCTGTAGGGCATCCCTAGATCCATGAAACACAACCCTCAATTCTTAACACTTCGGAAACAAATTTGCCATATTTAAATGCTATAGTGATAAAAGAGACAGGGAATTGGCTCTAGAACTGCACCATTTGACTCGGAAAGGATTGGGGATTGCCATGACCTTCTGCAGATTGTGTGACCAGCGAATTCGCTCACGTTTTGGGTACAAAAGAGGCCTCTGCGATCAGTGCCAGAATCGCATCGAGGACCGCACGGAAGCCCGCCTCGTCATGCGAAATCGGCGCGGTCAGAGCGGCGGCCCCCGGGACGACTCTTAATCACTGACGAGCGCCTTTAGTCTTGGAAACGTTTAAGGACCCTCTCTTCGCGCCTCTCATACAACGACGAAGGACCGCCAGAAGGCAGTCCTTTCGTCGTGTCCGTGCATGATTAGAGCGGGCAAACGACGTTGTTAGGGGCGGGGAGTATTTTAGTTTTTGTCCCTTGCCACACTCCATTGAGATCAGTGTATGCGAAGGGGCTTCTCCCCGAAGTGACCCTTGTCACACCGTACCTGGGGCTACTTCGAGTTCACCCACATGCCGCGGTTCTCGATCGGGACGTCCACCGTAGCACCGCCGCGCAAGTGCGATTCGACCATCGCAAACGAGAGTTCCATCCCGTTTTGAATCACGTCGATATTGCTCCTCCCGGGCTCTCCGGTCTCAATGGCACGAATCAGGTCGCGAATGATCGCCATCGTCGAACTACGCCCCTCGAACGACGGGAACTCGACCTCCTCCGTTTGACGAGACTTTCCACCCAGGCTGCGCTGCACCGCATAGCGGGCAAAGTCGCCTGACGTGCGAATATACCCCTTCGTGCACGTAATCTCTGCTTCGCCGTACAGTAGATCCGTAAACACCAGCCTTGCGCCGTTCTCCAGCTGAATGACCGCTGAGACGACTCCCGGATCCTTCTCCACTCGAACTTTGCCGTCGACTTCAACGATCTCAGGATCGCGCAGCGTCGCCTGCACTCGAGTCGCCTTGGCGTCGCCAAGGAGGTAGAGACCGACGTCGACAAAGTGCGAGCCTGTGTGAAAGACGTTTGTCGCGCCAAAGATGACTGCTCGTGGATCACCCAACTCGCCGGACTCGATTAACATACGCGCCTTCTCGACACCGTTCCAATAACGCCGCATGGCGCCGTAAACAATCTGAACCTTGTTGCGCCGACATGCGTCGACGATGGCGTCGGTCTCCTCCGGCGACGCACACAGCGCCTTCTCGGAGTATATGCCCCGCACGCCGTTCTCTGCTGCAAAGAGAAGCGGCTCAGCTCGGTAGAGCGCCGGAACGGTGACGCTAACGATGTCGAGGTTCTCCTTTTCGATCATCTCCCGGTAGTCGGTGTACCGACTGGGAACCTCAAACCGGTCGCACCAGGAGTTTAGCTGTTCGGCGTTGATGTCCGCCGCCGCCACGATCTCCGTCTCGGGAACGGCCTTGTACGCCCCGGCGTGACCGTACGGCAGTTTAAAGTCGGGGTGGGAACCCGTGATCTCGTCGTCAATTGTGCCGGCCATTCGGCCACACCCAATAATCCCCACGCGATACGTCAAGTCAACAATTCCTCCCATGACCTGCAAAGACTTCAAGCCCGTCTCACCAAGTTTGACACACCGCGTACATGCCCCTCTTTTACAACACCGACTCGTCGGGCGGCGTATACGGACTGCTCATGGGATCCCACGCCTCGCCGCAACGACGACTTATCACAGACCATTCCGCTGGGGTGAGGTTACCGTGGTGATGGTAAAGGAAGCGCCTCAGTCCCGCGCCCTGGGCCGCGTCCAAGAGGTGATCGAGTTGAGCGGCGGTGATTGGGTCCCCGTTGTGGGGGGTCCGCCCTGCCTCCAGCCATGGCACGATCCGTTCAGGGTCGTCGACTGCCGCCAGCGCTTTGCGAGTCTCCTGGGCGACGATCTCTTTGAAAAACTCCGGTGTGAGGGCATGCTCGAGGTCGGCTCGGGATGATACTCCTGGGAAGCGCAGGCCAAAGAGGGCCTCGACGACGCTTAGGGCGTCTCGATCCGACAGCCCCGGATTCCACTCGACCAGGGTTTGCACGTAACGGTACACCGTACCCACCATGCCGTCGAAGCCCCTGTGCCAGAAGTAATGCTTGGGCAGGAGCGTGTCCATACACTCTGCCAGAGCAGGAAAATCGTAACCGCAAAGTGGCGCAAAGGCAGCCGAGCGCGGCCCAACACCCAGACGAATCGGCCGACTCATCACCTGGTCGAGCGTGGCGCGTACGCCACGAAAGTAGGCCGTGAGGGAGGCCTTGCGGAACGCGAGCCAAGCGAAAAGGTTCGGATCATCGCCTAAGAGTTGAATGGCGCCCAGGAGCCCCCCGTGTTCGCTGCGTCGCAAGGAGTTGGGCGAAAGTGTGTGCAGCCTCTCATACAGTCGGTCTTTGGCCTGTACCAGCGCCTCGTAATCGTAACCGAGTCGTCGACACAGGGGAGCGATCGATTCAGGCAGATCGTTAAAGATGTACGAGCGGTGATCCATGTGGTGGGGTGCGATTTCGTAACCCCACTCCGGCCCGTCCATCACGGCGCCGTCAACCATAGGATAGTGCTCAAGGGTATCGACCATCCGAGCGCAGGCGGCTGCCTGCCTTTGCTCGTCCGCAAGTATGTGACCCTCCCCTCCCGGTCCCGCGCCAACTGAGGGCTGGTAGATCCACAAAGACCAACCACGCTCCTTGGCAGCGGTCAGCGCGTTCTCAAGCTTTCTGCGTTTCTCGGGGTCCGCCTCAGGCGGCGGGGGCGGAGTTACACCGAACCGTTGGTAGACAGCCGGGTTTGGGTCGAACGTAGCAATCCCTCGGCCCGGCTTGAACCCGCGTGGGTGGCCGGGCAGCAGCTTGGCCGCCTCAAACTGCATCGGACCGATGACAAGCCCGTCCACACCCCCTGCCTCCCACGCGTCAAAGAGGGCTTCGTGATCGTCCAAGATGTGTTCGATGTCGCGCATGACGTCCATCCACAACTGCATAAACGCTTCCCCTCTCCTTTCCTACACGTGCACCGCCGTGGAGACTGAGCCCTCGATCACTTCATCTGCGCTCACCTCGCGGCCGAGACGATCCGACATGTACATTCCCTCTTGAATAAGCATCGTGCGCAAAGCAACCTCCGCGGATGGCAGAAGCGGCACGCGTCCCTGCAGCGCTGCAACCCAGTGCGCCTGACTACTGCGGTAAGCGCCTCCGTCACGATCGAGCAGTCGCTCCCGCCGCTTCATCGCTTCAAGGTCGACGGTGCAGTCCATGTCCAAATCCCACGAGGTAGTGAAATAATTGAAGGGATCAAGGCGGACGCCGCCTTTGGAACCGATGATACTACTACCCTCAAACTTCCCGAGGTGCACCGCCCAGGCCTCGATGATATCCATCGTGAGTCCGTCGGCGAAACGCACGAGGCCCACGCCGATCTCCTCCACGTTAAATCCACTCTGCGCCTTGCGTTCCTCGTCCATCTCCATCTCCTGATACACCTTGCCGCTCACCCGTTCCACCTGGGGGATTCCCAATAGGTAAATGAGCTCAGAAATGTGGTACACACCCATGTCGTAGAGCGCGCCACCGCCTGCAACCTCTTTTTTGACAAAGTGCGAGGTGCCGTATCCGTCGACGAAGGGACGTCCCCGTCGTCGCCACCCCGTCGATCGAGCGTGAAAGATGTTACCAAGTCCGCCCCCGTCGATGATCGCCTTAGCAGCCCGCACTTCTTGACGGTAGAGCGTCCCGATCTGAATGTGAAGCTTCTGCCCCGTCCGCTCGGCCGCCTCGACCATCGCCGCTCCGTCGGCGTAACTGCCGGCAATCGGCTTTTCGCAGTAAACGTCTTTCCCCGCCTCCAACGCTTTGATCGTGACAGGTGCATGGAGATTGTTGTGTAAGCAGACGTCGACCGCTTCAATATCGTCCCGCGCAAGCAGACTGCGAAAATCGGTCGTTACGTCCGGTACGTTGTGCTCCTCAGCCACACGGCGTGCCTCGGTTTCGTTGACGTCGGCAACGGCTACCACACGGGCACCCTCAATCTCGGCGTAGCCCCGCAAGTGGCTCTTCCCGATCAAGCCAACGCCGATCACTCCAATGCGAACCTCGTCCATGCTCTCGTCCCCTTTCGGCAATTGATAGCGGGATTTAGTTCGCAAAACACCGAATTCCTTTGAAAGGAGTTCAAATCAGACTGTTGAGTTTCTCGCGCACTATGATCATCGACATTCACACTCACATTTCCCCGACCATTACCTCGAGCCGGAGCGCGTACAATCACATAAAGCCAGGAACAAGCAGTTATACTGACCCCATCAAGTGGTTGACACTGGCGTAACGGAGGATGGGCTCGCTCGTCGAATACACCCATAACGGGAGTGACAGTGATGAGTGAGAAAAAGCAGCCCTCCGAAAAGCGGCGTCGGTGGACGGCCAAGGTCAAACTCGAGGTGGTCCTTGAGGGCCTGAAAGGCCAAGAGTCGATCTCTGAGATTTGTCGACGGCATGGGATCACCCAATCCATGTACTACGAATGGCAAGAGGCCATGCTCCAAGGCGGCGAAGAGAGCCTCACCCATGGTGGACGCAGTGCCCGTGAAGCTGAGCTCGAAAAGGACTTGCGACAGGCTCAGCGAGCCATTGGGCGTCTCACCATGGAGAACGAATTGTATCAAAAAAAAACGGAGTGGATCGCCAAACGGCGGAAGAAGTCGTAGCGTTCTACCAACGTGAGGCGAGCCATTATCCGGTGGAGCTTGTCTGTCGCGTGATGGGAATCTCACGCAGTGCCTTTTACAAGGCATTGAGCCGACCTGTCAAGCGGCGTGCAGCCACGAACGCCCCGGACGAGCAGCAACTCGTTGACCGGATCAAGGCCCTTGCAAAGCGTTTCCCGGACTACGGGTACCGACGAATCTGGGCACTGTTACGCTTTGGTGTCGATCCCATTGTTATTAATCGCAAACGAGTTCAACGCCTCATGCAGCTCCACGGTTTACAGGTTAAGGTGAAACGGTACCACGCCGTCCGTCGACCCCATCTTGGCCGAGTAGAGGTAAACGACTCAGATCTGCTTTGGGGCATCGACCTCGTGCGCTACGAAGCGCTGTAAGACCGAGTGGGGATGAGAGACTCCACCCAAGGATTGTCGCAGCAACCCTTGAGAAGCTGGGGGCAGTCCAACCCTGGAGACGCAGGTGCGGACGGTCAGCAGCCCCGACAACGACGGGACGGCTCAGAACTGCCAGATGGGCCGGGTCCGGCAAGCAAGACGGGAAGGTGTACGCAAGGAACCAGTGTCTTAAAGTCTCTAAAAGGAACCCACCAGCTCCAACCTGGCGGATATGGGCTGGGCTGTGATGCACGCCCGAGGAGGGCGACTCCCGAATCGGTTGAGGTCGCTGATAGGGAGGTCACGGAGAAAGCCTGCGGCGTATCCGTGACGATGTCACAGGGACATAGCTGGACACCTACCCCGTCAACCGGTTTGACAGTGAACGTAGGAACCGCATGGCGCCGCCCTTGGTACCACAGCAGGGGCAGGTGCGTCGTCAACTGAAGGAGCCATGCGGGGCGGAGCCTGCATAGTAGTCCGAGGACGGGAAAGCCGCCCACATGGCGAAGGCAGGCAGCAATATCGTAGCAAACGTACTGTCATGCTAGGAGGACGTCTGTGAATACGGACGCACTATGGCCCACATCTAATCTAGCGTGGGACCGGGTACTAGAGATTCAGACCAAGCTACACCGATGGGCGAGACGCGAAGAGGAACGGCAATTCGATGACCTCTACAACCTCGTCTACGACCCTGCTTTTCTCACCATCGCGTGGGAACAAGTCAAGGCGAACAAGGGTGCACGATCGGCCGGGGTGGATGGAAAAACCGTTCGATTGATCGAAATGCATGACATCGGATCGATCGGGTTCCTGGAGAATCTGCGCCACGAACTTAAGAGTCGTACATTCCAGCCTCAACCGGTACGGGAGCGGATGATTCCCAAGCCAGGCACAACAAAACGTCGACGCCTGGGAATTCCAACAGTGCACGATCGAGTTGTACAGGCCTCTCTAAAGCTTCTACTAGAACCCATCTTCGAAGCGGACTTCTTTACATCCTCGTACGGGTTTCGACCCAAACGGCGAGCCCAGGATGCGATCGCCGAGATTCACTATCTGGGTTCACGTACTTACGAATGGGTGCTTGAGGCGGACATTGAGGGGTGTTTCGACTCAATCGACCACACAGCCTTGATGCAACGGATCAGGCGTCGCATTGGCGACAAGCGAGTCCTCACCTTAATCAAGGCGTTCCTCAAAGCGGGAGTCCTCACCGAAGCGGGAACTTCTGAGACCACCATCACGGGTACCCCGCAAGGCGGGATTCTATCGCCCCTGCTAGCAAACATTGCGTTATCTGCCCTGGACGACTACTTTGAAGGGGCGTGGGAGGCAATGGGCTCTAGTACACGGCGAAAGACCCTCCGAAAGCGAGGAGGCGCGACCTACCGCCTCATCCGATACGCTGATGACTTTGTGGTGATGGTTGCAGGAACCCGGGAACACGCCGTAGCGTTACGAACAGACGTGGCGCTGGCGTTATCGCCAATGGGTTTGCGACTTTCGGAGGCTAAGACTCGGGTCGTGCACCTTGACGAGGGGTTCGACTTCTTGGGCTTTCACATTCAACGAAGGCTCAAACGAGGAAGTACAAAGCGTCACATCTATACCTATCCGTCTCAACGGGCGGTAAAATCCGTGAAACAGAAGGTGCGATGGCTGACACATCGGTCAATTCCGATTCCACCTCGGAGATTGCTCCTCAGTATCAATTCAGTGATGCGAGGATGGTGCAACTACTTCAGGCACGGGGTGTCGAAGCGAACGTTCAGTTACCTTAGCTTCTATGCCTGGCGTCGAGTCGCCAACTGGCTCCGTAAACGTCACGACGGCCTTTCATGGAAGGCTCTTCGTAGACGCTTTATTAAAGGGAGTTGGACGATCGTAGTGGAGGGATGTGCACTCTTTGACCCGTCCTCGGTACCGGTCACCCGCTACCGGTTTCGGGGCAAGAAGATCGTTTCCCACTGGGATGCCCCAACTCTTGAAAGCGCGGGGACCTACCCATCGGCATGATATTGCGGAGAGCCGGATGCGCGGAGACGCGCAAGTCCGGTTCGGAGGGCGGGCCGAGGAAACGGGCCGGCTGAAAGGCTGGTACCGCGCCGCGGTTCGACCCTACACAAAAATCTGGTGTGGACGGGACGGCTGGGCCAACCTGTTTGCGATCGTAGATCATTGTGACCGTGAGTGTGTCGGTATACGATTCAGCCTTAATGCCAAAGCCGAGCGTGCCAGGGAAGCGTTGGACGAGGCCATTGCGACCCGGTTTGGAACGCCCCAGGCGGTGCCTAATGACTTGCAAATTCGAGCCGACAACGGGTCTCAGTTCGGTGCAAGAGCTTTCTTGAGCGAGGTCGACCGGCTTGGAATGGAGCTGACGTACACACCGTATCGCTCGCCTCAAGGAAATGCCATCGTCGAACGCTTTTTTCGTAGTCTCAAAGAAGAATGTGTATGGCATCACCGCTTCGAAAGCTTCGAACAGGCGGAACAAGTGGTTACTGAATGGATCAGGTTTTACAACGACGAGCGAATGCACTCACGTCTGGGCTACCGATCGCCCCGGCGATATCGGGAGCTCCAAACACTCCGTAAAAACGCCGCTTAAAGTGTTGACTTTACGGGGGTCACTACACAGTTTGTCCCCAAACCATCCCGAGTTTGAACCCCTAGTTTGATGTTGGTGCAGGAGTAAGGCGTGTGGCACAAAATTCTCTTTGGTAGCGACAATCCGTATACGACTGTCGACGAGAGCATCGAAGGCCTGCGTAATCTCAGTCAGATGGTCACAGAGACCAACTTCCCTCGACTCGATCTTGACGCTATCGAAGAGATGATTCATCGGGATTCGCTCAGTCTGTTGGGCATCCCCGATCCCGGGAGAACGCAATAACGGCCCCCGATCACCGTGGGCTTCAAAACTAAACATAGCCTAATGTCCACTTTGGACAACGGGGGAACCATCACCCTGGGGCGTAGATCGACTACATCGGGACAGTCCTCCGTGGGGACTGTAAAGTAGCCGATCGGAGGACTCTTCACCTCTAGCCCGTCAGTTAACCTCGTCGGCGAAGCGAAGAGAGGCAGCGTGTGAACCACAGAGGCTACCCTCGGTGGTTTTTTTATTTGGCGCTACAACGTCTGATGGGAGTGGTGGTCGTATGGGCGTTGCAATTGGGGTCATCCTGATACTGGCCATTGCTGCAGGAATCGTTCTTGACCAGATGAGAACGAGCTTGGCTGTTCACGACTTAGCAATGGGAATCGCGTTGGGACTGGTATCAGGAGCCATGTGGAACGCGGCTTCCAAGAGACGTTTCTGAGAATCAGGCCGAATTCGACACCATTCGACAACATTCGACAAACCTGGCGGTTAGAATCACCCAAAGGCCGACATCGCCCTACCGCGACGTCGGAGCCGCGGCTAACGGTGTCGGAGCGAGGGCGTGGAAGTCGCCAAACTTAAAACCCAGCTAGGAGCCTGTGTGAGTAAACCCACACTTTGACTCATCGAACCTTGACAACTGAATAGCGAATACCCGATGCACTGGTGTCCACTGACGCTACCAC